>NZ_JBYLRU010000001.1:0-1778341 GCF_057772545.1 Exiguobacterium sp. E17S
TAAGATAATAAATGTCTGGTGGCGATAGCCAAGTGGTCACACCCGTTCCCATGCCGAACACGGAAGTTAAGCACTTGAACGCCGAAAGTAGTTGGGGGCTTCCCCCTGTGAGGATAGGACGCTGCCAGGCGATCGTTCCGCAATAGCTCAGCGGTAGAGCAACCGGCTGTTAACCGGTAGGTCGTAGGTTCAAATCCTACTTGCGGAGCCATTTATTACTTCTTCACCACGTACAATGGAGAGCTGTCCGAGTGGCCGAAGGAGCACGATTGGAAATCGTGTAGGCGTCAAAAGCGTCTCAAGGGTTCGAATCCCTTGCTCTCCGCCATCATCACTTTCAATTCATAATGGCCCGTTGGTCAAGCGGTTAAGACACCGCCCTTTCACGGCGGTAACACGGGTTCGAATCCCGTACGGGTCACCATTTATAGCGTCGCGGGGTGGAGCAGTCTGGTAGCTCGTTGGGCTCATAACCCAAAGGTCGTCGGTTCAAATCCGGCCCCCGCAATTACATACGGTCCTGTGGTGTAGCGGTTAACATGCCTGCCTGTCACGCAGGAGATCGCGGGTTCGAATCCCGTCAGGACCGCCATTGTTAAGGCTTTGTAGCTCAGTTGGTAGAGCAAAGGACTGAAAATCCTTGTGTCGGCGGTTCGATTCCGTCCAAAGCCACCATCTTTATTAACAACATGATTTTCCCATTTGTGGGGGGGTAGCGAAGTGGCTAAACGCGGCGGACTGTAAATCCGCTCCCTCGGGTTCGGCGGTTCGAATCCGCCCCCCCCCACCACCATAGGGGCATAGTTTAGCGGTAGAACTACGGTCTCCAAAACCGTCAGCGCGGGTTCGATTCCTGCTGCCCCTGTTTACCATGGCGATTGTGGCGAAGTGGTTAACGCACCGGATTGTGATTCCGGCATTCGTGGGTTCAATTCCCATCAGTCGCCCTCTTATTATTGGGCTGTAGCCAAGTGGTAAGGCACTGGATTTTGATTCCAGCACGCGAAGGTTCGATCCCTTCCAGCCCAGCTTTTCAAGCGGAAGTAGTTCAGTGGTAGAATACGACCTTGCCAAGGTCGGGGTCGCGGGTTCGAATCCCGTCTTCCGCTCCAATGAGTGGCGCCATAGCCAAGTGGTAAGGCAGAGGACTGCAACTCCTTTATCGTCAGTTCGATTCTGACTGGCGCCTCCAACTATTTCTCAATTAAATAGTTTTGCAAGAGATTGTGCCGGTGTGGCGGAACTGGTAGACGCGCACGACTCAAAATCGTGTTCCTTTGGAGTGTCGGTTCGATTCCGACCACCGGTATCTTGCGGGTGTAGTTTAATGGTAAAACCTCAGCCTTCCAAGCTGATGACGAGGGTTCGATTCCCTTCACCCGCTTTATACTTTTTACACAATCTGATGTTTCACCTGATCATGCGGGTGTAGTTTAATGGTAAAACCTCAGCCTTCCAAGCTGATGACGAGGGTTCGATTCCCTTCACCCGCTTACCAAAAAAGAGCAATGTGTCGTTTTCGCTGACACCTTGCTCTTTTTGTTTAGGAACGGGATTTTAACGAGGAAAGGAGTAGATCGTGATGGATGGTATGCAATTGAAATTGGCTTTACAAGAGTACGCAGCAGAGATTGGGATCGATGAATTGAAGGTGACGACGGCTGATCCATTTCTTGTCTTAAAACGTCGCCTGCAAGCGCAACAAGAAAAAGGATTCGCTTCTGGTTTTGAAGAGCCCGATCTCGACCTTCGAACGACACCGTCTCTACTCGTTGAAGATGCCGCTTCGATCATTGCCATTGCGGTCGCGTATCCAAGTACTCTCAAAAATGCACCTCGTGGCAAGGAAGGGGAGCGACGGGGAATCTTTTGTCGATCGTCCTGGGGACTGGATTATCACCAGGCGTTGCGACAACGCTTGACGTTACTTGAAGAAAAAATTCAAGAATTGAGTCCAGGTGCAAGGACACGCTCGATGGTCGATACAGGAGAACTCGTCGATCGTGCAGTAGCAGAACGAGCAGGTATCGGATTCAGTGGGAAAAACTGCTCGATCATCAGTGAGGAGCACGGATCCTATCTCTATCTTGGTGAACTGATTACAGATATCGTTCTACCGCCGGATCAGCCAGTCGAAGAATTGTGTGGGACATGCAATAAGTGCATCGACGCTTGTCCGACGGATGCGCTTGTTGAACCTGGCGTCATCGACGCTAAACGGTGCATCTCGTTTTTGACGCAGACGAAAACGTTACTACCAGAACCATTCCGAATGGCGCTTGGGAACCGTCTATACGGTTGTGATACGTGTCAGCAAGTATGTCCGTATAACCGGAAGAAGAATGCGATACATCATGCTGAACTGCAGCCGGATCCAGAACAAGTCAAACCGCTCTTAGTTCCACTCTTATCCATGAGTAACCGCGAGTTCAAGAGCCGGTTCGGGACGTTGTCTGGCGCATGGCGTGGAAAGAAGCCGATTCAGCGTAATGCGATTTGTGCGCTCGTCCATTACCGAGACAAGAGTGCGATTGATGCGTTACGATTGATGACAGAAACGGATGCCCGGGAAGACATGCGGGCGCTTGCACTCTGGGCAGTCGGCCGGATTGGCGGAATCGATGAGAAGTCGTACATCGAATCACGTCTTTTAGCCGATATTGCAGTGGATGTGCAAACCGAAGGACAACGGTTACTTGAGGAGTGGAGGGAAGCAGATGCCATTTCAACAGCTCACTTATGAGTTTGGTACATTGCTCGTCGCATGGGAAAAAGAGCACATCGTGTATCTCGATTTTGGATTGAATGAAGAGCGTGCTCGAACCTATTTGCAAAAAGAAACCGACGACGGTGAATTACCGAATGCTTGGCGCATGGCGTTTGATCGTTACGCAGTAGGCGATCGACAAGCGCTTGATGCACTTCCTTGTCAGTTGCGTGTCACACCATTTGCAGAGCAAGTATTGCACGCTTTACGAACCGTTCCGTTTGGTCAGACGATCAGTTACGGTGAACTGGCTCGAATGATTGGGAAACCAAAGGCAGCACGAGCCGTTGGTGGTGCCTTGAACCGGAATCCGATCGCGTTAATTTATCCGTGTCACCGTGTCATCGGGGCGACTGGTAAACTGACGGGTTTTGCAAGTGGGATTGCCCATAAAGAAGCGCTTTTAGCGCATGAGATAGGAGAGAATTAAACCATGACTATTCATGTCGTTATGTATCAACCGGAGATTCCTCAAAACACAGGAAATATTTCACGCACATGTGCAGCGACGCATTCCGTCCTTCATTTGATCCGACCGCTCGGCTTCTCGACGGACGATAAGCAACTTAAACGTGCGGGTCTTGATTACTGGGAATTCGTCGATGTCCGTTATCATGATTCGTTAGAAGAACTGTGGGAGAAGCATCCGGAAGGTATTTTCTACTATATTACGAAATATGGAGAACAGTACCCGAGCCAGATCGACTTATCGGACGTCGAACAGGATTATTTCTTCGTCTTTGGTCGGGAAACAAAAGGATTACCGCTTGAAGTCATCGATGCGAACGCAGAGCGTTGTATCCGTCTACCCCAATCGAATCTCGTTCGTTCACTGAACGTCTCGAACACGGCAGCGATCATCGTCTATGAAGCATTACGTCAGCAAGGATACGCAGGTCTTCTATAAAGCAAAAGCTCCATCCTGAATCAGGATGGAGCTTTTATGAATTATTCGTTACCTTCAGGTTTTTTGTTGTAGCCTGCAGTGAAGATTGCTGTCAAAAACGCAAGACTTACGCCGACCATTAAGATAAATGCCATTTTTGTTTCCCCCTTCAGTCTCTTGAACCGATATAATCTATTATAGTATACCTGTAAGTGAAATTGTGTGCTACATATGAATTTTCTATGAATGGAGACTCCACATGCGTACGAACGTTTACCTATTAAGTTATGCTCCGCTGATCAGCATCTTGTTATTTAGTACGTCCCTTGCGATTGCAACGACGGAACTTGCATTACATTGGCTCGATCAAGTCGGAGTGTACGATGAATTGTTACAACTCTTGACGGCACGCGATACGAAGCTCGTTGTTTGGCTCGGCTTCCTGATCGTTTACTTCATGATCTTCAGTTCACTTAAACTATTGTCAGATACGATCAATCAGCTCGGTTTCGCCTTTTTCATCAAGGAACAAGAGGGAACGACACTCGGCATGTTACGTCCGGGAAGTATTCTGCTACTTATCGGAGGTTGTGTTAGCTTCGCCTTCATGACGTCCTTCTTGCATGTCGGAATCGTCTTGCTTGTGTCTTTTTTCATCTACTTCATCTTTTACACGGTACAAATCAGTAAAATGACGAGTGCAGCAGGAGCCGTTGGTTTGATTATCTTTTCTTTCTTAGCCTGGGGTGTTCTGCTTGCTGGTCTATCCTGGGTCGGTCTGACTTTATTCAATTCGTTCGGGGAAGCGATTTTATTTCCGAGTTGATTTAAGGACGTAAAATCGTTGCCCACGTCTGGACCTGTAGCGTTGCATTTGCCTCAACAGGGAAGGGACGTGGGCGATCTGCCCCTAGCCAAATCCCTCCGATATGTTGATTTTTGATGCCAACGAACCACATGTCCTTATTGTCGTTCGTTGTTCCTGTTTTTCCTCCAATATAGCGCGCAGAGGAATCATATCCTTTGCGTCCCGTTCCATACGTCATGACATTTTTCAAACCAGCCCGTAATTCCCGGTTCGTCTGACTGGACCAAATCCGTTGTTCCTTTTCTTGTGGTCGTTCGACCGTTCCATTCTTAAGCGTAATACTTTTAATCATCGACGCCGGTCGATAGAGCCCATCATTAACGAATACGGTATAGGCGTTTGTCAGTTCATACGGACTGATCCCGTATTGCAACCCACCTAGAGCACTTGTAAAAGCATCATCCTCGCGCGTCCATTGGCTGAACTGGAACGGACGGATCGACTTCAATCCTTCCCGGAAAGAGACAGCAAATGCGCGAATAGCTGGTGTGTTATAGGAGTAAGCAATCGCATCGGCAATCGTTACTTGTCCGAGAATTCGATTTCCGCTATTTGACGGACAGTATCCGTCGATACAGACGGGACTACCGTCTAATGTGCTCGATAAGCGGGCTTTCGTCTTCTCAAGGTAAGGACCATAGACAAGTAACGGTTTGATGGCTGAACCAGGTTGTCGGTACGACTGCACTGCTCGGTTGAACTGACCTGTCAAATTCGATTTGTAGCCGACAAGAGCGGTGACCCCGTGTGTTTGTCCGTCGATGCCAACATAAGCACCCTCAATCGGGTTGGGTAGATTGCGAAGAGCTTCCTTAGCCCGTCGTTGTTCTGCTGAGTCGAGATATGTCGAGATGACCGCCCCTTGTTGATGCAGATATTCTGCAGCACGCTTCTCACTCCAACCTTTTTTTTGAGCGGTCATCCGAACCGCAGCTTGAACGGTGGCATCGATATAATCTGGATAAGGGACACTCGGTTTATAGGATCGAGGCGACACACGAGAAATAGCAAAATCTTTCGTCAGTACACGATCGCGTATTAACGCTTGAACGATTCGTTGCTGACGTTTTTTTGTGTTTTCAGGAAAGCGTAGCGGGTCATAAAGAGAAGGATTATTCGGAATTGCTGTCAGAAAACTGATTTCAGACCAACTCAACTCGCGTGCCGGCTTATTGAAATATGATTTTGCGGCAAGTTCGATACCATAAATATTATTCGCGAAATAGGCTTGATTGACATACGCCGTCATCAGTTCTTTTTTTGAATATTTTTGCTCCAAAGACACAGCAATTAACAACTCTTTTATTTTCCTAGTATATGTTTTTTCGTTTGATAGATACGTCATTCTTGCTAGTTGTTGTGTGATCGTACTGCCACCTTGAGATTTAGAATCCGACTGATTTTTTGTAAACGCGCGTAAGATTCCTGTGATGTCATATCCGTCATGTTGATAGAAACGCTGATCTTCGATGGCAACAAACGCTTGCTCGACTTTTTTCGGCAATGTTCGAGGAGTTAGATCATCCCGTCGCAATCCGTCATAGAGCTCGACCCGTTTGTTTTCATAGGTTACGGTGATTGGTTGATAGGAGGTCAGTGGATGTCGCGTCGTCTGTTCATCGGCCCAGAAAAAAAGTGTACGTGCTGTTTTCAACTCATCTTTTATTGAAAATAAGGAAAATAGAAGCATCGTCGCAAGACCAAGTAAGACAAGATATCCTGTAGTAATTCGCATGAGAACTCCTTTCAAAAAGCCATTTCATTCCTATTATCGGTCTTTTATGGAGAAATCAGTAGATTTTTTTTCGATTTTTGTATTTTAATAAACCTATTTTGCAGGAATGTTATATTAAAAAGAGAAAAGATTGGGTATATAGAAGTATCTGTGGATTTTACAACGCGAATTGTCTGAAAAAAAGAGCATAAATGGAGGGGACGAAATGGCTAAAAAGAATGTCGTTGCGATGTTACTTGCAGGCGGAGAAGGGAAACGTCTGGGAGCTTTAACGAAACATACTGCAAAACCAGCTGTTGCATTTGGAGGAAAGTACCGGATCATTGATTTCCCGCTGTCGAACTGTACGAACTCAGGAATCGATACAGTTGGTGTATTAACGCAATATGAACCACTTGAATTAAACCGCTATCTCGGAATCGGGAGTGCATGGGATTTAGATCGACGTAACGGTGGTTTGACGATTCTACCTCCTTACCAGGCGCAAAACGGAAAGAACTGGTATGAAGGAACGGCAAATGCCATTTATCGGAACATGAGTTACATCAACCAATTTGACCCTGACTATGTTCTTGTCTTATCAGGCGATCATATTTATAAAATGGATTATGAACAGATGATTGAAGAGCATCGTCTTGGCGGAGCGGACGTAACAATCTCTGTTCGTGAAGTGCCATGGGAAGAAGCACCACGATTCGGAATTCTCAACACGGATGATGATCTCCGGATTAATGAATTCGAAGAAAAACCACAGAATCCAAAATCGAATCTTGCATCGATGGGAATCTACGTCTTTAACTGGGATGTATTAAAACGACATTTGATTCAAGATGCTGGTGATGCGGAATCAAGCTTTGACTTCGGTAAGAACATCATTCCGAACATGCTCTTTGAAAACCTCAATATTCGTGCTTATAAATTTAAAGGATACTGGAAAGATGTCGGAACGATTCAATCGCTCTGGGAAGCGAATATGGACTTGTTGACGGCAGAACCAGAGTTTGATTTATATGATCCTTCTTGGAAAGTCTATTCGGTCAACCCGAATCAGCAACCACAATATATCGGGAATGCTGCGACAGTCGAGACATCGATCATCAATGAAGGATGCCATATCGAAGGTGAAATCAATCATTCGGTTCTCTTCCATGGTGTCGACGTAGCAGAAGGATCACTCGTCAAAGACTCGGTCGTCTTCCCGAACGTCAAAATCGGACGAGACGTCACGATTCATCGGGCGATCTTAGCGGACGGTGTGATCGTAGAAGATGGTGCAACGATCGGCTCTCCAGACGGAGAAGTTTTCGTCATTGAAGCAGACAGCATCGTCAAGAAGAACGAAGTCATCAAAGAAGCGATTCAATAAGGGGGATATTCGGATGAAGGTCGATTTATTAGGTGTCATCAATTTAAGCGGAGAAGAAGGCTTTTTCAAGGAATTGACGGAACATCGTAACTTAGCGGCAGTTCCATTTGCAGGACGTTATCGGTTGATCGATTTTACATTAACGAACATGGTACAAAACGATATCGCAAACATCGGGATTTTTACACTCGAGAAATATCGTGGAATGATGGACCATCTTGGATCGGGTAAAGAGTGGGATCTTGACCGTTCAAACGGTGGACTCTACATCTTCCCGCCTGCATTGTCACAAGATGCGAACGAGTTCCGTGGAGATTTATCGAACTTCCACCTCCACCGTGACTTCTTCCTTCGCAGTAAGGAAAACTATGTCGTCGTTTCTGGTTCAAACATCTTATCCGCGGTAGATTATCGCGATGTGTTACGCGAACATAAAGAATCGAATGCGGACATCACGGTCGTCTATACGAAGCGTGAGCTGCCTTGTAAATACTGCCGTCCGATCCGTTTTGGCGAACAGAATCGCGTGACGGCAATCGGATCACGAGGGTTCCAACCGACGGATGAGACGTTCTACATGGAAACGGTCGTCCTATCGAAGAATCTCTTTGTTCGTTTAATCGATGAAGCCATCGCACGTGGTGAGTACGATTTACTTCAAAGCATCATTCGTTCGCAGCTCAATCGCTTGCACGTTCACGGGTATGAGTACCGTGGTACATCACAAGTCATTCATTCGCTTCGTTCGTATTACCGTGAAAGCATGCTGTTACTTGAACAGTGGGGAGCAATCAACGACTTCCAACACGTTTATACGAAAATCAAGCATGAACCGCCGACGCGTTACTTACCGGGTTCTGCCATTAAGAACTCACTCGTCGCAAACGGCTGTAAGTTAGAAGGCACGACGACGGACAGTATCTTGTTCCGTGGTGTCAAAGTCGGAAAACACGCTCGCATCAAGAACTCGATCATCATGCAAAAATCAGTCATTGAAGAAGGGGCGGTCGTCGAGTACGCGATTCTCGATAAAGAAGTCACTGTCAAACGCGGTCAAGTCATCCGCGGAACGGCAGAAGAACCAATCGTCATCAAAAAACAAACAATCGTTTAAAGGAGATGTCATTCATGAAGGTATGGTTTGCTGCCACGGAAGCGACACCCTTCATCAAGACAGGGGGGCTAGCTGACGTCGTCGGCTCGCTCCCCTTAGCGCTTGCTGAGGAAGGGGCAGACGTTTCAGTCGTCTTACCCAATTATGGTCAAATCAAGGAACAATACAAATCAGAGATGGAGTTCTTGTTCGACTTCATCGTGCCAGTCGGTTGGCGCCAGCAATTTGGTGCTGTCCTCCGTTTGAAACAAGATGGTGTGACGTTCTATTTCATCGATAATGAGTACTACTTCAAACGGGATGGAGTCATTTATGGACATTACGATGATGCTGAACGGTTTGCTTATTTCTCACGTGCTGTCCTTGAGATGATTCAACATTTCGATCGAAAGGAAGTACCGGACGTCATCCATTGTCACGATTGGCAAACAGGTGTGATTCCAGCGTTCTTACGTATCCATTATCAACATCTTGAGCGCTATCAAGACATTAAAACGGTCTTTACGATTCACAATCTACAATACCAAGGTGTCTTCCCGGAAGAAGTGCTCGGTGACTTACTTGGTTTGAGTCATGAACATTTCACAGCGGATGGGATCGCTCATAACGGACTCGTCAATTACATGAAGGCAGGACTCGTCCACTCCAATCAAATCACGACAGTCAGTCCATCGTACCGTGATGAAATCATGGATCCGTATTACGGTGAGACACTTGAGCCGGTCTTGCAACATCGCGCTGTCGATGTGCGTGGCATCTTGAACGGGATCGACTATCGTCAATTTGATCCTGCGCATGATACGCATCTCGTTGAGACATATTCCGTTGATACCGTCACGGAAGGAAAAGCAAAAAACAAGGCGGCTTTACAAGAGGAACTAGGTCTCCCGATTAATCCGGACGTACCATTGTTCGGTTTCGTGTCTCGTCTCGTTGACCAAAAGGGAATCGATTTACTCGCGCATATCTTGCCAGACTTGTTCGAACTCGATGCGCAGTTCATCATTCTCGGATCGGGTGAAGCGGAATATGAAGGATTGTTCCATCATGCGACATCGATTCGTCCAGACAAAATCGCTTCTTATATCGGATTCGACGTTGGTCTCGCGCAACGGATCTATGCGGGGAGTGACGCCTTCTTGATGCCATCGCGTTTTGAACCGTGTGGTCTCAGTCAGTTGATTTCGATGAAGTATGGCTGTTTACCGGTCGTTCGGGAAACAGGTGGGCTCCGTGATACGGTCAAACCGTTCAATCAGTTCACATTAGAAGGAAATGGATTCTCGTTCGCGAATTATAATGCACATGAGTTTTTAGAAGCGATTAAACGTACGATTGAGGTGTATCATGATCGACCAGTCTTTGATCATTTGATTGAGACAGCGATGAATGAGGACTTCAGTTGGTTGCGTTCAGCCGACGAATACTTGGCGTTATATCGTTTGATTGCACCGTCCGCCACTTGATCGTATCACTGGGAAAAGGGGTTACGTCATGTTCAAAGATAAAGAGAAGTTCAAGGAGAGGTTTACGGAACGATTCGTTTCGATGCATGGCAAGGCAATAACGGAAGCAACAGAAAACGATATCTATCAGACACTTGCCTATCTGGTACGCGAGACGGTCACGACCGATTGGTTACGGACGAAGGAAACGTATATCCATAAAAAAAGTAAGCAAGTCTATTACTTCTCACTCGAGTTTTTACTCGGACGTTTCCTGCATAACAATCTATTGAGTCTTGATGTCTTAAAGGATGTCGAGCAGGGACTTGAAGAACTCGGATATCAGCTCAGTGATTTGACAGAAGAAGAGCCGGAACCTGGACTTGGGAACGGGGGTCTCGGACGTCTCGCGGCATGTTTCCTTGATTCCCTGGCTGCGCTCGGTCTGCCTGGACACGGGAATGGGATCCGGTATCAGTATGGTCTCTTCAAGCAAAAAATCATCGATGGTTATCAAGTCGAGTTACCGGATAACTGGCTGAAGAACGGAAACATGTGGGAAATCAGACGTTCTGATAAAGCGGTCGATGTGCCATTCGGTGGGCATGTCTGGCTTGAAGAGGTCGGTGATGGGTATCGTGTCCATCATGAGCCGGCTGAAATCGTCCGTGCTGTTCCGTACGACATGCCAATCGTCGGCTATCAAAACAAGGTCGTCAATAACCTGCGACTTTGGAGTGCTGAGTCTCCACTTGATGATGATGAATTACTTAGCCAATACCGTGGGAACTATAAAGATTTACTGGCACATAAACAATCGATTCAGACGATTTCAGAGTTTCTGTATCCGGATGATACGACGTATGAAGGAAAAGAGCTGCGTCTAAAGCAACAATATTTCTTCGTCTCTGCTGGATTACGGAGTATCTTAACGTCCTTTAAAAAGCGAAATCATTCATTGAAGCAACTCGGCAACCATATCGCTATTCATATCAACGATACACATCCGGTCGTCGCGATTCCGGAGTTGATGCGGATTCTTGTCGATGAAGAAGGATTTGGCTGGGAAGAAGCATGGCGGATCACGAAGAGTGTCATGTCGTTTACGAACCACACGTTACTGTCAGAAGCACTCGAGCGCTGGCCGATCGATTTGTTCCGTCGCTTGTTACCGCGCATCTACCTCATCATCGAGGAAATCAACCGACGCTTCTGTAAGGATGTGCTTGCGAACTATCCACACATGGAAGCGCATATGCGAGATATCGCCATCATCGCGGATGACCGGATCAACATGGCGAACCTGGCTGTCGTCGGCACGCATTCGACGAATGGAGTCGCACAGATTCATACTGAGATTCTGAAGCAGCGCGAGATGCGCCTATTTTATGAGATGTTTCCGCTTCGCTTTAACAATAAGACGAACGGAATTACACATCGTCGCTGGTTCCTCTCATCAAACCCAGCACTGGCAAATCGTGTGACAGAAGCAATCGGGGATGGTTGGATTCAGCATCCGTCTGATTTGCAAAAGTTGACGAAATGGGCAGAGGATGCAGCGTTACAGAAGGACATCGCTGAGATCAAACTTCAGCGTAAAGAAGAATTAGCATTGCTCATTGAAAAAGAAACCGGTATCGTCGTGGATCCGACCTCGATTTTTGATGTTCAAGTCAAACGATTGCATGCGTACAAACGCCAACTCTTGAATGCGTTACACATTCATTCGCTTTACTATCGTCTGAAGGAAGACCGTTCCTTCACGATGACACCGCGGACATTCATCTTTGGTGCAAAGGCTGCGCCAGGCTATCATTATGCAAAAGAAGTCATTCGTTATATCAATGCGTTAGCTCGCTTGATCAATCAGGATCCAGACGTCAGTCCATACTTGAAAGTCGTCTTCCTAGAAAACTATCGTGTATCGCTTGCTGAGAAGATCTTCCCGGCAAGTGACGTCAGTGAACAGATTTCGACTGCAAGTTATGAAGCCTCTGGAACCGGCAACATGAAATTCATGATGAATGGCGCCTTGACGATCGGAACGCTTGACGGAGCAAACATCGAAATTCGAGACGAGGTCGGGGATGCGAACATCTTCATCTTCGGCTTAACACCACAGGAAGTCATGAATTATAAGCAGTACGGTGGTTACAGTGCATACGATCAATACAGTGCCCAACCCGAACTACGACGGATCATCGATAGTCTCGTCGATGGAACATTATTTGCTCCAGGTGAATTCCAAGCGATTTACGATTCATTATTGACGTATAATGATGAGTATCTGATCCTGAAAGACTTCATGTCGTATCAACAAGCGCAAGAACGAATCGATCGGATGTATCAGCAACCAGAAGAATGGTATAAACGCGTCATTCTTAATATTGCACGGTCAGGTGTGTTCTCAAGTGACCGAACGATTAAAGAGTATGCGAATGCGATCTGGAACATCAAACCGATTCAACTCTGAACAAAAAGACACTGACAGATGTTTCCGTCAGTGTCTGATGTTTACGAACGGGAGACATCTTCACCACGGCTGACCCAATCACTATAAGAGCCAGCGTATAGCCGGACGTCGGTTTTCCCGAGTGAATGGAGAGCGATGACATTGACACAAGCTGTCACACCACTTCCACAATAAAGAATGGGTGCCGTGACCGGTAGGATGTCGGCGTACAGTTCTTTCAAATCTTCCGCGTCCCGTAAGCGACCATCTGGTGAGAGTGCTTGTTCGAAGAAACAATTCACAGCACCTGGAATGTGACCGGCGACGTGATCGAGTGGTTCGATTTCTCCACGGTATCGATCAGGTGCACGGGAATCGATGATCATCGTTTCTGTCAGCTGATGCTTTAGCTCTTCGAACGAGACGAGCATCTCATCTTGAAAACGAGGCGCGTACTGAGACGGTTCATAAGTAGGAACATCGTCCGTGACCGGAAGATCGAACGCTAGGTAAGAGGAGAATCCGCCCTCAAGGACGACGACACGCTCATGTCCGATCCATTTAAATAACCACCACGCACGAGCTGCATACGGAAAACCATCGTCATACAAGACGACGAAGTCTTCCGGTGTCACACCATGCTGTTCCAGTGTGTGTTGCCACGCTTCTTTTGAAGGAAGCGGATGCCGACCGCCGACCTCATCGACGGGACCGGAAAGGTCAGTCGTTAAATCCAGGTGCTGTGCACCTTCGACGTGTTGTTCCAAGAAAGCATTTCGTCCATATTCAGGTTGTTGCAAGTCATATCGGCAGTCAAACCAGCGAATCTGATCCGTTCGGACGAGCTGTTGAAGATCTGCCATTTGAATCGTAGGAAACATGCCTCATCACCTTACCCTTTCTAGTGTTAATCATATGAAAGGTATCGCATCATCGCAAGTCTTACCCTCATTTAAAAAAGGAGTCGATTTACCATGTCATGGAAAGAAACCTATCAAAAATGGGATCAGTTCGCTGATTTAGACAGCGCATTAAAAGAAGAATTAGTTACGCTAGCAACGGATGAAAAAGCAGCCGAAGAAGCATTCTATAAAGAACTCGAGTTCGGAACAGGTGGTATGCGTGGGGAAATCGGTGTCGGGACGAACCGGATGAACGTATATACGGTCCGAAAAGCATCACAAGGGTTCGCGGCATTCATTAAGGCGTCGGGGGAAGAAGCGGCAGCAAAAGGAATCGTCATCGCACACGATTCACGCCATTTCTCACCAGAATTTGCGCTGGAGGCGGCACGGACGCTCGCAAGTAACGGCATCAAAGCGTATCTGTTCGACGGTCTACGTCCGACACCAGAACTTTCGTTTGCAGTTCGGTCTTTACAAGCAGCGGGCGGAATCGTCATCACGGCGAGTCACAACCCACCAGAGTACAATGGTTATAAAGTATACGGGGATGACGGTGGACAACTTCCACCAAAAGAAGCGGATGAACTCGTTTCGTACGTCAGCCAAATCGAAGATGAGCTGTCGATTGAACTGGAGCAAGAAGAAGTTCTTCGTGCGAACGGATTGATCGTCCGTGTCGGAGAAGAACTCGACGAAGCGTACCAAGACAAATTACAAACGATTCGTGTCTTACCTTCGATTCAATCGGAATTAGCGGATCCACTTAAAATCGTCTTCACACCACTTCACGGAACAGGTCTTGTGCCGGTAACAGAAGGATTGAAACGGTACGGATTCGAACAGGTGACAGTCGTCAAGGAGCAAGCGGAACCAGACGGTGCGTTCCCGACCGTGACGTCGCCGAACCCGGAAGAACATGCTGCCTTTAAACTGGCGATCGAATATGGTGACCGGACAGATGCCGACATCTTGATTGCGACGGATCCAGATGCTGACCGTGTCGGAGTCGCAACACGTGATGCCGACGGAGAATGGACAGTCCTGACAGGGAATCAGACGGGAGCGTTATTGCTCGACTACATCCTTTCACAAAAAGCGGCGCAAGGAACACTGCCAGCGAACGGATTCGTCGCGAAGACGATCGTTACGTCAGAACTGGGTGCATTGATTGCGCGTCATTATGATCTCCATGTCGAGAACACATTGACAGGCTTTAAGTTCATCGGGGAAAAAATCAAACAATACAATGCATCGGGTCAATATGAGTATCTCTTCGGATACGAGGAGAGCTATGGATACCTCATCGGTGACTTCTGCCGAGACAAGGATGCTGTCCAAGCGTGCTTGTTAGCTGCTGAGATGGCTGCGTACCATAAGAAAGAAGGACGGACGCTCTATGAGGCATTACAGGCGATTTACGAGCAGTTCGGGTACTTCGAAGAGTCACTCCGCTCTTTAACGCTCAAAGGGAAGGATGGCGTGGCACAGATCGGGCGTATCATGGATACGTTCCGTGAGAATCCGCCAAAACAAGTGGCTGGAGAACAGGTCGTCTTATTCGAGGACTATGATGCGAGCATCGCCCACGATTTGAAGACGCATCAACCTTCACCAATTAACTTGCCAAAATCCAACGTACTGAAGTTTACCCTCAGCGATGGATCGTGGTTCTGCCTTCGTCCATCGGGTACGGAACCAAAAATCAAATTCTACTTCAGCGTCACGTCACCAGATGCTGCTGAGACGACACGGAAACGTCAGCAGATCGAAGATGAAGTCATGCAAGAAGTCGAACAAATTCAATAAGTCCCATGCAGGATCACGTCATCGACGGGGTCCTGTTTTTTATCTCAGAGCATCAAAAAGTGAAATCCGTGCAACCGGTACCATTTTGAGGTACAGTAAACGAGATAGAGTTTATACGATAGAGGAGTTGGAAGACAGATGGAACGGATTCAACTAACAGAAGATTTATCATTCTCACGCATTATTCATGGCTTATGGCGATTGAATGAATGGGAGATGACGAAAGAAGAGCGTCTCGAATTGATCGAAGCATGCCTTGCTTTAGGAATTACGACGTTTGATCACGCGGATATCTATGGCGACTACACGAATGAACGCTTATTCGGAGAAGCGCTTGCTTTAAAACCGGAATTACGTGACCGGATGGAGATTGTCACGAAGACGGGTATCAAGATGAAAGGGAATCATTTCTCGGATCAGTCGTTATCATTCTATGATACGACGAAAGAGCATATCATCAAACAAGTGAACCGTTCTCTTCAAGAACTCGGTGTCGAGTATGTTGATACGTTGTTGATTCACCGTCCAGATCCGTTGATGGACCCGAACGAGATTGCTGAAGCGTTCGTAGAGTTGAAGGACGCAGGAAAGGTACGGACATTCGGTCTCTCGAACCATACACCTGCGCAACAAAGTCTCATTCAGTCGCGCTTACCATTCATGCTCGTGACGAACCAACTCGAGTTGTCGGTTTCGGAACTGAAACATTTCGAGGACGGATCCGTTGATCTCTGTCATGAAAATGAGATGCCGTTGATGGCATGGAGTCCGCTTGCGGGCGGTCGTCTCTTCAAGGACGAGCAATATGCACCGTTACGCGAAAAATTAGCTGAGATCGCAGAGACGATCGGGGCAGAAGAAATCGACGAAGTCGCATATGCATGGTTGCTCAAACATCCAGCACGTATCATGCCAATCGTTGGTTCTGGTAAGATTGAACGCATCGAATCTGCGGTTCGTTCGACGAAATTGTCTTTGACACGCGAACAGTGGTTTGAGATTTTGAAGGCATCACGTGGTCGTGACGTCGATTAATTGGTTTTAAGATAGAAGCGGATCAATGCGCACGTTGTCCGTTAGCGAAATAAAGTGAGAGGATCGTTTCCGATATATCATCTGGAGGCGATCCTCTCCTTCGTTTACGAATAGAATGTTCCTCTCATTTAAAAGTAAACAAAAAAAGCCCCATCTCAAGGGGGAGGAGAGATGGGGGATCTATGAGGTTAAGCTTCTAAGCGAAGCATCTCCTGACGGTATTTATCTAAACGATCTTTACTTGCTGACATGGCAGCTTGGTCATTGGCTTGAATCGCATCGAAGAGCGTACTGAGCTCATAATCGATTTCGAGACGTAGCACTGGAATTCGCTGCTCTGCATCTTGTCTACGGAAAGCTTCAATTACTTGTTTCATCTCGGCCACGCTCCTTTGTAAGTTGTCAGATAATTCTGATTTTTATTAGTATACTTGATTATTCCCGGATTGCCTAGTGCTAAACCTAAAAAAATCTAAAAAACACACTTGAAATCCTGACGGTTCCAAGTGTGGAAAATTCATTCTGGAATGCTGAATCGTGCCTCTAAGCGATGCTGAACACTTTGAATGAGTGTTGACATGATCCAGTAAATCGCAGCTGAGAATAGAAGCAACGGCATGACAAGATACGTCGTAGCTGAAATCTGGTCAGAGACGTATGTCAATTCCTCAACAGCAACAATCGTACCGAGTGATGTCGATTTGATGATATCGATGACAGAGTTCGAAAGTGGGGGAATCGCCCGAGATAGTGCTTGTGGCAAGATGACGTCCTTGAATGTCTTACGGCGCGGAATACCGAGCGAGTCAGCGGCTTCCCATTGTCCACGATCGACAGAGGAGATGGCAGCCCGGAACGATTCCGAGATATACGCAGAAAAGTGAAGCGATAAGCCGAAGGCGAGAGCTTGGAATCCAGTCAATTGAAGGACAACGAGACCATTGTATAAAATCAGGATTTGTAACAGCAATGGTGTTCCTCGGAAGAAGGAGACGTATAAACGTGCAAAACCGCTAAAGACGGCAAGACGGCTATCACGCATGACGGCAAGAATCAACCCGAGAATAAGCGCAAAGACGATGGCGAGACCACTTGCAAGAAGGGTCGTACCAATCGCCTTTGCGTAGACGTCCGAGTTATCCCGGACGATCGTCAGTAATTCACTCACTTACTGATATCCTCGTTGAAATACTTCTTACCGATTTTTGCAAGAGTGCCGTCTTCTTGCATATCAGCGAGTGCTTTATTGAAGTCTTCTGTATACTTACTGTTTTTTGCCATCATGAAGCCTGATTCGTTCTTGTCGAATGTTTCACCGACCGCTTTGACTTTGTAGCCTGCTTTCTTCAGCTCCGTCAAGACGAAGAGACGATCGTTCATAGCAGCATCAACACGACCTGCTTCAAGATCTTTCAAGACTTGGTTCGCGCCTTTGTAGTATTTCACTTTCGCGCCAGCTTCTTCAGCCGTTTTTGCATAAAGTGAACCTTGTGTCGAACCAACTGTCTTTCCTTTTAAGTCATCGAGTGTTTTGATATCGTTCGTTTTATTGTTGACGATGATCGTTGAACCAGAGACCGTATACGCATCAGAGAAAGCGTATTTTTCTTGGCGCTCAGGCGTGATTCCCATTTGGTTCGCGATGACATCGATCCGTTTTGAATCAAGTGCTGGGATGAGTCCTTTGAAGTCCATCGCTTTGTAATCGACTTTATAGCCGGCGCGTTTTGCGACTTCGTTCATGACGTCTACGTCATAACCTGTCAATTTTCCTTTTTCTTTATACGTGAAAGGTGGGTACGTTGCTTCTGTACCGACTGTAATGACTTTTGACTCTTTATCAGAACCTGCGTTGTCGTTCGAAGCGCCGCATGCTGCAAGCACCCCCGCTGTCGATAATGCTGCTACAGCTAATTTCAAACCGTGTTTCATAGCGCTCTCTCCTTTATAAATGAATGATTTCAATTCCTAGTTTTCGAATAGGATTAATTTTAAGCTACAAGCAGTATCATACAAAGTTACAGGAACGTCTGTCAATAAAAAAGACTGCCCTTAAAAGGACAGTCTGAAACATCGTAACTGATCGATGATAAGATTAACGGATCGTTGCTTCCGTCGCAGAGTCGAAGAAGTGTGCTTTTGTCATATCGAAGAAGAGATCAAGCTGCGATCCCATCTCGACGTGTGAACGTGAATCAACACGTGCCGTGAACGCTTGTTGTCCAACTTTTGAGTAGAGATAAGACTCTGCACCCATCAATTCGGATACTTCGATATGTGCTGGGAAGCGATGCGCTGTTTTAGTGTCTTGGTAGATCAATTCCGCATGGATGTCTTCTGGACGAATTCCGAGGACGAGATCCTTGTTCGTGTAACCGCGATCGCGGAGAACTTTCATTTTTCCTTCTGGTACTTCGAATTTCTCTTCTGTTCCTGAAACGTGGAAGAGACCGTCTTCCGCTAATTTACCTGTCAAGAAGTTCATCGATGGTGAACCGATGAATCCAGCGACGAACATGTTATCTGGGTGATCATAGACTTCTTTCGGCGTTCCGACTTGTTGAATGATACCCGCTTTCATGATGACGATTCGTGTCGCAAGCGTCATCGCTTCCGTCTGATCGTGCGTGACGTAAATCGTTGTCGTCTCAAGACGTTTGTGTAACTGAATGATTTCCTTACGCATTTGTACCCGCAATTTAGCATCTAAGTTCGAGAGCGGCTCATCCATCAAGAAGACTTTAGCATCACGAACGATGGCGCGACCAATCGCTACCCGTTGACGCTGACCACCAGAGAGTGCTTTTGGCTTCCGCTCGAGGTATTCTTCAAGACCAAGGATACGAGCTGCGTTATCTACGCGTTGCTTGATTTCATCTTTTGGGAACTTCCGAAGCTTTAATCCGAATGCCATGTTATCGAAGACGTTCATGTGTGGATACAACGCGTAGTTTTGGAAGACCATCGCGATATCGCGATCTTTTGGCGCTACATCGTTCATGCGTTTGCCATCGATGATGAAATCCCCACCTGAGATTTCTTCGAGCCCAGCGATCATCCGAAGTGTCGTTGATTTACCGCAACCTGATGGTCCGACGAAGACGATGAATTCTTTATCTTTAATGTGAAGGTTGAAGTCATCAACCGCTTTTGCATCACCTGAGTAGATTTTATCGATATGTTCAAGACGAATTTCAGCCATGTGTAGTTCCCCCTAATGTAAATGATGAAATAATAACGCTTACAAGATTTAGTATAAAAGAAGTCAGGGAGTCTGCCTATGGACAACCTGACTAAATGCAAACGTTTTCAATTAGGCATCATGCTACAAGAAGTAAGGTATAGAGGAAAGTAGCGCCTTCAAATGAGCGAACATCGATTCCAGTCTGCTCCGTCAATCGGTCGAGTCGATACTGGAGGCTATTTCGATGTAAGAATAGATGTTTTGCTGTCAGGGAGACGTTCAAATTAGCTCGGCAAAAAGCAAGGATTGTCTCACGAGACTCTGCCTCGAGGGAACGAATGAACTGATCGACGAGTGTCGCGCGGTGCCGGTCATCTAGACTCGCAAGACGAATCATGGCAGGCAAGAAGCGTTCGATGTGCATCGAAGGAACGAAAGCAAGCGCTGCTTGTTCAAGTTGGAACTGAACGGCGATATCGCCTGCAGCACGTTGTTGACCAAGCAATACCTTACCGTCGAGTACAAAATCAGATTGTAACGCTAAAAATAAATCGGATAGTTCAGACTCAATGACAAACTCTTCGCGTTCGACGACCGTGAAGCGGTGTGTGCTAAAAGGAATAAGGATGCTCGTCTGCGAAAAGAAAGAGGAGAGCAATTGTTGAATTTCTTCACTTGTCCGTTCATCGGTTGGATTGAACAAAAAATGGACAAGTCGGAACGACTGATCTTCCAGGGCATGAGCAGATTGGATACGCTCTCGCCATAGATCGATATCAGACCGCGACGTCGTGATGATGCGTTCAGCGAATACATCAAGCAGTTGTTGTTCACGGTCAGAGATGGCAGTTGCCTTGATTCCAAAACAAAGTCCATCTTCAAGGCGATATACGCTATACTGTTCCTGGCAATAAACATTCGGATCGGTCGTAAGCTGGTCATTGAATACAGTCATCAGTTGTCGTAACACACGGCATCACTCCTAAATCGTACATAACTATCTCGACTTTACCATAAGTCGAAAATCGGAAGGAATGATAACTTATGTCAGATACGTTTTTACTCGTGTTGAAACTTGTCGGAATCATCGTCATTGGGGCCCTGATCGGCGCAATTACGAATCATTTAGCGATTCGGATGTTATTTCGACCACTTGAACCGAAATACATCGGAAAATTTCGCGTCCCATTTACACCTGGTCTGATTCCTAAACGGCGGGATGAACTGGCAGCGAATCTCGGACGGACGGTCGTCAAGCATCTCTTGACGCCAGAAGGGATCGGGAAACGTCTCGCATCACCAGCTGTTCGTGGAGCTGTCACGCGGCTCGTCGAACAAGAAGTCATGAAATGGACACGCTCGGAAGAGACGACGGAAGCGTGGATTAGTCGATTCATCGACGAACCAAAACAACGGATCCAAGGAAAAATCAGTTATCACTTGGAGCAGGAGTTTTCGCTCCTCATGGGTAAATGGCGTGAGCAGTCCGTGCGCGAGTTGATCGGGGAAGCCGGAGAACAAAAAATCGAAGAGGTCATGCCAAGACTCGTCACATCCGTATTGCACCAAGCAGAGGAATATTTTGATGGACCAGAAGGACGTCTACAACTCGAGGAAACTGTTGCTCGTTTCATCCAACAGCGACTCGGAGGTGGGATGTTCGGGATGTTGCTCGCGAACGTCAACGTCGTTGATATGATTCAGCCGGAGCTGAAACGGGTACTTCAATCAGAGTCGACGTCTCAGTTCATCCTTGCCTTATTACGTCAGGAATGGCAAAAGGGACTGGATCGTCCACTGTCGTCCTATATGACGGAAGAGACGGAGTCGCGGATTCGACAGACCGTCAAAGAACAAGTCTTGGCGCGTTTACCGATTGAATCGATGCTTGCTACACCATTACGCGTCTGGTTGAATCCACTCGAATCACAATTACTCGAGCAACATGTCCCTGTCGTCATCGATCATCTATTCGAACGGACGACGAATCAAATCGGGCAAATCTTGCAGACGCTCGATCTCGAAACGATTGTTCGAGAAGAGGTCGGTTTGCTGGATACTGCATATCTCGAAGAAATCGTCTTATCGATTTCTAAGCGAGAATTCCGGGCTATCACTTGGCTTGGAGGGTTGTTAGGTGGTTTAATTGGATTGATACAGGCGGGGCTTTATCTCGTCTAAACAAATTGGAGGTTTTACTCATGGCAGAAACAAACTTATACGATCACGCGTACACACTGGAGCGTGCATTACGTGAAACTTCGGAGTATACGACATTAAAAGACTTGTACACGCAAGTTAACGCGGATCCGGAATCAAACGAATTGTTCGCGTCGTTCCGTAACATCCAACTCGAATTACAACAAAAACAGATGCAAGGTGAAGAAATCACACCAGACGATATGGCATCTGCCCAAACAAAGATGCTTGAAGTACAAAACAACCCACTAATCAGTCAGCTGATGCAAGAAGAGCAACGGATGCACACGATGCTGACGGAAGTCACACAAATCATCATGAAGCCGTTAGAAGAACTCTACGCGCCAATGATGGAGCAACAAGACGACGTTCAATAAGTAATCAAAAGGAAGACGACCATAGTGGCGCGTCTTCCTTTTTTGTATGGCTCAAGATGAAGTAGGGACGATCCGTGGCAAATAAGCGCGCTCGAAATGAATGAGACGACCGGAACGCGTGACACGTGCTGCATGATGGGCGTACCCACTCTCATTAAGACGCCGAATCCCTTCTTCTCGTGCCTGTCCATCTGTTTCTGCTTCAAAGACGTCATCGAGTAACGTTTCACCACGATCTGAAAAGACTGTAATCGTATACTGCATACTTGTTCCTCCTTTGTCCGATTGGTCTTGTATTTAGTATAGTGAATCACTATTCATTTTACAAGCGTAAGTCCATATCCTGCCACGTCAACTGTCGCGCAGCGGGAGGAGTAGTCAGGTGACTGACCGTCATACCAATCAAGCGGATCGGTCCGTCGAAGGTGATGCCATTGAAGAGTTTCGTTGTTTCCTCAAGTAATCGTTCTTCGTCCGCCGTCTCTTCTGAAAATGTATGCCGTTTCGAACGTGACTGGAATGTATCGGTCTTCCACTTGATCGTGATCGTCCGGCAGACGAGTTCTTTTTTTTGAAGACTCGCAATGACGGATTTTGATTCTCGAATCAACGTCTCAAATATCGTATCGATATCCTCCGTATCTTCTTCAAATGTTGTCTCAGAACCAATCGATTTTCGCTCGCGTTCCGGACGAACGGGACGCTCGTCGATCCCGTGTGCCATCGCATGCAGTTCCGTTCCGCGATCACGTCCAAGTATTGCTCGTAATTGTTCGACCGGCATTGCTTGGACATCTGCGACGGTTTCAATCCCTTGCTTTCGTAACGCTTGTTCCGTGACTTTTCCGACGCCATGTAAATCTCCAATTTTTAATGGAGACAAGAAACTGAGGACGTCCTCTGGAGGAACGACCGTCAAGCCGTTCGGTTTCTCGTATCCGGAGGCGACCTTCGCGACGAGCTTAGAGTTAGAAACACCAGCAGAGGCCGTCAGACCTGTCCGTTCTTTAATTTGCTGAAGAACATATTGCGCGATATAGGTCGCACTTTTTGATCAAAATAATTTTCCGTGACGTCAAGATACGCTTCATCAAGCGAGAGAGGCTCGACGAGCGGTGTCACTTCTCGAAAAAGCGCCATGATTTGCGCACTGACAGCTCGGTAGACGTCAAAGCGGGGACGAATGAAGACCGCACGGGGGCAGAGCTGGAAGGCACGTCTTGACGGCATCGCGCTATGGATCCCGTATTTCCGTGCTTCATAGGAACAGGTCGCTACGACACCACGTGCATGAGGCGGTCCACCGACGACGACGGGAACACCTTTTAATCGAGGACGATCGCGTTGCTCGACGGAAGCGTAAAAGGCGTCCATATCAATATGAATGATTTTTCGTTCCATCGTACAAGCGTCTCCTTTCAGTAGATATGATACAATTAGTATAACGAACTTATGTTCTGATATCTATTTTTTTGGTCGACTGTTCTTTGGCATCCGAACAAGAGCGCCTAACCATCCACGCCAGCGCATCCAGTAGAAGATGCCACCGGTCGAGAGAAAAATTAGACCAAGGGATAGGGCGTAACCGTATTTCCATTCTAATTCCGGCATGATTTTAAAGTTCATCCCCCAAATCGCACCGAGAGCCATCGTTGGTGTCGCGACGGCAGTAAAGATCGTTAATGCCTTCATGATTTCGTTTCCACGGAAGTTCGAGACGGTCGTCGATAAGTCGAGCAGGACCTCGATGTCTTTTTGATAATGTTCGATGAGCATCAACAGACGGCGGACACGTTTCGTAGCTAGTTTCAACGAGAGGTCCTCGAGATACGCGTCCTCATCGAGAAATGATTCTTCGCCAGCCATGACGAGCTCTTGAAACGGAACGATTAAATCGGACCAGTTCTCGATCGTGTCGCGTAAAGCGAAGATGCTATCGAGTGAATCTTCATTGATGCTACCGCGCAGTTCATCTTGTCTTGAGAACAGTTCCGTCTCAAACTGATCGATACCGGCAAAATACGTGTTCAGCTGTAAAGCAAGAATCGTATAAAAAGCCGCAAAGGGATGCGCGGGAGAATAGGGAGCGACCAGGGACACGATTGAATCCGACAATCCGATTGTGATGAGTTTTTCTTTCGTTACGTAAAAGCAAATCGAGCGGCGGTCACTTTTGTCGACAGGATTTTGCCAGGTGACGACAGCGCCATAGAGAACCCCTTTTTCCGAGCGGGTGAAGTTCATGTCTTTCGATCGCAGCTGTGTGACCCAGTCCATTTCGGATTGGTCGACGGCAGCCGTCGGAAAGGTTTGTTCATAGTCAGCTAAATCGAGATAGCGGGACCAATTAAATTGAGGTTCCAGTTCCATGTTCATGACTCCCATATAGTAGAATGAAATAGTATATGCCTTAAGTGTAGTCAATGGAATATAAAAAAGACACCTATTTTACAGATAAAGGACGTGTTTCAAGTATGAAAGGAATCGGTAAATTAGCAGTTGGAGAAACGCTCGATCAACGAGCGATGATCAAGCAAGCAGTCAAAGGAATTGCAGCAAATGGGAAACCATACTTGACGCTCATCTTGACGGATAAGACAGGCGAAATCGAGACGAAGATGTGGGATACGAGTGATCTTGAAAAATATGCGCCGAAATCAATCGTCCATGCTGCTGGAGAAGTCATGGACTATCGGGGACGGACACAACTCAAGCTCAAACAAATCACGGTCCTAGAGGAGACGAATGTCGAGGACTACGTCCAATCCGCGCCGATTCCGCGAGAGCAGATCGAGACGGAAGTACTCGCGTTCGTAGAATCGATTCAGAACAGTGATATGAAAAAGCTCGTTAAACATTTGATTACTTCACGATTCGACGCCTACTTCACGCATCCGGCAGCGGTCAAGAACCATCATGCTTTTTACTCGGGGCTGTCATACCACGTCCTTTCGATGTTGCGTCTAGCGGATCAAATCGCTCAACTCTATCCGACCTTAAACCGTGACGTGCTAATCAGTGGCATCATTCTGCACGATTATGCGAAAATCAAGGAGTTATCCGATCCGGTTGCACCAGAATATACGTTGCCTGGTAAACTCGTCGGTCATATTACGATGATGGTAGCGGAACTTGAGAAAGTCGGAGCAGAATTACAAATTGACGCAGAAGTACTGACGGTCTTGCAACATCTCGTCTTAAGTCATCACGGACGACCGGAATGGGGTTCTGCCGTCGCACCACAGATGCGCGAGGCAGAAGTCTTGTTCT
Organism: Exiguobacterium sp. E17S; assembly: GCF_057772545.1. NCBI lineage: Bacteria > Bacillati > Bacillota > Bacilli > Caryophanales > Exiguobacterium > Exiguobacterium sp. E17S. The sequence continues at coordinate 25,410 of NZ_JBYLRU010000001.1, forward strand.
TGATCGATAACCTTGATGCACGGATGACGATGATGGATCGTCTCCTTGAATATGTCGAGCCAGGACAGTTCTCGGAACGATCATTTGCACTAGATAATCGTGCTTTTTATCGTCCGAAGCTATAAGGGGGAAAAAAGATGAAGACGAAGTTGTTTGATACGGTTCAACTCGGAACGTTGACATTCCGCAATCGGGTCATCATGGCGCCGATGTGTATGTACAGTGCAAAAGAAGATGGACTCGTTACGGATTGGCATGTCACGCACTATGCAACCCGTGCAATGGGTGGTGTCGGTGGTGTCATCTTAGAAGCGAGTGCCGTCACGCCAGACGGTCGTATTTCAGCCGGTGACCTTGGGATTTGGTCAGATGCGCATATCGAAGGACTACAACGGATCGCAGAGCAAGTCAAAGCAGCGGGTGCAAAAGCAGGCATTCAACTGGCCCATGCTGGGCGCAAAAGTACGACGGCAGAACCACCCGTTGCACCGAGTGCTTTACCGTTTGATGACACATACGGTCATCCGCGAGCATTAACGCTTGAGGAAATCGCAACGATCAAACAACAGTTCATCGATGCAGCACTACGTGCGGAACGAGCAGGGTACGATTTCATTGAAATTCATGGGGCTCATGGTTATTTATTGAACACGTTCCTCTCTCCGTTATCGAATGTCCGCGAGGATCAATACGGTGGATCGGTTGAAAATCGGATGCGCTTGTTGCTAGAGATCATTGATGGGATTCAAGCCGTTTCCAAGCTGTCAATTTGGGTCCGGATTTCAGCAGCGGATCACGCAACAGGAGGAATGACGGCAACGGACTATATTCCACTTGCAAAAGAACTAGCAGCACGTCACATCGATCTACTCGATTGCAGTTCAGGGGCTGTCGTCGCCAATGCCGTACCGGAAGTGTATCCAGGCTATCAAGTGAGCTATGCGGAAGAGTTGAAACGAGAGACAGGTATCGCAACGGGAGCGGTTGGATTGATCACGACAGCTGCCCATGCAGAAGAAATCGTCCGTAACGGTCGAGCGGATATCGTACTGCTCGCACGTGAGTTACTGCGTCAGCCTTACTGGGTCTATCATGCGGCAGCCGAACTAGGAGACACGGTCGCCTTGCCGAAACAATACGAACGAGCACCGATTCGGACGGTACGCTAACTATTAATCATATGAAAAAACGACACAAAAAAGGAAGCCCCAAAGGCTTCCTTTTTTGATTACTGCTGTTGTTGTTGCATCATCTGTTGTTGCATTTGTTGTTGTTCTTGTTTGTCTAAATCAAAAGCATCCTTGAAGTCTTTGTTTTCGATTTTAACATCGTATTCTTTCATGAGTGAACGGTAGATATCGTTCGGGTTGACTTGTGCTGCTTTTTCTTCAGCAAGTGCTTTTTTGATGCGTGATTTTTCTTTATCAAGTGTAAAGTCTTTCTTTTCTTTACGATCGACTACTTTGATGATGTGGTAACCGAACTGTGTTTTAATTGGATCGGAGATTTTACCTTCAACGCCATCCTTGAACGCATAATCTTCGAATTCCTTGACCATTTTACCTTTTGTGAAGTATCCAAGGTCTCCACCTTTTGTACCGCTACCTGTATCTGTTGATTTCTCTTTTGCGAGTTTCGCGAAGTCCGCGCCGTCATCCAATTGTTTTTTAATGTCTTTTGCTTCTGACTCTTTCGCAACGAGGATATGGCTTGCTTTAACTTCGACTTTTTCTTGGTCAAAACGCTCTTGGATTTCTTTATCTGTTACTTTTGATTTCGCAGATTTTGCTTCCGTTAAGAGCATTTGTGTGCGAAGAACTTTCTCGAATTCTTTTTCATTCTTGATTCCAGCAGATTTCAATGTTGTACTGAACTGCTCTTTATCCGGGAACTGGTCTTTGGTCTTCTTGACTTCTGCTTCGACTTCTTTATCCGTGACTTCTTTGCCGTATTTCTTCTCAAGCAATTTGTTCATCGTTTGCTGGAAGGCGATTTGAGCACCAGCTTTTTCGTATGCTTCTTCTTGGACGTCAGCCTTGTTGACTTCGCCACCTTTGTAATTGATGACGGCTTCGTCATTTGATCCACATGCTGCTAACGTAAATACACTTGCGACTGCTGCTGCGCCTAACAATTTCTTTTTCATACATACACCCCTAATTTACCATTATTTCAACCGTTTTATCATATCATATTCTCGTCTGGTTGACAGCTGTATCTTGTCATGCCAAGAGATACTTGCTCTTTTCCATGCTATCACATCCAAGTAGTCGGTTGAGGATAATTTTTATGGGAAATTGTGAGGGAAATAACGCTCTTGAGACATAGTAGTAATGTCCTTGTCATGAGGAAAAAAGACCTAAAAAAAGCATTCTAGCTAAAGGCTAAAACGCTTTTGGTAAGGTTATGCTTTTTTGATTGAGTCCATGACTGGATCTTGAGGGCGACGATCTGCTTCTTCTGTGATCATCTTTGATGTCTCAGCGAATATGTCCATGAAGCTGTCGCCATACAAGCGACGTACGATCGCAGAAATGTCCGTTAATTCCGGGAACTTCCCGTACAATTCCTGAAGAGGAAGTGATGCACGGAAGACACCGTTTTCTTCAGGGCGGAACGCTTGAATCGTCTCAAGTAAGAGTGATTCGCCCTCTGGTGTCAACTGGACGTAGGTATTTCGTTTATCTGTTTCCTTTTTTGAGAACGTCAACAGTCCACGGTCTTCTAACTTCTTCGAGAAGTTGAATGCCGTCGAGACGTGCATGACACCATACTTCGCGATCTCTGAAATTGAGGCACCGCCTAGCGCGTGCGAAATCCACAAGATATGATGTTCATTGATGTTCAGATCAAAAGGCTTGATCCAATTTTGCCAATCTTTTTCTACCGTTTTCCATAGTGCTTTGCTTAACTGGACAATCTTGTGGCTATACAACAAAGCCTCTTGTCCAGGATATAACTTTTCGTGTTCCATATCTGACTCATCCTTTCGAAAGGTGACAATGGCTCAAACGCGCAAAATGCAAACTATACAAAAACAAATCGAAGCAACGGATCTTACTTTTGTGGAGAAAGCTGGTCTGCTTCCTGTTTCGCTTCATCAGCGAGAGACTGGATCTTCGTGAGCGATGCTTGGACTTCCGTTTGGTATTCCGAGACGCTCTGCATGACTTCTTCTTTGAAGTGCATACCAGACGCTTTTGCTGTCTCTACTAAGTTCTTGCCCTCCTGGGTCAAATCCTGCACATTCGTTACGATTGTAGAATAAGAATTTCGACGTTGATGACCGTTCGAAGAGTCGCTTTTCGTACCTTGGCGAAGCGCCTTCAGACCGTAAAAAGTCACAAGTGTTAGCGTAGCACCAAAAGCGACCCAGTTACGGGCGGGACGCTTCGACATATTGAACCTCCTTTTTAATATTAAAATATTTGTTTCATATTATTTTACCGAAAATCGAATGAAAGAAACCTATTTCGGCAATATTTTTCTAAGAATAGAAGAAAAAGAGCAGACTTAGATGCGAGAAGCGATCGAGTTAGCGAGTTCAGCCAATTCCTCTGCCGTATAATCGTCATTATGAACTTCCCATTTCGCACCGAAACCGTCTTGTTTATCGTGACGCGGAATGAGGTGCAGGTGGAAGTGGGAGACCGATTGACCCGCTACTTTTCCTGTATTCGATAAGAGATTCATGCCAGCTGCCTCTGTCTCTTGTTGAAGCGCACGACTGATTTGCGGGATCGTCGCAAATACGTCTTGTGCTTGTTCAGGAGAAAGATCATACAAATTATCGGCATGTTGTTTTGGGATGATGAGCGTATGTCCTTTCGTCACTTGTGACAAATCGAGGAAGGCGAGAACTTGTTCGTTCTCGAATACGATATGACCAGGGACTTCTTTGCGAGCAATTTTACAGAAGATACATGACTCTTTTTGCATGGAACGTTCACTCCTTTGGGTAAGATAACATTAGTATACGGAAAGTTTCCGACTTCCGCACGATTGACAGTCAAATTGAACCCGATACACTTAGAAACATACAGCTACTGAAGGGAAGGAGCGAACTGCATGGCATCACGAGTAGCCTCGACGGCACAAAAAAAACGAAAACGGCGTCTGCTCGTCGGTAGCGTTATCGTCGTCGGTCTTTTCTTATTCGTTGCCTTTTGGTTTGGGCGTAACATGCAAGAAGCGGCGAAAATGGAGAAAACAGACGAGCGTCTTGCTACCTTGTTAAAGGAAAAGGATCAGCGTGGATTCCAAAAGCTAGTCACGATGAACGATAAGTCACTACCGATGAGTGAGGCGACGCGACTCGTTAACTGGTTGACGGCTGATGCAGAGCGGACGGACCGGGTCATCGCACAAGTCAAACAGGATCAAGACGCAGGTAAGCAAGTGAAGACACATCTGTTTTCGTTACAAGAAGAGGATGGATGGCTTTGGTATGACCGGTACTCTCTCGATGTGAATCCTCAACGGTTAACCGTTTCGAGTGATCTACCGGGAACAAAGGTTTCACTAGATGGAGAAGAAGTCGGGACGATCGATCAGAAATCTCTTGAAGTCAAGCGTTCTCCTGGAGAGTACGATGTTCAAGTAAGTGCGGAACAATCAGGACAGACCGTCCAGGAATCAAAGACTGTACAACTCGGAGATGAACCGAACGCGACAGTCGACTTTAAATTAGCTGATCGGTTCAATACGACCGTTTCGAACGAATATGCAGTCGATATCAAAACGTTACTTGAGACGGAAGTGAAAGCCCGGACTGGAAAAAGTATCGATACGATGACTGGCTATCTTGGACGTTCGCGTGACTCGTTTGAGAATACGTTCGGAACGCCTGATTCGACCGTTGCCAATCGAGCGCGGTACGATGGGTATGAAGTAACCTATCAGTCGGGGCAGGTGGAAGAATTGTTAATCCGATTGAATAAGACTCCGGATGAACTTGAAGCCATCGCTGGAAAACCAGAACGAAAGAAGCGAGAGCAAGTCGGTACGGTTTGGGAATATCCGTCTAGTTTTCTCGAAGGTGTGTTCGAATGGTTGAATCTGCGAGCAGAAAAACGTGTCGTCGAGCGAGAAGACGGCATGTGGTTACAATTAAAAGACTAAAAAAATCCTCGGACAGAACGTCCGAGGATTTTTGGTTATCGTTTATTCACCGCACGGAGAATGAACGATACGATGAGGATAAGAATGATAGCTCCGAGTAAAGCAGGTACGATTGCGAATCCAGCAACCATTGGACCCCAATCTCCGAATAATGCTTGACCAATCAATGCACCAACGAAACCAGCGATGATGTTACCGATAATACCACCTGGAACATCTTTACCTAAAATCAAGCTTGCTAACCAACCAATAATACCACCGACGATTAATGCCCATAAGAATCCCATTTAAAACACTCCTTTTCAATTTAAGATATATGATTACTTACGTACTGCCCGGAGAATAAGTGAGACGATGAAGATCAAGATGACTGCTCCGAGAATAGCCGGAATGACTGCGAAACCAGCGATTTTTGGTCCCATTGAACCAAAGATGGCTTGACCGATCATCGAACCGATGAAACCAGCGATAATGTTACCGATGATGCCACCCGGCACATCTTTCCCGATAATTAAACTTGCGATCCAACCGATGAGACCACCAATGATGAGTGCCCATAAGAAACCCATTTTAAAACATCTCCTCTACATATTAGTTTTACCTGTTTTCAGGCAGTTATAAACACGTGCGAAAATGAAAAAATCTGAAATCGTTCATTCTTTAAATGACTAGACAATTAGACCACTTGATAGAGAATGAATGGACGATTCATTGATTTCACTTTCAATTTACATGTAAATCGTTTTCATATATTGATGTAACGATTACACTTAGAGTAATTGCCGAAAAAACAAGTATTAAAACATTATATTTTAAAAAACTAGGCGTTAAGCTAGAAAAACGAAGCAAATCTACTTTACGATGAGCCTAAAGGGAGTGGCGAACATGTTATTAGATATCAAAGGTTTATCAGGTGGATATGGATCGAAAACCGTCCTTCATGACATTAGTATCGAAGTGGATCGGGGTGAACTCGTTGGTTTAATTGGTTTAAACGGTGCTGGGAAATCGACGACGATCAAGCACATACTCGGTCTTTTGCCAGTCAAGACGGGATCAGTTCGAATCAATGGAATGGATTTAGCAACGAACGAAACCGAGTATCGTCGTCAAGTTGCATACATTCCAGAACAACCGATGTTATATGAACAACTGACATTACGGGAGCACCTTCGTCTGATGGCGCAAGGATATGATGTCGAAGAAGCGATCGCGACAGAACGCGCGCAACATTACGCTGAACGACTTCGGATGACGAAGCAACTCGAATGGTTTCCAAGTGTCTTCTCAAAAGGAATGAAACAAAAAGCGATGATCTTGTGCGCACTCGTCACAGGGAGTGAGCTGTTGATCGTCGATGAACCGTTTGTTGGACTAGATCCGCTCGCGATTCGCGAGTTATTACAGATTTTTAGTGAACTCAAGCAAGACGGTAAAGGTATTTTAATGTCGACGCATATCCTTGAGACAGCAGAACGGCATTGTAATCGTTTCGTACTCTTACATGAGGGTCACATTGCAGCGGAAGGGACGACAGCTGCTTTACGCGCACGATATGGATTACAAGATGGAACACTAGATGATCTGTACGTCGCTGCAATCGAGGAGGCGGAACGATGAGCAGCCAGTCCTTATGGAGGGAACGGTATCAGGCGGCGATGACCGAGACGGTGAAATACACAAGGTATATGGCGAATGGTGGACTATTATTCACCGTGTACTTCGTTATTTTGTACGGTTTAGTCGTATACGGTCGTTTCCTCGACCAACTCGATCCATCGTTTCCTGGTCGGTTCGTCATGGCATCCTTGTTTCTGATTTTACCGCTCTACCGGACGAGTCGGACGTTTCTCGTTGAGGCGGACCAAGTGTTTTTGTTACCGGTATTAGCGAAGTTATCAGGGTTTATGCAACAAGTACGAGCGTACAATGCGGTCTTTGGTATCATCCGTGCCGTGATTCCATTTTTAGCTGTCGTTGTTCTCTATGTTCGAACGGAACAGACGACACCACTTGAACTTGTTTTACTTGGGGTAGCACTTGGACTGTTCGGAGCAGCAGCGAACTTATCAAAACTTGAAGGAATTGCACATCGGACGGTGCTGTTATATGCGTTCGGAGCGGCACTTCTCGTCATCATCGATATGGCGTGGATGGCGATCGTCGTCGCACTTCTCTTAATGGTCGTCCTTCATCTGAAGCGTCAGGATCATCTTCCTCTACGCGAATGGATTTCACTTGAGCAGGAATCGCGCGATCGATTTTATCGATTAGCGAATTGGTTCGTCGATGTGCCGCATCTATCGGCAACGTATAAACGCCGTCGTCTCTTAAGTAACATGGTCGAGCGGATTCCATATCGAGCGCAAACGACATTCGATTACTTGTATGTCAAACAGTTCATCCGGAGTGGAGACGGGATCGGATTGATTGTTCGTTTGACGTTAATTGGAGCTGTTTTCATGTGGTTGGCAAGTGGAAATGTTTGGTTCGTCGCCTTAGCGATTCCAGCGTTCGGAGGACTAACTAGTTTTCAGTTGGCGCCATTCACGAAAGCAGTCGATCAGCATCTTTTGACTCGTCTATTACCATTTGGAAATGCCGTACTGGCGAAACGGAAAATCATCCGCTTCGCAGCAATCAGTCAATGTATCGTACTGACGCTACTTGGATTCTTCTTCAGTGGATCCCTCTATGTCGTTGGTGGGGCAGCCTTGGCGCTTGTGATTGGTGAATACTACGCTCGAAAGTAATAAACAAGAAAGAGCCTACGCGATGAATCCATCGTGTAGGCTCTTGTTCTTTACTAATTATTAATTGACACGTTCGTTTGAGAGGTCTTCTTCAACCATACGTAATTCTTTGCTGACAGGAGCAGGGAGATCGTAAGAAGATTGACCATGTTCTGCAACATCCAGTCCGCGGAGTTCATCTTCGCGTGTGATCCGAAGACCAATCGTAAGGTCGAGAACTTTTAAGAATGCGTAACTTAAGACGCTGACGATGACGACGGCAAAGACGACACCAAGTGCTTGAACGCCGAGTTGCGTAAAACCGCCACCATAGAAGAGACCAGCTTGTCCGATCCCTGTGATTTCAACGAGTCGTGGTGAAGCGAAGAATCCAGTTGCGAGTGTACCCCAGATACCAGCGACGCCATGAACGGAGAAGGCACATAATGGATCATCCACACGGCTTGCGAGAAGAATGCTCGTTCCATATGTGATCACACCAGCGAGGAAACCGATGACGACAGCTGCCCACGGTTCGACGAAGGCACAGGCTGCTGTGATGGCAACGAGTGCAGCTAACACGCCGTTGATGATCGAAGGGATATCTGCGACACGACGGTGCCAGAATGAGATGGCAAGAGCACCGAGGGCACCTGCTGCAGTCGCAAGTAACGTCGTCAAGGCAACGTAACTAAAGAATCCATCGGCAATCGTTAGTGTCGAACCAGCGTTGAAGCCGAACCAACATAACCAGAGGATGAAGGCACCAACGACAGAGTAGATGACGTTGTGTCCAAGTAACGGTGTTTTTTCAGCACCGATTCGTTTCTTGAGCAGTAAAGCGGCAACGAGTGCGGCAATTCCACCTTGTAAGTGAACGACCGTTGATCCAGCGAAGTCTTGCATCCCGAGCGAACCAAGGAATCCACCTGCCCAAACGGAACGTGCGATGATCGGATAGATGATAGCAACGAAAAACGTTCCGAACAACAGGTAAACGGATAATTTAGCACGTTCTGCGAATCCGCCCCAAGCGATCGCGAGGGAGACAGCGACGAATGAGAGTTGGAAGAGGAACTTCACATCAATCGTGATGTTCGACCAATCAAGACTGCTAAATCCTCCTTGTAAGAAGAATCCTTCCGTTCCGATAATGGAATTACCATCACCGAACGTCAATCCGAATCCGATGGCCCAAAAGGCGAGGGCGGCAACTGAGAAGCTGATGATCTGTTTGACAGCGACGTGCCCTGCGTTCTTCGCCCGTAACATTCCTGTTTCTAAAAGTAAGAATCCGATTTGCATCGTAAAGACGAGCAGTGCTGCGAATAAGACATAAAACGTATCGACTGAGATAGCGAGTTGTTCCAGTTTCATTGTCGTTCCTCCTTTATCCATTTAAAGTATGTGTTTACTTTAGACGGAAATACTTTCAAAGAAACGTGTTGTGTCAGAAAATCTGACATGGTATTTTTGTGGAAAGGAGTGACGAAGATGAACTACCGTGAGAAAAAGGTGATGTCGATTGGAATCGTCTGTGAGTTGACCGGATTATCGGAACGTCAGATTCGTTACTATGAAGAACGAAAATTAATCTTTCCAGAACGGACGAACGGAAAGACACGAAAATATTCATTTACGGATGTCGAGCGACTTGTCGAAGTCGCGGAAAAAATTGAAGATGGCTGGCGGACACATGAAATACGTGAAAAAGAACGGAAGGTAACGGAACAGCAACGTTCTGACTTGATCCGTGGTCAATTAAACGCTGCATTCGGTCTTTACAAGAAACAGTGAACATTTCATGAACTGGTAACAGAACTGTCATTTTGTAAACGATTTATTGGCACAGACTTCTTAATTTCAGATATAATGTTTCTGTGTTCACAAACTTATCGTACGTTTTTTTGGGGCGTTAGAACGAGTATAAAGGGGTAGTTATGATGAAGAAATTCAATGATACGTTTTTGCGGGCGATCCGTGGCGAGCAGATTGATCACGTTCCCGTCTGGTACATGCGACAAGCAGGTCGTTATCAAGCGGAATATCGTGAAATCAAGAAGACACGGACGCTTTTCGAGATCACACATGACTCGGAACTAGGCGCATATGTGACAGAACTACCTGTAAAACAATTAGGGGTCGATGCAGCGATTCTGTATAAAGACATCATGACGCCACTTCCATCGATGGGCGTTGACGTCGAAATCAAGAGTGGTATCGGTCCAGTCATCGCGAACCCGATTCGCACGATGGCAGATGTTGAAGCATTACAACCATTTAACCGTGAAGATATTCCATATATCTATGAAACGATTCGTTTGTTACGGGAACGACTCGAAGTACCGTTGATTGGTTTTTCCGGGGCACCATTCACGCTTGCGAGCTATATGATTGAAGGTGGTCCTTCGAAGGGATACCATAAAACGAAAGCATTGATGTATGGACAACCTGAGGTATGGCATGCCTTAATGGAGAAACTAGGTGACATGGTCATCGATTACATCAAATCACAAGTGGATGCAGGAATCCAAGCGTTCCAAATCTTTGATTCATGGGTCGGAACGACGAGCCGGAAAGATTATGTCCGTTACATCAAGCCAACGATGGAACGCATTTTCACAGAATTAAAAGATACAGGCGTGCCGATGATCATGTTCGGTGTAGGAGCGAGTCACTTGGCAGAGGAATGGCACAGTTTACCGTTAGACGTCGTCGGACTTGATTGGCGTTTGTCGATTGACGAAGCACGTGAGCGTGGACTGACGAAACCTTTCCAAGGAAACCTCGACCCGTCTTATCTGTTAGCACCATGGGATATCCTTGAAGCAAAAACGAAGGAAATTCTCGATATGGGAATGAAGCAACCAGGATTTATCTTTAACCTCGGTCACGGCATCTTCCCGGAAGTCGATCCAGAAGTATTGAAACGTTTGACTGCATTTATCCATGATTATTCGAAAGAAAAAATGGAGGTAGGAAAATGAAGACGTTAGGACTACTTGTTATGGCGTACGGTACGCCATATAAACCAGAAGATATCGAGCGTTATTATACGCACATTCGTCGCGGACGCAAACCGTCTCCAGAAGCATTGGCAGAGTTAACGGAACGTTACGAAGCCATCGGTGGTGTCTCACCACTCGCACAAGTCACGATTGATCAGGCTGAAGAGCTACACCGTCAACTGTCTGAGAAATATGCTGGTGAAATCGAGTTCAAACTCTATCTTGGTCTGAAACACATCGAGCCATTCGTTGAGGATGCTGTCGAGCAAATGGCAAAAGACGGCATTACGGAAGCAGTCACAGTCGTTTTAGCACCACACTATTCGACGTTCAGTATCCGTTCATATAACGGTCGTGCGAAGGAAGTCGCGGACCAACACGGTATCCGTCTCGCATCCGTCGAATCGTGGTACAAAGAAGAAGCGTTTCTCGATTGGTGGGGTAAAGAAATTCGCAAGACGTTCGACGCTTTACCAGTATCTGAAGAGAAAGCCGTTCTCGTCGTTTCAGCACACAGTCTACCTGAAAAAATCATTGCCAACGGTGATCCATACCCAGAGCAATTGAAGGAAACAGCTGAATTGATCGCGCAACGTGCTGGTGTACCGCATATGATCACAGGCTGGCAATCGGCTGGACAAACGCCAGAACCATGGCTTGGACCAGATGTTCAGGATTTGACACGTGACGTCTACGAAGAAAAAGGATACGAAGCATTCGTCTACGTACCCGTTGGTTTCGTTGCCGATCACCTAGAAGTATTGTTCGATAATGATTACGAGTGTAAAGTCGTCTGCGACGAACTCGGAATTCATTATGCGCGACCTGTCATGCCAAACGCGGATCCAGCTTTCATGAAAGCTGTCACGGAAGCCGTCGCGAAACAGGTGGGTAGTTATGTCCAGTAAACGTCTCGTCATCGTGGGCGGTGGTATATCAGGACTTGCAGCCGCCTATTATGCAGAGAAGCAGTTTCCAGAGATGAACATCACGTTACTCGAGGCAGAGGGTCGTCTCGGTGGTAAGGTGGCGACATATCGGGACGAAGGATTGACGATCGAGCGGGGACCGGATTCATACGTCGCACGGAAACACGTGTTGACGGATCTCATCGAAGAGATTGGATTAGGGGAGCAACTCGTTCGCAATAACACGTCGCAAGCGTATATCTTGGATGCGCGCGGTCTCCACCCGATTCCAAAAGGTGCCGTCATGGGCATCCCGACCGATTTAGAGTTATTCGCAGAGACGTCTCTACTGACGGAAGAAGAAAAGTCAGAGGTGACAGAACGCTTGCTTCACCCTGCTCCTGATTTGACGATTCCGGAAACAGACATTCCATTAGGGGAATACCTGCGTCCGCGTCTTGGAGATGCGCTCGTCGAGAAGTTGATCGAACCGCTTCTTTCAGGCATCTATGCGGGTGATATCGACCGGATGAGTACGTTCGCGACCTACCCGCAATTCGTTGCGAATGAGCAAAAGGCTGGAAGCTTGTTCGAAGGGATGCGCCTCATGCGTCCGCTTGATCAACAACAAGGCCCGACGCTCAAAGCGACAGGTCAATTCCTATCACTTGCTACTGGACTCGAGTCTCTCGTCGAGCGTTTAGAAGAGGTGCTCGAACGGACAGAGATTCGTCTAGAGACACCGCTTCGCTCCATTGAACGGGAAGCAGACGGGCGGTATCGTCTCGAAACGGATCATGGTCCAGAATATGCCGATGATATTTTGTTGACGATTCCGCATCGCCAAGTCGTGTCCCTGTTACCGGAAGCGACGCTTCCAGGGCTTGCGAACCTTTCGACGCACTCGACAGCGACGGTCACGTTGATTTTTGATAAGGAAACGGCGTTACCGATTGATGGAACGGGATTCATCGTCAACCGTCGGGCACCGTATTCAATCACAGCATGCACGGCGATTGATCAAAAGTGGAATCATGCAGCACCGAATCATACCGTGCTTCGTGCCTTCATCGGACGCCCCGGAAAAGATGCACTCGTTCGTGAATCAGACGAAATGATTGAACGCGTCGTCTTAGAAGATCTTGAAAACATCTGTGGTCGTCCCTTGCAACCGGAACGTGTCGTCATCAGTCGTCTATTAGACGGCTTACCGGCTTACACGGTAGGTCATGCACAGCGGATTCAAGAAGTGCGAGAAATCGTCGCTTCGCATTATCCACACATTCATTTAGCTGGACTTGCCTATGACGGTGTTGGTTTGCCAGACTGTGTAGCAGGTGTCAAAGCGACGCTTGAACAAATGGCGTTACAACAACCGGAACCATGTAAAGAATCATGACACACCTAAACCTTTTTGAAGCTAGCAGTGCTTCAAAAAGGTTTTTTGTCTTCAGAAGAATGACACGGAAGGAAACGGGAATAAGAGACAGAGGAATCAAAATTGAAGAATACCGTTGAAGCGGGAGGGAATCGTATGGTGGAAGTATGGAGTACGTTCACGATCATCATCGTCTACGGACTACTTATCATGAATATCTTGGCTGTCCTGACGGTTATTTTTCTCGAACGGCGCGATATTGGTGCGACGTGGGCATGGGTATTCATCTTGTATTTCGTTCCGCTCGTTGGGTTTCTCGTCTATCTGTTTTTCGGAAGACTATTGAAAAAAACGAATTTTTATCGTGTCACGGATGAAGAACAACTGGAACAGGATAGACGGATTGCCTTACAGAAAAAAGAACTTGTAACGATGGGACGGCACCCGATGATTCAAAAGCACCGGGATATGATTCGGATGAACTTAATGTCGAACGGTTCCCTGCTCAGTCTCTCGAATCAACTGCAGATTCTTTCGGATGGCGAGCAGAAGTTCAATCGGATGATTCAAGATATCCGTCAGGCTGAGCATGAAGTGAATATCCAATATTACATCATTCAGAAAGATCGTCTCGGGTTAGCGTTGATCGATACATTGACCGATTGTGCCCGTCGTGGGATCAAAGTCCGTCTCTTGTATGATGCTGTCGGATCACGAAGTCTCAAACGGACGGATTTTAAGGATTTACTCGCACACGGAGGAGAAGTGTTTGCCTTTTTCCCGTCGACGATTGGATTCGTTAATTTTCGATTGAACAACCGCAATCACCGTAAATCCTGTATCATCGACGGTCGAATCGGCTATATTGGTGGGTTCAACGTTGGTACGGAGTATCTCGGTATCGATGAAAAGTTCGGCTACTGGCGGGATACACATTTTCGCTTGGAAGGTGACATCGTTCATGATCAACTCGATCGCTTTATTCTCGACTGGAACCAAGCAAGTGACGTCTATACGGAAAAATCTTTGTTTTACTATGGAACGCATAGGATTCAGGATATATTACCGATGCAAATCGTCACATCGGGTCCGGATTCCCGTTCAGAGTATTTGAAGCTTGCCTTGATCAAGATGATCAACGAAGCAAAACGGACGATTTATATCCAATCGCCTTATTTCATTCCAGACACGAGTTATTTAGATGCATGTAAGGCAGCCCTTCTGTCCGGAGTGGAAGTCCGCATCATGATTCCGAACAAGCCGGACCATCCATTTGTTTACTGGGCAACGACTGCGGCTGTAGGGGAGTTGTTATCGTACGGAGCTAAAGTCTACACGTATGAACCTGGATTTTTACATGCGAAGACAATCGTCGTTGATGGTGAGATTGCTTCAGTCGGGACGACGAATATCGATGCGCGAAGTTTTCGGTTGAACTTTGAAATGAATACGATCGTCTATGATCAGGCAGTAGCGATTGAACTAGAGCGTCTTTTCCTCGCTGATTGTGAGGTATCAAAGCTCATGACGGTCGAGTCGTATGCCGCGCGATCAAGAACGATCAAATTCAAGGAAAGTATTTCGCGTTTGTTGTCACCGATCTTGTAAACCGCGTTTACGACCAGTCAAAATGTGAAAAATGGTATAGTGGTATGGAAATAGAAAAAGAGGAGAGTGAAGACGATGGCAAATCCAATCAAACTACTCGTATCAGACATGGACGGAACCGTTCTTTCGGGCAAGCAACGAATTGAACCGGAGACGATTCAGGCAATTGAAGCGGCACGCGAACAAGGTGTCGAATTTGCAATCGCAACAGGACGTAACTACTTAAATGCAAAAGAATTAACAGATGCAGCAGGGATCCACTGTCCGATCATTGCTTCAAACGGGGCACGTGTGATGACCGTCGATGGAGAAGAGTTGAGTGCGACGACGTTGACGACGGAACAAGCACAGCAAATTTACGGTATCATCAGTCAATATGAAGTTTTCTTCGAGATGTTCTGTGATCGAGGACTCGTGACAGCACAAGGAGCGACGATCGACGCAGCCTATGATTCGCTGAAAGAGTTGAGTGAAGAAAGTGATCGGGCAAAACAAGTGCTTGATTTCTTCCACGATCGTTATTATGTCCACGAAGACGTCAAGATGATTGATGGATTCCGATCATACATCCGTAACCAAGCGGGAAAAGTATTTAAATTCATCTCATTCTCGTTTGATCAAGAATTAATGAAAAAAATCTGGCAGGAAATCGAGCAGAAGGTCGACGGTGTCTATGTCACGTCGTCAGGACACGATAATATCGAAGTCATGGCAGTTGGTGCCGATAAAGGAACTGCGGTTAAAATCCTCGCAGACCACCTCGGTGTGCCAATCGAACAGGTCGCTGTCATCGGTGATAACCTGAATGATCTTCCAATGTTCAAAGTTGCCGGCAAGGCGATCGCGATGGGGAATGGTCATGATGAGGCAAAAGCGATTGCCCATCACGTGACGAAAACAAATGATGAGCACGGCGTCGGATATGCGATTCAGCAGTTGGCGTCCCGCGCTTGGTAAGGGGGACGTTTCATGTTTAAGGCATTCAAGGAATTCGCATTTCGAGGAAATGTGATCGACTTAGCGGTCGGAGTTATTCTTGGTGCTGCGTTTAGTGGGATCATCAAATCACTCGTCGACAGCGTCTTCATGCCACTGATCGGTATCATTATCGGGGGCATTGATGTCAAAGGATTGTCGGTCATGGTTGGAAATGCAGAGTTGCAGTACGGTCAATTTCTTCAAGCGAGCATCGAATTCTTGTTGATCGCCTTTGCACTGTTTATCTTCGTCAAAGGCATCACTTCATTCCGGAAGAAGGAAGAAGTCGTCGAAGAAGAAGCGGTACCAACGACAGAAGAAAAATTATTGACAGAAATCAGAGATGCCTTGATTCATCAAAATGAGTCATCGACGAAAAACTGACGTATATAATTGGGATTAACTTAAAAAAGAAGGACTCGTCTTTTCACGCCCTTTCCTCAGGCGAGACACAAGCCAGTTTTCCTGCTTCATTCAAGCAGGAAAGCGGGTCTTGCTTGTCTCTGACAGCACGATGCGCTTTTTCCTGTAGGAGTGTCGTGAAACGAGGCCTTCTTTTTTACGAGATAAGGGTGGCAGATCATCATTCTGCCACCCTTATCTTTATGGAGACTGACTTATGAATCAGTCCATTTAAATCATAAAATTTCGAGTAATGCATTTTCAGAGCAGACTTGTAACGAAAGCTGTTTTTTCATTCCTTGATCAAATGAAATTTCTAGCACGTCGTCAACCAGGTGCAAGACGGTTCCGGGACCAAATGCTGTATGCGAGACACGCATGTTCTCAGTGATCGGTAGAGGAGGAACGCTAGCTCGCGCTGCAACAGCAGTTCGCTGTCGCTCTACTTTTCGTTTTGCAGCATCAGGTGTGACAAGGCGATGGACGTCTTCGACGAATGGTGAGACATCAAATGATTTCGATTTAAAACGATAGGACAGAAGATGTAGTTCGTGTCGCGCCCGTGTCATGCCGACGTAAAACAAACGTGCAGCTTCTTCCATATCATCGAGTTGTCCATTCTTGTACGCCTTGATCGTATCAGCCGATGGAAGAATACCAGAAACGAGATCAATCATGAAGACGCGATCGAATTCAAGTCCTTTTGCACTGTGAAAGGTCGAAAGGGTGACCGCATTTTGATTTTTATTTTGTTTCGCATCACGCATCAATTGTTCGAGATGCGTGATCCGTTCACGAAAAGCGAGTAGCGTTGGTACATCACTTGCGATGTTATCGATCGTATTCAATGTTTCAAGCAGGTGATCGAGACTAAAACCGAGACTCTCACTCATTTTCCGCAAATTCTTTTCGTAACCCAGTTCATGACGAATCAGAGAGAGGGCAGCAGAGGGTCGAACGGTTTGGATGGAAGCGAACGTACGCTTCATTTGTTGAAGTTGTTTCTTTTGATAAAACTTCATCTCGATTTTGTTTATGAGTAGATCAAATACAGATTCACCCGTACCGAACTGTTGCAATTGAGAAAGTTGCGCTTTTGAAATGTACCCGGCGAATTTCGTATGAATAGTTGCTAACACATCGATATCTGTCGGATCTTGTGCGAATGTCATGAAGTTTAAGATATCCTTCAAAATCCAATGACTGAAGAATTTATGATCGACATCCTTAATATAAAACGGAATATTTGCTTGATCCAACGCATTCATGACGTTGATCGAAGAAGCATTGTTGCGATATAAGATGGCCACTTCGCGGTAATTCGTCTCTGTCCGTAGTTGATTCAACAGATAGCGGGTCTGATCCTCGTAAGTTGGTAACGTCTCTAAGATGATCGGACGAACAGCAGCGTTCTCCGTGAACATCTGTTTCGGATAGCGTGCTTTATTGCGCTGAATGAATTGATTCGCGACGGATACGATGTCTTGAGACGAACGATAATTTTGTTCCATGTAAAGAATCGTCGCATTCGGATACGTATCTTTGAAGTGCAAAATTTTAGAAGCGTCTGCGCCACGCCAGCTGTATAGCGTCTGATCATCGTCTGCAACGACACAAAGTCGGTTATGCGGTAAGGCTAACTTTTCGACCAATTGATGTTGAACGAGTGACGTATCCTGGCTCTCATCCGTTAGGATATAGTCAAAGCGACGCTGATAATGTTGCAACAGACGACGGTCTTGCTCCAAAATCGTATTCGCATACGTCAACATATCATCAAAGTCGAGTAACGGATGTAAGGGATCACGCGACTTGAATTGTTCATACGCGACATAGATATCAGGGAAATGTTTGATCGTCGTCGGTACTGCCTTGATTTCCTTTAAAGAAAGAAGACGGTTCTTGACGAAGGAAATCATTCGTAATAACTCATCCATCTGGTCGTCGGTAATGACACTCCGATTAATTTCCTGGAAAATACGCCGGAGTAACATGCGTTTATGTGGCGCATTCGGATGTTGTTGATCCATTGGTCCCTCAATGATCGTATAGGAGAGACGTTGCTGGGATGTATGATCCCGAACGACTTGAAAAGCAAAGCTATGAATCGTCGAGAATGCCGCTGTCGTTCCAATTAATTCGTGAAATAGATGATAAAAACGATCCGCCATCTCGCGAGCTGCTGCCTTACTGAAGGTCAGCCCTAAAATACGATGTGGTTCGATCTTTTTTTGTAAAATCAAATAGGCAATCTTAAAATTAAGCGTCGTTGTTTTTCCAGAGCCGGGTGAGGCGAGTAACAGCAACGGACCATGGTCATGTTCGATTGCCTGTTGTTGGACAGGATTCAGTTGAATGCCGGTCAATCGCTCCATCTGTTCGAAAAAATCTTCATGCATGATACAGTTCACCTCGAGCGTATTTATTTCTCGTCCAATAATCGAACTTTCCCTAGTGTATCATTTTTAGTGTCAGGATTGGATTACGGAAAGAAGAACCGTGGAATAAAGAGACAAGAGCCTATTGGATGTTATGTAAGACGAGTACCCTAAAAGACTAGGCAAATGGATACAAAAACATTAAAATGGGAATAGATGTAAGAGAGTACTCTCTTGTCCTGTACAAAGAGGGAAGGCGGAATGAGAATGTCTGTAGTGAAATTACACATGTATACGAATGAACATTATGAACAATGTGATGCGTTCATTCTTCCGGAAGAACAAGTCCAGTTTACTTCTTTTCCGACGGATGTCGTCACAGATGCAGTTGCCCATCCAGATAAATTCCCGGTTGTCATCAAAAAAGACGAGCTCGTCGTCGGATTTTTTATTCTTCATCTTAACCCCCCTAAAACACATCGAACACATGAACAAAGTGTCCTATTACGTGCCTTTTCCATTGATGCACGCCATCAGCACCAAGGATATGCGAAAGAGGCAATGATGCAGTTGCCAGAGTTCGTGCATCATCATTTTCCAGAAGTCACAGCGATTACACTAGCGGTCAACAAAAAGAATATTGCTGCAAAATCACTGTACTTCAAGACGGGATACGTCGATACGTTACAGTCCGTCATGGGTCCGATTGGGGAGCAACACATTCTCGCATTTGATTTAGAAAAAGAACTACGATTGAAGCATTGAATTAAAAAAGCATTTTCCTGATTTTATTCAGGAAAATGCTTTTTTGCTTAAGATAAATCGTAGAGCGATAGGTGCGCACCTGCTTCACCAGAGAAGGCAATCCCTCGACTGGATGTTTTCGGGAAAATTCGTCCAGATGCAACGGCTTCTCCGTCATTCAGGAAAAGTTCAAACGAAGAACGATCCACGAACAAACGTAATGTATGCAAGTCCTTCGTAAGAATCGTCGATCGCGAAGTGCCGAATGATTCAGCAGGTACTTCCGCACCTGATCGGCTTCGATCGATTGTAAATTGACGTGATACAGCATCGTAATGGAATACGGTTTCTTCAGTGGCGTCTTGACGAATCGAGAAGCGGAACGAGTCGGACGATAGTTTTAAGTCTGTCATCACGAGCTCGAAAATCTCGGCTTCCGCAATTGTCACGTCTTGTTCGAAAAGAATCGTTTCGTCAAACAGCGTCTCTTTTCGTAGCTGTGTCAGTTCATTGACAGGTCGTTGACGAAGTTGCCCCTGTTCGATCGTTAATTCACGTGGCAATGTCAAAGCATGTGCCCAGTTATAGATGTCAGAAGGATAACTGATATCCGGTAGCCCCATCCAACCAACAAGAATCCGTCGACCATCTGCCGCCTCAGTTGTTTGTGGCGCGTAGAAGTCAAATCCGAAATCGAGTTCTTGGAACGATTCGTGTGTGAATGTTAAGTCGGGTAAAGCTAACGGTTCGCCGATGAAATAACCGGACTGGAAAATGTTTTGATAGTTCGGGCCATCTGGTTCAATCCCTTGAGGGCTAAAGAGAAGGATTCCTTTTCCATCCAGCTCGAAATAATCAGGACATTCCCACATATAACCGAATGTCGGGTAGTTCGTCTGTAACTCACCGAGGAATGTCCAGTGCTCTGCATCTTGAGACTGATAGATGACAGTACAGCCCGTCAAGTCACTGCGCTGTGCACCAATGATGCAGTACCAGATGCCCGATGCATCTTGGAAGACTTTCGGATCACGGAAATGTTCCGTATATCCTTCAGGAACGTTTGGAATAGCAGGTGGTAAATGTTTTTCGATTCGTCCATCTGAGCGGAGATGACCGACGATTTGGCTCGTATGGCGATTCCAATCGGCATCCCGTTTATTACCGGTGTACATGATGTGCACTTGATCATCTTTAATGAAGCCACTACCGGAATAAGCACCGTGTGAATCAGGATCGTCATTTGGGATTAAGGCGGCTCCTTCATCGAACCAATGTACAAGATCTTTTGATGTCATGTGATACCAGTACTTCAGCCCGTGTACGGGTCCGAGTGGAAACCATTGATAAAACAAATGATAAAGACCATCATGATAGACGAAGCCGTTCGGATCATTCAAAAGTCCGGTCGGAGGTTGAATATGGTAAGAAAATCGCCAAGGAGATGTTCGAACTTCTTCCTTCATCGCTTGGTAGACGCTCGGATCGACATCCGAGAGGGGACGGTATCGTGCTTCACGTGTCCATTGATTCATGTTGACAGCTCCTCGTTGAAAAATTATACGCTTCTCGTTCACCTTACGGAGGAGAGCTGCGCTTGTCAATCCTCCGTCCTGAATGGTCAATGAACGGACATACATCCTCTGCCGTTTTGCTTCGAACGATAGAGCGCTAAATCAGCGCGATGCATGACTTGTTCAAGTGATTCTCCTGTCACCTGTTCGGCGACTCCGATACTCATCCCGATGTGGACGGTTTGTTCTTCTAAGTGATACGGCATCGAGACGTGAGCAATCCATTGTTCACCTAAGTATCGTGCTTCTGGTAAGGATTGAGTCGTCAAGACGATGATGAACTCATCGCCGCCCAGACGAGCGACGAATCCACCTGGTGGAAGTAATTGTTCGAGACGTTGACTGACCTCGATTAGCAGGAGATCGCCTAGCGCGTGACCATACGTATCATTGACTGCCTTAAAGCCGTCCAAATCGAGGCAAAGATAAATAGAATGCGTTTCTGCAGGCAATTGTTCGATGTATTGAGCGAGACCGTTACGGTTCGCGAGACCCGTCAGGCTGTCGCGTTGTGACAAGCGTTCAAACGTCAATTTCTCTTGTTCGGTATGTAGCAAGCGATGAATCAGTCGTTGTAAGGCATCCGTCAGTGTCTCGATTTCCCGGATTCCACGATGATTCGGGAGTGATTTTGAGGGATCATCCTGCATTTGTTGGGCGGCATGTGTGATTTTTAATAATGGTCGTGTCAATAACTTCGCTAACATCCATCCGAGTACGGCTGTAATGAGAGAGGCAATCAATCCAGCGATAAAAATCGTTTGACGTAAAGCGTCGGCATCAGCGAAGGCAATCGAAGTCGGTTGACGTACGAGAACCGTCCAACCTAATCCATCGTAATCCTTGTAACCTCGGCTTGTACTTTGACCAGAGACGAATTCTTTCCCTTTCCAAGAAGCGGTCGCAGAAGTATTCGAAGTCAGCGTTACGCTATCAGGTAATGTTTTACCACTCCATCCGTTCGGTCCAAGCAAAATCGTCTTTCGATCTTGACTAACGATGAAGACATCGACTTGTTGGAGAGAAGAGGTAGCGCTCTGAAAACTTTGTTCAATCGCTTTAGCCCATTCGAAACTGAGATGTGTCGCAAGGACACCGGAAAATCGCCCTTTATCATATAAAGGTGTACTGATATCGACGAATTGGAGCGGCTCGCCGCTTGGATTCGGCAATAATTTTGCGAGTAGAACAGCCTCATGGACATCCCCGATGAATGGTTGCGATAAGGCTTCTTGAAAAACAGGTCGTTCTTTAATCGATGTTCCTTCAAGAATCTGATTCGTTGACGCAATGACTTTACCGTTCGTATCTAAACGACCAATCCAAGAAAAGTCAGGAATCTGTCGTTGTAACTCTTCGAGTGTCTGACGTGTTTTTACTTTTTGATCTGTTTGTTGAATCGTCGATAAAGAACCGAGTAACTTCACTTCTGCATAGCGTGACCACATGTAATGATCAAGCTTATCAGACAGTTGGTGAGCAGTCGTTGACAGATTCATTCCGACTTCCGATTGGAGTCGGTTTGTTGCATGGTGACTAATGAAAAAAGTTAATCCGAGCGTCATGCTAAAAAATAGCAGGGAAATCAATCCCGCTAACAAAACATCAAAGCGAAGTGAGGGTCTGAACATTGTGTGATACTCCATTCATGCGTTTTCATTTGTTTTTACTTACATCATACACGTAGACGTCTACGTGTTGTTCGCGATTCGAGATACTCGTTCGCGCGTATCGGAATCCGTGCTTTTCCCAAAAACGACGGGCTCTTAAATTATCGGGTAAGACCGCGAGATGAATGTGAGGTTCCTGACTTAGGAACTGATCACAAAAAGCGGATAGTAACTGACTGCTAATTCCCGTACCGTGCCGAGAAGCATGCAGTAAGAATAGACCGATCCAAGGTGTACCGTCTTTTGGATGCTTCGGTAGGTAGTCAATCAGCAAGACGGGTTCTCCGTCTACATATCCAATCAGCGATACGGTATCGGGATTTAAAAACTCTTCCTGTAAGGTCGAATCAGAGAGCGGAAGCACTCGTTCTTCTAAGAGCGCATATTCAGGAACGCTCGCGTATAACGATTGGATGATCGGAAAGTGATCATGTGTTACTTGTTCAAAGAGAATCATCTAGCGACTCCATTCTTTATTTTTAGTATGAATTTCCGCTGTTACGCCTCTTTAATTGGAATCAGATTACATATTTGTAAGAAATGAAACTTATCCTTTAAAATCACGTACACTACTAGCATAGACAAAATATGAATGAGGAGGAAGAGCAGATGTTAAAGATTGAAAATATCTCAAAGCGTCTCGGAAAAGAGCAAATTTTAAAAGACGTCAGTTTTGAGGTATCCCCAGGAGAAGTGTTCGGCTTCCTCGGACCGAATGGAGCAGGGAAGACGACGACGATTCGCATCATCACGGGACTACTCGAGCAGGATGCAGGGAAAGTCACGGTCAATGGATTTGATGTCGTAGAAGAGCGTTCGAAAGCGTTGACGCAAATCGGAGCAATCGTTGAGAATCCAGCGTTTTATCCTTATCTGACAGGAAAACAAAACTTGGTTCATGCCAAAAATCTCATTCCGGGACTCGGTCAAGTGGATTATGATGCACTAGCACGACTCGTTGGTCTTGAAGGAAAGCTTTCAAAAAAAGTCGGAGAGTACTCACTCGGAATGAAGCAACGACTCGGAATTGCTCGTGCCTTGCTACATAACCCGCGCGTCTTGATTTTAGATGAACCGACGAATGGTCTGGATCCATCCGGGATTGCGGAGCTTCGTGAATATTTACGCCAAATGGCGCGTGAGCAAGATATCGCGATTTTAATTTCAAGCCATATGTTGAGTGAGATGGAACAAATCAGTGATCGTTACGCAATCATCGATCAGGGTGTCATCAAGTCGGTCGAATCCGTTCGTAATGAAACCGGAGCGAAAATCGCTCTTCGTGTCAATGCGGAAGCGATGACAGATGTACTCGATGCCCTTCGCGTCGCAAACTATCCATCAGAAGTACTCGAGAATAAAATCATTATCACCGCACCGGAAAGTGAATGTCCAGCTATCGCTCGACTCGTCGTGCCGATTGCCGATTTACATGAACTGACCGTTAAACGTTTGACGCTTGAGGAACAATTCCTGCAAGTAACGAAAAAAGAGGGGGATTCACATGCTTTCGCTCATACAAAATGAATGGATGAAATGGTGGACGACTAAAAAAGCGAAGATTGTCTTAGCACTATATGTCGTTATTGCAGTTGGTATTATCATCGTTGCAAAGACGAATGATTTTGAGTTCACACGTTATGATTATTATTCATCAACGTTCCTTTTACTGACATCTCTATTAGGAATCATCACGATTGTCTTCACGGCAGAAGCCATCGGGAATGAAGTACGTTATGACACGATGAAACACTTATTAATGAGTCCGTATTCACGAATAACGATTTATTTCTCGAAACTTATCTTTTCGATCTTGATCATGTTGTTCCAATTCGTGTTCATCGCTGCGATCGTCTACGCAGGCTCATTTGCGTTTTCAGAGGCAGGAGATCCAATTCTGTTCCGCGATACGATCGTCGAAGTTGTCAGTCCGATTTTTACGATATTCATGACGTTATTCTTCTCATTGTTGTTCCGTTCTGTTGGAATGATTATCGGCTTCACCGTACTAGCACAGTTCTTTACAAGCATTGCGGGTAACTTACTGGTTGGTTTCAAACCAGCAATCGCTAAGTGGATCGTATTCATGCATTTAGACTGGTCAATGTATTTCAAGGATTCTATGACCTATGGTACGAGTGAAGCGATGGGAACAACTTTGACGTTCTCCGCCTTGTTCGTATTGGCTCATATCATCGTCTTGTTAGGTGCATCGATTCTTGTCTTTCAAAGAAAATCATATACGTAAATGAAAGAGCTGCTATTGATAGATGAATTTGTCTATCAATAGCAGCTCTTTTACAGTATTCAAGAACTTGTCCGTTTAGGTGGACGTGCCGTAATCGGGAACAATCGCTGAAACCATTCGATCAGTGGACCGTTCAATAAGAGGAAAATGAAAGTTCCGACTCCGATGCCGATCAGTTCGCGTTCAATCAGTGAAAAGAGGCAAGCAATCAAAAAAGGAATACCGAGGCTGATCGTTGCTCCGAGCGATGTACTTTTAAAGCGGCTGATCAGTGACTTCATCAAGTAATCCGGTGGCATCAATACGAATCCGATTTGGAGATAGAGGGCGAGTCCAAGTGAAATCAATGGCATACCGATCAACATGTACACGGCGCGCATCCAAAGTCCCTGTGGTGTGTAAATCAATTGATGGATGGATAAGAAGAAATCAATCGCGGCGCCGAAAAGGACGACGAGTGCAAAACTGAGAACAATCGTCCACCAACTAAATCGACTCCCGAGAGAAAGTGCTGCAATCAAAGCAAGCACATGTAAGACGATGATCGCTAGTCCGACAGTTAAAGGAGAGATGGCCGCGACGGCTTCACTCGCTGATGTCCAAGGTGCACTCCCGATCGAGGCGGTCACCATGAAGCTGTTTCCTAAGGCGTTAATTAAAATAGAGAATAAATAGATGACAATCCGTTTTTGCTGACTCATTGACGTGCACAGACGGTAGGACTGCGCGTTCACCTCCTGAAAAGAAATCGTTTCGTTAAGCTATACCCTAATCGTAGCGCTCTTTTCACTTATTTTCATGAAAAGAGCATTGCCTATTCCTTATGTTTCACGACATACTTAGGACACATTACGAATCAGGGGGAGAACATATGACATATTTCGGACAGAAGATCCTGCCTTCCGTTAGAAAATTAGAAGACTTTGAAAAGATGCTGAAGAGTCCATATGAATATGGGGTCTTACTCGAAATGCATGTATCGCGTTTAAAAGCGGTCTATGAGATGGCGCATCGTTACGACAAAAAAATGTTTTTACACATGGATCTCGTTCAAGGGTTAAAAAATGATGAATATGCCACAGAATACGTCTGCCAAGAATTGAAGCCGTATGGTGTCATTTCGACGAAGGCGAGCGTCATCTTGAAAGCACGTCAAAAAAAGGTCAAGACGATGCAACGTATGTTCTTACTCGATTCCAGTTCACTCGAAAAAAGTTATCAACTCATGGAACGGACGCAACCTGATTACATCGAAGTGTTACCAGGGTTAATGCCAAAGTACATTCAAGAAGTGAAAGAAAAGACAGGGCGTCTCGTATTCGCCGGTGGACTCATCGATACGGTCGAGGAAGTGGAACAAGCGATTGAAGCAGGTGCCTCTAGTATCACAACATCGAATAAGGACTTGTGGCGTCATTTTGAACCACGCTCTTAACTTGATTGTGATGAAAATCATTCGGATTATTTGACAGCGTTTTCACTGATTGTTATAGTGATATCAAGTTGATACAAAGTGACGGAGAAAAGGGAGATTCACGTGTGAGTCCTGCTTGGAGAACATTCAAGCATGAACTGACGTGGATCTCCTTTTTATGTTGCTTTTTTCACATAACCAAAAGGAGGAACATATATGTCACCCTTACTAGCGGAATTTTTAGGTACAGCCTTGCTTGTCGCGCTTGGGAATGGTGTTGGTGCAGGCGTTAGTTTGACGAAATCGTTTGCGAAGGATGCAGGCTGGATCGTCATCACGTTTGCGTGGGGTTTTGCCGTGGCGATTGCAGCGTATGCTGTCGGTCAATTCAGTGGAGCACACCTTAACCCAGCAGTAACGCTTGGTTTAGCCTTTGACGGTTCATTTGCATGGGCAGACGTACCAGGCTATATCGTCGCTCAAATTGCCGGCGGGATACTTGGTGCAAGTCTTGTTTTCGTCCATTACTTACCACACTGGGCGGAGACGAAAGACCCAGCAACGAAACTCGGCGTCTTTGCGACGTCACCAGCGATTCCACATACATTTGCCAATCTAATGAGTGAAATGATTGCGACATTCTTACTTGTCATCGGGTTGTTGTCGATCGGAGCGAATAAGTTCTCCGATGGTCTGAATCCATTGATCGTCGGGTTCTTGATCGTCAGCCTCGGTATGTCGTTCGGAGGCACGACAGGATATGCGATGAATCCGGCGCGGGACCTTGGTCCACGTATCGCTCACTTCATCCTACCGATCCATGGAAAAGGATCATCGAACTGGGGATACTCATGGATTCCGGTTCTCGGACCAGTTCTCGGTGGAAGTCTTGGCGGATTGTTTTATCGTTCGGTCTTCACAGGAAAAGATACACCGGCTTTTTGGATTGTAGGACTTGTGACAATCGTCATATTAGGCTTATGCTATAGATTCGGTGTTCGTCCGAACAAAACAACGTCAGTGGAGTCAAAGTCAGCTTAACTTATTTAGATACAAAAGGATGGGGAAGAGATGGAGAACTACATTTTGTCATTGGATCAGGGAACGACGAGTACACGTGCGATCCTGTTTAATCGTGCCGGCGAGATCGTCCATTCAGCACAACAGGAATTCACGCAGTATTTTCCGAAGCCAGGTTGGGTCGAACACAACGCAAACGAGATTTGGGGAAGTGTCCTTGCTGTCGTGGCGACTTGTCTGACGGAGGCGAACGTAAAGCCGTCGCAGATTGCTGGTATTGGAATCACGAACCAACGTGAAACAGCTGTCGTTTGGGAAAAAGAAACAGGGAAACCGATTCACAATGCAGTCGTGTGGCAATCGAGACAAACGGCTGAAATCTGTGAAGCGCTTCGAGCAGCCGGTCATGCCGAGCTCTTCCGTGAGAAGACAGGTCTATTGATTGACGCTTATTTCTCTGGTACGAAAGTCAAATGGATTTTAGATCATGTCGAAGGAGCACGGGAACGTGCTGAACGTGGTGAACTATTGTTCGGTACGATCGATACGTGGCTCATCTGGAAATTATCCGGCGGAAAAGCACATGTGACCGACTATTCGAATGCAAGTCGTACGTTGATGTATAACATTCATGAATTAAAATGGGATGACGAGTTACTCGACATCTTAGATGTCCCAAAAGCGATGCTTCCGGAAGTACGACCATCTTCTGAAGTGTACGCAGAGACAGCAGGATATCACTTCTTCGGAGAAGCGGTTCCGATTGCTGGAGCAGCGGGCGATCAGCAAGCAGCATTGTTTGGTCAAGCGTGTTTTGATACTGGAATGGCGAAGAACACGTACGGTACAGGCTGCTTCATGTTGATGAACACAGGGGAAGAGGCTGTGAAATCAGAGCACGGATTGCTGACGACGATCGCATGGGGCGTCGATGGAAAAGTGGAGTATGCTCTAGAAGGAAGTATCTTCGTCGCAGGATCTGCGATTCAGTGGTTACGTGACGGATTACGTCTCATTGATGATGCCAAAGAATCAGAAGGGTACGCAACACGCGTCACGTCTTCAGACGGTGTCTACGTCGTACCAGCGTTCGTTGGTCTCGGTACACCTTACTGGGATTCAGACGTTCGTGGTGCAGTCTTTGGTTTGACACGTGGTACGGAAAAAGAACACTTCATCCGCGCGACACTTGAATCACTCGCTTATCAGACACGCGACGTCCTATCTGCGATGGAGCAAGATTCAGGCATCGAGATGAAAACGCTCCGTGTCGATGGTGGAGCAGTCAAAAACGACTTCTTGATGCAGTTCCAAGGTGATATCATCCAAGCACCAGTTGAGCGTCCGGAAATCAATGAAACGACGGCGTTAGGTGCAGCGTACCTCGCAGGTCTTGCTGTTGGATTCTTTGAGAACCGTGAACAAATTGCGACGCAATGGAAAAAAGAACGTCGTTTCGAGCCGAGCATGGCAAAAGAAGAGACGGATGCGCTCTACGGTGGATGGCAAAAAGCTGTTCAAGCTACGATGTTGTTCAAATGATGTGAGGTATGTTATAGTAAGGTCAAGTTAATAAATCGGTCGGAGAATATGGAGAGACCACAGCAGCAGTTGACATAGTCAGCGTGTTTGTTGTGGTCTCTTTTTTTTCGAACCTAAACAGGAGGAACTATTCATGGCTAACCAACCATTTTCAAGCAAAAACCGTGCAGATGTCTATAATCGATTAACACGTGAAGAACTCGATCTACTCGTCGTAGGTGGCGGTATCACAGGTGCGGGGATCGCCCTCGATGCAGCGTCACGCGGTATGAAGATTGGCCTCGTCGAAATGCAGGATTTCGCGTCCGGTACGTCTAGTCGTTCAACGAAATTAGTCCATGGTGGTCTACGTTATTTAAAACAATTCGAAGTTCAGATGGTCGCGGAAGTCGGTAAAGAACGTGCGATCGTTTACGAAAACGGACCACACGTCACGACACCAGAGTGGATGTTGCTTCCGATGCATAAAGGCGGTACTTTCGGACCGTTCAGTACGTCAATCGGTCTTCGTGTTTATGACTTCTTAGCAGGTGTTAAACGTTCGGAATGGCGGACGATGTTATCTGCGAAAGAAACATTGGCAAAAGAACCACTCGTCAAACAACAAGGTCTTAAAGGTGGCGGTTACTACGTTGAGTACCGTACAGATGACGCCCGTCTAACGATTGAAGTCATGAAAGAAGCGGTTGAACACGGTGCACGCGTCGTCAACTATACAAAAGCAGAAGAAATCATCTACGATGCTGGAAAAGTCGTCGGCATGCGTGTGACGGACCTCTTGACAGGTGACGTACATGAAATCCGTGCGAAAAAAGTCGTCAACGCGACAGGTCCATGGGTTGATGAATTACGTGAAAAAGATGGCTCTAAAGTCGGGAAACAACTTCGTTTGACAAAAGGTGTCCACGTCGTCATCGATCAATCGAAATTCCCGCTTAAACAAGCGGTCTACTTCGATACACCAGACGGTCGGATGATCTTCGCGATTCCACGTGATGGAAAAGCGTACGTTGGTACGACAGATACGTTCTTCGATAAAGATACTGCACATCCGAAGTTCACAGTCGAAGACCAAGACTACGTCCTAGACGCAATTCACTACATGTTCCCGGATGTTAAAGTGACAGCAGAAGACGTTGAATCAAGCTGGGCTGGTGTACGTCCATTGATTTATGAAGAAGGAAAAGATCCTTCTGAAATCTCTCGTAAAGATGAAGTATGGCAGTCTGAGTCAGGTCTCATCACGATTGCGGGTGGGAAATTGACTGGATACCGTAAAATGGGTGAGCACGTCGTTGATCTCGTCGCTAAACTCTTGAAAAAAGAAGAAAACGTCGCGTACGCACGTTGCTCAACGAAAAACATGCCAATGTCTGGTGGACACGTCGGCGGAGCAAAAGGATTTGCTGAATTCCTAAAAGCTCAAACAGCAACGAACGGTCTAACGACAGAAGAAGTTCAATTCCTAGCAAAACGCTACGGTTCGAACTTACCGAAAGTACTTGAATATGCAGCAGCATTCGATGCAGCAACGACAGCTCTTCCACGTTCTGTCTATGCACAACTCCACTACAGCATCGAACATGAAATGGTTGCTCGTCCGATCGACTTCTTCATCCGCCGTACAGGTGCTGTCTTCTTCGACATCGCTTGGGCTCGTGCTCACAAAGATGCCGTCATCGAAGAGATGAAATCTGTCTTGAACTGGACAGCAGAACAAACAGATGCTTATACGAAAGAACTCGATATCGAAATCGAAGATGCAGCACATGCACTCGTGACAGAATAAGCTTTCTAACTCATCAAGGAATCAAGATCAATATGATCTTGATTCCTTTTTTGTATATTCGTATTGGCGCGGGCGGAAAGATTGCAACTCTGTCTAGAGGCGACTATGCTTAATGTATGAAATTGCACAAAAGGAGAGAACACAGATGAAAGTAGAAGTATGGTCAGATTACGCATGTCCGTTTTGTTATATTGGGAAGCGTCGCTTAGAACAAGCGATTGCGAACGAAAAGTTAGATGTCGAGGTCGAATTCAAGAGCTTTGAACTCGATCCAGATGCACCAGCAGTACCGACACAAGGCTTATACGAAATTCTCGCGTCAAAATATGGAACGACTCTCGAGCAGGCACGGAATATGTCGCAAGGTGTCGTTGATACGGCAAGTCAGGAAGGCTTGCACTACGAGATGGATCGTGTCATCCCAGCCAATACATTTGAGGCTCATCGTCTGACTCAATTCGCTAAAAAACATGGTAAGATGGATGCAGTATCAGAAGCCTTGTTCACAGCGTATTTCATAAATGGAGAAGATTTGAATGACCGAGCCATTCTGACACGGATCGCAGTAGATGCTGGACTTGCTGAAGCAGACGTCACAGCGTTTCTTGCGTCAGAAGAACTGGCGACAGATGTTCGAGAAGAAGAAGCGATGGCACAACAACTGGGAGTTCGTGGTGTACCGTTCTTCGTCTTCAACCGGAAATATGCGATTTCAGGCGCACAACCAGTGGAAGCATTCGAACAAGTCTTCGCGAAGATGCGCCAAGAACAAACACTTGAAGTCATCGCTGAAGGTGACGCGTGTGGTGTTGACGGCTGTAACTGATCACATTATGATTCCATCACAAAGGAGCACGAAACCATTATGAAATTCATCTTCCACCCTGAGATTCGCGATGCGCGAATCAATCTCGCTGTCGAAGAATTCATCTTGAACAACCTAAACGTCAATGAAGAAGACTATTTCTTGTTTTATATCAACGGTCCATCGATCATCGTCGGAAAAAACCAGAACACGAACGAAGAAGTCAATTTGAAGTATGTCGAGGAAAACGGGATCCACGTCGTCCGTCGTCTTTCAGGTGGTGGCGCGGTGTATCATGACGAAGGAAACTTGAACTTCAGTTTCTTGACAAAAGATGACGGTGATTCGTTCAACAACTATAAAAAGTTCACGGAGCCAGTCGTACAAGCGCTGCATAAACTCGGTGTCGAAGCGGAGTTATCTGGACGAAACGATATTCATGTCGGAAGTCGGAAAATCAGTGGGAATGCCCAGTTCACGACGAAAGGGCGGATGTTTAGTCACGGTACACTGATGCTCGATTCGAACATCGAAGAAGTCGTCAATGCGCTTGTCGTCAGTGAAGAGAAGATGCGCTCTAAAGGCATTAAATCAGTCCGGAGTCGTGTCGCGAATATCTCGGAATTCCTGTCAGAACCATTGACGATGGAACAATTCGTTGATCATCTCCTTGCCTCGATCTATGAAGGAAAAGAGATTGAACGGTATATCTTAACCGAAGAAGACTGGGATAAAGTGCGTGCTATCTCGGCAGAACGTTATGGCAACTGGGAATGGAACTTCGGAAAATCGCCGAAATTCGATGTCATCCATAAAAAACGCTTCCCGATTGGTACGATTGATTTCCGGCTGAACGTCAAAAAAGGCATCATCGAAGAAGCGAAGATTTACGGTGACTTCTTTGGCGTCGAGGATGCAGAGGAAATCGCGCGGGCGCTCGAAGGTTCACGCTATGATCGCGCGTCTCTTCGCGAAGTGCTCGGTCGGTACGAATTGAAAAAATACTTCGGCGCTGTCGAACTAGATGAGGTGCTAGACGTTTTAGCGTAAGTCTTTATGGGAAAACTCCTTCTATCAACTGCATAGGGGGAGTTTTTTTCATGGGCTATAATAAAGATAATTTTTTAGAAGGTTCGTTGACGGACTTTATTGATTTCGAACGGATTTCAGAACAGTTACCAAAAACGGAGGATGAACAGCCGTTACCATATTATGAGCGTGATGATTATAAGGCAGCAGGAAAATTAGAGGGGAAAGTCGCGATCGTCACGGGCGGCAACTCTGGGATCGGGCGTGCTGTCTCAATTGCTTATGTCCGAGAAGGAGCGAAAGTCGTCATCGCCTTCTACGGTGATCAAGAAGGGGCAGAAGAAACGAAGGCTCGCCTTGAGGAATTAGGCGGCGAAGTCCTACTTTCTAAAGGGGATATCGGAGATGCAGATTACTGTGAAACACTCGTCCAAAAAACGATCGATCGTTTTGGTCGCTTAGATATCATCGTCAACAATGCGAGTATGCAAAAACCAGAAGATAGTCTGAAGGATATTACAGACGAGTCGATGGAAAAGACGTTCAAGACGAATATCTTCGGAATGATGCGTCTTGCCCGTGCTGCCTTACC
The DNA here is from genome assembly GCF_057772545.1 of Exiguobacterium sp. E17S. NCBI lineage: Bacteria > Bacillati > Bacillota > Bacilli > Caryophanales > Exiguobacterium > Exiguobacterium sp. E17S. Next base: position 58,350 of record NZ_JBYLRU010000001.1, read on the forward strand.
GCATCTTTCACTCGGTTCTGCCATCATCAATACGACATCTTCAACGGCATACGAAGGGAACGCGCTTTTGATTGACTATTCTGCGACGAAGGGCGCAATCGTCAGCTTCACACGGAGTCTTTCGATGAACTTAGCAAAGGAAGGCATTCGTGTCAATGCCGTCGCACCGGGTCCGATCTGGACACCGCTCATCACGGAAACGTTCCCGCATGAATCAGTCAAGACATTCGGGAAAAATACACCGATGGATCGCCCAGGGCAGCCGGCTGAGATGGCATCGGCATATGTTTTCCTCGCGTGTAACGATTCAAGTTATATGACAGGACAAGTCCTTCACTTGAATGGTGGCGTCATCGTCAACGGTTAAAAAGAAACTCGGTGAAAACGTTTCCAAAAAGTGTTACACTATCCATACGGTCGCTTTTGACTACGTATGGATTTTTTACGTAAAAAATGAATAGTCATTCATTCGAAAGGGGAATTTTGCTCATGCTTGGATTGATTCAATCCGTCGAAGAAACTGCTCGAACACATCCGGATTCAAAGGCGTATGTGTTTGAGGACACGCAAGTCAGCTATCGTGAGTTTGTCGAGAAGTTTCACCGGGCAGCCGGTGCGCTCGAAGCGAACGGGATCCGAAAAGGCGATCATGTCGCGCTGATCTTAGGGAATAGCCCAGCATTCCTAGTGGCATATTACGCCATCATGAAACAAGGGGCAATCGCGATTCCAATCAACCCTACATATACACCGGATGAAATCGGGTATATCCTGATGAACGGTGATGTGAAGGGGATTTTAGGGATTGCACCGCTCGTCGAAGCTGCAAAAGATCGTCTCGTGCATTTACCGAATCTCAAGATTGTCGTCTCTGTTCCTTACGCGGATCAAGAAGGACCGAACGAAACACATCAACAAGTGACGTTCATCACGCTCGATCGCTGGCTCGCAATCGAACATCCATTGACAGAAGTGACGAATGAACTGGACGACATCGCTGTCATTCTCTATACGAGTGGAACGACAGGAAAACCAAAAGGTGCGATGTTATCCCACCGTAATCTGACGTCGAATGCGCGCTCGATTGGGGATTATCTACATGTATCCAGTAGCGACCGGACACTTGCCGTATTACCGATGTTCCATGTCTTTTGTTTGACGGTCGTCGTCAATGCTTCACTCGCACATGGAGCGTCAATCATCATTGCTTCACGTTTTTCACCACAAGAGACGTTTGAGTTAGCGAAAAAAGAACAGGTGACGATTTTTGCGGGTGTACCGACGATGTATAATTTCTTACTTCAAACCGTGAAGGCTCATCCGGAATATGCGACCTATTTTGAATCAACACGTTTGTTCGTCTCAGGAGGAGCAAGTCTTCCAGTGCCGCTTCTTGAAGCATTTGATCGAACATTCCAATGTCATATCCTCGAAGGATATGGTTTATCGGAAGCATCACCCGTCACTTGTTTCAATCCGGTCAATGGTGTTCAAAAACCAGGTTCGATTGGGACATCGATCGTCGATGTCGAAAACAAAGTCGTCGATGAACTCGGACAAGAATTACCAGATGGTCAAGTCGGAGAATTGATCGTTCGAGGACCAAACGTCATGACGGGTTATTACAAGATGCCGGAAGAGTCGCAAGCGACGTTACGCGATGGCTGGTTATATACGGGTGATTTGGCTCGTCGAGATGAAGACGGGTATTTCTATATCGTCGATCGCAAAAAAGATATGATCATCGTCGGTGGTTACAATGTCTACCCGCGTGAAGTCGAAGAAGTCCTCTACCAACATCCGAACGTCATTGAAGCCGCCGTCATCGGCATACCGGATGAGGAGATGGGCGAAGCCGTCAAAGCATTCGTTGTTGCTCGTGAGACGATGACGGAAGAGGAAACGCAGGCATTCTGTGCTACATCACTCGCGAAATATAAATGTCCGACGCAGATTGAGTTCATCGATCAATTACCTCGTAATACGACCGGGAAGATTTTACGGACCGTGTTGAAGAAACAACCGACGAATTCATGAGTGTCTCAAGAACTTCAGGTTTCTGAAGTTCTTTTTCTGTGCATAGACAAGAAGGAGGGGATACGAATGAATATCGCTTTGATTGCACATGATGAGAAAAAGGATGAGATGATGGGCTTTACACGGGCTTACGCCGCATTCTTTAAGAAAAATACATTATACGCGACAGGAACGACCGGACAACGGATCATGGAAGCAACCGATCTGCACGTCCATCGCTGTAAGTCAGGTCCACTCGGTGGGGATCAGGAAATCGGAGCGCTTGTAGCACAAGGAAAAATCGATATCGTGATTTTTTTACGGGATCCACTGACGGCCCAACCGCATGAGCCGGACGTCTCCGCACTCATTCGATTGTGTGATGTGTACGATTTACCGCTTGCGACGAATGTCGGAACTGCTGAAATTTTAATCAATGGACTCGAACAAGGACAATTTGATTGGAAGGAAATCATTCGAAAACGCCATGAACTGGAACAACAAAAGTTTTTAGACGATTAATTTCATGAGAACGCTTCTCATTTTCGTTTGAGCGTGATATAGTCAGTTTGAGGATGATACTGATTATCAATTGCGATGGAAAAGGTGGCGAAGAAAATGGAGATTCTATTAATGACGGGTGTAACGGTATTGTTAGGAGGCGGCGTTGGATTTTTGACGCACGTCGTAAAAATGGAACGTCGTCAACAGGTAACACCTGTGACTTCAAAGAACGAGCAAGTAGCGTATCCAGCGCTCCGTCTCGTCAAATAATAGAAAATTTATGACTTCGCCTTTCTTTTCTTTTGAAAAGAAAGGTTTTTTTGAATTATTATCCACTCTCCCATAATTTTGCGGAATTCCTTTGATACACTGAAACAAAGCACATTAGTCGAGGAGTGAGAGCCATGCATACAATCTATTTAGTTGATGATGAAGTGAACTTGAATCGTGTACTCGTGAAATATTTGGAGCAAGAGGGATGGCAGGTGAAGTCGTTTACGTCTGGTGAGGCAGCGGCCTCTGCCATCGTTGAAAAGCCTGACTTATGGATTTTAGACATCATGCTACCGGATATGGATGGTTTTCAATTGATTAAGCGGATCAAGGCACATGATGAGACGACACCTGTCATCTTCATCTCGGCTCGTGATGAGGACATCGATAAAATCATTGGTCTTGAGATGGGATCAGACGATTACATCGCAAAACCGTTCCTTCCGCGAGAACTCGTCATCCGCGTCAAAAAGATTTTGGCACGAACGTATGCGACACCAAAGAGTGGTGTCATCCAATACGGTGATTATATGATTTATCCAGAGAAACGAATCATCGAAGAGAATGGTCAAGAAATCGATTTGACGTCGAAAGAGTACGATTTGTTGATTTTATTCGCCACACAAATCGGGACGCCGATGTCACGCGAGCAGATTCTCGTCAGCGTCTGGGGTGACGATTATTTCGGTTCAGACCGAGTCGTCGATGATCTCGTTCGTCGTGTCCGTAAAAAATTATCGAAGCTCGAGCTCGAAACGATTTACGGCATCGGTTATCGCTTGGTGTCTGCATGAAAAACCGCAGTCTCGGATTCCAGATTTGGGCGATGTTTCTGCTCGTCATCGTCACGCTTTCTGCGGTCATTCTCCTGGTCATTCGGTCATCGATCGGAAATTTCATCGATGAACAGGTCTATGCGACACTTGAGAATAGCGAAGTCTTCTTCTCGAAGGACGCCTCCGTCATCGAGATGCTTCAGGATAATCCGATTGAATTTGACCGCCGAAAACAGGAGTCCCGTTCTGTTAATATCTTACTCCTTTCTAAAAACGGAAAGCTCTATTACGGTGGAGCACCACAACAGCTGATCAATCAGATGTACCGTGATGCGATTGATCAAAAAACAGTTACGGCAAAGTATACAACGCGTCTTGATAAAGAAGATGTATACTACAGTATTCGAAAAATCGAGGATAGTGGTGAAACGTACTATCGTGTCTCCTATGTTTGGGATGCGTATCGACAAGAACTGATTACGCAGTTATTCTCGAAAATCGGATTCGTCGTCATCATTGGAAGTATCTTTACGCTATTCATTGCCTTTTGGTTAGCGCGACGGTTGACACAACCACTCGTCGAAATCGAGGGAGCGGTCGGGAAGATCGCGGCTCAGAAATGGGATACACCACTTCCACTTGATCGCGGGGATGAAATCGGACGACTCGCACGATCGGTCGATGCGATGCGGATGGATCTTGAAAAACAAGATAAGGCACAAAAATCATTACTTCAAAACATCTCCCATGATTTGAAGACACCGATCATGGTCATCCGAAGTTATGCTCAATCCATCTCAGACGGGATTTATCCGGATGGTGATTTGACCGGATCCGTATCCGTCATTGATGAAGAAGCGGAGCGGTTGGAGAAAAAAGTCGCGGCTCTACTTTATGTCACGAAGCTCGACTATTTCGAGCTCGATCGTTCAACGTGGGACAATGTTGACATCGACCGGATGGTGCATCTGTTGAAAAATCGCTTTTCTGGGACGAAATCACTTGAATGGCATGTTAGTGGAGAAGCGGGAATCGTTCTTGGTGAAGGAGAGCAGTTACGTGTTGCGCTCGAAAATGTCATGGACAATGCGATTCGTTATGCCGAAACACGAATCGATATCCGATTGTCCGGAACAGCGGATCAGGTGCATATCGAAATCGAAAATGACGGACCACCGCTTGACGCCTCCTCGCCACTGTTCCATCAATTCTCACGTGGCAAGGAAGGAAAGTTTGGGCTTGGTCTCTATATCGTCAAACGGATCGTTGAGCGTCATGATGGAACGGTCGCAATCGAAAACCGTTCTGCGGGAAATGGAGTTGGAAAAGTTTGTGTGATTTTTAATTTCCCACGTCATTTTATTGAGCAAGAGGAAAAAAAACCAAAAGAATTTTAAAAACGGGATCTTTGGATCTCGTTTTTTTCGTTAGGAAATAATCGTTCCGGTCATGCAAGGCAAAAGGAAGTTTGATATAACCAATATAATCCAGGAAGGGAGCGAAGGAGATGTCATACCCAATCACGGAAGAAACGTTAGCCTTGATCCCGCGATACGGTCAATACGGTGAACCGCAGACACTCGTCATCAAGGAACATTCTGAAAGTATTTTAGATGGTCATCCCATTAAGTTGATTGAAGAATCCTGTTTGTATTTTGGTTCGTCCATGCGTGGAAGAATCGAAGCAGCGCGGCATATTCTTGGTCCGAACCGAAAGACCCCTGTTTTAGTGGATTGGCAAGCACAGACGATTTTCTTTCCAACGACCGCAAAAGAAAAGGCGGAATGTATTTGGATTAATTTTAAACAGATGAAGACTGTTCAGAAAAAATCCGGTAAAGTACAAGTCGAATTTCAGACAGGTCAATGTATCGATACAGATGCATCCGCATACAGCATCGAACGACAACGGATTAAAACACTGGAACTGGCGTATGAAATGCAGCGTCGTTTTCAGTTACCGGAGTTTAAGAATCGGTGAAAAGTGGAAACACATAACAGGAATCTTACTTACGTAAGGAGAAACAGTAGAGAGAGAAATCATAGGGAGGTGAAGCGGTAACTTTTACCGCGACACGATGAATGAATCATACGAATGGTTAAATCGCCGAAAATTACAGCCTGGATTTGGTGCGACTGGAGGCAGACGCTTTATCAGTTCCCGCATCGTGCGTCCGGAAAATACACCGGGTAAACGAATCAAAGGAATTAAACGGGCGCGACAATTGGTCGTCGATGATGCTGGAAATCGCCGTTGGGTCACGAAACGCATCGTCGTGACGGATGCTGCGAAACACGTCACGATGAACCGTCGGACATCCATCGCCTTGAAAGAGACGAATGAGTCCCGCCTTGAGCAAGTCAAACAAAAACTAGCATCTAACAAAAAGGTCTTATTACCGATCTTGGCGGCAACAGGGATCGCTGTCGCAGGTGGCGTTCTTGCTTACGTCCTTCGTCGGAAGAAAAAACAACCTGATCAATAAAAAATAAGCCGTTCTCCAATCGGAGGACGGCTTATTTCATGCATTACAAGAATCGTTTTCGTAAAGAAGTCGAGAGTGCTTTTTCTGCGATTTCTTCTAGTTCCGTCAAGTTTGTCGGATCAAAGCTATCATTGTAGAAACGACCTACGAAGTCGACACGGTCGTAATCGAGTTCCTTGAAAATCAAGTGTTTATGGTCGTCATAAAAAACGACACGATAGTAATCAGATCCGCGTTCAAGGGTTACGAGACCTTTGATGTGATCCAATTTTTTTTGTTCTTCGGTTTGCTCTTCCTCGAGCGTGTCATCCTCGTTCGTCGATGCTTCGGCTTGCTCGATCGCATTCTTTACGAGTTCAGGTCGTTGTTCTTGTTCTTCCGTCATGTTTTATCGCCTCCATTTATTATTTTACATGGAAATGGACAGATGAGAAAGAAAAATCCCTCAGTCCATCTGGTGTGCTTCACAAACGCGTAGTACATTCATCGCGCCAATTCGTAATCGCTCGAGTAGTTGAAGTCGTGCTTCTTCATTTGGAATCGTATCAAGAGCAGCTACTTCCATCAGTTCCAACCAACGGATGGCATGTTCTTTTTGAATCGGTAATAACCGGTGAATCATCGCTAAACTCGCCGGCGGTTGATCCGGGTCGCGCGGTCCCCCTGTCAATTGGGTCAAGAAGACGAGTTGTGCCTGTTCGACACGTTGCCGATCTTCAGGGAATAACGGTCGCAACAGTGAATCATGGTAGACTTGATGATAGAACGAGCGAACCAAGGATGTGAGTATATGCTCGCCTCCGACGGTTTCGTAAAGTGACAAGAAGCATCACCTGCCTTACATAGGATGTGTCCTGATTATAGCAAATTTATACGTAGAAGACATGCGCCAAAAACAGTACATTTGTTCTTGTTTGTGAGATACTAAGAGTAAAGAAAAACGAGAAGGAGGTTTTCTTGATGAACCATATGCATATTGGTCGTGCCGGTAGTGGGAAAACGACACAATTGATCGAGCGCGTCGTACAAGAACTCGAGCAACGACCACTAGGAGAGAAGATGTATTTCATCGTTCCAGATCAGATATCATTTGAAATGGAGCGGCGGATTGCGACAGATGAACGGATAGCAGGTCTTGTTCGTCTTGAGGTCATGAGTCTACGGCGCTTTGCGTTTCATATTTTACGCGATTACGGGAATCAAGCGATTCCATTTCTTGATGAGACGGGGACGCAGCTATTACTGCGACAGGTCGTTGAGGAATCAGAAGACGAACTGAAGATTTTTAAACGAACTAAAAACATGCCTGGATTTTTCCAAGGACTTGATGAGCTCATTGCGTCGTTTAAACGTTCGTTGATTGAGCCAGACATGTTGCGTCAAGTGAGTGATCGCTTTCTCGAACGGTCACCGAAATTAAACGACCTTGCGTTGATTTATGAGCGCTTTACGGAACGAATCGTCGATAAAGCACTCCATGCAGACGATTACTATACGACGTTGCTCGAATTACTTCCAAAAGCGCGACTGGATCAAGCGACGATCATCGTCGACGGATTTTATGAATTTTCGCTCCAGGAACAACAAGTTTTACTCGCCTTGATGCAACAAGTGGCTGAAATGCATATTAGTTTTACGATGGATGCAACGGATCCTTATGCGAAACAAACTTCTTTTGGTGTGTCTCAGCGGTGCTACATGCAATTGATCGGTCAGATGCAGGAACTGTCGATTCCATATGAAGAAATTTTGTATGATCAACCAATCAAGTTTCAATCAGAAGGACTACGACATTTGGAGCAGGCCTTGTTGAAGCCGGGATATCCTCCTGTCGATCATGACATTGAGGGCTTTCAGATGACAGCTGCAGTTAACCGTCAAGTTGAAGCAGAATCAGCCGTGCGGAAAGCGATTCAACTCGTTCGACAAAAAGGGTATCGGTTTCATGAGATGGCATTCGTCGTGCGACATCTTGAGCCGTATGCGGATCACTTGGAACGAGCCTTCCACATGTATGATGTTCCATATTTCTTGGATCAACGTGAGTCGATGGTTCATCATCCACTCGTTGACTTGATTCAATCTGCTTTAGACATCGTAACGTCGGGTTATCGGGAAGAAACGGTCTTTTGTTTACTGAAGACGGAGCTCTTGCCAATTCCCGCAGAAGATGCGCGTCTAGCGCTCGATCGTTTTGAGACGTTCGTGCTCGAACGCGGCATCAAAGGGTCGATGTGGCAACAACCGTGGCAATTAAAGCGGCGCCTAGCAGAGGAAGTTCGCTTAACGGAAGAGGAGCTTGCGCAAGAAGAAGAACTGAACCATTTACGAACATTCGTCGTCGACTTGATTGAACCGTTGCACCGTCGGCTGAAACAGGCGAAGACGATGAGCGCGTATACGAAAGGTCTTTATCAATTCCTTGAAGAACAAAAAATTGCAGAACGTTTAATGGAATGGCGTAAGCAAGCACTAGAGCAGGATCAATTACTTGTTGCGCGCGAGCATGATCAAGTATATGAAGCGATACTTCATCTATTCGAGCAGCTAGAAGCTGCTGCGCCTGAGCATACCTTATCAACGGATTTGTTCGTCCAGATGGTCGAGACAGGACTTGAGAGCCTTCGTTTTGCACTTGTTCCGCCATCGCTCGATCAAGTCATCGCGACGGACTATGTCCGTGGACGATTACAACGAGTAAAAGTCGTCTTTTTACTCGGAGCGAATGATGGTCTGATTCCGTTCGTTCAAGATCAATCAAAGTTACTGTCCGAAAATGATCATGACTTTTTACATGAGCATGGTATTCCGGTTGGAAAAGCGTCTCTTGATGTGTTTGATGATGAGCTGTTTTACCTGTATCAAGGGATGATGGCTCCAAGTGAAGCCTTGTATGTCAGTTACGCACTGGTCGATGAAGAAGGTAAGGCGCTTCAGCCGGCAGCGATCACAAAACAATTAAAGCGACAATTGTTGCTCGATCGTCCGATCAAAACACACTTTGCGGAAGCTGGGGAACACGCACCGCAAGAACAACTTGATTTCGTAACGAGTCCAGATCGCGCGGCAGCAGCGACGGCGATCGAGCTGCGCCGTTTGCAACGACGTTATCCGATTCAGCCGATTTGGTTCGAAGTGTACAATACGCTTCTCGAAAACGGACAGGGACGTGAACGGATGGGGTTATTCTCGAGTGCCTTGTTCTATCAAAATCAAGCGGAAGCCTTGCCGGAGGGTTTGGCGCATCGTCTATATGGTGATTCACTGCAAGCGAGCGTTTCGCGTTTTGAGACCTATAACGCCTGCTCGTATAAGCATTTTGCTCGATACGGACTTCGTTTACGCGAGCGGAAGCTGTATAAATTTGAAGCACCGGACATCGGGAATCTGTTCCACGGCGCATTAAATGATCTGTCGCTCAGTATTAAAGCTTCTGGACGACACTGGCGAGAGATCGACGGCGAGACGTGCGGAACACTTGCGAAGGAAGCTGTCGAAAAGGTGACACCGGAAATTCAGAATGCGATCTTGATGAGTTCGAGTCGCTTCGGGTATATCAAGAAAAAATTGACGGATGTCGTCGAACAAACAGCTAAAATGCTTGTGGAACAAGCAAAACGAACAGATTTTGAACCTGACTTATTTGAAATCAGTTTTGGGAATGCGACGTTCCCGCCATTACGCTTTACGTTACCGGATGGAACAGAAATTGAATTCACGGGTCGCATCGACCGGATTGATCAGGCGACGATTGGTGATCAGCTATACGTTCGAATCATTGATTATAAATCAAGTGCTCGAGGACTTGATTTTGCGGAAATCTATTATGGGCTTGCGATTCAGATGTTGTTGTATTTGAAGACGGTCGTGGAGCAGTCGGAGCTGCTTTATCAACAGCAGGCAAAACCAGCTGGTGCGTTATATTTCCACGTCAAAAACCCGATGTTACGGGGCGATTTATCGGCTGACGAAGAAGAGCGCAACCAACTGTTACTCGAGTCCTATCAAATGCAAGGCGTCATTCTCGAGAATGACGAGGTACTACGAGCGATGGATCATATTGCGTACGATGAACGAAAAAAATCACCGCTCGTCAAAGTGACATTCACAAAAAACGGACTGCATAAGACGCAGACGAAAGGTGTCGTACAAGAGGAAGATTTATCAGCGCTGATGGATCATGCATGGGAGGCATTAAAAGACAGCAGTCAAGATATCTATGATGGGGATATCGCCATCAATCCATTCGATTATCAGGAACGGACACCGTGTAGTTTTTGTGAGTATCGTTCAGTCTGTCAGTTCGATGAATCGCTTGGGAATCAGTATCGCCCATTAAAACCGATGTCTGAAAAAGAGGTACTGGAACGGTTGAAGGAGGAAGAAGAATGAGCGTGCGTTGGACGGAAGAACAACAACAAGCCATTTCAGCTAGAGGTGGACATATCCTCGTCTCAGCGGCAGCGGGATCAGGGAAGACAGCGGTCCTCGTTGAACGGCTGACGCAACGATTGATTGATCCCGAAGATGAGTTGTCGGCTGATCGGATTCTCGTTGCTACCTTTACGAATGCGGCAGCACGTGAGATGAAGACGCGGGTCATTGAGGTGATGGACCAGCGCATCAAAGAGGCACCGGATGATTTGTATTTGAAAAAACAGCGTCAATTAATGAACCGGGCACAAATTACAACGATTCATTCGTTCTGTTTGTCGATTCTGCGCGAGAATTATTACCGGATTGGTCTAGATCCTGCGTTTCGAATTGCCGATGAATCTGAATTACTGTTATTGCAAGACGATGTCTTAGAAGCGGTCTTTGAGTCCTTTTATGCTTCTGAGGACCCGGGATTCTATGATTTGATTGATAGTTATACGTCAGATCGGGATGATCAAGCGATGCTGACACTGATTTCGAATCTCTATCGGTTTTCCCGTTCCTTACCGGATCCGGAAGCTTTTTATGCACATTTAATCAGTCAGTACGATCAGCCAATTGACCCGGATGATTCTCCACTCATGCAACGACTAGTCGAATTAGAGTGGGAAAGTCTCTCGAATTTATTAGGACGTTACCGAGAACTTGCTTTTGAGCTGGAGCAGTCTGGTTATACGGAAATGGGACAGATGATGCGTCAGGACATTGCTCCTTTTACCTCGCTTGAGACGTCGGCACGCCACTGGACGATGGTTGCGCTTGCTTTTCAAGCAGTAGAATTCGGTCGCTGGAAGAGTCCACGCGGGGATGAAGGAATCAAACCGTTTCAAGCAGAGCGGACGCGACTCGTAGCGGAGTTCAAGAAAATGAAAGAGCTGTTCGTCCAAAAGACCGGTGTTGATTACTTGGAGGACTTGCGGTCGCAGTTGCGACACGTCGAGACGATCGTGACACTCGTACGTCAATTTGCAAGCGATTATCTCGAAGCGAAACAACAACGTGGCATCGTCGATTTTTCGGATCTTGAACATTTTGCATTAGAGATTTTGACGGACGAAGGACAACCGTCAGACGTGGCAAAACTTCTGAAGGAACGCTTCGTTGAAGTACTCGTCGACGAATATCAAGATACGAACGAGGTTCAGGAACGCATCATCCAATTGGTCTCGAAAACGGATGAGGCGACAGGAAATCTCTTCATGGTCGGTGACGTCAAACAATCCATCTATAAATTTCGTCATGCAGAGCCAGGATTGTTCCTTGAGAAATTCAAACGATTCCAACAGACCGACGTTGGAACACGAATCGATTTAACAAAAAACTTCCGCAGTCGTCTTGAGGTGCTGGATGGAACGAATCAAATCTTCCGCCAAGTGATGGATGAGACGGTCGGGGAGATTGATTACGATGAAGCCGCGCACCTTCGACTCGGGAATCTGAGTTATCTCGAATCGGAGCAAGTGGCGCCTGAATTACTCTTGATAGATCCTCTTGATAGTGAAAAGGAAGAGGTTGAAGCACGAGCGATTGCGACGCGAATTTTAGAACTCGTTGATTCGAAGCATCCACATCTGATTTACGATGCGAAAGCGAACCGATTCCGAACGTGTGAATACCGCGACATCGTCGTCTTAGCACGGTCGCGTGGTAAGCGTGTCCAAGCGCTTGTCGAAGTGCTCGAACAGTATGAGATTCCGGTCTATGCGGATACGACAGGCGGATACTTCCAAGCGACGGAAATTCAAATCATGATGGCATTGCTCAAGACGATCGATAATCCGCTTCAAGACATTCCATTCGCGAGTCTGTTACGATCGCCGATTTTTGGGGTGGCGGATCGAGATTTAGGACGGATTCGAGCAAAACAAAAAGAAGGAAGCTTTTATGAGGCAGCGCTAGCAATGGCGGCAGAGGAATCATCACTCGGAATTCGAATGGATGAAATCATCCGTCAGATTCAATCATGGCGAACTGAAGCACGTGGGAGTGCCCTACCTGCCTTCATTCGATCGCTCTTTGATCAGACCGGCTATTTTGAATACGTCGGCTGTCTCGCTGGAGGCAAAAGTCGTCAAGCCAACTTGAACGCTTTATATGAGCGAGCGAAGCAATATGAGACGTCCGGTTATCGTGGCCTCTATCGTTTCCTTCGTCTAATCAATCGATTAATTGAACGAGGAGAAGACTTCGCAGAAGCCCGTTCGCTTGGAGAAGACGAGGACGTCGTTCGCATCATGACGATCCACCAATCAAAGGGACTCGAGTTCCCCGTGACGATCGTCAGCCAATTGACGAAGCAATTCAACAAACAGGATCAAATGCAGGCGATTCAGTTGCATAAGACGTATGGCATTGCCCTAGATGCGATTGATCCGATTCGTCGTTTGCGATCTGGGACACTCTTAAAAGAAGTCATCCGCCGGGAAATGGATCGAGAGATGAAGGCAGAAGAGATGCGCGTCTTGTATGTTGCGATGACTCGAGCGAAGGAAAAGTTGATTCTTGTCGGGACAGTCAAGGATTTAGAGGATCAAATGGCGACCTGGCAGATGACGCCACCAGATGAAGTCTTACTACCTGAAAATGATCGACGCCAAGCGAAGAGTTATGCGGAATGGGTCGTTCCGGCAGTCTTACGCAGTAGTTTACTACGTCCCGATGAGACGGATTGGTCGATTCGTGTGATGTCGTTAGAGGAGTTAGCACCGTATCAAGAAATCTCAACACTCGTGGAGCAACTCGAACACGTCCAGAAGCTTGAAAAAATCGATGTGCCGGTTAATTCACAAGTCAAAGAAATTGTCGAAGCGGCATTTTCGTATCAGTATCCGCATGCGCTTGCGACAGAGACGGCAGCAAAACAGACCGTCACGGAACTGAAGCGGGCGGAACAGCTCGAACGTGCAGCATTCGAAACGACATATCGCCAGACGACGTATTACCGAACGCCACAATTCCTCGGACCTGTTTTAAGTGGAGCGGAACGAGGAACGGTCTTACACTTAGCGATGCAATTATATGAACCGGACGAATCGATTTCGCAACAAATTGATCAGTGGGAAGCAACGGAACGCATTACGCCGATTGAAGCGACGACGATGCGGGAAGCGACAACACAGTTACAAGGATTCCTCGACTCTGAAATCGGACAATTGTTCAGCGAACGATTACGGACGAACCACGTCTATCGAGAGTTGCCATTCACATATAAGATCGGGGCATCGCGTTTCCGAAAAGACTGGACAGGTCCAGTGGATGACGCAGTCATGCAAGGAATCGTCGACTGTTTGATTCAGGATGGAGAGTCATATATCTTGCTCGATTATAAATCGGATCAAATCGTTACGACGGAAGTCGGACAGACACCTGCTGATGTGTTAAGGAATCGGTACGCGACTCAGTTGAATCTGTATCAAGAAGCGTTAGAAGCGATTCTTCATATTCAAATTTCACGCAAGGTCATCTATGCGTTTGCTTTAGAAGAAACGATTGATTTAGTGTAATTTAATTTTGATACGATCGAGACCTTCCTCGTCCTACTACTTAAGGTAGAGATGAGGGAGGTTTTAGTATGGGTCGAAAGAGGGATGAGGAATAAGGAGACAAAATCAGTTTCTAAAGTGATTTCCGTTTCTTATTGTGAAAGAACTGTGTAAAATAAAGAAGATATGTTACTTTGGTGATGGATAATTTTGGGAGGTTTTAATAGATGGCACGTATTTTATTAGCAGAAGACGAAGATGTCTTACGAATGTTAGTACTCGATACACTAGAAGATGAAGGATATACGATCGACGAAGCGACGGACGGTGACGAAGCGTATCAAAAAATCATGAACGCTGAGTATGATCTCGTTTTACTCGATTACATGATGCCTGGAATGACAGGGATTGAAGTCATCGAAAAAGTCCGACAACATCCAGATAAGCAACACTTAAAAATCATGATGTTGACGGCTAAAAGTCAACAATCAGACCGCGAACGAGCAGAAGAAATCGGAGCGAATTACTTTTTCTCGAAGCCATTTAGTCCGTTAGAACTGATTGATGTCGTGGGAGGAATACTGAGTGATCACCAAGTGGATTAATCGAAAAATCGGGCGCCAACTCATGGCCTCCTTTTATGTCGTATTAGCTACATTGATGATTTCATCATTGATCGTCTACAACTACACCGATACGAAACTGCAGGCGACTCGGGCGAAATTAGAAGATATCCGTGACCGGAGTGCACGTGCGGGTGCTTTATGGGAAGAGTGGCAGGATGTCCAGTTCAACATGCGCGGTTATGCCTTGATGGGGAATGGTGATCTATACAATCAAGTCATGGCTCAACAAGATAAGATTGATCAGCAGACAGAATGGTTCGAAAAAAATGCGATTTATGATCAAGGAAAGGCATTCGCCCAGTCCTCGAGAGAATTGTATGGTTATTATTTCGATGCGATTTTGCCGCTTATTCAATCCTATGTCCAAGCGAAAGAATCTGGAGATGTCACGGAATCCTTCTTAAAAGGAACAACACTTGCTGAACTGCCACTTGGTCAGCAATTATTAGCTGAAGGTAAGATTCAATTAGATGCTCAAGGAAACATTGATGTACTCTCGGAAATCAATAAGAGCGAGCTAGCACTCGGCGGTTATCGTGAATTTTTGGAGGATTGGGCACAACGGACGAGCGACCAACTGGAACGGGAAATCCGGACGACACAGCTGATTTGGTTAGCGAATATCGTCGTCTTACTTGCCGTCTTGATTTTCTTTATTTATCCGTTTATTCGCCGCATCACGATGGAATTATTATCTCTCGTCAAGAACAGTCAACGGCTTGCGAACGGTGAAGATGTTTCGAGCGTCAAAGTACCGAATCGTAAAGATGAAATCGGAATCCTGGCGTTATCCTTCAATCAGATGGCAAGTTCGATTTCCGAGAACAAGCAGCATTTATTAGCGAAAAATGAAGAATTACAGGCGCAACAGGAAGAATTACAAGCACAGCAAGAAGAATTACAAGCACAGCAAGAAGAACTCGAAGAAGCATTAGAGCTGACGATGCGGAATGAGCAACATTTGCAGTATCGGAATGATTTGACAGAAACGCTCGCGGCACGTGAGTCGTTGACTGCTTATCCAGAAATCATTGAGAAGCTAGTCACGATCACAGATTCTGAGATTGGTGCATTAGTATTTGTTGATGAAGAAGATAGTTATTCTGTCGTTACGTATGGAATGACGGATGAATTGGCAGAACAGCTGCTTCAAAACGATGCGTCTCTCTTAAAACGAGCTGAGTCACTAAAGTCACCTGTTCATTCTTCTAAACAAGTCGCAAGCAATCATCCACTGCCGTACCCGTACTATATGTACGAAACAGCTGTACCGATTCTTGAACCGACGTCTGGTGACATCATCGCGTATATCTACCTTGTCCGTTATCGCGATCAGTTTACGAACGAACAGATGCGTGATGTCATGTCCTTCTCCCGTCAATTATCGCTATCGCTTTTACGGATGCGGTTGTTTGACGAGATGACGAAAGAGAAAACGAAGACAGAGCGGATTCTCGATTCGATTCGAGAGGCCGTCATCTATCTTGAACCGGGGAAAGAAGAGGTCTTCGTCAATCGACCATTATACGATTTATTCCCGGAATTACGTTATGGTGTTCAGACTGAACAGGAGACATTGCAAACGTGCTTAGAAGTCATTCGATCCGTCGTCGACGAACCAGAAGTCTTTAGCCGTTATGTTGATTCAGTTCTGCGTGGAGAATTACCGACCGATAGTTTACAGTTCTCGATTCGAAACGAAACGGTATTCATTCAATTTTATGTCGAGGTGATCCATATCCATCACGTACATAAAGGAACGATGCTCGTCATGCGTGATGTGACGAAAGAGACTGAAATGGATCGTTTGAAATCAGAACTCGTTTCAACCGTCTCTCATGAACTTCGGACGCCACTCTCTTCGATTTACGGATTTACAGAACTCATGCTCAACCGAGACATCGAAGAGTCGCGCCAAGATCGATATTTGCGGACGATCCATTCCGAAACGGAACGTCTTGCGAATCTCGTCAATGATTTCTTAGATGTCCAGCGCATGGAGTCGGGCACACAATCGTATAAAAAAGCATCGGTGAACATCTATACGATTGCTGAAGAAACGACACAATTTTATGCGGCTTCGACACAAGCTCATCAAATTACGTTCCATCATGAGGGAAATCAGTTGCCAGTCATTGAAGCAGATGAAGAAAAAATCAGACAGTTGCTCAATAATTTATTGAATAATGCAGTGAAATATTCACCATCTGGTGGTGCGATCGATGTCGTACTCACGACATCACTTGATCAAGTCATTCTTCAAGTTCGAGATGAGGGAATCGGGATTCCAGAACAATCGCTGAGTCGTCTATTCGAAAAGTTCTATCGCGTCGATAACTCGGATAGTCGAAAAATCGGTGGGACTGGTCTAGGACTAGCTATATGTAAGGAAATCGTCACGGGTCATGGTGGAGAAATTCATGTCGAGTCAGTCGTGAAGGAAGGTAGTCTTTTTACCGTCAAATTTCCACTTGTCCAGTCTACACATGTGACAATCTCCTGAAAAAACCATATATCAACAAAATAACACTAGGTGTTCGTCCTGAAATCAGATACGATGAAATAGGAAAAGAAAGGAGGAAATGAAATGCCAATCACAGCATTCGTTCACACACACGTCTTACTTTGGGTACTTTTATTGGTTACGTTCTTCGTCGCCTTTTCGATGTACAAGAACAACAAAAAAGCTGCAAAAGGGATTCATATGGCGTTCCGTCTTTTACTCTTATTGACGTTCGCGACAGGTCTTTATCTGTACATCAAAATCATGGGGATGTCTGAAAATCCAGACCCACTCTACCATGCGAAGATTACACTCGGCTTACTATCGCTCATCTTTGGAGAGTTGACACTTGTTCGACTTAAAAAAGGAAAAGCTTATTCCGGTTTCGTCATCGGATTCATCGTACTCGTCCTTGTGACAGTATTCCTAGGCTATTCACTCCCATATGGTATGAAATTCTTCTAAGTTCATGCGAAATCAAAGAGTCCTTTTCGACCTTACAGGTTGAAAGGACTCTTTTTGTCATGTTCGTTAGTAATTTTTGTTTACAAGTGGTTGTTATTTGGGAAAAGGGATGTATTACACAGTAGAGAGGGGAACGCTTGTGGCACAGTTGAAGGAATGGACGAAAGTTTTTCGGGCACGAAAATGGATGAAACGCGCAGAACCGGTGTTACCACTTTGGCATGGGTATATCGGTTATAAATATGGGTTATTCGATGCTCTTCAAACAGGAGCAACACAAGCAGAGGCACAGCTACGAATGCAGCGTCCGCTGACACAGGAAGCGTTATCCCGCTGGTTCGAAGTCGGTGTCGCAGTCGGTCACTTGAAGAAAAAAGATTTACGCTATACAGCGACTCGCCATGTTCTTCCGGAACTCTCTCAATCAGACGATCGCAGTATCGGATTCATGTTATCGGAAATGATGGAGCTGCACTTGCCAGCACTATTCTCTTATCCTCAATTTTTAGAAGAGGGTCAACAAAAGACCTTTAATGGAGAGGAACATGGAGACATCGTGGCTGAAACTTCAGCTCTCGTTGAGACGGTTGCTTTCCCGGCAGTACGCCATATCATTCGCAGTCGTAATCTGACCTCACTCCTTGATATTGGTTGTGCTTATGGTGGATATCTCCGTAAAATTCACGAGGCATTGCCGGACTTACGACTCGCCGGAATCGATATTGAAGAATCCGTCATCGCCGAAGCAAAACGACGAGATACGAGCGGAGAGATTGATTTTGTCGTCGGGGACATCAAAACGTTTGATGTAAAAGAGACATATGACGGTGTCATGATGAATAATATTTTGTATTACTTCCCGCAACCGGAGCGCCTTGCGCTATTAGAAGGAGTTCGTCGTTTCGTCAAGGATGATGGAACAGTCATTCTCGTCACACCATTACGCGACAGTTCACACGGTGCACCATTCTCAGCAGCATTCAATGCCTTCATGACGTTGCATGAGAATCTGTATCCATTACCAAGTAAGGAAGAATTGAAAGAAGATCTAACGAAAGCTGGGTTTGAAAACATTTCGATCACACCATTCTTAAAAGAAGGTGCCTGGTATATCGTCACTGCAAACGCCACTTCCTAAGCGAAGTCTGGCGTTTTTACAGTTGGAAGACAGTTCAAATTTGTTGCTTTTACTATGTGCTTAGTATAATAGTTGAAACGATGAGAGATAAAAAGGAGAGATTTGGGTGAAGCGACGCGTAGCAGTGATTGGAGCAGGACCTGGGGGACTTGCATGTGCCTTGTTATTAGCAGGAAAAGGAGTAGACGTCACCGTTTACGAAAAACAAACGCAAGTCGGTGGACGAACTTCTGCCGTCAAGCTAGGTGACTATACGTTCGATCGAGGACCAACATTCCTTAATATGCCGCATATTTTAGAAAACGTTTTCACGAAGCCGGTTTACGATTAGAAGATTATTTAGATTTAAAGGCACTTGATCCGATGTATACACTCTATTTCAAAGGCGGAACAGAGGAGTTTACGATGACGACGGATCGGGACAGGATGAAAGAGGCAATCGAACGACAATTTCCTGGAAACGGGGAAGGGTACGATCGATTCATGGCAGAGCAAGCACTTAAGCTTGGAAAACTCATGCCAATCTTACAGACACGTCACGATCGGCTGACGGATTACTTATCACCGCGTGTCTTAACGGCACTGCCACGCCTATCGCTCGGACGATCGCTTTATGATGTTTTATCCGATTACTTCACGAGCGAAGAATTGAAGTATTCTTTTACATTCCAAGCGAAATACTTAGGCATGTCAGCATGGGAATGTCCGGGTGGTTTTTCGATCTTGTCTTACATGGAACATGCTTACGGTGTCCATCATCCGATTGGTGGGATGCATCAAGTACCGCTTGCAATGCAACGTGCGATCGAGGAGCTAGGTGGAACCGTACAGTTAGGTGCGGGCGTCGAACAATTGATTTTAAACGGAAAAGCTGTCGAAGGAGTCATCCTCGAGTCAGGTCAACATGAGTTATTCGATGAAGTCATCATCGGTGCCGATTTCGCACATGCGATGAATCATCTGGTGCCGGAAGGGGTTTTGAAAAAATGGTCCCGACCAAAAATTGACCGCAAAAAATTCTCGTGTTCGACGTTCATGTTATACCTTGGTGTCAACCGGACGTTCGATGCACCACACCATACGATTTACTTTGCAGAGGATTATGAGAAAAACGTTCGCGAGATGACGCAGACTTTAGAATTATCGGATGACTTTTCGTTCTATGTCCAAAATCCATCCGTGATTGATCCAACGCTAGCACCTGAAGGCAAGTCTGCTATGTATGTCTTAGTGCCAGTGCCGAACAATTACTCTGAACTTGATTGGTCGATCGAAGGACCGAAACTACGTCGCCGTGTTCTGGACGCTCTTGAAACGCGTTCACCGTATCAAGGGATTGAGGCGGCAATCGAAGTCGAAGAGATGTTTACGCCAGACGACTGGGAAGCGATGGGGATCCATCAAGGCGCGACGTTCAATCTCGGTCATCAGTTGACACAGATGATGTACTTCCGCCCGCATAATCAATTTGAAGAGCTCGATCATCTGTATCTCGTCGGAGGTGGCACACATCCGGGGAGCGGGTTACCGACGATTTTCGAATCCGCGCGTATTACGGCAGAACTCGTGCTCAAAAAAGAAGGGGTGCGGACATGAAGATAGGATTCGTAGGAGCCGGTGTCGGTACACTGCATGCAGCGCTTTTGCTGACAGCAAGACATCCTGGAGTCGAGATTACGATTTTTGAAAAAGAAGCACATGTCGGTGGTCGATTACGATCCGTCGATTTTGAATCGGGTGGCCGCATCGATGAAGGTCCGACGATCGTTCTGATGCCAGGCAAGTTAAAAGAGCAGTTGGCAGAAGCCGGCGTGACGGGAGTAGAACTTGAACGGGTCGATCCATTGTATGACCTTCACTTCGACGATGGTACCGTCGTTACGAAAGTAGCCGATGTCGTGGATCAAGCGATCGCGATCGAACGTCAATTCGGTGAAGGTCGTGGATTTTATGAATTCATGCATCAAAAAGAAAAGGATTATAAGACGAGTGTATCGAAATTTTTAGAACGTGGTTATCGTAGGAAGACGGAGTTGTTGCACCCAGACATGATGCGTCCATTATTACAGATGCATGCTCTAGAGACTGCACATGACCATTTGAAGCGATACTTCAAGAGTAAATATTTGCGCATGGCATACAGTTTCCCGACATTTTATATCGGCGGAAACCCTTATACGACACCATCGATTTACGGTTTGATTCCGTACCGGGAACAAGCAGAAGGTGTCTGGTATGTAAAAGGTGGCTATTTCTCGCTTGCTGAACGCATGTATGACACATTAGTCGAACGTGGTGTCCGATTCGTCTTCGAGGCACCCGTTGAACGAATCGTCGTCGACCAAGGACAGGCAAAGGAAATCGTCTTACAAGATGGCACACAGGAAGCATTCGATCAAATCGTACTAAATGGAGAGTTTCCATTGATGGAACGCCTTGTAGAAGGTAAACAACCTAAGACCTATACACCTTCAGGCGGTACGCTATTGCTATATTTCAAGATGAAAGGGAAAGTCGATTTACCGGTGCATCGCTTTTTGATGCCAAACGACTTGGAACCGCTCATGACGAATATCTTTAAAAAAGGACGATTACCTGAACATCCGGCAGTCTATCTGTTCCATCCGAGTCGGATTGACCGTAGTTTAACAGGAACGGACGATAGCGTCGTCTATTCATTAATTCCTTCTCCGCGTGGCTATGGTGTAGAAGATTATGAAAAAGTAGACTTCATTGAGACCGTACTTGAAAAAATCGAGCATCATCATCCGGGATTCCGGGAAAAGATACAAGAAATGAAGATTCGTACACCTAATGATGCACAGGCCTTTGGGTTATATCAGGGAGGTAGTTTTGGGATTGCGCCGACGATTCGCCAATCGGCTGCCTTAAAGACACAGGCAAAACCGTATCCGGATATCGATCGATTATATGCCGTCGGTGCATCGGTGCATCCGTGTGGAGGAGTACCAGTCGTCATGATGGGCGCAACGATACTCGTAAACCGAATGGAACAAGAGATGGGGTGGAAACATGAATTCAGTGACGATCCAGAACGCGTATATCAAATGTGAGGAAGTCATTCAGTCCGGATCTAAGACGTTCTATAAAGCCTTTTCACTCTTACCAAAAGCAGATCGACAAGCTGTTTATGCCATCTATACATTTTGCCGGTTCCTCGATGATACCGTCGATGAGTCGGATACGCCGAAAGAGAGCTTACTAGCTTTCTTGAATGAATTCAAACGATTCCGTGATGGCGAAGTATTAGATAAACCGTTATGGATTGCGTTGGCAGACGTATTTGAACGTTATGAAATGGATGAGACACCATTCCTTGAGCTCGCGGAAGGGATGCGTTGGGATATCGAGAAAAATCGTTATCAGACGCTTGAAGAGACAGAGCAATACAGCTACTACGTAGCGAGTACTGTCGGTTTGATGTTGTTGCCCATCCTTGCACCGCAACAGCCTGATCTCCGTAAGTCTGCTATTGATCTTGGAATTGCGATGCAACTGACGAATATTTTACGTGATGTTGGTGAAGATGCAAAACGCGGCCGTATCTACTTGCCTCATTCATGGATGGAGACATACGGTGTCACAGCGGAATCGTTACTCGCTGGTCGTCCTTCAGGAGACTTTATCGGTCTCTGGGAAGAGGTTGCACTTCGAGCAGAGCATCTGTATGACGCAGCGATTCCATCGTTTGAACGGTATCCACGAGAGAGTCGGCGTGCTCTGAAGGCTGCTGCTTTCCTGTACCGTGGTATACTCGATGCAGCGCGGGATAATCACTATGACGTCTTTACAAAACGGGCGTACGTCAGCCGTTGGCAAAAAATGAAGTTACTTGCTACGATTTAATACATGACCATAGAAAAAGACCTTGGCGGGGACCAAGGTCTTTTTTCTATGGTCTGAGACCGGGGAGTCTCAGATTACTTCTACACCAGAGCGAACATCTGGACTACGAGATAGGTCTGTTTCGACCACGGGGATGGTCTTTTCTTTATCGAGCTATCTGTGGACCATTCGGATGAGACGATCTAAGGGGGAACGTCG
This sequence comes from Exiguobacterium sp. E17S, assembly GCF_057772545.1. Taxonomy (NCBI): domain Bacteria; kingdom Bacillati; phylum Bacillota; class Bacilli; order Caryophanales; genus Exiguobacterium; species Exiguobacterium sp. E17S. The sequence continues at coordinate 81,121 of NZ_JBYLRU010000001.1, forward strand.
TAAGTCATGCGAATGGACACACGATGAGTCACGTGATGAAATGGGTGGGTCCCATTTGATTTCGCTGGTTAGAAAAAGTAAGTTCTTCAACGCTCTTGACTCGGGGAAGTCACCTTGCGCTTGATTGAGGATGTGGGGTCAATCACTACCTCTTGAACTCGAAGTAATCGTATCAAATCTTAGTTGTCCGTACAAGTGATTGATATGCAATTCACATAACGTTCACAGGGTAGCGGCGACAGCAGAGACGATTCGTTCACTTGCTAGTTTTCCTGAAAGCGTCACCATTGGACTACCACCACCAGGATGCGTTGATCCACCGGCAAAAAACAAATTGTGAACATTCTTTGAACGGTTGCTCGGACGGAGGAAAGACGACCGGATGCCATTGGATGACAAGCCATATAACGAGCCGTGATAGGCAAAGAAGGTTTGTTCGATATCCTGTGGCGTGACCCGTTGCTCGAAGACGACATCGGACGAAATATCAATCCCAAAGGACTGCAATCGTTGATTGATCAGTTGATCATACGTATCAAAATCAATCGCATGTCCAGTATCCGTTGCAGGTGCATTGACGAGCACGAATAAGTTATCACCTGCTTGTCCCATTTCTGGTGCTGTGACGGAAGAATTCGAGATATAGATCGTCGGCTCCTCAGCGTAACGTTTTTCATCAAAGAGTGCCTTGAACTCAGCTTCGTAATCTGAAGAGAAGAAGACGTTATGATGAGCCAGCCCTTCGATCCGACGTGAGAGACCGATACATCGGACATAGGCAGAAATCGACGGTTCGACTTGAGCAGGTGTCGGATTTTTAAAATCAGGTCGTGCCGTTTCCGAGATCAGACGTGGATATTGTGTCAACAAATCACCGTTCATGACGACAAAGTCAACCGGGAGATATTCCAAGTGATTCAATTCAATTTCCGTTGCTTGTCCATCGACGACTTCGATCTGTGTCACTTCATCGCCAAGACGGAAGACGACACCTAGTTCTTTTGCACGTCGGGCGAACCCTTCTGCGATTGCTGTATTACCATCATTTGTGAAGTAGACACCGTCATTTAGTTCTAAATGAGCGATTAAACTGAAGGTAGCGGGTGTTTGATACGGATTACTCCCGATATACGTCGCATAACGATCGAGTGCCTGAATCAACCCTTTATCCTTAAAGTAGTGCTTATGCAACCCATGAAGGTTTTGAAAGGGATGCACTTTCAACATGTCTCGCCAGAGGGAGGGGCGGATATACGAATCAATATTCGTAAAGAATTGTTGTTTTGCGATCGTATGCAACTTCGCCACTTCTTCTTGGTAACCTGTAATATCGTTCTTCGCCAACTGACCGTTCGTGAAACGATCTACTTCTGTCCGCATCGCTTCGCGTCCAGACGAAAATGTTAATGTTCTTCCATCGGAAAAATGATTGACCGTATGACGTTCAAGTTTCGTGAATGTAAAGTACTCATCGGGATCCGCACCGGATTCAAGAATGACAGACTGAAAAACTTCCGGCATCGTGATCGTATTCGGACCAAAATCGAAGCGATGTCCTTCTGTGACGATCGGCATCATTTTGCCACCGATATGTGTATTGCGCTCGATGACCGTGACGCGAAATCCTTTTGCTGCTAATGAGATAGCAGCGCTGAGTCCACCAAGACCGGCTCCGATGACAGCTATATGTTTCATGATACTGATTCCTCCTTATGAATAGGTCCTACCCTTCCATGTGATTTCCCGTTTCCTAAAGCTTCGAATCATCGCACTTGCTAGCAAGATGACATAAAGGAATACCGCCAGTGGATGGAGCCACCAAACATGTCGGATTCGTGCCGCACGATCGATCCGGAATCGTGCTAAATAAAGAAGAATCAGTGCGCCACCCATCTGCCAGGATGGGTGGAGGATGAGATAAGGTAGGACACTTGCTTGAACCAAGTAAAAGAGTAGAAAGTATGATCCGACGATATAAGAATCGTTCATCCCACGAAAGACATTCTTTAGAAAACCTTGCCAGACTTCTTCGTTCGTGGCGTACATATCACAAGAGACTGCTGGGGCGACTTCGACGAGCGTCGTCGTCAACCCGTGTCGTTTAAATGTACGACAAAGTTCTAAATCGTCAACGAGAGCCGATTGGATGCTTTCATGTCCACCGACTTGGTCATACGCGTATCGTTCGACGAGAACGACCATGCCGTTGGCTGCAGCAAACGCTGGATGTTTCACCTTGCGAAACGGAATCGGAAGATGCTGCGCGATAAGAACATGTTGCATCGGAATCAAACACTTCCCTAGAAACGTCGGTACAGGAAAGGACGGGAAACCGGAAAGGAAAACAGCTCGTTCTGTTCGTAACGTTCCGTATAAGCGACAAATCGCATCAGGTGTCAGTGTCACATCAGCATCGAGGAATAACAGATAGTCCTCTGTCGTTCGTTTCGCGAGTTGATGACATGCATGAACCTTTCCTGCCCAGCCTGCTGGTAAGGGAAGACCATCAATCACTGTAAAACGGTCGTCTTGACCAATCCGATCGAGCAATAACTCATGCGTCCGATCGGTCGAGCGGTCTTCATATAAGTAAACGTGCATCCCTGGTGTCAGAGCAGGTTCTAATGCGTCTAGTAATTTTCGTACATTACGCTCCTCATTCCGTAACGGGATGCAAATTGCTAGACTATCTGGTTGAACGGGATCCGTTAATCGTGGTAGAAAAGCTAAATTGATCCATGTATAGAGACAGACAGCTAGAGCGAAGAGGAGAAAGAACCAACTCATGACCGAAGGGCCCGTAACCAGCGCTCCGTTCGTGCAGGAAGTGGTTCCCTTCGGGTAGAGATACAGCGATACAAATCAACACGTTCCGCAATCGCATCTGCTCGAATGTCGTCGTATAAAGCAGTTAGTTCTACCGTCAGTCGTTTTGCCTGAGCACTTGACCGTTCGTCAGGTAATGGATGAAAGCGACGCGTCCGGATGTAGACGTCCGGTTGCTGTTCATGTCCATATGAATAATAAAAGGCGACGAGAGACACATGATGCGTATAGCGCGTTAAATGTGTGGCACCACTTGCTAAGCGAAGCGGACGGTCCTCTTGATGACGTTCCTCGCCTTGCGGAAACATCCAGACGCTGCTGCCATTTTGAAGTCGTTCTTTTGCATAATGAAGGCTTGTCTTGATATCAGCGAATGATGTCCGGTCAACAGAGAAAGCTCCGAGACGGGAGAAGAACGGGAAACGAGCAAGCCCTGCTTGATCGATCATGACGTAGGGGTCGTGATGGAAACAGGTCTGATCCAAATGAAAAAGAATCATACCATCCCACCAAGAACTGTGCGTAGCAAGCATGAGACCAGGGACAGGTAGATCGTCTGCTCGATATAAGACACGATGGAAATGACGTCGGATCAAAGCATGATCGACATACGTATGAAATACGGACTCAGCTAATTTGCTTTTGTTTGCTTCTTTCAACGATAACCCCTCGTTTCACAATGAAATAGACGATGAATGCACTTAAGCTGATCAAAGTGACGCCATAGAGACCAGCAACTCCTGCCGTTACACCGAATAAAGAGTGCAACATCAAAAAGAGATACTGATTGTTTTGTTCGAGTGCGGCATCCTTCGCCTTGACTTGATAGCGATTGATGAAAAAGGAAAAGACGAGCGCCGTTCCATACCACCCGAAGAAGTTCTGTGTCGGAATATCGTAATACCAGCCATCGTCTTGCCAAAGCCAATAAGATTTCACGTTAGCAGCAACAGGATCGATCGCTAAATCGAGCCAGACGGCGAACAATGGAACGAGAATCAATGTACTATAGCGAAACGAAAACAAACGGGAGAAAGCGAGACTCGCCCCCATGACCGACAGCCATGCAGCCCCGATCGTAATCGGTACACCTAATAATTGGACACCGAAATCCGACTCGTAACGATATGTTCCAAACGGCCAACCGGTATGGACCCCAATCGACTCAATGATGATCGAACCAAAGAAGATGAAGGGGATGACAAGACGTCCCTTCGGTAAGACATGCCAAAAATAGAGTGCTGCGTATAAGCCGGAAGCGAATAAAAAGACGGCATTGGCCCACTCGAGCCAAGGGGGAAGTAACGAAAAACCAACTAAGATCAAGCCGATGGTGAACCAAATCGAAAAGAAAATCCAAAGACGTTTATGAAACTGCTCCATGCGTGACATTCCTCCATTTCCAAAATAGCTTCTGTCATAAGTATACCCATATATCTTGAAAACGAGCGAGGGAGAAGCGGTCTTGTAAAAAAAGTGGTCCGGCTTCTCGTAAGAGAAACCGAACCACTTCCTATCATCATCCGTTTGAATGTTGTTTTTGCTTCTTCTTTTTGATGAACGAGAAAAGGAGAAACGCGATATACAACGGAACAGCAACGAACCAAAACGTCGACCACTCATTGCTACGCGCAATCATGACATACGTCACGTACAGCAACGTAAAGGTGATGACGAACGTATGGCGCGGAACGGGAATGTCTTTAAAACTTGGAATCTTGACACGACTGACCATCAAGAAGGCAAGACCTGTAAAGACGAGTGGGACCATCAAGTCGTTCATTCGTCCGCTAAACAACGTGACGACGGCCAAAATACCACCTGCCGCTGTAATCGGTACACCTGAAAAATAAGCAGATGCCACATTCGTTGCCGATAAATTAAACCGAGCAAGACGGAATGCGCCAAACAACGGGAACAGAGCAGAGATTAGTAAACCAACTTCTCCGAATTCATAGAAATACGTATAGTAGGCCATCATTGCAGGTGCGACACCGAATGTCACGATATCTGCTAATGAGTCCAGTTCTTTTCCAAAGTCGCCTGCTACACCAAGCATCCGAGCAAGACGTCCGTCCAGACTATCAAGCATCATCGCGATGACGATCAGTAAGGTGGCATTTTGAAAATCACCTTTTGCTGCCATGACGATGGCTAAAAAACCACAATACAGATTTCCGAACGTAAATAGGTTGGGTATTGAATTACGAACACGATCTTTCCACAAAATGATTCCTCCTGCCACTTCATCGATACTACTCATCATACCATAATTAGGAGATGGAATTCAGCCGTTCGTAAAGAGAATCCCCTGAGTGAAAGATAAAAAATCATGAGGATTCAATCGAACTTGATGTCCACGTTTTCCAGCGGATATGATGATGAATGGTTCATGAATAGCACGATCCGATAAAAGAACCGGAAAATTCTTCTTAGCACCGATGGCAGAGACACCACCTCGAATATAGCCAGTCAGGCCTTCTAACTCCCTCATCGGAACAAGCGCGACTTTTTTCGAATGCAATGCTTTAGCCGCTGCCTTTAGAGAGAGTTCTTCTTCCCCCGAAATGACGACGAAGACATATTTATTTTCGACCATTTTCAAAACAAGGGTTTTAAAAATGGTCGAAAGGGGGTAATTAATCTTTCTAGCGACGGCTTCAGCAGATAAATCATCAAGATCAACAGGATAAGTGAGGGATTCGAAGTCAATCTTAGACTGCTTCAGAAGCCTCTCGACGTTCGTTTTGCTCATGTGTTTCTCCTTTGACGAGTGAGTATTGGACCCATTTCCGTCCATGCCAACGTTTCATGGCGAAAATGCCACGGAACCATTCGTCAGCAGAGAAGGCAATCCAGATTCCAAGTAAACCGAGACCGAAACCAAGACCAAGTGTATAACTGAGGACGACCGCGATTCCCCACATTGATAGAATACCGATGGCGACAGGGAAACGAACATCTCCTGCCGATTTAAGAGTTCCCATAAGCACGATGTTCATCGCGCGACCTGGTTCAAGAATGACGCTTGCCCAGAGTAGTGGGATACCGATTGCAATGATTTCAGGGCTCGATGTGAACGCTGATAGAATCGATGAACCGAATGAAGCAAGTGCTACAGCTGAGATGAAGCTTGCGAAAACAGCGATCTTCAATGTTTTCACAGCCCGTCCATATGCTTGTTCAAATTGTTGAGCACCAACTTGGCGTGCGACGAGTAATTGCGTTCCTTGCGCGATTGCAAGTGTAAATAGGAAACAAAGCATCGTGATGTTTGATACATAAACACGAGCAGACAACGCTGCTTCACCAATTGTTGCGATAAATCCTGTGATGATGAGTTGTGAGAATTGATACGAGATCCCTTCACCAGCAGATGGGATTCCGATGTTCATGATTCGTTTCACATCCTCACGATTGAAATGAATCAAGTCTTTTACTGTAAAACGTAAAGAAAGTTTGCGGTAAACGACAAAGAACAAGACAAGGACAGCGATTGTCCGGGCGATGACGATCGACCAAGCGACACCAGCAACACCGAGAACGGGAATGCCGAAGAGTCCAAGAACAGCGATGACGTTACCGAAAGCACTAACGAAATTCATGAGTAGCGTGACATACATAGCATTTTTAGTGAATCCATGACTCCGGAGAATCGCACCCAGTGTCAATGAGATAGCTTCTAAGAAAAGGAATAGACCAACGATCTTAATGAACGTTTCGCCATAGACGAGCGTCTCTCCTTCTAACGAGAAAAATCCAAGGAGTTGTCTTCCGAACAACACGACGGTCAGAGAAACGATGAGACCGGTATACAAGTTAATCGCAAAAGCAGAACGAGCCGTTTGACGAGCGTTTTGCGTCTTTCTTGCACCGAGGTACTGACCAATGATGATCGTTGCACCGACCGAGGTGATGTTAAAGAGAATAATGAAGATATTCAAAATTTGATTGGATACACCGACTGCCGCAGCAGCGCTATCCGAGTAATAACTTAAAATCAACGTTGCAATGATCCCGAGGCTCATATGCAATGCGATTTCGATGAATAATGGCCACGTAATGTGGAATAAGCTTGGTTGCTTGACTGTTTTCATAAATAAATCCCCTTTGTTTCATAAAACGAATAGTGTTTCTTTATCTTTTTGAAACTATACGCCTTCGATTTTCATAATGAAAGAGGGTTTTTTGTCTTTCATCGAAAAAAAAGAGATTTAAAAGGATTTTCATAAAATATCACGAATACATCATAATGAACAATCATTCATTTTTAAAAGGTAGGGGAATCCGATGAAACGAGAAATGCATTATGTCGTCAAGGATCAAATCGCAACGCTAACGCTGGCTCGACCCAAACAACTGAATGCATTAACGTCGAATTTATTAGAAGAGTTGGCAGACGCTCTAGAAGAAGCGAATCAGGATGAGGAAGTACGTGTCATCGTCTTGACTGGTGAAGGACGTGGTTTTTGTGCAGGACAAGATTTGAAAACCGTCTCGCCTGAGCTCGATCATGGTGAATATCTACAGCAGTATTATCATCCTGTCGTTCGGGCACTTGCTAAATCAAAAAAACCGACGATTGCTGCCATCAATGGTGTAGCGGCAGGTGCCGGTTTATCATTGACGCTCGCCTGCGATTTCCGGCTCGTCCATGCTGAAGCGAAATTGTCGCTTGGATTCATCAATATCGGTCTTGTCCCGGATGCAGGAGCTCCGTATTTCTTACCTCGGCTAATTGGTGCAGCAAAAGCAACGGAGCTTGCGTTACTCGGTGATACGATATCAGCAGACGAAGCCGTTTCGCTCAATCTTGCGACACGAAGTATCCCATCAGAGAATTATGTAGAAGAGGTCACAGCGTTTGCTCGTCAGCTGGCAAATCGTCCGACAAAAGTGATCGGGTACATCAAACAGCTGCAAGCAGCGAGTTATGAAAATAACTTGGAGGAAATGCTTGCTCAAGAAATCATCTATCAGTCACGTGCTGGAAAAACGGAAGACCATCGTCATGCTGTTGAATCCTTCATCGAAAAAAAACGTCCTGTTTTTGTAGGACGATGAATCGAAGAACATATATAGAAGAAAGACGTCGGAAACGCACGATGCGCCGACGTCTTTTTAATTCAATTTCTTTTTGATTTTTCGTGCGGTCGCATGTGTGCGATTCGTCAATCCTGTAGAGATACGGAATAGTAAAATTCCAAGAAAAGCAGAAACAAAAATGTATATCCCGGTCAACGTCACGAATGCGCCACTAGCGAGCGTGATGAAGAGAATCGAAAATTCACCACGTGGACCAAGACAGAATCCTGATTCGATCGCATGATAATTTGATAGACCGAACGATTTTCCGCCGAGGTAACCGACTAAGAATTTAGAGACGACTCCCCAAATGACAAGAGCGAAGAAAAATAGATCAATCGGTAATCCGTCAGTCAACTCGAATGACATTCCGAACGTGATAAAGAACAATGGTAATAATAAGTCTTGGAACGGCGTGACTAGTCGTCTAAGATAACGCGTCTCATCCAGTTCGGTTAACAGAATACCGATGATAAAGGCGCCAAGTACTTCTGACAAGCCGAATAAAATACCGACACCGGAAAATAACAAGATTAACCCGATGATTCCGATGCCGGCATCAGGATGACGGTAGAGTGAATCGACGAGACGTTTCCGTCTTCGGATGAACAATGTCATGATGATTAAAGCAATGAAGAAGAAGCCAAATCCGAGAAAGATGATACTGATTTTGGCAACCGAGAACGTCTCAGTTCCTAAAACGAACGGTGCCGTCGTCAGTAGGATCGGTGCCATCAAATCTTCGAAGACGAGTAGGGACAGCACGAAGCGATTCACATCCTGATGTTTATCCGGTTCCCGATCGAGCAGTCGAGCAGAAATCGAAGAACTCGTCGCATACAAGACACAGCCGATCAAAAACGATTCGGCGATGGAAAAACCGAACGATAAAGTCAACAGGATTGTTCCACCAAACGAAAGTAGAATATCGATGACTCCTGCTTTCCAAATGGAACGGAGCTGAATCAGCAAGTCCGCCACTGAAAATTTTAGACCGAGTAAAAAGAACAGGACGATGATGCCCGCTTCTCCTCCGAGTTTCAGCTCTTCGGGAGGATCGTAATAAAATCCAAGGACGATTCCAATCAAGATGAATGCCAGAATACTCGGGACGTGGAATCGTTCACTCAAGTAACTGATCGTAAACAAGCCGATGAGGATGAGACCGGCGTAAAAGAAAATTTCCATGGAGGATGTCCTCCTTTCTGTACCCTATACCCTAATTCGATGGCATTCATTAACTTGTTCCTATCCTGGAGAACGGATACAGAAAAAAGCCTGTACACAAAACTTCTTTTTTAGAAGGTGAGTGTACAGGCTTTTAGATAATTATAAGACTTGAACGATCGTTCCAGAATACGCAGGGAGAGAGACATCAAGTGTCTGCTGGTGCGTGTTCGTCAATAAATCAAGCCCCCGACCAGCTTGTGGAGCGGTCAACGAAACGGGAGCATCTGAATTGTTGAAGTAGATATAATATAATCCTTCCGGGCTCATGCGACGCATGATGATTGTATTCGTCTCATCATTCGCATGAACGAAAGAGATATGTCCTTTGTTCGCGAGTGTCTTATGCTGCTTTCGAAGCTGTAACAAGTGTCGCGTATAGGCGAATAACTCCCGATCCTGCTCTTCTGGATCCCATGGCATACATTTCCGGCAGCCTGGATCTTGATCGCCATCGAGACCGATTTCATCACCATAATAGATGACGGGACTACCCGAGAACGTCAACATCGATAACAAGAGAAGACGAAGCTTCTGTTTGTTATTCCCAGCACGCGTCAACGCACGTGGTGTATCGTGTGAACCGATTAAATTAAAGGTCACTTCATTGACATTCATCGTGTTTGAGAACAATACATGCGACATATCGTTCGCATACGAAGTTGCTTTAGTCTTATCTAAGGCAAAGAAGTTCAAAGCGGCATTTGTAAATGGGTAGTTCATGACAGCGTCAAACTGGTCACCGAGCAACCATTCCTGTGAGTCATGCCAAATTTCACCAAGGATATACGTGTCAGGGTTGACTTCCTTGACGACTTGACGGAAATCGCGCCAAAATGCGTGATCGACTTCGTTGGCGACGTCGAGACGCCAGCCATCGATTCCGAATTCTTCGACCCAGTAACGAGCGACATGGAGCAAGTAAGACTTTACTTCATCATTCTCGGTATTGAATTTCGGCATCTCAGGTACGAAAGCAAACGTATCGTAGTTCGGCAATGGTTCTGTCACGAGCGGGAAATCACGCAGGTGGAACCACTCTTTATAGGTGGAGTGACTACCATGTTCACGGATGTCAGCGAATGCTTTATGGTGGAAGCCGGCATGATTGAAAACGGCATCTAACATGATGCGAATCCCGTGTGCGTGTAACAGATCGACCATTTCCTTGAATTTCTCTTTCGTACCGAATTGTGGATCAATTTCTAAGTAATCGATTGTGTCATATTTATGATTCGATTTCGCCAAGAAGATGGGGCAGAAGTAAATACCAGTGATACCAAGCTCAACGAGATAATCGATGTGATCGATGACCCCTTGGAAATCTCCACCGAAAAGATTCGTCGTCGTTGGTGCTGTACTATTCCATGGAAGTGTACCAGCTGGATCATTCGTCGCATCGCCATTTGCAAAGCGATCTGGGAAGATTTGATACCAAACCGTATCCTGGACCCAATCTGGTGCAGTGAATACGTCGACTGCATTAAGGAAAGGAACGCAGAAATAGTAGCCTGTATCATCGAGCGGTTTTTCATCAAACCATCCACGTTCCGTGAATACATGACTCGTTGCACCGTCATGGAGACGGAAACCATATCGTAGACGACGGAAGGGAGGAACAACATCGATGAACCAATAATCGTATAACTCATCTGATCCACTTCGCTTCATCGGTGTTTCGAATGTATTCCAGTAGTTTGATTTCGAGGGATCGAAGTTCCAATCGGCAGCATCTGGATTTTCAGTATGCCAATCGTATGGATCGCCCCAAATCAAATCGACGCGATCAACGTCATTTTTTTTCGTTTGTAAACGGATGTGGATTGTTCGCTCATCGTACTTATAGACGAATGGAGACATCGCACGGTGAAACACAGCTTCTTTGAACATGGCAGTCACTCCTTAACGCAATCGCTTGCATCGTATTGATTATGTCTTCGACCTAAGAATAGTAAAGCGCTTTCTTAAAGTCAATTCCAATCCCGTGAAATCAAGGATTCCTGATAAAAGTCGAGAGTATGATGCAATCGTTTGCATCATGTTGTGCAAACTATAAAAATGAAAACGTTTTCTTTTTATACACTTATTCTCTTTAGCATTTGATTCAAATAATGAAATCAAAAATAAAAAGTTTTTGAAATGTAAGAAAATAATTGAATAAAAGGACTTGTCAAAAGGATTTTAGATTGTATAATAAAAATGTAAAGGTGATGCAAACGTTTTCATAAAACGCTTACAACCACTCGGTTGTTATCATGAGAAAATGGTTGTGCCTTTATGCAAACGTTGTGCATTAAAACTTATCATTCATAAGTTAACTTGGGGAGGAAATTTTAATCATGGAAATGAAAAAATTCGTAGCAGGTCTCTCTGTATCTGTCATGGCAATTGGTGCGCTTGCAGCATGTGGCGGTGGATCGGATTCTGAATCATCATCTTCAGATTCAGGCAGTAAAAAACCAAGCAAGATCGTCATCTGGGAAGACACTGAAAAAGCTGAAACGACTAAAGCGGCAGCTAAAGCGTTCGAAGAAAAAGAAGGCGTCAAAGTTGAAGTTAAAGAAGTCAAGATGACAGATCAGCAAAAGAAAGTAGCACTTGACGGACCAGCAGGTAAAGGGCCGGATATCATGCTTCTTCCACACGATCAAATCGGTACAGTCGTTGACCAAGGCTTGATCGCGGAACTCAAGGATGGCGAAAAAGCACTTGAGCCATTCATCGATACAGCGAAATCAGCAGTAACGTTTGATGGTAAAGTCTACGGATATCCGAAAGCAGTTGAAACACCCATCCTCCTTTTCAATAAAGATGAATTAAAAGAAGCACCAGCTTCAATGGATGATCTGTACAAGATCTCAACAGAGCAAAAGAAAGACGGCAAATACGGATTCCTCGCGCTTTGGGATAACTTCTACTTCGCACACGGTCCAATCGGTGGATACGGTGGTTATGTCTTCAAAGACAACGGTGGCAAATTGGATCCAGCAGATATCGGCTTGAACAATGAAGGTGCTGTCGAAGGTATGGATTACATCGGCAAGTGGTACAAAGAAGGTCTCTTCCCGAAAGGTCTCATCGGTGGTGGCGGTGGTCAAGCACTTGATCAACTCTTCGGCGATAAAAAAGCTGTTGCTGTCATGAACGGTCCATGGGCAGTTGCGAGCTATAAAGAAAAAGGCATCAATCTTGGAGCTTCAGCACTTCCGAAACTTCCAAACGGTGAGCCGATCAAAACATTCGTTGGTGTAAAAACATACGCGATTTCAGCATACTCGGAAAATGCAGAGTGGGCTGAGAAGTTCTTGGCATCACTCACAGGTGAAGAAAACGCTAAAGCAATGTTCGAAAAATACAATGAAATCCCACCAGTTACTGCTCTTCAAGAAGATGCAGCAATCAAGGATAACGAAGTCGCAGCAGCAGTCTTCGCACAATCGAAAAACGGTGTGCCAATGCCGAACATCGCTGAGATGGGTCAAGTTTGGGAACCAATGGCAGCAGCACTTCAGCTTGTTGCAACAAACAAACAAGACGCACAGAAATCAGCTGATGATGCTGTCAAACAAATCAAGCAACAAATCGAAGCTAACAATCAATAAGCGTAAATGGAACGCGTGAATCCATGACAAAGAGATAAAGAGAGGGGGATCTTGGATTCCCCCTCATCTTTATGGTTGGAAGAGAAGCCTGAGGTCAGACATGACCTTTGGAAAGGAGAACGGACGATGGCTGCGATTGCAACACCACACCCGACGAATCCAACGCCTGAAAAAAAGACGAACCACCGCACGATTGCGGCGCTGATGTCGATCATTCCAGGAGTGGGACAACTATACAATAAACAATTCCTTAAAGGCGCGACATTTTTTGTCGTCGTACTATCATATTTTCTCGTCAACTTTGAACTGTTCTTCAAAGGAGCCGGAAATGGTCCTGGCGATCGCGGAGCGATCTGGGGCTTGATTACACTCGGTGAGGTACCAGGCGTAAGGGGGGATCACTCGATCTTTCTAATGGTCGAGGGCATCATTGCCTTGATTTTACTTGTCTTTGGTATCGCCATTTACGTCTGGAACTTTATCGATGCGTATCGAATCGGTAAGTTGCGCGACATGAACCTCGAAGTACCTTCCTTGAAGATGCAACTACGGAACTTCCGCGATAATGGATTCCCGTACGCGATGTTGATTCCTTCATTAGTGCTTTTGGTGTTCACGGTCGTCTTACCGTTGATCTTTACTTTCTTGATTGCTTTTACGAACTATAAGTTCAACAACTCGCCTCCAGCGAAGTTGGTCGACTGGATTGGGATTCAAAACTTCTTGAATATCTTTACGGTTGATATTTTCCGCGATACGTTCGTCAGCGTTCTTGGTTGGACGCTTGTCTGGACTGTCGCTTCGACGACAGGTGTCATCGCGATCGGTATCGGACTTGCAGTCTTGCTGAACCAAAAAGGACTCAAAGGAAAACGGTTCTTCCGTTCCATCTTGATCCTGTCATGGGCAGTACCAGCGTTCATCACGATTTTGATCTTCCGCTCGATGTTCAATGAGACATTCGGTGTCTTCAATACGACATTGTTACCAGCGATCGGTCTTACTGACGGTGTCGACTGGATGACAGATCCGACGTATACGAAGCTTGCCTTGATCGGGATTCAGTGGTGGTTAGGTTTCCCATACATCATGACACTGACGACGGGGATCTTGCAGTCGATACCAGAAGATCTTTATGAGGCAGCAACAATCGATGGAGCGACAGCAGGAGAGAAGTTCCGCTTGATCACATTGCCGATGATTTTGTTTGCAACAGCACCAATCTTGATCACGCAGTATACGTTCAACTTCAATAACTTCAATATCATCTATCTCTTCAACAACGGTGGACCGGCAGTACCAGGTCAATCGGCTGGTGGAACGGATATCTTGATTTCGTGGATTTACAAATTGTCGCTTGGCTCGAACCCACAGTATGGATTTGCAGCAGCGATCACGCTTGTGTTGTCGTTCTTCATCATGACGATTGCCGTCATTCAGTTCAAGCGTTCAAAATCATTCAAAGATGAGGATATGATCTAATATGAGAAAACAAAACCGAATCAACATGGCGTTGTCATATCTCATTTTGACGATCGCCTCCATCATTATCGTCTACCCACTCCTTTGGGTCGTTGGTACTTCACTCAACCCAGGGAAAAGTATTACATCGGATATCTTCCCAAGTAATCCGACCTTGATTCACTACTTTGATTTGTTTGATCCATCAAAAACGGATTATGGCATGTGGTATTTAAACACAATTAAGATTGCCGTCATCACGATGGTCGTCTCCGTCGCGCTAATTACGTTAACAGGATACATTTTTTCACGCTATCGCTTCGTCGGTCGGAAAAATTCACTAATCTTGTTCCTCGTGTTGCAGATGGTACCGCAATTCGTTGCCATTATTGCGATTTATGTCTTGCTTAATATGTTAGAATTGTTTGATACGCATCTGGCGCTTATCCTACTCTACTCGGGTGGCGCGATTCCAATGAATACGTATCTTGCAAAAGGATATTTTGATACGATTCCAAAAGAACTCGATGAGGCGGCACGGATGGATGGTGCCGGTCACTTACGAATCTTCTGGCAAATCATCTTACCGCTCGCAAAACCGATGGTCGCCGTCATCGCGTTGTTCAACTTCATGGCACCATTCAACGACTTCATTTTAGCATCGCTCGTCCTGCGTTCTCCTGAGAAGCAGACGCTTGCAGTCGGGTTGTACAACATGGTGTCGGAGCAGTTCGACAATAACTTCACGTTATTTGCGGCAGGTGCCGTATTATCAGCGGTTCCAATCGTTCTACTCTTCTTCGCATTCCAGCGCTTCTTCGTGTCTGGATTGACAGCAGGTGGAACAAAAGGATAATCATAAGGGGGAAATCAGCGGCATGAGACGAGGCATAATGCTTCTCCTCTTGCCGCTTCTCTTGTCTATCGGGCTTCAACCGATGACGGGTGAAGCAGCAGGTTGGGAAAAAGAACGAATGTATTTCATCATGGTGGACCGGTTCGAGAATGGCGATCCGAGTAATGATCGAGAGGCGGATCCCGAAAATCCAAAAGCGTTCCAAGGTGGCGATTTAGCAGGCGTGACAAAACGTCTCGATTACATCAAGGAAAAGGGATTCACTTCGATTTGGTTGACGCCGATCTTTAAGAACCGTCCGAATGGTTATCATGGATACTGGACGGATGATTATTACGAGATTGATCCGCACTTCGGAACAAAGGAAGAGTTTAAACGTCTCGTCAAGGAAGCGCATAAACGGGATATCAAGGTCGTCCTTGATCTTGTCGTCAATCATTTAGGACCAAATCATCCAATGGTGAAAGAAAAACCGGAGTGGTTTCATAAAAATCAACCGATCATGAATTGGAATAACCCGTCGGAAGTCGAGAATAACTGGCTGTTCGATTTACCGGACTTCAATACAGAAAATCCGAAAGTCATGGATTATTTAGTTGATGTCGCGAACTACTGGGTCGATGAAACGGGTATAGACGGATACCGGCTCGATACGGTTCGCCATGTGCCAGCCACATTTTGGGAAACGTTTATCCCAGCAGTCAAAGAAAAGCATCCGGACTTATTCTTGTTGGCTGAAGTGTTCGATGGAGATCCGCGAAAAATCGCATCCTATTCGAAATTAGGTTTTGATTCCGTGACGAACTTCCCGTTTTATTATGGAGTCAAGGATCAGTTTGCTCGCAAAAATGGTTCTGCGGAAGAGCTCGATTCAGTTTATAATCGAGATACTACGTTTAATCCGAATGCCAAGGGACTTGCAACCTTCATTGATAATCATGATGTCAAACGCTTCATCACGGAAGCAAAGATTGGTGGAGCAGAAGAAGAGGAGCGGCAGCTTCGATTAGCGTTGTTCGCACTCTATGCTGCTCCGGGGATGCCGATTGTTTACCAAGGAACAGAGGTAGCGATGCCAGGTGGAGAGGATCCCGGAAACCGGATGATGATGACATTTGATCAAAACAAGAAGATGCAACAGTACGTAAAAACGTTGAACGAGATGCGTCAGGACTACCCAGCGTTTGCAACAGGGAAGCAACGCTTGATCGCAAAAACCGATCATATGGCAGTCTACTCACGGGAGACGAAACAACAACAAGTCGTTTACGCGATCAATCTTGGAGAAAAAAAGACGAGCTTACGCGTGTCTGCGAAAGAAATCGGTGATGATCAGCGTCTAAGAGGGCTTTTATTCTCAGACTTGGTGCGTCAAGATGGTGACGCCTATGAGATCACGCTTGATGCAAATAGTGCGAACAGCTATGTCATCGAAAAGTCACAAGTCAACTGGTGGTCGATCATCGCAATTGGTGCGATTGCTCCGATTTTAGCGCTCATACTTCTTCTCGTTCACCGTAAACGCATGCAACGTCAAACAAAATAAAATACTTAACTAGGGGAAATGTGAGGTGAAGGGGATGCAGGTAACAATCAAGGATGTAGCACGGGAAGCGAATGTCGCACCCTCGACGGTATCACGCGTCATTGCGAATAGTTCACGCATCAGTCAAAAGACGAAGGAACGGGTGCGGCAGGCGATGGATGAGCTCGGATATTATCCGAACGTTCATGCACGCAGTCTAGCGAATCGAACGACACAGGCGATCGGTCTCGTCATGCCAAGTGCTGCAACGAAAACACTACAAAACCCGTTCTTTTCGGAGGTCATTCGAGGAATCAGTACAAAAGCGCATCAAAATGGATATTCGTTATATATGACGACAGGTGTCTCGGAAGAAGAAGTATATGAAGGTGTCGTCTCGATGGTTCAGGGCCGTCGGGTCGATGGTGTCGTCGTACTGTATTCCCGTACGGATGACAAAGTCGTTCAATTTCTGCAAGACTCGAAGTTTCCGTTCGTCGTCGTCGGAAAACCATTCAGTGATTCATCACATGTCACGTATGTCGATACGGATAATTATCTAGCCGGTCGCGAAGTGACGAAGTACTTGCATCAACTTGGGCATGAGTGTATCGCATTCGTAGGAGGCGCACAGGACTTAGCTGTGACGCAAGAGCGTGTCGGTGGCTACAAGACGGCTCTCATGGAAGAGGGCATTCCGATTCAAGAGTCCTACATCGTCAGTGCACCATTCATGACGACAGGAGGAGCCGAGGCAGTCAAGCGACTGATGTCACTTGAACATCCGCCAACGGCTGTCGTTGTTAGTGACGATATGATGGCACTTGGTGTCATGAGTACACTGAATGAGATGGGGATTGGTGTGCCGGATCAAATGGCCGTCGTCAGTTTTAATAACTTGTTCATCGCAGAATTCTCAAGCCCACCGTTGACTTCTGTTGAAATCAATATTTTTGGACTTGGTTTTGAAGCGACGAATTGTTTGATTGAACAAATCAATGAGGATGCGACACCTTATGGGAAACGCGTCATCGTTCCGCATTATCTCGTCGTTCGTCAGTCTTGTGGCGGAAAATCTGAAGCATGAAATGATAGTCTATTTTTAAGCCGATTGGTTTGAAAATAGACTTTTTTTGATTCAAATGGATATCGATTTCTAGTAAAAGGAAGCGGTTGCAGAAAAAGAAATTTATTTTCGTGCAAACGATTGCATTGATGCTTTTTATGTGTACAATAAAGAATGTATAGTATAGATGAAACGCTTACATGATCAGGGTGACCGACATGCGTAGCATAAAAAGGAGCGACTTGACGATGAAACGACTTTTTGAGGTCAATGAGTGGAAAATTACAGAGCTTGGTTTTCATCCAGAAGATAATCGATTGGCAGAATCGATGACATCGATCGGAAACGGTCATATGGGAATGCGCGGGACGTTTGAAGAAGAGTACACAGGGGACACGCATCAAGGCATGTATGTCGCAGGTGTTTACTATCCGGATAAGACACGTGTCGGCTGGTGGAAAAACGGTTATCCAGAGTACTTTGCGAAAGTACTCAATGCTGTCAATATCATGGGATTGAAAGTATCCGTCAACGGAAAAGCTGTTGATTTGAACACGTGGGAAGTCATCGACTTCAAACGCGAACTTGATATGCAACATGGTGTGTTGACACGGACGATGCTATTGAAGAATGGGGTAGAGGAAACGAAAGTCGAATCCAAGCGTTTCTTCTCGATCGTTGATAAAGAAATCGCTGCCTTGCAATATACGGTGACACCTGTCAATTTTGAAGCAGAAATCGTCATTGAATCGTATCTCGATGCAGATGTTGAAAATGAAGACTCGAACTATGACGAGAAGTTCTGGCTTCCTGTCGAACACGGAATTGAAGAACGGTTCGGTTATGTCACATCAAAAACGAAAAAGCTCGATTGGCATGTGACGGCAGCGATGATCACGGATGTCGAAGGCGCACGATGTGAGGTCGTCGATGGCAATACGCAGTACGTCGCGAATAGTTTCACGAAACAAGCCGCAGTAGGTGAGGGTGTCACAATCGAAAAATTCGTCGCACTCGTAACGAATCGCGACCATGAAATCGATGCGCTATTGGAGCAAGCGATGAAACGGGTTCACGTCGCATTCGAATCAGGCTTTGATACATTGCTTGCGACACATGAAGCAGCTTGGTTGCACCACTGGGAAGAAGCGGACGTGAAAATTGAAGGAGATGTCGAGGCACAGCAAGGGATTCGTTTCAACATCTTCCATATGTTCCAGACCTACACAGGTGAAGATTCACGTCTGAATATCGGACCAAAAGGATTCACGGGCGAGAAGTATGGTGGTGCGACGTATTGGGATACAGAAGCGTATTGCTTAAACTTCTACCTTGCGACGTCGAAACCGGAAGTTGCTTGGAATTTACTCAAGTATCGTCACAATCAATTACCGCAAGCGAAAGAAAATGCGGATAAGAATGTCGGAATGAAGGGTGCACTTTATCCGATGGTAACGATGAACGGAGAAGAGTGCCACAACGAGTGGGAAATCACACATGAAGAAATTCACCGGAACGGTGCAATCGCGCATGCGATTTATAACTACACGAACTACACGGGAGACACGTCGTATCTCGGACAATACGGATTTGAAGTGTTAGTCGAGATTTCCCGCTACTGGGCAAGCCGTGTCAATTACGTGCCGCACAAGGATGTCTATATGATTCTTGGCGTGACGGGACCGAATGAATATGAGAACAACGTCAACAATAACTGGTATACGAATCTGATTGCGGCATGGTGTCTCGAATATACGCAAACCGTCCACCGTCATTTGGCACAAGAAGAACCAGAACGTTTGCAAGAACTTATGCATCAATTAGCGTTGACGGATGAGGAGCTGGCAAAGTGGGCAGATATCGACTCGAAGATGTATTATCCAAAAGATGAGGCAGCCCCTGGAATCTTCATGCAACAGGATGGCTTCATGGATAAGGAACAAATCTTGGTCGCTGACCTCGATCCAAAACATCTTCCGCTAAACCAGAATTGGTCATGGGACCGGATCCTTCGCTCTGTCTTCATTAAACAAGCAGATGTCTTACAAGGTCTTTACTTCTTGACGGATCGCTTCAGTGTAGAAGAGAAAAAAGCGAACTTCGATTTCTATGAACCACGCACGGTTCATGAATCGTCATTATCACCATGTATCTACTCAATCATTGCGGCGGAAGTCGGCTATGAGGAAAAAGCGGTCGAACTGTACCAACGTTCAGCACGACTTGACCTCGATAACTACAACAATGATACGGAAGACGGGTTACACATCACGTCGATGGTTGGATCATGGATGTCGATCGTCCATGGGTTCGCTGGATTACGGGTGGCAAACGATACGTTATCCTTTAAGCCGATGTTGCCAAAAGGCTGGACGAGCTATACATTCCGGATGCAATGGCGCGGTCATCATATCCATGTCCATGTACAGCCAAATGCCGTCGAAATCGCTCAAACAGAAGGCGAAGCATTCAGCTTAAACGTTCATGGAACAACTGTAGAAGTTCCGGCGGGAGGACAGATTACAGTTCCTGCTTCGATGACAGTATAAGAGATTAAACAGAACCGATTTTTTAGTCGGTTCTTTTTTTTGTGTGTAACAAGAATCAGAACACCTTTGTCACAAATGAAAACGCCATCATGAAAAAGAACATCAATCTTTGGAAATCTTGACTATCCGGCGACATTTGAATGTGCTAAAGTGTTTCAAGATAGTTATGAATGAGAGGAGAACGGCGTGTGACATCAGTAGTAAAGGAAAGTATGTTAAAAGTGATCGTGGCTTCGATTGGGGGATTCGTCATCGCCGTTGCCATGAACTGGTTTTTGATTCCGAGTGGTGTATATTCGACTGGATTTACAGGACTTGCCCAAATCTTGACGCAAGTCCTTCAAAATACAGCATTTGCGTTTGGTGAAAACGTCTGGTTCTTGGCGTTGAACATACCTCTGATTGTGCTCGCATGGATCATGTTAGGTCGGAGCTTTACAATCATCACCTTGATTTCAGTTTTGGCAACGACGATTTTCATTGGTCTTATTCCTCAATATGCTGTCATACCAGGTGATCAAACACTGAATGCAGTGTTTGGAGGGGTCTTGCTTGCGATTGGTACCGGTATCACGATTAAGTTCGGTGCTTCGACGGGTGGTTTCGATATCGTTGCCTTAATCTTCGCTCGTTTCTCCGATCGTAGTGTCGGCTTGTATCTGTTCGTCTTGAATTTCTTAATCGCATTATTAGCAGGAGCGTTGTTCGGTTGGTCGACTGCTTTATACACAATCGTTTTCATCTACGTGACGTCTAAGGTCGTCGATGAGATTCATACGAGCAATCAGCGTCTAACGATTTTCATCGTCACGAATCATGCGGATGACATCACGACGGCTTTGCATCAGCACATCATTCGAGGCATCACGCAAATTCCTTCGATTGGTACGTATTCTCGAGCTGAAAAAGCGACGTTGATGATGGTCATCGAGCGTCATGAATTACGGGACATTGAACGGATTTGCCGGGAAGCGGACGAGACGGTCTTCATCAACGTCGTCGCGACAGACTCGGTTGTCGGATACTTCCGAAAAGGATAATGAAAAAGGCACTTGCTCTGCGATATGCAGCAAGTGCCTTTTATCTGTTTTCATGCGAGCCCGAGGACGTGTCTCAAGTAATACGCGATCCCGTCATCCTCATTTCGCTTCGTCGTGCCGTTTGCCAGATGCTTCAGCGCGGGGATGGCATTACCCATCGCGACACCATGTCCAGCATACTCGATCATCTCTAAATCGTTTTCCTCATCACCGAAAGCAATGATTTGTTTAGAGTTAATACCAAGGTGATCGGCGATATGGGCAAGACCGACCGCTTTGCTTGTACCTTTTCGCATCACTTCGACCATGAATTCAGGCTTCACCCATTGACGATTGAGTACCGTCTCGGCATGGATACCAGATAGTTCGGAGCGGATCTCATCGACGTGTTCTCCTTTGGCATGAATTAAAAGAGATGTTGGTTCATGCATAAGCACCTTTCGTAAATCTCCGGTCGTGACGGATAAGGCATGGTCGGTATAGAATTCGTAAATACCAACCGGGTCATATTGAAAATAGACATGATCCGTGACTTCGCAGACGATGTTTTGTGTTTTCGTCTCAGCGACAGATTCTAAAATATGTTGAACAGTTTTTAATGGAATCGGATGATGCTGAACTTCAAAGTGGATGTCTTGTGGATGATGGACGAGACCACCGTTAAAGTTAACGATCGGTGTCGTTAAACCGAGCTGTTCGTAATATTTTCGAGCGTGACGAAATGGTCGTCCGGTTGCGATGACGACTTCGTGACCATTCGCACGCGCACGCTGGAGCGCAGCGATGTTCGCAGCGCTGATTGTCTTATCATCTTTTAAAAGGGTGCCGTCGAGATCGACAGCGATTAAGTGACGGGTCATGATGAAATCCTCCGCTTTCTTTTCGTTAATTCTACTGTAGCATATGAAGCGATTGTCCTTCGTATGAAACGATTAAGTTTTTCAAGGAAAAGAAAGCGCTTGAAAAAATTAGAGAAAAGCTGTTGCTTGGATTAAAAAATGGTATACTACAAATCGTAGGATAACTCTATAGTACGTTATGGAAACGGAGGGGAAATCATGCGTTTTCTCGTTACATTCTTTTGGTCATTCTTACTCGTGAACACGGCTGTGTTCATCGTATCGGCAGTTGATGCAGTAACGTATAGCTTCGGATTCGCGACAGCTATGTCTGTCGTCACTTCACTTGTCGTCTTCGCACTCGATGCCGTCAATGAAGATTTAGGTCTTGGTCAAGGGACTAAGGCAGAATAAGGAAAAGCGAGATGTCGTCACATGGGCGATAGGCTCGCTTTTTGTCTTAAGGAGGAATGATCGATGATCGTCATCGAACAGGTTCTGTGGCAACAGATGCCGCAAAATGTCTACATCGCAGGGAATCAGATCATCGGAATCGGTTCCTACACCATAGATGAAGCACTCATTACGCACCGGATTGATGGTCGCAACAAACGCCTAGTCCCCGGATTCATCGACGGACACTTACATCCGATCGGTGGAGGAGGAGAAGGCGGATTTGCCACGCGAACGGCTCCGTTGACTGTTCGTGACATATTCGAAGGCGGTGTCACGACGGTCGTTGGATTACTCGGAACGGATGGTTGGACACGAACAGGAATTGACCTACTGGCACACATACGGGGATATGCTGCATCTGGTATCCGTCCCTTTTTATTAAGCGGAAGTTATATGGTTCCGCCGGTCTTCCTGACGCAATCGACAGGACATGATATCGTCCTCATCAATGAAGTGATCGGCATCGGAGAGATTGCCATCAACGATCACCGATCGACACAACCGACGGCTCATGAACTCGCGCGATTAGCGTCAGAAGCCCGAATTGCCGGCATGGTCAAAGGAGTGTCGGGAACGATGAACGTCCATATCGGAGACGGGAAACAAGGGCTTGATCTGTTACATGAGGTGATTGATACGACGGACCTCCCTATCGGACAATTCCTTCCGACGCATATCAACCGGAGTGAACGGATTTTTGAGGCGGGACTCGCTTGGGCGAAACGGGGAGGTCGAATCGATTTTACGACGTGTACGACGGAAACTTTCATTGCGGAAGGCGAGATTCCAGCAGGACAGGCTGTTGCTCGTGCTTTAGCAGCGGGAATCCCACCCGAGCAGATCACGATGTCGAGCGACGCTGGCGCAAGTCTTCCGGCGTTTGATGATGCAGGTCGCTTAGTGCGGATTGATACAGGAAAGCCTAATTCTCTGATGCAAGCCGTTCGCGATGCAGTGGAGCATGGTGTTGCTTTTGATCAGGCAATCGCGACGATCACGCGACATGTCGCGGATGCATATGGTATACCGGGCGGGCGAATCGCGGTCGGAGAACGAGCGGATCTGTTACTGATTGATGACGCTTTGCAAATCGATACGATTCTTGCGAATGGTCATGCTATAATGATTCAGAAAAAATGGCTAATACCAGAATGACGGAGGGATAGACGTGTCAAAGAAGTCGAAACGTAAAAACACGAAAAAACCGCAATCCAAGGCGAATTGGATTACAGCGGGAGTCATCGCCTTGATCGTATTGGTGGGAGGATTACTTCTTGTCTTCACGGATCGAGAAGATTCTGCATCGAAGAACGGCAATCTAACGGCTACACAAGTCGCAGATAAAGTAAAATCCGGTGATGAATTCTATACGTATTTCTATCAAACGGGTTGTTCCCACTGTGAAAAAGTAAAACCATATCTCGTCCCGCTTGGTGAAAAACAAGACATTCCATTCGAACAGATCGATCTTGCTGTCGAACAGTCGGCTTGGGATACGTTTGGCATCGAGGGTACACCGACTGTCGTTCACTTTAAAGACGGTAAGGAAGTCGGACGCGTAGCAGGAGAGCAAACGGAAGACAGCTATAAAGAGTTCTTCGCTGGAAAAGACGTAAAGGACTCAAAAGAAGAATCATCTGGTGATCTCAATGATTAAAAAATGGTTTTACTCTCGTGTGTTCGAATTAAATGGACACCCGCTTGTTGCCAAACAACTAAAACGTTTTGCGATGAGCCGTATCAGTCGTCCGTTCATCCGTCCGTTCGTTCAGGCATACGATTTAAATATGGCAGAAGCGACTCGGAGCCTCGAGGAGTATTCGAGTTTACATGACGTCTTCGTTCGCCATGTCAAACCAGAAATGCGACCGATCGATCAAGCAGAAGGCGCATTCGTCAGTCCGTGTGACGGTGTGCTATCCGTCGTTGACGATTTGACGGCTGATAGCCGCTTTACTGTCAAAGGACAATCGTATACGGTATCTGAGTTACTCGGTTCCCATCATGAAGCACAACAATATGTCGGGGGACGTGTGATGATCTTTTACTTAAGTCCGCAAAACTACCATCGTGTTCATGTGCCGATGGATGGAACAGTCCGGACGAGCTATACGCTCGGTCGCGATTCAGCACCGGTAAATGAGATTGGTCTCACACATGCGCTTCGTCCATTGACGCGGAACTACCGTCGTGTGACGCGCATCGTCCAAGGGAAACATGCACTTGAACATGTCATGGTCGGTGCGTTAAATGTCAACTCGATCGTTCGGACGAACGAGTCGAAGGAGCTTCGTCGCGGGGATGAGTTCGGATACTTCTCATTCGGTTCGACGGTCGTCCTGATTTGTCCGAAGGACGCATTGACGTTAGACAGTCAAGCAATCGGACCAGTTTTAATGGGGCAACGCCTCGGACAATGGCATTCATGAAAGCGAGACGCCCGTTTTGGGCGTCTCCTTACGTTTAGGAGGAATGAATCATGCCGGCACTGGCATTAGCAGAAATCGGAAGTACACAGGTCCAAACGTATATCGCACTCATCATTTTTTTAGTGACCTATGGCTTCATCATCAGTGAAAAAGTAAGTCGGGCGATCGTCGCCTTGCTTGGAGCGCTCGCGATGGTCATCATCGGTATTGTGGATCTTGAAACCGCATTGTTTGAATATATTGAATGGGGAACGATCGTCTTATTGATTGGCATGATGATTCTCGTCACGATTGCCAACCAATCTGGATTGTTCGAATACATCGCAATCCGCGCTGCGAAGACGACGAAAGGTGATCCGATCAAGGTACTGATTCTACTGTCCGCATTGACGGCACTTGGATCTGCATTCCTTGATAACGTCACGACGGTTCTATTGATCGTTCCGATCACGTTTTCGATTACGAAGATACTTAAAATCGCGCCGTTTCCATTCTTGCTCGCAGAAGTCCTATTTGCGAATATCGGTGGGACGGCGACCTTGATTGGGGATCCACCGAATATCATGATTGGTGCCGCAAATCCACATTTGACGTTCAATGCCTTTTTAGTGAATCTTGCACCGATCATCCTCGTCATCACGGTCGTGACGATCGGCATCCTGTATTTCATCTTCCGGAAGCAGTTGCATGTCGAAGCGGAAGATCGACAAAAACTGATGGAAATCGATGAGAAGAGCTATATCGTTAGTCGAAAATTGGTCACGCGAAGTAGTATCGTTCTCGTCAGTACGATTGCGTTGTTCGTGTTACATCCGCTGCTTGACCGAATCGGACTCCATCTCGAAGCACCAGCGATCGCGATTCTTGGAGCGACGGTTCTGATGTTGCTGACGATTGAAAATGATCATCAGCTCGAAGGGATTTTTGCCCGCGTCGAATGGACAACGATCTTCTTCTTCGCCGGACTGTTCGTGCTCGTCGGCGGGATCCAAGAAGCGGGCATCATCCGCTACCTCGCTGAAAAGACGATTGATTTGACAGGTGGCGATATTCAGACGACAGCGACTGCTGTTCTTTGGTTGTCTGGTATCGCCAGTGCGACGATTGATAACATCCCGTTCGTCGCGACGATGATTCCACTCATCAATGATGTAGCTGCTGGAATTGGATTATCATCAGCAGATGCGAAAGTGGACGTGTTATGGTGGTCCCTCGCACTCGGTGCCTGTCTCGGTGGTAACGGGACATTGATCGGTGCATCGGCGAACGTCATTGTCGCGGGTCTCGCGACACGACAAGGTGAAAAATTTACCTATATGCGCTTTTTGATTTATGGAGCACCGATCACGATCGTAACGTTGATTCTATCGCAACTCTATCTGTGGATTCGATATTATTAAGAAAACGGAAGGTGGACCTTCCGTTTTCTTTTGTGCGTCGCTCTTACTACCTGATTGTGCTATAATCGAACGATAAGAGCATAACTGTTTCTTAAACTTAACTATAGAGCTAGACCATTATCTGGAGGTTTTATTCTTGTTCAAACGACTTTATCCGAAACATTTCGTGGCTTCGATCTACGATATCGACCTTGAAATGCTCAAACGAAACGGTGTCAAAGCGATTTTGACCGATCTTGATAATACGCTCGTCGCATGGAATATCGCAGATGCTCCAGACGAATTGGTTGCTTGGCTGGATATGGTGAATAATCAATATGGTTTCGACGTCATCATCGTATCGAACAATAACGGAGACCGCGTCAAGAAGTTCGCGGATCCACTCGGATTGCATTATATTGCGCCTGCTCGAAAACCGCTTCCTATCGGGTTTAAACGAGCATTGACGGAATTCGGTTATCATGCGAAGGAAGTTGTCTTCTTAGGAGACCAACTCTTTACGGATGTACTCGGTGCAAACTCCGTTGGAATCGAAGTCATCCACGTTCAACCTGTCGTTAAGACGGACGGTGTCGTCACGAAATTCAATCGCCTGATGGAACGTGTCATTTTCCGCCGGATGAAACGCAAAGGAATCTATAAATTGACACAACGCGTCAAGGAAGATCCTTCTGCACTGGAGCATCCGATCGAAACACTTCGTCAGGATAAGCAACAATAACCCTGTCAGATCGGTAGATGAAAGGGAAGGCAGCAGTCGCAACATGTACGGCGAGAGGTCGGAAGTTACGCTCTTGGAGTAGCGAGCAGGGCGCTACGGTGAAAAGAGAAGGGATATCGTTCCCACATGCGGCTCAACATAATATGATCGAAGAAATCCACTGCGCTGGCTGTGGTGTCGCCATTCAAACGGAAGACACAAAAGCACCAGGATACGCACCTAAATCTGCACTTGATCGTGAAATGGTCATTTGCCAACGTTGCTTTAAATTAAAGCACTACAATCAAATTCAAGATGTATCGTTATCGGACGATGATTTCGTTAAAATCTTAGACGGAATCGGTCAAAAAGATGCACTTGTCGTTAAAATCGTTGATATCTTCGATTTTAATGGAAGCTGGTTACCGGGATTACATCGGTTCGTCGGTAAAAACGACGTCTTACTCGTCGGGAACAAAGCCGATTTATTACCGAAGTCACTCAACCCGAACCGTCTCATGAACTGGATGCGTCAAGCATCGAAAGAACTTGGATTACGTCCAGTCGACGTTCATCTGATCAGTGCGAAAAAAGGGCACGGAGTCGATGAACTCGCTGAAAAAATCGATTATTATCGAAAAGGCCGCGACGTCTATGTCGTTGGTTGTACGAACGTCGGGAAATCGACGCTGATCAACCAAGTCATCAAACGCTTCGGTGAAGAAGATGAAGCCGTCATCACGGTCAGTCACTTCCCAGGAACGACACTAGACTTGATCGACATTCCACTCGACGATAACTGTAACCTGTATGATACACCGGGGATCATCAATCATCATCAGATGGCTCACTATGTTGATGCAAAGGACTTGAAGCTGATCACACCGAAAAAAGAGATCAAGCCACAAGTCTTCCAAATCCATCCGCAACAGACACTCTTCTTCGGAGGTCTTGCACGATTGGACTATATGGAAGGGAACAAGCGTTCATTCGTCATCTACATGTCGAATGAATTGAAAGTTCACCGGACGAAGCTTGAAAAGGCAGACGATTTATACGCGAACCATAACGGTGAGCTGTTGTCTCCGCCAAACGAAAAGACGCGTGAGATGCTACCGCCGCTTGTCCGTCATGAATTCAGCCTCCGCGACAACATGAAGACGGATATCGTCTTCAGTGGACTCGGGTGGGTTGCGGTTCACGGAAAAGGTGGACGTGTCGCTGCTTACGCCCCGAAAGGTGTCGCTGTATCCTTACGTGAGGCGCTCGTCTGATGCGCTTTGCCGTCATCGGTCATCCGATTGCCCATTCACTTTCACCTGAGCTGCATACAGCTTGGCTGGAAGCGGCTGGGCTTTTCGGCTGTTATGACCTCATCGATGTAACGGAGCAGCAATTGCCGCAAATCATTACGAAATTACGCACACATCAGCTAGACGGAATCAATGTGACGATTCCACATAAAACAGCAATCATTCCGTATCTGGATCGGCTAGAGCCGGCAGCTCAAAAAGCAGGCGCCGTGAATACGGTATATCGGCAGGATGGGCAGTTGATTGGTGCGAATACAGATGGAATCGGATTCGTCCGCGCGTTGACAGAACGTCGTCCGTCATTTCAAAAGACGCTCGTTCTTGGTGCGGGCGGTGCGGCGCGAGGCATCATTGCTGCGTTGCCCGGAGATGTGACGATCACGAATCGTACAGAAGAACGCTCTAAGGCAGTTGCCGATGAATTCGGAGCAACCGTTTTACCATGGCAAGAAACATTTGATTTAACGAGTTACGACGTCATCATCAATACGACTTCTGTCGGGATGGCGCCACATATCGAGGCACGTCCGATCGAATTGACGGAGACGCACGCCTTGATTTGTGATATTATTTATCGACCGACGCCGACCCGTCTATTACGTGAAGCGACCGAAAAAGGTCTCGACACTCTTGACGGCGTCCCGATGTTCGTCTTACAAGCGGCTGAAGCATTTGAACGCTTCACCGGACAAGCACCTGACCTTGCACTTGGCGAGCAGGTGATACGAAAGCAATTGGAGGAATTTTAATCATGTTAACAGGTAAACAAAAACGTTTTTTACGCGCGACAGCTCACGACTTAAACCCGATTTTCCAAGTCGGTAAAAATGGAGTCGGCGAAGCGATGTGCGCTGATTTGATGGATGCGCTTGAAAAACGGGAACTCTTGAAAGTACAAGTATTGCAAAATTGTGCGGATGCACCGAAGGATGTCGCACAAGAACTCGTCGCAGGAACGAATGCTGAACTCGTTCAAGTCATCGGAAAAGTCATCGTTCTCTATAAAGAATCAAAAGAGAACAAGACGCTCGAATTGCCACGATGAAAATCGGACTGATGGGCGGAACGTTCGATCCTCCGCATATTGGTCATCTCTTGATTGCCGAACAAGCGCAGGAACAACTCGAACTCGATGCGGTCTGGTTCGTACCAGCGAATGTGCCACCGCATAAACAACGTACAGTCACAGACGCAACCAAGCGTTTACGCCTTGTAGAAGAAGCAATTGCATTGAATCCGACCTTTTCCGTCTCAGCAATCGAGTTTGAGCGCGAAGAGCCTTCCTATACGTATGATACGATTCGTGCACTCAAGCACCGGTACCCGGAGCATGAATTTCTGTTTCTCATTGGAGCAGATTCACTCGTGAGTCTCGATACGTGGTATCAAGCCGAACGGTTATACGAGGAAGTCGTCTTTGGTGCCGTCGCTCGACCGGGCAGTCGGTATCTGATTCCGCGTGGTGCCCGTGTGAAAGCGGTCGATATGCCATTGCTAGAAATTTCTTCGACGGATATCCGGAAACGGGTCGCGCGCGGACGGAGCATTCGCTACCTTGTACCGGAAGCCATTCGACAACGGATTGAGGAGTGGAATCTATATGCGCCTTGAAGAAGCACGACAAATCATTGAGCGTACGTTGCCTGAGCGACGCTATGTGCACACATTAGGTGTTGTCGAGACAGCGCGACACTTGGCTCTTAAATATGGTGTTGACGAAGAAGAAGCAACGCTTGCTGCTATGCTTCATGATTATGCAAAATACCGCGATACGAATGAGATGCGTTCGATTGCCGTTGAATTGAATCAACGTGTTTTACTCGATTATGATGACGAACTGCTTCATGCGCCAGTGGGTGCGGAGCTTGTCCGTCGAGAACTTGGTCTTGATTCAGACGTGATTTATCAGGCCATCGCAAATCACACGACGGGGGCACCCGGTATGCCATTGCTCGATCAAATCATCTTCGTCGCGGATGCGATTGAACCAAATCGTAGTTATCCAGGTGTCGAAGCGCTTCGTGAAGTAGCGGAGCAGGATTTGACGGACGCCGTCATCGCGACACTCAGTCAGACGATTCATTTTTTATGTAAAAAACAAGCCATCATCTTTCCGCGTACGATTGAGACGTATAATGCCTTCGTCGCGGCCAAACGAAAGGGGACCGTCCTATGACAGTCGAACAAGAATTACAATTAATCGTAAATGCCATCGACGATAAACGCGCTGAAGATATCGTCGTCCTGAATATGTCGAGCATCTCACCAGTTGCCGACTACTTCGTCATCTGTGAAGGGAATTCAGAAAAACAAGTACAGGCAATCGCACGTGAACTCAAAGAAGTCGCGCACGAACATAACCTGCCGATCAAACGTCTCGAAGGATTCGATGCGGCACGTTGGGTGTTAGCGGATCTTGAAAACGTCGTCGTTCACGTCTTCCACCGTGACGATCGTGATTACTATAATCTCGAAAAACTCTGGGCAGATGCTCCAAAGGTTGAAGTCGAGGTCAACTAATGGCATACGAACAGTTCGCCTACATCTATGATGAATTGATGCAAGACGTCCCGTACGATCAATGGGTCGACTGGGTCAAAGCATACGTTCCGACTGGAAGTACGATTGCTGATATCGGATGTGGAACAGGTACGGCGACGCTTGCATTAGCGGCACACTATGAGATGCTCGGGATTGATTTATCGGAAGAGATGCTCGAAGTCGCGCAGGAAAAAGCGATGGAAGAGGGATTACGTATTCAATTCTGGGCGCAAGACATGCGCGAAATCGAATTGCCGACACCTGTCGATGCCGTGACGATCCTATGCGACTCCTTGAACTATCTTCGGACGGAAGAGGATGTCAAACAGACGTTTACACATGTAGCAGCAATCCTCAAAGAGGGTGGACGTCTCTTGTTTGATACACACTCTCCTTACAAGATGGAAACGTTGTTCAATGGAAAGACGTACGCGACACATGCGGAGCAAAGTTCGTATATCTGGTTCGCGGATCCTGGTGAAGCACCGCTTTCTGTCGTCCATGAACTGACTTTCTTCATCGAGGAAGAGGACGGTCGCTATGAACGTGTCGATGAAACGCATCATCAGCGGACATATCCTCCAGCACAATACGTGACGTGGTTACGCGACGCCGGCTTCCGGGTTCTCGCGGTCACAGGCGATTTTGGACCGGATGCTCCTTCTGAGACAGCCGAGCGGATTTTCTTCGTTGCTGAAAAAATGTAAAAGTGATCTCATCCGTTTTCTTTAAGCGATACACGTTCGTGTTGCTTGAAGGAGACGGATTTTTTGTTCGTCAAACAGATGCTAATTCAAAGTAACGGTATGGATGATATGACCTTCATCCGACATAACATACCGTATCGTGTTGTAAAAGAGTGGTTAGTGCGTATTCCTTCGTTTCCTGAAGTCCGTAGCGACCTGTTAGAGTCGTGGGAAAAGGAGGGATTCGTCTTGACCGTTCCACGTTTGCAACAGATCGCAGGTCTCGTCGTCGTCCTGCTACTCATCATTTTATTGTTCGTACCATTACCCTCTTGTTCGAATGAAGCGATGGTCGATCAACCGTCCTTAACGGATAGACAACAAGAGGCAAAAGCAGAGCCAGCAGAAAAGGAGACCTCGATTCGTGACAAACTCATCATGGTCGATGTGAAAGGAGCGGTAGAAGCACCTGGACCCTATCAATTCCACCTCGGTGATCGAGTGAAGGATGCCATCGAAAAAGCAAAGACGACTGCGAAAGCTGACATTCGACAAATGAATCTCGCGGCACGCCTCATTGATGGACAGGAAGTCATCGTGCCGGTAAAAAAGACGAAAAATCAGCCGAAACCAACGAAACGCTCAAAAGCAGAGATACCGAAAGGATTGATTGACCTCAATGCGGCAACGGCGGAACAATTGATGGAGGTTCCGGGAATCGGACCTGCCAAAGCAGAAGCAATCTTGGCCTATCGTGAGGAGAAGGGAGGATTTGCGACGTATGAATCACTCGGAGATGTGAAGGGATTTGGGGAAAAGACGTTAGAATCGCTAAAATCCTACCTGATTGTCTACTGATGCCACTTCATGCGCTGTTCGTCCTTTTATTCATTGTCGCCATTAAAGAATCGATTTGGTGGTTAGTGTTCCTGATGCTCTTTGCGATCATGAAGTCATGGTCTTTTTCAATCGGTCGTCTTTTCTTCTTGTTCATTCTGAGTTGTCTATTCATCGGAATGGGTCATCTGTCACCTGAACCGCACGACGTCTCGTCTGTTGACATCTTATCAGGTAAGCGTAATGGGGATCGAATTCGCTATGAGGCGGAGAGCAACGGTCAATCGGTTCTATTGACAGCAACGATTGCAGAAGAAGAGACGGGATACGAACGAATCGGATACTCCTGTCGCGTCACTACGGAACCCCTTGATGTCCGCCAGCAATCGAATGCGGGAGGTTTTGACGAACTGCAATTCATGCATACACATCGTTACGCTGGAAAGTGGGAAGTTCGTTCATTTGATTCCTGTCATCCGACACCTGGATATGCGGCAGAAGGAAGACGGGTACGTCAAGCATGGTTGAAACGGATAGAAGACTTGTTACCACAAAAGCAAGCATTCTACGTCGAAGCGCTTGTATTTGGTGAGGATCGATTAATGGATCAAGTGACGCTCGAACGGTTTAAGAAATTCGGCTTATTACATGCGATCGTCATTTCAGGATCACATATCGCTTTTTTAGTAGTTAGTCTGCTGTATGTCTTACGAAAAATCAGAATGACAAAAGAAAAACGACTTGATATCGTTCTGATCTTACTGCCGATTTACGGATGGTTGACGGAGTGGAGTCCTCCAGTCACTCGGGCTGTGCTTGTCGCAATCATTCTGTTGCTCGGTCGTCGTTTTCACAAACCGTTAGATCCGGTTGAGGTCATTGCGGGGGTCGCGGCTTTTCAATTAGCGATTCAACCAACTGTCATTTACGATATCGGATTTCAATTGACGGTCGGACTGACGCTGTTTCTTGTGCTTTCGAGACGACTCATGGGTTCGGTTCGTCGTCCTTGGAACTGGCTGCTTATCAGTGCTTGGGCACAGTTTGGAACCCTCCTCTTGTTACAGGGGATTGAACAGACGACAATTTCAATTTGGTCGCCACTGTTAAACCTATTGATTGGTAGCTGGATTGAATGGGTGATTCTGCCGGGATCGTTCATTCTTGCGACACTCCCGTTCTTACCGATTCGTTCAACGCTTCAGAACGCGCATCAGTATGCGATTCAATGGATGGACCAAGCGTTACGACTGGCGGAACATCTGCCGTTAGCAATGGTTGCCGTTCCAGCATTTTCTCCGATCGTCTTGACAATCGTCGTTGTCGGAACGGGAATCGCTTGGTTCATTGCTGAGCGGAGATGGTGGGGGCATACTCTCCCATTGATTCTTTTGCTTACGGCATGGGGTTACACGGAGTGGCACGTACCTGAACAAATCACGTTTTTAGATGTCGGGCAAGGGGATAGTATCGTACTCGAGAAAGCAGGAGAGACGTTCGTCGTAGACACAGGTGGTGTTTATCAGCAAACGACGCATCCACTGCTCCGTCCGTTTGATCCGGGTAGTCATATCGTCGCGCCCTTTTTATTCACACGAGGAGAATCAGAAATCGACGGTCTCATCGTGACACATGCTGATCACGATCACGTCGGTGGACTGCTAGGATTACTGCGTCAAGTTCGCGTGAAAACCATTTATTTAGGGGCGTATGACAATACGGATGAGAAGCGAAACGATTTGATTCGTTCGATCGAAGCAACTGGGACGCGTGTCGAGTTCGTTCAAAAGGGGCAAACGATTCGTCCTTGGTTACATGTACTTGCACCGACTGAACGAAAAGAAGAAGAGAACGATCGATCTATCATATTACTTGCACAGATCGCCAAACAACGTGTTTTACTGACGGGTGACGCTGGACTAGCAATCGAGGACGAGTTAACGATTGGTCCGATCGATATTCTAAAAGCAGGACATCATGGTTCGAACACGTCGACCGGTGAAGAACTCTTGCAGAAGACGAATCCGAAGATTGTCATCTTGTCAGTCGGGCGAAAAAATCGATACGGGCATCCGCATCCGGACGTGCTTGAGCGAATCGGAACAAATCGGATCGTCTTTCGAACGGATGAGGACGGGAGTGTAACTTGTTCTTCAGCGGGCTGTGAACCTATGATAAAATAAAAAAACAGCAACCCCCCAAGGTTGCTGTTTTACTGATTATAGACTTAAGAACTTAATTGCGACACCGATGATGAACAAGACTGCGAAGAAGCCGAATGATGCACCAAAACCAACGGCAGAGTCGAGCGCATCGTTGCGTTTTGATTGAATATCGTTCTCGAACGCGTTTTCACTTGGTGGGCGTACTGAATGTGCCATGCTGCATTCCCCCTTAATAGATTCCGCTTCTAGTATAGCGGAATAAAAGAGGATTATCTATGATGAAGTTAAGAACAAACTGTGAAATGTGGTGGGAATGATGAAAACTCCTTGGCTCGTCAACGGAAAATTAGCGAATTTATACTTATTATATGGAACAGAACGACACTTGTTAGAAGAATGGGAACGTGAAATCGTAAAAGCGGCTCTTCCAGACGGAGAACGTTTTGATTATATGAAAATCGATTTGAACGACCAACCGCTTGATGCGGTACTCGATGAAGCGGAGATAGTACCCTTTTTAAGCGACTACCGCGTCGTCGTTGCAAAACCTGCAACGTTTCTGACAGGAGCGAAAGATAAAAAACAACATAACCTCGAACGATTAGCAGATTATATCCTACAACCGGCAGACTACGCGGTCGTCGTCTTGATCGTCGAAGCAGAAAAGCTCGATGAACGAAAAACCGTCGTCAAACGATTGAAGGAGCGCGCGACGGTACTAGAGGCAAAAAAACCGACGACCGAAGAGTTGTTCCGCTTCGTTCTGGATGCTGTCAACGACAAAGGATACCGGATGGAACGTCCGGCAATCGAGCGACTCATTTTTTTGACTGCTGAGATGTGGGGGACATTAGCCCATGAACTTGAAAAGTTGATGTTGTTTGCAGGAGATCGACCGACGATTGAAATCGAGGATGTCGATTTGCTTGTTCCGCGGACACTAGAGGACAACGTCTTTCAATTAACGGACTACTTGATGAAGCGTCAACTCGAACCAGCGATCCGCTTGATTCGCGACCTTGAAAAACAAGGACAGGAAGTGTTGGCTCTCCTTGGGCTGATGGCACGCCAATACCGGATGATGCTGCTGTCGAAACGATTAGCAGAACAAGGATACGGAGAACGACAAATCGCATCAAAAGTCGGAGCTCATCCGTATGCGATTAAATTGGCACTCCAGTCTGCCAAACGGTTTACGTTTGCGCAGCTCGAGCAAGCACTCATCGCCATCACGACGACAGATGAAGGTATGAAGACAGGACGCGGTGATAAGAAGATTCTATTCGATGCATTGATTGTTCGCTTAGCGACGCTATAAGAGGAGGTAAACGATGATGGAAGTCCAGATCATTACAGCAGAAGAGGTCATCCCATTACGGCATGATGTGTTACGTCCGCATCAACCACGTGAAGCATGTGTTTATCCAGACGATGCCTTGCCATCGACGTTTCATCTCGGCGGTATAAAAGCACAGCAAATCGTCGCAATTGGTAGTTTCTCGGAACAATCGCATGTACAAGCGCCAGGAGCGACGTATCAGCTTCGTGGTATGGCGTCGAGTGAAGATGTGCGTGGTGAAGGGTATGGTCGGGCACTGATCGAAGAAGCCCGTCGCCTATTGAAAGAACGACAAGTGACAGCATGGTGGTGTAACGCCCGCGTCACGGCACTTCCTTTTTATGAGCGCCTCGGACTGGAACGTGTTGGAGAACCCTTCCTCATTGAAGGGATCGGTCTTCACTATGTCATGATCGATCGTCTAGACGACAAGTAAGACAAGAAATGGCGGACGAAGGAATCGTTTTACACGAGTCCTTCGTCCGCCATTTTAGATCATATAAAAAATCGCCACTGGAGAACCCTCCTAGTGGCGACCCATCACCGTATTCTTCGGAAAGAATTAAAGTGCGTTTACGAGTTTAGCGAGACGTGATTTGTCACGACCAGCTTTGTTGCTGTGGATGAGACCTTTAGCAGCAGCTTTGTCGATTTTTTTAGAAGCTGTAGCGAAAGCAAGGACCGCTTGGTCTTTGTTACCTTCAGCTGCGAAAGTTTCGACTGCTTTAATCGCTGAACGCATTGCCGATTTACGTTGTACGTTAGCGACGCGGCGTTTTTCAGCTGTTTTAACGCGTTTGATTGCTGATTTAATGTTAGCCATGGATGATTCACCTCCAATAAAACTCATTCGAGATTTATATTCGCATATCTGCAGTTATCGTTCAACAGAACAAACACAATTGTAGCAAACGTTTTTCTTAAAAGCAATACGACGTCTAGGGAATCTTCACATTTTGTTTTTCGGGTAAAACAAAACGAGATAGTACAGTGAAGCGCTTTT
Source organism: Exiguobacterium sp. E17S (assembly GCF_057772545.1). Classification (NCBI taxonomy): domain Bacteria; kingdom Bacillati; phylum Bacillota; class Bacilli; order Caryophanales; genus Exiguobacterium; species Exiguobacterium sp. E17S. Next base: position 118,066 of record NZ_JBYLRU010000001.1, read on the forward strand.
TGGTATAATGAACCGTATGTACGTTTGAAAATAAGGTAAGGTGACTCTAAACATGACGAATGAAGACCGTTTAAAGCGGCAGAAGAGTATTCGTAACTTCTCGATCATTGCCCATATCGATCACGGGAAGTCGACACTCGCTGACCGAATTTTAGAAAAAACTGGCGCGTTGACATCGCGCGAAATGAAAGATCAGACACTTGATGCCATGGAGCTCGAACGTGAGCGTGGCATCACGATTAAACTCAACGCTGTTCAATTGAAGTATACAGCAAAAGATGGGGAAGACTACATTCTTCACCTCATTGATACACCTGGACACGTCGACTTCACATATGAAGTCTCGCGTTCACTTGCAGCTTGTGAAGGGGCTGTCCTCGTCGTCGATGCGGCGCAAGGAATCGAAGCGCAGACGCTTGCGAACGTTTACTTAGCACTCGACAACGATCTCGAAATCCTTCCGATCATCAACAAAATCGATTTGCCGTCAGCGGATGTTGAACGCGTCCGTCAAGAAATCGAAGATGTCATCGGACTCGATGCGTCTGAAGCTGTTCCGACTTCTGCGAAGGCAGGAATCGGCATTGAAGAAATTCTCGAACAAATCGTCGAGAAAGTACCAGCGCCGACGGGTGATCCGTCTGCACCACTCGAAGCATTGATCTTTGACTCCTATTATGATGCTTACCGTGGTGTCGTAGCATCGATTCGAATCGTCAACGGAACAGTTAAAGTCGGCGACAAGATTCGGATGATGTCGACAGGTAAGGACTTTGAGGTTCTGGAACTTGCCGTTGCGACACCAAAACCATTACGTCAGCAAGAACTGACGGTCGGTGATGTTGGGACGTTGTCTGCTTCGATCAAAACGGTCGGCGACGTACGTGTCGGGGATACGATTACGCTTGCGAAACAGCCAGCTACTGAAGCACTGCCAGGATACCGTAAGATGAATCCGATGGTATACTGTGGACTCTATCCAATCGATGCTGCGAAATACAACGATTTACGAGAAGCGCTTGAAAAACTACAACTCAGTGACGCGGCGCTTGAGTTCGAACCAGAGACATCACAAGCACTCGGATTCGGATTCCGTTGTGGATTCCTCGGGATGCTCCACATGGAAATCATCCAGGAACGCATCGAACGTGAATTCAACATCGATATGATTACGACGGCACCATCGGTTATCTATCACGTGACGACGACAGCGGGTGAAGTCTTGCACGTCGATAACCCATCGAAGATGCCGGATCAGCAAAAAGTCGAATTCATCGAAGAGCCGTTCGTTAAGGCTGCTGTCATGACACCAAATGACTACGTCGGTGCGATCATGGAGTTGTGCCAGAAGAAGCGTGGGACATTCGTTGACATGCAATATATCGATACGACACGTGTCAAAATCACGTATGAGTTACCGTTATCTGAGATCGTCTACGACTTCTTCGATCAGTTGAAATCGAGTACGAAAGGGTATGCGTCACTTGATTATGAATTGATCGGCTACCAACAGTCGCGTCTCGTCAAGATGGACATCCTGCTCAACAACGAGAACGTCGATGCGCTCAGCTTCATCGTTCACCGTGACTTTGCGTACGAACGCGGGAAAGTCATCGTTGATAAGTTGAAAGAATTGATTCCGCGGATGCAGTTCGAAGTGCCGATCCAGGCCGCTGTCGGAACGAAGATCGTTGCTCGTTCGACGATTAAGGCATTACGGAAGAACGTTCTCGCGAAATGTTACGGGGGAGATATCTCTCGGAAACGGAAGTTGCTCGAGAAGCAAAAAGAAGGTAAGAAACGCATGAAGATGGTAGGCTCAGTAGAGGTACCGCAAGAAGCCTTCATGTCCGTTCTATCCATGGACGAAGATTAAACAGGTGGGGGGCGCTTGCGTCCCCTTTTTGGTTTTTATAGAGAAAGGATGAGGCGAAATGGGAATACGCGCCGCATATGTCCACATCCCTTTTTGTGAACATATTTGTTATTACTGTGATTTCAATAAAGTCTTTTTAAAGAATCAGCCCGTCGATGAATACCTCGATGCGCTCGAACGCGAAATCGAACTGACGTTGAAACAATACCCGACGAATCATCTCGAGACGATCTTCATCGGTGGCGGCACACCGACCGCTTTAAATGAACCACAGATGCAACGGTTGATGGAAATCATCCAGAAACACTTGTTGCCCCTGACAGGCGATGATTTAGAGTATACGGTCGAGTCGAATCCGGACGGTGTATCAGAAGAGAAGCTCGATATCATGAAGGCGGGCGGTGTCAATCGCGTCAGTTTTGGTGTCCAATCGTTTGATGACGGTTTGCTCGAACGCATCGGTCGGACGCACCGGGAAGCGAAAGTCGCGCAGACGCTCGACGCAGCAGCGAAGCGGTTCGATAACATCTCCGTCGACTTGATGTTCGGCTTACCGAATCAGACGCTCGATCAGGTCCGCTACGACGTCACGCGGGCACTTCAATTACCGATCACGCATATCTCCTCTTATTCGTTGATTTTAGAACCGCACACGGTCTTTGCGATTCAAGAGCGAAAAGGAAAGTTACCGCTACCGACGCAAGATCTCGAGGCAGAGATGTATCAAGTGATGATCGATACGATCGAAGCAGGTGGATATGCGCAGTATGAGATCTCGAACTTCGCGCAAACAGGAAAAGAGAGTCGTCATAATCGCGTCTACTGGGAAAACGATGAGTACTACGGATTCGGTGCAGGATCACACAGCTATATCAATCAGACGCGTCGTGCGAACATCGCACCAATTCCGCACTATATCAAGGCGGAAGGGTTACCGGTTCGAAAAGAGACGCCGTTGACGAACGTAGAGCGGATGGAAGAAGAGATGTTTCTCGGACTTCGAATGAAGGATGGCGTATCACTCGAACGTTTTAGGACGAAATATGGAGTAGCATTTGAAGATGTGTTTGGTGATGTCATGAAACGTTTATTGCCAAACGGTCTCGTCGAACAGACGGAGACACATATCCGTTTAACGCCTGCTGGGATTCCGTTAGCGAACGAAGTCTTTGCAGAGTTCATCGGTGAAGCGCAGGTTCAATGAGTCTTGAATAAATGAAAGGAAGCGGTGTTCCCTTAAAAAAAGAGGAATACCGCTTCTTTTTATTTTTTGGATTTCCTTAAAAAATAGGCAGTCGTTCCGATGACCGCGATGAACAGCCAGACAAAGACTCCTGCCATTGCCAATAATTCAATCATCCGATTCATCCTTTCCATTCTTTGTTTCACTGTATCGCAGAATGGGAAACTGTTCAAAGGGTCACGCAATTCGGTTGACATCGGACGGACAATTCCTTATAGTAAAAGATGTAATTAGCACTCGTTAAAAGTGAGTGCTAACAAAATAAGGTGGTGAAGAAGGTGCTGACGGATCGTCAATTGTTGATTTTACGTGCAATCGTCGATGATTACATCAAGACTGCTCAACCCGTCGGCTCACGGACGCTCTCCAAGCGAGACGACGTGACGTTCAGTTCCGCGACCATTCGTAACGAGATGGCGGACCTCGAAGAGATGGGTCTGATTGAAAAGCCACACACTTCCGCAGGACGGATTCCTTCCGAACTCGGATATCGTTTTTATGTCGACCATCTGATTCGTCCGGAAAGCATCACACCAAAAGAAGCGCAGGCATTGAAATCACTCTTTGCCCATTCCGTGAATGAGAATGATCGGTTGATTCGGCACACAGCAGACCTGTTGAGCGATTTAACCCATTACACGACGCTTGTACTTGGACCAAAAGAAGAAGGACAACGCTTGCATCATCTGGAATTGATTCCTCTTGCCGAAGGTCGTGTCGTCATCGTTCTCGTCACCGAGACGGGACATGTCGAACACAAGACCCTGCAATTGAATCAAGCGTTGTCCCAAGAAGCAGCGAGCCGGCTGATGGAACGTCTGAATCAGACGTTACGCGGTACGCCGCTCTCAGCCTTGCGCAGTCGTCTGCTCGAGGAAATCCGTCGCTTCCGTTCAGAGCATTCTGAACAGACGGTGTTGCTTTCGAAGGCACTTGATCTCGTCTTGACGGATCAAGAGGAGCGACCGTTCATCTATCTGGGCGGGAAAGCCAACATGTTCGATCAGCCTGAATTTCAGGACGTCGCAAAACTACGACCTGTTCTCGAGTTGATCGAACAGCAAGAAGCCGTTCTCGACTTCCTACGACCGAATCTCGATAATCAAATCCTGATCACGATCGGGAGTGAGAACAATGTGGATGCATTAAAAGATTGTAGCGTCATCCGGGCCCATTATTCGGTCGACGGTGTCTCGATCGGGACACTCGCCTTGATCGGACCGAAACGGATGGATTACAACCGGGGAATCAACTCGATCATCCATCTACTTCAAGCATTCCAAACCGAATTGCATAAGAACAATTTGGATTGAATATAGAAAGGGGCTCGATTCAGAGTGGAAGAAAAAGAACAGAATCAAAACCTCCAACAAGAAGAAAACGTGACAGAGCCGACTGAAACCGTCGAAGTCACAGAAGAAGAAGTCATTCAAGCGGATCTCGTCGAAGACGAGAAACCAGACTTCGAAGCACAACTCGCAGAAGCAAAAGCTTCAGAATTACGCCTCCGTGCGGATTTTGAGAACTTCAAACGCCGCAACCGTGTCGAAGCAGAGAATCGCGCGAAGTATTCTTCACAAGCGATCGTCGAAAAGCTATTGCCACTCGTCGATAACTTGGATCGTGCGCTCCAAATCGAGACGGAAAACGAAGAAACGAAATCCGTCTTGACGGGTGTTGAGATGGTGAAACGTCAACTCGTCGAAACGCTTCAAAATGAAGGCGTCGTCGAGATTCCAGCTGTCGGTGAAGCATTCGATCCGAACTTACACCAAGCAGTCGTTCAAGAAGCGAGCGAAGAACACGAATCAGGTGTCGTCATCGCTGAATTCCAAAAAGGGTACAAATTGCACGATCGTGTGATTCGTCCGAGTATGGTTAAAGTAGCTGAGTAATCAGCTTGCACTTTATTATTCCAATCATTGAAAGCGAGGAAATAGATCATGGCAAAAATCATCGGTATTGACTTAGGTACAACGAACTCATGTGTTGCAGTAATGGAAGGTGGCGAACCAGTCGTCATCGCTAACGCAGAAGGAAACCGTACGACACCATCTGTCGTCGCATTCAAAAACGGCGAGCGTCAAGTAGGGGAAGTCGCAAAACGTCAAGCGATCACGAACCCGAACACGATCATGTCAATCAAGCGTCATATGGGTACGGACTATAAAGTAGAAGTTGAAGGCAAAGACTACACACCACAAGAAGTCTCTGCGATCATCCTTCAAAAACTAAAAGCGCAAGCAGAAGACTACCTCGGTGAAAAAGTCACAGAAGCTGTCATCACAGTACCTGCTTACTTCAACGATGCAGAACGCCAAGCGACAAAAGACGCTGGTACGATTGCTGGTCTTGATGTAAAACGGATCATCAACGAGCCTACAGCGGCAGCACTCGCATACGGTCTCGAAAAAGGCGAAGATCACACGATCCTCATCTATGACCTTGGTGGCGGTACGTTCGACGTGTCGATCCTTGAACTCGGTGATGGCGTCTTTGAAGTTGTTTCAACTGCTGGTGACAGCCGTCTTGGTGGAGATGATTTCGACCAAAAAATCATCGACCATCTCGTAGCAGAATTCAAAAAAGAAAACGGCATCGATCTTGCTCAAGATAAGATGGCGCTTCAACGTTTGAAAGATGCAGCTGAAAAAGCGAAAAAAGACCTTTCAGGTGTTTCTTCAACACAAATCAGTCTTCCGTTCATCACAGCTGGCGCATCAGGTCCACTTCACTTGGAAATGACACTTTCACGCGCGAAATTCGACGATCTTACAGCAGATCTCGTTGAACGTACGATGGAACCAACACGCCGTGCTATGAACGATGCAGGTCTGACACCAGACAAAATCGACAAAATCATCCTCGTTGGTGGTTCGACTCGTATTCCTGCAGTTCAAAAAGCAATCCAAGACTTCACTGGTAAAGAATCGTTCAAAGGGGTTAACCCGGATGAAGTCGTTGCCCTCGGTGCAGCGGTTCAAGGTGGCGTGTTGACAGGAGACGTTAAAGACGTCGTTCTTCTCGACGTAACTCCACTCTCACTCGGTATCGAGACAATGGGTGGCGTGATGACGAAATTGATCGATCGTAACACAACGATCCCAACTTCGAAATCACAAGTCTTCTCGACTGCAGCAGACAGCCAACCAGCTGTTGACATCCACGTCCTCCAAGGGGAACGTCCAATGGCAGCAGATAACAAAACACTTGGTCGCTTCCAATTGACGGACATTCCACCAGCACCACGTGGTGTGCCACAAATCGAAGTTAAATTCGACATCGACGCGAACGGTATCGTTAACGTTTCTGCGAAAGATCTCGGAACGAACAAAGAACAGTCGATCACGATCCAATCATCAAGCGGTTTGACTGAAGCGGATATCGAGCAAATGGTCAAAGATGCAGAAGCAAACGCGGACGCAGACAACAAGCGTAAAGAAGAAGTCGAATTACGCAACGAAGCAGACCAACTCGTCTTCGCAACAGATAAAGCAATTAAAGACCTCGGTGAGCAAGTCGCTGAAGCTGATAAAGAAAAAGCAGAAGCTGCAAAAGAAAAAGTAACAAAAGCTCTCGAAGGAACAGACATCGAAGCAATCCGTTCTGCAAAAGACGAATTGTCGACAGTCGTCCAAGAGTTGACACAAAAAGTCTACGAGAACATGGCACAGCAACAAGCTGGCGCTGAAGGCGCACAAGCTGGTAGCCAAGACGACAACGTCATGGACGCTGAGTTCGAAGAAGTCGACGAGAAAGATAACAAGTAATTCATCCGACCGATTTTTCGGGCGCTAGAGAGAGCCAAAGCGTATCCCCGCTTTGGCTCTTTCCATGTCGCACGAAGTTCGGTAAAATCAAACAGTATGAAATGAATCGGAATAGAGAGAGGAAGACTGCACGTGGAAAAACGCGATTATTATGAAGTACTAGGCGTCGCGCGCGATGCCTCATCAGCGGAAATCAAACGCGCGTACCGTAAGCTTGCCCGGACGTACCACCCGGACGTCAACAAGGAAGCAGATGCGGATGCGAAATTCAAGGAATTATCGGAAGCGTATGAAGTGTTATCCGATGACAATAAACGAGCACGTTACGACCAATTCGGTCACCAAGATCCATCACAAGGTGGCGGTGGATTCAGTGGAGCTGAAGGATTTGGCGACATCTTCGACATGTTCTTCGGTGGCGGACGTCGTCAAGATCCAAACGCACCACGTAAAGGACAGGATTTACAATACGTCGAGGAAATCGACTTCATGGAATCGGTCACAGGCGTCGAGAAGACGATCACGATCCCAGTCGAAGAAGATTGCGGTACATGTCATGGTTCGGGTGCCAAACCAGGAACACATCCAGAAACATGTAAACGATGCGGTGGTTCGGGTCACATCAACGTCGAACAAAACACGATGTTCGGTCGTGTCGTCAACCAAACGACATGTTCGACATGTCATGGCCGTGGACAAATCGTCAAGGAGCCATGTGAAACATGTCGTGGAGCCGGTCGCGTTCGTAAAAACAAAGATGTCCGTGTCAAAATTCCAGCAGGGATCGACAATGGGCAACAAATCCGCTTAGCAGGCAAAGGGGAAGCCGGTGTCAACGGTGGACCAGCAGGTGACTTGTATGTCGTCGTTCGTGTCGCAGCACACGAACTGTTCGAACGTGTCGACGATCATATCGTCATGGATATGCCACTTACATTCGCGCAAGCAACACTTGGCGATGAGATCGAAGTGCCGACTGTTCACGGTAAGGTCAGTCTGAAGATTCCAGCTGGAACACAGACAGGATCACGATTCCGTCTCCGCGGAAAAGGGATGCCGAATGTTCGGTCCGGTCACCATGGCGACCAGTACGTCAATGTCGTCGTCATTACACCGAAGAATCTGACGGAACGTCAAAAAGAACTCTTACGGGAATTCAATGAAATCAGCGATGAAAAAGGTGTCGAAGAGCAACACGAAGGTGTCTTCAGCCGGATTAAGACATTCTTTACAGGGTGATCACTACAGAGGAGCGTGACAAGAAATGAAATGGTCAGAGATCTGTGTCCATACGACACAAGAAGCCATCGAAGCAGTTTCAAACATCTTACATGAAGCGGGAGCAAGCGGAGTCGTCATCGAGGACGTCGAAGATTTCGAGATGATGTCCCACCGCGAAGATAACTTCGGTGAAATTTGGGATGAGACGAAACGGGACGAGTACCCGACTCAAGGTGTACTCGTGAAGGCGTATCTTGCAGAAAGCAGCGATTTGACGGACACGATCAAAGGCATCGAACATGACATCCAACAATTGACGAACTTCGGTCTGTCGATTGGCACGGGTGCTGTCACGCTGACTCAAGTAGATGAAGAAGATTGGGCTCATTCATGGAAGCAATTCTATAAGCCAGTCAAGATCAGTCGCCATCTGACAGTCGTCCCGATGTGGGAAGACTATACACCACAACCGGATGAAAAAATCATCGAGCTCGATCCAGGTATGGCATTCGGAACGGGAACACACCCGACGACGGTCCTCTGTATTCAAGCGATTGAGAACTACTTGCAAGAGCAAGACCGTGTCGTCGATGTCGGAACGGGATCCGGTGTCTTAGCGATCGCAGCAGCGAAGCTTGGGGCAAAAGATGTTTTTGCACTCGATTTAGACGAAGTCGCTGTCAAATCGGCGACGGAAAACGTCGCTTTGAACGAAGTCAGTGAGCAGATCACGGTCCGTCAAGGCGACTTGATGAAGGAATTGAGTGAGCCGGTCGAGTTGATCGTCGCAAACATCTTAGCGGAAGTCATCCTCCTCTTCGTCAAGGATGCTTATACATTGACGTTACCAGGCGGTCATTTCATCGCTTCCGGTATCATCAGTCAGAAGAAGGATATGGTCGTCCAAGCGATGCAAGAAGCAGGTTTTACGATCGTCGAGACGACGAAGCTTGAGGACTGGGTCGCGATCATCGCGAAACGGGAGGAGTAAACGCATGCAACGGTATTTCGTCGAGCCCTCGATGCGTCAGGGAGATGTCTTTCATCTCCCGAAAGACGACGCACACCATATGAAAAACGTCATGCGGATGGAAGTCGGCGGAGAGATTCTCGTACTCGACGGGACAGGTCTTTACCGGTGCCGTCTGGAAGCACTCGATAAACAAGCGGCTTCTGCCCGGATCGAAGAGACTCTACCGATCGAGACGGAATTACCGATTCGTGTGACGATCGCCCATGGATTGCCAAAAGGCGATAAGATCGAACTCGTTGCCCAAAAAGCAACGGAACTCGGGATCCATCATCTACGAATTTTCGAAGCCGACCGTTCCGTCTCGAAATGGGATCAGAAGAAGGTTCCGAAAAAGATTGAACGCCTCGAAAAAATCGTCAAGGAAGCAGCGGAACAATCGTACCGTGCTCACTTGCCGACAGTCGACTTCGTGGCGTATGATGAAGTCTTACAGGATGCATCGAACTACACGGCTTGTCTGGTTGCCTATGAAGAATCAGCAAAACAAGGGGAGGCCTCCGTCCTCGCTACGACGCTTGCTGGATTGCAAGAGGGTGATTCCCTTCTTGTCGTCATCGGACCTGAAGGTGGGTTCGCTGAAGCAGAAATCGCACGTTTGACGGATGCCGGTTTTAAAAAAGCCGCTCTAGGGCGTCGCATCTTACGGACGGAAACGGCACCATTTTATGTCCTTTCCGCCGTCTCGTATCATTTTGAATTGAAAGGGTGAACGAAATGGCAACTGTTGCCTTTCAAACGCTTGGCTGTAAAGTCAACCATTACGAAACAGAAGCTGTCTGGCAACTGTTCAAGGACGCTGGTTACGCACGCGTTGATTTTGCTGATCATGCGGACGTGTATGTCGTCAATACATGTACGGTCACGAATACCGGAGATAAGAAAAGTCGCCAAGTCATCCGACGGGCGATTCGCCAAAATCCGGATAGTGTCATCTGCGTAACGGGCTGTTATGCCCAAACGTCTCCTGCTGAGATCATGGCGATTCCTGGCGTCGATGTCGTCGTCGGAACGCAAGATCGGCATAAAATGATTGGATACATTGAACAATTCCGTGAAGAACGCATGCCAATCAATGCGGTCGGAAACATCATGAAAGCAAAAGTCTATGAAGAACTAGATGTACCGGCCTTTACGGACCGGACGCGGGCTTCGCTGAAAATTCAGGAAGGCTGTAACAACTTCTGTACGTTCTGTATCATCCCATGGGCACGTGGTCTCATGCGGTCTCGTCAACCAGAAGATGTCTTGAAGCAAGCACAGCAGCTCGTTGATGCGGGTTACAAAGAAATCGTCTTGACGGGAATCCATACAGGTGGATACGGAGAAGACTTAAAAGACTACAACTTAGCAAAATTACTTAAAGCACTCGAATCCGTCAATGGACTTGAACGCTTACGGATTTCGTCGATCGAAGCGAGTCAAATCACGGACGAGGTACTTGATGTCCTGAAGGATTCGCCGATCGTCGTTCGTCACTTGCACGTTCCGATCCAGTCGGCATCGGATACGGTCCTTCGCCGGATGCGCCGCAAGTATACGATGGCGGAATTCGGAGAACGAATCACACGTCTGAAGGAAGTCCTGCCTGACTGTGCGATCACGTCAGATGTCATCGTCGGCTTCCCAGGTGAGACGGAAGAAGAGTTTATGGAAACGTTCAACTTCATCAATGATCATAAGTTCAGTGAGTTGCATGTTTTCCCGTACTCGAAACGGACGGGAACACCAGCTGCGATGATGGACGATCAAGTCGAGGAATCGATCAAAGAAGAACGCGTCGCGCGTTTGATTGCTTTATCGGATCAACTCGCGAAGGAATATGCTTCGAAATACGAGGGAGAACTGCTTGAAATCATTCCGGAAGAATTCTCGGAAGAAGCAGGTGGTCGTCTCGTCGGTTACACGGATAACTATCTGCGTGTCGCAATCGAAGGTGATGAGTCGATGATCGGACAACTCGTTCGTGTCAAAATCACGAAAGCGGGTTATCCGTTGAATGATGGTCAATTCGTCCGCATCATGCAGACATTAAAAGACGCTGCGGTCTAATGATTCGTAAAAGCGATCTCGATATATGCATATAAGAAAACAGCCTCGAAATAGGGGCTGTTTTCTTACGTTACTATGTAGGGTGCTTTAGATTTTTAAAATAACTTTTAATCGATTCATTTTAGAAAATGATTTTATGTTATGGTTTTCATAAGTAGATTATTACCAGAAACAAGACCTCATGATAGGAGCATATCACTTCACATAAAAAGGAATTTTTCAAAATGAAAACAAACGGATTATCAGTTCTATCAGTCACCTTAACAGTATTGATGTTCATCGTTTTATTTAATCAAGAGGCATTTGCGTATAGTTCAATTATTTTAATCGTTCTAATAATAAGTATTACTTGTTTGACGTTTTTGAACATAGGTAAGGAAAAACAATGAATCGATCATTGAATTAAAGACTAAAGACGACATGCATTGCTTTTCTTACATAGAGGAGCATCGCATGTTATTTTGTTTTCATTTCAGGAATGCGCTACACTGAATACAGTTCAATTAAGGAAAGAGGATATCATTCATGCGAATCAACAAATTCATTAGCGAAACGGGCTTTTGCTCAAGACGTGCTGCCGATAAACTGATCGATGCAGGTCGTGTAACGATCAACGGTCTGACAGCAGAACTCGGCTCGCAAGCTGAAGAGACGGACGTCGTCGAAATCGACGGTCAGCCGCTCCAGACAAAACCAAAACCTGTCTACATCGTCTTAAATAAACCAGTCGGCATCACGTGTACGACGGAGCTTGACATCGAAGGAAACATCATCGATTTCGTCAACCATCCGAAGCGGATTTTCCCGATCGGTCGTCTCGATAAAGATTCAGACGGCTTGATTCTTTTGACGAATGACGGTGATGTCGTCAACCGGATCCTTCGAGCAGAAAACAATCACGATAAAGAATATATCGTAACCGTTGATGCACCAATCACGGATACGTTCATTCAAGGGATGGCAAGTGGTGTCGACATTCTCGGTACGACGACGAAGGAATGTATCGTTGAGCCGCTCGAGACACGGACGTTCCGGATCATTTTGACGCAAGGATTAAATCGTCAGATTCGCCGTATGTGTAAAGAGTTCGGCTATCGGGTCAAACGTCTGCAACGCGTTCGGATCATGAACATCGAGCTCGGCGATTTACCAATCGGTTCTTGGCGTGATGTGACAGAAGAGGAATTACGCGAATTGTTTACAACGCTTGACGGGCAATAAGGTTCAAAGAAAGTCGCCACTGGCGGCTTTCTTCATACATAAGGGGGATGACCGTGGATAAACGGGGTATGAGTGCGACATTCGTCGCCTACGTGATTGGTGGACTGTTGCCGATCTACAAAGTATTTGCTGCTGGTATTCCAGCATGGACGGTCGTTTCGATTCGGATTTTGAGTGCGTTCATTTTCGTGACACTGTTGTTACGCCTGACGAAGAAATTCCAATTCGTTCGTCAATTATGGCAAAACAAACGTCAGCGCTATACCGTGCTTGCGGCAGGACTCGTATTAGGCGGGAACTGGTCGCTCTATCTGTACGCCATCGGGGAAGGGTATATCGTTGAGTCGTCACTCGGGTATTACATCAATCCGCTCGTCAGCGTCTTGTTTGGTTTGATCTTTTTTAAGGAACGATTGACGCGTCCGCAAGCGATTGCGATTTTATCAGCAATCATCGGTGTGATGATTTTAACGCTCGGTTATGGTCAATTTCCGATCATCGCCTTTTCACTTGCCGTTTCGTTCGCATTTTACGGTGTGCTGAAGAAAAAGGCAGCAGCCGAACCATTATCCGGATTATTTTTAGAGACACTGGTCACGCTCCCGTTCGCTCTCTTGACATTAGGCGTAACGGATAGTCAACCGCTTGCGATGCCGACGAGTGCGCTGATTGCGATCATCATGCTCGGGATCGCAACAGCAGTCCAATTGATGTTATTCGGATACGGAATGCCGAAAATCCCGTTTGTCTACGTCGGGATTCTCCAATACATTGCCCCGACGCTGACGCTGCTCCTTGGAATTTATCTATTTAATGACGTCTTTACGACGATTCACTTCATCGCTTTCCTGTTCATTTGGATTGCTGTTGCTCTCTTTACGATCAGCGGTTTATCGGCAGGGAAAATGCGAATGAAGAAGGTATCATAATGAAAGAAGGGATTACGTGAATCTACCTGGATTCTTCGCGACACTTGTCGCGTATGTCATTTGGGGACTCTTACCGCTCTACTGGAAGATGCTCGCCAATGTACCGAGTGAAGAGATACTGGCACACCGCATCATCTGGTCATTCTTATTTCTGCTCATCTTATTATCATTTCAAAAAGCACTTGGGAAGTGGAAGACGGCGCTGCGTGATCCGTTCACGCGCCGACTCTTTTTCTTAAACGGACTGATCATCAGTCTGAACTGGTTCATCTATATCTGGGCCGTCAATCATCAATTCATTGTTGAAGCGTCGCTTGGTTATTACATCAATCCGCTTGTCAGCATCGTCTTTGGTGTCTTCTTCTTTCGCGAAAAGCTTTCACGGATCGAATGGATCTCGATTGTTCTTGCAACGATCGGTGTCTTGATTTTGACGATTGGCTACGGCGAGTTTCCGTGGATTTCGATCGCACTTGCCTTAAGCTTCGGCTTTTATGGCGTCGTCAAAAAGCGACGACCGCTCGAATCAACGGTCAGTTTGACGCTCGAGACGATGGCGCCGCTTCCGCTGGCTTTGATTTTCCTCGGCTATTGGCAAGTACAAGGGACGTCTTCGATGACCGAATCTGTCGGTACGACGACCGGACTCATCTTGACCGGGATCGTCACCGCTGTTCCACTTTTGTTATTCGGATTCGGGGCACAACGGATTCCATTCACGTGGGTCGGATTCCTCCAATTCGTCGCACCGACCTTGTCGCTCGGACTCGGTGTATTGCTTTATCACGAACCATTTACTAAAACACACATGGTGGCGTTTACATGTATTTGGACAGCAGCAATCGTCTTTACGCTCAATGGTGTCTGGATTCGGAAAAAACAGCTCCGAAAAGTCGCGTAAAAAGATAGAAGTCTGACCTCTTGCGTGATAGAATAAAAACAGAGTCTAAGGGATACCCTTAAGGAGGACAACAAACATGAATTTAGCAGGAATGATCGACCATACGGCACTGAAGCCAGAAACATCACGTGCTCAGATCGAAACACTCTGTAAAGAAGCATTAGAATACAAATTCGCAAGCGTCTGTGTTAACCCAACATACGTCGCGTTAGCAGCAGAACTCTTAAAATCAGATGACGACGTCAAAGTATGTACAGTCATCGGCTTCCCACTTGGAGCAAACACACCAGAAGTGAAAGCATTTGAAACAAAAGATGCGATCCAAAACGGTGCAACAGAAATCGATATGGTTCTCAACATCGGCGCATTAAAAGATGGCGATCTTGAGTTAGTTGAACGTGACATTCGTGCGGTTGTCGAAGCGGCAAACGGTACACTCGTTAAAGTCATTTTCGAAAACTGCCTTCTTACAAAAGAAGAAATCAAAACAGCTGCTGAACTTTCAGTTAAAGCAGGTGCTAACTTCGTGAAGACATCGACTGGTTTCTCAACTGGTGGTGCTACAGTTGAAGACATCCGTCTCATGCGTGAGACAGTTGGTCCTGACATCGGTGTTAAAGCATCTGGTGGTGTTCGCGACTTCGAAGGTGCAAAAGCAATGATCGATGCAGGTGCATCGCGTATTGGTGCATCAGCAGGAATTGCAATCGTTACAGGCGGTACGTCTGATAGCGACTACTAAGAATATCTGACATGTCCCTCTTTTTAAGAGGGGCATGTTTTTTTGTTATGAAAGTATTCTGATTTTAAATTTTGTATTAAGAAGTCAGACATCGCTTCCGATAATCAGATGTAGAATGTTGGAAGGGTGTGGAATAGATGAAACGATGGAGTGGAATCATCCTGGCATCGACACTTAGCCTCGCAGGGTGCGGCAGTGTCATCGATGATCCAGAACGGGCAGTCAAGGAGCGAAAAGAAATGGCAGTCGTCTTGTCTGATGTGGGTCTTGGCGATCAATCATTCAGCGATGCGGCGATGAGCGGTATGGCGTTGTTACGGGAGAAGGAAGGTTGGTCAATCGATTACCGAGAGTTGAACGAAACGAAGACCTATAAAGCAGCATTCGAAGCGTTGGCGAAAAAGAAACCGACCGTCATCGTCGGACTCGGATTCATGGGGCAGACGGATCTTGAAACGGTTGCAAAAAAATATCCGAAACAACAATTCGCCTTGATTGATGCTGTTTCGACGTTACCGAACGTGCTCTCGGTTACATTCAAGGAAGATGAGGGTAGTTACTTAGCCGGTGCTGCGGCAGGGATCCAAACGAAGACGAATACGATTGGTTTCGTCGGTGGGATGAAGTCACCTCTGATCGAAAAATTCGAAAAAGGATACATAGCTGGCGCAAAAGCCGTCAATCCAAAAACAAAAGTACTCGTCGAATATGCTGAAGACTTTGCAGCGCCAGAAAAGGGACGGTCGCTCGCAAACGAAATGATGCAGAAAAAGGCAGACGTATTATACGCAGCTGCTGGATTGACGGGAAGCGGTGTCCTGGAGGCAGCGCAAACGAAAGGGAAAAAAGCGATTGGTGTCGATAGCGATCAAACCCCGATTGCACCTGACGCTGTCATGACGTCAATGCTAAAACAAGTTGATCTTGCGATTACGAAAATCGGACAAGATGTGGCTGCGAAGGGTCTACAGTCCGGACAAGTCGTCCTGGGTGTCAAAGAAGGAGCAATCCAGTTGGCTCCAATTCGAAACACGAACTTTACGGACGGAGAACGAAAAAAATTAGAGCATCTGCAGCAAGATGTGCTCGAAGGTAAGGTGACGATCCAATGACGTTACGGAAACGATTTTTACTCTCAACGTTAGTGACGATTTTGAGTGTCGTCATCTTGATGGGATGGACTTTGTTCCAGCTCCGTCAAATTCAGTCCTACAACGAAGATTATGGGAAACAGCTCGTTGAGATCTCAGAACTTGAAACGAAGCTCTTATACGAACAAGCAGCCTGGAACCGACTGGCAAGCCAACCGTCTGAGAGTCAGGCGGAGCAAGTACAAGCACTTAGTAAAAAGAACGAACAAGCATTAAACGAATTACAGAAGACGTATTTGATTCCTGCATTTCAAGAAGAGTTGAACCGGGCGGATATGAAGTATAAGACGCTTGCAACGAAGCGGACAGAACTGACGGACGCGATGAATCCGATTGAGATTCGCTCGCACGCTGCACAGATTGAGGGTGTCCTCAGTGATCTCTACACGTTACATACGAAAAACGGAGAATTTTATGATGTCTTACAACGTGAAGCAAAAGACGAGACATTAAATCTGACACGGACTGTCTTGATCGCGACATTCATTCTCCTGATTGGTCTTGCGTTATACAACTGGTACTTCGCACGTAGCATCACGCGACCGATCAGCCGTGTCGTCCGGACGGCAGAACAGATTTCGGACGGAGACTTATCGCAGGAATTAGTCGTATCCGGTCGAAAAGATGAGATTGGTCGACTCGAGACAGCGGTTGCGCAGATGCAAGGAACATTGCATGAGGTCATCGGAACGATTAGTCGTTCGTCGAACACGATTCGTCAGATGAGTACGGAAGCGACGACAGAGAACGCGAACATCGTTGAAGTATCGGGAAACATGACCCATGCGATCAATGAGATGGCAAGTGGGACACAAACAGTGTCGGACGATATCCAGACGACAGTCAGTACGATGTCCGATATGCAACAGCTCTTTGAAGAGAGTGAACAACGTGCACAAACGGCTTATGCAGAAGGACAGGCGGCCGATCACGTGATGGTTCAAAGTAGTTCCGTCATGGAACAGCAAGCACGGTCACTTCGCGCGTCAACAGAACAAAATCGCGAACTCGGTCAGAAACTGGAAGGTTTCTTAGAACAGACGCAACAAATTGAACAGATGGCACAACTCGTCGCGGGAGTCTCCGCGCAGACGAACTTATTGTCACTCAATGCGGCAATCGAGGCGGCACGGGCAGGGGAAGCCGGTCGTGGATTTGCCGTCGTGGCAAGTGAAGTCAAAAAGTTAGCGGACGAGACAAATGAGGCGACGCGCTCGATCTTCTCACTCGTCCGTTCGATTCGTCAGGACGGTGCTGTCTTACAAGAAGCACTCGTGCAAGCGGAGCGGGAGCAGACGAATCAGGTCGAGAACTTTACGCACGTCCAGCAAGCTTTCGGTGAAACACGTCAAAAAGTAGCAAACGTGACGGAAACACTCGATTACGTGACGAAACAACTCGTACATTCGAAACAGCAAGCCCGCCATGTCGTTGGTCAAGTCAGTACAGTCAGTGGCGTCATGGAAGAACTTGCAGCCGGAAATGAAGAAATTGCTGCTTCGATGCGTGATCAACAGGCCTCGTTCGAACAGATTCATCAATTGATGCAAGAACTCGAGTCGACGACGACGTCGCTTGACAGTCAGACACATCAATTCAAAATTTAATGAACACAGCAAAAAGTGCACTCCTTCTCGGGAAGAGAAGAAGTGCACTTTTTCTTGAATCGACTTAGAAGAAGCTTTCTGGGTCGAGCTCATTCGTCCGTCCATTCGCATCATACTGATACCCACCATCGTGGATTTCAAAATGCAAGTGTGGACCAGTTGAGTTACCGGTGCTTCCGAGAACACCGATTTGCTGTCCTTGTTTGACTTGTTGTCCCTGTTTAACGTTCAAGGCATTCATATGGGCATAAACGGTCGTATACGTTTTCCCGTCGATATTATGAGAGATATAGACGTGGTTGCCGTAAGGACCACCTGAACTTGCTAAGATGACTGTCCCGCTTGCAGATGCAACGATTGGCGAGTTGAGTGGACCAGCGAAGTCGGTTCCATTGTGGTACGCATAACCATTGCTTCCGCTTGCTGCACCCATTCCTTGCGAAACAGAGCCTTGAGCAGGTTTGATGAATTTACCTTTTGCTTTTGAGATGACTTTCGTGCTAGCCTTGCTAACAGATGCTGGTGCTGCCGATTGTTTCGCAGCTTTTTCGGCAGCTGCCTTTGCTGCTCGTGCTGCTGCTTTTTCAGCTGCTTCCTGTGCCTTCAGTTGGGCCGATGCCTCTTTCAGGCTTAGGATATTGGATTCAATTTTTTTCTTTTGCGACGTCAGACGCTTCAAAAGTTCTGTGCGCTTTTGTTTTTCTTGTTTCAGTTCACGTTGTTTCTTTTTTAAAACATTACGATCTTCAATCAAGTCTTGGCGTGTCTGCTTTAGTTCTTCTTTCGCAGCTGCCAGTTCTTTTTTGTTTGATTCGTAATCTTTTAACAAAGAAGCATCGCTTTCCGCGATTGTATTGAAGGCATTGAAGCGGCTAATCATATCACCGACATCTTTTGCGCCGAATACGGCCTCAAGCAGCGGAGCGTTATCGGCTTTCGACTGACGGACCGCCAGACGATCACCGAGCATTTTTTCTTGTTTCTTGATTTTCTTTTGTAGCTTCTCGATTTTATCTTCTAATCGAGCAATCTGTTTCGTGTTCTCGTCGATTTTCTTTTGATTCTCGACGACTTGTAATGTCAGCCCATTAATCTGTTGATCCAGTGCGTAGACTTGTTGTTGTGCTTTAGATAACTGGTTATTCTTTTGAGACAACGCCTCACGTTGCTTCGATTGTTGTTGCTGGTTTTGTTGTTGCTTTTCTTTATATGAACTTGCCGCGTCGACGGGAGTTGTCGTCATGAGCGGACTTGCGAGTAAAGTGAGTGTCATGAGCGATAGCCCAATTGACTTTCCGAAAGGTCGTTTCATAAACTAAGCGTCATTCCTTTCCCTTGTATGAAGTGTTACCTTTCCCACTCTAACAAGAAAATCGGAAAATCAACTTTACAATTCTTTTAAAAAAATGCAAGAGAAGCTAGCGAAAAGTATGAAGAATTTATGAAAATAATAATGCATGAATAGAAGGATAAATAGAAAATGTTGATATGAAAGGAAAAATCATTGTGCAATTGATTGATTTCCGAATGATGTCAGAAGATATATTTTTGTAACATCGTATAAATAGAAGGTTTATTAATGTTTGAAAAAGGTATAAATATAGTTTTTGTAAAATGAAAAAGTGCCCCGAAAGGCACCCTATACGCATCATTCCTCATAAATCATCTTTCGTGTCATCCCACCGTCTAGGACCAATGTTTCGCCCGTCAAGAAATCGTTATCTGGGTGTGTCAGATAGAGAGCCGCACGTGCGACATCACTTGGTTTTCCGACGCGACCGGCTGGATGCTGACTGTGGTCTTCGGGTGATAATTCTTGGTAGTCACCGGTTTCGATCCAACCCGGAGCAATCGCGTTGACGAGAATTCCGTCTTCTCCGAGTGAGACAGCAAGTGCATGGGTCAGGGCAAAAATGCCACCTTTCGTCGACGCATAAGATTCTGTATGCGGTTCCGACATGAAGGCGCGGGTCGAAGCGAGGTTGACGATCCGACCACCACTTTTACTTTGTTTCAAATAGGGGGTAGCGGCCTTAGTCGTTAGAAAGATGCTACGCAGGTTCGTATGATGAACCCGATCCCATTCCTCAAGCGACAATTCGAGTAAGGGTTTTCGGATCATGATACCGGCGTTGTTGATGACGATGTCGATGCGACCCGTATGTTCAATCGCTTTTTCGATCAACAGTTGAACGTCTTTTTCATGTTGGATATCGAGGTGATAGAAGTAAGCCGTCCCACCATCTTCTTCAATTTGTTGAACTAGTTCGTCTCCTGTCATTTGATCGATGTCAGCAAGAACGACATTTGCGCCATGCGTAGCGTAGGTGCGGGCGAGTTCTGCACCAATTCCATTCGCCGCTCCCGTAATGATGACGGTTTGATTAACATGATTCATAAAAATCATCCTTTCTGTAACGCTTCTCTCCCTTTTTTACCGTTACATCATATCCTGAAACCTGACAGGATTATCATACGTAGGAACAGGGAAATAGAAAAGCGTTGAAGTTACTTTAGAATGGGGGAAAACAGGAATGAAATTCTCAAATCAACAATTAGAAAAACAACAAAATCAATATGCCGAAGATGCAAAAGATTATATCGATCGTCCGAAAAAGACGAACTCGCTGTTACAACGAGCAACTGCTAAAGTGAACGGGAACTCTCGTTTGTCCGTCGTCTTCTCGCCGTTGACGTTGTTCGTCGATATGATTCGCGCGTACCAGTCAGGTGAATATCGCAACATTCGTCGTACGACGATTTTAAAAGTAATCGGAGCGTTGATTTACCTCGTGTCACCGATTGATCTCGTACCTGATTTCGTACTCGGATTTGGTTTCGCAGATGATATCGCCGTCATCCTTTTCGTCACGAAAACAGTCTTTGAAGAGTTGACACGTTTCAGTGACTGGCAAGATGAACAACAAAAGCGTCGTACGCAACCAGTACAAAGTGAGGATGCGTATTAATCAAATAGATAATGATCCGAGCGACTTCACTATGAGAAGTCGCTCTTTCTGATGTAAAAAGAGCCGTTTCCTGTACGCCCTCTTGAAAGTTCGATACACTAGAAATAGTTGGTAAAGAGAGGGGGAGGGCGAAGATGGGACACCACTGGATGGAATCATACGGTTATATCGGGATCATGATGACGCTCATGTTTCCATTCATACCGAGCGAAGTACCGCTCGCGTATGCCGGATATCTCGTGCATACCGCACAGGCGAATCTTTTATTCATGTTGTTCCTCGCTGTAGTGAGCTTCGTCATTAGTCAGAACCTCTTCTTTACGATTGGTCAGTTCGGGAGTGAACGGTTATTGAATCGTTTGTTCAAATGGTTTCGGATTTCGGAAACAAAAATGCTTCAGTTTCAGACACAAATGGAGACGAAGGGACGCTATATCCTTCTTCTGTCTCCAATGTGGCGCATCGGATTTGCAATTGGTGCTGGTCTGACTGGTGTTTCACGCTGGACGTTTACCGTCGTGACGACGATTTCCTTTTTCCTTTGGTCAGCGATCTTCATTTGGGGCGGGAAAGCCGTCGGGCATGAATGGCGAAAATTGCACCATCTCAATCATCCAATAGTTTGGATTGGTTTAGGTGTGTTGATTACGGTTGGCTACTTGATTCAAAAAAAGAGAAAAGCAAAAAAAGAGATTTAAAAGGAGTGGGAACATGGCAATTATCTTATTCGATATTGACGGTACATTGATCGATTCCACGGAACAGATGACAGAAGCAATCCATCGAGCGATGGAGGACATGCCGCATCTTCCAAAACCTTCTCAAGCAAGTGTACAAGCAAGTTATGGTTTAGCAGGAAGTGCCTTTTGGCGTAATGCGATTCCGGAAGCCTCAGAAGAGGATATTCGGTTGATTCGTAAAAAAAGACATGGTCATCTAGAAGCGACGATGGCAGAACAGAACGTCTTGTTCGACGGAATTCGATCTTTATTAGAAGCGCTAGTGTCTGCGGGACATACCATTTCAACTGCGAGTAATTGTGGCAACCACTATCTAAACCTTGTGCTGGATAGCCAAGACATTCGTTCGTTCTTCACGAGTCCGAAATGCTTAGAATCCGTCAACGGGAAAGAAAAGGCGGATATCTTGCGAGCGCACCGTGAGGAGTTTGGGGAAGAGTCCTACTGGATGATCGGGGATCGGTCTTCCGATGTTGAAGCGGCCCGTAAGGAAAAGATGCCGGTCGTCTTATGCCAGTACGGTTTTGGGACACAATCCGAGTGGGATTCGGCGGACCATGTCATCGAGACACCGCTTGACTTACTGACAGTGATCAAATAAATGCACAAAAAAGCCAAGCTCGATCCGTCGATTTTTTAGACGGTCGGCTTGGCTTTTTTTGTGATGAAAGAACGCTAACGATGAACTTACTCGAAATCCAGTCGGTATGGCTCTGCACTCATCCATGGACGGAATCTTCGGAAGAGCAGATGGAACAACAGACAAAGGATGACCGGCAAGACGATGAATAATCCCAGAACGAATGTCATGTTGAACAATGTCCAGCCTCCTGACATCAGATGTAACGCATTGATCGGACCGATTAATCCAGACATCCCGAAGCCGGCACTGAACGGTGTACCTTGGACGCCGAGCATTCCTGCTAGTGCGCCAAGGATAGCAGCACTACACATGACAGGAAGAATCATCAAGGGATTACGAATGAAGTTCGCCATCTGGATTTTAGGAGAACCAAGAAAATGAGCAATCGACGTTCCGCGTGAATTGGCTTGCCATCCGGCAATTGCAAGACCGAATCCAGCGGCACAGACGCCTAGATTTGCAGCTCCGGCGGCAACACCCGATAGACTGATGGCGGTCGCAATACCGACCGTTGAAAGCGGAGAGACGATCAGTACGGAAAAAGTAATCGCAATCAGAATACCCATTAAGACGGGTTGAAGTGCCGTAAAGTCTGAGATGACATGTCCGATCGCTGTCGTGATCCGTGTCACGAACGGATACGTCAATACACCAATCCCACCGGCACCGACAATCAAAATCGTTGGCATGACAAGTACCGTATACGTCTTGAAACGCTCACCGATCAATAAGACGATTGCTGTCGCAACAGCTGCCGTCAGACCAGCATTGATGACGTCGCCCGTACCGACGAAGACGAAGGTCGCATCTGCACGGGTCGCAACACCTGAGCCAACGACCGTCGCGAGTCCAATCGACGTGGTCGCAATCGGTGTCACTTTAAATTGCATGGCTACGGCAACACCAATCACCATCGGCAAAAGGCGCATCGCGAGTGTGGTGGCATCTAAAACATGTTGGGCTCCGGATACGTATGGCAACAATGCCTTAGCGAGTTCACCGAGTAGTGCTCCTGGGATAAGGGCAACGAGAATTCCGATACTGAGTCCGTTTAAAACATGAACGGCAAATTGACGCGGCTGGCGCAAAATAGATGAATCCATACAAGTCCTCTCCTTATGTAACGCTTTTGTGCATAACAGTATAAAAGTTATGAATTGTTTTTTATCTTACGGCAAGAACAGAAGGACGTCAAGAAAAAGTTAGAAAATTCCAAACGAGCAAAGGATTCGTCTTCCAGAAACGGAATTGTTACAGTGAAGAAGTACATTGAATGAGGAGGTCATGAATCATGTCAGAACAACGTATCGTATTAGCAGCACGACCAAACGGAAAGCCAACAGGGGAAACATTCCGCTATGAATCATTTGAGTTAGCAGAGCTGAAGGAAGGACAAGTCGCACTGGAGTCACTCTATATCTCGGTCGATCCATATATGCGGGGTCGTATGAACGATGCGCGTTCTTATTCGCAACCATTTGAGATTGATGAACCGATTCACGGAGGTGTCGTAGCGCGTGTCATCGAGTCTAAAAGTGAAGGGCTCAAGTCTGGTGATGTCGTCGTCGGGATGCTCGATTGGGCAACAAAAGCAGTCGTCGATGCGAAAACCGTTCGTAAAATCGATGAGCAGATCGCACCGATTTCAACAGCACTCGGTGTTCTCGGAATGACAGGGATGACAGCGTATTTCGGATTGCTTGATATCGGGAATCCACAACCAGGGGAAACGGTCGTCGTATCGGCAGCAGCAGGGGCTGTTGGATCAATCGTTGGTCAAATCGCTAAAATCAAAGAAGCACGTGTCGTCGGAATCGCAGGAAGTGACGAAAAGCTACAACACTTAAAAGCAGATCTTGGTTTTGACGAAGTCATCAACTATAAAACGGAAGACATCCGAGAGGCATTGGACCGGACATGTCCAGACGGGATCGATGTCTATTTTGAAAACGTCGGCGGAGAGATTGGTGATGCAGTCCTTGATCGACTCAATCCATTCGCGCGGGTACCAGTCTGCGGTGCCATTTCTGGATATAACGCACAACAGGACATTGGTCCACGTGTTCAATCGAAATTAATCATCGCGCGCGCGCGTATGCAAGGTTTCTTAGTGGGCGACTATGGAAAACGTTTTAAAGAGGCAGCTGAGCAACTTGGTCAATGGGTTAGTGAAGGGAAGTTGCAATACGAAGAGACGATCTTTGAAGGATTCGATCGTGTACCAGATGCGTTCCTTGGCTTGTTCGATGGTTCGAACACGGGGAAACTATTAGTAAAAGTGAAGTAAACATGCCAAAAGAGGTTGCGGAATCATTTCCGCAACCTCTTTTTCTATGGCGTGAGATTCATGAATCTTTTCGATCGCGCTCGAGCTCTTCAGGATCAGGATCCGGATGCTGTGTTTCCGCAGGCTTGATGCCGGGATCTGATGTCTCAGCTGGATCAGGATCCGGGTGAAGACCAACGTCTGCCTTTTCATCTGGTAAATCATGATTTTTTTCGTTTAACATGTCCAGTCATCTCCTTTTATCAGTACGTAGTAATGTTTCCCCGTTTTTTAAATCCAAAACAATGAGGGTGCATAGGATTCGTTTTTGAAAACATGTGAATGACTTCCACGGACAAGAAAGTGAAAGTGGTCGATTTCCTAGGAAATACAGGTTGACTGAACTGGAATGTAAGGAAAATCCAAAAAAGCTTCATGAAGTCTTTACAAAAACCTTGCAAGTCCTTCAAGTAGCCTTTGAACTGCTTCCGTAGACTAAGAAAGAGTTGAAAAGAGGAAGGGTGTTTACGTGTGAGTGATCAAAAATGGAAACGACAAATCATGCAACAACTGAACTGGGTCCGCGAAGAGAAAAAACGGCTGACGAGCGCAACGACAGCAAGTAAAGATGCACTCGAAAAACTCCGTCAGCTAGACGTCTTGCGACTGCCGACGGTTCGAACTTCTAATAACACGACGACACGTTACCGACAAAATAGCCAAGCTTCACTACTAGATCAATTGGATATCTCGGAGATTCCGGTCCGGACGACGACGCGTTACTATGAAAAGCGACCAATCGAGATGGCGATCGTCTGCTCGGAATTCATGTACGCCTATTATGAAGATGCCGTTCATCTCCACTATGTCAATGCGCATACATTCGAAGAAGTTTTCGAGCGCGAGATTGATCTCTTTTTAGTCGTCTCTTCATGGAAGGGGTTACGAGGAGACGATTGGAAAGGTGTCGCCACACCGAATTCAAAGAAACGCCAACGACTGCTTTCGATGATGCAGGAAGTCAAAGCCAAAGGAATTCCAGTCGTCTTTCAATCAACGGAAGATCCGAGCAATCATGAACGGTTTCAAGACGTGGCGCAAGCTGCCGATTATGTCCTGACTTCAGATGAGGCGATGATTCCTGAATACCGCGTCTTATGTGGTCATGATCGGATCATGGCGATGCCGTTTGGTGTCAATCCATTGATTCACAATCCGATCGGAGCGACACGTAGCCGTAAAAAAGGCGTTTTATTTGCCGGTAGCTGGATGGCGAAATATCCGGAGCGTGTGAAAGATACGGAGATGTTGTTTGATGGGGTGATGCAATCCTCGCACGAACTCGATATCGTGGACCGGAATTATCATCTCGACTTACCAGCCTATCAGTTTCCGGAGCGCTATCAATCACGGGTCGCACCAGCGATTCCTTATGATGCTTTACAACAAGTTAGTAAATGTTACGACTGGGTCTTGAACCTGAATAGCATCAAGTACAGTAAAACGATGTGTGCTCGTCGCGTCTATGAGTCGCAAGCACTCGGGAATTTAATCCTGTCGAATTACAGTATCGCCGTCAACAACGAGTTTCCGAACATCTTCACCGTGCATGACGCACAGGAGGCGACGGCGATCGTAGAACGTACGTCGCAAGAAGAAATCGAACGATTGCGAGCAGAAGGACTTCGTGCCGTCATGACGGAACATACAGTCTTCGAACGGATGGATCAGATCCTAGCGTTCATTGGACGAGTACCTGAGACACGGGAACATCGCTTATTAGTCGTTGTCGCTCAAAACGGGGAAGCCATCCGTGACGCAATCGATCGCCAAAGTCTCACACCAGATGAAATCGTCTCAGCGGATACGTTGACGGAGCAAACCTATAATCAAGCCGATCTCGTTGCTTGGATGGATGGAGAGGAATCTTACGGCGAATATTATTTAGAGGACCTTGTGAATGGCTTTAAATATAGCGATGCCAGCATCGTCCGAAAGGGAAGCGAGCATCCGTATCATGTACAAGAGATGAGCGGTAGTCGAAACGGTGCGATTGTTTGGCGATCAGCTATCGGATATGACATGTTCCAAGCAGGTGAACTGAACGGAAAAACACTATTGCTCGATCAATTGGAGTGGAACGAGCAGGCGGTAGTTCCGACGAATCGGATTCCGCAACTGTCGGTCGTCGTTCCGATCTATAACAATGGAAAACACCTCACGTATAAATGTTTCTCCAGTCTAACGCGGATGGATCGATTCATGGAGTCAGAGATTTTACTCGTAGATGATGGATCAACGGACATAGCGACACGTCAAGCCGTAGAGCGTCTCGCGCGACGCTATGGAAATGTCAGAACTTATTTCTTCGAGACAGGCGGAAGCGGTAGTGCTTCACGTCCGCGTAACAAAGGAGTCGAGATGGCACGAGCTGACTATGTGACGTTCCTTGATCCGGATAACGAGGTACTCAGTGATCGATATGCCTTTTTGCTTCAAGAACTAGAAAAAGATCCATCACTTGATTTTGTGGCGGGGCATATGAAAAAGCTTGCCGAGAAGACGAGTATCATTGCCTTACCGACGATTCGTAAACAAGGACGAACGGTTTGCGAGGATCCGAAAGCTTTTCTATTGAAACATCGGTTTGCGGTACAAAGCATTCAAGCACTCGTCGTCCGTCGTACCTTCTTGCTTGAACATCAATTGGAACAGGTCGTCGGTGCGGTCGGTCAGGACTCCTTGTTCTTCCAAGAATTGATGCTTCGCGCGAACCGTGTCTTACTCGTCAATCGAGTTATCCACTATTACTATGCAGCCGTTGCAGGATCAACCGTGAATGCATTGACGGTGAAGTTCTTCGAACGAAGTGTCGTCCGAGAGCGGGCACGCGCTGAGAAATTCGCTCGTTATGGAGTGCTAGAGGAATACAAGGAAACTCGATTCGAGCATTTCTTTGAGCATTGGTATCTTGTCAAGTTACGCTACTGCAGTGATAAGGATTTCGCACCGAGTGTCGCATTGTTGCGCACGATCATCAGTTTCTATGAACCGATCACGTTGACGAACCCGTTGATTCGTCGATTCATGGAGCTTGCAGATCGCCAGGAGACGGATCGACTTCAACACTTATTACTCGAGGAGGTGCAGAAATGACGGCATCGATGAAAACAGCACGACCAAAAGATCAAATCCGAGCTGCTTACTACGATCAGTTAGGCGGTGGATTCGGTAAAAAAGTCCGCGCACGAGTGCACTGGATCGTTCGACAAGCAAAAGGGGAGCACATTTTAGATATCGGTTGTTCGGGTGGAGTCGTTCCGATTTTACTTGGACGGGAAGGGAAACACGTCGTTGGAATCGATGTATTACCAGAAGCAATCATCGAGGCCAAACAAGCGTTACTGGAGGAACCAACATCCGTTAAAGAAAAGGTGGAATTACATGAAGCAAATGTCATGACGTACACACCTGACATTCAATTCGATACAGTCTTGATGACGGAAGTACTGGAGCATATCGGGGAGCCGGAACGTTTCATCGCCCGTGCCGTCTCCTTCATCGCACCAGAAGGACGACTTGTCATCACAGTTCCATTTGGAGTGAACGATTATGCGGATCACAAACGGACGTATTATTTAAACCGACTGCTTGAACAGTTGACACCATTCGGTAAAATCGAGACGGTCGAGCGGATTGATAAGTGGCTAGGGATCACGATTCAAGTCTATCCGGAACCTCGAGAGGGTCGAGCCATTTTACCAGCGGAAGTCGAATGGCTCGAAGACGCCTTTGAAGAGGTGGAACGATTGCATCTCGCGACGATCATCGACTTAAAACGCAAGCAACAGAATCTAGAACGAAAAGTACAGCGGTTAGGAGAACAAACGGACCAATTGGAACACGCTCAAGTCGAAGTGCTACGTCATGAACAGCAACTACAGGAACAGCGTGAACAATACAAGATGCTCGAAGAACAATATGCCGCACTGCTTGATCGGTTCGAAGGATCATTGGTGACAAATCTGGAATTGTTGGAGGCGAATGCATCATGGAAATCAAAATACCGCTCACTCGCGCAATCAAAGCTCGGAAAAATCGTCGTCCGCTACTGGAAGTTCCGACGTCAACTCAAGCAGCGCCGGAGTCGTCGATGAACGTCTTGATGATTTGTCAAAATTTTTATCCGGAAATCGGGAGTGCGGCAAACCGAATGAAGAATATTTTCAAGCGGATGGAACAAGCCGGAAGTGACGTCCATGTGTTGACGTCAGAACCGCTCTATCCGACGGCAGAACTCTATACGGACTCGATGTTCTGGGATGAACCGAGTCTCGATACGGCACATGTAACCCGTATCCAACCGCGTGACATCCGGGCGACGAATAATTTATGGCGGCGTCTTCGTTTATTCGTCGAACAATTCGTGCTCGCGGTAAAAGAGGTGCGACATGACCCGAAATCCTATGCCTACATCTATGCGACGACGCCATCCATCTTCATGGGACTCGTCGGGGTCGTCGCGAAACACGTCAAAAAGGCGCCTTTGATTCTCGATGTACGTGATTTATGGCCGGAATCATTGATTGGCGTCGGCATCACAAAATCGCGTCTTTTATTGACGCCGCTCTACTGGCTTGAAAAGTGGATGTATCGTCAGGCAGATCAATTGGTCATCAACAGTGAGGGGTTTCGATCATATATTGAAGGGCGGGGCATTGCACCGGAAAAAATTCATTATATCCCGAACTCGATCGAGGAAAATGAGTGGTTGATCAAACGCCGAAAAGTATCGGAACAAGTCCGCGTCGTGTATACAGGAAATATCGGTCTCGCACAAGATGTGTTCTTGTTGCTTGACGTCGCACAGGAACTTCAACAAGAGGAAGATATCTGTTTTCAAGTCGTCGGTTACGGCTATCACAAGCAAACGTTCGAACGACTCGTCAAGGAACGTGGGTTGACCAACATCGAATTTCTTGACGCGATGCCACGCTGGGATGCGTTGAAACAACTTGCGAAGAGTGACATTGCCTTTGCAACACTCGTCGAAAGTACAGCGTTCGATACGGTGACACCTGGAAAAATCATCGACTACATGGCGATGGGGTGTGCCATCGTCGGTGCGGTATCCGGACACGCGGCGCATGTCATCGAAGAGGCAGGAGCGGGTTACGTGTCTGTCCAGCGAAAAAAAGAGGAGATCGTCGATCATATTCTCGAGTTATCAAGAAATCCAGAGAAACGTGCAGCGATGGGGCGTGCAGGTGTGGCATACGTCCAACATCATTTTGATTGGGAACAAAATCAACAGCGCTTGTTTGAAGCCATCGAACAAACGCAGTCACGAAAGGCGGTCGCAGAATGAAGCGAATTGGAATGTTTGTTTGGAATCCGTTTACGAATGACGCTCGTGTCTTGCGTGAATGTACAGCACTCGTCGAAGCAGGACACCGCGTGGACCTATACTGTCTAAATGACGGCACACTTCCAGAAGTCGAATACCCGATGTCAGGGTTTCGCGTCATTCGAATCGACCGGACGCCACCTTTTGCGAGGTGGCTCCCGTTCTTTCGTAAACGGAAAAAACGGACACTTGTCATCGGCGTGATGGGTGCGCTTCTTGCGCCATGGCTTATTCCCGTGATGCTCGTGCTCTTTTTACTGATGCGAAGTCGATTCATCCGTTACGCCCTCTATAACAGTTTCGGCATTCTTCGTATGACACGTGCTGCCCGGAAGCATGATTATGACGTCATGCATGCGAACGATGTCAATACGTTACCACAAGCGATTGGGGCAGCACGTGGTGCACAAATCGTCTATGACTCGCATGAAGTCCAGACCGATCGGACAGGATACGGGAGCATGCAGGGGAAATTAGAGCGCTGGTTGCTTCACTTCGTCGATCAGACGATCGTTGAAAATGACACGCGTGCAGATTACCATCAGAAGTTATATGGAACGCGACCATCCGTCCTGCACAATTATCCGTTTTACGAACCGATTATTCCGCAACCGCGGCCGTTACGCGAAGAGTTAGCACTCGCACCAGATGAACCGATTTTGTTGTATCAGGGTGGAATTCAAGAAGGACGTGGACTGGAGCGACTCATTGAAGCGATGCCGTTCATCGATCGAGGAACACTGATTTTCGTTGGAGATGGAAAGTTAAAAGGGAAACTGATGCAACTGGCTGCACAATCATCGGAAAAGTCTCGTATCCGCTTCATTGAGAAGGTTCCGCTTGCTGAACTACCCAGTTACACGGCAGCGGCAACGGTCGGCTTTCAGGTACTCCAGAACGTTTGCTTCAATCATTATTCCGCTTCTTCAAATAAACTATTCGAATACATGGCAGCGTTGATTCCTGTCATCGCGGCCGACTTACCAGAAATCCGTCGTGTCGTCGAGACAGAAGGAGTTGGATTAATCGTCGATGTCGAATCCCCGCAGAGTATTGCTGCAGCGGTCAATCGTCTAGTGAAGGATGAGAGCTTGCGACGGGCGATGCAGGAGCGGGCAAGCGTAGCAAGGAGACAATACAACTGGGAGCAAGAAAAAGGTCGACTTCTTGCTGTCTATGACTCGATTTTCATGGAATCGGGCGCAAAATAAGAAAAATAGTCAACGACTCGAAGGGAAATCCACGTGCAATGAAGGCGGATTCCTGACGAGTCGTTTTGTTTCATTCGAATAGACACGAAGGATTCGCGAAAGCTTCATAAGATTTACAAAAACGATAGAAAACACTGGAAATGTAAGGTCTGTGAAGAATGGTTTAAGAGATGGTTAGAAGCATTGGAAAGCAAAGGAAATGTCGTTATGGTCTAGTTACAGCCAAGCCACAGACCGTTTGTTGGCTAGTATGACTAACTCGATGGAGGAATGACAAAATGAAACTTTGCACAATCGGACTAGGATATATTGGATTACCTTCTTCTGCGATGTTCGCGGATCATGGCACGGAAGTCGTAGGTGTCGACATCGATCCACAAATCGTCAATCTTCTGAACACGGGAACGATTCATATTGAGGAACCAGGACTCGAGGATGTCATCAAACGGGTCGTCGCGAACGGAAAATTCCGAGCGACACTTACGCCAGAACGAGCCGATGTCTTTTTA
Organism: Exiguobacterium sp. E17S; assembly: GCF_057772545.1. Classification (NCBI taxonomy): domain Bacteria; kingdom Bacillati; phylum Bacillota; class Bacilli; order Caryophanales; genus Exiguobacterium; species Exiguobacterium sp. E17S. The sequence goes on from NZ_JBYLRU010000001.1 coordinate 149,554, forward strand.
ATCGCTGTCCCGACGCCGAACTTAAACGATACGTATAAATCATGTGATTTGAAATATGTCATTTCAGCGGTCAACAACATGCTGCCATTCCTGGAAAAAGGAAATGTCGTCATCGTCGAATCGACGATCGCGCCACGTACGATGGATGATCATGTCCGTCCCTTAATCGAAGCAGCTGGATTTACGATTGGAGAGGACATTTATGTCGTCCATTGCCCCGAGCGTGTCTTGCCAGGACAAATATTGCATGAACTTATCCATAATAACCGCATCGTCGGCGGCTTGACGCCAGCGTGTGCGGAGGCAGGAGCTGCCGTCTACGAAACATTCGTTCAAGGTGAGATTGTCCGGACCGATGCCAAAACAGCCGAAATGTCGAAGTTGATGGAGAATACGTTCCGCGATGTCAACATTGCTCTTGCAAATGAATTAACGCAAGTATGTCATCAGCTAGAGATCAACGTCTTAGATGTAATCGAGATGGCGAACATGCATCCACGTGTGAACTTGCATCATCCGGGACCGGGAGTCGGTGGTCACTGTCTCGCAGTCGATCCGTACTTCATCGTCGCAAAAGCCCCATCGCTTGCTCGCATCATTCATACGGCACGACAAACGAACGTTCAGATGCCACAATTCGTTGCTGAACAAGCAGCTCGTCTCGTCGGTTCGCGTGTCCGTCCAAAAATCGCTGTCTTTGGTGTCACGTATAAAGGAAACGTCGATGATATGCGCGAGAGTCCAGCTGTCGAAGTCATTGAACAATTACTCGACCGTGGACTTGACGTCGCTGTCTGTGATCCGCACGTCGAACGTTCGATCTCGACACGATTCGAACTCGTCGATGAGCTGGAAGCGATTCAAGGCGCTGATCTAGCACTCGTCTTAGTCGATCATGATGAATTCAAACAATTCGATTCACGTCGTCTCGCAAATTACATGCGGACACCGTTACTCTTTGATACGAAAGGGGTCGTCAAAGCGCTCGACGCTGTCAAAGTCCTGAACTTCGGTAATTTGCATACGCACCGCGTGACGGAAGTGGATGCGAAAGCGATATGAACGCGTTACGAACGATTGGGGGAGAGTTGAAGGATCATCTATATCTGATCTTTCGACTCTCGCTTTATGAAACAAAGAGTCAATATAGCATGCAATACCTGGGTTGGTTTTGGGAGATCATGACACCACTTCTCCAAATCGGTGTCTACTGGGTCGTATTCGGCTTCGGGATTCGTGGTGGGCATCCAGTCGATGGAATTCCATTCGTCTTTTGGCTCGTCAGCGGATTGATTGCTTGGTTCTTCATCGGCAGTACGATTCCAAATGGTTCCCGGTCGATTTATGGTCGGGTCGCCCTCGTCTCGAAGATGCACTTTCCATTGAGTACGATTCCAGCGTATGTCATTTTGGCACAATTCTACCGTCATCTCGCGATGATTGCTTTGACAATCATTTTAGGGTGTGCCTTCGGTTACTTCCCGGGATGGCATACGTTTGAACTTCTATATATCGTACCGGCGGGCGTCGTGTTCCTCTATGCGGTTTCCTTATTGTTATCCGCACTTGCGACGATGATTCGAGATGTACAAAACATGGTGACATCTGCGATCCGCATGCTGATGTATTTAACGCCAATCATGTGGATTCCGCCAGATCACTCGTTATTTAAGATGTTGTTGATGCTAAACCCGCTCGTTTATTTGATTGAGGGATATCGGTCCGCACTCATCGGAACGGGTTATCTGCTCGATCATATGTGGTACGGCGTGTATTTCTGGTGTATGACGCTCGCAATCTTACTTGTTGGAGCATCGATTCACATTCGATTCCGACGCTATTTCATCGATTACGTATAGGAGGGAGAACGATGGGTCATGTCGTGTTTGAGAATGTATCGAAACGGTACATGCTCTATGCCCGACCGATCGACAAGCTAAAAGAAGTGTTGTTCGGTAAGGTGAATGGAAAATCGTTCTATGCTCTGAAGAACGTCTCCTTTTCTGTGGAAGAGGGAGAAATCGTCGGTGTCGTTGGCATCAACGGAAGTGGGAAATCGACACTATCGCATCTGCTTGCTAACGTGACACCACCGACGTACGGTCGGGTCACATTGGGTGGAAAGTCAGCATTGATTGCCATCTCTAGTGGATTGAATAGTCAACTGACGGGGCGAGATAACATTGAATTAAAAGGGCTGATGATGGGCTTGACGAAACGACAAATTGAGACGATTACTCCAGAAATTTTAGAGTTCGCTGATATCGGGGAGTTCATCGATCAGCCAGTCAAGACTTACTCGAGCGGCATGCGCGCTCGGATTGGTTTTGCGATCTCGATTCATATTAATCCAGATATCTTGATCATCGACGAAGCACTCTCAGTCGGAGACCAAACGTTTACTGAAAAGTGCCTCGATAAGATGCGTGAATTCCGCGATCAAGGGAAAACGATTTTTTTCGTCAGTCATTCGCTCAGCCAGGTAAAGAGTTTCTGTACAAAAATCCTTTGGTTGGAATACGGGGAAGTACGTCTATTTGGTCCGACGAATGAAACGTTGGCTGAATACAATAAATATCTATATTGGTACAAACAGTTATCAAAAAAGCAAGCCTCCCATTACGTAGCTAAGAAACGAACGGAACGGATTGGTTCCGTGAATCAGCAGATGATGGGCGAGACGATTGAACAATCGTCATGAAATGAGATAGGGGATGAAGTAAATGAAACGTGTCATGCTTGTATTCGGAACACGACCAGAGGCGATCAAAATGGCGCCGGTCGTCAAAGCGCTTGAAAATCGTCAGGACGTCGAACCAATCGTCGTCGTTACAGCACAACACCGAGAGATGCTCGATCAGGTCCTTGAACTGTTCGAAATCACTCCAGACCATGACTTGGATTTGATGCGTCCGCGTCAGACGTTAGAGGAAATGACGGCGCGTATTTTAAACGCGATGCGTCGCGTCCTCGAAAAGGAACAGCCGGATCTCGTCCTTGTCCATGGGGATACGACGACGACGTTCGCTGCTTCTTTAGCGGCGTTCTATCAACAGATCCCAGTCGGTCATGTGGAAGCAGGACTACGGACATATGAAAAGTATGCGCCGTTCCCAGAAGAGATGAATCGCCAATTGACAGGTGTGTTGGCGGATTATCATTTTGCACCGACCGAACAGGCTGCAATGAACTTACGTGCTGAGAACAAGCAGACACCGATCATCGTAACCGGTAATACGGTCATCGATGCGTTGAAGACGACTGTATCACCGACATATACGCATCCTGTCCTATCACGTCTCGAAAAGTCGGGACGAAAACTTGTCTTACTGACCGTCCATCGCCGTGAGAATCATTTACAACTAGAAACGATTTTTGATGCGATCGAACGGTTAGCGAATGATCATCCAGAAATTGAAATCGTCTATCCGGTTCATCCGAATCCGGTCGTACTAGAAGCGGCAGCTCGCTTGGAACATCATCCGCGGATTCAATTGATCGAACCGCTTGATGTCTTTGACTTCCATAATCTTGCGGCTCGGGCATCCTTCATTCTGACCGACTCAGGTGGAATTCAAGAGGAAGCACCTTCGCTCGGCGTGCCTGTCCTTGTCTTACGGGAAACGACAGAGCGTCCAGAGGGAGTCGAAGCCGGAACGTTGAAGCTCGTCGGGACGAATCCAGAGATGATTTATACTATGAGTCATCAATTGTTGACGGATCAGGTGTTCTACCAATCGATGGCACAAGCGGCGAATCCTTATGGCGATGGACAAGCGGCGGAGCGAATCGTCGATGCCATCATGAGTGAGGTACCTGTATGAGTCAACGTATTCCTCCAGCGATTTATCAATTCTTTCCATTCGGAACGCAGGAAAAAATCTTGCTTGAGGATGCTACAGATGGTGTCTATTTTGATTTTCAAGAAGCAACGGCAGACGACAAATTGTACATTCAGTTGTTTGATCAAGGATTTCAACATCCGCCTTCAAAGTTATACCGGTCAGACGCCACGATTACAGGAGACATCATCGAGGTGACCTGTCATTTCGAAGTCGATGCACCATGTGTCGTTCAGTTATTCAAGATGCAATATGGACAGAAAAAACGGATGGGATCGGAAACGGAAACCGTCACATTGACGAATGAGACAGTCGTTCATGTACAGATGAAACGAGTACCAGGAGCGAAGTATTTCAAGGTGGCATGGAAGTTCTTGCAAGAGGGGAGCTTCCGGGTCCATCTCCGGGACATTCAGATTGTGCAACATGTCACGGCAGGGGAGGAAGCGACGTATGCTATTTAGTTCGACGATATTCTTATTTTTGTTCTTACCGACTGTGTTGATCGTCTATTACCTACTCCCACGCAGCTTCCGAAATGGTTGGTTATTAGTGACGAGTCTATTCTTTTATGCATTCGGAGAACCACGTTTTGCATTGCTAATGCTACTGAGCGTCATGATCAACTACTTCTTCGCCTTGTTCGTCGATCTGTATCGACACCGAATTGGCGTCAAATGGATCATGTTCAGTATGATCGCAGTCAATCTGGGGTTACTCGGCTGGTTCAAGTACAGCGGATTTTTTGTTCGTTCAGTCAACGAGACATTCGGATTAGGATGGTTCGTCCCAGAAGTCGTCTTGCCACTCGGGATCTCGTTCTATACGTTCCATGCGATGAGTTATGTCATCGACATCTACAAAGGGAAGGAAGCGGTGCAAAAGAATCCGCTTGACCTCGCCCTTTATATCGCGTTCTTTCCCCAACTCGTCGCGGGTCCGATCGTTCGCTATAACACGATTGCGAGCCAAATCGAGTCACGAGAAGAGACAGTTTCCGATTTTGCCCGAGGGGTTCGTCGGTTTACGATCGGCTTAGCTAAAAAACTGATTCTTGCCAATGGATGTGGTCAGGTCGCGGATGCCATCTTCAACATGAAAGATCTCTCGATGGGGCTTGCTTGGATCGGGATCATCGCCTACGCCTTACAAATCTATTTCGATTTTTCAGGATACAGTGATATGGCGATTGGACTAGCTTTGATGTTCGGATTTCATTTTCTTGAGAATTTTAACTATCCCTACATTTCAAAGTCTGTTTCTGAATTTTGGCGTCGGTGGCATATTTCGCTTGGATCGTGGTTCCGGGATTATGTCTACATCCCGCTTGGTGGAAATCGTGTCTCACCGTGGTTACAGTATCGCAACTTAGCAATTGTCTGGATGCTGACAGGTCTTTGGCATGGTGCAAGTTGGACGTTTGTCGCGTGGGGAGCGTATTACGGAATCTGGATTATGCTCGAGAAAGCATTTCTCGGGAAATGGTTGGAGAAAATGCCAGTCTTCTCGACCATTTGGACGCTCGTACTCGTGTTGGTCGGTTGGGTATTCTTCCGTTCCGAGACGTTCCCAGAAGCCGTTACGTACATTCAGGCGATGTTCGTACCAGATGTAATTTGGGATGAACGCGCGAGCTACCAGCTTGTCCAAAATGGTGTTCTATTGCTTGTCGCGTGTATCGCAGCGACACCGATTCCGAAAATCATCGGAGAGCGATTAGTCGTGTCACTCGGAAAAATTGGTACGACGATGCAGTATGGGTATGCGATGTTGCTACTATTTTTGGCGACATCAGCACTTGTTGCAAGTACGTTTAACCCATTCATCTATTTCCGCTTCTAAAAAGGAGGTCTACTGATGGCACAGCCACTTGAAACAGAAAATAAGCAGGGACAAAAACGGACGACTTCTTTTGAACGGATCATGATGTGGGTGACGACGATTAGTTTTTTACTCATCTTGTTAACGATTGGTATCGGAACGATCGTCCGAGAGGATCGTGTACGTTCCCAGCTCGAAAACCGTACACTCGCACAATCGGTCGATCCGACGATCGAAGGAATCGCGACTGGAAAAGACATGCTGAAGATGGAGACGTATTTCACGGATCAACTGCTGTTGCGGGGGACGTTCGTTGAGATGCAGGCACTACTATCGAAGGATGTCTTTAGGCAGCCTTTTCGTAATGGGATCTATACAGCTAAAAATGGCTATATGATCGAACCGAGTGCCTCGACTCAAGTTCAGATTCCGAACGCGTTTCAAAAATTCGTTCAAGAAGTCGACCGTCCGGTTTATATGGCACTAGCTCCATCGAAGACGGTCATTGCTGAACGCGATCAGTTGATTCCATCGTATGTTGCTTCGAACGCACGGACACGGTACGCAGGAATGATTCGTGACTTCAAGGCTGCCGGGATGACGAATTTGTCACTTGATCAATTAAAGTTAACGGATTACTTCAAGACAGACCATCACTGGAATATTGACGGGGCAGCGTCGGCGTATCAGACGATTACGAAAGGGATGGACTTACGACCAGTCACACCATCAAAAGCTAATCGTAAAGAGGATGAACATGCCTACTATGGTTCATTGGCACGAAAGACGACACTTGCGTACGCGACGTCTGGTGATCAACTAGCGTATTATGGACCAGCATTCTTTAAAGGGATCGATGTCTGTTACGACGGGGCATGCGACCGCCCAGTCATCGATGAATCCTTCGTTCAGCAGGAGGGAGATTACGTCGATCGGTATGAAGTATTCTTGCGCGGCAATCACGGCATCATGTCGATGAAGGAGAAGGCGAAGAATGATCGACCAACGATTCTCGTCTTAAAGGATTCATTCGCGAATCCCGTCTTACCGTTCCTTGCTAAAAATGCCAATCTGGAAGTCGTCGACGTTCGTTATGTGCCAAAATCATTCGACGTCTCGCGGTTCGCTAAACAAAAACAAGTCGACTCCGTGTTGTTCCTGCATAACTCGAATATTGCTGGATTGATGAAGACGTATGAAAACACACTATGAAGGAGTTCATGATATGAGATCCCGAATGGCGAAAAGAAAACCGCGTCTTGTTTGGCGCGTATTGAGTGCGCTCCTACTAGGGTTCGTTCTGATTGCTAGTACATCAGCTGGTTTAGCTTTTTTAAAAGTGAAACAAACGGCAGATGCGTTCTTGACACCGTTAGATGGAGAGCAGCCGAAGCCACTCGAATCGATGAAGCCGGTCAATGTCTTGTTACTTGGCGTGGATGAACGAAAAAATGATAAGGGACGTGCCGATGCCATCATGCTTCTTTCATTCAATCCAAAAACAAGACAAGCGACTTCCCTGTCTATTCCAAGAGATATGCAGGTAACCGTGCCGTCTGGCGAAAAGACTAAGATCAATCATACCTATGCCTATGGGGGTGTGAAAGAGACAGTCGAAACGGTGGAGCAGACGTTTGAAACTGATATTCCTTATTATGCGAAGATCAACATGGATGGATTGATTGAGTTGGTCGATGCTGTTGGGGGTGTCACGGTCGACAATCCATCTGCCTTCAGTTGGAACGACCGTCGTCTTCAAAAGGAGTATGAGAAAGGGAAAATTCATCTGACGGGTCTTGAAGCGAGTGGTTACGCTCGGATGCGAAAGCAAGATCCACTCGGCGATATGGGACGACAAATTCGTCAGCGTCAAGTGCTAGAAGCCGTCGGAATGAAGCTTGCTGGACCACAGTTGTTGACGCAACTCGAAAAAATCACGGATGTCATGAAAAACAACTTTACGACGAATATCGGACTTGATGTCGCAGCGCAGCTAGCGCAAGAGAATCAGCGTGGATTCGAACAATTGAAGCCGCTGAAAATCGACGGAGAAGGATATATCGCAAGTGACGGTGTTTGGTATTTCTTTGCATCGGACGAATCAATGGAACAAACGAAGCAAACGATCGCTACACTTCTCGCACGATCGTAAGCCATAACTAGTATTACCATCAAACAAACCAGGATGAGCGTCTCTAGCACATGATTGTGGAGACGCTTTTTCCTGTTTTTCTCTAAAGTAACATCGTTCTTTTTGAAAAAAAGTGCTTGGTTCAAAAGTCTTATTTTCGATCAAACCGATGAAATAGGCTTTGACAGGACTTGTAAACGGATGCAAAATGAAAACGATTACATACCAAAAGGAGATGGCTACCGTATGAAACGCATGAGATTCGTTTGTATCGTTGCGCTAACGTTTGCACTGATATTTAGTGGACTCTCTTTATCCGGTCAAGCACTGGAAAAAGGAAAGTCGACATTGGTCATCATTCACTACAAGGCAGACCCGAATGCCACAAAGGATTGGAATCTGTGGTTATGGGCAAATGGACCGGATTATTTTCCGAATAAAGCTCACGCTTTTAACGGCGAGGATGCTTACGGAAAAATCGCAGCTTATGAATTCCCAGTTGATCAGCCGGAAAAAATCGGCTTCATCGTTCGAGATGATAACTGGAACAAGGATGGGGGATCTGAGAATGATCGCTTCATTACGAAAGACATGATTAAAAATGGTGTTGCTGAAATCTGGATCGAGTCGGGAAGTAAGAACATCTCGACAGTCAATCCAAGCAATGGAGCAGATGTCGAAAAAATTGATACGAACATCCATTATTACCGGTATGACAATGATTATGACAAGTATGGTGTCTGGTCTTGGCCGGAAGAGCAAGATGGAAAGCGATTCGAGTTCGACAAGCAAGATGAGTTTGGTGCCGTTGCCAAGGTAACACTCGATAATCCGACGAAAGCACGTCTTGCAGGCGTCATTCCTCATCTTGAAGGATGGTCGGAAAAAGACGGAGCTGATCGTTTCTTTTATGCAGGGGCGAAAGACATCTGGTTGATTGAAGGGGATCAGACGATATACTACAGCAAACCGGAAATCGATCGCACACCGAAAATCACAAGCTTTTTAGCAGATGACTTCCGAACGATGACATTAAAAACGAATGCACCATTGACGGAAGAAGACTTGAAGGCATTTACGTTTGAAGGCTTGACGAATCCAGTCGTGTCAGCAATCGATGCCAAAACGGTAAAAGTCGAAGTCACTTCAGATATCGATTTAGCAAAAGTCGTCCGAGCATCTCATCCTGTTTTTGGAGAAGCAGTCCTCGAAGCAGGTAAAGTGCTCCGTTCGAAAGCATTCGACCAAAAGTATGCCTACGATGGAAAACTCGGTGTCGACTATCAAAAATCAAAGACGACGTTTAAAGTTTGGGCACCGACAGCACAAGCTGTCGAGCTCGAATTGTATCGCCTACCAAAACAAGAAGCTGCTACGACAAAAGATATCACGCGCGAAATCAAGATGGAACGAACGGATCGTGGTGTGTATCAAGTGACGGTCAAGGGCGACCTTGACGGTGTCGGATACACATACGAAGTCAAACATGCCAAAGAATCGACGCGTGCGGTTGATCCGTATGCGACAGCAGTCGCGGTCAATGGCGACCAAGGTGTCGTTGTCGACTTACGCGAGACGGATCCAAAACGCTGGACGAATGGAAAAATGCCACTTCGCCATGCGACGGACGCGATCATCTATGAATCACACGTCCGTGATTTATCGATGTTTGATGTGACGAACTCAGGTTACGATTCAGGCATCAAACAAAAAGGGAAGTATCTCGGCGTCATCGAGCCAGGTACACGTTTGACGAAGGATGGTAAAAAAACGAAGACGAAGACGGGACTTGATCATCTGAAGGAACTTGGCATCACGCACGTTCAGTTCATTCCAGTCTATGATTTCAACACAGCATCCGTCGATGAGACGAACCCGCTTAAATCGTACAACTGGGGTTATGATCCGAAGAACTATAACGCACCAGAAGGATCGTATGCGACAAATCCATATGATCCAAAAGTCCGAATCACAGAAATGAAACAGATGATTCAAGGGCTACATGACAATGGACTTCGTGCTGTCATGGATGTCGTTTACAACCACATGTTTGACGCAAAAGCATCAAACCTTGATAAAATCGTTCCTGGTTATTACTACCGTTATACAGAAGGCGGCGATTTAGCAAACGGAACGGGTGTCGGAAACGACACAGCGTCTGAGCGTCAAATGATGCACAAATTGATCGTTGACTCTGTCTCTTACTGGGCGAAAGAATACCACTGGGACGGATTCCGCTTTGACTTAATGGGCATTCACGACGTCAAGACGATGAATGCTGTCAAACAGGCGACAAAACGAATTGATCCGTCGATTCTCGTATTTGGAGAAGGGTGGAGCCTTGGAACACCGCTTCCAGATTCAGAGAAGGCCAACCAAACGAATACAAAACAAATGCCTGGAATCGGACATTTCAATGACAATCTACGCGATGCGCTCAAAGGTAGCGTCTTCATCGATTCAGATGCTGGTTTCATTAACAGAGCAACGGGTCTTGAAACGCGCATCAAACGCGGAATTGTCGGAGAGATTGCTTATGACAAAGAGATTCAAGGATTTACGCAAGAACCAGATCAAGCGATCACTTACGTTGAAGCACATGATAATCATACGCTTTGGGATAAGTTGAACCTGACGAATCCACAAGACAATGACGCAACGAAGACGAAGATGCATCGTTTGGCTTCAAGTATCTTGTTGACGTCACAAGGAACAACGTTCATCCATGCAGGACAGGACTTCATGCGGACGAAGGGCGGAGACCATAACTCGTATAAATCACCGGATTCTGTCAATCAGCTCGATTGGAAACGGAAGATGGACCGTCAACAAGACGTTGATTATATGACAGGATTGATCGAGTTACGCAAAAAGAATCCAGTACTTCATTTAGCAACAGCAAAAGACATTCGTCGTTACCTGACGTTTGAAACAGCACCGGCACAAGTCATCGCCTATCGATTAGACGATGCTGCGCCACAACAAAAGGATGATCTCTACGTCATTCATAATGCGAATCGAACAGCAGTCAATATGAAGCTACCGACAGGAAAATGGAAGTTGCTTGTAGATGGTAAACAAGCAGGAACCAAAGCAATCCGTAAAGTATCAGGTACGGTTCGTGTCGAAGGACTTAGCTCATTCGTCTTATCGAAATAAGTGAACAGATAAAAAAGGACGTTCCGCAGTTGGCGGAACGTCCTTTTCGTCAGTCGAGAAACGTGCAATCAAGCGTAACGCTCATCCGTTTCTTCGTTCTCTTCTTCTTTCAGATTACCTTCTTCCGATTTCGAGACGATGACGGCACATGCTGCGTCACCAGTGATGTTGACGGCTGTCCGCATCATATCAAGAAGACGATCGACACCGATGATCAATGCAATCCCTTCGACCGGTAGATTGACCGACTGGAGAACCATCGTCAGCATGACGAGACCGACACCCGGTACACCGGCTGTTCCAACAGATGCAAGAACAGCTGTCAGGACGACAGTCGCAAGTTGACCTGGCGTCAAATCTACAGCGTAGACTTGCGCGATGAAGACAGTCGCGACACCTTGCATGATTGCTGTTCCATCCATATTGATCGTCGCACCAAGAGGTTGGACGAAACTTGAGACGGAACGCGGAACCTTCAACTCTTTTTGAGCCGTTTGCATCGCAACAGGAAGTGTTGCGTTCGACGAAGACGTTGAGAAAGCAAACAGCATGACAGGTGCGAACTTCTTAAAGAAGAAGAATGGGTTCATCTTCCCAAGAAGTGAAACGGTCGAACCATACGTCAATACGGAATGGACGAATAGTGACAAGATGACGACACCCATATAAAGTCCCATCGCCTTTAGGGAGTTAAGTCCTTGTGAACCGACGGCTGATGCGATCAGGGCGAATGCTCCAAGCGGAGCCATCTTCATGACAAGTGTGATCAAGTACGTCATTAAATCATTACCCTGTTCGATGAATGTCCGTAACGTCGATACTTTTTGACCGAGGAACGTGATCCCAAAACCGATAAAGACACTGAAGACGATGATTTGCAACATGTTTCCTTCTGCCATCGACGTGATCGGATTCGTCGGGAACATACCGACGATTGTGTTGATTATGCTCGTATCTGGTAGATTTCCGTTATCATATTCAAGACCTTGCGTCTCGAAGTTACCGAACGTACCCGGCTTGATCAGTAATGACAAACCGAGAGCGATGACAATCGCGACAGCCGTCGTCGTCATGAAGTAGCCGATTGCCTTTCCGCCGACACGACCAAGCTCTTTTGGATTACCAAGACCCATGACGCCGAGAGCGATCGAGAAGAAGACGATCGGTACGACGAGCATCTTAATCAGGTTCAGGAAGATCGTTCCGATGGGCTGTAAAGCATATTTATTCAATCCCTCATAAATTGACTTATCCGGTAAGCTAGCAAGAATGATTCCGAGGATCACCCCGAGAATCAATCCCCAGATGATGCGCTTTGCTTCTTTCATAAGTGATGTCACACTCCTTTATTTGATAATTGTCTATATTTTGACACATCATCACCCATTTTGACAAAACATTTTAAAAAATACATGATAACGCTTACAAAAAAGTTTCTGGATTTTGATGCAGGAATGACTAGATTTTGTTGTCAAACGGATGCAACCATGAGAGGATAGAAAAGAACAAAAAGGAACAGCGTAGGGTATAGAAAAGTCGCTAGAATCAACTGTTGACCAAATTGTATATTCCTACTATAATGTTGTATGACGTGTCTGACACGTTTCCTTTAGTCGGTAATATCGGAGGGAGGGAAAACTAGTGGAAACTCGTGTACGTAAAAATGAATCACTTGAAGACGCACTTCGTCGCTTCAAACGTGGTGTTTCAAAAGATGGTACGCTTGCAGAAGTTCGTAAACGTAAACACTACGAAAAGCCAAGTGTAAAACGTAAGCTTAAATCGGAGGCTGCGCGTAAGCGTAAGAAGTTCTAACGTTAGAGAGGGTGTATCCTCATGAGTCTTCAGGAGCGTTTGACAGCGGATATGAAAGAAGCCATGCGTCTACGTGAAAAAGATCGTCTTACGACGATTCGGATGGTGAAATCATCGCTGCAAAATGAAACGATCAAACTCGGTAAGCAAGAATTGACGGACGAGGAAGAATTAACGATTCTTTCACGTGAAATGAAGCAGCGCAACGACTCCCTCCGAGAATTCGAAAGCGCTGGTCGTCACGATCTCGTCGAGAAAATTCAAGCAGAGATTGTCGTGCTCGAAGCTTATATGCCAAAACAGCTTTCCGAGGAAGAAGTACAGGAAATCGTCGACGCAGCTATTGCGCAGACGGGTGCCTCTGCTCCTTCAGATATGGGGAAAGTAATGGGTATCGTCATGCCACAGCTTAAAGGCAAGGCAGACGGTGCGTTAATTAATCGACTCGTCAAACAACGGCTCGCTTAATACATGGAAAAGGTGTCCTTCGGGGCACCTTTTTTGTCGTTCCTGTCACAATTAAAAGTTTATTGATGAATTCAGAATAGTCATGAAACCTTTTTGTTTTGAAAGCGTATATAATTATAGTAACGAATCAAAGTGCAAAAGAAGCAGCTTCTGACACGAATGAAAAGGGGTGAACGTACGCATGACGTTTAGCTTAGGGATGATTTTGGCGGTCTTCATGATCGGGGTCCTCATGTTACTGGTCGAAATATTCGTCACAGGGTTCGGAATTTTTGGAGTCCTCGGAATCGGCGCTGTCCTTGCTAGTCTGATCATGGCAGGTGCTACAGTTGGTCAAGTAGGCATAGCGGTTGGACTTGCTGTATTTCTATCACTTGCGGCCGGATACTGGGCATATCGCAGAATTAAATCGAATCAATCCTTATTATGGAGAGGTTTGATTTTGACAGATTCCACATCGTCTGAAAAAGGCTATCTTTCTCATCAAGACAAAGTGCAACTGTTAGGACAAGAAGGAGTCAGTCTGACACCTCTCCGTCCGTCAGGAACAATTGAAATCGACGGAAATCGAATCGATGCGGTTACGGAAGGGACCTTCATTCAAGCGGGGGAAACGATCGTCGTAAAAGAAGTGACGCATGGACGCGTCATTGTTAGAGTCCAACATACGAAGGAGGAGTCCCACACATGACACCTGAATTATTGACTGTATTACTCATATCCGGAGGAATTTTAATTTTCCTCGCCATCTTCTTCACGCTCGTTCCGATTCCACTTTGGATCAGCTCGCTCGCAGCGGGAGTGCGCGTATCGATCTTTACATTAGTCGGGATGCGTCTTCGTCGAGTCACACCGTCTAAGATCGTCAATCCGTTGATCAAGGCGGTAAAAGCAGGATTGAATTTGAATACGAATCAACTGGAAAGTCACTTCCTTGCCGGTGGTAACGTTGACCGCGTCGTCAATGCCTTGATTGCAGCACACCGTGCGAATATCGAGTTGAGCTTCGAACGCGCAGCGGCAATTGATCTTGCTGGTCGTAACGTTCTGGAAGCTGTTCAAATGTCGGTTAACCCGAAAGTCATCGAAACGCCATTCATCGCCGGTGTGGCAATGAACGGGATTGAAGTGAAAGCGAAAGCCCGGATCACGGTACGTGCGAACATCGATCGTCTCGTCGGTGGTGCTGGGGAAGAAACGGTCATCGCACGTGTTGGTGAGGGTGTCATCTCAACCATTGGTTCGTGTAATGACCAAAAAGAAGTACTTGAGAATCCAGAGATGATCTCACGGACGGTTCTTGCAAAAGGACTCGATTCGGGTACGGCGTTCGAGATTCTCTCGATTGATATTGCAGACATTGATATCGGTAAGAATATCGGTGCGGTTCTGCAGACGGATCAAGCAGAAGCAGATAAGAACATTGCGCAAGCAAAAGCGGAAGAACGTCGCGCAATGGCGATCGCAAGTGAACAAGAGATGAAATCACGTGTTGAAGAGATGCGTGCGAAGGTTGTCGCTGCTGAAGCGGAAGTGCCGCTTGCTATCGCTGAAGCGATGCGTGACGGTAACTTTGGCGTCATGGATTATGCGAACTACTTGAACGTGACAGCTGATACGAAAATGCGCCAAGCAATCGGTGGGCAATCATCACCAAATGACTCACAATAAAGGGTGAGACGGTATGGATATCATATGGGTCGGGTTGATGATCGCATTCGGTGTCATCTCCGTCATCTCAAAAGCAGCAGATAAAAAACCGAAGCAGACGAACCGAACTCCTTCAAAGGAGTTCGGTGAATATGTGAAGCAAATGACCGAACAGGTCGATACGATGCGACAAGAGACGGTACCTCCACCTGTCGTTCGTAAAAAAGCACCCGCGAAGAAACAACCAGGGGTAACCCAAACGAAAGCGCGACCCGTTCATGAACGAACGGAATTGCAACAACGTTTGGACCAACGTCAAAAGCAACATTCGAAAAAAGGGATGTCCTCATCGACGATTGGCGAAATTAAAGATAGCGTAGCAGATGGTGCCATTGGATCGTCTAGTCGTTCAGCATCAGCGACGAGACTCTCACAGGATGAAATGCGTCGTGCCATCGTCTGGAGTGAGGTTCTGGGTGCACCCGTTTCAAAACGAAAACGATGATGATTAGACAGTGAGTCGATCCTACGAAACGCATAGGATCGACTCTTTTTATTTCCTAAAAGGTGGGAACGGGTTTTTCTTTCCATCTTTTCGGCGGAAGTGCTAAAGTGAAAGAGATTAGATATGAAGCGATGACAACTTGTTATCCATGACTAGGAGGCCATTCACAACGTGATATTCAACGAAAGAATCCCATTTGCATTTTCGAATTCAGAACAGATTCAAGCATTCGTCGGTCCGAATGATGCAGTCTTACGTACGATGGAAGCAGAACTTGACGTTCAGCTGACGCATCGAGGAGATGAACTGTTGGCACAATCCGAACAGGAGCAGTCTGTGATCTTAGCAGGACAGGTCGTAGGCGTCTTGAAACAACTTGTGAATCGTGGTGCTGTTTTAACAGAGCGTGACGCGACGAGCGCCATTCAACTCGCACGTCAAGATCGTGTGGATGAACTGCTAGAACTTTACGATACGGTCATTCATACGAATCATAAAGGAAAACCACTTCGTGCAAAGACACTCGGTCAAGCACGTTACGTTCGGGGAATCGACCGCTGTGATTTGACATTTGGTATTGGGCCAGCGGGAACCGGAAAAACGTATCTTGCTGTCGTGATGGCGGCAAAAGCGTTAAAAGAAGGTCACGTCAAACGACTCGTCCTGACGCGGCCGGCAGTAGAAGCAGGAGAAAATCTAGGATTTCTTCCAGGGGATCTTAAAGAAAAAGTCGATCCCTATCTACGTCCTCTATACGATGCGCTACATGACGTGCTTGGTGTCGAGCATACGGCTCGTCTGCTTGAACGTGGTGTCATCGAAATCGCACCGCTTGCCTACATGCGCGGACGGACGCTTGAACATGCTTTTGTCATTCTCGATGAAGCGCAAAATACGACACGGGAACAAATGAAGATGTTCCTAACGCGTCTCGGATTCCATTCGAAGATGATTGTTACGGGCGATTTAACACAAGTCGATCTTCCGCGTGGAAAAACGTCTGGTCTACAAGAAGCGTTACATTTGCTCGGTAATGTCAAAGGGATTCATTTTGAGCACTTTGGCTCAGCTGATGTCGTACGTCACCCACTTGTCCGAAAAATCGTTGATGCTTATAGTCAGGATTTGACCTAAGCCGTTACGGAAATAGAGGGAAAAGGGGGAGATGATATGCGCAAGGTTGGGGTCTGGGTCGGTCTTTTGACAGTAGTATTCTATCTCATCGTATCGACGATGATGTATGTCAGCGTTCGACCAGAAGCCTTGTCCGCAGAACCATTCTCAATTGCAGAAGAAGATATCCGGTCACCCTTGACGATGGAGGACCGGGTCGCAACAAATCAAATCAAGGAAAATTCGGTTGCTGCAATCGAGAGTCAGTATACGATCAAACAAGAGTATGCAGCACAGCAAATTGATAAAGTCGAACAACTTTTTGCTAGTTTGTCCGGTATTAAAAAAGCAAATGAGATCGGTAAAATCAAGCAGCGTCTGCGTGGAACGGAGGCGGCGACACTGCTGAAGGATGATGAGTTACGCTTGCTTGTGACGTCGACGACAGCACTGCGGAATACGACACGTGACGTCGTCATTACGGCGATTGAAGAAGCGATGCGTCAACGCATCTCGTCCGATGGTGGTGAAGTGGCGGAAGCACGTGAGAATGCGCGGACTGATATCGAACGTTCGCCGCTCTCCTTCTCATTAAAAGCAGTCGCTAAAGCGCTGACCGATCAACTGATCGTGACGAACTACGTCTATGATCCGGAAAAGACGGAACAGCTTCGTAAGCAGACGAGTGATAAAGTCGAACCGGTTATCATTTCGGAAGGTGAAGTGATCGTCAAACGAGGCGAAGTGATTTCACAAGATGCTTATCGTCAGTTACAACTCGTCGGCTTGATTTCTGATCGACAGTCGTTGAAACCGTTACTCGGTGCGATGCTTGTCAGTGCGTTGATGACTGCCTTTTTGTTTGGATTCATTCATCGTTCGAAACTGCGATACGCTCAAATGGGGCGGATTCGTTTATTCGGGCTTGTCTATCTCGTCGTCAGTCTACAATTACTCGTCATGTATGGTATGGCGTTCTTAGCAGACGACATCAACCCTGCACTTTACTTACTCACACCGACAGCTTTTGCTGCGCTCGTTCTACGAAATTTATTGAATGAACGGATTGCGTTATCGAGTTCGCTCTTCACGGCACTTGCCGGAACGTTCTTCTATAGTACGAATCAAAACTTCAGCTTTAATGTTGCAATCTATTTATTAGTCGGTGGTTTAGTTGCGACGTTTTTCCTACGGTCTAGTTTGTCACGGCGACGTATTTTCATGAGCAGCATCTCGATTGCCGGAGCAAACATCGCGATTTTCTTAGCATTCGTTCTACTGCGAAGCGGTACGTTCGAACCGCGAGAAACATTGATTTTAATCGGCTTTGCGATTGCGAGTGGTATATTGAGTGCCGTTCTTGCGATTGGGTTATTACCGTTTCTTGAAATGACATTCGGTATTTTAGCACCGACCCGTCTACTCGAACTGTTGAACCCAACGCATCCGTTACTCAAAAAACTATTAGTTGAAGCACCGGGAACGTACCATCATAGTATGATGGTCGCGAACTTAGCAGAAACAGCTTGTGAAGCAATCGGAGCAGATGGATTGCTTGCACGAGTCGGAGCCTACTATCATGATTTAGGGAAAACGCGACGACCACTTTATTTCATTGAAAACCAGCATGGACGCAATCCCCATGATCGATTGACACCGGAAGAGTCGGCACGTGTCATCTTGGCACATACTGAGGATGGTGTTGAATTACTCGAAGACGCAAAACTGCCTGCAGCGATCATCGATATTTGCCGCCAGCATCATGGAACTTCTCTGCTACGATACTTTTATGTCAAGGCAGCAGAACAAGGTGAGGTCGACGAGGAGACGTTCCGTTACACGGGTCCGAAACCACAAACCCGTGAAGCGGCGGTCATCATGATCGTTGACTCGATTGAAGCGGCAGTTCGTTCGATGAAAGCTCCTTCAGAAGAAGGAATTCGGGACTTGGTCTCGAAAATCATTCGTGAAAAGATGATGGATGACCAATTCGCGGAATGTGACATTACGACACGTGAGATTTATCGCGTCGGTGAAAGTGCGTGTCATACCTTATCCGGTTTGTTCCATGAACGAATCGAGTATCCAGAATTAAAGAAAGAGGCAACGACATGAATATTTATATGACAGACGAAAATAATCGTCTAACGGAAGAACAACGACAGCTTGTCGAATCGATTTTGATTTACACGGCGGAACAAGAAGAAGTCGATTCAAATAGTGAGTTGTCCGTGACTTTCGTCTCAAACGATGAGATTCAAGAAATCAATCGTGAATGGCGTGGAAAGGATCAGGCGACAGACGTCATTTCCTTTGCGATGGAAGAACTCGGAGAAGATGAAATCGATTTTGGATTGCTGGAAGATGAACCAATCGTCCTCGGCGATTTGATTATTTCGGTGGAACGGTGTCGTGAACAAGCGGCAGAGTATGGCAATCATTTTGAGCGAGAGCTCGGTTTCCTCGCTGTCCATGGTTTTCTCCATTTACTCGGATACGATCACATTGAAAAAGCAGATGAGGAAGTCATGACGAAGCGACAGGAGGAAATCCTGCATCACTTCGAGTTATATCGGGGCACATTGTGAAAAGCTGGTGGCAACCCTTTCGACATGCCATGAACGGATTGCGCCAATCGATTCGAGAAGAACGGCATATGAAAGTTCACGTGACAGTTGGTGCCATCGTGTTGCTTGTCGCCTTTCTATTACCCTTGACGTCTGTCGAGCGAGCAATCCTCTTCTTGACGGTCGGGATCGTCATCAGTGCCGAGATGTTCAATACAGCGTTTGAGCGCGTCGTTGATCTCGTGACGCAGGAATGGCATCCACTGGCAAAAGCAGTCAAGGATATTGCAAGTGGAGCTGTTCTTGTGTTGGCGCTTACATCTATTGCAATTGCACTATGCATTTTCATCCCATATTTGGTACAATAAGAATCCGGCCTTTTTGGCCAATACCGTTCCTAAGAAGGGGATACTCACATGAAAACAGAACAATTACTCGAACAAGCTAAACGTGCACGCGAAAAAGCGTATGTTCCATATTCGAAATTCCAAGTCGGTGCTGCTCTACTAACAAAAGACGGACAAGTCTTCCATGGTTGCAATATTGAAAACGCTGCATATGGTCTTTGTAACTGTGCAGAACGGACGGCAATCTTCTCTGCGTGGGCACAGGATGCGCGCGAGTATGCAGCGATGGCTGTCGTTGCGGACACGGAAGGACCGGTCGCACCATGCGGACAATGCCGCCAAGTGTTATCAGAGATGTGTGACGCGGATATGCCAATCTATTTGACGAACCTTAAAGGGGATGTCACAGAAACAACAGTGGGTGCCCTCTTACCAGGAGCATTCACGAAAGGGGATTTACATGTTTAAAGAAGGATTCAAATCGGGCTTTGTCTCGATCATCGGACGCCCGAACGTCGGAAAATCGACATTCCTCAACCGTGTCATCGGACAAAAGATTGCCATCATGTCTGATAAGCCACAAACGACGCGAAACAAGATCCAAGGTGTCTATACGACAGAAGACGTTCAGACGATCTTCATCGATACACCAGGGATTCACAAACCAAAACATAAACTCGGCGACTTCATGATGAAGGTCGCGACGAACGCATTGCGTGAAGTTGATGCGATTTTGTTCATGGTAAACGTGACGGAACCAAAAGGAAAAGGTGACGATTTCATCATTGAAAAATTGAAGGAACTCGATACACCCATCATTCTCGTCATGAATAAGGTCGACTTGATTCATCCGAATGATATTCCGCCCATCATCGAGTCATATAAAAATGAGCTCGAATTTGCGGCAGTCGTTCCGATCTCTGCGTTACAAGGGAACAACGTCGGACCGTTACTTGAAGAAATCGCGAAGATCTTACCGGAAGGACCAATGTATTACCCGGCGGATCAAGTCACTGATCACCCGGAGCGTTTCATCATCTCAGAGATGATCCGTGAGAAAGTTTTGCAAAAGACACGCGATGAAGTACCACACTCGATTGCAGTCGCGATTGATCAAATCAAGACGCGTGAGAATGGCAACATGGTCGATGTCCATGCGACAATCTTGATCGAGCGCGATTCCCAAAAAGGAATCATCATCGGTAAACGCGGAGCACTTCTAAAAGAAATCGGCTCTGAAGCACGAACGGACATCGAAATGTTACTCGGAACGAAAGTTTACCTGAACTTGTGGGTCAAAGTCCAAAAGGATTGGCGTAACAAGGCCGTTCAATTGCGTGAACTTGGCTTCCGCGATGACGAGTATTAAGCGATGATCGATAAGGCGGAAGGGCTTGTACTACGAACGGTCGTATACGGTGAATCGAATAAGATCGTCACGCTACTGACACGTGAATACGGCAAGCTCGCCGTCATGGCGCGAGGAGCGAAGAAGCCGGGTAGTCGTTTCAATGCGGCAAGCCAGCCTTTCGTTCGAGCCGTCTATATCTATCCACGGTCACGTGGTCTCGGTCAGTTGAAATCGGCAGACGTCATCACGAGTCATGCGCATATCCGGCAAGATGTCGTCTTGATGGCGTATGCGATGTATTTACTGGAGCTTGCAGATAAAGCGCTTGATGAACGAGTGCCGCAACCGGCACTGTACGATTTATTCGTCGAAGGACTGGAGGCGATGGATGAAGGACTCGATCCCGACGTCGTCTCTTTCATCATCGAGTTGCGCC
Organism: Exiguobacterium sp. E17S; assembly: GCF_057772545.1. Classification (NCBI taxonomy): domain Bacteria; kingdom Bacillati; phylum Bacillota; class Bacilli; order Caryophanales; genus Exiguobacterium; species Exiguobacterium sp. E17S. The sequence continues at coordinate 170,759 of NZ_JBYLRU010000001.1, forward strand.
TGTTGCGTCATCTAGGGATTGCGCCACACTTGAACGGCTGTACGATTTGCGGGAGTGCTGAAGCACCGTTTGCTTTTTCGTTACACCACGGCGGTCTACTCTGTCGCCGGCACCGTCATGAGGATGAACATGCCGTCTTCATGTCAGAAGCAGTCGCGAAGATGCTCTACGTGTTTTCTGTCTACGATTTTTCGCGGATCGGTACCGTGACGGTGAAGCCGGAAACGAAGCGACTATTACGTCAAATCATGGATGCTTATATGGAACGCTACAGCGGGTTACGTCTGCGTTCAAAACGTGTTCTCGACCAGTTGATTGATTTCGGCAACGATTGACAGCAACAAGCGGGTTCGGTAGAATAAATGCGGTAGAAGTAACTAAATGAACACGATGACGAAAAGGAGTACCGTCTTTTTCTCAATCAAGCGATTCCAGGGTGGTGTGAGCTGGGAATGAGAGGGGCGCGAACGGCGTTTCGGAGTGTTCTTTGTCAAAAAGAGTGGCATGCGATGCATGCAAGTAGGGTGGAACCGCGGGCTCGTCTCGTCCCTATGTGCAACGATTGTTGTACATAGGGGCGTTTTTTGCGTTCCTTAATCATTTCGGAGGTGAAAGTCGTGAAGATGACAGTACAAGACATGATCTTGACATTACAAAAATTTTGGGCAGAACAAGGCTGCTTGACGATGCAAGCATACGACGTAGAAAAAGGAGCCGGTACGATGAATCCGATGACATTCTTACGGAGTCTCGGACCAGAACCATGGAACGTTTGTTATACAGAACCATCACGCCGTCCAGCTGACGGTCGTTACGGGGAAAACCCGAACCGTCTGTATCAACACCATCAATTCCAAGTCATCATGAAACCATCACCTGACAACATTCAGGAATTGTACTTACAAAGTCTCGAATTGCTCGGTATCAACCCACTCGAACATGATATCCGTTTCGTAGAGGATAACTGGGAGAACCCGACATTCGGTGCTGCAGGTCTCGGCTGGGAAGTATGGCTGAACGGAATGGAAATCACGCAATTCACGTATTTCCAACAAGTCGGTGGAATCGAGTGTAATCCGATCGCAGTAGAGATCACTTATGGAATCGAGCGTCTTGCGTCGTACATTCAAGACGTTGAGAGTGTCTTTGATCTCGTTTGGACGGATGGCTTCAAATACGGTGATATCTTCTATCAACCGGAGTTCGAACATTCGAAGTATACGTTTGAAACGTCAGATGTCGCCTTACTTTTCACGTTGTTCGATCAATATGAAAAAGAAGCGAATCGTGCCTTGGACGAGAGCCTCGTCTTCCCAGCGTATGATTACATCTTGAAATGTTCACATACCTTTAACCTACTCGACGCGAAAGGGGCGATTTCCGTCACGGAACGCACAGGATTTATCCATCGTGTCCGGAACATGTCGCGTCGTTGTGCGCAAAGTTTCATCGAAGAACGGGAACGTCTTGGCTTCCCATTGATCAAGTCGAAAGCAGGTGAGTCACATGCATGAATTATTACTTGAAATCGGTTTAGAAGAGATGCCGGCTCGATTCGTTCTTCAATCCGAAACACAACTCAAGGAGCGCGTGACGCGTTTTCTTGAAGAAGCACGGATTGAGTTCGCGAGCGTCGAATCCTTCTCGACACCACGCCGTCTAGCAGTGTATGTCAAAGGTCTCGCAGCACGTCAAAGCGACCTCGAAGAGACATTAAAAGGACCAGCAAAACGAATCGCGATGGATGAAGCAGGTAACTGGACGAAAGCAGCCGAAGGATTCGCGCGTGGTAAAGGGTTAACGACGGACGATCTCTTCCTTGGAGAAGAAAAAGGAGTCGAATACCTTTATGCGACACGTAAGGAAGTCGGACAAGCGACAGCTGATCTACTTCCTGGACTAAAACAAGTCGTCGAAGCGATGACATTCCCGAAAAACATGCGTTGGAGCACACAATCGTTACGTTATATGCGTCCAATTCGTTGGTTGATTGCCCTGCTTGACGATCAAGTCATCCCGTTTGAAGTCGCATCCGTCGAAACAGGTCGGACATCGCGTGGACATCGTTTCCTCGGGCAGGACATCACGATCCTACGTCCGAACGCTTATGTTGAAGCACTCGCAGGAGAAAATGTCATCGTCAGTTACGAAGCACGTCGTCAATTGATCGAAGAACAAATTGCAGCGCTTGCGGCACGCGAACAATTCGAAGTGCCGATCGATGCGTCTTTACTTGAAGAAGTCACGAACCTCGTCGAGTATCCGACAGCCTTGTTCGGTGCATTTGATGAAGCGTATCTTGAGTTACCAGAAGAAGTCTTGATCACGACGATGAAGGAACACCAACGTTACTTCCCGGTCAAACGTGACGGGGCGTTGCTCCATTATTTCGTGACGGTACGAAACGGAAACGCAACACATCTTGAAAACGTCGCACGCGGAAACGAAAAAGTCATCCGTGCCCGTTTAGCAGATGCGCAGTTCTTCTATGAAGAAGATAAAAAAGCAGATATCGATGAACAGGCGAAACGTCTTGATAAAATCGTCTTCCATGAAAAATTAGGAACGACAGGCGAAAAAGTCCGTCGCGTCCGTCAGATGGCACTCGCACTTGCAGATCGTGTCGGTGCAGACAAAACACGTGTCGAACGTGCAGGACAGATCTATAAATTCGACCTCGTCAGTCAAATGGTCTATGAATTCACAGAATTACAAGGTCTGATGGGTGAGCGTTATGCGAACATGAAGAATGAGGATCCGGAAGTCGCGGCTGCGATTCGTGAACATTACATGCCACGCTTCGCGGGTGATGCAAGTCCGGAGACACCGACAGGAACACTCTATGCGATTCTCGATAAGATGGATAGCGTCGCTGGATTCTTTGGTGTCGGTATGATTCCGAGTGGATCAGCGGATCCGTATGCATTGCGTCGTCAAGCACAAGGGATTGTTCAGATTTTATCAGATCGCAAGTTGAATCTGACATTGACTGAATTGATTGCCTTCGTCGTTTCAGAACAGGTGGCAGCAGGTCTTTATGCGACGGATGCCGAAGAAGTTCAAGCTGCATTACAAGACTTCTTTGCACAACGCTTGAAATACCGTCTATCGGAAATGAACTTCCGTCATGATGTCGTCGAAGCCGCTCTTGATCATACGTTGACAGTCGAAGCGAATGAGCAGCGTGCTGCGATGCTTGAAAGTGCGACGAAAAAAGAATCGTTCAAGAAAACAGTCGAACAACTCAGTCGTGTCTTAAACATCTCGAAAAAAGCAGAAGACGTCACAACTGTTAATCCAGCGCTCTTTGAAAATGATGCGGAACGCGCGTTACATGAGGCGATTGAGAAGACCTTACCAGAGGTCGATCAAGCGATCGCGTCACTTGATTATGAACGAGCGCTTGAGGCACTTGAGGCAACCGTTCCGTCGATCACAGCCTACTTCGACGGTACGATGATCATGACGGACGACGAAACAGTCCGCACGAACCGTCTTAGCGAAATGAAACGATTTGCACAAGCCATCGAATCAGTCGCCCGGTTCAATGCACTTACTTTAGCGTAAAGAAAAAGGACGGATGAGCCGATGAAGTTAAATGAACGGCAAAAAAAGATACTCCAAATCGTCAAAGAGAACGGTCCGATCACGGGAGAGCAGATTGCTTCTGCACTCTCCTTGACACGGGCGACGTTACGGCCCGATTTGTCGATTTTAACGATGACCGGCATGCTAGAAGCGCGTCCACGTGTCGGCTATATGTACGTTGGAAAGAAAAATGCATCCATGCTTCATGAGAAACTCGACACCTTGACCGTCGGCGAATTCATGTCGTCGGCAAAGGTCATTCATGAAGGGATGACCGTATACGATGCGATCGTTCACTTATTCCTTGAAGATGTAGGTTCGCTGTTCGTCGTCAGTAAGGACCATGCGTTAGTCGGTGTGTTGTCACGTAAGGATTTTCTACGTGCGGCAATCGGTAATCAAGAATTAGACTCGTTACCGGTCAACATCATCATGACACGGATGCCGAATTTGACGGTCTGTGAAAAATCGGAGACGTTGATTGGTGCCGGCATGAAACTGATCGAAAAGCAGATTGATTCAATGCCAGTCGTCGAAGAAGAGAACGGCGTCTTGAAAGTCGTGGGTCGAATGACGAAGACGAACATGACGAAAGTGTTGGTCGCTTTAGCACGTGATGAAGAAATTTAAGGAGGGTTCCTGATGCGTCAACGGATTTATGTCGTGAGTGACTCTGTCGGAGAGACGTGTGAACTCGTCGTCCGCGCAGCTGCAATCCAATTCCCGGAACAAGCCATCGAAACGGTCCGCATTCCGTTCGTCGATGATGATCAAGTCATTTATGACTTGGTTCTTCATGCGAAAGAAGAACAAGCGACGATTGCTTTTACGATCGTTCATGCGACCCATCGTCGTTTGCTTGCAGACACAGCTCGCGCCCACGGTGTAAAAGCGATTGATCTACTTGGTCCATTGCTTGACACGATGGAAGATCGCTTGCAGATGCAACCGAAGGAAGAGCCAGGATTAATCTATCGCTTAGATGAGGAGTATTTCCGAAAAATCGAAGCGGTTGAATTTGCTGTCAAGTACGACGATGGACGTGATCCAAAAGGAATTAAACGTGCGGATATCGTCTTGATCGGGGTGTCGCGTACATCAAAGACACCACTTTCGCAGTATCTGGCTTTGAAGCGATATAAAGTAGCGAACGTACCACTCGTACCTGAATCGATCCCGCCAGCGGAGCTATTCGATATTCCAAAAGAAAAATGTTTTGGACTACTCATCTCACCGGAAAAGTTGATCGACATCCGAATGGAACGCCTGCGTTCATTAGGACTCAAACCAGAAGCAGCCTATGCGCAGATGGACCGAATCAACCGGGAACTCGAATACGCACGGAATTTATACGAACGAATCGGTTGCCAAGTCATCGACGTGACGAATAAAGCAGTCGAGGAAACAGCGAATCTGATTTTGACTGGAATTTCCGGGAAAGCGCATGACTAGTCAAGCAGTCAGGAACATAGTATACTTGTTTAGCTGATAAATGAGATAATGCCCTTTTTCTAATGAAACGGAACGAGTCATCGTTCCGTTTCATTGCGGGTATGGTCATGTAAGGATAAGTTCTCAAGGAAAGGGGAGAGGACGGAATGAAGCGAATTCCTGATGAAATCGTCGATCAGGTCCGCCAAGCAACGGACATCGTCGAATTGATTTCAGAACGTGTAGAATTAAAAAAACAAGGGAATCGATATTCAGGGCTTTGCCCGTTTCATTCTGAGAAATCACCTTCCTTTTCTGTTTCGCCTGATAAAGGGATGTACTACTGTTTTGGATGTGGTGCAGGTGGAAACGCAATCACGTTTGTCATGGAAACAGAAGGAATGAGTTTCAAGGAAGCCGTCTCTAAATTAGCTGATCGAAGCGATGTCACACTTCCGGAACTGGAGCCGGATCGATTCGAACAATCGGAATCGACACCCGAACAGGAAAAGAAGTTCCGGATGCGCGAGGCACATCGGATCGTCACCGAGTTGTATCATGAGGTGTTGATTCAAACGGAAGCAGGCGACGCGGGACGAATCTATTTAGAGAATCGTGGTATCCGTGAAGGTGCGATGCGTGAGTTCCGACTCGGGTATGCACCGGATCAAGATCGTTTTACAGTGGATTCCTTGGCACGACGTGGGTTTGATTTAGATGAGATGGTCGAAGCGGGATTGATTTCAATCGGACGCGATGGCGATTATCGAGATCGATTCAACGGTCGAGTCGTATTTCCTATCTCCGATCGTGATGGCACGATCGTCGGATTTAGTGGACGTTCGATTGATGGTCGTGATCCGAAGTATGTCAATACAGCGGAAACACCTTTGTTCAATAAAAGTGAACTGTTATTCGGATTCGCTCAAGCACGAGGGGCGATGCGCAAAATCAAACAAGTCGTCCTCGTTGAAGGGAATCTTGATGTTGTGCGTGTCGCTCAAGCGGGTATACCTTATACGGTAGCCTCTTTAGGAACAGCCTTAACACCGGTTCATGCCCAAAACCTAGCACGTATCGTCGATGAAGTCATTATTTGTTATGACGGAGACAAGGCAGGACGCGCTGCGACGTTAAAAGCCCTACAGTTGCTTGAAGCCGTTGCCGTCGACTGTTCCGTCATCCGTTTACCGGATGGCGAAGACCCGGATTCCTTCATTGGGAATCAGGGCGAAGAGACGTTTTTGCACTGGATCGAACAAGAACGGGTTTCAAGTCTTGAATTCAAATCTTTTTATTTTCGACAAGGAAAAAACTTGCGATTAGAAGGAGAACGCGTTCGATATATTGAAACTATGCTTGAAGAGATTGGTCGAACATCCAATCCGTTGTTAAGGGACATTTATTTAGGAAAACTTTCTGAGGAATTTAAACTCTCGAAAGACTCCTTGATCGCACAAGTGCGTCCAACCGTCCAACAACCGAAGAGAGAACAAATCGTTTCCGATCGCCCAGCTGCTCTACCGACAGCACCTCCTGACCGAACGTTCGCGAACTGGAAGAAGGCAGAACGCTTCTTGCTTGCCTACATGATCCGTTCAGAAGAAGTATGTCTTGAAGTGCGAGAGCAACTAGGTGTCCAATTCAATGATCCGGCACACCAATTGATTGCCGGCAAGCTATATGAATTTTACGGAGCAGGTACGCAAGGAAGTCCTGATCGTTTTTTGACGATGTTGCACGACGCTTCTTTGCAACGAATCGTAGCGGATTTAGAGTTCATGCTGATGCCTGAGTATGATCCTGATTTACTCAGTCACTACATTCGTGCCGTCCAAAATGAACAGCAACGTCGGTTGTTAGAAGAAGAAAAGTCACGATTGAATCAACAAACAGATATCCGTGCTCAAGCGGAGCTGATGCAGGCGATCATAGAACGGAAGCGTCGTTTAAAAGATCGATGACCTGCTGCATGATGTGGAAGGAGTGTATGGTTCGATGGCAGAAAAAGCAAGATCAGAAGCTGAATTACTCCGTCTCGCGAAAGAGGAACTCATCGCGCTCGGACATAAAAATGGTGAATTGTCACACCAAAAGATCGAAGACAAACTAAGTTCGTTCGAATCAATGGATGCTCAGCAATTCGAGGAATTCCTTCAATTGCTTGAAACAGAAGGTATCAAGGTCAACAATGACGGCACAGGGGACGAAAAAGAAGAGGCGGATCTAAACGATTTGTCTGTTCCTCCTGGTGTCAAGATCAATGACCCTGTCCGGATGTATCTAAAAGAAATCGGCCGCGTTGATCTGTTGAATGCAGAAGACGAAGTCGAACTCGCTAAACGAATCGAGCAAAACGATGAAGAAGCAAAAAAACGATTGGCGGAAGCAAACTTACGTCTCGTCGTTTCGATTGCGAAGCGTTATGTCGGACGCGGTATGTTGTTCCTTGATTTGATTCAAGAAGGCAACATGGGTCTGATCAAAGCGGTCGAAAAATTCGACTATACGAAGGGATATAAATTCTCGACGTATGCAACATGGTGGATTCGTCAGGCAATCACACGTGCGATTGCTGACCAAGCGCGGACAATCCGAATTCCGGTTCACATGGTTGAGACGATCAATAAATTGATTCGTGTCCAGCGTCAACTCTTGCAAGATCTCGGACGTGAACCATCACCGGAAGAAATTTCGAAAGAGATGGAAATCACGCCGGAAAAAGTCCGTGAAATCCTGAAAATTGCGCAAGAGCCGGTTTCTCTTGAAACTCCAATCGGGGAAGAGGACGATTCACATCTCGGAGATTTCATCGAGGACCAAGATGCGACAGCACCACAAGATGCTGCGGCATACGAACTCTTGAAAGAACAACTCGAAGATGTGTTAGATACACTGACGGATCGTGAAGAAAACGTCCTCCGTCTTCGTTTTGGTCTTGACGATGGTCGGACACGGACACTTGAAGAAGTCGGAAAAGTATTTGGCGTTACACGTGAGCGGATTCGTCAAATCGAAGCAAAAGCACTTCGGAAGTTACGTCATCCGAGTCGTTCAAAACGCTTGAAAGATTTCCTCGATTAATTCAAAGTGTGAAGAATATATGAAATTTTAGTGGGAAGGAAGAAAAAAGTTTCGTTTTTTTCTTCCTTCCCTGTTTTTTTTACAGTAGAATAGTAACGGGGAATACCATTCAGTCACCAACTTGGTTGGGTATAGAATATGGGGGGAATCCAAATGCGTAATCCATTAGTACCGTTCGCGGCGATCGCAGTCATCGCCATCATCGCTATGATTTCATTGTCTTACTTTGGGGTCGATCAGGTGAAGGAAGCTCGTAAAGGGCCGTCAACTGCAGAAATGAAGCCGGAAGACTTGTTTGCATCTAAAGGATGTACAGGATGTCACGGTGGAAACTTAGAAGGCGGAGCAGGTCCGAACTTAACAAAGATCGGCGCGAAGCTGAAAGAAGACGAAATTAAGAACATCGCAATGAACGGTAAAGGGCAAATGCCTGGCGGTCTTGCGAATGACGAAGAAGCAGCTGTTCTAGCCAAATGGTTAGCTGCTAAGAAATAAGAACAAGGGCATCTATCTCGTTACGAGATGGATGTTTTTTTGTGGTGTATGGTATCTTTTTTAGCGTAAATCCGCTATTTTTAAAAGAGAGTTTTTCGGAAAATAGGAAGGATGAAGATGATGCAAATGAACGTCGTATTGGATCAACGACTCCAAAAAGTCGTGTCGTATATTCCACAAGGAGCGATCCTCGCAGATATTGGATCAGATCATGCATTCGTACCTTGTTTTTGTGTACAACAAAAGAAAATCGAGCGTGCGATTGCAGGAGAGGTGAATGAAGGACCGATGGAAGCGGCAAAAGGACAAGTGGCGCTTGTCGGTCTTGAATCACAGATTGATGTCCGTTTAGGAAGTGGCTTATCGGTTTTGAAGCCGGGCGAAGCAACGGCGATCACGATTGCGGGAATGGGCGGAACACTGATTGCCTCTATCCTTGAAGAAGGAAAAGATCGGTTGTCAGGTGAGGAACGCTTGATTCTTCAACCGAATGTCGATGCAGTCGATGTTCGGAAGTGGTTGCTGACGAATTCTTATGCGTTATTGTCTGAAGCGATCGTCGAGGAGAACGGGAAGATCTATGAAATTCTCGTTGCAGAACGTGGAGATGAAACACTTTACTCAGAGGACGAAACAACACGTCAGTGGGAATTGTTCTTTGGACCACAGTTAATGCGGGAACGTGCACCAGAATTCATCGAAAAATGGCAGATCGAAAAACAAAAGCGAGAGTATATCCTAGCTCAGATGAAACAAGGACAAGCAACGGAGGTTTTATCTGAAAAAATCGAAGCCATCGAACAATTGATTCAAAAGATGGAAGAGGTGACGAACTAATGGCGAATGGGAACCATGTCATTGAGCAGTTTGAAGCATTTGCTCCGAAAAAATTCGCACTCGAAGGTGATCCGATTGGTCTACAAATCGGAACATTGAACAAGGACGTCAAACGTGTGCTCGTGACACTTGATGTCTTGGAGTCTGTCGTCGATGAAGCGATTGAAAAGAAGGTCGATCTCATCATTGCGCATCATCCACCGATTTTTAGTAAGTTAGCAAATGTGACGGATCGTTCTGCAACAGGACGGATCGTCACAAAATGTATCAAACACGATATTGCGGTGTATGCTGCGCATACGAACCTTGACGTGACACCAGGCGGGGTCAATGACTGGATGGCAGATGCGCTTGGTCTTGAGTCTTGTGAAGTACTAGCACCGACGTTTGAAAACACACAATATAAACTAAGTGTCTTCGTACCGAACGAGGCTGTAGAGCGCGTTTCAACAGCCCTTGCACAAGCGGGAGCAGGAAAAGAAGGGGACTACAGTGATTGTCAATTCCACGTCAATGGAACGGGTCAATTCCGACCGTTGACGGAAGCTACCCCGTATATCGGTGAAGCAGGGCGACTCGAACGCGTTTCAGAAGTCCGAATCGAGACGATCGTCACGGAACTGAATCAGAAACAAGTCATTCGAGCGATGAAACAGGCTCATCCATATGAGGAAGTCGCCTATGATCTCATTCGTCAAGAACGCCCGGCAACATCACTTGGTCTTGGACGGATTGGTCGGTTACCGGAAGCAATGACGTTGCGGGAATTTGCAGAGCATGTTCGCGATGCGTTTGGTGTACAAAACTTACGCTTCGTCGGAGACGAATCACGCCACATCCAAAAAGTAGCAGTACTTGGTGGTGACGGCAATAAGTACGTCTCGACTGCAGCATTTGCGGGAGCAGATGTCCTTGTGACAGGGGATCTCTATTTCCATGTGGCGCATGATGCGATGGCACTTGGACTAGCAGTCGTCGATCCGGGACATCATGTGGAGTCGGTTATGAAGGAAGGCGTCGTAAACGAGTTGAAGCGTCGATTCGAACAGAAAAAAATCGACGTCGAACTGCTGATTTCAACAGCGAATACGAATCCGTTTCAGTTTTTATGATGAATCGAATGGAATACGTCGATGCTACCGTCGTATTTAGTAATAAAAAAAACCGAGTCGCGAATGACGATCGCGACTCGGTTTTGCTGTATCGATTGTAATGATTAAAGTACTTTGACTTTAGGCAAGATGCGTCGTAATTCAAGGAACGGTGTCTTGTCATGCGTACTGATATCAGCAGGATCATATTGTTGTAGGAAATCGATGACCTTTTTCGTGATCGGTGTTGGCGTTGATGCACCTGATGTGACACCAACTTGCGTGACACCTTCGAGCCAAGTCAAATCAAGTTCTGTCAGATCACCAATCCGATGCGCTGGAGTGCCAGCGATATCGAAGGATACTTGTGCCAAACGGTTCGAGTTGTTCGAACGCGGGTCCCCGACGACGATGACGAGATCGCAGTCTCCTGCTTGATCAGCCACCGCTTCTTGCCGGACTTGTGTTGCGTTACAGATTTCATTGTGTACTTCTACATGCGGATACTTTTTACGAACGTGTTCCATCAAAGCTTGGACATCCCATTGGCTCATCGTCGTCTGATTCGTGACGATGATTTTTTTGTGGGCAAGCTGAGGCGGAAGTTCATCAATATCTTCGACTTTTTCGATGAGGTGCACATGCTCTGGTGCTACACCGACTGCACCTTCAGGTTCCGGATGTCCGTGTTTGCCGACGTAGATGACTTCATAATCATCCGCGACGACTTGTCGAATCAAATCGTGCGTACGCGTCACGTCAGGACATGTTGCATCGACGACGTGTAAGTTCTTCTCGGCAGCACGCGCATAAACTGCAGGTGAAATGCCGTGTGCAGTAAAGATGACAGTGCCCTCTTGAATCGTCTCTAACGCTTCAAGGCGATCGGGACCATCGACAGTGATGACCCCCATATTTTCGAACTCACGTGTCACGTGAGCATTGTGGACGATCATTCCTAAAATATGGATCGGACGTGGCAAGTCTTTATTCAATGCCGCTTGTTGTGCAAGTTTCATTGCATCGACGACACCGTAACAATAGCCGCGGGGGCTGATTTTTTTTACTAGCATAGTTATGGATTCTCCCTTTGTGAAAAAGAATGATTAGTTAGAGTGTACCATTGATTGAAGCTGAATGAAAATAGAGGAGTCTGTTTCATCTATAGAACATGCTATACTAATGAAGTTGTCAATTATTCAAAAGGGAGGCGAAGGGATGGAGTCTAAGAAAATGATGCGGTCGTATTTTTTTCAAATCACCGCTGTCTTATTCATCCTGATTTGTCTTGTCATTTCAGCGCTTGCCTTCACTGCGGATCGGGTCACGATTTCCCGGGTCGAGCAACAAACAGAGAAACAAAGCGAGAAGAGTGTCGAGGTCTCAGGAAATGCGATTCGCGACAATATTGGGAATCTGCATGAAGAGATCATGAGCTTGCAGTTGAATGTCAAAAACCCCGACAAGCTGAAACAAAAAATTGAAGAATCGAATCTATTAGACATCGATACAGGATTTAAGAGTTTCTTCTACTTTGATCGACAGACGAAGCAAGTCACTTGGTTCTCAAGTGAGGATCGACGTATAGAAAACAGTACGATCCTAAAAGACGATGAATTCTTGCAAACGTTGACGAGTACGGACTTTCATATGAGTAAGCTGTATACGATGGAATCAGATGCTGTCACCTATATGTTCGTTCCGGTTCGAGACGGCAATGAACGCGTCGGTGTCTTTGGTGGTGGGTTAAGTGTCATGAACTCGATCGTTTTTCGGAATTCGCTTGAATCATTTGACGATCAGACGATCGCCTACCTGTTCAATAGCAAAAAAGAATTATTAGCCACATCCAGTAATCTGGTACCGGATGAAGAGCGCTTATTATCAAAAAGTGTCATTGATCGCGCTTTTCAGTCGGTAGAACCTTCTGAGATTTTTAGTACGAACCAAGACATGTATTACTTCGCGAAAGATTTGAAGGTGACGGATTGGAAGATTCTCGTTCGAACGCCACGAAGCGTCTTTTATGAACCAGTTTACACGACACGGCAACAGTATTTGATCATCGCTGCCTTGACGCTCGTCCTCAGTCTGATCGTCGGCTATTTGATGTCAAAACAATTGACAGCACCGATGCTTGAACTTGTGAAGAAGATCGAGAAAAGCAGCTCACCCAAACCGATTGTTCTCGAGCGTGCCGGATCAAACGAAGTCAAGACACTCGTTGCTGCCTATAACGAGTACGCTCAACGGATGGAAAATGCGCGCCTTGAGCAGTTGAGTCAACAACAAACGATGTTACATCAAGAAAAATTAGCATCACTCGGTCAACTAGCAGCAGGAATTGCCCACGAAATCCGCAATCCACTAACACCAGTCAAGATGACGTTACAGTTGTTAGCAGCAGAAAAGGATCGTGATCCAGAAATGTTGATTCTCGCCTTATCGGAACTGGATCGAGCAAATGGCATGATTCAAACGATGCTTGATTTATCGAAAGGCGAAAACAACGCACTTCAAAAAACGACGATTGATATGAATGATTTAATGAAGAAGCTGACATATATCTTAGAAGCGGAAGCTCATCATTACGAAGCGGACTGCAAGATTTATACACCTTCCTTCATGCCAAATATTTATGCATCAGAAGAGGGGATTTTGCAGATTTTAGCAAACTGTGTTCGAAATGCCCTTCAAGCTGTCGCGTTTAAAGGACCGGATGGAATCTGTCATCTGCATGTCCACGTTTATCCAGAAGAAGTCGTCTTCATTGTTCAGGATAATGGGGTAGGGATGGATGGAAATCAGATTGATCATGTCGGTCAAGCGTTCAAGACATCAAAAGTCGATGGCAATGGACTTGGACTCTTCATGTCGAAGCAAATCGTTCGTGATCATAAAGGCAAGATGATCTTTGATAGTAAGCCGGGTGTCGGTACGACGATTCAAGTCCACTTACCTCGAAAGGAGCAAACGGAATGAAATTCAATAAGGCCTGGTTATTCGTCCTGATTGTTTGGATTTCATCCGTGTTGTTCATTTCCAATTTATTCGTCAATCCGGATCCGAGTCCACGCCGTCATCTCGTCGGCTTCACGATCGTCAATGATAAACATGAATTTGCGCAACGGCTCGTCGATGCGTTTAAGACACAAGCCAAACTGAATAAATACGAAGCAGTCGTCGCGACGTCTCATAATTCACGCATCAATGAACGCGAGCAAATTCAAGAGTTCATTCGAATGAAGGTAGATGCAATCTTCGTGACGACGCTTGATGATGTCTATATTGCTAGTACGTTAGAAGAGGCAGCTCGTGCTGGGATTCCGGTCTTCGCGATCGATCGATTGATTCGCTCCGATGCAGTTGTCAGTTCGATTACCTCGAATAACCAATTGATCGGGGAACAGCTTGCCTCATTCATCAAACACGAACGCATCAAGCAGACGGGACGAGCTACGGCCGACATCATTGAAGTCGCAGGTACGGCAAACGTCAATACGACGAATGAACGACACCGGGGATTTTTGACTGGTCTTGAGCGTGAGCCGGAACTTGAAATCGTCGAATCCGTGAATGGGGATTACGACCCAGTCACTTCAGAAAAGGTCATGACACAGGTCATTGAGTCAGGAATTCCGTTTGATGCCGTCTATTGTCACAATGACGATATTGCGCTAGGTGTCCTCGAAGCATTGAAAAAAGCAGGGATCAAAGGAAAAATAATTGTCGGCATAGACGGGAATCGTGCTATATTAGAAGCTGTTGACATGAAATCGATGGATGCGACGGTCGTCCAGAGTGCTGATGAGATGATGAAAGTCGCCTTCAGTGCATTGAAGCTTCATACGAAAAACAAAAAGATTCCAACTCGTTTTTATACGTACTCCTATCTGTATGACGGTAGTAGACCCATAACCATGTTGAACTAATCGAGAGGCAGAAGCCTCAGCAAATAAGGAAAGGACGGTGTCAATTCATGAATGGATTCAGCCATTATCAATTACACCCGTTCGTCATCGAAGCACTCGATGACGCCCGCATCACAAAACCGACCGACATTCAGTCGCGGATCATCCCAGCTGCAGTAAAGGGACGCGATATCATCGGTCAATCACAAACAGGAACAGGAAAAACGTTATCGTTCCTTCTTCCAATCGTTCAAAACGTCGATCCAAAGCTTCAAGAATTACAAGCAATCATCGTTGCTCCAACGCGCGAACTTGCTTGGCAAATTCATGAAGAACTGAAATCGTTACTCGTGAAGGAACCAGACTTCATCAAGACGAGTCTTATTACAGGTGGAATGGATCGCGAACGTCAAATCGGTCGTGTGAAAGTCTCACCTCAAATCGTTATCGGAACACCGGGACGTATTTTAGACCTATTCAAAGAACAGGCTTTAAAACCGCATTTCGTGAAGCACTACGTTATCGATGAAGCGGATCAAATGCTCGACATGGGCTTCTTGCCAGAAGTTGACCGGATTGCGCAAGCTCTTCCAGAACAGCTTCAGATGATGGTCTTCTCAGCAACGATTCCTGAGAAATTGCAACCGTTCTTGAAAAAATACATGAACAACCCGCGTTATGCGCATGTGGATCCAAAACAACAGACAGCGAAGAAAATCGTTCACCATACGATTCCGGTCAAGCATCGTGAGCGCTCACAATTGACGTTGAAAGTCGCGAAAGCGCTGAATCCGTATATTTGTCTAATCTTTACGAATACAAAAGCAGAAGCAATCGAAGTCGAAGCTTTGTTCCTAGAAGCAGGACTGAACGTTGGTTCCCTTCACGGAGATCTTCCGGCACGTCGTCGTAAACAAGCCATCAAAGAAATCAACGATGCGAAGTATCAATACGTCATCGTGACGGATCTTGCAGCACGCGGAATTGATATTTCAGGTGTCTCGCACGTCATCAACCACGGTATTCCAAAAGATTTAGACTTCTACGTCCACCGTGTCGGTCGGACAGGTCGCGTCGATCAAGATGGATTGGCATATACACTGTTTGAAGATCACGAGAACGGTATGATCAATCGCTTAGAGGATCGTGGCATTCAATTCACGAACGTTGATGTCAAAGGCAGTCAAATCGTCGAGGTTAAAGAACGTCGTCGTGCGAAGCCGCATATGAAAACTGCTGTCTCGAAGACAGCGCATAGCCGTCTGTCAGGTGAAGCAGCAAAAGCGAAAAAACGCGTTAAACCAGGTTATAAGAAGAAGCATCAATATAAGCTGAAAGAAACAGCAAAACGTGAACGCATCAAAGAACAACGTGGTGTCGGTCGCGCGCAACGTAAAGAAAACGCACGCAAATCAAAATAATTCCATTGATGACACCCGTGAAATGAAAAAACATTTTTCGGGTGTCTTGTTGTTTTTAAGATTTGGTACACTGTAAAAAGAGAAAGGTGGAAAAGAACATGAAAATAGGTTCACACGTCTCCGTTTCGGGGAAAAAAATGCTGTTAGGTGCAAGTGAGGAAGCGGCATCTTACGGTGCAACGACGATGATGGTCTATACAGGAGCACCTCAAAATACACGCCGTAAGCCGATGGAAGAGTTACGGATTCAAGAAGCATTGCAACATATGAGTGCTAATGGAATAGAGGAAATCGTCGTGCATGCGCCGTATATCATTAACTTAGGGAATACGACGAAACCCGAGACATTCGAACTCGCCGTTTCGTTTTTAGCAGCAGAAATTAAACGAGCAGAAGCGCTTGAAAAGGCGCAACACATCGTATTACATCCTGGTGCGCATGTCGGTGCTGGGGAAGAAATCGGAATCAAACGGATTGTCGAAGGACTCAATGAAGTACTGACAGGTGACGAACAGGTCAAGATCGCGCTTGAGACGATGGCTGGAAAAGGATCGGAAATCGGAAAAACCTTCGAGGAACTTGCTCAAATCATCGAAGGCGTCACACATCATGATCGTCTGTCCGTCTGTCTCGATACATGTCACGTGCATGATGCAGGATACGATATCGTGCACGACTTAGATGGTGTTCTTGAGCAATTCGACCGGATCGTTGGACTGGATCGTCTTGGTGTCATCCATGTGAATGACTCAAAGAATATCCGTGGTGCGCGAAAGGACCGTCATGAAAATATTGGTTTTGGTGAGATTGGATTTGATGCCTTACATCGCGTCGTGCATCATCCTGCTCTGGCACATTTACCGAAAATCTTAGAGACGCCATACATCGGTCTCGATCCAAAGAAAAAAGTGGCACCGTATAAACAAGAAATCGATATGTTACGTTCGGGTGCGTTTGATGCAGACTGGCGTCTACCGATTCTAGGAGCACCGGTCGAATAACTCATAAAGGGGTGTCTGTGATGTGTCATATACTCGTCGTTGATGAGACTAGTTTTGCGATACGAAAAGCTGTTGTCCACTACTATGAAACAAAGGAACCGTTTTATTTGCCGGCAGAACTGGTAGAGGGAGAAGAGGTGTTTCTTGCGACGACTGACGGTATCATGGCGTATGCTGAAGCCTTGTTCACCGAGTATACGACACGTCCAGAAGATCCATTTTGGTTGACGAATGCTGACGACTCGGAAGGGTCATATGTGTGCCTTGATCTCATCAGTGTGGATTTACGTCATCCCTTACTTGGACGACCACTCGATCAACTTGGTCTTAAAACTGGACCGGTCGAAGGCGTGTTTCGCACGCGTCTGCTTGATTCATGGCAGTATGGGTATTTCGAAACGGATGTACTGACACTCGAACAATCTAAACAACGTCGAATCGAGCGCTTCAAGGAGCGAAATCATCTGGAACAAGTCGCGCGTCAATGTATGCATTGTGAGGAGTCTAGGCAGTCGTTACTGGAATGGCATTTGACACCAGAAGGATATCAGACAGTTTGCCCGACCTGTCACCGGTGGTTACATCAACAGATGCTTCATGCGGTGGATACGGCAGCGGCAACGGAAGAGAGTGAGTAAAATCTTTTCCTATTCAAGCAAAGCTCCCGCGACTGACATTTAATCATTAAAACCTTAAAAAGAATCAAAAACAGTTCTCTTTTCTGCGCTGGCAACAAAGAGAACTGTTTTTGTTTGGATTAGAAAAAGCGTTCTACTAAAAATAGATAGATTTTCATCCCAAGGAAGACACCGAAGATTCCGACGACGGCTGGAAAAACGGGTGGGGCAGGAATCGGCAGTTTCAGTGCGGTAAACACGACGCCGCAGATGACGCCGGCGAGAAGGGATAATAAGATTTGCTGAAGCATACATTTCGTCCTTTCTGCTGTAAATCAGCATGTGTAGTAGAGTACGTGGTAAAACATTACCAGAATCATGTAGCATTTTGATCAAGAATGACTTTGTCCTCCTTCTTTTCAATCGTGATCCACTTTTGTGTCAATGGAGCTGTAAAACTAGGTTTTTGTTTTAGTTTGCCGCTCGTATAGTCTTGAATCAGTAGCTGGGATTCACAGCTCTGTTTTCCATCCTTCACGTAATGATAGGATCCATCGGCTGCCTGCTCACGCGACTTTACATTATCAGCCAGGGCGAGGGCGAGGCAATCCTTTAAATACTCCTTATGTTCTTCGTCCATGATCGGGAACAAGATTTCAATTCGTTTTCGCATGTTGCGTGTCATCCAGTCTGCGCTTGATCCATACATCAAATCCTGACCGTTGTGATGGAAGTAGAAGATGCGTGAATGCTCCAAGTAACGATCGACGATCGAGATGACGCGAATGTTCTCCGAAACATCTGGAATACCAGGACGCAGACAACAGACGCCCCGAACGATTAGTTCGACTTGGACACCAGCGCGCGATGCCTTGTAAAGCCGTAAAATGATGTCTTTTTCCGTTAGACTATTCATCTTGGCGACGATTCGACCGTTTCCGTGTTTTTTATGATGATGAATCTCTTCATCAATCAAGGACAGGAACTTCTCAAGCATCGCGTTCGGTGAAGTTTGGATGACGTTCCATTCCGGCTGTTCCCCGTATCCGGATAACCAATTGAAGAAGTTCGTCGCATCTTCGGCGATCTCTTCCCGAGCGGTTAATAATCCGACGTCCGTGTATAGTTTCGCCGTCGAATCATTATAGTTGCCGGTACCAAGATGGACGAAACGCTGAATCTTGCCTTCGTGGAGTCGAACGACGAGCGTGATCTTTGAGTGGGTCTTTAAATCACTATATCCGTAAATGACATGAGCGCCGGCCTTCTCCAGTTGCTTCGCCCACTCGATGTTCTTTGCCTCGTCGAATCGAGCCTTCAGTTCAACGAGAACGGTGACCTGTTTCCCGTTCTCCGCTGCCGTTTTTAAGGCCTTGATGATTGGAGAATCACCAGATACACGATAAAGTGTTTGTTTGATGGCAAGGACGTTCGGATCATTCGCCGCTTGGACGATGAACCGGACGATCGGATCAAACGTATGATACGGATGATGCAAGAGATAATCGCGTTCCAGTAATTGATTGAACAGATTTTTTGAACTATCGAGTGCTGGTGGGTCGACTGGCATGATTGTCTGATAGATCAAATGATCATATTCAATACCGATTTGACTGTAGAAGGCAAAGGAGAACGTCAAATCAATCGGACCATCGACGGCAAAGATGTCGCGTTCCTGTAAATCGAGTACATCGCGCAACATGTTGAGCAGTTCGGTATTGATGGCAGCTTTTTGAACTTCGAGTCGAATCGCGACTCCCCAACGCCGTTTTTTTAATTCTTTCTCAATCAGCTTTAATAAGTCATGCGTACCTTCCTCATGAAACGGAAGGTCGGCATTCCGCGTAATCCGAAACGGCATGGCAGACAACACACGATAGCCTTTGAATAGACTATCGATGAAGGCGATGATGACGTCTTCGAGTAAGATGACAGCCGTCGTCTCATCATCTTCTACCGGTAAATCGACGAATCTCGGTAAGACAGCAGGTACTTGTACGAGCGCTAAATTCCGTTTCGTCCCGTCTTCTGCCTCGAGTACCGTTGCGATGTTAAGTGATTTTGACGAGAGCATCGGGAACGGACGATAGGCATCGACGGCAACGGGGGTGAGTACCGGAAAGACTTGTTCACGGAAAAAGGTTTTTACATAGGTCGTCTGTTCTGAAGTCAGAGCGTCGTATTTCAAGAATGTAATGCCTTCATCGGATAACGTCTGATTAATTGCTTGAAATGCTTCGTATTGCCGATCGACTAACTCTTTTGTTTTCGCTGCGATTGCACGTAACTGTTGTTTGGGTGTCATCTGTTGTTTATTTTCTGGTTTATTGAATCCGGCGAGTACTTCATCCTTTAAACCACCGACCCGTACCATATAGAATTCGTCTAGATTGGAACTAAAGATACCGAGAAACTTAAAACGTTCCATTAACGGATTGCGTGTGTCAAACGCTTCATCCAGTACACGTTTATTGAACTGGAGCCAGCTGAGTTCACGATTATTGAAATGTTCCGGTATGTCGAGCTTCATGAAGGAAGATCTCCTTTCGTTTCGAAGGTAATCGTACAATCAATGATTCGTTCCAGGTGTTTCTTTTGTTTTTCCGCCTTTTCGACTTCGAATCCATAATCATGATCGCCTGTATCGAGGACAAACTGGAGTTGATCCTTTTGAAGGAATAGCTCCAAGTGATCGACGGCTTTTCGCTCCGTCACGTCGAGCGCATGACTTAATTTGAGGAGAGATCCAAGTAGGTCGAAGCGATCCAGCGATTTTTCCGTAAACCAGTCCTTAAAAGGTTTTGCAAGCTGGTTCATCCGCTTGGCAGAAGAATAGGAACTGACGAGCGAGAGAGCAACGCGATCCTTGTGCGTCATGCCATTCAGTTCGGTATTCGTCAACAGGTAGAACGTCTGGTCCGATCGTGTATCTGGATTAATGTATTGTCCACAATAAAATAAGCGGCTTGCTGAATCGAGCAGTCGTAGATCAGACGCGCGTTCTGAAATCAAGTCGAGCGCGACGAGCTGCCGGTACATCGATTTGGCGAGTGTTCCAATATATGACGCACGATCTCGATTGACCTTATAGTCGCTTTCGAGCTGATAAAGACTTTGCTCACGTACGTTTTCAATCCGACGGTATGCTTCGTCCTGCACATCGAACTCGTAAACAAGACCTTCACGAAGACCGAGATTACTCATGACGAATTCTTCCGCTTCGATGTGATGGGCTAACTCTTGAATCGCAATCAATGCCGGCAGAAAGATATCAATTCGATCTTTTGATAGTCCTTCGATTTTCGATAGTTGTTTCGCCGACTTTCCTTCGAGATCGTCGACCATCTTCGCAAGTTCTTTCGCTTTGATTTGATATTGGTGAACACTTCGTAAGGGATAGTCCTGATTCGACTGATGGATCCGAACGAAATTTCGGGCAGAACCACCGACACCAATTAAAGGAAGCTTTTTGTCACTCAGCCATGGAATCGATTCGAATTGTTCCCGTAGGAATTTCACCAATTTCTTCTTATCACTGGCACTTAGTGTCTCATCGGAAACGAATTGCCGTGTCAAGGTGACGGCACCAAATGGAAAGCTGTGATACGCGACCATTTCACGATTCTCAATCAAGGTGACCTCCATGGAACCACCACCGATATCAACGGAAAATCCATCTTCAAGGAAGGTCGAATTGATGATGGCAAAATAGCCATAGTATGCTTCTTGTTCATCTGTCAGAACCTGAATGGAAAAAGGCGTGTTTTCTGTAACGGATTCAACGATGGCATCTCGGTTCGTTGCATTACGGATCGCTGCTGTCGCGACACAGATCGTTTCTTCGACCTCATGGGTGACGCCAACTTCATAAAAACGATGTAATGTTTCTTCGAGTAAGGCAATGCCTTCACCATCGAGTGCTCCATCCTCATTGATGTGAGCAGATAACCGGGCGACGACTTTAATATTAATCTTCTCGATATAGCGACCAGAAGCGATCGGATGGAAGATGACATAACGAATCGAGTTGGAACCGATATCGATGACTGCAAGTTCTTGTTTCAAATGACTCCGACTCCTCTCTGCGATGCGTGCACTAAAAGAATTCCCTCTCTGAACAAGCCGGAAACAGCTAGCTTCTGTCTTTATTGTACCTTGAATGTTTTCCAAGGAGGATAGGAAGTTGCTAGAGTTGCACCAATAATTGGCGGGCGCTATAATAAGACAGTTGATTAAGGCGTAATTATTCCGTTTTACGAAAACGGAAGGAGTGAAAATAAATGGAAACACCAATCATCGAGATTGATCAAGTCAGCTATGATTACCCGGATCGTCGGGTATTGAATCAAGTCTCGTTTCAGGTCGAGCAAGGACAATTTTTAGCCATCGTCGGAGAAAATGGATCCGGAAAATCGACACTGATCAAATGTATATTAGGGTTATTGCAACCGAAAGGAACGATTCGTTTATTTGGACAATCCCAATCACAATTCAATGAATGGTGGCGAATCAGCTATGTTTCGCAAAAAGCGGCAGCGTTCAACTCCGGTTTTCCGGTAACTGTTGCAGAAGTCGTTGAGATGGGACTGTACGCCAAAAAAGGACTCTTTCGTCGCTTGTCTCGAGACGATCGAGACAAAGTACGAACGGCCCTCGAAACGGTCGGCATGTGGGAGCGACGCGATTCAAAAGTCGGCGACCTATCCGGTGGTCAACAACAACGTGTCTTCATCGCACGTGCGCTCGTCAATGATCCGGATTTAATGATCTTAGATGAACCAACTGTCGGTGTCGATCAGCGATACGTCAAAGAATTTTATGAAATATTAGAAGAACTTCGTCGAGATAAGCGCCGGACATTCGTTCTTGTCACGCATGATATCCACTTCGTCAGTAAACTTGTCACGGATGTGATCCATCTGGTCGATGGACGTTTAGGGTGTAACTGTGGCATCAAAGAATACTGGGAACTAGATGAACAAACGATTCGCTCCCTCTATCCGGTTCCGGGACGTGTCCTCGTTCATGAAGGGAAGAGTGTCCAATGATTGAAGCGTTCATGACGTTAAAGTTTTTACAGTACGCTTTGGTGGCTGCCATTCTGATCGGATTCACGGCACCATTGATTGGTTCGTTCGTTGTTGTCCGGCGGATGAGTCTGATCGCAGATGCACTATCACACGTCACGCTGGCCGGAATTGCGCTCAGTCTATTGATTTCTGGAATGGTCGCACAATTAGCGGACTTAAATCCACTGTATTTAGGAATCGTGACATCGGTCATCGCGGCACTGACGATTGATTGGTTGCGTGCAAAGTACAAGCACTTCCAAGAACTCGCAATCCCGATCATCATGGCGACGGGAATGGGGCTTGGGGCAACATTCATCAGTCTCGCGAACGGCTTTTCAATGGATCTCGTCTCTTTCTTGTTTGGAACGGTCTCGGCTGTCGCCTTGACGGATGTATATACGATTCTTATCGTGACGGTCGTTGTCGTCATCTTCGTCTTTGCTTTTTATAAGGAATTGTTGTTCCTCTCCTTTGACGAGGAGCAGGCGCGCGTTTCCGGGATTCGCCTTCGCTTAGTGCATATTCTCTTTATGATCGTCGTTGCGCTTGTCATTGCGATCAGTATGCGAATCGTTGGGATTTTGCTCGTCTCAAGCTTAATCACGTTACCGGTTGCGGCAGCACTTCGAATTGCGAAGAGTTTTAAGGCGACGATCTTTTTAGCTATCATATTTGGTGAGGTTGCGACAGTACTCGGACTCATCCTGGCCTATCAGTTCGATTTGGCACCAGGTGGAATGATCGTCTTGCTTGCGGTACTTGAGCTGATCATCGTGATGCTGTTGGAACGTTTTTGGATAGGAGGGAAAACACATGAAGACGAACATCGAACAAGCGCGTGAACGCATGAAGGCTTCCGGATTTAAAATGACACCGAAGCGTCTCGATTTGCTATCGTATCTGTTTGAAGTGAATCGTTATGTCAGTGCGCGGGAAGTAGCAGAAGCTCTTCGAACGTCTCATCCTTCGTTAAGTTATGATACAATCTATCGAAACTTAAATGACTTTTCGGAAATCGACTTATTAGAAGTGACGGAATTAGATGGTGAGATGAAATACCGAGCAGCTTGTGCTTCAGGACACCATCATCATCATTTGATATGCCGAATCTGCGGCAAGACGGAAACATTAAATGTCTGTCCGATGGAATGGGTTTCTCCAGTCCAAGAGACTGGTTTTGAAGTCGAGGATCATAAGTTCGAAATTTATGGACGCTGTGCGAATTGTCAACGCATGACATCTTAAATAAAAGAGGATGCCCAGTCGGGCGTCCTTTTTTTGTTTTAGAAGACTAGTCCTGTTCAAAACGGGAATAGTCGAACAGAGGTGATGAGAAGATGATTTATGATACACAAGAAGCGCGACAAATCGATGAATGGGCACGGACGTCCGGACTGCCACTTGAAGTGCTGATGGAACGAGCCGGAAGTCACATCGCAACACGGATCAAGGAGCGTCATAGGAAGACGGAGCGAATCTTGATTTTATGTGGGACAGGCAATAACGGTGGGGATGGGTATGTCATTGGACGCGAATTGATACGCGACGGATTTGATGTCACACTGCATGCA
Source organism: Exiguobacterium sp. E17S (assembly GCF_057772545.1). Classification (NCBI taxonomy): domain Bacteria; kingdom Bacillati; phylum Bacillota; class Bacilli; order Caryophanales; genus Exiguobacterium; species Exiguobacterium sp. E17S. The sequence goes on from NZ_JBYLRU010000001.1 coordinate 194,878, forward strand.
CCATTTGGGGAGAATCGTTCGGATACATCCATTGTCCATGTTCATTATGCAGAGGCGTTTGGACTCGTGACTGAACAACCGTGTGGTCAATATGATGTCATTCTAGATGCCTTATATGGAACGGGATTTGATCCAAAGCGGATGAATCAGGTGTTCGAAGCGCAATGTGAATTCGTATCGGAACAAAAGCAACAAGGGGCACGTATCTATGCAGTAGATGTTCCAAGCGGTGTACCGACGGATCACGCAACGGAATTTAAGGAGACAGCGATTCGAGCAGACGTGACCTTCCAATTGCATGCAATGAAACGATCTGCCTTTTTAATACGAACAGCACCGTTTTATGGCGAATCAGAAACGGTTGATATCGGATTGCCGACATTTGGTGAATGGCGCGTATCACCTAAGGGTGTGACCACCTTGTTCAAGCGGGAGCCATACGGGCATAAAGGGACGTACGGGACAGCGCTTTTGATTGGTGGAAGTGAGACGATGCCGGGTTCCATCCAACTCGCGACACGGGCAGCCTTACGAACAGGAGTTGGTAAACTACAAGTGGCAACGACGGCACTTGCGAAACATGGAATCATCGTCCAAGCGCCGGAAGCGATGGTCATTGATCAGACGTTACCAGCAATTCAGGAGATGCTCCCCTCCATCTCAGCAGTTGGAATCGGTCCCGGATTATCGCAAGAGGCAGTCGAAACATGGGTAGACTATCTGCTTGAGAGTGATTTGCCGGTTGTATTAGATGCTGCAGCTCTAGTAAAAGAAAGTTATCCTGAACGAACCGCGCCAATCATCGTCACACCGCATATCGGTGAATTCGCCCGGATGACGAACCAGAGTGTCGCAAGTATTCAAGATGATCTTTTTGGTCAGGCAACCGACTATGCCATCTTGCATCAAGTAACTGTCGTCTTGAAGTCCCATGTCATCTTAATCGCGAAACCGGATGGAGGCGGATTCGTCGTCTCTGATGCATCAAGTGGTCTCGCCAAAGGAGGAAGTGGGGATACGCTGTTTGGTATATTAACCAGCCTTCTTGCACAACATCCAACAGGAGATATCGAAAGAACACTGGCGTTAGGAGCGGAGTGGTATGCACGTGCTTCTCGACAAGTCGAACGACACATGCATCCGAGCAGCTTGCTAGCAACGGATGTCATCGAGGAGTTAGGAAGAGTCAAGCTATAAAAACATCAATTTGAAAGAAAAGTCTTCCACGATACGTATGAGGGAAGACTTTTCTTTTTAGGAAAGAATTGACACATTCCATTTGACAGGAGTATCATCAAGCGATGTCGAAACCTTTATACGGAAAATCAGACGGAAAGGAGGGGGAAAGCATGGAGGATATCGTTCGGAAACAACAATGGTGGATTGGGAATTTTGCCTTATTCATGATGTTCGTTGGCGCTTTGATCATTTATACGACGACAGAAGAGACAATTAAGAATGCGTATTTGAGTCGTTCTGTCATCATTTCATTTTTAATCGTCATGGGTCTATTTATTTTTTATATGAGTCGACGCAAAATGGAAACCGTTTTGCAAACGCACTTATTGTCTTTGATGTTGCTCGTCGTTCCGATTACATCGATTAGCTTTTTACCTTATGCAGCTGTTACCGTTTGGGCAAGTAGCTTTTTGTTTTTGATGATCGCTTTAATCTCGTATCAACGAATCATGATGTGGTACGCCATCGCGATTACCATTGCAACTAGTTTGTATGTCATGTGGAATGCCGATACCGTGACGGTAGAAATTGATCCGACGGACCATTACGGACGGATTGGCATGATTGTGATTGGCGTATCGATTGCGCTTGTCATCAATCACTTGCATATTCGCAATTTAAATCGGTTAAATGACCTTGCGATACAATTACACGATACGGCGCGACGTGATGAAGAAACAGGTGTCTTGAATCGCCAAGGATTAAACGAAATTGATTTTCCAAGACCTGAACAACAGCTCATTTTTGTCGGGATTCATTTAGAAAACTACTATGAGCTGGCACGTTATTTTGGAGAAGATATTCAGTTACAAGTACTACGCGCCTGTATCGAGCGACTCAAGAGACAACTACCTCCTTATCAAGCTTTTGCTCGGATTGAAGCAGGGACGTTATTGATCGTCATGGAAAAGCCGGACGAGGTGGCATGTAAGGAAGCGATGGAAGAATTGAGCCAAGAAATCTCTGTACCATACGAAATCGAGGGGCATCATGTCTATGTCAACATATCCATCGTCATTGATAATGGCGAAGGGGCGACCAATAATCGAAAGCGTCGGGTGCAGCAATTATTGACTGCCTTACAAGAAGCAGCGCAACAAAACGAACGTGTGATGTGTATTGACAAAGAATGGCGTAAGGATCAAGAATTACGAGTCAAAGCAGCACAATCCCTAGCCCAAGCGAATATCGAAACGGATTTTCATCTAGTTTATCAATTACAATACGATGTTCAATCAGAGCAATTCATTGGTCTTGAGGCCTTAGTTCGCTGGAAGACCCCGTTACAAGGAGCTGATCGACCATCCGTATTCATTCCGATTGCTGAAAAAAGTGATTTAATCATTCGTCTAGGAGAATGGATTTTTGAGGAAAGCTGTAAGACGCGCAAAGCATTGGTCGATCTGGTTCCAGACGAGTTTACGTTATCTGTCAACGTATCACCACGCCAGTTGACGAGTGATTCGTTCATGCCGTTCATCGAACGAACGCTACTGAAGTATGCCTTAAAACCGCAACAGATAAAAATTGAAATCACAGAGAGTCAGTCACTTGATTTCGAGAGCCAATCGATTCATCGAGCACTCAAACGAATCAAAACGCTCGATTTCCCGTTGTCACTCGATGATTTCGGAACCGGTCATGCGTCCTATCATGTTCTCGAGCGTTTGTTACCGTTACGTCAATTAAAGATTCCAAAGCAATTCATCGAACAAATCGGTGAATCGGAGAAACGACAATCCATCCTCGAGTCGATTTTTCAACTGAGCCAGTCGATGCATGTCGAATGTATCGTCGAAGGAGTTGAGACAGGAGAAGAAGTACGCATTGCCAAGGAAATCGGCATTCATCTATTCCAAGGTTATTTCTTTGCTAAGCCGGTATCACTTGAAGAAATCATCTGTCTACTGCAAAAAACGAATGAAGGAACGGTCCGTTGACCAACAAAAGCCACTTCAGTCCGAATCGCTCGGAGGAAAAGTGGCTTTTTAGTATTCATTCTGATCGATACAGGCGATACTGATTTCGTCCTTGTACTTTTGCTTCGTACAAAGCGCTATCCGCTTGCTTAAATACTGTTTCAGCTGGTTGTTGATGAGCATAAGCAATTCCTGCGGATACCGTAATGGATACGGCATGATCTTGCATGACGAACGGTGTTTGCTGAACGGCTGTTACGATTGTTTCAGCTAGGACGACAGGAGGATGCCGTTCAATGTCTGGAACGATGACGATGAATTCTTCACCACCATATCGACCGACCGTAACGGGTGCCGGACAATACTCGTTCAATAAGATTGAAAAGTGGCGCAAGACAGCGTCTCCGATCGCGTGACCATGTGTATCATTTACATTCTTAAAGTGATCCAAATCAAACAAGATGACTCCCCAAGAATCTGTACTCTTTTCGAGCGTCGTGACTTTTTCTAAAATGACATGGCGATTCGCGAGCCGCGTCAATTGATCGGTCGAAGCAAGGTAGGATTGATAAGAATAAAGAACAAAATGTTGCTGAAGGAGTGAAGACAAACGATAAAACAAAAGAGCTCCACCAATCGTTAAAATGAAATATGGAATATAAATCGTTCCCCAGGCATCCGCTGGGGAGTTACTCATAATCAATCGCGAGAGTACGAGTAGGGAACCGACTGTGACGATGGCAGAAAAGAAGTACCCTTGCCGTTTGATGAATCGACGACAAATAAAAGAAAGTACTAGAAATCCAAGTAGTGTGATGACGGAACTAAACAGAGCGTCTAGTGAATCTCCGCTATCAATCACGAATCGGTAGATCAAGAGCATCAATCCTGTCACGGCAATACTGATATTACCACCGAACAAAGCGGACAAAGCGAGAGGTAATAACCGTAAATCAATCAATGCTCCATCTAAGTCGATTGCATTATGCATAAGTAGAATGCCAGTCAGACCATTGGAAAGTCCGAAATAGAGACGAGTAGATATTTTTGAGTCAGGTTGAATTGGCAAACGATCACGAAGTAGGTAAAAGGTGAACGTAGAAACGAGAAAAATAATACAGATATTAATAAAAAAGATATTCACTGTCGCAAGCATCATGAAGCCCTTTCTATATCAAAGTTTCAATCTATCGTCATTGTAGGACATCAAGTCGTGCAATGACATAAAAATGGAAAAAACAGCCTAATCGGCTGTTTTAACGAATCGGTGCAAATTTTTGAATCTCTTGAACGGCCTCATTCCATGAAGCGACACGAATGACATTATTCGGTACGGCTTTACGGTTATAAGGTGCGTCGAACAAGATTACAGGAATCGATGTGTCTTCTGCGATCTGCACAGCATTCTCTAATCGATCTTCCATGAATAAATCGAGTGATAAATCACGAACGACTTGTACTTTGTCGTGTGATCCCGTCATGATCAAGGAATCAAGAGGAAGTTCGTGTTGTTTGATCCACTCTTCTGTTACAGGACGAACGAGCTCCGATCGTGCTGTTACGTAATGGAGGTCATATTGCTTCCGCAAATTCCATAAGTGGTGGCGAACATGTTCTTGAGGGATGGATTCACGATAAATGCCGGTCTCGTGACCGGAGTTCACCATGTAGTCCCAAAATTCGATTTGATTCATATCGGTGTACGTATGCAATTCATACTCGGACGCCTGATTGAAGTCAATCGACGTTCCGAGATATTTATTCATGTAAGTGAAGCAAGAGGATGGATGTGTGATCGTTCCATCAATGTCAATTCCAATTTTCATTTACAGTCACCCACGTTCTAAAAATTTTTCTTCACTTAGTATAACATAGTCGAAATCGAGATACGAAAAAAGACTCCTCGCGAGGGAGGAGTCTTCAACTTATGCATGGTTCGCTTTTTCGGCTTCTTTTTCAGCCTGTTTTTCGAGAACGATCGCATCGATCTCTTTCTTCAATTCTTCGACCATCGTTGCTTCCGGTACTTTACGGATGATTTCTCCGTGACGGAATAACAATCCTTCGTTTCGTGCACCAGCGATACCGATATCAGCTTCACGTGCTTCACCAGGACCGTTGACCGCACATCCGAGAACCGCAACTTTGATGTTCGCTTGGATGTTTTCGATATAGTCTTCGATTTCTGCAGCGATTGACATTAAATCGATTTCGATCCGACCACATGTTGGACATGAGATCAATGTCGCTGCGTTCGCTGCGAGACCAAATGATTTCAAGACTTCTTTTGCGACTTTTACTTCTTCGACAGGGTCCGCTGAAAGAGATACACGAACTGTATTTCCGATTCCGCGTGACAAGATCGCGCCAAGTCCCGCTGCTGATTTTAATGAACCAGAGCGAAGTGGGCCAGATTCCGTAATCCCGACGTGAAGTGGATAGTCGAATGATTCAGAAGCGAGCTGATACGCTTCAAGCGCCAACTGTACGTCTGATGCCTTAAGCGAGACGATGATATCATGGAAGTCGAGATCTTCGAGAATCTTAATGTGGTGCAAAGCACTCTCGACCATACCACGAGCAGTTGGGTAGCCATATTTTTCAAGAATATGCTTTTCAAGTGAACCGGCGTTTACCCCGATCCGGATTGGGATGTTTTTCGCTTTTGCTGCTGTAACGACGGCTTCGACCTTTTCGCGGCGACCGATGTTACCCGGGTTGATCCGGATTTTATCGACGCCAGCTTCGATTGCCATAAGCGCAAGTTTATAGTTGAAGTGGATGTCTACGACAAGCGGAATGTTAATTCGGCTTTTGATTTCTGCAAGTGCGAGCGCATCACGTTCTTCTGGACAAGCGACGCGGACGATTTGGCAACCAGCTTCTTCAAGGCGTAGGATTTCAGCGACTGTCGCTTCGACGTCGTGTGTTTTAGTTGTCGTCATACTTTGGATGATGACTTCATTATTTCCACCAATGACAAGGTCCCCTACACGAACGGGACGAGTCTTAGAGCGATGGACCATTTTCGGCATATCGAAAATCTCCTTTTGTGGCATACCGCCATATTGTTTATGTTTACCTTTTCTATCATATCGAACTATTCCCTAAAAATCGAGAAACAAGAACGAAAATTGAACATTTACAATTGTTTAATGAAAGAAGGGCGTCCGTCAATCCGTCGGACGCCTGATTTTTATACTCATTGAGGTTTACGTGAAGAACGCGGCTTCGAGGAACGGGCAATCCATAATGGCACTAATGTGTAGACGAAGTGTCCGATTACGAGTATCCCGATTCCGAAGCGAGGATAATCAAGTTGGTATAGAAGCATACCGATTGGGAAAGACCAGAGGTTCGTTGCGACTGTATAAGGAAACGTTTGGCGATATGCCCACGGACGGGGAAGTAACAATCGGACAAACCCTTTTGTTAGATACGCCATAAACAATACGTAAAGTAATACAGCGATTGCGATAAAGATGAAATGAAGGATGAACCAGACGACGATCGGAATGTTTTTTTGTAAAAAGAAGGAATCAATGACCGTCGTCCAAAATGAAATCCAAGCTAATCCACAAAAATAAAGGGAAACATCTGCCAAACGAAGACGCAAAAACGGACGATTTGGAATTAAGGAAGTTTGTAAGTAATTAATCAGTTGACGTAAAAATGACAAGTAAATCACTCTTTCTAATGTTTTATAACAGATTTAAATTATTTGATTTGTGTTGGTAATAAAGGCTTTTTGTGTAATGATACAGATTAATAAAAGCTTAACAAACGGATATCGAAAAAACTATTTACAAGTTCACTAGACCTTTACATAATGGGGGAGTTGAGAAAATAAACTTTACAAACACATCAATCCACATGAAATAAAGGAGCTGGCAAGATGAACTATGATTTGCAGGAAATGATTTTCACCTTCATCGGTGGACTCGGGATTTTCCTATTCGGTATTAAGTATATGGGAGATGGGCTCCAAAAAACAGCCGGAGACCGATTACGTTACATCCTCGATAAATATACGACGAATCCACTATTAGGTATTTTAGCAGGTATCGTCGTCACGATTTTAATTCAGTCGTCGTCAGGGACGACCGTCATCGTCGTCGGTCTCGTTAGTGCGGGTCTGATGAATTTAAGACAGGCAATCGGAGTCGTCATGGGGGCAAATATCGGAACAACGATTACCGCCTTCATCATCGGCTTTAACGTCAAGGAAGCTGCGCTTCCAGCGATCGCAATTGGTGCTTTCTTAATCTTCTTCTTCAATAAAGAACGGGTTCAATACATTGGACAGATTTTCTTTGGCTTCGGTGCATTGTTCTATGGTCTCACATTGATGGGCGACGGAATGGCTCCACTCGAGTCAAGTGTCTGGTTCCGTGAGTTGACTGTATCGATGTCGGATAACCCATTGCTTGGTGTATTCGTCGGAACGATCTTTACTGTTCTCGTCCAATCGTCTTCTGCGACGATCGGTATCTTACAAGAGTTGTATGCTGGTGGCATGATCGATATCAAAGCAGCACTTCCGGTCTTGTTCGGTGATAACATCGGAACGACGATCACAGCAGTACTTGCAGCACTTGGTGCGTCGATTGCAGCTAAACGGACAGCGGCAGCACACGTCATCTTCAATATTATCGGAACGATTTTATTCTTGATTGCTTTACCGATCTTCTCAAGCTTCATTACGTGGATCACGGGTACGCTTGATTTAGGTCCAAAGATGCAAATCGCCTTTGCACACGGAACATTCAACGTCGTCAATACGTTGATTCAATGTTGGTTCATTGCACAAATCGCATGGTTGGTACAAAAAATCGTACCGGGAACGGATACGACGATTGATTCAAAACCGCGTCATCTGGATCAAAATATCTTGAACCAATCTTCGGCACTTGCATTAAATCATGCAAAACTCGAAGTATTGCGAATGGGAGAATTCTCGAAAGACGCCCTTGCAAAAGCGCACCGTTACACGCAATCGCATGATAAGAAAGATGTATCGGAATCACAACAGATTGAATATGCAATCAACCACTTGAACACAGAAGTCACGAATTACCTTGTCAAAGTAGCGGCACATGATTTATCAGAACGAGAATCAAATGATCATTCGTTATTGATGCATGCCGTCAATGATTTTGAACGAATCGGTGACCACGTCGAAAACATCGTTGAATTGGTCGATTTCCAAATCGTCAACCGAATTCAGTTCACATCAGCTGCGAAGCAAGAGCTTGATGACATGTACGCCTTAACGCAAGAAATCGTCGATTGTGCTGTTCGCGCTGTCGAAGAGGATGATGTCACACGAGCTCGTAAGGTTCTGGAACTCGAAGGCAAACTTGATGCACTCGAACGTTCATTCCGGAAGCATCATGTCCTTCGTGTTAACGCTGGCGAATGTACGGGACAAGCAGGAATGATTTTCGTCGATCTCTTGTCGAACCTCGAACGAATTGGCGATCACGCTGTCAACATCACGGATCTCGTCCTTGAACAGCGGACGGCTTTAACGAACTAAGTGAAATACGATTTTCTTATAACAGCTGATTTCAAAAATATGAAATCAGCTGTTTATTTTTTTGAAATAGCATATTGACAAGTTTCGCCACATCTCGTAATCTAGTAAGAGTAAGAAACATACATCATGGCGGTGTAGCTCAGCTGGCTAGAGCGTACGGTTCATACCCGTGAGGTCGTGGGTTCGACTCCCTCCGCCGCTACTATTACTTAAGGACCCTTAGCTCAGCTGGTTAGAGCTGACGGCTCATAACCGTCCGGTCGCAGGTTCGAGCCCTGCAGGGTCCATTCAGTAGAACGCTTCTCGTTGAAAAACGGGAAGCGTTTATTTTTGTTCCCCGGGGAATAGTAAAGATATTGTAATAATATTCATACTATAGTAACTAAGGGAGAGCGAAGAGAGATGGAACGTAACCATACGATGATGCAGTTTTTTGAGTGGCATGTAGAGAATGATGGGAAGCACTGGCAACGCTTGAAAGAGCGGGCGCCTGAATTACGTGCTGCCGGCATCACGTCCGTGTGGATTCCACCGGCGTCAAAAGGTCAATCAGATGAGGATACAGGATATGGCATCTATGACGTCTATGATTTAGGCGAATTTGATCAAAAAGGAACGGTCCGTACGAAATACGGTACGAAAGATGAACTCGTCGAAGCGATCCAGGTTGCTCGTGAGAACGATATCGCTGTTTACGCTGATGTCGTCATGAACCATAAAGCAGCAGCCGATGAACTCGAGACGATCAATGTCGTCGAGGTCCATCCAGAAGATCGTTCGAAAGAAATTTCAGAAGAGTTTGAAATCGAAGCTTGGACGAAGTTTACGTTCCCAGGACGTAACGGAAAATATTCAGATTTCATCTGGACACATGAATTTTTCAATGGAACGGATTTTGATGCCCGTGAAGAAAAGACGGGTGTCTTTAAAATTTCCGGTAAAAATAAAGATTGGAATGATCAAGTAGATGATGAATTCGGAAACTATGACTATTTGATGTTCGCGAACATCGATTATAATCACCCGGAAGTCCGAGAAGAAATGATCCGCTGGGGACATTGGTTCCAAGAAACAATTGATTGCCAAGGTTTCCGACTTGATGCCATCAAACATATCAACTATGAATTCGTTCATGAATTCGCAAAATCAATGATTGAAAAAAGTGAAGGTGATTTCTATATGGTCGGCGAGTTCTGGAAATCAGATCTCGATGATTGTCGTCATTTCCTCGATAGCGTCGACTATACGATCGATTTGTTCGATGTTCCGCTTCATTACAAGTTCCATGAAGCTTCGAAGCAGGGACAAGACTTTGATATGACGACGTTGTTTGCGGACACCCTTGTCGAATCACACCCGACGAATGCCGTCACGTTCGTCGACAATCACGATTCTCAACCGGGGGAATCACTTGAGTCGTGGGTGGATGACTGGTTCAAACAACACGCTTACGCGGCGATTTTACTTCGTAAAGACGGTTACCCATGTGTCTTCTACGGTGACTATTATGGAGTGCAAGGACCACATCCGGTAGAAGGAAAAAAAGAAATGATCGATGCTTTACTCTATGCACGGTATCACAAAGCATATGGTGAGCAAGAAGATTATCTCGATGATCCTCATTGTGTCGGTTGGGTTCGCCGTGGAGTTGAGGAAATCGAGAACTCTGGCTGCGCGGTCTTATTGTCGAATGCCGATATGTGTGAAAAACGGATGTTCGTCGGTGAAGAACGTGCAGGTCAAGAATGGTTCGACTATACGAACCATCAAGATCACCCTGTCGTGATCGACGATGAAGGATTTGGTGTCTTCCCGGTTCCAGGTGGTGGTGTCTCAGTTTTTGCTCCGCGAGAAGTCGAGTAAATCCGAGGGTCTTGACTTGCGTCAACACAGGTTCTTTTGCTAGTCTTAAAGGGTATTGAAGTTTTCGAAAATAGCACAAAGGGGGACATGAACATGTCAAAATTTGAATTACCAGAACTCGGCTACGCTTATGATGCGCTTGAGCCACATATCGATGCTCGTACGATGGAGATTCACCACACGAAACACCACAACACGTATGTCACGAACGTGAATGCGGCGCTTGAGGGTACAGAACATGAAGGAAAGTCACTTGAAGAACTTCTTCAAAACTTGGATGCTCTCCCAGCAAACATTCAAACTGCAGTCCGTAACAACGGTGGCGGTCACTGGAACCACTCATTCTTCTGGAAACTGTTGAAGAAGAACGACGGTGCTGCTCCAACAGGCGAACTCGCGACAGCAATCGACGAAGCATTCGGATCATTCGATGCATTCAAAGATGCATTCGCGAAAGCAGCAACAACTCGTTTTGGTTCAGGTTGGGCTTGGTTAATCGTTGACGGTGGAAAATTGGCGGTCGTTTCGACACCAAACCAAGATACACCAGTCATGGAAGGCAAAACACCAATCCTCGGTCTTGATGTTTGGGAACATGCATACTATCTCAACTATCAAAACCGTCGTCCTGATTACATCAATGCGTTCTTCAACGTCGTTGATTGGGATCACGTAGCGAAGCTTTACGCTGACGCGAAGTAATGTGAAAACGAGCGTATCGTTCAATTGTGAACGATACGCTTTTTTTAATGCGGAAAATGATGGGATAGGTTGTTATGGAAAGTTTCCTTCTATATAATGAAACAAGATGACTTTTGAACGATAGGGGAGTACGCCATGGCTAAACGAATCACCGTACGAGGAAGACGGCGTAATCATCTGCCGCTTCGTCTGAATTTAATGTTCTTCGTCGTTTTTTTATTGTTTGCGATTTTGATTTTCCGTTTAGGAGTCGTGCAAATCGTCAATGGTGAGAAAATTTCGCGGGAAGTTCAAAAAACAGAAATGATCGCATCAAAATATGAAGTGCCACGCGGAAAGATTTATGACCGGGATGGTCGTCTTTTGGTTGATACGATTTCTAAATACTCCATCGTCTACCGTCGAGCACAAACGACGAAAGTCGATGAACGCATTGAGATTGCACAACGTCTTGCGGCAATCATTGATTTGCCTAAAAAAGATTGGAAAGTCACAGAACGTGATATTAAGGACTTCTGGATCGCGACAAACACGAAAGAGTCTGATCGTCGTTATCAAGAAGCCGTCAAACAGAAATATCCTTCAGCAGAAGCACAAAGTAAACTATCAATCGCAGAACAGGATCAAATCCGATTAGATGCGATTACGAAAGACGATATCGATTATGACGATCAAACGATGGAAGTCATTGCGATCAAACACAACATGGAAGTCGGATATGCGCTTGATCCACAACTCGTCAAACTCGGTGCTTCCGCAAAAGAGATGGCGATCATCGATGAAAATCTAGAAGATTTAAAAGGTGTGTCGGTGGAACCGTTCTATGAGCGTTCTTATCCATATGAAGGAACACTTCGAAACATCTTCGGGAAGTATTCGAAGATTCCAGCAGAACAACAAGCGGAGTTCAAAGCAAAAGGTTACAGCTTGAATGACCGTGTCGGAACATCATTCCTTGAACAACAGTATGAAGATCTTCTGCGCGGGAAACCCGCGTACGATGTGTATGAGACGTTCAATGGAGAGCCGGTCGGTGATCCAAAACGCGAAGAAGGCGAGTCCGGTAAAGATCTCGTTCTGACCGTGGATGCAGAGTACAACAAACAAGTCGACCAAATCATGCAACAAGCGATTAAAATGGGGCGTGGCATGGGTAGTCGTTATCTAAAAGAAGGTTACGCCGTCGTCATGAACCCACAGACTGGTGAGATTCTTGCGATGTCTGGTCAAAAGCTGGATCCAGCAACCGGTAAGTTTTCGGATGTCGCAATCAATAACGTGTTGACGTCCCTTCAGATCGGTTCGACGATCAAAGGTGCAACGGTTGCGATGGGACTTGAGGAGGGCGTCATCCGTCAAAACGAAGTCATCAATGATGCGCCGATCACAATCGGGGGTACGAAAAAAGCATCGTACGTCAATATGGGAGCAATCACGGACTTGACGGCACTTGAGCGTTCATCAAACGTTTATATGTTCAACATTGCGATGCGGATGGCGAAGTACCCAAGTAACGGTATTGCCGGAGCGAGTGTAGACGGAGCAGCTGCCATCATGCAGAATTACTATAGCCAATTCGGTCTTGGGGTGACGACAGGTGTTGATTTGCCATACGAAGCAAAAGGTGTTCAAGGGACACCTGACCGTGTCACGCTACTCATGGACCGAGTCATCGGACAGTATGATGCTTTTACACCGCTACAAGTCGCACAGTATATTTCAACACTTGCCAACGGTGGCTATCGTGTTCAGCCGCACTTCTTAAAAGAAGTTCTCGCGTCGAATTCGATTGAAAAAGGAACGAAACAAGTTGATTATAGCTTTAAGACGAATTATCTGAATCGGATTGAAGTCAGTCAAGATAACATTGATCATGTCCGAGAAGGATTGCATCGTGTCGTCAAGGGAGAACGTGGTACAGCAAAAATCATCGCACAAACCGGTATTGATGCAGCTGCGAAAACAGGTACAGCGCAGGTCAGTGTCTATGGTGATGATGGGATCGCCTTACGTGACGGAAGTGGTCAACCGGTTCGTTCATTGAACTCGAACCTTGTTGGCTGGGCGCCGTACGATAATCCAGAGATGGCATGGGCCGTGTTCCTTCCTTATATGGAACAAGAAACCGTCAACTCGAAAATCGGTCACGATCTTGTCAAAGCGTACTTTAATGTCAAAGATATCCCGTGGCAAACTAAGCCAAATTAACTAGATGAAAAACGAGAGTGAGCAATCACTCTCGTTTTTTTGTTTGCATTGACCTTTTTTTCTAATGGATTTCGAATTGTAAACACTAAAAAACACGCCTTTACAATTCTTTTACGTTGGATTCATTTCGTTTTAATAGTTCATCCGTAGTATAAGTCTTGTAAGGAAAACGGATAAAAAGTCGTAGCATCGTCAGCGACATACTTTCGAGGAGGAAAATTAATCATGTCTTGGATGAAAAAAACAGCACTCATCACAACGGTAGCATCAATCGCAGTAGTGGGGGCAGCATGTGGTAACGATAAAGGCGGTTCTGCTAGTTCATCTGATTTAAAAGGAAAAATCGCAATCGACGGTTCTTCTACTGTCTTCCCGATCATGGAAGCTGTCGGTGAAGAATATTCGATGGAACAACCTGACGTAGATGTCACAGTCGGTGTCTCTGGTACAGGTGGCGGATTCAAACGCTTCGTCGTTGGTGAAACAGATCTTTCGAACGCGTCGCGTGAAATTAAAGAAGAAGAAGCAGCTGAAGCGAAAAAGAACAACATTGAATTCACAAAAATGGCACTCGCATATGACGGTTTGACTGTCGCAGTCAGCAAAGAAAATACATGGGTAAAAGAACTCTCAATGGAGCAACTCGAGAAAATCTGGCTCGATCCGAACATCAAGACTTGGAAAGATGTCGATTCTTCTTATCCGGCTGAACCATTGAAATTCTTCAGCCCAGGTAAAGACTCAGGAACATTCGACTTCTTCTCTGAGGAAGTACTTGAGAAAAAAGATATGCGTAAAGATGTTCAATTATCAGAAGACGATAACGTTCTCGTCAAAGGTGTTGAAGGAACGAAAGGCGCAATCGGATACTTCGGATATGCGTACTACGCAGAGAACAAAGATAAGTTGAAGGAAGTACCACTTGCTGCGGAAGGAAAAGATGCAGTCGATCCAACACCAGAAACGATCAAAGATCTTTCTTATCCACTGTCACGTGAAATCTACACGTACATCAATAACAAATCAATGAAAGACAAAAAACAAGTCGCTGATTTCGTTCAGTTCACGAACGAAAACGCTGGTGATCTTGCTGAAGAAGTCGGATACATCAAAATGCCGCAAGATCGTTACGATGAAAACGCAAAAGCAATTGAAGACGCAATGAAATAAATCATCGAGTCATGAGGATGGCCCAACCGGGGAAGTCTGTACCGGTTGGGTCCCGTTCTCATGTCAAGAAGGAGTAGGGAGTGAAGAAGGATGAGTTCAACACAAAATAAATCGGTTCGCGAGCTGATTCAACAGAACCGACAGCAAAAATATAGTATGAAAAACGTCATGGAACGCGTCATGCCGATCGTTTTATTCCTTTGTGCGTTCGTCTCGGTCGTTACGACCATCGGCATCATTCTCACGTTAGTCATTGAAACAGAACACTTCTTCGAAGTCGTTCCGTTCAAGGAATTCTTCGGCAGTACGAGCTGGTATCCACTCAACTCACAACCAGAGTATGGAATTTGGCCACTTGTCGTCGGTACGCTTGAGATTACCGTGATTGCGATGCTAGTTGCCGTGCCGATCGGTCTCACATCAGCGATTTATTTAAGTGAGTACGCGTCAGACCGCGCACGCCGTATCTTAAAACCAATTCTTGAAGTGTTAGCAGGTGTTCCAACAATCGTCTTCGGATTCTTCGCGTTGACGTTCGTTACACCATTACTCGTAAAATTGATTCCAGGTATTCAAATTTACAATGCGCTCAGTCCGGGGATCGTCGTCGGGATCATGATCATTCCGATGATCGCTTCGATTTCTGAGGATGCGATGAGCTCCGTTCCGAAAAAAATTCGCGATGGTGCGCTTGCACTCGGTTCGACACGTCTTGAAGTTGCATTGAAAGTCGTCGTTCCAGCTGCCTTATCAGGGATCATTGCATCGATCGTACTCGGTATGTCACGGGCAATCGGTGAGACGATGATCGTAACGATCGCTGGTGGTTCGAATCCGACAGCTGCGATCGATCCACTCGAGCCAGTCCAAACGATGACAGCGTATATCGTTCAGGTCGCCTTAGGTGATGCTGGATTTGGAACTGTCGAATATTACAGTATCTATGCGGTTGGTACACTCTTGTTCGTCTTCACATTAGTGATGAACTTACTTGCGAACTGGATCACACGCCGCTTCAGAGAGGAGTACTAAGATGGCCTTACCAGAAAAGCAACCTGTCTCAAAGAAATTCATTGATCCGGTCGCGGTGAAGAAATCCATTAGCCAGCGACTCGTCGTCAACAACGTCACAAAAGTCATTTTCCTTGCTGGACTGTTCTTCGGTCTCGTCGTCTTAGGTATTCTCTTGTTCGGCGTCATCCGTGACGGTGCATCATGGTTATCACTTGAGTTTCTACAAAATGCACCATCACGCCGTTCGGAACGTGCCGGGATTTATCCGGCGTTAATGGGCTCCATCTTCTTGATGCTCCTCATCATCCCGATGATTTTCATCATTGGTGTCGGGGCAGCGATTTATCTAGAAGAGTACGCGAAGAAGAGTCGGATGACTTCATTCATCGAAGTCAACATCTCAAACCTTGCTGGTGTTCCGTCAATCGTCTTCGGTTTACTTGGTTTGACGTTCTTCGTACGTAACATGGGCTTCGGTTCAACATTGATTGCAGGAGCATTGACACTCGCGTTGATGAGTCTTCCGGTCGTCATCGTCTCGTCTCAAGAGGCAATCCGTGCCGTTCCACAAGCGATGCGTCATGCATCACTTGCACTCGGTGCTTCGAAATGGCAAACGACTTTCAAAGTCGTTCTTCCGGCGTCACTACCGGGTGTCATCACTGGGATCATCTTGGCTGTATCTCGAGCGATTGGTGAGACAGCACCACTCATCATGGTCGGAGCTGCGATTTTCATTGCTCGTGCGCCAGAAAGTATTTTCTCAGAGTTCACAGCATTACCGATTCAAATCTACAACTGGACAAGTCGTCCACAAGCGGACTTCCAAGGACTTGCAGCGGCAGGAATCATCGTCTTAATGGTCATCCTCTTGACGATGAACTCACTTGCAATCTGGATCCGGAACCGATTCTCAAAACGCTATTAATCGAACGAGATAGATAGAAGGGATTTCTTTTAAGGAGGAAGACAGATGATGGATACGAAGCTGAATACGAAATCAGTCGTTACAGAAGGGACAGAGCGTATGAATCAACCAGTAGCAGCACGTGAGAGCGTCTATAACGTCAAAGACTTAAACTTATGGTACGGTGACGATCATGCGCTGAAAGATGTTAATCTCGACATTAAGAAAAATGAAGTCACGGCAATCATTGGACCGTCTGGATGCGGGAAATCGACATTCATCAAAACATTGAATCGAATGGTCGAACTCGTTCCGATCGTACGGACGAATGGTGCAATCGAGTATCACGGACGCAATATCTTTGATAAAGAATACGGTGTCGAAGAATTACGGACATCGGTCGGAATGGTCTTCCAACAACCGAATCCATTCCCAAAATCAATTTATGACAACATCGCTTATGGTCCCCGTGTCCACGGTGTCAAAAACAAAAAAATCCTCGACGAGATCGTCGAACGCAGTTTACGCCGTGCGGCGATCTGGGATGAAGTCAAAGATCGTTTGAACGAAAATGCTTATGGTCTTTCTGGTGGTCAGCAACAACGTCTTTGTATCGCGCGTTGCCTTGCAATCGAGCCAGATGTCATCTTGATGGATGAGCCGACATCGGCACTTGACCCGATTTCTACATTAAAAGTAGAAGAACTCGTCCAAGAGTTGAAATCAGACTACTCGATCATCATCGTGACACACAACATGCAACAGGCTGCACGTGTTTCAGACAAAACAGCGTTCTTCTTGAATGGTGAAGTCGTCGAGTTCGATCAAACAGACCGGATCTTTGGTAATCCGAGTGACAAACGAACGGAAGATTACATTTCAGGACGATTCGGATAAGAAGGGGGAGACGAAACGAATGGCAGCGAACCGTACGATTTTTGGAGAAAATCTTGCAATACTCGATCAAAAGGTCTTTTTACTGGCTCGTAAGACGATGCAACAGATCGCAACAACGGCAGAAGCACTCGAAAAATATGATCAAGACATCGCGCGTAGTGTCATCGAAAACGATAATGAACTCGATGACCTTGAACTTGAAATCAACGATGATGCGATTCTCTTAATCGCGAAGCAACAACCCGTTGCGACGGATTTACGACGAATCATCACCGCGATGAAAATTTCGTCTGATCTCGAACGGATTGCAGATTATGCGGGGAATATCTCAAAAGCGGTTCTACGTGTTGAAACATTCCCGTATGTCATCGATATTTCGTTGTTGAAGGAAGCATTCGAGACATTACTGGATATGACGGAAACTGCAATCGTTGCCTATCGTGACGGAGATGTCGAGAAAGCAAAAGCCTTGTCTGATCTCGATAACATCATTGATGAGACGACATATAAGGCACTTCGCCAATACATGCGTCATATGTCACTTCAGCCGATTGTCGTCGATGAAGTCATGCAATTCACGAACATTTGCCGCTACATCGAGCGGATGGGTGATCACTTGACGAATGTCGGGGAGCATCTGATCTATCTCGAAAAAGGAAAACATTATGATTTAAACGGATGAATCAAGTAGGCAGGAGGAATTTCCTCTGCCTACTTTTTTTGTAAAGGGATTCGAAACACGTTTGTAGAATAGGAAAGAAGTGAATAATGACAGAGAGGTGATTGGGAATGCTTGAGCAAATCATTAAAATGAAGGAACAAGGGCTGACAACAAAACAAATCGCAGCTCAATTGGATACGACTGAAGGAAAAATCAAATATGCTTGGACTAAATATCGTAAATCGTTAACAGAACAACCTTCTGTAGCAGCGCCGAAAGTAAAATCAAAAACGGTCAAGCAGACGAAAAAGTCGACTGCACCGGTTTTAGACGTCGTACCGTCTGTGCAAGTGGTACCTTCGCTAGAACGCGACGCGTTTGGAATGGCGACACATTACGAGGATGACATCCTCCACGCCATCGTTCAGTCACCAACAGCATTATACGTCTACTGGGAATTATCTGAACTGTCGAAACAGTTGCTAGAGACGCACTATCACACGACGTTTGATTCGTTCCGTAAAGAATTACGCATCATTGATGTCACGCTTGTTGAATACGAACAAGGACAGGCAAATCGAACGTATCAATTCGAGCTACCAGAAATGACGAATGCTTGGTTCGTTCGACCAGTCGCCCCGAATACTACATACATCATTGAATGGGGCATTCAAACGATTGACGGGGACTTTTTACCAGTACTGCGTTCAAAACCAGTCGAAACGCCACGTGACGAGCCAGTCACGGACGGACGGTTCGCGGAAGTCGTGCATCATTGGCAATACGGAGAGGTCGAACAACCGGAATGGGTCGAAGTATTACGTCCTTATTCCTATTTCGATCGCGTCCGGTAATGGAATTAGAGAGAGGGAAAGGAAGAGAAGCTATGCGAAAAGGATATTTTTCACTCGTCTTACATGCACATTTACCATATATCCGTCATGAAGAGGCGCATCGTCTAGAAGAGCGGTGGATGTATGAAGCGATTTCAGAAACCTACATCCCATTATTGTGGGAGGTCGACCGCTTATCACGTCCGCTCGGCTGGACGGTCAGCATTTCACCACCCGTCATCGAGATGCTTGCCGATCCATTGATTCAAGAGCGGTATATCGAGCATATCGAGGATACGTTACGTTTGATTCGCCAAGAACTAGAGCGAGAGCTTGCTCAAAAGGAACGAGATGCGCTTCTATTCTATCAAGACCGCTATCAAGATTTATTGAATACGTTCCTTCACTGGGAAAAAGATTTGAACCGCGCATTCCGTCATTACAAGGAGCAAGGTTATCTTGATTTGATTACGTGTACGGCGACGCACGGATTCAGTCCGCATATGTTGTCCGAACAAGCGGCACGTTCTGAAATTCAGACGGGATTGAACTGTTTTGAACGTCATTATGGATTCCGTCCATCTGGTCTTTGGATGCCGGAGTGTGCGTATACGCCAGGACTTGACCGTATTTTGTACGAAGAGGGCATTCGTTATACATTCGTTGACGAACATTCCATCTTAAACGCGGATCCGTCACCGAAACACGGAATCGGAGCACCTGTCTATTCGCCGCACGGTGTGGCACTCTTCCCCCGTGATCAAATCATTTCCGGGAAGATTTGGAGCTCTGTCATCGGATACCCGGGTCATCCGGATTACCGTGAGTTTTATCGTGACCTTGCGTACGATCGAGAGTGGGATCAAATCGCTGAGTTCATGCACCCAGAAGGACTACGTTATGATACAGGATTGAAATTGCATCGCGTAACAGGAGAAACGGATCAAAAAGACTATTATGTCCGTGATTGGGCATGGCAACGGACAAGTGAGCACGCAGCAGACTTCGCACAAGCACTCGGTGAACATTTAGATGCGCATCAAGGACAAGACTTCCCACCATTCCTTGTCACAGCACCATTTGATGCCGAATTGTTCGGTCACTGGTGGTTTGAAGGTCCCGACTTCCTCGGTAAAGCGATGGAACGTTTAGAAGATCAAGGAATTGAGTCGATTTCACCGGCAATCTTCCTCGAACGTCACTTCCAAGACATCGACACGGCACACGTCGCGATGGGAACGTGGGGACGAAAAGGCTACGCGGAAGTCTGGATCAATGAACGGAATGACTGGATGATTCGTCATCTCCATCAACTTGAGAAGAGACTAGCAGGTATCGTAGCCCGAAATCGTCATCAAGATGCATTGACTGTCAAAGCGAAGCGTCAACTCATTCGAGAATACCTCCTCGCTGTCTCGAGCGACTGGCCGTTCATCCTCGATGGACAGACGACAGCGCAATATGCTGCGAATCGTTTCCGTGAGCACATCCTACGTTTTGAAGAAACTGAGCGTCGCCTGGATGCTGAGGAGCTGACGGTGGAATGGTTAGATGATCGATATCGCGAATATCCTTTCCTTCAAGATTCAGATATTGAACCGGATGTCTTCTTGACGGCACATGATTACTACGTGGCAGTGAAGCGTGAGAAATCTTGGAATACGGATGCCATCTTGTTGTTCGTCCGACAATATGATGCGTCAGACCGGCCAGCTTCGGAGCTCGCTCGACGACTTGCTGCTGCTGGTGAGAACGTCTATGTCGTCACGGAACATCCGGAAGCGTATCGATTTGAAGAAGGTGTTCACGTTTACGGAGTGCAAGTGACGGGTCTACCGCTCGTTCAGACCTATAACCAACTGGCGGCACTAAATTTAGCCTTCTTACGCCAAGCGCAAGCCTTGAGTAAGATCGTTGATTTCGCAGTCATCCACAACTTCAACATGGAGACCGCATCAGCTGCCCAAGCTATCGCGAAGATCAAAGAGTTGCCACTCGTCAGTAACGTCTACGATGTCGAAAGTGAGCGTTCTCCTGATCGTTCAGGTGGTCTGGTCGTTGCCTTAAAACGACTTGAAGGAGATGCGTTGCGCCAATCAGCGGTCGTTTATCTAGAACGAGAAGAGTCACGTCACGGGGTGGAACAAGAGTATCACGTCGAAAAGAAGCCACTGCGTTTTGAAGAGAACCTTGAAAAACCATATCAACACGTGACGAATCCGAAAAAGAACGGATGAACAGTTGCAATTCCTTTCCTTTCTTGGTACGATACTTGAGTATGCTTAACCTTATGTAAAGCAAAATCACTTGATACATCGAGAGCTAGATAGGAGGGAATCCCATGCGCGTTAAAATCACATTAGCTTGCACTGAAACTGGTGACCGTACTTATATCACTAAAAAGAACAAGCGTAACAACCCAGAGCGTCTTGAGTTGAAGAAATACAACCCACGTCTCCGTAAGCACACACTTCACCGTGAAGTGAAATAATTGAGATGGAAGCCGTCACTTCGTGTGATGGCTTTTTTTGTGGAAAGGAAGACAGTCATGAATAAACAAGAAGTACGCCGTCTGATCAAAGAACGACTCGATGTAATGGAGAACCGTGCGGAGAAGGAACGATTGATTCACGAACATGTTTTGTTGTTACCTGAGTGGCAACAAGCGACCTGTGTCGCGATCACATTAGCTTTTCGAAATGAATGTGATACAAGAATGCTGATTGAACAGGCGTGGCAAGAGGGCAAGACGGTCTTGATACCAAAAGTAGTGGGAGACGAGATGGTCTTTTATGAACATGGACCAGAAGATCAACTGCAAGCAAATCAGATGGGGATTGCTGAACCAACCGCTTCAGCACGTCGGGCTTCACTTGCTCAAGCAGAGCTTTGTCTCGTTCCGGGTCGCGCCTATCGACGGGACGGATATCGTTTAGGGTGGGGAGGAGGCTATTACGATCGTGCACTCGTGACCTATGCAGGACGTAAAGTATCGATTGCCTTTTCTGAACAACTTCTTTCCGATTTTGAAGTCGAAGCCTTTGATATCCCAGTTGACTTGATCGTCACTGACTTAGAGGTCATCCGATGCTAAGCGCGACCATTTTGTTTTGTCTATTGCTTGCTTGGACCGGACGATCTTTTCGTTTATTGACGACAAGTGGTGCGATCATGACCCTGCTCGTCGGTAGTGGTGTTTCATTCGGATTTGGTTGGCAAGGATTAGTAGTACTTTTGCTCTTCTTTGGTAGCTCGAGCTTGTTATCGAAGGTCGGACGGTCCAGAAAACAATCGGTCGATTCCATCGTTGAGAAAGACGGCGCGCGTGACGGATGGCAGGTCCTTGCGAATGGAGGGGTAGCGTTCGTTGCTGCTTTAGCGTATGCCATGACGATGGATTTTGCGTATCTCTTGTTATTTCTATTCGTCATCGCAGCATCGAATGCTGATACGTGGGCATCCGAAATCGGACCGCTCTCAAAACGTGATCCATGGTCTCTCAAAACGTTACGACGGGTACCAGCAGGAACGAGTGGAGCGATGTCGCTGATTGGGACGGTCGGTACGATCGCAGGAGCTGCGTTCATCGCGATAGCAGCGCATTGGATATTTTCTCTTTCTTTAAGAGACGTCTTACTCGTAACAAGCATCGGTGTACTCGGGAGTCTGCTGGATACACTATTTGGAGCAGTAGGGCAACGCGTTTACCGATGTAAGGTTTGTGGAGAATACACGGAAAAGCGAGAGCATCATGGTCAACCGACAGCTTACGTTTCAGGCATTCGATTTTTAGGGAATGATGCTGTCAATGTCTTAACGAGCGGTTTGGCAAGTGGAATCGGGTTTATCATCGTTCGATTCTGGTAACTGGAAAGTATATGAGTATGTAATTCCTTATGTTAGGATATCAATGACACAAAATGGACAAATGTGATTAATTTCACATGATACAAAGAATGTGAAAGATGTTACAATTTACTTGTGAGATAGTTAACAAACTCTTATGACGAATGAAAGGGTGGACATAACGATATGGAATTACATGCGAAAGTGACACGGGTAGCCCTCATTGGAGCTGGTGCAGTCGGTTCAAGCTTTGCCTATCAGATGTCAACAGCTGGACTTTGTGAAGAACTTGTCATCATTGATGTCAACAAAGCCAAAGCAGAGGGCGAGGCAATGGACTTAAACCACGGAACACCATTTAGCTCTTCACCGATGCGAATATGGGCTGGTGACTACGCGGACTGCCGCGAAGCGGAAGTCGTCGTCATCACGGCAGGCGCTCCACAAAAACCAGGTGAGACAAGACTCGATCTCGTTGCAAAGAATGCCTTGATCATGAAAGAAATGATTCGTCAAATCATGGATTCTGGTTTTGATGGGATCATCGTCGTGGCTTCCAATCCGGTTGATATCATGGCGCATCTTGCCTGGAAATATTCTGGTCTTCCGAAAGCACGCGTATTTGGATCAGGAACGGTGCTGGATACAGCACGTCTGCGTCAAATGCTTGGAGAATACTTTCACATTGATTCCCGAAATGCCCATGCCTATATTCTTGGCGAACATGGTGACACGGAATTCGCAGCCTGGAGTAACAGTCGCATTTATGGAAAAACGATTGATGAACTACTTGCTGAAGACGATCGTTATTCTCAAGCAGATCTTGATCAAATCTACATCAACGTCCGAGATGCTGCTTATCATATCATCGAGCGCAAAGGGGCAACCTACTATGCGATTGGGCTTGGACTCGTCCGAATCGTTCGTGCCATCCTCGGAAATGAGAACTGTCTATTGACGGTCGGTGCGCATGTCGATGGGCAGTACGGAATTTCCGGTATCCATATTGGAGTTCCCGCCATCATCAATCGTCAAGGTGTGCGTGAAATCATTGAAGTCTCATTGACGGAAGAAGAGTTGAAGAAATTCCATCATTCTGCTGATGTATTACGTCAGACGCTTGAACCCGTCTTGCAAGGATAAGCGTACGCATCATGATGAAGGCATTACGAAATAAAGTAGCAAAAAACTCAAGTGTCGGACTTGCTTCATATTGTCCACACTTGAGTTTTTTTGATGTAGAGAACGAATACATAAAAAATCACATCTATTCGTCCAGTAGTAAAAAGAAAAAAATCTAGGTTTTATTTTACTAGAAAAGGGTTAAGTAAGAGATAGAAGCATTTTTACGTCATTTTTTTTGTACGTCATGATACCCAAAAAGGAGAGAACCGACAGTCATGTATACTTTTCGAAAACTAACTAAAGAGGATGCAGAACAATACTGGAATCTACGCCTTGAGGGATTAAAAAATCATCCAGATGCATTCGGTCATTCGTTTGATGATGAACAGCAAACCCCGCTCCGCGAAGTACAAGAAGGACTTGAGGGAGAACCCGACTCCGATGAGGTTTGGCTTGGTATGTTCGACGGTGATACATTGTTTGGGTTTGGTCAGGTCAAACCATATGAATTGTCACGTGAATCGCATAAAGCGATGATTTCTGGAGTATACGTATCACCTGAATATCGCGGTGGTACTGGTCGCGCTTTAATGGAAGCCTTAATCGAGGAAGCGAAGAAGTTACCGGACGTCGAGCAAGTCATTCTTGCCGTTTTATCAGGGAACGAGGCCGCGCAAAATCTTTATGAGTCGCTCGGTTTTGAAGTATATGCCGAAGATCCAGATTCCGTAAAATTAGAAGACGGCACATATCGTGATGATATTTGGATGAAGAAGTACGTCTAATTTCTTCAGATGATGTGGAAAGAAGCTGTAGCAAAAAAAGTGCTACAGCTTTTTCGCATGGTATCCGTAAGATATCAGTATCGGCAAAGAATGAATATTTGTTATCATGAGAACAAAGCGGATGTCACGTCGTAGTCCGATTGAAAGGGAGCGAATGAACATGAAAGAAGTCATACGTACGATTGAAGAGCTTGTCTCGATTCCGAGTCCAACAGGTTCGACAAAAGAAGCGATTACATATGTAGAAAAGCGATTGACCGCAGAAGGGGTTACGTATCGAAAACTTGAAAAAGGAGCGATTTTAGCGACACTACCTGGTGCTTCAACGCGTACGCGGTTACTGACGGCACACGTCGACACACTAGGAGCGATGGTGAAAGAGATTCTACCAACAGGACGACTTCGTTTATCACAACTAGGGGGATATGCTTGGACAGCGATCGAAGGTGAGAACTGTCTCATTCACAAGATGGACGGTCAAACGGTTTCAGGTACGATCGTGTTCCATCATTCGAGTGTTCATACGTCGCGCGAGACGAACAAAACGGAACGATCTGCTGATAATATCGAAGTACGGCTCGATATCCGTTCAACGACAGCAGAAGAGACGCGCGTTGCGGGGATTGAAGTAGGAGACATCGTAACGTTTGATCCGCGATTCCTCTATACGGAAACGGGATTCGTGAAGTCGCGCCATCTCGATGATAAAGCATCCGTTGCTTTGTTACTTGAATTGATCAAGGAATGGAAAACAATCGAGCTGCCACACACGATCCAGATTCTGATTTCAAATTACGAAGAAGTTGGATTCGGTGGGAATGCTGGATTCACGGACGAGGTCGCAGAATACATCGCGGTCGACATGGGGGCACTAGGAGACGGTCAGCATTCGGATGAATTCACGGTCTCGATCTGTGCGAAAGATGGTTCAGGTCCATATGACTTAGCTTTACGCCACCAGTTAACGCGTTTAGCACAACGTAACAGTATTCCATATAAGGTTGATATCTATCCGTTCTATAGCTCGGATGCCTCAGCGGCAGTAAGTGCGGGACACGACGTCCGGCACGGATTGTTCGGTCCGGGAATCGAATCGAGTCATTCGTACGAACGTACACATGAGACGTCGTTACAAGCGACATATGATTTGCTACATGCCTATGTAAAGGAGCCGATGGTCGATGAAGACACTGTATGACGTACAGCAATTACTCAAGACATACGGGACTTTCATCTATCTTGGGGACCGGGCGTCCGATATCGCGATGATGATGCTTGAACTCGATGAATTACAAGAAGCAGGCGTTTTGGAACAGCGACAGTACGATTCAGCAAAACTAATCTTGCGACATGAATTAAAGCGTTCACAATCCGATAACATTTAAGGTTGTGCAACCCTTTGCGCAAACGGGTTATGTCCGGTAAAATGAGGAAGCAGACATTATATGAGTATAGGGGAGACGAAGCAATGAAATGGTTACTCGGCATTGATATCGGCGGAACGACAGTCAAGATGGCAATTTTGGATTTGCAAGGGATCATCGTAGAGAAATGGGAAATCGAGACGGTCGTTTTGAATGATGGCGTACAAATTCCTGGAGATATCGCAAAATCCTTCTTTGAGAAGTGTCAAGAGAGCAACAAACGCCCAGAAGATTTCGTCGGAGCGGGCATCGGTGCGCCGGGATTCATTGATTTCAATACAGGTGTCGTCGAGAAAGCGGTCAATATCGGTTGGAATAACTTTGAACTCATCGGTGAATTCGAACGTTTGACGGGTTTACCGGCTGTTCTTGAAAATGATGCGAACGCAGCGGCAATCGGTGAGATGTGGAAAGGTGCCGGTAGTGGAGCAACCGAACTCCTTGCGGTCACACTCGGTACGGGCGTCGGTGGTGGTCTGATCACGAACGGACAAATCGTGCATGGTACAGTCGGAATGGCTGGAGAAATCGGTCATATCACGATGTTGCCTGAAGGTGGCGTCCTATGTGGATGTGGTCGCAAAGGATGTCTTGAGACGATCGCGTCAGCAACAGGGATTGCCCGTCTTGGTCTTGAGAAGCGTAAAGGGAAGGAAACGTTACTTAACGACATCAAGGCAGTGACGGCGAAAGACGTATTCGAAGCGTATGAGAAAGGGGACCGGGTCGCAACGGAAGTCGTAGAAGAAGTGACGTTCCACCTCGGTCTTGCCATCTCCAACTTAGCGAACAGCATCAATCCGGAAATCATCGTCATCGGCGGTGGTGTCTCAAAAGCGGGCGAGACATTGCTTGCACCACTGCGTCAACAGTTCGAACGCTTTGCTTTACCACGGGTTTTCGGATCGACGACGTTCAAGATTGCCGAGCTTGGAAACGATGCCGGAGTCATTGGCTGTGCATGGCTTGCGAAGCAGATGTTTCTCAAAAAATGATAATATTCAATTTCAGTAAAAGGTTCGCTTCGGCGAATCTTTTTTTTGTTTACAAACGTACAGTAATTATGTGATTGTTAAGTATCTTCCGGATTCCAGTTGCATTTTTGTAAAACTAAGCGTAAAATTTTCACGTGATATGGGTATATGTAAATTATGATGTAGGTTGTGTGAACTGAAAGCAGAAAGCACATGTAAATTAGGAGGCAGGTTTTTATGCAGCAAGACGCAAACATCTGGTCGCGAATGCGCCTAAAGATGGGTCAAGGCGTTCGCAGCACCTATAAAGAGCATAAGCTCTTTTGGATTGCGACCATATTGATTTGGTTAAAAACGTATTTAGCGTATACACTTTTCTTTAACGTTCCCGTAACAAACTCTGCGCAAGCATTCATTCTACTAATTAACCCAATTAGTTCAGCGCTCTTCATGTTTGGGTTCAGCTTCTTCTTCCGGGGAAATGTTCAAAAATGGTTCATCTACGGCACATTGTTCGTCGCGACACTCATTTTATATGCGGACATCATTTTCTTCCGCTTCTTTAATGACTATCTGACGTTGCCGGTATTGTTCCAAACATCGAATGCAGAGACCGTTTCTGCGTCGCTCGGGTCACTCTTGAACTGGTCCGATTTATTGATCGTCGGAGACTTGATCATCTTACCGTTCTTCCTACGGAAAATGGACATGTCAAAAAATGTTGCGTCACGTGGACGCGCGATTCTCGCATTCGTTGCAGCAGTTGTCGTTTTCCTTGGAAACTTGACGCTCGCTGAGACAGAACGTCCAGAATTGCTCACACGTGCCTTCGACCGAGAATTGCTCGTTAAAAACATCGGAACATTTAACTTCCATATGTATGATGCACTCATTCAGTCGAAGACATCTGCGCAAAAAGCACTCGCAGACAGTTCTGAACTGTCGGAAGTTCAAAGCTTCATTGATTCAAAACATGCCGAACCGAACCCAGCTATGTTCGGAAAGTACAAAGGAAAGAACGTCATCGTCGTTTCCTTTGAGTCGGCACAATCCTTTGCAGTTGGATTAAAAGCACCAAACGGACAAGAGATTACACCGAACCTGAATAAGTTGATCAAGGAATCGCATTCATGGGATAACTTCTATCACAACACAGGACAA
Organism: Exiguobacterium sp. E17S; assembly: GCF_057772545.1. NCBI lineage: Bacteria > Bacillati > Bacillota > Bacilli > Caryophanales > Exiguobacterium > Exiguobacterium sp. E17S. The sequence continues at coordinate 223,145 of NZ_JBYLRU010000001.1, forward strand.
GGGAAAACGGCAGATGCTGAGTTCATTCTCGAAAACTCGATCTATCCACTTGGACGCGGTGCAGCATTCTTTACGAACGGAGAAAACGAATTCCGGGCAACTCCTGAAATGTTGAAAGAAGACGGCTATTATTCAGCTGTTTTCCATGCAAACAACAAATCGTTCTGGAACCGAGACATCGTCTACAATAGCTTTGGCGTCGATCGTTTCTTCTCAGAGACTGATTATGACCTAGGTGATCCAGCAGATTTGACGGAGTGGGGCTTGCTCGATGATAAATTCTTTGAACAGTCATTGCCGATGTTGAAAGATTTACCACGTCCGTTCTATTCGAAGTTCATCACATTGACGAACCACTATCCATTTGAGATGCCAAAACCAGAAGATGAACTCGTACCACCGCTTGAGACAAGTTCTACTACGCTCAACCATTACGTCCAGGCACTAGCGTATCAAGATATGGCACTCGGTAAATTCATCGAGGGTCTGAAAAAAGATGGTACGTGGGATGACACGATCTTCATGGTCTATGGCGACCACTATGGTATCTCGACGAACCACAATGCTGCGATGGCAGAACTCATGAACAAAGATGAGTTGACACCGTATGATGTCGCGCAATTGCAACGTGTACCATTCGTGATCCATTTACCGGGTCAAACGAAAGGTGTGAAACATGAAGACGTCGCGAGCCAAATCGACATTAAACCAACATTGCTACATCTGTTAGGACAAGACTTCAAGAATGAAGTATTGTTCGGTACCGATCTCTTCTCGAAGCAGCACAAGGATTATGCGCTGTTCCGCGATGGTTCCGTCATAACAGACAAAACGGTTTATACGCAGGAAACATGTTATGATCGTCAGACAGGTGAAGAAGTAAAAGATGGAGAGTTAGCGGAGATGTGTAAACAATCTACGAAACAATCCGAGAAGGAGTTAGGACTTTCGGATAAAGTCATCTACGGTGACTTGCTCCGTTTCCTTCAAACTTCAAAATAAGATGAGGAAAACGAATCTACTTTCGAGTGGATTCGTTTTTTTGTAGAAAGGCAAATAAAAAGAGAGATGCGCGAGGCATCTCTCTTCAGATTTTAGACAAAAGGGCTGACACTAAAAAATGACGCATCTTTTCACGCCCTTTCCTCAGGCGAGACACAAGCCAGTTTTCCGCTCCATTCGAGCAGAAAAACGGGTCTCGTTTGTCTCTTACAGCGCAAAATTGCGCTTTTTCCTGTAGGAGTGGCGTGTGACGCGTCATTCTTTTTATTACGAGGTAAGGGAGGCAGATCATCAATCTGCCTCCCTTATCTTTGTAGATACTGACTTTTGAGTCAGCCTCTTTTTAGCGTATCTTGATTACGATGGAATACCGCCGTAAATCAATGTCGCAATCCCGAACCAGCCGAATAAGACGACAGTCAGACCTGCGAATACGAGTGGAAACATTTGGCGTTTCTTAAGTGAACGAACGACGGCCCAAACGCCGACGAGTGCGACGAAGAAGAAAAGCCAACCGATTGGTTGATCCAAATGCATGACGTACTCCCCCTTAAACAATCACGTTATGAATTTCACGAAGATTTCACTTAAATCTCACTTTTTAGTTTATCCGACTCGCGGGATAAAGTCGAGAGGGCGTTGCAGGAACTTTCGACAATTTCGTGTATAGTAGGAGAAGAGTCTATTGTAAAGGGGTTTTATAGAATGGAAATCGTAATGATCACTTCCGGTATGGCATCTGAGAATGGTTATTTGTTATTTAAAGACAAGGAATGTCTCGTCATTGATCCAGGTACAGAAGATATGCGGTTTTTCGATGAGATTGAAAGTCGGGGAGCAACATTAAAAGCGATTTTATTAACGCATGCGCATTTTGACCACATTGGTGGTGTGGATATGTTACGACGCTTCACGGAAGCTCCTGTCTACGTGCATCCGGAAGAAGCAGGATGGCTCGGTAATCCAGAATGGAATGGTTCAGCAAAATTTGGAATGCCACCGATGCGGATGAAACCAGCGGATCATTTGTTGCAACCAGGACGATTGACGATCGGTAGCTTTTCGATGCATGTACTTGAGACGCCAGGACACTCACCAGGAAGTGTGACGTTCTACTTTAAAGGAGAACGGATCGCGTTCGGTGGAGATCTCCTGTTCCGGCAAGGCGTCGGACGAACGGATCTACATGGTGGGGATCAAGACGTATTGATGCGTTCACTGGATCGACTCATCGCGGAACTACCGGCAGATACGACGGTTTATCCAGGGCATGGTCCGAGTACGACGATTCGTCAAGAAATGAAATCGAATCCATTCCTCTGACTAAAAAAACTCGCCATCCAAAAGGATGACGAGTTTTTTTCATTACATCTGGAAGTTCGACCAGTACGTAAAGACGATGAAAAATACAGTTAAGTAAGCTCCAAAGATATAGACATACGTTTTTTCAGTTAAGCGCAAGTAACCGAGCGCTGCAAAAAAGACAGTTTGTGCTAAGAAGACGAAGCCCATGACTAAAAATGAATCCGTATGCTCACTTGAGCTTGCATCGCCACCCAATGCGCCGATAAATGCCATGACTGCGATGATACCAGTCCAGAAACCGAGTACGCGGTACATTCTCCCCATTCCTATAACCCCCTAAATCCGACAGATAGTCAATATACGTACTTATTTTACCAAGCAAACAATCATCCGTCCATCCTGTTCTAGTGATTGTTAAGGAATAACTGTGAACAAAAGATGAAGTTTCAAAAAAAGTTGTACAATAGTTGTACAAAAGGTGTACAAAGTCAAATTGACGTGCTATAGTAACTGTAATGAAACCCCACACTTTGAGAGGAGGAGCAAAAATGACGAATGAGTTAGTCTTTTTCACATACCCAAGCTGTACATCATGTCGTAAAACGAAATCATGGTTAAAAGAGGAACATGTTGATGTAGAGGAACGTCATCTGTTCAGAAATGCTCCAACAGTTGATGAACTCATGGAACTGTTGAAATTATCGACGGATGGGATTGAAAGTTTGCTCGCAACACGCAGTCAAGCCTTCAAGGATCTCGGCATTGATATTGAAGACATGAAACTCAGTGAGTTATTACGCCTCATGAGTGACAATCCGAAATTATTACGCCGCCCAATCATCACTGATGGAAAACAACTTGTTATCGGATACGATAAACCAGGTCTTGAGACATTGGCGAAGCGTAAACATCGGACAATCGCACACGTATCGTAAAGAAGCCGGTTTGGTCGGCTTCTTTTTTTTGTGTATTGTTTGCAGTAGGGAGGTGAAGAAAAATGAAGGAATGGACGACACAACTCATGGAACGATTCGAATCACTTGGTGCAACAGATGTTCATTTCGTACCGAATGAAGCTTGCGTCCGAATCGTTTGTCGAACGGGTGATGGTTTGTGTGAACAAGAAGAGGTGGAACTGACGCGTTACCGGACACTTGTCAGTCATGTCCGCTATGAGGCGAACTTAAAGGAACAGAATGAGCGGATTCCGCAAAGTGGTTTGTATCCGCACGGGAAAAAGGGCATGCGTGTCTCGTTGTTGCCGAGTCGACAAGGGGATGCGATGTCGTGGCGATTTTATCGATCAACGGTCTCTCAAGAAACAGCTTTACGAACGTTACACAATCAATTGGACTTCGCTTGGTTAGCTGAACAACGACACGGGTGTATCGTCATTTCTGGATCGACAGGTGCAGGAAAGACGACGATGTTATATTCCTTGATGAGTGCGATGGAAGAAAAGCGAATCATCTCGATTGAAGATCCGGTGGAATGTACGGTACCAAACGTCTTGCAACTGGAACTAAATGAAAAGGCAGGCTTCACTGCTACGCGATGTTTTGAGGAAATATTGCGAGCGGATCCGGATTGGATTGCTTTTGGTGAGGTGCGGACGAGAGAGGCAGCACGTTTGACGATGAATGCCGCACTTAGTGGTCACGTCGTGTTATTTACGTTACACGCTGGAAGTATAGATGAGGCGCGATTGCGATTGCGCAGTTTAGGGATCGAAGAGTCAGAACTAGCTGTCTGTCAACGCATCATTCATCTCGAGCGAAAAGGAGAGGATGTCCGCTGTACCGTCAGAAACTTACAAGCCGCGATCAAAGTCGGTTCTTAAAACGATATCACCGTTTGTTATCAAAAGGCATTTCCGCGAAAGAGACGTTACTCATTTTAAAACGATTCGAGCGTCAGCCGTTCGCGGAAGTAGTCGGAGAAATGGAACAACGTCTTGAAAAAGGAGACTCCTTTGCAGCATCCCTTGAACCGCTTGCGTTAACGAATACCTTAAAACGACTTCTTTTTGTTGGAGAAAGGACAGAGCGACCGTTGCTCGTTCTTCGCCAAATCGTGAAACTGCTCGACCTCGAAACAGAAATGCGATCGAAGTTTTGGAAGATGATTCGGTATCCGCTTGTTCTAGCGACCAGTCTATTCCTTCTGTTCTTCTTTTATGCCCTCTACGTATTTCCGTCTCTCCTCGAGATGTCGGACCCGAAGACTCTCCCCTCATTTCTTCATCTCCTTCTTCACCCCTCTGCGAAGTATCTACTCGCAAGTATTCCCCTTATTTTGTTGACCTCCGGTTACCTCTTTTTTCGCTTCTTTCCGTTAAACCGTATTTTACGACTGAAACCGCTACAGCGATTGATTCGTCTCTACTACAGCTATTTATTCACGATCGAAGTAGGATCGTTCATCGATGCTGGCTTCTCGCTCGAAGAGACCTTTCGTCATCTGGAGCAAGGACAAGCGAATAAAAAAGGACATCTCTATGCTCGTCTACATGCTAAACAACAGGCAGGGGAACCACTTGCAGAAGCGCTTGGCGAAGATGAGATCATCGAAGCCGAGACGATTGGAATCGTCCATTTGGCGCGGGAAAGTGGCGATCTTGGGCCGTTGTTGCTTGAACAAGCGACACTCTTACATGAGTCGATGGAAGAGGAACTAGAGAAAAAGTTGTTATGGATCGAGCCGATTTTGTACGGCGGATTGACGATCATGACTGGAACGTTATTTCTCATCTTGTATTATCCAATTCAGCTAGCGATACAGCAGCTTCCATTCTAAACAGAGGAGACGATACGATGAAACAATTCTTAAAGCGACAGGATGGATTCACCTTACTTGAAATGGCAGCCGTCTTATTGATCATTTCGTTATTACTGCTCGTTTTGATTCCAACGATGACAAGTGGAAAGGACCAGGCGAAAGGTGTGAGTTGTGAGGCGAACATTCGAGTCATTCGGTCAGAGGTTAATTTGTATTACGCGAAAGAGAAAAAGTACCCAGAATCACTTCAGACGATCAATCGCGGAACAGCTGATAAACCGAATGCTCTCGTCTGTGATCAGGAGACGTATACGTATGATCCGAAGACTGGCGAACTTACGAAGTGAACAAGGATTTACATTATTTGAGATGACGGCGGTGCTGACAATCATTGCTTGTTTACTTGTTTTTTTGTTGCCGGCACTGTTTGAAAAACGACCGGACTGGATTCCGCTTGAACAAGAGGTTCGTCTGATGGAACAAGATATTCAGACACTTCGACTGATGCAGTACTCAAAGCAAGATCAATCATTGATGCAGTTTCGATTTCGAGGAGACGGTACAGGATACCTTGTCCTTGCGGATGACCGGTTGTTATGGCAACGGACATTCCAAAATGGTCATACGTGTACCGTTCCACCCTCGAATCGCATCATCTATTTTAAAAGCTATCACTCGATCTATGCAGCGACTTGGTCTTGCCGTTCGGCAACAGCCGAATATGAAATCAAATTCTTACTTGGGAACTATCAAATGGCAATCCGTAAAGTGAGGTGAGAAGTATGCAGAACGAACGCCAAGCGGGCTTCTCTTTGCTTGAAGTGATGCTCTCTATCGTTGCGATCGGTATCTTCATGACGTTAGCGATCGATCCTTATCTCGAGTTACGGACGAAACAAATGAAATGGGAACAAGAGACGGAACAGCTTGAGCAGATGGCGACGGATCAAGTTGAAAACCGAACAGCGTCCTATGTCCTGAAACAAGGAGCGTGGTGCAATGAAACGATGTGTCTTGCGAGCGGAATCCGGAATGACCCTTCTCGAACTGTCATTCGTCCTATGGCTGAGCCCACTTCTTCTGCTGGCAATCTTGACATTGACCCCACTCGTTCGTCCGCCGGAAGTCAACCGAATGAATGAAGAATTGTTCTTTCATACCGTGGAACGACTGATGTGGCGCAGTACGATGTGTGAGCGCGTCGGAGACGAGATTCGTGGAATGGACGTCAATCCGGGAGAGACGGCTGAAAAGTGGCGTCTCGTCCGTGTGCAAGATCAACTACGTCTCAAGAAAGAACAGGGAGGTGAACTGACATACGCCCGCGACGTCAAACACTATACCGTGACAGGGGATGCCGAGATTCTCTCGATTCAGTTGAACGACAGCAGACGTTCCTTCCGATGCGTCAGGAAGGATTCATCTTGATTCAAACGTTACTGTTACTTCTAGGAATGGGAGTCGTGCTCTTGATTTCTTGTCAGCAAATTGACGAAGAGATGCGGCATCATCAGTTAGAGCAAGAAGCACTCCAACTCGAGTCTCTCATCCGAGCAGCGAAAGCAGATTGTACGAAGGACGAGACGCTCCACTACCCAATCGGACAAGTCAGCTGTACAGCGACCGATAAAGGCTTTAAAATGGAATCGAGATTAGAGAATGGTCAAAGAATTGAGGCGGTCGTCACACATGAGTAAGGTTTATTTGATTGGGTTTATGGGAACTGGTAAAACAGCCGTCGGACATCGATTGGGTACCCAATACGAGGTCGACGAACTGGATGAACGGTTCGAACAGGAACATGGACAAACGATTACTGCTTTTTTCGCTGAGCATGGCGAAGCAGGGTTTCGTACACATGAAAGCGAATTGTTGAAGAGTAGCAATGCGGAAGTAATCGTCACGGGTGGCGGTATCGTCGAACGAGAAGAGAACCGACTGTACATGCAGGAGTCCGGAACAGTCGTCTGGATCGATACACCCTTTGATTTGATTTGGGAACGGATCGCCTCTGATCCGAATCGTCCACTCGTGACAGAACGGGAACAGGTGAGACGATTGTTTGAACGTCGCTATTCCTTATATGCTGGAGTAGCTACTGTCCGACTCGAAGGAACGGCATCAATCGAAGAATTAACGCGTGCGATTGAAACTGTATTGGAGGAGAAGTCATGATTTGGATTACGTTAGGTATTATTTTACTGGCTATCATAGGACTCGTGTTGTTCGGATTCAGTCTTTACAAAAAGAAGCTGTCTCAGGATATTCGGCAGTTAAAACAACTGATGGAGCGCTTTACGATTCGTCAGCAAACCTTGCAGACGAACATTGATCATACGACGCAGCGAATCGATCAAATCAAAGGGAATATCAATCGAATCACTGAAGAAGGAAATCGTGTGAAGCAAGGAGCGAGCCAATTGGTGACGGAAGGTCGTCGACTCCAGGAGGAAATCAAACGAACTGCCGGAATCAAACAATTTTGAAATGGCTTTCATGGGAAGAATATGAAACAATAGGAGAGAAGGGACAGGGTCCTTTCTCTCTTTTTCGTATGTTCCTTTTTCCGAATAATACTAGATAATTATGATTTTAATTGGTAAGATGGATTTGAAAATGGAACATTAAAGAGAAGAGAGAGCAAAAACGTTCGTAAATAGGGGGATTTGTATGAGTCAAACGACATTGAAAAGAACACCGTTATTCGAGACGGTTTCGCAAACCGGTAAGATGGTGGATTTTGCGGGATTTGAAATGCCAGTTTTGTTTTCCTCGATTAAAGAAGAACACGTTGCAGTAAGGGAGAACGTCGGCATGTTCGATGTCTCGCACATGGGAGAACTGTTCGTCAGCGGACCGGATGCTCTGACGTTTTTACAAGCTACATTATCGAACGATATTTCGAAGATTGCGGTGGGGCAAGCGCAATATAACGTCTTATGCCAAGAAGACGGTGGGACAGTGGATGATTTACTCGTCTATCGTTTGGCAGAAACGGACTATCTTCTCGTCGTCAATGCTTCGAACATTGAAAAAGACGAACAACATTTACGTCACTATCTAACAGGGGACGTCACGCTTGAGAATCAATCGGAACAATATGGTCAAATTGCGGTCCAAGGACCACGTGCGGAAGCCATCCTTTCCGGCATGACATCACTTGTCTTATCAGAGATCGGATTTTTCAAGTTCCAACGGGGGACGGTTGCAGGAGTGGAAATGATCGTCTCACGCAGTGGGTACACAGGGGAAGATGGATTCGAACTCTACATGGCAGCTGGTGACGCACCTGCTGTCTGGCAAGCACTGCTTGAGCAAGGTGTCGTACCATGCGGGCTCGGGGCACGTGACACATTACGTTTTGAGGCATGTCTGCCACTTTACGGACATGAATTATCAGCAACGATTTCACCCATCGAAGCGGGAATGGGCTTTGCGGTCAAACCACAAGTCAAACCGTTCGTCGGTTCAGAGGTCTTGTTGCAACAGAAAGAACAAGGAGCACCGCGACGCTTGATCGGTCTTGAATTACTCGATAAAGGGATTGCGCGTCAAGATGCACCGGTTTGGCATGACGGGGAAGTCGTTGGTGTGGTGACGACAGGTACGTTGCCGCCGACAGTAGGAAAAGCGATTGCTTGGGCACTCGTTCCTGCAGAAGTAGCGGAACAAGAGCAATTTGAAGTGGAAGTACGCGGAAAACGTTTAGCAGCGAAACGAACAGCGACACCGTTTTATCGTCGCACGAAATAAGGGGGATATTTCTATGGATTTTCGTTATTTACCAATGACAGCAGAAGATGAGCAGGCGATGTTACAGACGATCGGTGCAGCATCGATCGAAGATTTACTCGCTGATATCCCGGCATCCGTCCGTGATAACGGTACATTGGAAGAAGTCGGTGTGCCACTTCCGGAAACGGACTTGATTCGGACGCTATCGAAGCTTGCCGACCAAAACATGAATACGAAACAATATCCATCGTTCCTTGGCGCAGGCATCTATGATCACTATGCACCTGCTGTCGTCAATCATATGTTACTGCGCTCAGAGTTTTACACTGCCTATACACCATATCAGCCAGAGATTTCGCAAGGTGAGCTACAAGCGATTTTTGAATTCCAATCGATGATTTGTGAATTGACAGGGATGGATGTCGCGAACTCGTCGATGTATGACGGGATCACGGCGTTAGCGGAAGCGGCCATGCTTGCTTGTGCCCATACGAAGAAAAAGACAATCGTTCTTTCAGACGGCGTTCACCCGGAAGCGCACGATGTCGTTCGGACGTATGCGAACGGTCCAGGACTAAACGTCGAGACGTTGGCGCTTGAGCAAGGTGTCACACGGATCGATCAACTCGATGCCATCGAAGACGTCGCCTGTGTCATCGTGCAGTATCCGAACTTCTACGGTCGTGTCGAAGAACTACAAGCATTGGCCGATGCGACTCATGCTCGTGGTGCGCTGTTCATCGTCTCTGCGAATCCACTGGCACTCGGTATCTTAGAAGCGCCAGGTAAACTTGGCGCTGACATTACGATCGGAGATTGCCAACCGTTCGGAATTCCACAAAGCTTTGGTGGACCGACATGTGGTTATTTCACGACGACAAAAGCGTTGATGCGTAAGATTCCGGGACGTCTCGTTGGACAGACCGTCGATGAGAATGGGAAACGCGGTTTCGTTCTGACGTTACAAGCACGTGAACAACACATTCGCCGTGACAAGGCGACATCTAACATCTGTTCGAACCAAGCGTTGAATGCACTCGCTGCTTCGATCGCGATGAGTGCACTCGGAAAACGGGGTATCCGGGAACTCGCGACACGTAACTTGCAAACGGCACATGCATTAAAACAAAAGCTGAAACAGGCTGGCTTTACGATCGTTGACGATGGACCGAGCTTCAATGAATTCGTCGTTACGCTACCAATCGACGCGACACGTGCGAGTCAACAATTGCTCGATCACGGAATCATCGGCGGTTTACCGTTAGGATCGTATGACGCAGCGCGTCAAAATGAAATGCTTGTTTGTGCAACGGAATTACGGACGAATGAAGAGTTGGATCAATTCGTGACAGCGTTAGGGGGACTCACACATGAATGAGCAAACATTGATCTTTGAAATTTCTAAACCGGGTCGTATCGCCTATAGCTTACCGTTACCGACTGTCGATGAGGTGGCAGTAGAAGAATTGTTACCGACCTCGATGTTACGGAAGGAAGACGTGGCGCTACCGGAAGTATCTGAACTGGATCTCGTCCGTCACTACACGGCACTCTCGAATCGTAACCATGGTGTGGATTCTGGATTCTATCCACTCGGGTCATGTACGATGAAATACAACCCGAAAATCAATGAAGATATGGCACGCCTCCCTGGGTTTGCACACATTCACCCGCTTCAACCAGTCGAAAGTGTCCAAGGGGCACTCGGTTTAATGTATGATCTGCAAGAAAAACTCGCAGTCATCACTGGAATGGATGAAGTGACGCTCCAGCCGGCGGCGGGAGCACACGGTGAATGGACAGGCTTGATGCTGATTAAGGCCTACCATCATGCACGCGGTGACTTTAAACGGACGAAAGTCCTCGTACCGGACTCGGCACACGGAACGAACCCCGCATCGGCATCAGTCGCTGGATTTGATACCGTGACGGTCTTATCGGATGAACGTGGTCTCGTTGATTTAGCGGACTTAAAGAAAAAAGTCGGTGACGATACAGCGGCACTCATGTTGACGAATCCAAACACGCTCGGTTTATTTGAGTCGGATATCGTCGAAATCGCCAAAGCGGTTCATGAGGCAGGCGGAAAACTGTACTACGATGGTGCGAACTCGAATGCGATCATGGGCATCGCTCGACCAGGGGACATGGGCTTTGATGTCGTTCACTTGAACTTGCATAAGACGTTCACAGGACCGCACGGTGGCGGCGGACCAGGATCGGGTCCAGTAGGGGTCAAACAAGATTTGATTCCGTATTTACCGAAACCAATCGTCCGCAAAGAGGAAGAGCGTTATGTCCTCGACTACGATCGTCCGGAAGCAATCGGTCGTGTCAAACCATTCTACGGTAACTTCGGCATCAACGTGCGTGCCTATAGCTATATTCGGACGATGGGTGGAGCGGGTCTTGCTCGCGTCTCGAAAGAAGCGGTCTTGAATGCGAACTATATGTTGGCTCGTCTCAAAGGTGCATATGACGCGCCATACGACGTCTATTGCAAGCACGAATTCGTCTTGTCGGGTAAACGTCAAAAAGCACTAGGTGTCCGGACGCTTGACATCGCTAAACGTCTGCTTGACTTTGGATACCATCCACCAACGATCTACTTCCCGTTGAACGTCGAGGAGTGTATCATGATCGAACCGACGGAAACAGAGTCGAAAGAAACACTCGATGCCTTCTGTGATGCGATGCTCCAGATTGCAAAAGAGGTCGAAGAGACACCGGATGTCGTCTTGAACGCACCACACACGACGGTCGTCAAACGGATGGACGAGACACTTGCTGCTCGAAAACCAGTCTTACGCTACGAACCAAAACAAGAAGTACACGCATAAGCTGTTTCATAAAAAAGAGGACCTCTCCGACGAAGGAGAGATCCTCTTTTTGCGATAAACGAAGCATTAGCTCCGTTTGATTTTTCCTGACCACTGCTTGAATCCGCCTTTTAACTGATACAGATTCGTATAGCCTGCTTTTTTCAAGACTTTTGCAGCCTGTGAAGAACGCATGCTCCCTTGACAATACAAGTAAATCGGCATGTCTTTTCGTAATTCCTTCGAGCGCATCTTCATTTGGCTGACCGGGATGTTACGGGCACCAACGATGTGTCCGCCTTTGAATTCCTGTGTTTCGCGAACATCGACGATTTGTGCTTTACGGTAGTTCGCACGGAATTCTTCTTGCGACAATTTCGTGATGCCTTTGACCGGCATGAAACGCCAAGCGATGTAGGCGATCAGCGCGACCCATAATACGATCGTAATGATAGTTCCAGTTTCCATATTCGACTTCCAACCCCTTCGTTCGTTTAACCTCTGTTTCATTATAGTCAACGAAATCGATTTCGGCAATCGACTCGTGATTGCGCGACCGAGAATGGGTTTGATACACTAAGACGGAAACGTTTTGGGGGTGCTCAAGTGAACAGAGAGTGGCAAGTGTTGACGACGCCGGCGATGGAGCCGGCAATGAACATGGCAATCGATGAAGCATTGATTCAATTCGTCGGGCGGGGGGAGATCGCACCGACGCTTCGTTTTTACTCATGGGAACCACGTGGATTAAGTGTTGGTCATTTTCAACGGGCAACCCGTGATATCGATCGAGAGCGGATTGCAGAGCTCGGGATTCCGATCGTGCGTCGGATGACAGGAGGGCGCGCTGTCTTGCATGCAGACGAGTTGACATACAGTGTCGTCATCCCGGAAGATACAGAAGGTTTACCACGCACGGTCATCGAAAGTTATCGGATGTTGACGGAAGGGATTCGCAAAGGATACCATCACCTCGGCATTCCGGTCGAATTTTCCGTTCCGTTGACGGAAGAGGAAAAAGAAGAATTACGGAAGCCGAAATCAGCCGTCTGTTTTGATGCAGCATCGTATTATGAACTCGCTGTAGGAAAACGGAAAGTCGCAGGAAGTGCACAAGTCCGCCATCAAGGCGTTGTCTTACAGCACGGTTCGGTCCCACTCTCTGTCGATGAAGGTGAATTGTTTGATTGTTTCTTGTATGATGATGAGTCGACGCGCGAGCGGATGAAAGCGCGTTTTTCAGGAAAAGCTGTCGCTTTGAATGAGCTAGCAGGTCGCGCTGTCGCATTTGACGAGGTACGAGAAGCGTTCACGAAAGGCTTCGAAGAGGCGCTTGATTTGTCGTTCGTTCCGTTGACGTTCACGAGTGAGCAGTGGCAGGAGATTGAGCGTCTTGCCGAGAAATACCGTAGTGATGAGTGGAACTGGAAACGCTAATGAATGAAATGGGAAGGTGATGTCGTGCCAACTCCGAGTATGGAAGATTATTTGGAACAAATTTATAAACTGATTGAAGATAAGGGATATGCCCGCGTATCGGATATAGCGGAGTCGTTAGGAGTTCACCCGTCCTCGGTAACGAAGATGGTTCAAAAACTCGACCGGGAGACGTACCTTATTTACGAAAAGTATCGGGGTCTCATGCTGACACCTAAAGGACGCAAAATCGGAAAGCGTCTCGTGGAACGACACGCCTTACTTGAAGATTTTCTTCGTCTCGTTGGTGTAGATGAAGAACTGATTTATAAGGATGTCGAAGGAATCGAGCATCATATTAGTATCGAAGCGTTGGATAAGATTAACGGAATGATTCAGTTCTTTGCGGAACGTCCTGGTTTGAAAGAGGAACTGCATCGCTATCAACAAGCCCATCCAGAGGATTGAGGCTTGTTTTTTATAGTTCCTTGCTAAAAAAAGTTCTCAAACACGAACGATCCATTACATTTTTATGATAAAGTGCGCATTTTAAGTTAGATATGCTATACTGAGCCTGAAAATGGACGAAGGGGGTGGCGGGTGTTCGCACCTTGTCATGGAAATCACGATTAAAGAAAAATTAGTGTCGGAGTCACAACTGAAAGAAAAGGTTCGTGAATTAGCACAACAGATCGAAGTGGATGCGGCTGGGCGTCAAATCGTTCTCGTCGTCGTGTTAAAAGGGTCGATGGTCTTTGCTGCGGATTTGATGCGCGAAATCAAAGGAAGCGTTCAAATTGATACAGTCGCGTGCTCTTCTTACGGAACAAAGACCGTCTCTTCCGGGCGTGTTCAGTTGAAGAAAGATCTCGATCTCGATGTGCAAGGGAAATATGTCGTCGTCATCGAAGATATCATCGACACAGGGCGGACGCTCCATTTCTTATGTGATCACATGAAATTGCATCAACCCGGAGTTCTCAAAGTATGTACATTGCTTGATAAACCGGCACGTCGTGAAGTAAAACTCGACGCAGACTATGTCGGTTTCGAGATTCCGGATTACTTCGTTGTTGGGTACGGAATCGATTGTGCGGAGGAATATCGCAATCTACCGTATATCGGTTGGGTCGAAACGGATTGAACACGAAAAAAGGAGGTTCGTCGCATGACGAATCTCCTTTTTAATGTACTTCTGAAATTAGAAAGCACGTTTTTTCTTTTTGCCTTTTTTTCCTTCGATCACTGTCAGATGAGGCGCTTTTGAACGATCGCGCAACGGTCTGACTTTATTCGATGCCGGCGCTTTTGAGGACTTGACCGGTTTTTTCTTAAAGTCTGTCCGGCGAACAGAATTCGAAGAGCCATGCATTTTTTTTGATTGAGCGACGGATTTTCGGTACTGAGCATTTGCGCCCGTTCCGACGCTTCGATTACGAGTCAGGAACTTAAAGAGCAAGAAGATGATCCCGGCGGTAATCCCGAAGAACAGCAATTGTGAAAACAGACTACTTGGATTATTGACGAGTTTATATCCGAAGCCGACAAAAGCGAACAGTAACACGACGAGTGCAAATGTAGAACCAATGCGTTGTCTGATCATAATATCACCCCTGTTATCGATTAACCCAGTGCATTCTCATGTAGGTTATGTTCCTGTTTTTCCAATGCTTCAAACGCATAAATCGCAACCTCGATCTGTGCATCGTCCGGTTCTTTCGTCGTCAAGTATTGTAACCATAGGCCAGGCAAGGCGATGACGCGAAGTCCTTTGATGTGCTGCGCTTTATTCGTCAGCTGTAACACTTCAAATGAAAGACCGATGACGACCGGTAATAAGGCGATCCGGCAGACGAGACGCAACCAAAGCGGATCCGTTGGCACGATCAGATAGACGAAAAATCCGACGATGACGGTGAAGATCAAGAAACTCGAGCCGCAACGGTAATGAAGACGACTGCTGACGCGAACGTTTTCGACCGTGAGTGGGCGTCCTGATTCGACGCAGTTGATGACCTTATGCTCTGCACCGTGATATTGAAAGAGTCGTTTGACGAGCGGAGTCAATGAAATCACGTAGAGGTAACTGAACAAAAGCGTTAATTTGATTGTTGCTTCGATGACATTTTGAATGACATGTCCCGATAAAGCAGGGAACACATCGAATAGTGACGCAAGGAAAGCAGGTAGTAACGTAAAGAGTAATTTACCGAAGAAGAATGATAGGATCCCGACGACAGCTACGCCGAGCCATTTCGTCAAAGGGCTGGCAGTCGTTTCTTCCGGCTCTTCTTCACCAGGTTTGACACCGTATCGGTCACTTGCGAAGTTCATATGACTGGCGCCATTCGCTGAGGACTCCATTAAAGCAAACAAGCCACGCAGAAGTGGGATTTTTTTACCTTTAGCGATTCGTGGTCGAACCGGCTTTTGTTGGGCGAACGTCTCGATCGACTCATCATTTCGACGAATCGCAGAGACCGCGTGGGTCGCATTTTGGAACATGACGCCTTCGACGATGGCTTGACCACCGACCGGCGGATTAGTCGTTTTCATAATAGAACGCATCCCGTCTTCATTAAAATTAGGTGTATCGTCAGTGTACTTGATTTACGACAAAAAAACTATGTTCGACTCGTCAAAACGAGGTAATCTTTAGGAGTCGGAAATCGGGTTATGATACAATGAAAAGGAATTCGAGGAGGTGTTTTTTTGCGTGTCTTGATATTAAACGGACCAAACTTGAATTTACTCGGAACACGCGAACCGGATACATATGGAACGGCGACATTAGCCGACTTAGAACACGACCTTCGCACTTATTTTCCGAACATTCAGTTTCGGTTTGAACAATCGAACCATGAAGGACGACTGATTGATGTTCTTCACGAGGAACGGGGGGCGGACGGTATCGTCTTCAATGCGGCTGCCTACACGCATACGAGTATCGCGTTACGTGACGCGATTGCCGCGATCGAAGCACCCGTCATCGAGGTCCATCTATCGAATGTCCATGCACGTGAATCCTTCCGTCATCATTCGATGATTGCACCTGTCTGTCAAGGAGTCATTGCTGGACTTGGCATGACGGGATATCGTCTGGCAACAGAAGCACTCCAAGCTTTACAACAATCGGAACAAGGGGGAAATCAATCATGAAACAACGGATCGAGGCGTTACAAGCAGCTTTAAAGGAACGGGACCTTCCAGGATTACTCGTCACGAAAGCAGAGAATATTCGATACATTTCCGGCTTCACGGGCTCAAGCGGTGCATGTCTCGTAACAGAAGAGCAAGCGTACTTCGTGACGGATTTCCGTTACACGGAGCAAGCGGCAGACCAAGTCAAAGGAATGGAGATCGTCCAAATTGAACGGTCGATTCCAGAGACGATGGGCGAATTGATGGCAGGAGCACGTGTTCGCGCGGTTGGTGTCGAAAAGGATGCGATGACACTCGGTGCTTTTGAAGCATACGATCAAGCTTCGGCAATCGAGCTTGTTCCGACGATAGGAATCATTGAAAACCTACGCTTGATTAAGGA
Organism: Exiguobacterium sp. E17S; assembly: GCF_057772545.1. NCBI lineage: Bacteria > Bacillati > Bacillota > Bacilli > Caryophanales > Exiguobacterium > Exiguobacterium sp. E17S. The sequence goes on from NZ_JBYLRU010000001.1 coordinate 239,744, forward strand.
TTCGTCAGAGATTAAGATGATTAAGGAAGCGGTGGAGCTCGCAGACGCGACCTTCCAACACATCTTGACGTACATTCAACCAGGACGAACGGAACTTGAAGTATCAAATGAACTAGAATTCTTCATGCGTAAGCATGGAGCGACGTCTTCTTCTTTCGATACGATCGTGGCATCGGGCTATCGTTCTGCTTTGCCGCACGGTGTTGCCAGCTCGAAGGTCATTGCGACGGGTGAACTCGTCACGCTTGATTTCGGAGCGCTCTTGAACGGTTATGTTTCAGATATCACACGGACTGTCGCAGTCGGTCCGATCAATGCCGAGTTGCAGAAGATCTACGATACAGTCTTGCAAGCGCAACTAGCGGGTGTCGACGGCTTAAAACCAGGCATCACTGGGATCGAAGCGGACGCATTGACGCGTGATATCATCAAAGAAGCAGGTTACGGTGAGTACTTCGGTCACTCGACGGGACACGGTATTGGTCTAGAAGTACATGAAGGACCTGGCTTGTCGTTCCGCTCTGAGACAAAACTTGAACCGGGCATGATCGTTACGGTCGAACCAGGTATCTACGTGCCGCAAGTTGGCGGATGCCGGATTGAAGATGACGTCTTGATCACGGAAACAGGTCGAGAAATTCTTTCGTCTTCACCAAAAGAACTGATCACTCTCTAATTCAGAGTGACGGGACATTTTAGGAGGAACCATTCATGGTATCAGTAAACGATTTAAAAACAGGATTAACGATTAAGACTTCAGACGGTATGATTTGGCAAGTACTTGAATTCCAACATGTTAAACCAGGTAAAGGGGCAGCGTTCGTTCGGACGAAAATGCGTAACATCCGTAACGGAAACATCCAAGAGATGACATTCCGTGGTGGTGAGCGTGTCGAACGTGCACACATCGAGCGTAACAAGATGCAATACCTTTACCCAATGGGTGAGACTTACGTCTTCATGGACACAGAATCGTATGAGCAATTGGAATTGACGACAGCACAAGTCGAAGCAGCTCTTCCATACTTGCTTGAAAACATGGAAGTTCAAATCGCGGTTTACAACGGCGAAATCCTCGGTCTTGAATTACCGAACACAGTCGTCATGACGATCGTTGAAGCAGAGCCTGGCGTTAAGGGTGATACAGCTTCGAACGTCAAGAAAAATGCAACAGTGGAGACAGGTCATATCATTCAAGTCCCACTCTTCATCGAAGCAGGCGAAAAAGTAACGGTTGATACACGTACAGGTGATTTCACAGGTCGTTACAACGGATAATATTGAAACGACAAGACGTCTCTCACCTTTTATCAGGTCGAGAGACGTCTTTTTTCATCCAGCTTGACTTGCATCCAATGGTATGACCAGTTAATATAAGTATTTGAGTAGGCATTAGCACCTGGTATAATAATTGTGAATACAGCATAGATGGGGGAAGAATGACAGATGAAAATCGATCAGTTGAAACAAGTACTCGAAATGCTCGATCAGTCGAGTGTAAATGAACTCTCACTCGAGACGGATACGTATAAATTGAAGTTGAAGAAACAAGGAGAAACAGTGACGGTATCGCATCAAGCACCTGCTGCGCCGGTAGCAGCGCCAGCTCCTGTGAAGCAAGCGGCAGCACCAGTCGAGGAAGAGACGACTGCGGATGATACGGTCACGATCAATGCCTTGATGGTTGGAACGTTCTATTCGCGTCCGAATCCGGATAAACCGGCATACGTCAAGGTCGGTGATCAGATTGAAGTTGGTCAGATCGTTTGTGTCCTTGAAGCAATGAAACTCTTCAATAACTTAAACTCGGAAGTATCTGGAACAGTCGTCGAGATTCTTGTCGCCGATGGAGATCTCGTTGAATTCGGTCAACCACTCTTCCGGATCCGTCCGTAAACGGGGGTGAACAGCATGGAAAAATTATTGATTGCCAACCGTGGAGAAATCGCCGTCCGGATCATTCGAGCGGCAAAGGAACTTGGAATACAAACCGTTGCTGTCTACTCGACGGCGGATAAGGAAGCCTTGCACGTTCGTTTAGCCGATGAGGCGTACTGCATCGGTGAGGCGAGTTCTGCTTCATCCTACTTAAACGTTACGAATATCCTCGCGATCGCAACGAACCGTCAAGTGACGATGATCCATCCAGGGTACGGTTTCTTAGCCGAGAACGTTGATTTTGCTGAGATGTGTGAAGCGTGCGGGATCAAGTTCGTTGGTCCGACGTCGGATGCGATTCGTCAGATGGGGATCAAGGACGTTGCGAAGAAGACGATGATCGAGTGTGGCGTGCCCGTCGTACCTGGTTCGGATGGAACGGTCACGGACGAAGAAGCGGTCGCACTGGCGCAAGAAATTGGTTATCCGGTCATCATCAAAGCAACAGCAGGTGGTGGAGGTAAAGGGATTCGGGTCGCTCGTTCGGAAGAAGAGCTGATCAACGGGCTAAGTGAGACACGCCGTGAAGCAAAACAAGCTTTCGGAAACGGGGATGTCTATTTAGAGCGCTTTATCGAAGAATTCCGCCATGTCGAGGTACAGGTCCTCGCTGACCGTCACGGCAATGTCATTCACCTTGGTGAACGGGATTGTACCGTCCAGCGCCGGATGCAGAAACTGATCGAGGAAGCGCCATCACCTGCGGTCAGTGAAGCGACACGATTGAAGATGGGCGAGGCTGCCGTAAAAGCCGCAAAAGCGATTCAGTACACGGGAGCTGGAACGATTGAATTCATCTTCGTCGAAGAGACGGAAGAATTCTTCTTCATGGAGATGAACACGCGCATTCAAGTCGAACACCCGGTAACGGAGATGATCACTGGATTCGACCTCGTGCAAGCGCAATTGCAAGTGGCGCTCGATCATCCGCTTGCCGTTAAACAAAAGGATATCAAGTTCCACGGTCATTCGATCGAGTGCCGGATCAATGCCGAGGATCCAGATCATGATTTCCGTCCGTCTGCTGGACGCGTCACACAATACGTGACACCAGGCGGAATGGGTGTGCGCATCGATAGCGCGGTCTATCCAGGGTACATGATTCCACCATACTATGACTCGATGGTTGCGAAATTGATCGTCCATGCGGAAACACGGGAAGAAGCATGTGCGAAGATGGAACGTGCACTAGCTGAATTTTGGATCGAAGGTGTCAAGACGACGATCCCGTTCCACGAACGTGTTCTCAGTCACCCGGTATTCCGGCGTGGCACGTTCACGACGAAATTCGCAGAGCGTGAGCTAAAAGGTACGATCGTTAACTGAATCAGGACGGGGAGTTTGTGCGACGAACTCCCGTCTTTTTTTGGCGTTCTCTATGTTTTTTAAAAGAGGAATGTGCTAAACTAACTGATTGAGAACGACAAAAAAAGGAGCACGCAAAATCATGATGAAACGACACATGGCACGCGAACTCGCAGTCCAATCTTTGTTCCAAATGGAGCTTTCGGATCTGACTGCACAAGAGGCCATTGAATTCGCGGTAGAAGGTAAGGAATATGACACATTCGTCGAGCAATTGGTGAACGGTGTCGAAACGAACAAAGCAACGATTGACCAACATATCCGAGAAGCGCTGGTCAACTGGTCATTCGAACGACTCGGAAACATCGAGCGGACGATTCTTCGCTTAGCCGTCTACGAATTATTATTCGAAACGAACATTCCAGTTCGAGTGACGATCAACGAAGCGATTGAATTGACGAAGGCGTTTGCTGACGAAGAAGCGACAAAAATCGTGAACGGTGTTCTCGGTAAGGTCGCACAAGGCGTCGTCAAAGAAAATTCATAAACTTGTAAAACCGAATAGAGACAAACAGACAGAAGAGTGAATCGAACTTTTTGGGGGAGTGGACAAATCATGGCAGTAGTAATCGATGGAAAACAGGTAGCCCATTCATATCGTATGAAGCTGAAAGAAGAAGTCGCACGTCTGAAAGAACAGCGGATTCAACCGCAATTGACTGTCATCCTGATTGGCGAAGATCCTGCTAGTCAGTCCTATGTACGTGGTAAAGAAAAGGCGGCGAAGGAAATCGGCATGGATTCGGAGTTGATCCGACTTCCGGCAGAAACAACGGAATCAGAGCTTCTTCACTTGATCGACCGTCTGAACGTTGATGCGAGTGTCCATGGGATTCTCGTCCAATTGCCGTTGCCTGACCACATTGATGAAAGTAAGGTCATTTTTGCGATTTCTCCTGAAAAGGACGTCGATGGTTTTCATCCTGTCTCTGTCGGGAAAATGATGATTGGTGAACCGACATTTTTACCGTGTACACCAAACGGCATTCTTCATCTCGTCAAAGAGATGAACGTACCGATTGCTGGTCAACACGTCGTTGTCGTCGGTCGTAGCCAAATCGTCGGTAAACCCGTCGGTATGTTGTTCTTGAATGAATCGGCTACCGTTTCCTATTGTCATTCCAAGACAAAAGATCTCGGTGCGATGACGCGTCAAGCGGATATTTTGATTGTCGCAGTCGGCGTACCGAAGCTGATTACGGCGGATATGGTGAAACCGGATGCTGTCGTCATTGACGTTGGTGTCAACCGTGTCGATGGCAAACTCGTCGGTGATGTCGAGTTTGATACGGTACAAGACATTGCATCGATGATTACACCTGTTCCGGGTGGCGTTGGTCCGATGACGATCACGATGCTACTGCATAACACGATCGAGGCTGCGCGATGAGCGAACCTCTTCACGTTTCCGATTTAGTCCACTATGTCAAACGTGAACTAGAAGGCGACGCCCTTCTGCAACAAGTCCAGGTGGTGGGAGAAGTGTCGAACTTTAAACGACACTCTTCCGGTCACCTTTATTTTACGTTGAAGGACGAGCAGTCACGGATGAAAGCTGTCATGTTTGCCCGGGATGCGAGTCGAGTCAAAGCAGACGTTCGCGATGGGATGCGAGTCGTCGTCACCGCGCGCTTATCCGTTTACGTCTCTTCTGGGGAGATGCAACTCTATGTCGAACGGATGACGGAAGACGGTGTAGGAGCGTTATATGAGGCGTTCTCACGCTTGAAGGTGGATCTTGAAGAGCGTGGTTGGTTTGATCCAGCAATCAAACAATCGTTGCCAGCTTTTCCAGAGCGCATCGGAATCATCACGTCGCCAAAAGGAGCAGCGCTTCATGATATCGCAACGACACTCCGGCGCCGTTATCCGCAAGCGGCCATCGTCTTCGCTCCGGTCCTTGTACAGGGAGCGGACGCGGCACCACAAATCAGTCGTGCCATTCAGCTGATGAATGAGCATGATGCCTGTGATGTGTTGATCATTGGTCGTGGTGGTGGTTCGATTGAGGAGCTGTGGGCATTCAATGAGATGTCTGTCGTGACAGCCGTGTTTGAATCACGCATTCCGATCGTCTCTGCCGTCGGGCACGAAACGGATTTTACGATCAGTGATTTCGTCGCCGACGTTCGTGCGGCTACACCAACGGCAGCGGCAGAACTCGTCACTCCGGAAGCAGAGGCACTATCTCGACGGGTGCAGGATGTGAAGCGTCGTTTAGAACGAACGTATGCACAACTCCTCAAAAGTAAACAAGAGCAAGTGACACGGCTTGCCGCGAGCTACGGTCTGAAATCACCACGCGTCCTACTCGGACTGAAGCAGGAACAATTGGACCGAGCAGAGATGGCACTCCAAAAGGAGATCAAGCAAGTAGTAGCGCAACACCAGCAACAGGTGGAGCGTCTTGACACACGCTTACTGCGTGTGCCGATGCGGGACCGCTTCGTGCAACAACGGGCGACGATTGAACAATCACGACGTCGACTCGAAATCGTTCGTCGACTTTTACAATCGAAGCAACAACAGGTGCGTCATGTGCTCGCGCGACTCGACTCCGTCAGTCCGACGCATGTTCTGATGCGCGGCTATACGTATGTCGAACAGGATGGACAAATCGTCCGTTCCGCGAAGGCATTGACAGCGTCTTCGTTCGATATCCGATTCCATGATGGAACGATTCGTGCTAAACGAGAGGATGGGGAGTAAGAATGGAGACGGAACAATCTTTTGAAGAAGCACTGGAACGATTAGAAGAAATCGTCACGTTACTCGAAGAGGGCGAAGCTCCTCTTGAACAAGCGATGGCTCTATATGAAGAAGGCGTCAAACTGACGGCTCTTTGCCAAGGAAAGTTATCCGTTGCTGAGAAAAAACTCGATCAAATCCTGGAGCAAGATGGTACGCTTCGGGAAAAAGGAGGAGCGCAATGATTGCTTTGAATGAGTGGAAGACACAAGTCGAAAACAAAATGGAAGAGTTCATGGAGCGACTCGACGCACCGGATCGTTTACGCGATTCGATGCGGTATTCACTCGATGCGGGTGGGAAACGAATTCGCCCAGCCTTGATTTATGCGGTACTCGATGCTTTTTCCATCGATCGTTCAAAAGGTGACGCGACTGCTGCGGCACTTGAGATGATTCATACATACTCACTGATTCACGATGATCTTCCCGCAATGGACGATGATGATTTGCGTCGAGGGCGTCCGACGAATCATATCGCTTTTGATGAAGCGACAGCGATTTTAGCAGGAGATGCCTTGCTCACGAACGCCTTCAGCTGTCTTCTTGAGACACCAGCTTCGTCAGAAGTGAAGCTTGCACTTGTCGAACGGTTAGCAGCAGCGGCTGGTGCTACGGGTATGGTCGGTGGTCAGCTCGACGATATGCTCGGTGAGCGTGGCGGCATCAATGACGTAGCGGAGCTTGAGTCGATTCACCGTCGGAAAACAGGAGCACTCCTCGTCTTTGCAGTCGAAGCGGGTGGTTTGCTTGCCTCGGTCAGCTCGACGGATCTTGAGCACTTGAAGCAATACGGTCGCCATCTCGGAATCGCATTCCAAATCCAAGATGACATCTTGGACGTGACGGGAGATGCTGAAAAAATCGGCAAACCGGTTGGTAGCGACGAAGGGAACGAAAAAGCAACGTATCCAAAATTACTGGGTCTTGAAGGAGCGAAACGCGCACTGACAGCTCAGGTGGAAGCAGCGGAACAAGCGATTGATGCATTATCAGTCGAAGCGACGACACTTAAGGAACTGCTCGACTTCGTGGTCAAGCGCGACCATTAAGCAGGACGACGCATCTGCGTCGTCTTTTTCTATGCTGACAATGGCGCTCGATAGATTGTTCTAGTACAATGTAGGGTACAAACCCTATAAGATTGTAAGGAAAAGAGGCGGTAAGGTATGAAATTGACAGAAATACAGGATCCGTCATTTTTAAAGCGTATGTCGGTCTCCGAACTCGAAGTACTCGCAGGCGATATTCGACGCTTTTTGATTGAAGAATTAGCGACGACAGGTGGACACTTGGCACCGAACCTCGGTGTCGTCGAGTTGACGCTTGCGTTGCATCGTGAATTCGACAGTCCGAATGACAAGTTCGTCTGGGATGTCGGGCACCAAGCATACGTGCATAAGATTTTGACAGGACGAGCGAGCCAGTTTGATACGCTCCGTCAGCACAAAGGACTCTGTGGGTTCCCGAAACGCAATGAGAGTGTGCATGACGTCTGGGAGACAGGACACAGCTCGACGTCCTTGTCAGCAGCAATGGGGATTGCTGTTTCGAACGAACTGAGCGGTAAGAGTGATCGTGCAGTCGCGATCATTGGTGACGGTGCTTTGACAGGTGGTATGGCACTCGAAGCATTGAATCATATTGGAGCAGAACAACAAAACGTCATCGTCATCTTAAACGATAACGAGATGTCGATTGCACCAAACGTTGGGGCGATGCATCAAATGCTTGGACGAATTCGTTCATCACGTAAAGTGCGTTTTGCCCAAGACGAGCTTGAAACGTTGATCAAAAAGATTCCGGTCATTGGCGGACGCCTTGAAAAAGGAAGCGAGAAGTTGAAGGAAGCCGTTAAAGGCGCACTTGTTCCTGGCATGTTCTTTGAAGAGCTCGGCTTCAACTATTATGGTCCAGTCGATGGGCACGATCTTGATGATTTAATCGAACAGCTCAATTACGTGAAAAAAGAAGAAGGTCCTGTCCTGCTTCATGTTATCACGAAAAAAGGGAAAGGCTATCGTCCGGCAGAGTTCGATGGCGTTGGCACATGGCATGGTCTTGGACCGTACAAGATGGAGTCTGGCGAAGTCATCAAAGGGAAATCAAAAGCACCTAGTTACTCCTTTACGGTAGCGGATACTTTAACAAAGATGGCACGCGATGATGAAAAGCTGACGTTGATCACGCCAGCGATGAGCGTCGGTTCAAAACTCGATTGTTTTGAAAAAGAATTCCCAGAGCGGATGTTTGACGTCGGGATTGCAGAACAACATGCTGTGACATTTGCAGCTGGTCAGGCGACGCAAGGCATGAAACCTGTCGTATCGATCTACTCGACCTTCTTCCAACGTGCATACGATCAGCTTGTTCACGACGTGGCGCGTCAAAATCTAGATGTGACGTTTACGATTGACCGATCAGGTCTCGTTGGCGCAGATGGTGAAACACACCAAGGCGTCTTCGATATTGCCTTCATGCGTCACGTACCGAACATCCGGATCGTCATGGCGAAGGATGAGAACGAACTGCAACACTTGCTCTATTCGGCCGTCAAATATGAAGGGCCAATCGCCGTTCGTTTCCCACGTGGAGAAGGTATCGGTGTACCAATGGACGAGACACTGCATGAAATTTCGCTTGATACATGGGAAGTCGAACGTGAAGGAACGGACGTCGCGATCCTTGCGTTTGGACCACAAGTACAAGATGCGCTCAAAATCGCGGATCTCCTAGCAGACGAACTGTCGGTTCGTGTCATCAATGCTCGGACGATCAAACCGCTTGATGAGAAGATGCTGAATGCCCTTTACGCAGAAGGCATTCCACTCGTGACGCTCGAAGAAGCCGTCTTAAAAGGTGGATTCGGATCAGCTGTCCTTGAGCATGCGAACGAGCAGGAAGTATTCCCGCGCGTCAAACGCTTTGGTATTCCGGATTGGTATATCGAGCATGGCGGTGTGAACGAATTACTGGAAGAAATCGGATTATTACCTGGACAAATCGCAGAAGAAGTACGCGCTTTCGTCAATCAAGGAAAGAAACAGAGTGTGTGACGATTCATGGAAAATGTAAAAAAAATCCGCCTCGACGTTCTTCTCGTCGAGCGCGGTTTGTTTGAAACGCGTGAAAAAGCAAAGCGATCGATCATGGCTGGACTGGTCTTTAGTGGTACGGAACGATTAGAGAAGGCCGGTGAGAAGGTCAAGTCGGACATCGATCTGCACGTCAAAGGTCAGTTGATGCCTTATGTCGGTCGTGGAGGCTTCAAGATGGAAAAGGCACTTCAAGTATTCGATTTCGATGTCACGGGTAAAACAGGTCTCGATATTGGATCGTCAACGGGTGGCTTTACCGACTGCTCCTTACAAAATGGAGCAGCACATATGTATGCGCTGGATGTCGGTTCCAATCAGCTGGACTGGAAGCTTCGCTCGGATGACCGTGTGACGGTGATGGAGAAAACGAACTTCCGGCATGCGACACCAGACATGTTCCCTGTTGCGCCGCAGTTTGCGACGATCGATGTGTCATTTATCTCGTTACGGTTGATGCTTCCACCGCTGAAGACGATCCTCGTCGAAGGAGGAGATGTCATGGCGCTCGTCAAGCCGCAATTCGAAGCGGGGCGTGATGACATTGGTAAAAAAGGCATCGTGCGTGATGAACGGATTCATGTCCGTGTCCTCGATGAGATGGTCGAATTCTTCATTCAACAAGGATTCTATGTGAAACAGCTCGACTATTCGCCGATTACTGGTGGAGAGGGGAACATCGAGTTCTTATTGCATGCGCGCCTTGGTCAACCAGGACTTGATGCATCCGTCCATGCGACGGAGACAGTCAAGCAAGCACATGCTAGTCTTTAAACGAACAGATGAAAACGAGGGCGGATCCGGTTCATGGGTCCGTCCTCATTGTTGTTCGGAGCGACGAAAACCGTATAATAAAATGGCAAACGTGGACTTTTAATGATTTATTGGATTACAATAGTAACATCGAAGAATACTGTGAGGTGCAGGAATGACAAAGGGGCAACGGTTGATTAAGATTCGGGAGATCATCACCCAGTCGGAAGTAGAAACCCAAGATGAATTGGTAGAGGAATTACGGAATGCAGGATATAAGGTGACACAGGCAACGGTATCACGAGATATCAAGGAACTTCATCTCGTTAAGGTTCCGTTGAATGATGGACGTTATAAATACAGCTTACCCGCCGACCAACGCTTCAACCCACTCGGGAAATTGCGGCGTCTGCTCGGGGACAGCTTCATCTCGATTGATTCTGCTCAAAATCTGATTGTCATGCATGTCCTGCCGGGAAATGCGAACGCAGTCGCCGTCTTACTGGACCATTTGAGCTGGAACGAACTGCTTGGCACGGTGTGTGGGGACGATACGATCCTATTGATCGCACGAAGTGAGGAACAAGCGAAAGAAGTGACCGAACGAATTTTAGAAATGCTGTAAGGAGTTGACAGGATGCTAGCTGAATTATCGATCAAACAATTTGCGATCATTGACGAGCTACAGATCGACTTTAAAAAAGGAATGACCGTCTTGACTGGGGAAACAGGTGCCGGTAAATCGATCGTTCTCGACGCGATCGGTTTATTGATTGGTGGACGTGGATCCGCGGAATTCGTTCGATACGGGGAAGATCGGGCGGAACTAGAAGGATTGTTTCTGATTGAAGACGACCATCTCGTCTATGATCTCGCAGAAGAGTATGGTATCGATATCGAAGATGGATTGATCATCTTACGACGTGATCTGTTCGCGACCGGGAAAAGTGTCTGTCGCGTCAACAATAAGCTGGTCACACTGACGATCTTACGGGAGTTCGGGCGTGTCCTCGTCGACATGCACGGGCAACATGAACATCAGCATTTAATGGACAGTACGTATCATCAAGCGATTCTCGATGACTTCGCGCAAGAGACGATTGCACCGCTCCTTCAAGCCTATCAATCCGGTTATCAAGCGTATGAAGAAAAACGGATGGCGCTGCAATCGCTCGCGCAAAGTGAGCAAGAACTCGCTCAACGGATTGATCTACTATCGTTTCAGACGGAAGAGATTGAAGGCGCAAAACTTCGAGCACATGAGGAAGACGAGTTGCTCGTCGAACGAAATCGTCTCGCGAATTTCGAGAAGCTATATGCGTCGTTAAAGACAGCGTACGATGCTTTGCATGATGAGATGCGAGGCATCGACTCTGTCGGAGACGCGATGCGTGAATTACAACAAGCATCAAGCATCGACGAACAGTTTTCGCAACAGAGTGACGCGATCGCAAGCGCTTTTTATGGACTCGAAGAAGTCGGGTATGCGATTCGAGATCAACTCGAAACACTTGAGTTTGATTCCAATCGACTCGATGAGATTGAACAACGTTTATCCGTCTTTCAACAACTGAAACGAAAATACGGGGCGACGATCGAGGAAGTCATCGCGTATGGGGAGAAGATTCGAGTTGAACTCGATACGATGACGAATCGAGATGAACGGATTGAACGCTTAAAAGCCGAAGTCGAACAGCTCGAAGGCGAATTGTTTGAGATAGGTGGGCGTCTCTCGCAACAGCGTCGAAAAGCGGCCGTTCAATTAAGCGAAGCGATTCATCTGGAGTTGCGTGAGCTCTACATGGAAAAAGCACGGTTTGAAATTCGTTTTCTTCAAGACGGGAAGACACCGATGCTACGCAAGAACGGAATCGACCAAGTGGAGTTCTTCATCATGACGAATGCGGGAGAGCCATTCAAGTCGCTCGGAAAAGTTGCATCGGGCGGGGAGTTATCTCGTATCATGCTCGGATTGAAGTCAATCTTCTCGCGCTCGGTCGGAGTTGCTTCAATCATTTTCGATGAAGTCGATACAGGAGTATCGGGTCGTGTCGCACAAGCGATGGCTGAAAAAATCTATCGTTTATCGGTAGACGGACAAGTGCTTTGTATTACGCACTTACCGCAAGTCGCTTCGATGGCCGATCAACATCTCTATATTCGGAAAATCGAGGAGACGGATCGTACGACGACACAGGTCAACGTCTTGTCTCAGTCAGATCGAGGAAACGAACTAGGACGGATGATTTCCGGTGCACATATGACGGATTTGACGTTACGCCATGCCGAGGAATTGATGGATCAGGCGAAGACGATGAAAGAATCGCTTAAAAATGGGGTGTAAGGATTGATTAAAGTCGGGATAGCAGATGATAATCGCGAAATGGTCGAACTGATTCGCCAGCATATCTCTGCGCAAGAAGACATGGAAGTCGTTTGCGTCGCCTACAATGGCGAGAGTTGTCTCGAACGTATGAAAGAACACGAAGTGGATGTATTGCTCCTCGACATCATCATGCCTCATTTAGATGGGCTTGGTGTTCTCGAAGAATTGATGAAGAAAAAGAAGAACCCTGCTGTCATCATGTTGAGTGCCTTCGGTAAAGACGAGGTCTCGCAACAGGCGGTCACCCTCGGAGCATCGTACTTCTTACTTAAACCGTTCAGCATGGATCAGCTCGTTCAAAAAATTCGTCTCGTGACGAATCAAGGACAAGCACCGATCGTCGAAACGATTGATTTAAAAGTCGGTACGACACTTCGAGAAGTGGGGATTGCTCCGCATATTAAAGGCTTCACGTATTTGAAGGACGCTGTCTTAATGGTGCTTGAACGGGAAGATTTACTCGGATTGATCACAAAGGAACTCTATCCGACGATTGCGAAGAAACACCAAACGACGGCTTCTCGTGTCGAACGAGCGATGCGTCACGCCATCAAGTCCGCCTGGAACGAAGGGATGCAACAGCACGAGCTCTTCAATGGCCGAATCGAACAAGAGAAAAGTCCGAAGAACTCGGAATTCATCTCGTATGTTTCGAGTCATATGAATCAAGAACAATCTGGTTAAAGGAAACACACCGTCTGAATGATAGACGGTGTGTTTTTAGTTCCTATCCCGTTCATAGCAAGCGATCAATACGCCGTTATCAAACGTGTGTCGTTTCGTGACATTCCAAGTGATGGGCGTCATTCCGTTGTCGGGAAATAGACGTTTACCAGAACCGATGATGACGGGATAGAGGATCAATCGAAGTTCATCGATCAGATCAGCTTCATAAAGCGTATGAACGAGTTGACTACTCCCCCAGACGTGAAGTGGTGGTCCGTCCTGTTGTTTCAAGCGTGTTAGTTCAGAAGTTGGTTGATTCAAATATGTCGTCGGCTGCCAAAGAATAGGTGGTGTATGACGCGTAGCAACATACTTCATGGCATGATCAGCAACTGGCCAGATATCTGGGTGGAGTGGCCAGTAACTCGACCATTGCTCGTATGTTTTGCGACCGAGTAACAGGGAGCAATCCTCTTGCATCCATTCACGGATGACCTGACCAATCTCAGGATGTTGAAATGGAGCAGTCCATCCCCCTTGTTCGAAGTCGTTGCTCACATCCTCATTCTTTCCGCTCGGTGCTTGAATGACACCGTCTAACGATAGATGTTCGAATACGATGATTTTTCGCATGAAAGGTCTCCTTTCGATTACGATCTGCTTATAGCATACCGTAAAGCTAAAAATATATAAAAGCGCTTGCAAATAAATATTGCATAAACTGAAATGTTTGTTATAATAAAGGTACCAAATGATTTGGCAAGACGTCAGATGAACGTCGAGTCGACAAGGACTCCGGAAATCCTGTTGACGAACATCATCTCAGAACGCCAACTGTAAATGGCTCAAGAATGCCGGACGACATTCTCTTGGTAGAAGTCGTACCAAGGTATCTTGTTCATTCTAGATGAGAAATCTCGAATGAATGGGAGCTTCCATGATTTCGAAGCTAGGGAAAAGTGGAAGGTAACGGATCGTCTAAAATGAAAAGTACAGTTCGTGAAAAGGAGTGTTGTCTAGCAGTGATTGTTAGCAACCGAATGTTTGACTGCTTCAAGCGGATGACATTACGCTCCACCTAGGTCCCGAGTACAGTCAGATGATGGAACTGAAACACCATTCTATCGTTAGCCCGATAGCCAGATCTGATTTCTTTCTACCTCTTCATTAAGAGGAACACCTAAGGTTTTGGAGTACACGAATAGTTCTAACTATGAGAGGAGTTCATCCGTAAGTGAAACCAATTTTATACGAGTAAAAGGTCCCGCGCTTGAAATGAGTTCAAGAGATGGGGACCTTTTTCTGTGTTCATTTTTTTTGATAGCGGTCGGAGACTTTTCCACGTTTTCGATCGCGATAAAAGACATATCCTGCGACAAATCCAATGCCACCCATCGCAAGAACCAAACCAACGAGACCTTGCAGTACATATACGTAAGCCGCATCGCCTAAGTATTTAAACGGCACTTGCGCAATTAGAAAAACACTATCACGCATGAGCTTAATACCAATCGCGCCGATGACGCCGGGGATTAATAATGAGAGCAAACCAATGATACGCATAGGACGCCACTCCTTTCCAAGCGTATTGTATCAAAAAATCGATCGTTCTGCGAATCGGGTTTGCTTCCCTATTTTATTCCGAGTACGATAGAAATGTAAGCAGTTTCAAAGGGGGAATTCATATGCATCATCTACTCGTCGTCGGGGCTGGTCAAGGGGGAACAGAAGTCCTGCATGCGTTTCAACGTTCACCATTATTAACGGTCATCGGTCTCGTCGATCCAAACATGGAGGCGCCTGGGGTGGCGCTTGCACGGCGTGCGGACATTCGGATCGAAACGAATTGGTCAGCTTTTGAAGGAGCTGATGTCGATTTCATCATTGACGCTACAGGAGAAACTGGCGTACTTGAGCAATTGATTCATGATTTTCCGGGAGCAGCGGTCTTACCGGGTGAATTCGTCAGAGTGTTGCTTGAGCGATTGACTGAAAAAGAGAAAATGCTCGAAGCAATCATTCATTGTACGAGCGAGGCGATTTCCGTCGCCGATCAAGACGGACAGACGATGCTGATCAATCCAGCATATACGCGTATGACTGGTTTCACGGAGCGAGACGTTGTCGGAAAACCGGCAAGTGCCGATATCGGAATGCAGGAATCCGTTCATTTGAAAGTCTTGAATACGGGCGAGAACGTGCGGGATGTTCGCATGAAGATCGGGCAAGATCAACGTGATATCATCGTCAATGCGGCACCCGTCATCGTCGATGGACAAGTCCGCGGTTCCGTTGGGGTCATTCGGGATATTTCAGAAATGAAGGCACTCGCCAAAGAATTGAAGGCAGCGCGACAAAAAATCCGGACGCTCGAAGCCAAATATACTTTTGACGATATCATCGCTGAGAGTGAAGCGATGCGCTTCGTCGTCGATCAAGCAAAGCTTGCGGCAACGATGCCCGTCAACGTCTTGATTCGCGGTGAATCCGGAACCGGCAAGGAACTGTTTGCACATGCGATCCATGCAGCGAGCGAACGTAAATATGAACAATTTGTCCGCGTCAACTGTGCGGCAATCGCACCGACGTTACTCGAAAGTGAACTATTCGGCTACGAGGAAGGCGCGTTCTCAGGAGCGCGACGTGGTGGGAAGCGGGGATATTTCGAAGAAGCACATGGAGGTTCGCTATTCTTAGATGAGATTGGCGAACTACCACTCGACGTCCAGGCCAAACTATTACGGGTGTTACAGGAAAATGAAGTCGTTCGCGTCGGTGGGACGAAGGCGATTCCAGTCGATGTCCGGATTATCGCGGCGACGAATGCGAATCTAGAGCAAAAGATCATCATGAATGAGTTCCGAGAAGATCTCTACTACCGGATCAATCGTTTACCGATTCACATACCGGCACTACGTGAGCGACCGGATGATATCGCACCATTGACCTTGCACTTACTCCGTAAATTGAATCAAAGTTATGGACGATCGGTCGGACGGATCTCAGATGATGTACTCGAAGCAATGAAGAAGCAACCGTGGAAAGGAAATGTCCGCGAGCTTGAAAATGTCATCGGTCGCGCGTTGATTTTTACGGATAAAACAGAAACCGTCTTGCGAAAAGGTCATCTTCAGCTTGTCGTGCCACAAACAACGAAAGTCACGACGAGACAGAAAAAGGAAATCAAGCATCTATCGGACGAGATGTCACACGTCGAAGAACGGTTGATTCGGGAAGCGCTTACTGCCTTTAATGGCAACAAAACAGAAGCGGCGAAACAACTCGGAATTTCTCTTCGGGCACTTTATTACAAAGTGGAACGATTTAACATCTATTCGTGAAGCGCAAATTTTTGCGTGCAATATATTGCAAAAAATGCAAAAGCGTGCAAAATTAAAGACGTTCTTGCTTAACCTACCGTCTCTTTTGAATTGGCACGAAAATTGCTATTACTATTTATGTATGACAGGTGAGGGGGGAATACGGTGAGATTCAGTGAAATGGTCGAGCAGGCAGCTCGACTCGAAGATTCCGTCGTTGCGATTGCAGCTGCGGATGACGAAGAAGTGATGGATGCTGTCGCATTAGCAATTGAGAACGATTTAGCGCGTTTTCATTTGTTCGGGGATGCGACACGGATTCAGCAGATGATTCAAAAGCGAGCATTACGAGAGTCACAGTTCGTGATCACTCATACTTCTACATCGCAAGAAGCGGCAGAACGTGCCGCTCATGCCGTTCGCAAAGGGGATGCGAGCGTCTTGATGAAAGGTCTTGTTCCGACAGCAACGTTCATGAAAGCTGTCTTGAACAAAGAAACGGGTCTGCGTTCAGGGAATGTCTTGTCGCATGTCGCGTTGTTTGAAGTACCGGGGCGTGAATCAGCAATCGGATTAACCGATGCAGCGATTCATATCCAACCGACACTCGAAGACAAAGTGAAGATCATCGAAAACGGTGTCTCCGCCTTACGAGCGCTTGGATACGGCTTACCAAAAGTCGCAGTCTTAGCAGCTGTCGAAGTCGTCAATCCAACGATGCAGGCGACGATTGATGCCGCTCTGCTAACACAAATGAACCGACGTGGTCAAATCAAGGATTGCCTTGTAGACGGACCACTCGCACTCGACAATGCCGTAAATCTCGTCGCTGCCCAGCAAAAAGGGCTAACGGGAGACGTAGCAGGTCAGGCGGATTTACTCGTCGTTCCGCAAATTGAAGTCGGAAACGTCATCTACAAATCACTCATGTATTTCGCACATGCCTCGGTTGCGGCGATTCTCGTCGGAGCGCGGGCGCCAGTCGTTTTGACTAGCCGTGCCGATACAGCAGAAGCAAAAATGTACTCACTAGCCTTTGCGCTATTAAATGCCCAACAGACGAAAAAAGTAAAACAAACAATCTGAGGAGGAACTTAAAATGGTCGAAACAAACGTAGAATCACGCTTCAGCATCTTTGAAACAATGGAGATGGAAGATTACGAACAAGTCGTTTTTTGCCACGATAAAGTATCAGGACTAAAAGCAATCATTGCGATTCATGACACGACACTCGGACCGGCACTCGGTGGACTTCGCATGTGGAACTATGCATCAGACGAAGAGGCATTGATTGATGCGCTCCGTTTATCAAAAGGAATGACGTATAAGAACGCAGCCGCTGGGTTGAACCTTGGTGGTGGTAAAGCTGTCATCATCGGCGATGCGAAGACACAAAAGTCAGAAGCACTCTTCCGGGCATTCGGACGTTACGTCCAGTCACTGAACGGTCGTTACATCACAGCAGAAGATGTCAATACGACGGTTGCAGACATGGATTACATCCACATGGAGACAGATTTCGTTACTGGTGTCAGCCCAGCATTCGGATCAAGCGGTAACCCATCACCGGTTACGGCATACGGTGTCTACCGTGGAATGAAAGCAGCAGCAAAAGAAGTGTACGGAACAGATTCACTTGGTGGAAAAACGATTGCGATCCAAGGTGTCGGTAACGTTGCCTTCAATCTATGCCGTCATTTACATGAAGAAGGGGCGAAACTGATCGTCACGGACATCAACCAAGAAGCACTTCAACGTGCAGAAGAAGCATTCGGTGCCTTGATCGTCGCACCAGAAGACATCTACAGTGTCGAAGCGGATATCTTTGCACCATGTGCCCTCGGTGCGACATTGAACGACGAGACGATTCCACAATTGAAAGTCAAGATTATCGCTGGTGCAGCAAATAACCAACTCAAAGAAGACCGTCACGGTGACATGCTTGAAGAACGCGATATCTTATACGTACCAGACTTCGTCATCAATGCCGGTGGTGTCATCAACGTTGCCGATGAACTCGACGGATACAACCGTGATCGTGCCATGAAAAAAGTTGAACTCGTCTACGATGCAGTCACGAAAGTGTTCGAAATCGCAAAACGCGATCATTTACCGACATACCGGGCGGCTGAGAAAATGGCAGAAGAGCGCATTGCGACGATGCGTAGTGCCCGCAGCCAGTTCCTGCGTCGTGATAAAAACATTCTAGGATCACGCGGCTGATCAGAGGAGGATATCCATGAGCGAACGTATTTTAACGATCAATCCCGGTTCGACGTCGACGAAGATTGGTATCTTCGAAGGGGCGAATCAGGTGTTCACGAAGACGTTACGCCATCCAGCGGAGGCGGTCGGAGGACCGCTTCCAGCGCAGCTGGAGATGCGTCGTCATGTGTTACTCGAAGTGTTAGCTGAAGAACAGATTGATTTGAAAGCGCTTACCGCAGTCGTGGGACGCGGAGGACTACTCCGACCACTCGTTAGCGGTACGTACGCCGTTAACCGGGAAATGCGAGAAGACTTACTCAGCGGTATTTTTGGCGTCCATGCCTCGAACCTCGGTGGACTCCTCGCGGATGAGATTGCTCGGACACTCGATATCCCATCGTTCATCGTTGATCCAGTCGTCGTTGACGAACTTGAGCCGATTGCGCGAATTACAGGCTTACCTGAACTTGAACGAAAGAGTATTTTCCATGCCTTGAATCAAAAAGCTGTCGCGAAGCGGTACGCGAAGGAAATCGGACGTCCCTATGAGGAACTACGTCTGATCATCGCACACATGGGCGGCGGCATTACGGTCGGTGCGCACCAAGAGGGGCGTGTCATCGATGTCAACAACGGACTCGATGGAGAAGGACCGTTTTCGCCGGAACGAAGCGGATCGCTACCTGTTGGTCAACTAGTAGAACTATGTTATAGTACCAAGTATAAACTTGAAGAGATGAAGCGTCTGGTCGTTGGGTCAGGCGGACTTGTCGCGCACTTGGGAACGTTTGACGCGATCGAGATCGAGCACCGGATTGAGGAAGGCGACGAAAAAGCGGCGTTGTTATATGACGCGATGGCGTACCGGATCGCAAAAGAGATCGCTGGTCAAAGTGCCGTCTTGTTCGGTCAGATCGACGCGATCATCCTAACAGGCGGACTTGCCTATAGTGATCGATTGACGCGTGCGATCGAAGAACGCATCGCCCACCTCGGTCAAGTCGTACGTAGTCCTGGTGAAGATGAGTTGCAGGCGCTCGCAGAAGGAGTGTTGCGTGTCTTACGTGGGGAAGAAGAAGTTAAGGAATATGGAGGCGAACCAACATGGCTAGAGAATTCGACGTCGTTGTCCTAGGTGGTGGACCCGGTGGATATGTCGCCGCGATTCGTGCGGCACAAGCCGGGAAGTCGGTAGCAATCGTGGAACAAGGAAAATTAGGCGGGACATGCTTACATCGTGGCTGTATCCCATCTAAAGCCTTTTTGAAATCAGCAGCAGTCTATCAGACGGTCAAACACGCTGCTACATATGGCGTGGACGTACCGGAATCGTTTTTACGATTCGAACAGGTCAAACAACGTAAACAAGAGATCGTAGATGGATTAGAGGCAGGCATTCAGCATCTGATGAAAAAAGGAAAGATTGAAGTCTTTCATGGTCGGGGTTCGATTCTTGGACCAAGTATCTTTTCACCGATGCCGGGAACGATCAGCGTTGAGCCGGAAGAAGGCGAAGGCGAGTTGATCCTTCCGCGTCAATTGATCGTCGCGACAGGGTCGCGTCCACGTCCATTAAACGGTCTTGCTTTTGATTCAGAGTATGTCCTCAGTTCGGATGATGCACTCGATATGGCAGAGTTGCCAAAATCAATCGTCATCATCGGTGGCGGCGTCATCGGTGTCGAATGGGCATCGATGTTGACAGATTTTGACGTCGCAGTAACGGTCGTCGAATTTAGCGACCGGATTTTACCGACGGAAGATGCGGCAGTCAGTCGTGAAGTCGCCCGTCAATTGAAAAAGCGGGGCGTCAAGATTCATACCGGCGCAGCTGCACAAAGTGACACGTTCCGAATGTCAGAAGACGGTGTCTCGATCGCGATGACCGTAACGGAGAACAAACGACGCTTGAAGCGGATAAATTGCTTGTCGCCATCGGTCGAATGGCGAACGTCGAAGGCATCGGAATTGAAAACACGAATATCGTCGTCGAAAATGGCTTCATCCAAGTCGATGACCATTTCCGGACGAAGGATCAACATATCTATGCGATCGGGGATGTCATCGGTCGCTTACAACTGGCGCACGTTGCGTCAGCAGAAGGTGTCAAAGCGGTCGAGGCGATCGTAAACGGAACGACGACACCACTTGAATATGCGTTCGTACCACGTTGTATCTACAGCGTACCGGAAGCGGCATCGGTCGGTTTAACGGAAGACGAAGCAAAACGTGCCGGAATGGACGTCAAGGTAGGGAGCTTCTCGTTCAATGGATTAGGGAAAGCGCGGATCGAAGGAGAGGCGGCAGGCTTCATCAAGCTCGTCTCGGATGCGAAGACAGATGATCTCGTCGGCGTTCACATCGTCGGACCAAAAGCAACGGAACTGATCAGTGAAGGTGGATTAGCGCTCGTACTCAATGCAACGGCATGGGAAGTCGGACAGCTCGTGCATCCGCACCCGGCCTTGTCAGAAGCATTCGGAGAAGCAGCACTTGCCGTCGACGGACTTGCGGTTCACGCCTAAGGAGGAATTACGGATGGAAAAAATAGAATTCAAAGAATTAGTAGAACTCGGATTAACGGAACAGGACGCGATTCAGATGTTCGAAACGATGGTCCGTGCGCGGAAGATCGACGAACGGATGTGGAAGTTGAACCGAGCGGGTAAAATTCCCTTCCTCGTCTCATGTCAAGGACAAGAAGCGGCTCAAGTTGGTGCAGCGTTCGCCCTTGAAAAAGGAACGGACTACATTTTGCCGTATTACCGTGATTTAGGCGTCGTCTTGCACTTCGGTCAAACGTCACGCGATATTATGCTGTCGGCATTCGCAAAGGCAGAAGATCCGAACTCAGGTGGTCGTCAAATGCCAGGACACTACGGTTCACGTGCTTTGAACATCGTCACGGGTTCAAGTCCGGTTACGACACAAGTCCCACATGCAGTCGGGATCGCACTTGCTGCGAAGATGCGTAAGGAACCACTCGTTGCTTACGTCTCGTTCGGAGAGGGCTCTTCAAACCAAGGAGACTTCCATGAAGGGGCGAACTTCGCCGGAATTCATAAGCTCCCGGTCATCTTGTTCTGTGAAAACAATAAATACGCGATCTCGACACCTCTCTCGAAACAGTTGTCGGCGAAACACGTCGCTGATCGTGCGATCGGCTACGGAATGCCTGGTTATACGGTGGACGGCATCGATCCACTCGCTGTCTATAAGGTCGTCAAGGAAGCACGCGAGCGCGGATTACGGGGAGAAGGTCCGACCTTGATTGAAGTTGAAGTCGAACGTCTCGTGCCACACTCATCGGATGATGACGATAAATCATACCGTTCTGCTGAAGAACTCGATGCCTTAAAAGCACGTGACGGTATCAAACTCTTCCGGGCGCGTCTGATCGAAATGGGCGTCCTGACGGAAGAGTCAGCGACTGAAATCGAACAAGCGATGGAAAAAGAAGTCGATGAAGCAACAGCTTATGCGGAAGCAGCAGCTTACGATGCGCCAGAAAATGCATTACGTTACGTGTACGACGAGGAGGAAACGAAATGACGACGTTAAGTTTAATCGAAGCAATCAATAGTGCAATCAAAGAAGAGATGGAACGCGACGAGTCCGTCTTCATCCTCGGCGAAGACGTCGGTGTCCGTGGTGGTGTTTTCCGGGCGACACAAGGATTGCTCGAACAATTCGGAGAAGAACGTGTCATCGATGCACCACTCGCTGAGAGTGCGATTGCCGGTGTCGGAATTGGAGCTGCGATGTACGGCATGCGTCCGATTGCTGAAATGCAATTCGCTGACTTCATCATGCCAGCGGTCAACCAAATCGTCAGTGAAGCAGCGAAGATTCGGTATCGTTCGAACAATGACTGGACGTGTCCGATCGTCATCCGCGCACCGTTCGGCGGCGGTATTCACGGGGCACTTTATCATTCTCAGTCGGTCGAAGCGATGTTCAACTCGACGCCTGGTCTGAAAATTGTCATCCCATCGAATCCATATGACGCAAAAGGATTGCTAAAGGCAGCGATTCGTTCGAATGATCCGGTCTTGTTCTTTGAGCACAAACGAGGCTATCGTCTGTTAAAAGGGGATGTTCCTGAAGGCGACTATACGGTCGAAATCGGTAAAGCAGACGTCAAGCGTGAGGGCGAAGACGTGACGATCATCACTTATGGGCTATGTGTTCATATGGCACTTGAGGCAGCAACACGCCTTGAAAAAGACGGAATCGATGTCCACATCCTTGACTTGCGGACGGTGTATCCAATCGACCGCGAAGCAGTCGTCGAAGCAGCGAAAAAGACGGGGAAAGTCTTGCTCGTCACAGAAGACAATAAAGAAGGTAGCGTCATGAGTGAAGTGTCGGCGATCATTGCAGAAGAAGCATTGTTCGATCTCGATGCACCAATCGAACGACTCTGTGGTCCAGACGTCCCAGCGATGCCATACGCTCCGACGATGGAGAAGTTCTTCAACATCTCAAGCGAGAAAATTGAAGATAAAATCCGGACGTTACACGCATACTAAGGGGGAACTGACCGATGAAGACTGAAACACTTACGATGCCACAACTCGGGGAAAGTGTTACTGAAGGAACGATTTCGATGTGGCTTGTCAAACCGGGCGATACTGTCAAAAAATATGATCCGATTGCAGAAGTCATTACCGATAAGGTAACGGCAGAAGTCCCATCTTCATTTGATGGTGTGATTGAAAAACTGCTTGCAGAAGAAGGGGATACGTTGCAAGTCGGTGACGCGATTGTCACGATGCAAGTCAGTGGTGGGTCAACGGAAGTCGCTGCGACCGAACAAGAAGTACCGGCTGTCGAAGAAACGACGTCGTCTGATACATCGATGAAAAAACGCTATTCACCAGCTGTCTTGAAACTATCGGGAGAACACGGCATTGATCTCGAACAAGTGACGGGTACTGGAGCTGGCGGACGGATTACACGGAAAGACCTCTTGAAACTGATCGAGTCTGGATCGATCCCGACACCACAAGCAACTGAACCAAAACCGGAAGCGCAAGCGGCTCCGCTAGCGCCTCCGGCAGAAGCACCACCTGCACCAAAACGTCCGGTCAGTGCACCACAACCGACGGAAACGGGCGACATCGAGATTCCGACTGCCGGTGTGCGTCAAGCGATCGCTTCGAACATGGTACGTGCGAAACACGAAGCGCCACATGCCTGGTTGATGATCGAAGTCGATGTCACGAACTTGGTCGAAGCACGTAATCGTCATAAAGATGCGTTCTTCAAACAAGAAGGGGTCAAATTGACGTTCTTGCCGTTCTTCATGAAGGCGACGGTCGAAGGATTGAAGAAACATCCGATCATGAACTCGACATGGGCGGGAGATAAGATCATTCAAAAGAAAGCGATCAACCTATCACTTGCTGTCGCGACGCAGGACGCTCTGTTCGTACCGGTCGTCAAGAATGCGGATGAACTAAGCATCAAAGGTATCGCACGCGCGATCGATGACTTCGGGAAACGCGCACAAGCAGGTACGTTGTCGTCTGCTGAGATGCAGGGCGGTACGTTTACTGTCAACAACACAGGATCGTTCGGTTCGATTCAATCGGCACCGATCCTCAACTTCCCGCAAGCGGCAATTCTATCCGTTGAATCGATCGTCAAACGTCCGGTTTGGGTGAACGGTATGTTCGCAGCACGCGACATGGTCAACCTCTGTATGTCGATCGACCACCGGGTACTCGATGGACTCGTTGCCGGACAGTTCCTGCAAACCGTCAAACAAGCGCTCGAATCGATTGACCCGAACCAACTTTCCCTATATTGAGTTTTTCCAGTTGACAGGGAAGAAGAAGCATCGTAATATAAGAATCAATTCAACACACGATAGCAAAGACGAAGAGAAGTAACTTGTGAAACGATTCAAGAGAGCTGATGGGTGGTGCGAATCAGTATCGGGCAACAAGCGAATGGCCTTCTGAGCTTCAGACCAAATCCCTTCAATGGGTAGTAGGCTCTGACGGGTTCCTCCCGTTATCGGGGTCGACGAATCAGGACAACGGTCCGGTTCGTTTCAAAGGGGACGGTGTCAGCATCGTCAACGAAGGTGGTACCGCGGGTCTTCCCGTCCTTCATGTTCTACATGAATGGGCGAGAAGACCCTTTTCGTATACAATCGAATCGAACAAATCGTAGAGTGAGTTAAGTAGCGAGACAACATCGGCGTTTCAGAGAGCGGGAGAATGGTGTGACTTCCGTACGGCGAGGTTTCGTGAATGGTCTCATGAGAGCGTGGCTGAACGAAGAAGTAGGTCGCGACGGATGCCCCCGTTATCGTAGGCTATGATGTCTCTTATTAAGACGCATCAGACAAAGTGGGAACGGTCAAACCGTTCCAATCGAGAGGTGGCACCGCGAGATAATCGTCCTCCATGCAGCATACGCTGTATGGGGGACTTTTTTTATATTCCAGGAGGCGAACAGGGATGGTTCAGACAGACACACTTATCATCGAACAACTTGAACTAAACGGCGACGAGATGACGCCGATCATGATTTTCCAACAACTGAGCGGAACACAGAAATGTTTACTTGAAAGTTCTGCGCATACGGATCAAGGACGGTATTCGATCATCGGTGTCGATCCGGTGGAGATGATTCGGGCAGAGGGACGGACCGTGACACGGGAACAGTTGACGACAGGTCAATTGACGCAGGAAACGGGTGATCCAGTACGACTGATGCAACAGATGATCCTTCGGGGTGGCGTCGAAGAAGAACTTCCGTTTTTAGCGGGTGGGATCGGATATGTCGGTTACGACATGATGCGCGCCTATGAGACGCTCGGAGCGGTTCCTGAGCGAACGCGACAATTACCAGACGCGTTACTCGCCGTATACGACCAAATCATCCTGTTCGATCATCTCGAACATCGCGTTCATTTAATTCAGACGTCGCTCGGTGGCATCACCGATCGTGATGAATTACGTCAACGTCTAGCAGAACGGAAAGCGCAACTTGAGCAACCACGGGAGCGAACGGACATCGAGCGTCCACTCCGGGATGTCGTCTATGAACCGTTAATGGATCAAGAGACGTTTGAAGGACTCGTTGAACAAGCAAAGAGACATATCCGTCAAGGCGACGTCTTCCAACTGGTTCTCTCGCAACGACTTGATGCGACGTTCTCAGGTGACCCGTTCCAGTTTTACCGGAAGCTTCGTAAGGACAATCCAAGCCCTTATCTCTTCTATATCGACTTAGGCGAAGCGATCGTACTCGGGGCCTCCCCGGAAAGTTTGGTCCAAGTCAAAGGGAATCGAGTGACGACGAATCCGATTGCCGGTACACGCCGTCGGGGGAAGACGAAAGAGGAGGACGAACGACTGGCAGAGGAGTTACTTCACGATGAGAAAGAACGGGCCGAGCACCGGATGCTCGTCGATCTTGGACGCAACGACCTCGGTCGGATTTGTCAGATTGGTACCGTCGAGGTGACGCGATTCATGCAAATCGAACGATTCAAGAACGTTATGCATCTCGTCTCGGTCGTTGAAGGTACGCTAGCAGACGGAAAGACCGGCGCAGACGCACTCGTCTCTTGTCTACCGGCTGGGACGGTCACGGGAGCTCCGAAAATCCGAGCGATGCAGTTGATCGACCAGTACGAACAGGTGAAACGAGAAGTATATGCCGGGGCGGTCGGCTATTTCGATGTTCGAGGGAATATGGATTTTGCCCTCGCTATCCGGACGATGGTGATCAAAGATGGTGTCGCTTCTGTTCAAGCAGGTGCTGGCATCGTCTACGACTCGATTCCACGCCTCGAGTACCAGGAGACGTTACACAAAGCGAAATCACTACTGGAGGTTTGGAAATGATCGTCCTAATTGATAATTATGATTCCTTTACCTATAACCTATACCAATACGCATCCGTTTATACGGACGTTCACGTCATTCGAAACGATGCGGTCAGCATCGAAGAACTACGCGAGATGAAACCAGACGGCATCATCCTCTCACCCGGTCCCGGTCGCCCGGCTGACGCTGGCATCTGCATCGATCTCATTCGTCAATTATCGGGTCGAGTACCGATTCTCGGTGTCTGTCTCGGACATCAGGCAATCGGCGAAGCATTCGGAGGACGCGTCGTCGAAGCACCAGTCATCATGCACGGGAAGACATCGATGATTCGACAATCGGGACAACTCTTCGACGAAATGACGGAAACGTTAGAGGTCATGCGCTATCATTCGCTGATCGTCGCGCGAAACGATTTACCAACGGAACTCGTCATCACGGCAGAAACTGAGGACCGGACGATCATGGCACTCGAGCACAAGACAGATCCGACGTTCGGAATCCAGTTCCATCCTGAATCCGTCGGAACACCACAAGGACAGCAGATGATTAAACGATTCATTGAATTGACAAAGGAGTGACGAACGATGAAAGAGACGTTATTGAAACTAGCAGAAGCGAAACATTTACGATACGAAGAGATGCAACAGGCAGCACGCGAACTGTTTGCGGAAGACGTGACCGATAGCGAAATTGCCGCTTTTCTCGTCGCATTGAAAGCAAAAGGGGAGACTGCAGAAGAATTAGCCGGTCTCGCTTCGATCATGCGCGAGGTCGCCCTCGATATTCCGGTCACCGGCGATTTCATGGATAACTGCGGCACGGGAGGCGACGGCTCACAATCGTTCAACATCAGTACGACAGCCGCCTTCGTTCTGGCAGGTGCCGGCATGAAAGTCGCGAAGCACGGGAATCGGAGTGTCTCGAGTAAAACGGGCAGCGCTGATGTGCTCGAAGCACTCGGGGTTTCGCTCGATGCGACACCGGAACGTTTAGCAGAACAGCTCGAGTCGAACGGAATCGCCTTCTTGTTTGCGCAACGGATGCACCCACGCGTCAAGCAAATCATGAAGGTCCGACGCGATCTGCGGATTCCAACGATCTTTAACTTGATCGGGCCGTTGACGAATCCGGTCCCGCTCAAGACACAACTATTAGGAATTTACCGGGAGGATATGCTCGAGACGATGGCGTTGACATTGCACCGACTCGGGCGGAAGCGAGCAATCGTCTTACATGGTGCGAATGGAATGGATGAAGCATCCCTTGCCGGAACGAACCAACTCGTCTTACTCGACGAAGGTGAGCTGATCCGCTTCAGTCTTCACCCGGAGGAAGTCGGACTGAAGACCGCACCGCTTGAAGCAATTCGCGGAGGTAGTGCACAAGAGAATGCGGCGATTTTACTCCGTGTTCTTGGTGGAGAGCATGGTGCTTATCGCGACACGGTTCTACTCAATGCCGGAATTGCTCTCTTTGCAGCAAATCGGGCGAAGACGATCGAAGAAGGAATCGCCTTAGCAGCAGATAGCATCGACTCAGGACGGGCGATGGAACGATTGAACCAATTACGACAAATGACACGGGAGGAAGCAATCGGATGAATATCTTAGATCGCATCATCGAAACGAAACGAGCAGAAGTCCTGCAATTAAAATTAAACGGGGTCGAACGGATCAGTCGGGAAGCATTGAAGCCGTCGATTAAGCAACGACTAGCGGGAGCGGATTTATCCGTCATCGCGGAAATCAAACGAGCGTCGCCATCAAAAGGGGCAATCGCACTCGACGTCGATGTCGTCGCTCAGGCAAAACAATATGAAGCGAGTGGGGCGACCGTCATCTCCGTCTTGACGGACGAGACGTACTTCAAAGGGTCGATGGACGATTTAGCGGCAGTCGCTGCAGCAGTCGATATCCCGGTGCTTTGTAAGGATTTCATGATTGATCGGATTCAAATCGACCGGGCAAAAGCACATGGGGCACGGTTGATTCTCTTAATCGTCGCCGCTCTCGAGCAGGAGACGCTTGCTGACTTGTATGCGTATGCTTACGCAGAAGGACTTGAGGTCTTGGTCGAAGTCCATGACGAAGAGGAGTTACGCCGAGCAGAGGCGATTGGTGCTCAAATCATTGGCATCAACAACCGGAACTTGAAAAAGTTCGAAGTTGATTTACAGACATCGGTCGGATTACTCGAACAAAAACAATCGGACGTCCGGTATATCAGTGAGAGTGGCATCAAGACGGTCGAGGAAGCACAGCGATTACACGCTGCCGGTGCAGACGGGATCCTCGTCGGCGAGACGTTGATGCGGGCAGACGATCCGCAAGTCTTCATCCGAGAAGTGAGTGGCGTTCGCGTATGACACGGATTAAGTTCTGTGGTCTCCGGGAAAGAGAACATGTCGAAGCGGCAGTTCGCTTAGCGGACTACATCGGCTTTATCTTTGCTAAAAGTAAACGACAGGTCACGCTGGAAGAGGCGGCTCGTCTCAGACGCGACATTCCAAAAACGGTCCAAGTCGTCGGTGTCTTCGTCTCCCCGACTTACCAGCAGGTGACCGACGCGGTTGAACAAGTCGCGCTAGATCTCGTCCAAATTCATGGTGTCATTCCGGACGGAGAGATACCAGTTCCCGTCATTCAAGCGATTCCGGTGACGGACATCGGACAAGTAGAGCAACAGACGGATTATTTGCTCGTTGACGCACCGGTTGCTGGAAGTGGCGAGACATTCGACTGGTCACGAGACATTCAAGCCGATCGACCACTGTTCATTGCCGGTGGCTTGACAGCAGGAAACGTCGGAGAAGCAATAAAACGATATCACCCGTTCGCCGTCGATGTCTCAAGTGGCATCGAGACGGATGGACGGAAAGATCCCATCAAAATGCAGGCATTCGCAGATGCCGTAAAGGAGAGAGAAGTATGAGCTACGCACAACCAGATACACTCGGACAATACGGTAAATACGGAGGACGCTACATCCCGGAAACATTGATGCACGCGGTGATCGAACTCGAAGAAGCTTACGCAACGGTAATAGAAGATCCAGCGTTTCAAGCGCGGATGGACGAATTATTGAAAGAATACGTCGGACGTGAAACACCACTTTATTTTGCCGAACATTTGACGCAAACGATCGGTGGCGCAAAGATCTATTTGAAACGAGAAGACTTGAACCATACCGGTGCCCATAAAATCAACAATACGATCGGTCAAGCGTTACTGGCTGAACGGATGGGGAAACGAAAAATCGTTGCTGAGACAGGGGCAGGACAACACGGTGTCGCGACAGCGACGGTCTGTGCCTTACTCGATCTCGAATGTGTCATCTTCATGGGAGAAGAGGACGTCCGTCGTCAAGAATTGAACGTCTTCCGGATGGAGTTACTTGGAGCAACCGTCATCCCAGTCACACAAGGCAGTCGGACACTCAAAGATGCCGTCAATGAAGCACTCCGCTACTGGGTCAAACATGTCGAAGACACGCATTACTTGATGGGTTCTGTTCTCGGACCACACCCATTCCCGCAACTCGTCCGTGATTTCCAAGCAGTCATCGGAAAAGAGACACGACGCCAAATCATCGAAAAAGAGGGGCGTCTACCAGAGGCGATCGTCGCTTGTGTCGGCGGCGGTAGTAATGCGATCGGGATGTTCCACCCGTTCATCGATGATACAGATGTAAAATTGTATGGCATTGAAGCGGCGGGCAGCGGAATCGACACAGAGAAACACGCAGCGACGATGACAAAAGGAGAGGTCGGTGTCTTGCACGGCTCGATGATGTATCTCTTACAGGATGCACACGGTCAAGTACAAGAAGCGCATTCGATCTCAGCTGGACTCGATTACCCGGGTGTCGGACCGGAGCATAGCTTGCTAAAAGATATCGGTCGTGTCCAATATGAAGCGGTGACCGATGAACAAGCACTGGAAGCACTCCAGTTGTTGAGCCGCAAGGAGGGAATCATCCCGGCACTTGAGTCGGCACACGCGATTGCCTACGCGACTCAACTCGCGGCAGAGATGGACAAGGAAGAGATTCTCGTCATCTGCTTATCAGGACGGGGCGATAAAGACGTCGTCACTGTCAGAAACGCACTAAAGGGGGAAGCGTGATGCGATTAGAAATAGCCATTCGTACCGTTACGAGCAAAGGGGAGAAAGCCTTCATTCCGTACGTCATGGGGGGAGACGGAGGGATTGATCAACTCCCGGAAATCCTGTCGTTTCTCGCTGAATCCGGAGCGACAGCGATTGAAGTCGGTGTTCCGTTTTCGGATCCTGTCGCTGACGGTCCAGTCATTCAAGAAGCGGGACTTCGCGCACTAGAAGCGAACGTTGGACTGAAGGATGTCCTCGAGGCAGTTCGCGTTGCTCGTCAGACCGTCGATGTTCCTGTCGTCTTGATGACGTACTTAAATCCGATTTTCCGCTACGGATTAACGGCGTTTCTAGCGACATGTCGCGAAGTCGGGGTCGACGGACTGATTATTCCTGATTTGCCGCTTGAGCAGAGCGAACAGTTCTTCGAGCAAGAGGACAAATCGGACATCGCGCTCGTCCAGCTCGTCTCCTTGACGAGTCCGATGGAGCGGATTCAAAAGATTGCCGATAAAAGTGAAGGATTCCTCTATGCGGTCACAGTCAACGGAACGACAGGTGGACAGACGACGTTTGATACGGCGCTTGAAGACCACTTAGCGAACGTCGCAGCAAACAGTCCAGTACCTGTACTTGCCGGGTTCGGGATCAGTACACCGGAACACGTCAAACAATTGAGCCGCCCAGTCTCGGGGGTCATCGTCGGCAGTAAAATCGTCGATTTACTGCACCAGAACGATCGAGAAACAATTCAACAGTTGATGGCAGCACGTCTTGCGGCGACGCCGTCGCATTAATAAAAAGGACCTGACTCAAAGGACAGTCTCTACAAAGATAAGGGTGGCAGAATGATGATCTGCCACCCTTATCTCGTAACAAAAAGAATGACGCGTCACACACCACTCTTACAGGATCAGGCGCATTTATGCGCTGTTAGAGACGAACAAGACCCGCTTTCCTGCTTAAATGAAGCAGGGAAGCGGGCTTGTGTCTCGCCTGAGGAAAGGGCGTGAAAAGACGCGTCATTCTTTTTTTGAGTCAGCCCCTTTTTCGTATAGATGTCACTGTTGAACGAGCGACTTCTGCAAGTTGGTATACAGCGGTTCGAATCCAAGTTCCTCATAAAACGTGGCGGCACGGTCGTTGACCGCCCAAACGTTTAAGCGAACAGCATCGACCTTTCGCTCGAGTGCGAGTTCTTCTGCAGCCTGCATTAACTGGCGACCAATTCCGAATGAACGATGGGATGAGGTGACACCGACGTCGGTGATGTTCAAGATCCGGACTGGTGTAAATCGATCGGATGCTGGCGCTGTCCACTTGCCGAACAAGTAACCAACGAGTGTTTCTCCGTCAAGCGCTGTCAGACAGAGTTGTTGTTCTGCTTCCACCATCTGACTTAAAGACTCCAGCGTGTACGGTGTCGTTACATCTGGATGAAAGTGAGGCGATAATCGTTGATGGTGCAAGAAGGTCTCTGCCGTCAGTGCAAGCAGGGCAGGGAGGTCTGAAGTACGGCTCGTGCGGATCATCAAGCAATCACTCCAATCATCGATTTTGTTTGAGTACTTCGGCAACAAGACCCGATACATACGGACTGCCACGATCTTCTTTTTCGACCGATTCGATCATGATGGCAACGAGAAGATCTTTTTTGTCGTTATCGTAACCGACGAAGAAGCCATTCTCTTTTCCATCGGTTTCGCCTGCCTTTTTCAATTCTGCCGTACCGGTCTTACCGGCAACATCGACTTCCTTGATATCGGCCGGGAGCGTGTAGCCGTTATGGACAACGTCATAGAGATCATCACGAATCATCTTCGCGTCTTTCGCATCCAGCAGATCTTTTTTGAAGACTTGCTTCGTTTTTTCCTCTTGTAAAAGAGTCGGACGATAGATTGTTCCATCGGTCAAGAAAATTTCATACATCGACGTTAGATGGAGAATGTTCGTCAGCATCTGTCCTTGTCCGTAGGACGTATCCATCAGCTGTCCATCTGAAGCGATCGTCCCGTCGTTTGAAATCTGAGAAGCGCGTAACGGATACGTAAACGGTAGCTTCTCTCCGTATCCGAGTGCTTCAAGTCCAGACGTGAACGCCTTCGTTCCGACCTGTTCGAGTGTTGAGCGGGCGAAATAGATGTTATCTGAATAAACGAGCGCATTGTGCAGATTAACGGGTGCTGGCGTCTCGTGAATCCGCGTGACGTTAAAACCATCGATCTTATTTTTCAGTCCATTGATCGTATAGGCTTTTTCCGGGTCAAGTGTTCCACTCTTTAAGCCAACGGCGGCCGTCAGGGGTTTTTGGGTCGAACCGGGTGCAAAGGCACTCGTGAATCGGTTCAACAATGGTTGATCCGGATCCTGCGTCAGTTCATCGAGTCGCGCTTGCGAGATCCCTGACATGAATTCAGAAGGATCAAAGCCCGGGGAGCTAAGTAAGACACGCGTCTCACCAGTCCGCGGATCGATTGCCGATGCCGTTCCCGGATCCTCTTGCATCGTGTCGTACGTCTTTTTCTGGAGCGTAGCATCAATCGTCAACGGGATATCCTCACCATCCGTCGGCTTCGTTTCAGCGACGGTAACGCTTGATCCGTCTTTCTTTTGTAGAATGATCGAAGCACCGGCTTTACCGCGTAACCGATCATCAAGGACTTGTTCAAGACCTCGTTTCCCGACTTGTTCACCAGCTTGGATTTTATTTTTCGATTCTTTAATTTCGTCTGCTGTTGCCGAACCGATATATCCAATTAAATGAGAGGCTGCTTTACCAAGTGGATACGTTCGGACTTCTGTCTCTTTGACGCTGATTCCAGGAATGTCACGCAATTTTTCAACCGTTGCTTCGTCGGTCAGTGTTTTGAGCGGAACGAATTGTCCATCCTTGACCCAACTTGCTTTTAAGGAATCTTCGACCGATGAGGTCGGGCGGTCGAGCAACTCGGCAACTTGGTCGACATCTTTAAGTTGTCCTGCAGTTGCTCCGACAGCATACCCTTTACCGGAGGTCGCGAGCGGTTTATCGTTCGCGTCGAGTAAATCACCACGTTTACCTTCTACGGTTTCTAACTGAACCTTGTCTTCTTTCTTAAAGTCTTTTAGAACAAACGAAGAGTCCCAGTCAATGAACCAGTTTTCTGTTTCTCCTTGTTTCTCGAATGTTAACGGGACTTGTTTATCATAAGCAACGGCTCCTGCAACCGTATCAAAGGAGATTCGTACGGGAAGGGACGCTTTTTCGTCATCCGTTGCTTCCTTCGCTTTCTTCCGTTCGACGGATAACTTTTTGATATCAAGCGATTTCGACAACTGTTTTGTCCGGTCGATGAATTCTTTTTTTCCGTATTCCTTTTTAGTAGCCGTACTCGCGTACGTATACATCTTATCGTAATCTTGTTTTTCCCAAAGTTTGATGTAGGCATCAAGACGTTCTTCAGGTGTCGGCTGATCTTGACATCCGGCAAGTAACGTCACACCAAACGTCGCTGATAAAAGAAAGGGGATCGTTCGTTTCATGTGTTTCGCCTCCGTTGTGGATTAGACTCATAACCATACCGTACCATTCCTGTCAGGAGATTTCATCTGAAACACAAAACCGGACTTCTCATGGGGAGAAGTCCGGTGAATCAAGCTTAGTTGAAGTAATTGAGTGGATTGACACTGTTTGCAGCAGACGTTCCGCTGTAGACGTAAGGACCACGATGCATTTCAAAATGGAGATGCGCACCAAACGCGTTACCTGTTGCACCAATCGTACCGATTTTCGATCCTTTTGCAATCGTCTGTCCGACTGAGACGGAGCGACTATTCAAGTGTGCATACACCGTCGTATATTGGATGCCGTTGACGGTATGCGTCATCATGACGTGATTTCCGTATGCGCCGTAATAACGGGATGTGATGACTTTACCAGCGGCTGATGCATAGACAGGTGTACCTGTTGGAGCGCCGATATCGATGCCGTTATGGAACGTATAACCGTAAACTCCACTTGCAGCACCATATCCTTGCGTGATTGGACCGCTTGCTGGACGCGAGAAGCCAGTCGTTGCTTTTGTTGAAGTCGTTGTGCTGTATTTTTTTACGTATGTAGAAGAAACGTAGCGTGATGCGCCACCGTATGAAATTTTTGTCCATGAACCGGAAACACCAAGATAATTGAATGTCTGTCCTGTATTGACGCTACCGACGATTTTATAAGCTGTTGATGGACCTGTACGAACACGAAGTCCGTCTGCCATGACCTTTACTTTATATGTCGTTGCAGCTTCAACTTTCGAAGCACTCGTTGTTGCAAAACCTGAAACTACCAAAGCTGTCATTGTCATTGTTGTAAGTAAACGTTTCATTGAGTGTATTTCCTCCTTAAAAATCTGAAGCGCCAGAACTGATCATTACAAAATTGTAAGATTTTATGTATAATTATTTATTTTAAAGAATGATTTTTCGCCTGAGATGATTATAGCATCGTCAATAACACGAAAATATTTCAAATATGTTTCAAAATTACGCTTTGTTAACATATATTGTAATGGATTAATAAGTAAAAAAAGAACTGACGAAGAGTCAGTTCTTTTTTCTATGAACATATACTGTTATTCATTAGAAGATGGTGAAAACACAGTTAAATGTTGCGGGAGTACCTCGACAGTCACGGGAACATGACCTGCTGTATCCCCATCGGCATTAATCGGCAATTCTTCTTTCGAGCGAATTTCGACACGGGTCGTCGTGAAGTGTTCGATTTGATCGGCTTTTGATAATCCACCCGTGATGAGTTTGGGTAATGCTTGGAGCGCATCAAAGAATCCAAGCTTCGTAATGATAAAGCCATGCAACAGTCCATCATCGACTTTTGCGTCTTCTGCAAAGGATTCGAACCCGCCAACGGAATTCGTTAAGGCGATGATCAACAAGTGCGCTTCTCCATCGAATTGTTTCTCAGCAGAATCAATTTCAATCGGATAGGGGC
Source organism: Exiguobacterium sp. E17S (assembly GCF_057772545.1). Classification (NCBI taxonomy): domain Bacteria; kingdom Bacillati; phylum Bacillota; class Bacilli; order Caryophanales; genus Exiguobacterium; species Exiguobacterium sp. E17S. The sequence goes on from NZ_JBYLRU010000001.1 coordinate 275,163, forward strand.
TATGATCCTTGAAGGCTTTTAGACCTTCAATGAAATAAGCGACCGATCCGAGTGACGTCTTTTGTTCGACACTGACCTCCTCGACGGCTTCCGCAATCAGACCAACAGCGATGACGTTCATGAAGTAATGGTCATCATATTTACCGATATCGAGCGGTCGGGCAGGGGCGTCAGCTAGAATCTGGATCGCCTCTTCCGGATCCGTCGGAATGTGTAATGCGCGCGATAAGTCATTTACCGTTCCGAGTGGGACGATTCCGAGCGTTGGGCGATGCGGTTGTTCGGCAATCCCAGTGATGACTTCATTGACCGTTCCGTCACCTCCCATGGCGATGACAGCGTCGTAATTAGACTGGGCGGCATGACGCGCAAATTCCGTCGCATCGTGTTCTTTTTCCGTGAACCGAACGTCGACGGTTTCAAAGCGAGTAGCAAGCGTTTCCTCAGCAAGCGTTGCGTGTTTTTTTCCGAGTTCTTTTCCAGAAGACGGGTTGATGATCAACATGGCTTGAGACAAGATGAATTCCTCCTTCGGGGCAATCTGTTGACTTTTTCCCTGTACGATGAAAACATAATCCAAATTCTTTTTTACAAATAAAAACACCGAGTAGGCGCATGGCTTCCTCGGTGTTGAAGTTTGAACTCAGAGTTAAATTATTGTGATGGCGGCACTTCACCAGCAGCAGGACGAGCTTCTTCTTCAACGTCCCAACACTCCGTATTTTCGATCCCGAGTGCTTTTGCTGAGAAGACAGGATCGAGTCCCTGTTTCCGTTGTTCCTGATAATCTTTGATGACTTTGAGAGCGATGCCGCTCAAGAGGAGGATCGCTGTCATATTGATTAATGTCATGCCTGCCATGAAGAGATCGGCAAAACTCCATACCATACCGAGGCTGAGAACAGATCCGATGAAGACGAAGCCCATTGTCGCAATCCGGAAACCGAAGACGGCTGCTGGACTTTGTTTGATGAACTCGATGTTCGTCTCACCGTAGTAGTAACTACCAACGATCGAACTAAAAGCAAACAAGAAGACGCTGAGTGCGATGAATGGTGGGGCAATTGCACCAAATTCTTCGGAGAGCGCGTTTTGCAACATGCCGATTCCTTCGCCATTTCCAGCAGCATAACTATCACTGAGGAGAATAATCGTTGCTGTCGCTGTACAGACGATCAACGTATCAAGGAATACACCAAGTGTTTGTAAAAAACCTTGTTTTGCTGGGTGAGAGACTTCAGCCGCTGCCGCAGCGTTCGGAGCAGACCCCATTCCCGCTTCGTTTGAGAACAATCCGCGTTTGACACCGAGTGAGATTGCAGCACCGACCGAGCCACCGAATGCTTGCTCGATTCCGAAGGCACTTTTGAAAATCATTGCGAACACACCAGGAAGTTCCGTCAGGTTCGTAACGACGACATAAAGAGCAGCAATCAAGTAGAGACCTGCCATGATAGGAACGATGATTGCAGAGAACTTCGCGACACGGTGGACACCACCAAAGATGACGAGTCCCGTCAAGACGACGAGTGCTGCGCCGACGACAGCTGTGTTGATACCGAACGCATTGTCAAAGGCAGCGGCAATCGTGTTTGATTGAACGGAGTTGAAGATAAGGCCGAACGTCACAGCAATCAAGATTGCAAAGACGATTCCGAGAGCTCGGTTCTTTAAGCCTTTTTCGATGTAGTAGGCAGGACCACCACGGTATGCGTTCGATTTCGTATCGCGTACTTTATAGACTTGAGCCAGTGTACTTTCGATGAGAGCCGTCGCGCCCCCTAAGAGAGCGACCATCCACATCCAGAAGACGGCACCTGGTCCGCCGAGTGTGACGGCAATCGTGACACCGGCAAGGTTACCCGTACCGATCCGTGTCGCCGCACCGATGAAGAATGACTGGAGAGAAGTGATGCTTTCTCCTTTATCGTCTGTTGTTTGTTCACTTTTATCGAGCGTGACGCGGAACATCTCTTTTAAGTAAGTGAATTGGATGAAGCCAGTTCGGATCGTGAAGTAGATCCCGCCGCCGATCAATACAGCGATTAATACATACGACCATAAAATGTTGTTGGCGTAATCGACACTTCCTTGAATGACTTGCTGAATGGCGTTCATGATGGTGTATTCCTCCCAAAGAATAATAAAAGCTATACGCTAAATTATACGAATTTTCAGACAATAAGCAACAACAAAATAAAATAAAATTTTAAAACTTAATAAAGTTAGCTAAATGTTAGGAGTTAAAAACATTGTAGGTGAACGAAAAAACTGCCACTCTCGGTATCGAGAGTGACAGGCAAGTAAAGCTAAATCATCCATACTGTAGCAATTGTTCGTATAGGTCATCGAGTTGCTGTTGGATGCTTTTAGAAACGGTATCGGTCGGTTTTTCACGTTTTGCTAATTTCTGTTCAAGCCGCTCGATCTGCACTTCTAACTCATGTTGTGACAAGCGTTTTGGTTTTTGAGGGGTTACGTGGAGTGAGGAAGACGTAGCGAACTCAGCACGCTTCTGTTGAGCATACGTATACGTACCATGATAACGCGTCAGACCATTTTCGAGCCACAGGATCTGCGGAAAAAGACGATTCAAGAAATAGCGGTCGTGTGAGACGGCAATCAATGTTCCAGAAAAATTCTCGAGTGCTTCTTCGAGTGTCTCTCTTGATTCAATATCGAGATGATTCGTCGGCTCGTCGAGAATTAATACATTGACCGACGAATGAACGAGGACGGCGAGTTGCAATCGCACACGTTCGCCTCCGCTCAGTGACAAAATGGACCGAAAGACAGTTGGTCCAAAGAACAGGAACCGGGCTAGGATATGGCGGGCTTCCGCTTCTGGAACGGCAATCCGGTCTCTAAACCAGTCGATTAACCGCGCGTCCTCCTCGAAATGGGCATGCTGGGACAGGTAACCGATCCGATTCGATGGTCCACGCGTGAGTGTGCCTGCCTCTGGTGATAATTCGTCAAGCAGCAGTGAGAGCAACGTCGATTTCCCGCTCCCATTCGTTCCGACGATCGCGATCCGATCCTGTGCCATGATCTCGAACGAGACGTCATCAAAAATGTGACGGGTTCCATAAGCAAACGAGAGTTCTTCAGCGCGAAAGACGACTTGGCTCGAGTGATCAGTGGAAGAGAAGGAGACATCAGCGGTTTTGGCTTCGAGTTGTGGTCGTTTAATCCGTTCGATCCGCTCGAGTGCCCGTTCCATCGATTTTGCTTTACGGAATAATTTCTCACTCGGTGGAGACGCTTCGTTTGCCCATTGCCGGAGTCGACGAATCGCTTCCTTCATTTTCTTTATTTTTTTCTGTTGCTCTTGGTAGGCGTGGAACTGTTCCATCAAGCGACGTTCTCGTTCGACGACGAACGCGCTGTAATTCCCTATATAGGTTGTCAGTTCACCGTCCTCGAGTTCAACGATCGAGGTGACGACGGCGTCTAAGAAGACCCGGTCGTGAGAGACGAGCAGGATGGTTCCTGTGTAGTCCCGTAAGAACTGCTCCAGCCATTCCACGGCAGCTAAATCAAGATGGTTCGTCGGTTCGTCAAGAATGAGCAGATTTGGCTCCATGAGTAACATGCGACCGAGACAAATCTTCGTCTGTTCACCACCGCTCAACTGGTGGAAAGGACGAGTGAGTAACGGACGAAGGTGTAACCCGTTCACCATGCGTTCGATTTTCGAGTCGAGTAGATAGCCATCCTTTTGTTCGAACGCATTCGTCGCTTCCGCATATCGTGCAAGTAACGCATCAAGATTCTCTGGTGCTGTCGCCATCATTTGCTCCAACTGCTGCATCCGAGAACGGATCGCGAGGATGTCTTCAAACGCTGTCCAAAGGACGTCGAGTCCGGTCATCGTCTCACTATATACAGGAAGTTGTTCCAAATAGCCGATCGTCAAACCGCTCTTTTGATAGATGACACCACCGTCCGGTTGCTCAAGGCGAGCAAGCAAGCGGAGTAATGTCGTCTTACCACTCCCGTTTCGTCCAATCAGACCGACACGGTCGTGTTCGTTTAAGAAGAGGGAAACATCCGCTAAGATCGTCTCGCCTCCGAATTGTTTTGTCAGGTGTTGAATGTCGCAAATCATCATATTCAATTGATCCTTTCGCGCGCATCAAAAAAGGAGAGCGCAAATAGCACTCTCCATCACGTGTGAAAGATGCGCTTTGCAGTATTTTTCATTCATGAAGTTCTTAAAAAAGGACAGACGGGTGCCTTAGAACGCCATTTCATGAAAAATCGCGCGCAACAGATACAATTGTTCCATCAACCAGTGTTTGCACGCGGCAAAGTCCATCTTTTCACACCACCTTTCGTTTCAGATACATCTAGTTTACTATTTTTTTGTCAGTTACGGAAGTCTGAATTATTTGAACACACCCGCGATTGAACTGAAGAAGTCACTGAGTCCATCAAATAATTTAGCGAAAAATCCTTTCGTTTCTTCTGAAGTTGCGAACGCGTGGATGTCTTGTCCCGCATTTTTCAATCCACTCTCGATTTGTCCCCAGTTGATGTTCGCTTGCTCCATTTGATTGAATAGATTCGTCAACCGGTCCATTTGTGCGTCAGACAACTGGATATTGTTGTTTTGAATGACTTGGACAATCAGGTTTTCGATCTCGACTTTGGTTTCCGGTTTTTGATTGGCGATCTCAGCCTTGATCTCATTCATTAAGTCAGCGACTTTATCCGTGCCGACCGTTTTTCCGACGTCTGATGTGACCGATAATTCTTGCTGTGCTAAATCCTTGCGTTCGTCACTTAACTTAATTCCCGTCTCAGCGGAAGTTTGATCGTACGCTTTCATGATTCCTGTCAGTGCCGATGTCCCGGTCACCTTGTAGGGAGAAGTGATCGTGATGTCGGCATCTTTGACACCCGCTGTGACGAGAGCGTTGAGATACATATCCTTCGTCACCCATGTGATGTTCTCCGTCGAGACGGAAAGTCCATCTCCTTTTTCCGTCAGTTCGATTTTAGCCGACGAATACATGTTGCCACCTTTTTGCGACTGTGGAATGTTTTTCCCGAGATATTTTTCTTCGTCAGCAGAGGTTGCGATGATCGGCGTGATGCCTTCCGGTGCATTGAGACGTGAAAGCACCCATGCTTTATCCTTTGCGCCGAGTGACTCCCCGAGTGTGACGATCGTCTTATCGACGACTTGTTCGGCGGATACGGCTGTTGGGAGTAATAAAGCAGAAGCGATAACGGCTGATGCCATGATTTTTGTTGGTGTATGCATAATGAAATCCTCCAATTTGTAAGTAACAGAATAAATTATAGTATCAGGTACTAAAGTTAGTGTACGAGAACGAAAGAAGTTCGGAATCGGTCTGTAGATGGAGACGGCATCCGTCTTCTGACACTCCATAGTATAGCGAAAAGAGGACAACTTGACTTCCATTTTCAGCATGCTATAGTGGATGGGAATCGAATAATGACCACTAGGGGAGTCGGTAGGCTGACTGAGACGAACGAAGACGTTCGGACCCTTTGAACCTGATTAAGTTCGTACTTACGGAGGGAAGTGGCGTCAAGTCTTGTTCTTCTTGCGCCATGCCCGTGTGTTTCGGGGTGGTGTTTTTTCGTTTCATACTAAACGAGGAGGATGAGATCATGACATTCACACAAGAAATCAAACAAGCGGCACAAGCGTATTGGAACAGTAGTTTTACGCACCCATTCGTTCAAGGAATCGGGGAGGGGACGTTACCACTCTCGAAATTTCGGCATTATGTCATGCAGGATGCCTATTACTTAAAACACTTTGCGAAGATTCAAGCGAAGGCAGCGTCAAAAGCGGACGACTTCGCGACGATCGCGACACTTGCCGAACATGCTACTTCGACTTACGAGGCAGAACTGAGCTTACATCAATCATTTTTTAAGCCGCTCGGTATTACGGCAGCAGACCTTGAAGCATTTGAACCGGCACCGACAGCATATGCGTACGTCTCGCACATGCATCATGCGAGTGAAGGAACGCTTGGTGAGACGATTGCTGCCATCTTGCCATGTTACTGGTTGTATTATGAAATCGGGCAACAATTACTGACGTGTACACCGGAAGAAAAAATCTATCAGCAATGGATCGACACGTATAGCTCGGAATGGTTCGAAAAGGTCGTCTTTGAACAGATTGCACGGCTTGATGCGCTGGCGGAGCAAGCGAGCCCAGCGGAACGCGAGCGAATGAAACGTCATTTCGTGACGAGTTGTTACTATGAGTTACTCTTCTGGCATATGGGGTGGACGGAAGAGACGTTTGCGTCAGTTTACGAAACGATTCCAGCACGAGCGGTATCTTCTTGAATCGCTAGATGGTAGAATTAGGAATACCATTTAGTGAGAGTAGGGATTGGAATGGAAATCGTCGTGATCGCACTTGTGATCAGTGCAGCATATGCTGTACAACGAATGCTTGGTAGAGTCAAAGTAAGATTTATTGGATACATCATTCCGATATTAATCGTGTTATCCGGTATATCCGCTTCGACACGTAACTTTAAGGTAGCGTATAGCATGGGGAGCTACATTTCTGCTGTTCTTGTCATCGTCGTCTATGCACTACTGACTTATTGGTTATACCGCGTTTACCATCGTGCGAAAGAAGAAGCTGAATATCCGTATCAATCGTTAAAAGACCGAGGCATCCTGTAAAGGAGCTTCGGTCTTTTGGTGTATCACGTCATCATTTTTTCCAGTTTTTAAAGCCGTCACCGAATTCGAGATGCAGTTGATCGGTAAAGACACCGTTCTGAAAGACCGGCACATCAACCGGTAAAGTGCCTTGCGGTTTGAACGTTCCGAAGATTGCTCGGATACCTGCAGGCAGGTTCGGTCCCGCTGATTTCAGATTGCCTGCTTCGGAGTCTGGTCCGTTCGGGTCGCCTTTGAAACCATAGACGAGGACGTGTGCCGGTGCGTCCGGTTGAACGGCGACATCGTATGGGTTACGGAGACTGAGCAGGACGGATGGTGTATCCGTTTGTTTCGCATAGCGGAAGATCGAAGCCGGAATCGCTTGTTCTGGTGCAGTAGGGAGTAGTTTAGCACTCGTGTTGACGTTGGAACCGACGATGATGTAATCTGCTGCATCGAGTTGCGCCCGTAATGTCGGGTTTTGGTCGAGCGGTAGCGTAGTAGCCGAGTAATTCGCTGTCGTCACGTGCCAGTTCCGGTTCTTCGGTAAGGAAGCGATCGTCTTTTTCATGCTGTCCGTCTGATCCGCCGCCGGAGCGATCACAAGAACGTTGGCATTCTTTTTCGGTTTGAATGGTAACGTCCGCTGATCATTTTTCACGAGTGTGACCGCGGCTTCCGTCATCGCGCGTTCTTTTGCTTTATGCTCGGGACTGCCGACGATTTGGTTCGAGTGCGCGATTTTTTCAGCTAGGGATGTCGTGTCAGTCGTACCGTTCCAAATCCCACGCTCTGCTTTTAGCGTCAAGATTCGTTCAACCGATTGATCAATTCGTTTCTCTGAAAGGCGACCGTCTTTGACTGCTGCGATCACATCCTTGAAAATCTGATCGAGCTTTGTGACATCTTGCTCGGAACGAAGGATCGTCGGCATGAGCGCGATGTCGACTCCAGCGTCAAACGTCTTTAAGACGGCTTCTGATTCCGTGAAGTTGTCGGCGATCGCCTGCATGTTCAACGCGTCTGTGATGACGATGCCATCGTAGCCAAGTTTTTCGCGCAGTACGCCCGTGATGACATCATCCGATAACGTCGCAGGTAACGGGAAGGTACCATTTGTCGACGTGACGACTTCAGGTTCGATTTGCGGCATCCCGATGTGTCCTGTCATGATCATATCGATGTCTTCAGCAATAGCTCGCTTGAACGGTACGAGCTCGACTTGTTCTAGCTCCTGCAGGGATCGGTCAACGACCGGTAAGCCATAGTGGGAATCGGTCGCCGTATCGCCGTGACCCGGGAAGTGTTTGGCGGTCGCCGCGACACCTTCAGACTGAATTCCCTTCATTAGAGCGGAACCGAGTGTGCCGACGAGCTCCGGATCACTCGAGAACGAGCGGACACCAATGACAGGATTTCCAGGATTGCTGTTGACATCAAGAACCGGACCAAAGTTGACATTGATGCCGAGCGCACGCAGTTCGGAACCGATGATATGACCGGCATCATTGGCATATGTGCTACTACGGGTCGCACCTAACGCCATGTTGCCAGGTAAGTTCGTCCCTGTTCCGAGCCGAGTAACGATTCCACCTTCTTGGTCGATCGTGACGAAGAGCGGAATATCGTTGCTAGCATCTTGTTTGACGACTTCTTGCAGATCATGAACGAGTTTCGTCGTCTGTTCGGTTTCGCTGACGTTCTCAGCAAACAAGATGACGCCGCCTAAATCATAGCGATCGATGATGTTCGCGACTTCTGGGGCAAGCGACGTATGATTGCTGCCATTCCACTGTCGGAAGTCCGGCATGATCATCTGCCCGATTTTTTGTTCGAGTGTCATGGTGTCGATTTTGTGACTGATCCGATCGGCTGAAGATCCTGCCTCTGCCATGACAGGTAAACTACTTGAGACGAGTACTGCTGCGAGTCCGGCTGTTAACGTGAACTGTCCGATTTTTTTCATGATGTACGTCCTCCTTTAGTCAAACCGTGACTGGAATTCTTTTCAATACGGACAGTATAGCAAGGGGGTTGTTTAAACAATGTTTTATTTGTAAACGATTTCAAATTGAAATAAAATTCAATAAAAAGTGATTCCCCTGAAGAGGAATCACTTTCAAGTAAATTCGATCGATTGATTAGCTATAGCGTTCCACGATGCTTGTCAGCTGACGTTCGACGAAAGATTGATCTTGCAATTCACTATTGGACAGACGAAGTTTGATCATTGACTCATCCGCACCAGCCATTTCACTGAACAATGATCCGAGACTGTGCGCACGACGATCGACTTGGACGATTAAATCAATCCCAGACCCGTCTTGAAGCATGATGATTTCGATCTCATCCAGTTTATGAGCGTAGTGTGTATTGCGAGCTGAATATTCAAGCTCCTGAGCAATCGGTAAATCTTTCCGGAATCGTCCAGGTAATTTTTCCGTATCGGCTTTTTTCAATCGGAAGCCAAGTGACTCCATCGCATCTAAGACTGTTGCTTGGTAGCGGTTTGCTTCGACGATGACAGCGTCACGGTCCGATGGATCGACGGCTTGAGCGATGTCGAGTCCCGTCTCGATCCACGATTTCGATTGACTGACGGAGAGTGGTGTATTCAGCGGGACGCGTAATGTAAAGGGAATTTCCCGCTCGACACCCGCTTCAATCGTGAACTTCGCTTCATTTAAGGCAAATCGGTCGAGCGTAAAGGTCGTAAACGTCGTGCTATCATTGACTTCTTGTTTGTACTGCGTGTTGAATTCAAGATAAATTCGATCGATTTCTTGATCGACGTTTCCACCTTTGATATGGACGACACCGTGAATTTGACCGCCTGGTTCACAGCGGTCATCCGTCAAGCGTGTATCGACCGTAGCGGCACCGATTCCGATTTGTGAGAGAATTTTTTTGAACATGATGCATTCCTCCTTTTGATTACGTACGAATGATGAAGCGTGTAAACTTGTCGAACAGGTACGAATTTGCTACAGTTTCGAAAGAACATCAGAAAAGGACGGGACGACTAGTGGAACTACATGAATTAAAAGCGAGTCTTGCCTCGCAAATCACGCAAGGAACACTGATCCATGCAACGATAAGTAATCCGCGTCAAAAATCAAATGATCTCCGACGAATCAAGGTAAAACCGATTCTATTAAGAGATACGGTGATGATGCAGGTAGAGTTTCAATTTGAACGCGTTATGAAGCATGAAAATATTTTAATTGACGATTTCGTCGGACGACTCGATGACTGGTTCACGGAATTCCGTCAATTCTTATTCCGTTTTGAAGAAGAAGAATGGCAATTCCAGCTCTCGAAAAAGATGAAAGTCGCGATCAAGACATCCAAAAAGGAGCCGATGAAAGCTCTCTTGTCGCATGACCGGAAAAAAACCTATCTATTAGAAGACGGTGTGCCGGTTCCGTTTCTGATTCGCTTAGGCGTCATGACGGAAGCGGGTCAGGTCAAAAAACAGAAGTACGATAAGTTTAAACAAATCAATCGTTTCCTTGAATTCGTCGAGGATAGCATCGCTGCCTTACCAAAAGGAAAAAAACTCCGGATCTTGGACTTTGGCTGCGGGAAGTCGTATTTGACGTTCGCTCTCTATCATTATCTAAAAGTCGTCAAAGGATTCGACCTCGAAGTGACAGGTCTTGATCTAAAGAAAGAAGTCATCGAAGAATGTACACAAATTGCGCGTGATCTGGATTATACCGATCTAACATTCCGTGTCGGAGACGTTCATGATTACACAGGGGAGACGGAAGTCGACCTGATGGTGACACTTCACGCTTGTGATGTCGCAACTGACGTCGCACTCGCGCGAGCTGTTGACTGGAATGCATCGGTCATCCTGAGCGTACCGTGCTGTCAAAAGGAATTGAACCGTCAACTGGACTGTTCGCCACTCGATGTCATGCTCCAGCATGGGCTGATCAAAGAAAAATTCGCGTCACTGGCGACAGACTCGATTCGTGCCGAGTTGTTGACGCTCGTTGGATACGAAGCGCAGTTGCTCGAATTCATCGATCTCGAGCACACACCGAAGAACATCTTGATTCGAGCATACAAACAAAACAAGCGACCAACGGAAGAAAAAATCGACCGCTACATCGCGTTCCGTGATTTGTTGCATGCCCGACCATTTTTAGAAACTGAATTAAGCGACAGACTTGGACAGATTTCATCGAAACTCGTACAATAAGAAGGAGAACGAATCAAAGGAGGCAATATGATGGATTTCCAAATGTATTTTGAAGATGTCGTCCAAACAGCCCGCAAAGAAGCGCAAGCTGCTGGATTTGAAGAATTAACGACGCCTGAGAGCGTAGATGAAGCAATGAAACGCGAAGGGCTAACACTTGTCCTTGTCAATTCAGTATGTGGATGTGCTGGCGGGATCGCCCGTCCCGCTGCAGCGTACGTCAATCGGAAAGAGGGCATCAAGCCCGATCATTTCGTCACAGTATTCGCTGGTCAAGATCGCGAAGCGACAGACCGTGCGCGTGAATACTTCGAAGGTTATCCACCTTCATCTCCATCATTGCATTAATGCAAGATGGAAACATCCTCTCAATGGTCGAGCGGTTCGACATCGAATCGTTCACGGCAGAAGAAGTCGTCGACAAACTTGAATCATTGATTGAAATCTACGCATAAGCAAAGAAGACTCCTGATAAAGGGGTCTTTTTTTGTGCATTCATGAGATTAAAATAATAAATTTCAATATTGAAAGCGTTTGCAAAATTGTATAAAAAGTCATTTATGCATGATTTATGAATAGAAAGTCAAAAAAATTTATATATTTATGCTTTACAGTGAATAAATATTCGTATATCCTAAAAGCAATAGAACAGGTCAGGCTTTTCGGTATTGAATTGGACATACACATAAGTCATACTATTGTTAAAGTTCTGACAATTGAGCGTTGGAAGGGGAAAACTCGAATGAAAAAATTATTAGCAACGGCAATGGCAGGCATTCTGGCAGTCACGATGGCAGCATGTGGCGCGTCGGAAGAATCAACAGGTGGATCAAGCAAAAGCGATAAAGTATTGACGATGGGAACGTCAGCGGATTACTTCCCATTTGAATACATCGATACGAAAAAAGGAGAGGACATCGTCGGGTTCGACGTTGCGATCGCCAAGGAAGTCACGAAAAATCTCGGGTATGACTTAAAAATCGAAGACATGGAATTCGGAAGCCTACTCGGTGCCCTCAGCTCAGGTCGTGTCGATTTCGTCATGGCGGGCATGACACCGACAGAAGAGCGTAAGAAAAATGCTGACTTCACGGACATCTACTTCGAATCAAAAAACTTAGTCATGACGAAGGATAAAGCGATTAGTTCGGAAGACGAACTCAAAGGCAAAAAAATCGGTGTCCAGCTTGGTTCGATCCAAGAGGGACTCGCAAAAGATCGCTTCAAAGATAGCGAAGCGGTTCCTTTAAACAAAATCCCAGAAATCATTCAAGAATTGAATACAGGTCGGATTGATGCCCTCATCATCGAGGATGCAGTTGCCGTCAAATATATGGATCAAGATGCATCCCTAAAAACGTACCAGATTAAAGAAGATGGTCCAGCTGGATCAGCGATCGCCTTCAAAAAAGGGGATAAGATGCGTGACGATTTCAACAAAGAGTTGAAGAAGATGATCGACAGTGGTGAAATCGATAAATTGGCAGAAGAATGGTTCCAAAAAGAAGCAAAATAAGTCAAGTGCATGGGGGTGGGGGTAACCTCATCCCTTTTGTGCGACGTTAGGAGATTGATTATGATAGACTTTACAAAGATTCAAGATTCAATTCCATATATTCTTGAGGGGATTCCGGTCCTGTTCCAAGTCGTCATCGTGGCGGCCATTGCCGGGATGCTGATCGGAATCGTCGTCGCGGCACTGAAAATCACGAAGAGCCGTTTCCTCCGTTTCATTGGTCATGCTTACACAGCGATCTTCCGGGGGACACCATTGATTTTGCAACTGGCGATCGTCCACTTTGGATTACCACAGTTGACAGGGTATGTGACGACAGGATACCAATCGGCAATCATCGCCTTCTCCTTGAACTCCGGAGCGTATATCTCGGAAATCATTCGGGCAGGGATTCAGGCTGTTGATCGCGGACAGTGGGAAGCGGCAGATGCGCTCGGTATTTCGTATTTCAAACAACTCCGTTCGATCATTTTGCCACAAGCCTTTAAAAATATCCTTCCGGCGATCATGAACGAATTGATCACGTTGACGAAGGAATCGGCACTCGTCTCGACAGTCGGTGTGCTCGACGTCATGCGTCGTGCGCAAATCGTTGGAGGAGAAAAGGCGATTTATTTCGAACCGTTGTTGTTTGCCGGATTCGTATATTTTGTTCTCGTCATGGGATTGAGCTTGATAGGCCAACAAGTCGAAAAAGCTATGAGAAAGAGTGGGTAATCAGATGGAACCTATGATCCAAGTCACCGATTTGCATAAGCAGTTCGGAAAATTAGAAGTATTAAAAGGTATCTCGACGACAGTCACACGCGGTGAAGTCGTCGCTGTCATCGGACCGTCGGGATCCGGTAAATCAACATTTCTACGGTGTATCAACTTACTTGAGCAACCAACGAGTGGAACGATCATCGTCGATGGTTTTGAATTAACGAAACCCAAAGCGAACATCTCGAAAGCACGTCAGAACATCGGCATGGTGTTCCAACAATTTAACTTGTTCCCACATAAGTCTGTTCTTGATAACTTGACGTACGCACCAATCAACGTCCTTGGTATCTCAAAAGACGAGGCAGTCAATCGGGCAGAGACATTGCTTGAACGTGTCGGTCTAGCTGAAAAACGCGATAATTACCCGAACCAGTTGTCAGGTGGACAAAAACAACGGGTCGCGATCGCACGTGCTCTTGCGATGGAACCGAACGTCATGTTGTTTGATGAACCGACGTCAGCGCTTGACCCGGAGATGGTCAATGAAGTACTGGACGTCATGAAACAACTAGCGGAAAGCGGAATGACGATGGTCATCGTGACACACGAGATGGGTTTCGCCAAAGAAGTCGCTGATCGTGTCTTGTTCCTCGATGAGGGGATTCTGATGGAAGAAGGTTCACCGGTCGAACTCTTTGACAATCCGAAGACGGACCGGGCGAAAAAGTTCCTCGAAAAAGTTTTATGAGCACAGCACGCTAACTCTGAAGAGGGTTAGCGTTTTTCGGTTTTTTGTATAGAGGGGGGATAAGAATGAAAAAATTGCTTGAAGGTCATCATACTCGTCTGACGCGTTTTCAATCGGAAGATACCGAAGTGATGCAACGTCTACTTGACGATGCAACGTTTGCTCGTCATTTCAGTGCGACGCCATATCGTCACTTATCGAAGGAAAAGATTGAACAGATGATGGCGACGGATGCTCCGGAGACGTTTCGGTTTGCGATTCGTAACTTCGAAGATGAACGGATGATTGGGGTGGTCGCATTAGAAGATATTTTACCGACACATGGAACGGCATGGCTGATGATCGGCATCGATCCGGATTGTGAAGGGCAAGGGTATGCAACGGATGCGCTACAGACGATACTAGAGTACGCCTTCTTAGAGTTGAACTTGTACCGGATTCAATTGACGGTCTTTGAGTATAATACACGTGCGGTTCAACTGTACGAACGACTCGGGTTCGTACAGGAAGGAAGATACCGTGCCTTTTTACGACGAGACGGAGAGCGGCATGATATGTTACTGTACGGACTACTCGAACCGGAATGGAGTGGACGACAATGATTCAAGAAACGGAAGCGTTTGTCCGGTCGTTTCACGCGACGGACTTTTCAGGTCATGATTATGCCCACATCGAACGGGTTCGCCGCTTAGCCTTACATATTGCCAAACAAGAAGGTGGGAACGTCAAGATCATCGAACTGTCGGCCCTACTCCATGACGTAGCAGATAGTAAACTCGGGGGAACGGCAGAAACGGTCGCAACCTTTTTACAAGGAAAAGTGACAGAAGAAGAACAGGAACAAATTCTAGACATCATCACGAGCCTGTCCTATAAAGACGGTACACGCCCACCGATGCAAACGATTGAAGGGCAAGTCGTTCAAGATGCTGATCGACTCGATGCCATCGGTGCAATCGGGATTGCGCGCACATTTCAGTTCGCTGGCCGGTTCGGGGAGCCGATGCATGTACCTGGACTAGCACCACGAAAACCGGGTGACCGAAAGGGAGAGACAAGTGCCCTGAATCATTTCGAAGAAAAGTTATTCCGACTAAAAGATTTAATGAATACGAAAACAGCACTTCATTTAGCAGAGGAGCGACATCGCTACATGGAAGAGTTCGTTAATCGTTTTAAGCAGGAATGGGAAGGCGCTACGGGAGAAGTAGGTGATATGTAAATCAATTTAAACACATAAGGCGCGTTGTCCGGTTCATTTTCCAGACAACGCGCCTTATGTTGTATTTAACTAAGGATGATGGCAGTAATTAACCCAAGTGCTGCGAACAGACCAACGATCGCACCACCTTCCTCATGAGCTTCCGGCATCATCGTCGAAGCGAGCATCGCGATGATCCCACCGCTTGCGAAGCCACCGATAATGGCGAATTGCATGTCCGGTAGTTCTGCGAGAATCGTGTAGCCGGCGAGTGAGGCGAGGGCGGAGATCAACCAGACGACTCCCCACATCAGCAATACTTTGTTCTTCGAAAAGCCATCTTTTCGCAAACCGGTCGTACTCGATAAACCTTCCGGGATGTTGCTGACGAAAATCGCCGCGACGAGTGCCGCGCTGACATTTCCCGATAACAGACTGGCACCGATCATGATTGATTCCGGGATCGCATCAAGAATCGTCCCGAAGAAAATCGCTGTTCCCGTGCCTTCGTTCCCACCAGACGAACGTTTCCGTTTACTCGCGCCGCGTGACGAAACGAATAGGTCAAAGCCCGTAAAGACGAGAGCGCCGACGATGAAAGAGATCGCGACGACGAGTGTTGTTGACTTCTTTAGTGCTTCATCGAGTAACTCGAACGTCGCTGCTCCAATCAAGATTCCGGTCCCAAACGACATGATATAACCAATCAGGCGTTGCTTTAAGGGTAAGTACAATCCGAATAGGGCACCGATGACAACGGCACCACCTGCTAGCGCCCCCCAACCGAACGCTTCCCACATACGATCGCCTCCTTCTTGTCCTTTCTACCTGTTCTAGATAATTCATAAACATAGCGAAAAGAAAGAAAAATAGTTCGCGACGCATGCAAGGGGCTGACTTAAACAGAATGACGCGTCATTTCA
Organism: Exiguobacterium sp. E17S; assembly: GCF_057772545.1. Lineage (NCBI taxonomy): Bacteria > Bacillati > Bacillota > Bacilli > Caryophanales > Exiguobacterium > Exiguobacterium sp. E17S. The sequence continues at coordinate 291,138 of NZ_JBYLRU010000001.1, forward strand.
CGCCTTTTCCTCAGGCGAGATACGAGATCCTGTAGGAGCGGCGTGAAGCGCGTCATTCTTAACTTTGTGGAGACCGACTTCTTAAGTCATTACATCTCAATCATTAGAATGGTTGTTTATTTAACCAATGACCACCGTCAAGAGCAATACATTCTCCGTTCAAGTAGCGGGCTTGATCTGACACCATCCATGTTGCAAGTGTTGCGATCTCTTCCGGTGTCCCGAATCGACCGAGCGGGACGTTGCGGCGAATTCGTTCCGCGTGTTCTGGTGATAATGCGAGTTTGTCAGCACCACCTGTCCGTTCGATCGGTCCCGGACTGATCGCGTTGACACGGGCTTGATATTTATAGCCCCATTCGACGGCAAGCGTCCGCGTCAAGTTCAGGACACCGGCTTTCGCAGCGGCGCTCGGAGCGACACCAGCGCCAGCCTGCCACGCATAAGACGCAACGATGTTGACGATTTGTCCGCCAACGACTTGATCTTCCTGCCATCCTTTGACCAGAGCGTGACAGCAGTTGAATGTCCCGTTGAGGACGATATCGATGACCGTCTTCCATCCATTCGGTGATAACTCGTCGGTCGGGCAGATGAAGTTTCCGGCAGCATTGTTGATCAATGCTTCGAGACGACCGAACCGTTCGCGTGCTTGATTGACTGCAGCCAGACAAGCGTCAGCGTCACGGACATCCATCTGAATCGTCAGATGTTCACCTTGAATCTGACCCAATGCTTCATCCATCAGTCGCAAGCGTTCCGCGTCGCGTCCTGTAACGACGACGTTCCAGCCGGCTTCCTTTAAGGCGAGCGCCATCGCTTTCCCCATTCCGTTCGTTCCACCTGTCACCATGATCGTTTGTGCCATATTATTTCCTCCTTTATGTAATGAATGAACAGCCATTCATATTCTTTATTCAAAAAAGAAGGAGCGAACTCCTTCTTTTTCTGACTTATTGTGTTGCAAGAGCCGTATCTGTTAAGACAGGAACGACTTGTTTCTTACGTGAAACGACACCTTCGAGGTAAACAAGGTTGTTCGTCGCTTCAAGACCGTAAGCACGTTCGACGAGATTCGCTTCTTTCCCGAGGACGAGTCCAACAGAGTTGTTCGTTAAGATATCCGTGACGATGAAGACGAACAGATCAAGTCCTTTTGCAAGGATAACTTCGTTGATTGCTGTTTCGAGTTGTTCTTGGCGAAGTAAGACTTCAGCTGTATCGACCGTGTTGACTTGAGCGATTTCGACTTTGAGTGTTCCCATCGTAAATTCTTTTGCATCAAGTGAGATCAATTCAGGAACGGATTTTTTCGAGAGATCAGCTCCAGCTTTGAGCATCTCAAGACCGTAGACGTTCGCATCGACACCAGCGATTTCTGCGAGTTCACGTGCTGCGATGATATCTTGCTCCGTGCAAGTCGGCGATTTGAACAGGAGCGAGTCAGAAATGATCGCTGATAACATCAACCCAGCGATTTCTGGTTTGATTGCAACACCATGCTCTTTGTAGAGTTTGTTAAGGATCGTTGCTGTACAGCCGACCGGTTCTGCCCGGTAGTAAACAGGATCCGATGTCTCAAAGTTTGCGATCCGGTGATGGTCGATGACTTCTGTTACCGTAACAGCGTCGATATCGTTCGCACTTTGTTGACGTTCGTTGTGGTCGACTAAAATGACGTGTGACGCTTCTGTCGCGACTTCTGTCACTAAACGTGGTGCTGTCACTTTGAACGTATCGAGTGCGAATAACGTTTCATCATTCATTTCACCGAGGCGGATGGCTTCGGCATTGACACCGAGTGCTTTCTTTAATTCTGCATAAGCGATTGCCGATGTGATTGTATCGGTATCAGGATTTTTGTGACCAAATACTAAAACTTTTTCCATGACGTGTTCACTCCTCAATGATTGTTGTCTCGCCCTATAGTGTATCATATCTCGGATTTAGAAAGCGTTCATTTTCACCATGATACCAGCGATTTTTTCACTCCAGAAGGGGTCTGACGCGTAAAAGACGTTCATGCCTTTTTGTTTGTTTCCAAGGTACGCCCCACGGAAATAACGTCCATCCCGATCGAGATAATCCTTTGCGATGAATCGACCGGTTTGCTCGATTGAGTCCGTCAAGGATTTATAGACGGTCGCATCTTCTCCCGGTGCGGAATCGGTCGCATTGACGCCGAACAAGTTATTTTTCTCGCGGGCAATCTCAGACCGTCCATAATCGGATTCGTGAATCGCATGTGCAAGCAGATAGGCCGCGTTGACACGGTATTTCTTTTCAACGGACTTAAAGACTTTCCCTTTACCGATCAAGGGACTGTCCGGTGCTTGCTCCTTGATGAACGCATCGAGTTGTTTCGCACTGAGACGCGTCGGTTTCGTCAAATCACGTGTTAATGTCTTCGATTCGACATATTTGCTCGTCCGAGGCGTCGCGTTCGTCGCTTCGCCGGCAACGATCAGTCCACCAAGTCCGCTGTCCGCGACGATGTAGTGAAGGAGTCGATCGCCCTTCGTCTGATAATACGATGCATTCGAGACACGTTCTGCCGGGAACGGACGTAAGCGGTCCGTTGGGACATGCCCCGTCACGCCGGCGATGCTGACACGACTCGTCTGTTCACCGAACTCAAGCAACTGGACACGTGTGCCGGAAGCGACGTAAGTGAGCCGTTTCTTTAACTCAGGGTCACGATGAATCGATAGAATACCACGATCGTCGACGATCCCAGTACCTGGTCCACCGAGGTAGACGTAGCGGTCGTCCGATGAACGTTTCACCGCGCCGCGCTGTCCCGCGTACTCCTTCGCTTCGGTGAACGTCTGGAACTCTTGTTCCATGATTTTGCCTTTTTCATAGCGCTCAGCTGAATAAGGCGCTGGTGGGGTTAAGACGGTCTTCGGTTCCTCGCGGAGCCAAAAGAACAAGAGAACTCCGATGAGGAAGAAAAAAAGCAATCCTTTTATCGAACCGGTCCGGCGCACGGGGCGACCGGGGCGGATAGTGCGTGTCGTCAAAGTAAATCACGTCCTTTAAAAAGCAATGGACATTCGTGTCCAACGTAGGTAGTCTAACAAAGAAAAACAAAAGGGGGTGAACCTGTTGCAAATCGGTTATCGCACGCTGAAGACAGCGGTCGCTGCTGCGCTCGCGATGTGGATCGCAGAACAGCTCAAGCTCGATTATTACGTCTTCGCTGCCATCATCGCCATCTTGAGCATCCAGTCGACACGAAAGAAGACGTTTCGGTCTTCTTACGAACGCATCATGGCATCATTACTTGCCATCGTGCTCGGATTCATTCTATTCGAGGTCATCGGCTATCGTCCGGTGACGTTATTGATCTATTTCATTTTATTCCTTCCATCCGTTCAACGCCTCCGACTTCAGGACGGTTTCATCACGAGTGTCGTCATTCTGACACATTTGTATACGGAACGTCAGCTCAACGCGCACATCTTATTGAACGAATCCTTATTGCTTGGCATTGGTGTTGGTGTCGGATTGCTTGTCAACATGTACATGCCAAGTCTCGATTTGTTGATTGACGACCGACGAGAAAAGATTGATCAACGGATCGCCGCCTTATTTTTTGAAGTCGCGGCTGCGATTGAAACAGGGCGGGTCAATCATCATGCGTTGACGCTTGACGAGACAGAACGTCTGTTACGTGAAGGGAAAGATGCCGCCTTAAAACGAATGGGAAACGCGATCGGTCGTCGGAACGATGATGAAGATTATGCCTACTTCCGGATGCGCGAACAACAATTCGAGTTACTGCGCGGTATCGTCCATCATGCCGAGGAACTGGTCCTCGTCGTCGAAGAAGGAAAAAAAGTCGCCGACTTCTTTCGGACGATTGGTGACAATGTCCGACCTGAAGCCGACGCAATGGTGTACATTTCAGAACTAGAGGCATTATTGACACGTTTTCGTGCCTCTGCCTTACCCGTCACGCGGGAAGAGTTCGAGGTCCGCTCTGCCTTACTGCACATGCTACAAGAAGCGGAGCAGTATTTACGTTTAAAACAACGTTACGTCAATCAAAAGAAATAAAACATCGTCGAGGCGAACGTACCGATCAGGAAGATTGCTAAGATCCCGATCGTCGTCCATTTGATGATACGTTGTTGTTTCGATGGTTTTGCCATATCCACTTCTCCTCTCTTACATCAACTGATTACTGCCATTGTACAAACAACCTTTCAGAAGTGCAAATGACGATGGGGATGGTATACTAAAAAAGCGCTAGTGGATTGAAACATATTAAGAGGAGGGTTTTGTCATGGTCAATGAACAACGTGTATTAGATACGTTTTTAGAACTTGTCCAGATCGATTCGGAATCAAAAGAGGAGGCTCGGATTTGTGCTCACTTGAAAAAAACGTTCGAGGATCTCGGATGTGAGGTGTTCGAGGATGACGCTTCGTCCAAGACGGAACATAAAGGAAACAATTTAATCGTCACGCTTCCGGCAACAAAAGAAGGCGTCGATAAAATTTATTTCACTTCCCATATGGATACGGTATTCCCGGGGCAAGGCATTAAACCAATCATCGAAGACGGTTACGTCAAGACGGACGGCACAACGATTCTTGGGGCAGATGATAAAACCGGTCTCGCATCTCTGATCGAACTCGTGCATGTATTGAATGAAACGAAACAACCTCACGGGAAAATTCAGTTCGTCATCACAGTCGGTGAAGAATCTGGGCTCGTCGGTGCGATGGTTCTTGATCCATCGAAAATCGATGCCGATTATGGTTTTGCACTTGATTCAGATGGAAAAGTCGGAGACATCATTACGGCTGCTCCAACGCAAGCAAAAGTCAATGCGAAGATTTTCGGGAAAACAGCGCATGCTGGTGTCGCACCGGAAAAAGGTGTCTCGGCGATTACGATTGCGTCGAAAGCGATCGCGAAGATGCCGCTCGGTCGGATTGATGAAGAGACGACAGCGAACATCGGACGGTTCAGCGGTGGCGGTCCATCAACGAACATCGTTTGTGATTATGTCGAAATCTTCGCGGAAGCACGGTCACTTGTCGCTCCGAAGATGGAAGCACAGACAGAGAAGATGAAAGCGGCGTTCGAAGAAGCAGCAGCAGAGCTTGGTGGTCGTGCTGAAGTTGAAGTCAAAGTCATGTACCCAGGCTTCAAGTTCGAGGATGGAGATCAAGTCGTCGAAGTCGCGAAAGCAGCGATCACACAACTCGGACGCACGCCACGCCTCTTACATTCTGGTGGCGGATCAGATGCCAACGTCATTGCTGGTTTTGGTATCCCAACGGTCAACTTGGCTGTCGGATATGAAGATATCCACACGACGAATGAGAAGATGCCGATCGAAGAACTCGTCAAAACAGCGGAACTTTGCGTGACGCTAGTCGATTACATCACGAACAAATAAGCTGATGAAACACAAAAAAGAGTGTACCGCAACATTGCGGTACACTCTTTATCATTGTACGATTAAACTACTTGAGGACGATCAACATATTCCATAGACTCTAGAACGAGTTCTTCAGTACATAATAAGGTCGAAGCGATTTCATCGATTTGAATCGACTTTCCGTATTTTTGCCGATAACTCTCGTTCAGTTTGCGGGCTTCCCGGACGATGCGGGCATAGGTCCGTTCAATCTTAGTCATGGAAAAAACCACCTTCCAAATCTGAATAGGTACAGTTTACCATGCTTCAACAGAAGAAAGGTGTATTTTGTGTATAAAAAATGCTAATTTTACGAAAAGGGGAAAAAGATGGAATTTTATTTTTTAGGGACAGGAGCCGGTATGCCGTCGAAACAACGAAACGTCACATCGATTGCCTTGTTACACCCCAAAATGACCTGGTTGTTCGATTGTGGAGAGGCGACACAACATCAAATCTTACACAGCCCGATCAAACCACGGAAAGTCAACGCGATCTTCATCACCCATTTACACGGGGATCATATCTTTGGGTTACCAGGATTCATTAGTACAAGAGCAGCGCTGGAAGGCACGACACCGCTAACGATCTATGGACCGACCGGGATCAAAGAATGGATGGACGCGACATTACGCATCACAGGAACATATCTACGCTATCCACTCCGGATCGTTGAAGTCGAAGACGGTCAAACCTATGACCAGGATGGATTCCGCGTGACGGCGCGGTCGCTTGAACATCGCTTCCCGGCGTTCGGGTACCGACTCGAAGGACCAGAAGAGCGGGGCGCCTTGCGTGTGGATGCACTGAAGGCACTTGGGGTGCCATCCGGTCCGCTCTATCGCCGAATCACACTGGAAGAAACCTTTGAATTCGAAGGAACAGTCTATACGTCGTCCGACTTTTTAGAGTCACCAAAACCGGGTGTTAAGCTAGCAGTTCTTGGCGATACGATGCCGTGCGCAGCCTCGGTCGAACTGGCGCGAGACGTTGATGTATTAGTCCATGAAGCAACGTTTGCCGATCGAGAAGTCGAACATGCGGGACGCTTCGGTCACTCGACCGCTCGACAGGCAGCTGTCATTGCAGAAACGGCACGAGCGAAAAAGCTTCTATTGACGCACGTTTCCGCTCGTTATGTCGATCAAGAGGAAGTACTGGAACAAGAGGCACGAGAAGTATTCACGAACAGTCATCTCATGTTTGATCACCGGATCGTCCCGGTCAAAGGATAGACGATGGACTTTCTCATTTTATGGGCACTCTTTTTACTGGCTGCTAGCGGATTAGGTTTTTTACTCGAACGTCGGACGGAAAAAGAAAAATACTTGTACATGAAGTTCATTTTTTATGCGTGTCTCGGGGCCGTGTCGTTTCCAGTCTATGATATTCAGTTACCGCTCGGCATCATCATTTTCCTGATCGTCCTGCACCCGAAAAAGAACTCGCGTTATAAAAGATACATGGCACTCTTTGGGTTCTTATTCTTCCTGTTGCAACTCTTTCTCGGTCCGTTTGATGCGGGAGTGTTGCGGGAAGAAACACAACAGATTGGTCGCGTGACGATCACGGATGACTCATTCGACAATTTCCTTTCTCAAATCGAACGGCGTGTCGGTGAAGAGGGACTGCGGATGGAACAAAGTCGGTTGATGTTCGATCGGGGCGGGAATCTCCGGAACGCCTCGTTTGAGATGCTCGTCGAAACACCGAAACGCTTCATTCGTTACGATGTCAGTTACCAGGAGCTGACAGGAACGATTTCCTATCGACCACGTGAAGAGTTGGCGACAAAATCGTTGACATCATATTACCAGAAACTGATTGATGCGAATCAATCGTTTGAGACGTTGCGAAAGCTTTCGATTCATGAAATCTTACATGATTCCAAAACCCCTTATGTCGAGATGGATCTCGATGGGCTCTACGAAACGTTTAGTCTGCAGGATGCAACGGTCTTCTTGATTGATGACGAAGGGAAATTGATTCCGTACGTCAATACAGGGGACGATGTCTTAGCGAATGCGGTCCGTCTGACGTATTACCGTTCTGACGGTCAATCCTTACGAAATAAAACCATTCTGTTATACAATTACAGCTTTGAGACATCAAGGCGAAAAGGAGTCGTACGATGAAAAAATGGCTATTTGCTGCAAGTATCGTGTTACTTGCCGGTTGCGCGGAAGCAAAAGAGGAACAACAAACAGCGTCTTGTGAGGCGGAAGTCAAGGTATCGGTCGTGGATCACGTCAAGGATAAGACGTTATTTAATAAAGACGTATGCTTGAACGAAAAAGATACGGCACTTGATGCACTTGAAGATACGACGCTCGATGTCGTCAAAACAGGCAAAGGTGAGATGGCATATGTCACGGCAGTCGATGGGATTCGAGAGAAATCAGCTGGAACAGGTAGTGGCTGGGTCTTCGGAGTCAACGGCAAACCGGGCGAAGTCGGTGCTGGAAGTTATGAACTGAAAAAAGGAGATCGTCTCGAATGGCGATTTGAAAAAGATGCAATGGCTTATTTTGAGTAAACCAGAACGGGAGCGACTTCACCCAGTGAACGTCGCTCTCTTTTTCATCGGGATGATTACGATCCCGTTCGTCCTCACACATGATCAATCAGTGATCGTCGTCTATCATCTGCTCTTGTTTTTATTCGTTCAAGAACGGACTGTGTTTCGCTATTTAGTCCTCCCGGCTCTTTATGCCGTCATGATGTGTGTCCCGCTTCTTTATGGTGCAAGCATCGACACAGTAGCGATTTATGAAACGACGGTCCAAGTGACGCTATTCATCACGTCGAGTCAATGGATTTTTACGTTGGTTCGACTCGAGCAGATGGGACCGTTGTTTCGTTTCTTACCTCGACTGACACGATTGACGGGTATGGTGCTGGCGCTGATTCCGTCTTTCTTACGCACTTGGCCCGAAGTCAAGATGAGTCATCCGGATACGTCGCTTGCTGTTCGACTGGAGCGGATGGCCGCCTATCATATCGTACCGATCGAAGCGGTGCCGTCTCGCTTAAGACCGATCACGCGACGTGATGTTCAGACAGGCTTATTGCTTGCGACAGGACTGGCTCTTTGTCTGACACCATGGGCAATCATTCCGGCGATGATTTTGCCCATAGCGCTATTATTTACAAAAGGAGGAATCCGGGATGCCTATCATGTATACCGACACCGATCGCGAAGAGCGACTACGTCAACAGGCGAGCGAACATGAACAATTGATATTGACACCGGAGCGGTTGCTTCATGGACGTGTCCGAGATCTTCTGGCGACGGATTCCTTGTTTCGAGCAGGAGAACTCGCGACCTTGCTTGGGCTAGAAGCTTTTTTTGAAGCGGAGTCCAGTGAACTCTCATCCGGAGAACAACAGCTCGTCGGACTCGGTCATGCGTTGTCTTCGTCACCAAAGAGCTTGTTCTTGTCGGAACCGTTTCTCTTTCTTGATCATGTCAGGCGAAAGCGATTGATGGGATTGCTTGAAGAAATCGAAAGACGGTTTGATTGTCAGATCCATTGCTCGATGACGATACAATCCGACTTGGCGATCACGAGTCGCGCCACTGAACTGACAGGTCGTATCCTGAATCGGATCGAAAACGTCCAACACCGTTATCCGTTACAGACACGCTATGCACTCGTGACAGAAAAATTGTCGTTTCATCAAGGTGAACGCATTGCGATCATTGGTGCAAATGGTAGTGGGAAATCGACGTTACTCCGGCTCGCGCTCGATGTCGAGCGACCGCTATACGGAAAAGTCCGGCGGTCGGGGGAGACACATTATGTACCAGCGCATCCGATGCTTGCGCCATTAGACGATCGAAGCGGTAGTTTTACGACGCAAAAAAAGCGTCTCTTGGACGGTATCGATTGGAGTAAAGACAGCTATTACTTTGATGAACCGACGGCTGGACTTGATGACAGCGCACGAATGGCTTTCGTCGCATCGTGGCAGCAGAATCCGACGAATCTGATCGTCATGGCGACGCATGATCCAGTTCTCATTCGGGCAGCACAGCGGATCATTTATCTCGTGCACGGAGAAGTTGCTTTCGATGGACCGACGAAGGACTTTTTACAAGAAAGTCGGTTGTTCGTATGATCGTCGCAACGGTTCTGATCGTCTGTCTGTTTTTAGTCATGTTCGAGAGACTTCAGATGACGGATCAACGATTACGGTTCATCGCCATCATCACGGCAGCGGCAATCGTCGGACGATTGTTGTTCTCTAGTTTGCCGAACGTCCAGCCGGCAACGGCACTCGTCTTATTATTAGCCGTATTCATCCATCCGATCGTCGGAGCCATTTCTGGGATGCTTGTCGTTGTGTTAACGAGCTTATTTCTCGGAAGCGGTCCGTTCGTCCTCTTTCAGGCGCTGGCGTATGCAACGATTGCCAGTTTAGGATTCGTTCCGTTTCTTCGTTACCGGATCGTATTGACTGGATATGGATTTCTAGCTGGTTTCTTATACGGATGGGTGAGCAATCTCGGGTTCTTGGTATTGACCGGATTCTCGTGGCAAGCTTTTTTGACACTGCTTGTAGCCGGAGGAACGTTTGATATGCTTCACGGTTTCAGTAACGCGATTTTCATTTGGATATTGTTTCCGATTTTTTTACGAATTATGCATTCATTCGATGAAAAGAGGGGTACAGAATAGTAACATATCGAACAGGAGGGAAGGCATATGCTGGGATCGTCGATTTCGCTTGCTTATGTCGTCATGTTGCTCATCGTCTCGAGTGTCGGCTTAGTGTTTGGCAGTATTATGTTGATGAAAGGTACGATTAGAGGACGTTATGCTGCTTGTTACTTACTTGCTGCCGCCATCTTCCCAAGCGCCATGCTCATTACCTCATCAGAAGGATTACTTTTGCAACATTTACGATTCGAGAGTTCATGGTTCCTCGCGATTGTCTCCTGGTTACTCGTCTTATCGACAGGCTACATCGTCTCGATCACGAGTGCGCTCGTCATTCGTTATCTGTATCGCTATACGACGACCTTTGATCGCATCAAACGTTATGCGACGCGGCGTTTTCGTCATCACGAGGCATAAATACAAAAACGGAAGAACCAACTATCTGGTCCTTCCGTTTTTTTTCATGAATTCGCGTACAGGAGTTCTTCTTCTGTCGAGGATTCTTGTTGGCGAGCAGGGTCTTGAATGCGACCGGTCACTTCTGTCAGGAGACGGCGTGGCAAGAGACGAGATAAGGAAACCATGGCGCGGTTGCTTGCGCCTGGAACAACGACGCGGCGTCCTTTGAGCATGCCACGGTACCCGGCGAAGGCAACGAGGTGTGACGGCATACTCTTAAACGGTAGCGTGATGTTCGCCCGGTCGAAGAAGTTCGTATCGGTCGGTCCCGGGCAGAGACAAGTCACACTGACACCCGAGCCGTCTACTTCTGTCGCAAGTGCTTCCGAGAACGACAGGACATAGGCTTTCGTTGCGTAGTAGACACTCATGTAAGGTCCTGGCATGAAGGCAGCGACCGACGCGACATTCAGGATGCGTCCGAAGCCACGTTCAACCATTCCTGGTAAGAGACGTTTCGTCAAATCCGTCAAGGCGACGACGTTGACCTGGATCGAGTTAATGTCTTCTGTTGGATCGATTTCCGCAAAGCGTCCTGACGTGGCGAAGCCGGCGTTATTGAACAATAGATCGACTGTCAATTCTTGTTCCTCTAAGTATTGCACGAGACGATCAACGCTGTCGCTTAGTGATAAATCAGCAGCGAATACATAGACTTTGATCTGATAGCGTTTTTCAAGGACCTGTTGAAGCTCCTTCAATTTTTTCTCATTGCGGGCAACGAGTACACAATCGAAGCCATCTCGCGCCGCGAGAACAGCGAGATCCAGTCCGATTCCACCCGATGCACCGGTAATCAGTGCCGTTTTTCGTAACATAGGACATTCCTCCATTCGAAATCGTGAATCTGAGTCTAGTGTATACCATTCCATACCGTTCCCGCGAATCCTGTTTCGTAAGCATTTACTTTTCTTATCACTGGTCCAACCAGTATGATAGAACAGTAGAGGGGAAGTGGAACAGATGAGGAAAAAAGTAACCGTCGCCTTGTTGCTCGCGACGTTTTTAGCCGCGATCGAGGGGACGATCGTTGCAACAGCAACACCTGTCATGGCGAGTGAATTGAACGGGGCGAAATTAGTCAGTTGGATCTTTGCCGGGTTCTTGTTGTTCATGGCGGTATCAACACCGATTTACGGCAAGATGGCAGATTTATATGGTCGAAAACGAGTTCTGTTATTCGGAATCGGCGTCTTCACCGTCGCTTCGTTAGCCTGTGGACTTGCTCAATCGATGGAGATGTTGATCGTCTTCCGCGCCGTCCAAGGAATCGGGGCAGGAGCCGTATTGCCGATCGCGATGACGATCATCGGTGATTTGTATACATATGAGGAACGGGGGAAAATCCAAGGAGTGCTCAGCGCTGTCTGGGGAATCTCGGGTGTCGCTGGACCACTCGTCGGTGGATTCCTCGTCGAATCGCTTTCGTGGCGGTATATTTTCTTACTAAACGTACCGTTTGCGTTATTGTCTTTCTTCATGATCGTCGTTTACTACAAAGAGACGGTCCGTGAAACGGAGCGGAAAATCGATTACCGGGGCGCGTTATTGTTTGCGCTCGGGATGAGTGCGTTTCTGTATGGCTTATTGTCGGGGAGTGAATCGGAGACGTTCTTGCGTCCGATCATTCTAGCGAGCTTTTTCATTAGTTTCGTGTTGTTGTTCACGTTCTATCGGGTCGAGAAAAAGGCGAGCGATCCACTCTTACCACCAGCAGTCATTCGCCATCCGGTCATTCTCGTGATCAACTTAGCGGTCTTCTTTTCCGCCTGGGTGCTCGTCTCGATGTCAGCGTATATTCCGATTTTTGCCCAAGGGGTACTCGGGAAGAGTCCGACCGAGGCCGGTTTCATGTTGATGCCGCTGTCGCTTTTTTGGACGCTGACCGCCATCATCGGTGGACGGACGATAGGTGTCGCCTCGCCCCGGTACCGGACGATGACAGGAATGGGATTGCTGATCGTCGGTACTGTGATTTTATCGTTAATCACGCGCGAATCAAGTGATGTCTTCATCTATCTTGCTGTTTCGCTGATCGGAATTGGTTTTGGTCTCTCACAGCCTGTCTTTATGGTCGTCTTGCAGACTTCCGTCGATTGGTCACTTCGTGGCTCAGCGACGGCCGTCAACTCGTTCTTGAGTACGACGGGACAGACGCTCGGTGTTGCGATCTTCGGTACGATCTTCAACCTATCCATCCTTCGTTCGTTTTCAGCGTCGGACACGCTCTCAGGGTACGCGATTGATCCATTTTTCCAATCGAGTACGGCAAAAACGTTCGGACAGGATGTGCAGTATGCGGCAGAACTCGCGTTATCACATGGATTACGTTACGTCTTCATCGGTGGCGTCCTTTGTGCGATTCTCGCGTTCGCGATGACATGGCGTTTACCGAAAGTTCGACCTGACGATCCACGATCGTAATGAAAAAGCGAACCAGGATGATGATCATCCTGGTTCGCTTTTGTCATTAAGAAGATTGACTAGTGGCACTCTCACGCTGGGCGAGTTGTTCGCGAATATCGCGTTCGTTGCGTCGGAGGAACAATCCGATTCCGATCAATAGTAAAGCGGCACCGGTGATTTGAATCCATGTCAACTTCTCATCAAACAGATAGTATCCGAAGATCATCCCCCAAACCGCTTCACCAAGAATCGTGATACTGACGATGCTGGCGCTGACACGAGCGAGCGCCCAGTTGAATAAATTGTGACCGAGTAACGTCGGGAAGACGGCAAGAAGAATATACAACCACCAATCCTGTTGGAACGCAGCAACGAGATTCGTCGATTGAATCAACGATAACAAAAGCAAGACGAGCGACGCGACGGCGTAGACACCGAACGAATAGAGGTTCGTCGAGACGCTCGTGCGAACATGTTGACCGAGCAACCAGTAACCAGCGACGAGAATCGTTGCGAGCAAGGCAAGACCGTCCCCGATTAAGGCGCGCATGCCGACGGCGATATCTCCATAAGCGACGAGACCGCCACCAAATAAGGCGACAGCGACGAACAGGAGTGCTTTGCGTGACGGGTGTTGTTTGAAGAATAACGCGTTACCGGCCAGGACAAAAATCGGACTCGCGGTCACGAAGAGCGTCGAGCTCGCAACTGTCGTATAATCAAGAGAGAGGAACCACAGCCAAAAATGCCCGGCGAGCAAAATGCCACTTAATAGCATATGCCGGATCGTCGACGAACTGAGTTGCAACAGTTCCTTCAATCGAATGAGTGGGAGCAACAACAAGGTCGAAAACAACATGCGGTAAAAGGCGACAGCCTCGATCGGTGTCTCCGCCCACTTGACGAAGATTGCCGATGTTGAAATAAAGAATAAAGCCATGAATAACGTAAAATAGGGCATGGGTACCTCCACATGTCTGAAGTAAGGAAATGAGGGTGAAGCGTGTGCAATTGATCATTGCTGAAAAACCAAAACAAGCTGAAAAACTGGCAGCACCGTATCCGTCCGTGAAGCGGGACGGCTACATTGAAATCAAGCCGTGTGACCGGTTTCCGCAAGGAGCAAAACTCGCCTATGCGGTCGGACACTTATGTGAACTGCAGGAGCCGGCGCATTATGACGCCAAATGGAAACGATGGAACTACGATCATCTGCCGATCATCCCGGAACGATTTGATTACCGACTGGCAAAAGGTAAGAGTAAACCGTACCAAGTCATCAAGAAATTATTGAATGAGCGGACGACGACTTCCATCATTATAGCATCGGATGCCGAGCGAGAGGGAGAGGCAATCGTCCGATTGATCCTACGTCTCGCGAACAACGCGAAACCACTGCAACGACTCTGGATTTCGAGTTTGACGCCTCAAGCGGTTGATCATGGGTTTGCGAACCTGCTCGATGGTAAGGAAACAGAGAACATCTTCCATGAGGCGATGAGTCGCGCTTGCGCCGATTGGCTGATCGGGATGAATGCGTCCCGTGCGTATACGACGTTACTGAAGAAGAAGGGCATCGCCGACGTTTTTTCCCTCGGACGAGTCCAGACACCGACGCTTGCACTGATCGTTGAACGGGAAAAACAGATCGAGAATTTCTTACCGGAGACGTACTACGAAGTCGAGGCGGATTTTACGCGATACAAAGGAAAATATATCAATGCGAAGAAACAGACGAAACTGAGTGATCGGGAACAGGCACAAGCGATCGTGGATCGGACGAAAGGAACCGGAATCGTCGCATCGATCGAGAAAAAACGGCAGACGGAACGTCCACCGTTTTGGTTCAGTTTGTCGCTCTTACAAACAGAAGCGAGCCGACGGTTTGGTCTCGGTGCAAAAGAGACGCTCGATATCGCGCAAAAACTCTATATCCGTGGTTGGATCAGTTATCCGCGAACGGACTCTTCCTTCGTGACGAAAGAGGAGGCGGGACAGTTCCCGGTCATTCTTGATCGGTTATTGAAGCAAGCGGAATATAGCCCAATCAAGGGTGTCCTGACGAACAATCCAGCTAACGATAAACGCTACGTCAATCCGGCAAAGGTCAGCGACCACTATGCGATCATTCCAACAGAAGAGGCGGGTGCCGTCGCGAAGCTCTCTGGACGAGATGCGCAAGTCTACGATTTAATCGTTCGCCGTTTCCTTGCTGCCTTTGCACCGGACGCTGTCTCGGAGAAAACGGAAATCGTGACGACGCGTGAGATGGACCGTTTTTTGACACGCGGCAGTCGGACGATTGATCCGGGCTTTAAACAGGTCTTACAAATCGAGTCAAAGGAAGTCGAATTACCAGCCGTCGAACAAGGACAAGAGATGCCGATCAAAGGCTGTCGTCTGCTTGAGAAACAAACGGAGCCGCCGAAACGCTATACGGAAGGGACACTCATCCTCGGCATGAAAACAGCTGGCAAATTACTCGAAGATGAGCTACAAGCGATCATGAAGGAAGTCGAGGGACTCGGGACGGAAGCAACCCGTGCCGGGATCATCGACGGACTAAAACGACGCGAGTACATTAAACTTGTCAAAAAAGAGATTCATCCGACGCCAAAAGGTCGAATCTTGATCGATGCCGTGACGGGAAGTATTCTTGCTTCACCAGAGATGACAGCGAAGTGGGAAAGCCGTCTCGAGCAAATCGGCAAAGGGGAAGCATCGGCTGCCCAGTTCATTGAACAGGCAAAAAAATTATCAGAGCATCTCGTCGTTGATGCCAAACAACGGATCGAACAACTCGCTGTTGATCCGACGCAAGTCAAAAGCAAGTCTCCGCGGGGTGCGACGAATCGTCCGGTCGGTCCGTGCCCACTGTGTCAATCAGCGGTGCTTGATCGAGGGAAATTCTATGGCTGCAGCGGCTATCAGAAGAATAACTGTGGCTTTACGTTACCGAAAACGATCCTTGGTGCCAAATTGACACAAACGGAAGTCAAAAAAGTACTCGCAGGTCAAAAGACAAAGCCACTTGAGATGAAGAAGAACGCGCGTCAGTTCAAGGCGATGCTTTATCTCGAACGCGATCAATTAAAATTCGAATTCACGAAAGGAGAAGACTGATGCAATACGAACTGATTCAAAATCAAACGTTTCGTCCTGTCTTTGAACGACTGTTACAGGAAGGGCGCCGCTTGACGGTCTGGTTTCCGGACCATATTGAGGTACAGTCGGCAGAAGGACTGGTCGAAGAAGCAGAAGAACTGTTTGGTGTGACTGCGGAAGTGATCGATGATCCACAATCATTCGGCAAACACATCCTGCTTCCGTACTTGACGGAAGTCGAGCACAGGGAAGATGGATTCATCCGCTACGAAGCTGAGTTGACGGAAGAGTTACGCCAACTCGTACGCGAATTGACGTTACCGATGCTGACGGAAGGCGACTTCGAAGTGTTGTATTCATATCAAATCGAGACGGAGACGGAACGCTTCTTCGTTGAAGACTGGTTCCAAGCTGACTTACAAAAACTACCTAACTAGGTGAAACTTTCTTGAAGAGGATGACGTAGGATAAGTGATCGTCATCATTCTATTCATTTGGAGGGTTCACTATGTTCACAGTAGCATTCATGGAAGGCGAACTGGGAGGCGACGGCTTCTTCTCGGGCATGCCGATTTTCATGGTCGGATTTTTTGTTCTCATCATCGGTTTCATTCTGTTTGGAGTCATCTCTGCAGCCTCAAAGGGAATCTCAACGAATTCATTGACGCAACAACTGCGCGAGCATGCGGCGCGTCTCGTCAGTCCTAATGAATCGGATGCACTGAATTACGTCGCTTACTTAGAAACGTTGACAAGTTTTCCGGTGGAAAAGACGAATCTCGAACCGTTCCGGATTGCGACCGGTATCTTAAGGCTCGTCCAAGGAACGGATCAGATTTCCGAAACGACGAAAAAACAAGTCGTCGCCCAATACTTACGGCTCGGCATTTTGGATGCGGATCATTTAGCGGACGAACAGCCGGTCCGGAGTCATAGTCATAGCCATCACCATCATCATTAAAAAGGGTCCTGAGGGGCTCTTTTTTTGTTGAAAACGATCGAATCGTGACATCTAATTGTCATATACAACGATTTAGATTAAAGTTGTATGAAATTGAAATCTTTTTGAGCAGAATGCTGTGTATCGATTGAAAAAAGTTTACAATGAATGGACGGGAATACCTTTATTGCTGGAGAAGGATAAAGGGAAAGGAGTTGAATTTCTTTAATGAAAACATGGCTGAATCGAACGATTGGACGGCAAATCATGTCTGCGTTTTATGTGATTTTTCTGACACTGCTGTTAACGACAGGTGGTGTCTACCTATATACGAAACAACAGGTGGATGAATCACGGCAAGAATTAAAGATGTTAAACGAACATCGGACACGGGCGACGGATTTGTACGAATCATGGCAAAGCATGCAGTACGAAATGCGGGGCTTCGTCTTGCTTGGTGACGAAGAAATGCTGAAGGAAATCGAAGCAAAGAAAAATGGTATCAATCAACAAACGACGTGGTTCGAGCGAAATGCACGTTTTAAAGAAGAACGACAGTATGCAACGGACGCACGGGAACTCTACACGGCGTATACCCAACGCGTCATGCCGAGCCTCGTCAATTATGTCGCGGCGAAAAAAGACGGCAAAGTGACGGAGCCGTTCTTGAAGATGCCGACGCTTGGAAAGGTCACGAAATCAAAACCACTCGATCCACAGCGAAAGTTCAACATCAAGACGAAGAGTGCGGCTGATATGAGTTCAAGTATCGTTGATATGGAGAGCGTTTTTACAAAATATCGTAATTCCTTAAACGATCAAGAGATGGCGGCACAAGAGCAGCTTGGTAAACAAGTCAACTCGTCGCAAATTCTCGGAGCAGTCAATATCGCAATCCTCTTATTGATCACGCTCGTTTTCGTCCGACCATTCGTCCGCCGCTTGACGCGTCAGTTGCGTCAGTTGAACCGGGAAAGTGGACGACTCGCTAAAGGTGAAGATGCGACGCCGATCGTCATCACGAATCGTCAAGATGAGATTGGTGAATTGACGACAACGTTCAACCAGATGGCAGCCGCCATTTCCGGGCAAAAACATCAACTTGTCGCAAGTAACGACGAACTCCAAAGTCAACAAGAAGAATTAATTGCTCAGCAAGAAGAACTGCAATCGCAACAGGAAGAGCTCGAAGAAGCACTCGACATCACTTTACGTAACGAGACCCATTTGCGTTATCGCAATGAGTTGACCGAGACACTCGCGTCTCGCGAAACGTTGACGGCGTATCCGGCGATCATCGAAAAATTGATCACAATTACCGATGCGGAGCTCGGAGCGATCGTCTTCTTAGAGCAAGACCGCTATACGAATCTCGTCTCGTACGGGATGACGAAGGAGCAAGAGTATCAGTTATTACATGCTTCGACGTCATTACTTGAACGCGCCCGTCTAAACAAACGTGCCGTTCGTTCAAGTAAACAAGTCGCGAGTCATCATCCGCTCCCATATCCGTACACGATGTACGAAATCGTCGTACCGGTGATGGATCCAGCGACGAACACGATGATTGCAAGCATTTATCTCGTCCGTTACCGAGATGCCTTTACGGAAGAGCAGACGAACGAAATCTGGTCGTTCTCCCGTCAATTGGCACTCTCCTTGCTCCGGATGCGTGTCTTTGAAGAAGTCGAACGAGAACGGGAAAAGACGTCCAAACTTCTCCATTCGATTCGGGAAGCGGTCATCTATATCGAAGGAGAGACGATTTTTGCCAATAAACCATTGCTCGCTTTATTCCATCATCCGGCGCACGATCAAGTGGCGGAAGAAGGATTGATGACGCTCGACGTCAAAATCGAAGAGTTGGCAGTGCAAGTCGATCAACATGAGGCGTTCTTAACCTACATGGATCACGTCTGCAGTCAGGAAATTCCGACGGAGAGCTTGGCGTTGTCCTTAAACAAGGAAGAGCGATTCATCACGCTGTATGCAGAGGAAATTCATTACGGTGGTTGTTTCCGCGGTACGATGCTCGTCTTACGTGACGTGACGGCAGAGACAGCGATCGACCGGATGAAATCGGAATTCGTCTCGACCGTCTCGCATGAGTTGCGGACACCGCTTGCCTCGATTTACGGCTACACGGAATTGATGCTCGCGCGCGACGTACAGGAATCAAAACGTCAACGGTATCTCGAGACGATTCATGCAGAAACCGAACGGTTGACGAATCTCGTCAACGACTTCCTCGATGTCCAGCGCATGGAATCGAGTCAGCAACAGTATGACTTTAAACCGCTTGATCTGACGAAAGTCATTCAGGAAACGGTCGAGTTCCATACCGCTTCGGCAAAAGATCACGAGCTTGTCCTTGATTTTGAAGAAACGACGACGGGTCGGATTCATGCCGATGAACAAAAAATGCGCCAGTTGTTCACGAACCTGATCAACAATGCGATCAAGTATTCACCAGATGGTGGTCAGATCACGATTACGATGCGTCAAGTCGAAGACCGGGTTCAGTTGAAGATCGAAGACGAAGGGATTGGTATTCCGCGTCACGCGCTACCACAACTGTTCAGTAAGTTTTACCGAGTCGATAATTCGGATAGTCGAAAAATCGGCGGTACCGGTCTTGGTCTTGCGATTTGTCAGGAAATCGTTCGTTCGCATGAAGGAATGATTCATGTCGAATCAACGGAAGGTGTCGGGTCGGCGTTCATCGTCGAACTACCGATCGTCCAGT
This sequence comes from Exiguobacterium sp. E17S, assembly GCF_057772545.1. Taxonomy (NCBI): domain Bacteria; kingdom Bacillati; phylum Bacillota; class Bacilli; order Caryophanales; genus Exiguobacterium; species Exiguobacterium sp. E17S. The sequence goes on from NZ_JBYLRU010000001.1 coordinate 310,895, forward strand.
CCGTCGTACCGGTCACGGAATCGGCAGATGAATGTTAATGTCAAAAACGTTCTTTGATTGAAAAATCAAAGAACGTTTTTTGTTGGTTTCCTCTGCAAAACGGGAATTAACTACTATCAAACAGAAAGGAAGTGAGGAGATGCGGCGAAGCAGATGGCCTTGTTAAGTCCGACGATCACTCATTCTTTGGATCCTGATCGAAGCCAGTAGTTCGTTCATTCCAGCTTATGTGATTGAACGCTTTTACTGGGAAGACCGGGGAATGAGCATTGCCGACGTCGTCATCGCAGAAATCGTCTTTGCTTGGGTCATGTTGATTGGTGAGGTTCCGTTCGGTTTGTTATCCGACCGGTGGGGTAGAAAGCCGTTCATTCTGGCTGGTTTCGTATGTGAGTGGTTATCGTTTACGGTGTTGATTGAAGCGCACTCCTTACTTGCCTTCCTCTTAGCGATGGTCCTTGCCGGCATCGGTGGCGCAGCACTTAGTGGAGCGATTGAAGCCCACGTCTATGAAACATTGCGAATGCAAAGGATAGAAGAGCGATTCGAGACGGTCTGGCGACTGATTTCAATCGGTGGTTTATTGACTTCAGGACTTGCGGCACTTGTCGGGAGTTACGCCGTGCGATCGGTAGACTTGATTTGGCACTATCACGTGTCCTGGTGGATTTTGCTCGGAACAGTACTGCTGACGTTTTTCTTAAAGGAAGCATCGCGAGAACAAGACGGAGAGACGAGTTCGTTGAAGACGTTGCTAAACGGTTTTTCGTTTCGACGCGTCTACGTCCGAATTCTTTGTCTTGTCTTGTTATACGGGACGACGATTGATTTCGTCGATGAGTTTTGGCAACTCTATCTACGGGATCAAACGATACCGATGGTCCATTTCGGATTCGTCTTCGTGTTATTCCAAATCATGCAGGCGATCGGTGCGTCATTATCTCGGTTCCGATCGCCCGTCGGATGGGCGATGATCTATATCGTGTGTCTTGCCGGATTGTCGGTTGCCTCTCCGCTCGTCAGTATCGGGTTACTCGGTACGCTGTACTTGTGCTATGGCTGGGCTGAGCCTTATGTGACCACTGTCATCCAAGAAGTTGCACCGCCAAATGGACGCGCAACGTTTACGTCGCTGATCTCAGTCATTGAACGTTTAACTGTGCTTGGAACCGGTACGCTGTTCGTCTTCGTCGAACGTGTCTTCTCGCTTCAGATGACCTATGCCGCGCTCGGTCTCGTCTCACTTATGTTGCTTCTGTTGTATAGTGTGACGCGAATGCGTCAGAACTGAATCAAAAAAGGGGCTGACTCAAAAGTCAGCCTCTACAAAGATAAGGATGGCAGAATGATAATCTGCCATCCTTATCTCGTAACAAAAAGAATGACGCGTCACACGCCACTCCTACAGGAACAAGCGCATTTATGCGCTGTCAGAGACGAACAAGACCCGCTTTCCTGCTCCAACGAAGCAGGAAAACGGGCTTGTGTCTCGCCTGAGGAAAGGGCGTGAAAAGACGCGTCATTCTTTTTTGAGTCAGCCTCTTTTGACTGTCATTTATTACGACACGTGTCGTTGCTCCTGAGAGGAACGTGCTAATACCTGGCGAGCTGGTTGCCACATCAACAAGGAGAGGACTCCTGCGAGCGCATAGACAATCTCGATCGCAAACAGATCGGCAAGCCATCCGAACAGCAGACTACCGAGACAGAAGCAGAGTGCATACACGGTTTGTTGCACGCTATAGACATACGGTAACCGTTCGAGTGGTGTCGTCGTCTGCAACAACGTATTCAGCTCGATCGCTCGGACTTGACTTGCAAACCCTTGGAACAGACAAGCTATCACGGCAAGTGTGACGATTGGAGCGAAAGCAAACAAGAAGGTCGCAACAATCGAAAAGCCGATACTACGATAAAGCAACGAACGCGTTCCACGACGACGTAACATCATGTAACTGCCGGCAATCATGCTCAGCAGATAGAAGGCATTTAGAATGCCCCACCAGCGTTCCGATAGCTGGAAATGTGTGTCGATGTAGACGAGGAACAGAGCAGAAATCCACGCCGTACTGACGAACGCATCGATTCCGACGAGATACGTGTTGGCTTTCGCGAAAGAATGCGATCGCGTGTAGCGAATACTCGACCGGAAGGAGACGTCTTCTTCTTCCATCGAAGGGTCGGGTAGAGAGCGGACGCTTCGATAGAACAGATAGCTGATGAGACTGGCACCTAAAAACAGACTAGCCGAGACGGACAAGACGGAAAGAGGCGATAACCAGCTGACCAGAATGGCGCCGAGCGGCCACATGATGAGCTGAATCACTTGATTCGAACCTTGTACGAGACTGTTAGCTTTCTGAACATCCTGACACAGTCGAGGGATGAAGGCACTTTCGATCGGACGAGCAAATCCGTCGAAGAAAGCGATACATCCAACGAGTGCGAGGATAAGTGGCAGTGGTAAATCAAATCCCCAGATGACGCCTAATAGAATCGTCTTGAGGAGTTGACTGCCGAACAACAAGGAGGCATGGGGAACACGTTGAGCGACTTGGGCGAATAAGAAGCCGCTTCCTGTCATGCCTGCTGTGACGAGAACAGGAAACAGGGCAGCGAGACTCGCTTGCCCTGTCGTTTGATAGATCATCGCGATCAAGGAGACGATATAGAGCGCATCTCCCGCATTCGCAATCCATTGACTGACCAATAAAAGCGTAAACCGGTTCATTCTGAATGACCTCCATATCGTACGTATTTAGTTAGGAGTGAGAATTCAGAATGACTTACATCGGACGCCCTCATTTCGTGTTTTTTTCTAGTGTAAGAGGAAAAAAATGGATTGTCAATCAGAATCGTGACGGGAGTTCCGGGCAACGAGTGTGAAGGGATCGACCATCGACGTCGCAGCGGCTTCGTCTTGAGCACGAGATGCCGATAGCTTGATTGGTTTTAGTTGCTGGCGGAAGCGGAAAGCCCGTTCGAGTCGACTCATGAATAGATTGCTGAAAAAGACGACTAATGCTAGCCCAATCAGTGGAACAAGGAACATATGATTGAGCCAAGACGTCGCTGAAAACTGGTTATAGTAATAACCGAACATCGAGGACCACTCAAAAATCGTTGGGGCAGTTCCTACATGTAAATTAACCGTTCCAGCGAAGAAAATTTTGAAAAGTGATAAGTGAACGAGTAACATCAACGTTTGGATGAACTGTTGCATAAAAACGATTGTCAACGTTGGAACAAGATGTGGCCAAATGTGGCGTCTGAACCGATGCCACGGACTGCCACCAAGCGTCTGGGCGACAATCATGAACTCTTGACTAAGTAACTGACGGGTCTCAGCAATCAGATAAAGCGATAAAGAGGGGAGACCAAGCAAAATCAAGACGATCAACTCGAACGATACACGGTCGAACAACGATGGGATAGCAGTCGAATCAAAGAACGTAAGTGATGGAAGCAAAATGAGCAACGCGACAAGAGAGAGCGGTAAAACTAAAAATCCATCAAGAATAAGTTTTAAGTATCGATTGACGCGAGCACTTCTAAAAGCTAGCGGAATCGCAATCACTAGCGAAAGAAACATTCGACCGAGCGCAACAATCATACAAATACCGGCTGTCCATTTAAATCCTTCAATCATCAATTGAAAGAGGTCATAGCCAGAGCGGTCTGTACCGAGCCATTGATCACTTGACGGTTTTAGTGGTGATGTCGCAAGGAACGTACCGTCTTCAGCATACCGGTTCGAGATTTGATCGACTTGACCATCACGAAAGATCGTATTTCCAAAACTAAGGAGCAGTAAACCAGTGAGTAAAAATAAACACAGCCAGAAGACAGGATCTCGCATCAAAGTACGACGCATCAAATCCCCCCTTTCCAGGCGTTAGGAATAAGCCATTCTGCCAACAAATCAATGATGAAAATCGGTAGATAGATTAAGAACAAGATGACCATCAAAATCGGCATTTGTCCATTATAAAAGACGAACCGGAACATACCTTGCACTTCGAACGTGTATTCAATGATCACGAGACTCGATAAGACCGTAATGATGTTCGCTCGGAAAAACAGATAAAACCGATAGATCATTGTCGGAATCAAGTGTTTCCAGAAAAGAGCGGCAGGACGAATGCCTTTAGCCCGTGCGAGTTCAAGAAAAGGAGCAGCTTCCTGTTCGAGTACTTGCGTCGTCAACCATTTGATGAAGAAGAATAGTGTTGTCAACGTTAGGGTAAGAATCGGTAAAAAACGAATGTACTCAGCATAGGATCCCGCAATTTCGATTTTGTCATACCCGGTCGTTTTAAACAGATAAAGGACAAGGAATTGTGAAAGAATGATCCAGAACAGATCCGGAACCATCTCAAGCGTCCGCGTTGTCTGTTTCAGCATCATGCGTGTTTTGCGGCCACTCCGATAAAACAAATAAGCATAAAAAATCGCACACACAGCGGAGACCAGCATAGCTGTCGTAAAGATGATTAACGTCTCTTTAATAAAGGGACTGATGGTAGGAAGCAATAAGAACTCCTTTTGAGCGGTTACGTTGAAATAGGTAATCTCATCAAGTTTCGTTAATTGAGCAAATTGCTGTTTCAGACCTTCCCAGTAGCTTGCTGGGTTGAATTTCATTTGCGCAACGAGTGCTGGAAGGGCGCTGATCGCAATCAAGACAAAAAAAGCCACGATGAGCTGAATTGATTTTCGGGCGATAAAAAACATGAAGGGAAAAACTCCTTTCTTTGGATCCTCAACCGATGGCGAGGATTCGGTCATTGCCAATTTGGATCAACTGACTGTTCATATGTTTCCGGCGCAGTACGTAGCGTTCGAACTGTTGCGTCGCGATGAACGAATCACGCGTCGAGACCGTCGAGAGCGTCATCAGGACATGTTTTAATTGTGGTTGTCCTTCTTGTAATGAGAGATGCGTCATTCGGTTCGCTCCGTCGAGTCGATTGAGGAATAGTTCGATCTTACAGCCTTCTTTGATTAATTCACTGATCAGGAATGCGGCTTGTTCAATGAACGTCTCAAATTGTTGATGGAGACCGTAACCGCTCGGAGCTGATAAATTTAAGGCAATCGTAAACGTATCCTGATTGCTCGTTTCGAACACTTTCGCCTGCAGACGACCGGTCTTCGCCGTCGCATACCAATCGATCTCTTTTGACGGTTCCGCCGTATAAGGTTTTGCACCAAGCTGAACCAGTTTGTTCTTGAGCGGTGAGTAGCGGTCCGGTCGATCACCGATCCGTAAACGTTGTAAAAGAAGCGGCGTCGCTTGCGCCGTCAAGGACGGCAAGACTGTAAACGATGGATACGTATCGAACGTAAAGAGATAAACGCCCATCTTCCAAGGCAGGCGAATCGTTAAGATGATCTCATCGAACTCGGCTGGTCCGCGGCGAACCGTCTGAATCGGGATCGTCACTGCGTCTTCAGAGTCAATCACTGCATGAAACGTCGCCGGATGTAGTGGATCCATCTCCGGGAAGATGACTCCGCCATCCGTGTGCAAACGAAGTGTCGCTTCGAGCCCAAGCTGACTCAAGGATTCGACGCCGAAGACTTGTAAATGGAGCGATGTCTTCTCCTGGTTGAACATCAATGATTCATAGTGCTTCCATTCGATTGCGACATCCCGTCGCAACTGCTTTTCTGTTCGCCCGACGACGAAATGAATCGTCGCCAAGGCTGCGAACAGGAAACCGAGGACGGAAAGACGCGGAATGAAGAGGAAGATGAACGTCATCGTGACGTACAGTGGAAAAAGTCGGCGTTCAAGCCAAAACGGGACGGAACGTTCAATCTGCATGATTCGTCACCCCATCTCGACCGGAACCGGCACGTCGTCCAGAATATGCGTCAAAACAGCCGCTTTCGTCGTCTTGATTCCACCTTCGAGTGTCAGTGTCAGGCGATGGGATAGGACGTGTTTTGCAAGATATTTGATATCTTCCGGAATGATGAAGTCGCGTTGATTCAAGAACGCGTAACTTTGCGAGGCGCGAAGTAATGCAATCGCTCCACGCGGACTGACGCCGACTTCAATGAGTTCATGATTTCGTGTCGCTTGAACGATGTGTAATAGATAATCGAGCACGTCTTGCGATGCATGGACGCGGCGTGCCTCTTCCTGCCAGGAAATCAAGTCGCCACCTGACGCGATGCCGACGGCTGACCGACGGACGTTCGTCAGAATCTCAGACAATAAGCGACGTTCATTTTCGAAATCCGGATAACCGACTTCAATTGCGACCATGAATCGATCGAGTTGGGCGTCCGGTAGTGGGAATGTTCCTGCCGATTCAATCGGGTTTTGTGTTGCGATGACAAAGAATGGAGCTGGCATCTGATAGGTTGTTCCACCGATCGAGACCTGACGCTCTTCCATCGCTTCAAGTAATGCCGATTGTGTCCGCGGAACGGCGCGGTTGATCTCATCGATCAAGACGACGTTCGCAAACAATGGACCGCGTTTATTCTCGAACTCCTGCGTCTTTAAGTTGAAGAAGTCCGAACCGATGACGTCTGACGGGAGAAGGTCCGCCGTGAACTGGATCCGCGAGAAGGCACTCTCGAAGCTTTGAGCAAGCGCCTTCGCGAGCATCGTTTTCCCAGTACCCGGTACGTCTTCAAGGAGGATGTGTCCTTCAGCGATCAATGCCGTCAGACAGAGGTCAATAACATCTGGTTTACCGAGATAGATGGAATTAAGTTGGTCTTTTAATTGTTGTAGTTTCATAGGAAATCCCTCCAATGTTAAATGATTGAGTAGCGTGCGAGTTGTTGTTCGAAGCGTAGAATCTCATCGTTCGTGACGATCGTTTCCGACATATCACCGTAGCGGATATTCCGATATAACTGAAAATCGACAGGGACTTCAATCCGACGTAACCAGTCTTCGAGCGTTTCGTTCGGACGACGTTGCTGACTGCGCGGTAAGTGTTGCTCAAAGCGGATGACGAGATCACGGACACGTGAAGACGAATACGATGCATACAGGTAAGGCGATTTTCTTAAAGAAGCAGGACGAAAGACCGATTGAGCAAATGGAACGTCATCCGTTACTTCTCCTGTAGACCTGCGTCGTTTTTTCACGCGACGCGACTGAACGAGTTTCCAGACCATGAAACTAAACAAGCTGATTAAAATGATGTATTGCAGATAAGAAAAGGGGGAGTCAGAAGCATCCGCTTTAAGGGATTTCCAGAGCTCTTTTGGACCAGGTATTCGTTCGATTGGACTAAATGGCATCTTGTCTCTTGTAACTTGAGAGGGACCAGAATCATTTTTACGATCAATATCTCCATCTACGTATCGCCAGTCTGATGGATTTTTAACAGGATCCGGCATGATGTAATGCGTATAGACGTACGTCGCGGTAGTTTGAAACAAGAACAGACCAATCAGAATGACACCAAGCGACATGATAAAGCGTTGCCGTAACACAAGCGATCCTCCTTCCTGTTTTTAAGGAAAAAATATCCATATGTACTTAGGAAGATTTTAGCATACACGCTTAACAAATAAAAACAATTTTCTGAAAATAAAGACAAGGTGCGACGATTCATTTTCAAGTGGTGAGGGTATGATGGAATCAGTGGATCTTGAAAGAGAAAGGGTGTTTTGTATGAAATTGATTATTTTTGGAGCGACGGGTCAAACGGGGCAAGAACTGGTCAAGCAAGCGATTGATCACGGGCATGAGGTCACAGCCTTCGTCCGCAGTCCGGAAAAACTGACGCTACGTGACGAACGGTTACATGTCGTTAAAGGCGACGTGCTCGATCAAGAAGCGGTGACGGCTGCTGTTGCCGGGCAAGAGGCTGTCCTGACAGCACTCGGTACGGAAAGTCTTGCTTACAATGGCTTTTTAGAACGAAGTCTCGTTCGGATCGTGACAGCGATGAAAAAACAGGGGGTAGACCGGATTGGTTATGTTGCGTCTGCCGGTGTTGATGATGAATTACCGGGTGTACAAGGGATGCTCGCTCAGCGGATTCTGAAAAATCCACTGAAGGATCACCGTCAAGCGATCGCGCTTTTGCAACAAGCGGATTTGAACTATACGGTAGCCCGACCACTCCGTTTACTGAACGGTCCGTTGACGGGACTTTATCGTCAAGCAGATACAGGTGTACCGGAAGATGCGAAACAGATCAATCGCGCAGATGTGGCGCATTTCCTCTTACAAGCGATTGAAACAGAAGATCATATCAAATCGAGTGTCGGTCTCGCTGAATGATGAAGAAGGGGCTGACTCAAAAGTCAGTCTCTACAAAGATAAGGGTGACAGAATGATAATTTGCCATCCTTATCTCGTAACAAAAAGAATGACGCGTCACACGCCACTCCTACAGGAACAAGCGCATTTATGCGCTGTCAGAGACGAACAAGACCCGCTTTCCTGCTTCAACGAAGCAGGAAAACTGGCTTGTGTCTCGCCTGAGGAAAGGGCGTGAAAAGACGCGTCATTCTTTTTTGAGTCAGCCTCTTTTGATTTCTTATTGTTGACGATAGACGGAGACCGAACCACCATTGACGAAGAATTGACCGTAGCCATCTTGGTTGATCGTGACCGATGCTGTGTTGTTTCCAGTGATGTCTGTCCAAACTTCTCCTTTGTTCTGAAGCCCGACGTACATCCATTTACTCCCGCCAGGACCATCTGAAAGGATTGTCGCAAGACCTGATTTTGCCCGGTCCGAGACACCTTCACGTGTCCAACCGATGATGTCTTGGTTATCGAGGTAATCGTTTTGTTTCCCGAACGCGAAGTCCTTCCGTGCTTTAAGTAACGGATCAATCTTCGAAGCGAGTGCTGGAATTTCGCGATTCGATGTACCCTTTGTACCATAGTAGTCACCATAGAAGACCGACGGATAGCCTTGTTCACGTGTCAGAATCATCGCGTAAGCAAGCGGTTTGAACCATGACTGAACCGTTGATTCAAGCGATTGTCCAGGCTGCGAATCATGGTTCTCTACGAGTGTGACGGCTTGGACTGGATTGCTCTTGACGAGAGTACCGTCAAAGATCGTCCGCATGTCATAGTATCCGCCGCCTTTACTTGCCTGTTCGAACTTATAATGAAGCGGTGCATCAAAGACGGATTGTTGATAATTCGTCCGGCTTAAGTAGTTTTGCAACGTGCCGAGATCGTTCTGCCAATACTCTGCGACTGTGAACAATGGTTTGCCTGTCGTCTGACGAACGTTCGCGAGCCAGTCCGCTAAGTAACCATGTTTGATATGCTTGACGGCATCGAGACGGAATCCATCAAGACCAAGTTCGTTGACGTACCATTTACCCCAGTTCTTCATTTCTTGCTGAACTTCTGGATGATCGAAGTCGAGATCCGCATACATCAAGTAATCGTAGTTGCCATTTTCAGTTGAGACATCCGTATCCCACGCTTTACCGGTACCGCGGAACTTGTAGATGGCACTCTTAGAACGTGATTGATCCCAGTCCGTGCCGTCGAAATGGTACCATTTCCACTTGAAGTTCGAGTAGAGGTTATTTCGTGCTGCAAAATTGAAACCCGTCCATGCTTGAATTTGATAATCGCCAGAGACTTCTTGATTACGGTTACCCGGGTTGACTTCGACTGCCGTGACGGCTTCCGTGAAATCGGCGCCACCTTTATGGTTCATGACGACATCACCATAGACATCGATTCCAGCGGTATGCAATTGTCCGATCGCCGTTTTTAATTGCGCCTTTGTGCCGTATTTCGTACGGACCGTTCCTTTTTGATTGAACTCACCTAAATCGTATAGATCGTAGGCGCCGTATCCGACATCATTTTGCGAAGTCCCTTTGTAGGCAGGGGGGATCCAGACCGATGTGATTCCGAGCTGATCGAGCTTTGTTGCGTCACTCCCGAGACGGTTCCAGTGGCTACCGTCATTTGGCACGTACCATTCGAAATACTGCATCATCGTACCATTGTCAGCTGTGGCACCGACTGCAATCGGTTGCGCAAGTGGCGCTAAAAAAGCAGCGGATGCGACGGTTGCTAAAATCCATCTTTTTTGTTTCACGTAAAGACCTCCTTATGATTTGTGAAAGCGCTTGCATTATTTATTATAGGGAAGCTTCAGACAGGAGGAATATCGTCCCGGATTCTTATTTGTAAGTCTCTTTTGTTCGTGACTTTTGACCCTAGAATATTTCTTCTGAAGAACTATTTTGATGGGATTGACGTCATGAATGAAAAAAATCAGGACCATCTAACCGTTGCCTTTCGATGAATATTCTGAACGACGACTCATCTTCAAAAAAGCAGGTCTATCGTCCATCTTCCACCAGGAATGGATTCGGTGTGAAAATGAGCGTGTAACATCCGCTTTCATACATACCATTTAAGGGGGAACACACATGAACTGGAAGTCAAAGGTCACAGGTGCGCTTGCCGCAACACTTGCGCTCGGGTCAATCGTCTTTACACCGGTCACAGCAAAAACAGTTGATCCAAAACAAGTTTCAACAGGTCCGCAGATGGTCACGTCACAATCGACGATCGATGCGTACTATTTACCAGCAGCGGGCAAGACAGGGGCAGCGTTGAAGGCATCGCTGCACGATATCATTGACAACCATACACAAGTGTCATACGACACGGTATGGACAGCACTGAAAGAAACGGATCAAGATCCAAACAATGCGAATAATGTCATTGAGTTATACACGGGGAAATCGATTGCGAAAAGTAACAACGGTGGGAATGTCGGCCAATGGAATCGTGAACATGTCTGGGCAAAGTCACACGGTGACTTTGGTACGTCAAACGGTCCAGGAACAGACTTGCATCACTTGCGTCCAGAAGATGTTGTCGTCAACAGCGCACGTGGGAATCTAGATTTCGATAATGGCGGTACAAAATACAGTGGTTGCGATTGCTATCGCGATAGCGATTCGTGGGAACCACCGAACCGTGTCAAAGGTGATATCGCGCGGATGATCTTCTACATGGCGGTTCGTTATGAAGGTGGCGGAGAAATCGATCTCGAAGCTTCAGAAAACGTCAATAATGGTACGAACCCGTTACACGGCAAATTGTCGACGCTGAAAGCATGGAATAAGCTTGACCCAGTTGATAGCTTCGAGAAACGTCGCAACGATGTCATCTTCGAGAAGTGGCAAAAAAACCGGAATCCGTTCATCGATCATCCGGAATACGTAACATCAATTTGGGGAAATTGATGACGAGTCAGTGAATAGGAAAGGGGCTAACTCAACAGTCAGTCTCTACAAAGATAAGGGTGGCAGAATGATGATCTGCCACCCCTATCTTGTAACAAAAAGAATGACGCGTTTCACGCAACTCCTACAAGGAAAAGCGCATCTTTGCGCTGACAGAGACAAATAAGACCCGCTTTCCTGCTTGAATAAAGCAGGAAAACTGGCTTGTGTCTCGCCTGAGGAAAGGGCGTGAAAAGACGCGTCATTCTTTTTTGAGTCAGCCTTTTTTCATTGAGTCCGAACCTGTTATGCTGAAACTTTTTTGGAGAACCATTCGTATTGCCTACCGTAAGCCATTTTTTAGTAGAGAGGTCGTACGGTATGATCAAACGCACGTTTAACAAACGAAACATCAAATGGATGGTCGGTGGGGGATTAGTCGCTTGTGTCGCCTTCTGGTACAGTGTCGGTATTTTCGTTAATAAAGGGGAACGGCCACTCGCTGATGGGACGTCACCGTATGTCATCGTCCTCGGTGCGGGTGTCAAAGGAGAAAAACCGTCGCAAATCCTACATAACCGGATTCAGGCAGCTGCGGCATATGGGAAACAACATTCAGAAGTCCGCTTCATCTTGAGCGGTGGACAAGGTCCAGATGAAGATATTTCAGAAGCAGAGGCGATGCGTCGCGGGATGGTGGCATCTGGGATTGCTGAAGAGCGGTTGATCCTTGAAGCCGACTCGACATCAACGACGGAAAATCTACAATTTTCCAAGGCGTTGTTGCCAAAGGACGTTCGTCGCGTCTCGATCGTCACGTCAGACTTTCATCTGTACCGTGCGCGACAAGAGGCGAAACAACTTGGTTTACAGACGGATGCGATTCCGGCTGAAACGCCACTTTCAGGAGTCCTTCGATTTGGAATGCGCGAACGCGTTGCGATCGTTGTTCAATTCCTACGCTAAAAACCCCGACATGCTGAACATGTCGGGGAGAAAGAAGAAGTGCATTGAATGATTAGATGCCTTCACCTTTATGTTTTTCTTCAGAAGATTGAGAATCATTTGCTTGTTTGTCGGAAGCATCATGCTCAGCAGGTGGTTCTTCTTTGCCGAGTGCGACATCCTTCGCTTCGACGACTTTATTGCTGATTGCATTCAAGTCACCTTTCGTCTCATTTACTGTCTCTTTCACCGTCGAGGCATCTGATTTCACCGTTTCAAGCTCTGTGTTCACTTTGTCATAGACATTTTGAACGTCAGATGCGACTTCTTGAATGATGCTTGAAGCACTCTTCACTTGATTGATGACTTGTGATGCTTTACCCGACGGATCTTCCTTAATAGAAGAAGCGAGGGTAGAGACGGAATCTTTCGCTCCCCGTAAACTCTGTTTCGTATTTTGGCGAGACGAAGAACTAAGTAGCGTCAATAGACCGCCGACAAGGGCACCGAGCAACATCCCTGTGACGAGATTGATTTGACGACCTGATGATTCTTCCTGATCGAACTGGCGATTCGGATGTTCTGCGTGTGCTACGTGTGGATCATGTTGAAGCTTCGGTTCCATGATGAACACTCCCTTGAGATAATATTTAACCATGATATGGATATACCCTTGTGAGTGAATAAAAAACATTTAAAAATAACATGTATTTGAAATGAATATAAAAAAGACCATCGTGATATGATGGTCTAAGAGGTTCATTTGTTGGATGAATCATCATCATTTTCGTGACGAAGTTTTCGGTTGATTTCATCATAATCGATTTCGATATCATCTTTGTTGCCTTTGTAGCCATATCCTTTCGAAATGACGATGATCGAGGCGACCAAGACGAATACGATGATGAGAATGGAGACGACATATAACCACATAGTCCACTCCTCCTTTCGTTCACTTTCTAGTATGACGGAAAACGCAGCTTCCGTCTAAACGAAATTGTAGGTTGTGTGCTAAACTGATGTCAGATAAACATGTTAAACGGAACGAGGTGACGGCGTATGAGTATTTTGGTCGTAGATGATGAGTTAACGAATTTAATGCTCCTAGAGCGATTGTTAGAAAATGAAGGCTATGACGTCGTCAAGGCGATGAGTGGGGAAGAAGCAATCGAATTGATGGAGGATCCGTTATTCATCGAACAGTTGGACGTCGTTCTCCTCGACGTCGAAATGCCAGGAATCAGCGGAATCGAGGCGACACGTTTGATTCGAAAACGGTTTGGTCTTGATGAATTACCGATTCTGATCGTTTCCGGGCGATCAAACGAAGAAGATATCGTTGATGGACTGAATGCAGGAGCATCGGATTATACAACGAAACCGATCCGTAAAACGGAATTGCTCGCGCGAGTTCGTAACGCGATTGGTCTGAAGCAAGCAATCGATGCGCGAAAACGATATGAAAAAGTATTACAGGAAGACTTTGATTTGGCGCAAAAACTGCAACAGAGTGTGCTCAGTGCGAATATCGAAGACGATGAGATCCGCATCATGGCGACGTATATCCCTTCTAAAAAGCTCGCGGGAGATATGTACGCCTGGTACCGCATCTCTCAGAATAAATACGGCATCATCTTGTTTGACGTCATGGGACACGGTGTCTCTTCTGCGCTGATCACGATGGGAATGAGTTCGATTTTGTTCGAACTCGTGCACCGGATTGGTGATCCAGCACGAGTACTTGAAGAATTGAATCAGCAGATGAGTCGTTTGTTCCCGGGAGACGAGACAGAAATCTATTTCACTGCCGTTTACCTCTACATCGACCTAGATGAGATGAAGCTCAGCTATGCGAACGCAGGGCACCCACCTGGTTTGTTACGTATGAATGATCAAATCATTCCGCTTGAGAATACGGGACTTCCTGTCGGTATGTTCGAAGACTCGACGTATTCGAGTAAGACGATCGACATCGTCTCACCAGGATGTGTTTACCTGTACACGGATGGTTTCATGGAACTCTACAGTAAAGGCATTGATGAAGGAATCCATGCCATCCAGAATCTGATCGAACAACAAGGACCGAACATCCATCAGTTGATTCAACCGGATCAAAGCGATGAAGCGGATGACCTATGTCTCGTGACGGTCGAAATCAATTAACCTGTAAATGAAAAGACTCAGCGACGGAAGCACCGTCGCTGAGTCTTTTTTGAGTCATACAAGCTCTGAATCTACTTGAACTAAAAGAACCTTCTCCGCCATAAGATGAAGGCGGCAAGACCAGAGAAGAAGATCATCATACCGAAAACAATCCAGAATCCGATGACTTCTCCTTCCCATGGAACGTGGACGTTCATCCCGAACATCCCGGAAATCATCGTCGGAATCGAGATGACAATCGTAATCGAGGCAAGGAACTTCATGACGAAGTTGACGTTGTTCGAGATGACAGAACCAAACGTATCCATCGTCGAACTGATGATGTCTTTATAGATTTGAGCCATCTCCATCGCTTGTCGGTGTTCGACGAAGACGTCTTCCAGTAAATCTTCATCATCTTCATGTTTCTCAAGACTCGGAGTCTTAATGATTCGATCGAGCACACCATCGTTCGATTTCAAGGACGTCATGAAATAGACCAATGATTTTTGAAGGTTCATCAATTGAAAGATTTCTTGATTTCGCATCGAACGTTGAAGTTCTTCCTCAAGTTCGTCCATACGACGATCGATTTGACGCAAGAAACGTAAATACGAGGAACTGACTTTATAGAGAATCTGGAATACGAAGCGCGATCGGTAATTCGTCCGGAATCCTCGCAACTTACCACTCGAGAATAACGTCAGGACATCGAGCTGTTGCGAACAAACGGTGATGAAATGACGGGATGTCACGATGATACCGAGCGGAATCGTATTATAACGGCGTCCTGATGATTCTTCTTCGATGTAGGGAACGTCGACGATCATCAGTAAACCTTCTTCATCTTTTTCAAAACGTGGTTTTTCTTCCACGTCCAAAGGGTCATAAATGAAATCCTCTGGAATATTCGTAGCAGCGATGACTTGGTCGGCTTCGTCCTTTGTCGGATTGACAAGATGGATCCAGGAACCCTTCGTGAACTCCTGTATCTCGTTGACTGCCCCGGTGACATCGCTTCGATAAATCGTCAACATATTGTCTATCCCTCCTGCTCTTCACTGTCTCATTATAGAAATAGAAACGATGGCGTGTAAATGATTCTCCGATTTTTTTTTACGAAGATTAGTGATAAGATGAAAACAGAGGAGGGGAAGACATGCCTTTTTTTAATGCTAAGAAGCTCGAAGAACTTCAATCGATCGCGGGTGGGGATCACGCGTTCCTTCAAAAAATCGGAGAAACGTATATCGCGCAGTTCGATCGAAAGTTTCCTGAACTAAAAGATGCCGTCGCCAAGCAAGATGCTGAGCAAACTGAAAAGCTCGCTCACTTGCTAAAAGGTGCTTCCTATTCCGTTGCCGCTGATGATTTAGCTGATGATTTCGAACTGCTTGAAAAAGAAGCAGAATCTGGTTCAATGACCGGAACACAAGAAATCGTCGATCGGATTGAGCAATGCATGGTGGAATTCCGTGTCGTCTGGCTCGATGTGTTTACTGGAAAAAATATTGACGCCCTGCGTTGAGTAATCGAATAGATCAAAAAAGCCGACATGCTGTCGGCTTTTTTTCTTATAAGACGTATGAATCGACCGTTTCGATCAAACGACCGATTTCCGGTTTCGTGATTTGTGCATTGACACCAACGGATTCACCTTTATGGCGTAAATCGTCGGAAATCAAGGAAGAGAAGACGATGATTGGCAATTCCGCATAACGATCATCTTCACGGAGTCGTTTCGTCAAGTGTAGTCCATCCATCTTCGGCATCTCGATATCGGTGATCAAAAGGTCACAGTTGCTTCCGTTCTCAAACGCATCAAAAGCTTCCTTACCATTGATGAACCACTTCAGTCCGTGATAACCGGCTTCCTCAAGTGTTTCGATGATCAATGTCCGGAGCATTTCCGAGTCTTCGGCGATCCAGATGACTTTGTCGGACCGGTCACGGGACTGGACGCGACGTCCTTCTTCTCGGGCGAAGATATCCTTGCGTGAGAGCTCAAGTGCGATTTTTTCATAGTCGAGCAAGATGATCATCTTGTCGCCCGTTTTGACGACACCGTTCGTCAGTCCTTCGATGCCACGAGCGAGTTCGTTTGGTGTATCGATCTGTTCCCATGAGATACGACGGATTTCCGTCACGGAATCGACACGCAGGACGCTTTTTTCCCCATTAAATTCACAGATGATCAATCGATCCTCGGTTGCTTCATCGTGTGGAACACCAATGACCGTCGGCAAATCGATGACTGTCATGACTTCGCCACGCAGTTCAATCAATCCTTTGACAGCGTCCGGTGTACCTGGGAGTGGTGTCATCGGGAGCGGAACGATGATTTCCCGAACCTTCATGACGTTGATTCCAAACGTGTATGGTCCGCAATGGAAGATGACGATCTCGAGTTCGTTCGTGCCGGCTTCTAATAAAATATCGTGCTGATTATACATATGGTTGTGCCCCTTTCCATTACCTTCACTTCACTTCTGACTAGTTATCGGCATGCTATGTTAAAAATTCTAGTTCTGAATTGACAAAAAAAGTGTTGTAATCGCTTTCATAATATGTTAAGCAAAAAGTTTGGCATTTGTCAGACCAATTGATTACAATAAGCTATGCAGCCACACACTGAAATGAGAGAGATAAAAATAAATGGAGGTAGAGTGGAATGACTACAGCAACAACCTACACATTTTTACTAGATGGACAATGGCATGAAAGTGAATCAAAAGAGACGATTGAAATCTCTTCACCATATAAAGAGGATCTTGTCGGTCGCGTCCAAGCGATGACAAAACCGGAAGTCGATCGTGCCATCGCTTCAGCGAAAGCGGCACAAGCAGAGTGGGCAAAACAACCAGCGAACAAACGGGCTGAATTGCTTCACGCTTGGGCAACGGAACTCGAAAAACGTGCGGACGAAATCGGTGAAGTCATCATGCGCGAAGTCGGTAAAGGACGTGCAGATGGCGTCAAAGAGGTCAAACGAACAGCTGAAATCATTCGCTACACAGCGGAAGAAGGTCTCCGTTTCGACGGTCAGATGATGCAAGGGGATTCGTTCCCTGGTGGTAGCGCGAAAAAAATCGCGGTCATCAAAAAAGCACCACTCGGCGTCGTGCTTGCGATTTCACCGTTCAACTACCCAGTCAACTTGGCAGCAGCGAAACTCGCACCTGCCCTCATGACAGGAAACGCCGTCGTCTTCAAACCGGCAACACAAGGTTCGATCAGCGGTATCTTGATGGTCGAGGCACTCGTCGCAGCAGGTCTTCCAGCTGGACTCGTCAACATCGTCACAGGTCGTGGATCGGTCATCGGTGATTACTTGACGGCTCACCCGGGCATCAACATGATCACATTTACTGGTGGTACAGGCACTGGACAACATCTATCACGTCAATCGGCAATGATTCCACTTGTCCTTGAACTTGGTGGAAAAGACCCAGCGCTCGTTCTTGAAGATGCGAATCTGTCACTTGCGGCAGATCATATCATCAGTGGGGCGTTCTCTTACTCAGGTCAACGTTGTACAGCAATCAAACGCGTCTTCGTTCTTGATCATCAAGCGGATGCACTCATCGAAGAACTCAAGACACGAATCGCGAAATTGACAGTCGGTTCACCTGAACAAGACAGCGTCGTCGTGCCGCTCATCGATACGAAATCAGCGGACTTCGTCGAAGGCTTGATCACGGACGCAACAGACAAAGGCGCAACGCTCGTCACAGGTGGCGGACGTACGGCGAACTTGATCGAACCAACACTTCTTGACAACGTGACACGCGACATGCGTGTTGCTTGGGAAGAGCCGTTCGGACCAGTTCTTCCAATCATCCGTGTCAACTCAGTTGACGAAATGATTGCATACTCAAACGAATCAGAATACGGTCTTCAAGCAAGTGTCTTCACAGAGAATATCGATGCTGCGTTTGCAGTAGCGGATGCGCTTGAAACAGGTTCTGTTCAAATCAATGGTCGGACGGAACGTGGTCCTGACCACTTCCCATTCATCGGTGTGAAATCATCGGGTCTCGGCGTTCAAGGCGTTGGACGTAGCTTAGCTTCGATGACACGCGACAAATTAACAGTCCTCAACTTAAAATAAGTTTCTGACCGACCTTTCAATCTGCGGAAAGGTCGGTTTTTTGTGCATCCATTTCTCGCGCTTTAACGTAAGCTAGAAAACAAATGTCACCCTTTGACGCACAAAGTTTGGCGCTATAGCTTCATTCTCTCTATAATGAAAGAAAATGGACGAGAGAAAAGAGGCGTGTAGGTATGACTGTATCAGACGAAATCATCCCGATTCCGATTCCGACACCATTTCCGGTTGGAGACGTGAACTGCTATGTACTACGAACGGAAGGGGAAAACATCCTCATTGATTGTGGACCGGATACGCTTGAAGCATGGCAAACGATGCAACGGACGCTTGCACGACATGAACTTCAGGTCGAGGATTTAGATCGTGTCATCGTGACACATCACCATGCGGATCATGCTGGGATGGCACATCGCTTTTCAGAGAAAGGCATTCCCGTCTATGGACA
This sequence comes from Exiguobacterium sp. E17S, assembly GCF_057772545.1. Classification (NCBI taxonomy): domain Bacteria; kingdom Bacillati; phylum Bacillota; class Bacilli; order Caryophanales; genus Exiguobacterium; species Exiguobacterium sp. E17S. The sequence continues at coordinate 329,743 of NZ_JBYLRU010000001.1, forward strand.
TGCGCGATTACGCCCATACTTGGAACAGGACGAGACCTTCTTGAACAACGGGGACGCATTCTTGCGTCGATTGGCGACATCGTTTGGCGTTCCGCTAGCGATTCAAGAGATGTTACCAAGCTATCAATCTGCCTTGAAATGGCTTGGAAAAGGTCAACTTGATTTCACATTAAAAGAAGGCGACGCGATTACGCCGTCTGGGAGATACCGGGTCATCGAACTACCGGGGCATGCAAGTGACCAAATCGGAATTCTAAGTGACGATGGTGTATTGTTCGCGGCCGATCACCTGCTCGACCGGGTCGAGCCGAATCCATTGCTCGAACAACCGCAACCAGGTGATGATGTGCTCGTAAAACGTCCTGTTCTTGCGTATCTTGACTCCTTAGAAAAATTACAAAGTGAGCAGATTCGAATCGCCTACACTGGACATGGTGCTCCGATTCGAGATGTTGCGGTACTCGTCGAAGAACGATTGATGCAACGCAAGGCGCGTGGTGATCAGCTCTTGAAGTATTTTACGGGAGAACATACGTTATTCGAATTAGCACAAGTGACGTATGGAAACCGATTGAAAAAATCATTCCCTCTTGTCATGAGTGAGATGAAAGCACGCCTCGATACACTCGTCGCCCGCGGTGCGATCACGGTCGAGAAACGATCAGGTATCCTCTACTATTCAAAAGCGGAGGAAGTCTAATGCAGCTCATCAACCGGACGATTGTCATCACGGGTGCTTCAAGTGGACTCGGGGAAGCACTGGCGCGCACTCTGCATAAAGAAGGCGCAAACTTGATTTTAATTGCACGACGCGAGGATCGATTACAAACGTTAGCATCTGAACTCCAGGCAGACTACCTGGTCTACGATTTGGAAAAGGCGCCTGAAATTCTTGCAAAAACACTCGCAAATCGTTATGGACGGATTGATATTTTGATTAATAACGCAGGTTTCGGGGAATTCAGCTTCTTAGACGATACCTCGATTGAAACGATTGAGTCGATGCACCGGATCAACGTCTTAAGTCCCGTTCGCTTAACGAAGGCATGTCTGCCATTACTCAAAGAAGGTGGCATGATCGTCAACGTGGCCAGTCAGGCGGGGAAGTTGCCGACACCGAAATCAACGATCTATTGCATGACGAAAGCTGCGATGTTGCAGTTTTCGAACGCGTTACGTCTGGAGTTACGTCCAAAAGGCATCCACGTCATGACGGTCAATCCAGGACCGATCGCGACAGAATTTTTTGTCCGTGCGGATGTCGACCGGAAGTATGAGCAAAATGTCGCTTCTATCGTCCTATCGAAAGAACGACTAGCTTCGACTGTCGTCCGAGCAATAGAGCGGCGTAAACGTGAAGTCAATGCACCATGGTGGATGGAGCTATCGGCAAAAGGGTACGGCGTGATGCCACGGTTGATCGAGTGGTTAGGAAAACCGGGCTTCGATAAAAAGTGATGACGGAGGAGAACGATAAATGAAAACAAAGGTAATCAGCTTTCTTGCCCTAGGTACGCTGCTCGCAGGCTGTGGAACACCGGATGCGACACCGGAACCGAAGAATGTCTTAGGGACTTCTTATCAGACGATCGAAAAAGAAGCGGAAAAGTCAACGGTTCGGATGTACATGTGGGGCGGCGATGACGGTATCAATGCCTACATCGATGAATACGTAGCACCGCGTCTGAAGAAGGAACACAACATCACGTTAGAACGGGTCCCGATCGAGACGGCGGATATCATTCAAAAACTGCGTGCTGAGAAACAGGCAGGTAAGGAAAAAGGTGTCATCGATGTCGTCTGGATCAATGGCGATAATTTTTTAAATGCTAAAAAAGATGATTTACTGTATGGAGAAATCACAAAAGTCCTCCCGAACATGAAATATGTTGATGCTGCCGCACAGAGTTCAGATAGTGGTACGAAAACAGACGGACTTGAAGCCGCATGGGGGAAAGTTCAATATACGTTGCACTATGACGCAGCTGACGTGAAGTCGCCACCAACCGACTTGAAAGCACTGAAGTCATGGGTCAAGGAAAATCCAGGACGCTTCACGTATCCGGAAGTGACGGACTTTACGGGGAATGCTTTTGTCCGCCATGTCATGTATGGTGTCGAATCGAATGACACTTTAAAAGATCCGAAAGCAGACTTCAAGAAGACATGGGCTTATTTGAACGAAATCAAACCGTATCTCTGGAAAAAAGGGAAGACGTATCCAAAGACGCTTGCTCAACTCGATCAGTTATACGCGAAGGGAGACGTCGATTTCACGATGGGCTTCAACGAACGACGGGCTGAACAAGAAGTGAAGTCAGGAACGTTTCCGAAAGAAACACGTCCAATCGTCTTGAAGGATGGATCAATCGCGTCGACACATTTCCTTTCCGTACCGTTCAACGCTCCGAATCCGAAGGGCGCACTCGTAGCGATCAATACGTTGTTATCACCAGAAGCACAGTTGAAAAAATACGATGCGACGTATTGGGGAGACGGAACGAGTCTTGATTTATCGACACTTGATTCATCAGAACAAATGCAATTCGCTGATGTACCGGCTGCACCGTCGACACCAAAGCCAAGCGTCTTTGAAGGAAAGGTCCGGACGGAACTCGACCCATCCATTTTCGAGATGATCCGTAAGGAATGGCCGTCTCGTGTGGCGCGGTAACGCGTATCCGGCTGCACTCTTGATGGCAGGGATGGTCTTATACGGGTTATGGGTCAGTATCTCGATGACGACATCTGCTGATTACCGCGAGCTACTGACGGATGAGGTCTTTTTAGAGAGTCTAGCCGTCAGCAGTTACGTGGCCATCATCAGTACGGTGCTCGCGCTGATCATTGGTGTGGTGCTCGCACGGCTCTTGAGCAGAACAAGACTAGCTGCGTTACTTGCGATTCCTTTATTCATCCCTCATCTAGGAGCAGCATACCTCGCGATTCTCTATTTGAGTGATGTGCCTGTCATCGGACCGCATGAAGGGAATTATTTTAGTGTCATCTTGACGTATCTGTATAAAGAAATTCCGTTCGTGTTTTTTTATCTCTTACCGGTGGTCCGGCGCCTTGATTCGCGTTATCAAGAACTCGGTATGATGCTCGGTTTATCGCCAGTGCGCCGATTTTGGCATGCGCGGGGCGTCTTCCTACTCGTTCCGATGCTTGAGGCAGCATTTATCTTGCTTGCCTTCATCCTGTTCGCATATGAGATCCCAGCACTGCTCGGCGTGACCTATCCAAAATTACTTGGCGTCTATGCGTTCGATTTGTATACACAAGGCGATTTATCGGAGCAACCACTCGCTTTTGCAATGAGTGTCGTTTTGACGGGAGGACTCTTCTTCCTATTGTTGCTCATGACTGGTTTGACACGCCCACTGGCAGCGAAGATCAGTAGGGGGCGAAGCGAATGATAAAAAAAATCAGTGTGACTGTATTCGTTGTACTCCTGTTCATCGTTCCTTTAATTGGTTTAATTCCGGGAGAGTGGAATTGGAATCCGCGCCTAGAAGCGACGCTCGGCACGACCGTCGCGATGATTTGTGCCGTCGTATTGTTAAATCATCTCTTCGGGTACATGGCAGGAAAAGCGATTGCCTTTCAAACGGGGAAACGGATTCGTATAGCAGAGTTCTTGATTAGTTTGCCGCTGTTCGTTCCCGTGTTATTGCTATCATTCGGTCTCTATTTGACATGGATCCGTCTTGGTTTGGCAGATCGATTTTTTGGTGTCCTGCTCGTGTTGCTTCTGCCGACCTTGCCGTATACAGTTCGCTTGTACACGAATGGATTTCAGGCGCTCGGAGAACGGATGCTTGAACAGATGGTCTTGATTGAGGGGAACCGGTTCAAGCGTTGGTTCTATTTGACGGGACCGATGCTTCGTTCGACGTTACAATCCGTGACGCTACTCGTCACGGTGATCACGATCAGTCAGTATGCACTAGTTGCGTTGATTGGTGGTGGGATCGTCCGCATGATATCACTCGAAGTATTCCCGGCGTATTCTGGTAATTCGCAAGGGGCGGCGCGTCTAGCGACACTCTGGTTGATCGGGTTGCCCATTCTCTTTTATGCTGGACAAGCCGTTATTTTTTCTAGTTGGATACGAATCGTACGGAGGCGTTTAAATGGAAGTCACGATACAACAAGTCAATAAACGATTTGGAACGAAGCATGTGTTGTCTGATATCGATTTAAATATCGCATCTGGACAATGTGTGGCTTTAGTTGGACCGAGCGGAAGTGGGAAAACGACGCTTCTCCGCCTGATTGCGGGTCTTGAAAGAGTGACGAGCGGAATGATTCAGTTCGGCGACCGAGATGTCACTGTTCTTTCGCCGAATCAGCGAGGTGTGACGATGATGTTTCAACGGTCGCTGTTGTTCCCACATTTGAACGTCGAACAGAACATCCGTCTCGGTGCCAAACAATTAACACCGATCGAACTCGAATCCTGGTTACATCGCGTCGGACTCGAGGGAAGAGGAAAAAGTGCTGTTCACGAACTGTCAGGGGGCGAACAGCAGCGGGCAAGTTTAGCTCGTGCGATGGCGAGTCAACCGGACTTCTTGTTGCTCGATGAACCGTTCTCGAGTCTAGATGTACCGAGACGACGGGAATTACGGACATTGATTCGGAAGTTGACCGAGGAACAAGGTGTCACGACACTCCTTGTCACACACGATCGGGAAGAGGCAATGGCGATGGCGGATATCGTCTATGTTTTAGAACAGGGGCGAATCGTCGATCATGGCACGCCGATTACGCTTAGTCAGACCAGCCCTTTTTTTGGGGAAGGCATTCAGATTGAAGAAACATGGCATCCGTTGACGGCAGTCAACTTGGTCTCAAGACCGACGAAGGAGACGGATGAACGTGTTACGATTACGAAAGAACTCATTCAATACGGTGTTCGATTCTACGAAGTCGAACGAGCATCCGGAGAACGACTCGTGCTCTCTTCAGACGAGACGATTCATGAGAAAGAAGGCTATATCGTTAGAAAGGAGGGGTGACATGTTAGATACGCGTGCGCGTAAAATCGTTCAACCCCTATTTGATCAAGGGGCGACCTTATTTAAGAAAATTGGATTATCGGCGACACAGGTGACGATCATCTCCGGCATCATCGGTGGTGCGACGGGCTTTTTCGTCTATAACGACATGATGGGAACGGCGATTGTCTTGTTGTGGATCTCGGGCATGCTTGATGTCATCGATGGAACGATGGCACGAAAAGAAAAGACAACTCCGATTGGCACGATTCTTGACCTTGTGCTCGACCGGATCGTCGAGCTGTCAGTGCTGATTGGTCTTGCACTCCGATTTCCGGAAACGCAGGTCGTTATTCTGTTGCTCGTCGCATCATTCGTCATTGGGATGACGATGTTCCTTGCAATCGGAGCGGTCAGTGAAAATTACGGCTACAAGTCGTTTCAATATCAACCGGGACTCGTCGAGCGGACGGAAGGGTTCTTATTCCTAACAGCGATGATCCTGTTCCCAAGCGCCATCATTTGGATCGCAATTGTCTTCTTGATTGCTGAACTCTATACGGTCGGAGAGCGATTCCATCAAGCTTCGAAGGTGTTGCGATGAGTGAACAAGAGATGATCATGACCGTAGATCGAGCGGGCAACCTGCTCGGACCTCGTCCACGATCGGAAGTCCACGCAAACGGCTTGTGGCATGAAACGTTTCATTGTTTCGTCTATGATCCAAAGCGGGACGTCGTGTTGCTCCAGCAACGGTCTGAACAAAAGAAGGACTTTCCAGGAATGCTTGATATCACGGCAGCGGGTCACTTGCTTGCCAATGAGACAGTCGAGGATGGTGTCCGGGAACTCGAGGAAGAAATTGGTTTGACATGTACCTTTGATCAATTGATACCACTTGGCATCCAGGAAGAGGAGTTTCGGGATGCGTCGCTCTGGGACTGTGAGCGATGCCATGTCTTTCTTGCTCGAAGTGATCAAGCGATAGACGCATACGTCCTCCAGGAAACAGAAGTGAAGCGATTGATTGCTTTTTCAATCGAGCAGTTTGAACGAATCGCGGACATGTCCATCGAGCGCATTCAGGACACGACAGGCGAATGGTTCGATCGTCGTCAATTCGTTCCACATCCTTCTTCTTACTGGAGACATGTCCGACAGGGAATCGAGCAATTACGTAAATAGAACGAATGGAAAAGCAATAACGCATGAAGACTTACGATCGAATGTGATTTCGCTCGTAGGTCTTTTTTTAATCGTACATTCGTTCGACGCAAGAGTAGCGAAATTAAGATATATTTGAGATAATTAAGTATATATACAAAAGAAGGAAAGAAGGTGCAGCCAGTGGCATTACGATTTGCACTACTCGGGCTGCTGACCCAAGGGGAAGCGACCGGTTACGATTTAAGCGCGACTTTTAAAAAACAAATGATCCACTTCTGGACCGCACATCATACTCAAATATACCGAGAGTTGTTAAAGATGGAAGAGGCAGAGCTCGTGACAAGTGTCCATATCGTCCAAGAAGACTTGCCGGACAAGAAAGTCTATTCGATTACCGATAAAGGACGGACAGAGCTCGTTGAATGGTTACGGACACCGAATGAATTCAAACCGAAGATGAAGGATGAGAACTTGATGCGGGTGTCGCTCTTGCATCTGCTCCCACCAGAGGAAGCCGTTGCTTATTTGGAAGAGTCGAAGCGGCACCATCAATTTGCCGTCGAGATGATGCATAGTTGGCGTCACGACCACCTCGAGAACGGTGCAACACTAGGGGAGACCTTGACGAGTGAGTACGGCTTGCGTATGATGTTGAATTACTTGGATTGGTGTGACTGGGCAATCGCGGAAATCAAAAAGAACGAAGCGAACGTCTAACCAAATTGGCTCGACTGTCATGTAGATGGCGGATTCGAGCCAGTTTTATTTTGTAATAGGATTTAGTAAGGAGAGAATCGATGTACTTTAATGACTATGAAGACTGGATTGAGGAAGAGGCGGAATCCTTATTTCACTTACATGAAGAACGGTTGATACGAGAGGCGATCTCGTATTCACAATTTACGGCGTATGTAGAAGAGGCACTCCTTGAACCATTGTTACTGAAACTACGTTGGCTCGGAGAAGCAGAAGAAGAGGAGATTCTAGAACGGGCAGATTCAATCGTTTGGGAGAATGCCTTTGGTCATTCGGAAGCTTCGCTTCGGCGAGATGTGTTACGACGGGTCGTCGAGCGAGACTTTACTGCGCATATCCTCGCGTACCTCACACCAATTCTTGAAGCTAGACAAGCTACTTATGAGGCGGAATTGAAGCAGCTTCAATTGGCGCATGCTGAACAAATAGATGAGGTCAAACAACACGAGCAACAGATTGAACTCGGACCGCCACCTAAAAAAGTTAAAAAATGGTGGTATCTCAAAGAAAAAGAAGTAGCACGTTCCTATACGGAGGAAGAACGATCTGCATTGCAAGCACAACAGCAACAACTCGAGGACGAGTTAAAGCGACTCGAACAAAAAACACGTGAGACAGAAGCTGACCTCGAACGATTGGGTTCAATTCACCGTCTATAACGTATGAAAAAATGGAGCATGCGACATGATGTCGCGTGCTCCATTTTGTATGAATACTATCTATTACGCTTGTGTCGCCAGTTTTGCGAGGACTAGTTTTGCGACCGCTTCACTTGAAGCCGGGTTTTGTCCTGTGACGACGTTGCCATCTATGACTGCGAATTCCTTACCAGCATCCGATGTCAGGAAAGTAGCGCCTTCACCACGAAGTGTCGTCTCAAGCAAGAATGGTACTTTATCTTCGAGACCTGTCGATTTTTCTTCTTCGTCTGTGAAGCCGTTGATTTGACGACCTGATACGAAAGGTTTGCCATCGATCATGACGTGCGCGAAGGCCGCTGGACCGTGACAGACTGATGCGACGACGCCATCTTTTTTGATGACAGCTTCAATGGCACCAGCCACTTGTGGGTTATTCGGGAAGTCGACGACTGCACCGTGACCACCTGGGAAGTAAACGGCATCAAATGATGCTGGATCGACTTCCGAGAGTGCTTTCGTGTCGTGCAACGCACGGCGTGCATCTTGGAATTTCGGCAAGATTTCTTTGACGATCGATGCTTTATCGATCGGGACGTCGCCACCTTTGATCGAAGTGACCGTCACGTCATGTCCTGCATCCTTAAACAGGTTGTATGGTGCTGCGAACTCTTCGAACCATAATCCTGTTTTGTGACCATTCATGTCATCTGCACTTGTTGATACGATTAAAATACGAGCCATAATAAAACTCCTCCTCTGTATGAACGTTACAAAGAAGGAGTTTCCCGGAGATATGAAGAGTTAAACCTCACCGGTGTTCCGTATAGTGATGAACCGGTAGTGTAGCAAGTGCCTGGTCGATTTGAGCTTGTGAGATCGACTCTTTCATCGCTTGGACGTTTGCCTGAAGCTGTGACACGCTCGATGCGCCGGGAAGGACGATGTCGACCTGTTGATCGATGGCTTGCAACGCAAGCGCCGGAAGCGGGAAATCTTGAAGTTTTTGTAGACTCGCCTCAAGCGTTTCCTTATCGAATTGTTCGAACCGATCAACCGACTGCAGGCGTGAAGCACTCTCATGTGTCAAGAGTCCTTTTGCCAGTGGACCACGGGCAACGACTTGGATGTTTTTCTCTTTTAAGCGTGGCAACAACTCTTCGATGCGGCGATCGAGCAACGAATAAGGCGTCATCAAGTAAGAGAAATTACTATGCTCGAGCCAATATTCGATGACATTCGGGCGCAGTGACGACAGACCATATTCCTTGATCTTCCCCTCTGCTTTTAAATCTTCCATTGCGCGGATCGACGCATCGATGTCATCATCGATCGTGCCGCCGTGGACGTAATACAGGTCGAGATAAGGTGTTTCCAGACGATTCAAACTTTCAAGACAAGCTTGCTTCAGATAGTCATAACTCGGATCCCATGTCCAACCGGTTCCGGTCGCGTTCATCCGATTCCCACCTTTTGAGGCGAGGAACAATCGACTGCGATCCTCTTGTGAGAAGGTTTGACCGATGATGGATTCGACCGCTCCGTTCGCATAGACGTCCGCTGTATCGAAGTGCGTGATTCCAGCATCAAGTGCCGTCCGCAGGATTGCTGTTGCTTCCTCCTGGCCGCGCTTTAAGATCGTCATCGTACCTAATCCTAATGACATGTTCAATTCCCTCTTTTCTTAGATGAACTATAAGTTTGGAACTTCTGCATTCTAGTGTATCATATCTGATGAAAAAGACGATTTCGAAGTCTTGCGGCAATACGTCGGAAACGGCATACTAATCATGACAGAGAACGTAAACTAAGATAGAAGAGGGGAACACATCCGATGGAAGAAAAAACGATTGAACGTGAAGTGATCTATGAAGGAAAAGTCTTTGATGTCGAGAAACATGTCGTCACGTTACCGAACGGCAATACCTCGGTCCGTGAATTGGTCTATCATAATGGTGCCGTCGCGATCATTGCTTTTGATGAACAAGGTGATTTGATCGTCGTGGAACAGTACCGGAAGGCGTTCGAGAGTCTATCGATCGAGATTCCAGCAGGAAAACTCGAGAAAGGCGAAGATCCACTTGATTGTGCCGGACGCGAATTAAAGGAAGAAACAGGATACGTCGCGAAAGAGTTACGACATGTCTTTGATTTTTACGGTGCGCCTGGTTTCTGCAGTGAGCGTGTACATATCTATGAAGCGATTGGTCTGACTGCCGGTGATCGTCAACTCGATGAGGATGAGTTCCTTGAGAATAAGACATTGAAGCTCGAAGAAGCACTCGAACTCGTTGCAAACGGAACGATCGTTGACGCGAAAACGATCATGGCGATCCAGCATTGGCAAATTCGCACTTTAAAATGATTCTCATTAAAATGATTTTCAGTTGATAATCATTTTAATTTGAAAAAAGACTGATTATCAGCTATGATAATAGCATCAGTTCGAACAAAGGGGGCGTTATGATGGAAAGTCGTGTAGAACGCATCAAAAAACAGCTAAGCGGTAAAGGATATAAGCTGACTCCCCAACGTGAAGCGACTGTGCGTGTCCTGCTCGAACATGAGTCGGATCACCTCAGTGCCGAAAATGTCTTTCTCCTTGTAAAAGAAAAGAACTCCGACATCGGACTTGCGACGGTTTACCGGACGCTCGAATTATTGACGGAGCTTGAAGTCGTCGATAAGGTCAACTTCGGAGATGGCGTATCCCGGTTTGATTTACGACAAGAAGGTGCGAGTCATTCGCATCACCATCTCGTCTGTATCGAATGCGGATCCGTCGAAGAGATTTTAGACGATATGCTAGAAGAAGTAGAGAAAGAAATCGTGTCCCGATTCCACTTTAAAATCAAGGATCACCGCCTGACATTCCATGGCGTCTGCCGTGTCTGCCAAGAGCGCCATGCTCGGGAAGCGTTGGAACAATCGCAAACACAAACAGTCTGACCGTCCGACGAAATTTCGGATGGTTTTTCTTTTTCAATTTTTATAGGTCAGACCTCTTCACAACGGTTTACACCTTTGATATGATGGGAAAGTAAGCGATTTCGTAAACGAAGAGGATGAGTTCAGTGCGTGAACAACTGGAAGCATTTATCAATTATTTAGTGATTGAACGGCAAATGTCCGCGAATACGGCAGCTGCGTATCGAAATGATTTAAATCAATACTTACAGACGCTTGAAACAGCGGAAGTTTCCTCGTTCGAACAGGTTCACCGACATCATATCGTCGACCATATTGAACGATTGCTTGAAGCAAGAAAGTCACGATCGACGGTTCGCCGGGCGACGAGCTCGATCCGTTCGTTCCATCAATATTTGGTCGAAGAGAGACTGGTAACACATGATCCGTCTCGTCATCTTGATTTACCGAAACCGGAGAAAAAGTTGCCCGTCGTCTGGAGTCAAACGGACGTCGAACGCTTGCTTGATTCGGTCGTCGGTGTCGATCCGCTTACACGACGAGATGCAGCAATGCTTGAGCTTCTCTATGGAACAGGCATGCGCGTCAGCGAACTGCTCCAACTGAAGTTGAACGATTTGCAACTCGAACTCGGGTATCTGTCGTGTCTTGGGAAAGGGAACAAATCCCGGATCATCCCGATGAGTACGACATCGATTGAAAGTGTCAGGACATATCTTGACCTCGCGCGCAATAGTCTCGGCGGTCAACAGACGGACGATGTCTTCTTGAACAGTCGCGGTGATCGTTTGTCACGGCAAGGGTTTTGGAAGATGATCAAGCGACGGGCAAAGGAAGCGGGTATTGAAAAAGAGATCACACCGCACGTCCTGCGCCATTCGTTCGCGACCCATCTACTTGAAAATGGTGCCGATTTACGCGTCGTACAAGAAATGCTAGGACACGCTGATTTGTCGACGACACAAATGTATACACACGTTAACAAAGCACGACTTCACGACGTGTATAAGAAACATCATCCACGGGCATGATGGTTCTATCTTTTAAAGGTCTGACTTCAGACAAATGATGCGTTTTGTCTAGTCCCTTTCCGGGAAAAATCGTAACGGGAATCGCACAACTACAGCTCGTATATAGGAGGAACAGCAAATGGCTCAATCATTTAAACGTGTATTTTTGATCGTCATGGACTCCGTAGGAATCGGAGAAGCACCGGACGCTGAACAGTTCGGAGATCTTGGTTCGCATACGCTCGGTCACATCGCGCGTGAACGCAACGGACTCAACATGCCGAACATGGCAAAACTCGGTCTCTCGCATATCGAACCGATCGAAGGTATCTCAGCTGAAGAAGCACCGCTTGCGGCATACGGAAAAATGCAGGAAGTATCTGCAGGGAAAGATACGATGACAGGGCATTGGGAGATCATGGGACTCCGGATCGATACACCATTCCGTGTCTTCGAAAAATTCCCGGATGATTTGATTCATCGCCTAGAAGAGTTCTCAGGTCGAAAGATCATTGGGAACAAACCGGCTTCTGGTACGGAAATTCTCGACGAACTCGGACAAGAACATGTCGAGACAGGCGCCTTGATCGTCTATACGTCGGCAGACTCTGTCCTTCAAATCGCAGCACACGAAGAAGTCGTGCCATTAGAAGAATTGTACCGGATTTGTGAATACGCACGTGATATCACACGGGATGACCCGTACATGCTCGGTCGTATCATCGCGCGTCCATTCCTTGGTGAAGCAGGAGCGTGGGTCCGGACAGCGAACCGTCACGACTATGCACTTAAACCATTCGACCGGACGGTCATGAACGAACTCGAGACGGCAGGACTCGATGTCATCTCGCTCGGTAAGATTGCTGATATCTACGATGGAGAAGGCGTCACGGATGCAATCCGGACGAAGTCGAACATGGACGGGATGGATCAGCTCGTGAAACAACTCGATCGTGATTTCAACGGACTTTGCTTCTTAAACCTTGTCGATTTCGATGCGTTGTTCGGACACCGTCGTGATCCGCAAGGCTACGGACAAGCACTCGAAGAGTTCGATGCGCGTCTTCCGGAAGTGTTTGCTCGCTTAAACGAAGACGATCTCTTGATCATCACGGCTGACCACGGAAACGATCCGGTTCATGCTGGGACTGACCATACACGGGAATACGTACCATTGCTTGCCTACCATAAAAATGGTGTTGCAAAACCGCTCGGTATCCGTGAAACGTTCGCTGATCTTGGAGCGACGGTCGCAGAAAACTTCGCCATCAAGATGCCGGCACATGGAACAAGCTTTTTAACAGAACTATAATTCGAGGGAGCGATTCAGATGACAGTCAACTGGAATGAAACACGTTCATTTTTAGAAAGCAAGATGCAGGCAAAACCGGAGATCGGATTGATTCTCGGTTCAGGACTGGGTGTCCTTGCGGATGAGATCGAAAACCCGATCGCGATTCCATATCATGAAATCCCGAACTTCCCGGTATCAACGGTCGAAGGACACGCGGGACAACTCGTCTTCGGAACACTTGAAGGGAAACAAGTCGTTGCGATGCAAGGACGATTCCACTTCTACGAAGGATACTCGATGGACATGGTCACGTTCCCAGTCCGTGTCATGAAAGCGATAGGCGTCGAGACATTGATCGTCACGAACGCAGCGGGTGCTTGTAACGAAGCGTTCGAACCAGGTGATTTGATGTTGATCACGGATCACATCAACTTCTTCGGTACGAACCCATTGATCGGGAAGAACGTCGATGAGATGGGACCACGTTTCCCGGATATGTCGAAGCCGTATGATGCGGAATTACTTCGTCTTGCACAGGAAACAGCGGACGAGCTCGGAATTCGTGTCCGTCAAGGTGTCTACTTCGGAAACACTGGTCCGACGTATGAGACGCCAGCAGAAGTCAAGATGGCACGGATGCTTGGAGGAGACGTCGTCGGTATGTCGACGGTCCCTGAAGTCATCGTTGCCCGTCATTCCGATATGCGAGTCCTTGGGATCTCATGTGTCTCGAACATGGCAGCAGGTATTCTCGACCAACCGTTACATCATGATGAAGTCATCGAAACGACAGAACGTGTCCGGGCACACTTCCTATCACTCGTTCGCGGTTCGATCAAAAAAATGTAACGACTGTTTTAAAACTCACAAAACACTCCTGAGGAGGAACTAGATTATGCGTATGGTAGATTTGATTGCAACAAAACGAGACGGTGGCGAACTCGCAACAGCTGATATTCAAGCAATGGTAGAAGGATTCACGAATGGTGAGATTCCAGATTACCAAATGTCAGCGATGTCGATGGCGATTTTCTATCAAGGAATGTCAGATCGTGAAATCGCTGATTTGACGATGGCGATGGTCAAATCGGGCGACGTGATCGACCTTTCACGTATCCACGGGAAAAAAGTCGACAAACACTCAACTGGCGGCGTCGGTGACAAAATCAGTTTGATCGTCGCACCACTCGTTGCGTCAATCGGCATTCCGGTTGCGAAGATGAGCGGTCGTGGACTCGGTCATACAGGTGGAACCATCGACAAACTCGAAGCGTTCCCTGGTTTTGACGTCGAGCTTTCAGAAGAAGCGTTCGTCTCACAAGTCAACGACATCAAGATGGCGATCATCGGTCAAACGGGTAACCTGACGCCTGCAGACAAAAAACTCTACGCACTTCGTGATGTCACGGCGACGGTCAACTCGATCCCATTGATCGCAAGTTCGATCATGTCGAAAAAGATCGCAGCAGGAGCAGACAGCATCGTACTCGACGTCAAGACCGGTTCTGGTGCCTTCATGAAATCGTTCGAAGATGCAAAAGCACTTGCGACAGAGATGGTTTCGATCGGTAAGAGTGTCAACCGTAAGACGGTTGCTGTCATTACAGACATGGATCAGCCGCTCGGCTTTGAAATCGGAAACGCAAATGAAGTCAAGGAAGCGATCGAAGTCCTTCAAGGGAAAGATGTTCGTGACTTGAAAGTCATCGCCTTGACGATTGCATCACACATGGCAGTCCTCGGTGAGTTCTACCCGACGTTTGACGAAGCATATGCGGATCTCGAAACACGTCTCGGTAACGGAGCAGCACTTGACGTCTTTAAAAAGTTCATCGCAGCTCAAGGTGGCGACGCGTCTCTCGTTGACGACATGACAAAAGCACTTGAAACGAAATACGAAAAAACATTCGTCGCTTCAAAAGCAGGTTATGTCTCTGAAATCATCGCTGACGAAGTCGGTGTTGCAGCAATGATCCTCGGTGCAGGACGCGCGACGAAAGCAGATGAGATCGATCACGCAGCAAGCGTTACGTTGCACAAGAAAGTCGGCGACCGTGTCGAAGTCGGCGATGTCATCGCAACACTTCGTTCAAACAAAGAAACACTCGATCAAGCAATCGAAAAAATGGATCACGCGTACCATATCAGTGAAACGAAACCGGCAGAACGCCCGCTCGTTCACGCTGTTATCCAGTAAGCAATCCAATCAGCAATACTTGAGTAGCGGACGTCGTCCGCTACTCTTTTTTTATGATAAAATTGTAAGTGTAAAAATATGGGGGGGAGTATATGAAACGTTGGATAATCGGGATTGCCAGTCTAATTGGAGTCATCGGAGGTAGTGCCTTGTTGATGACGTTCGCTTTTACACAGGATATGAACTCGGATGGAACGAAAGAGACTGAAGTACAGCGGAAAGCAAAAACTTACTTAGAACAGCATCTTCCGGAAGCGAAGGTGACCGGTAGTCTTTACGACAACATGGGCAATTTTCCATTTGAATATGCCGCACGCGCGATAGACGAAAAAACGAATACTGAGTTTTTCGTCTATCAACAAGAGGAGTCGGGGAGGTTCGTTGACTCGTATCATGCGTCACTTTGGGAAGATCGGTTAGAGCGACGGATCCCGTCGCCGACTCTCGAACAACTGAACAATCAATTGAGCGTGACCGTACTTTATGACAACGATAAAATACAGCAGCTAGGTGACGCGCGTTTTGATTCAAAGGCTTATTTACGGAAGGAAGTCGCTCCGACGCTCTTAGTGGACGTTCCACGCAAGCGACACGAACAGGATAAAGCGCAGGTCACAGCGTGGGCAAAGTCGTTGCGCGAACAAAAGATTCTTCAACATATGACAGTCAAGGTCGATTATGTCTCGGAAAAAGGAGAATTGCTTGAGAACGGAGATTCGCTCTTCGTGAAGCTGTAAAATGGAGGGGAAAAATGAAAGTACGCGGTCCCCTTTCGATTTGTTATACTGGAAATACTTGTAATGAAAAGGGGGAAATCTCATGAAACCACCACGCTTACAAAAAGGGGATAAGATTGCCATCGTCTCGCCGGCGTCTGCTGTCGCAGCATACGTACCGCGTCGTCTCGCCCGCGGTATCGCAACACTTGAAAAAATGGGCTTCGAGGTCGTCTTAATGCCGAACGCAACGGCTGTTCATAGTCATACGGCAGGAACGATCGGGGAACGGCTGCAAGATTTACATATGGCGTTCGCAGATCCGTCAATCAAGGCAATCATCTCGACAATCGGTGGGTTTAACTCACACCAGCTACTCGACGAACTCGATTATGAATTGATCCGGAACAATCCGAAGATCTTCGTAGGTTACAGCGATATCACGGCACTGTTTGCTGGGATCTACCAGCAGACAGGATTGACGACGTTCGTCGGACCCGCACTGCTGACGCAGTTCGGTCAATTCGATGGTCTTGATCCGTATACAGAAGAATCGTTCAAACGTACGTTCATGCAGACGGAGCCGATCGGTCGGATCGAAGCGTCTGAGGAGTGGACAGATGAGGTTTTACGCTGGGATGTCGCGGACGACCGAATACGAGAACATCAAGTGAACGCAGGGTACACAATCGTTAAGACCGGTGTCGCAGAAGGTCCGATTCTGACGGGGAACACGGGAACACTTTTACTGCTTGCCGGAACACCTTATTTGCCATCGTTTGACGGTGTCGTCTTGATGCTTGAGGATGACGAGAGTGAGACCCCGGAAACGATTGACCGGTATTTCACGCAATTGCGACACATGGGTGCGTATGACAAGATTGCGGCACTCGTCGTCGGACGCTTCCCGCGAAAAGTCGATTTTGACCCGGACTTCCCGCTCAAAGACATCATTCTGCGCGCGACGCGGGGCTATGATTTCCCGATCATTCTCGATGCGGACTTCGGGCATACGGATCCTGTCACGACACTTGCGAATGGAATTCGGATTCGTGTCGAAGCAACGGATTCGGTGACACTCGATGTGTTAGAGGCAGCCGTCGAGTAAAAAGGTCTGCACGACGCCTTGAAATTTGGTACACTGTACCATGGAATCACGATCTTGAATCGTGACGAATCTCTTGCTGAAAAGCACGAAAGGTTGGTCAAACATGCAAAAAACTGGTCATATCTTATTAGAGGATGGAAATAAAATCGAATTCGAACTGTTCAACGATGAAGCACCGATCACGACTGAAAACTTCGAAAACCTTGCAAACTCGAACTTCTACGATGGATTGAACTTCCACCGTGTCATCCCAGGCTTCGTCTCACAAGGCGGATGCCCAATCGGAAACGGTACAGGCGGTTCAGGAAAAACGATTCCTTGTGAAACGTCAACATCATACCCACACAAACACAAGGCGGGTTCACTCTCGATGGCACACGCTGGTCGTAACACAGGATCAAGCCAGTTCTTCATCGTACACGAGCCACAACCGCACCTCGACGGCGTACACACGGTCTTCGGACAAGTGACTTCAGGTCTCGAACATGCACAAAAAATGAAGCAAGGCGCTGGCATCAAAGAAATCCGCGTCGAAGCGTAAGTTCTTGCTCCTCTTCGAACGTTCGAAGAGGAGTTTTTCTTTTTTTAGAACCGGGTACAATCAGTAAGGGAACTCAACTCGAAAAGGAGTGTTTGTCATGCGTTTAGAAGGAAAACGAATCATCCAAGTCGTCAGCAATGACTTCGAGGATTTAGAATTATGGTATCCAGTCCATCGCTTGCGTGAAGAAGGCGCAATCGTCGACATCGTCGGAGAGAAAGCGGATGAAACATATATCGGGAAGTACGGTGTCCCAATCAAATCGAATAAGACGTTCGATGAGATCAATCCAGCAGAATACGATGCGATTCTTGTTCCAGGTGGTTGGTCGCCCGATCTATTACGCCGCTTTGACTCTGTTCTGAACATGGTGCGTCATTTTGACCAGAACAAACAACCGATCGGTCAAATCTGCCACGCTGGTTGGGTGCTGATCTCTGCCGGCATCTTAAAAGGTGTCAACGTCACGAGTACGCCAGGGATCAAGGATGACATGACGAATGCGGGTGCGATTTGGCATGATGAAGCAGTCGTCGTCGACGGACATATCGTCTCGAGTCGTCGTCCGCCCGATCTACCGGACTACATGCGTGCCTTCATCCAAGTGATGGAAGAACAAGCGTGATTCAGATGCAGGGGACGTCACGAGACGGACTCCTGCATTTTCATGGATTATGAAAAAAATGCAGTAATTCTGTGTGAGAAGGTGTAGAATGAATGAGTCTCAGTCGTTCATGCTCCTGAGAGTTGTTGAAATTAGGAAGGTGTAGAATCACATGCTAGTAAAATATAAGAAGTTGAATGAACGGACCGCGATGGGGCTGATCGCCTTTTCGTGCGAAGTGAAGGATCCGAAGTATTTGCTTGAAACGGTTCAAGCCTATGAACAGGAAGAAGACCAACGCTTGTATTTGTACAAACAAGATGAGGATTTCGTCGGTGTCATCGGGTTTCAATTAATGGATGGCCATGCTGAATTGAAACATATCGCATTATCACCATCGTTCCGTGGAGAACGGATGTCGTATCTCTTACTCGATGAAGCAGCCAAGCTTCTTCGAACGGATATTACGGGTGCGACCGAAGAGACGCAACGCCTCGTCGACAAATGGAAAAATCAATAAAAAGACCGGTCCATGGCTCAGATGGACCGGTCTCTTCGGTTTTGTAGCGCTTCTTGTCGTGCCGTGACGACATCCGTACGATCACGTAAACGGTGTTTATGCGTCACATAGTCGAGATCAGGTGCTGTCGCTTCAAGTGCGACGGTTCGGATGACGTCCGAAAAGACAGGTAATGGGATGTGTCGATAGACCTTATCCGTAAAATGGTCGCGATGATCGAGCAAATATGAGACGTCGATCCCGGCCGCAATCAGTGTTGCCCGGTGGCGTTCGATTTTATCAAACGCTTTCGCATATGTCCGCTGTGCCCCAGTCGTATTGCCGCGGCGGTGATGATAGCGGGCGACGGCCAGTTGGATCAGACCGACAAGCGCCTCGTCCTGGCGTTGTCCTTCTTGCCAGACTTCCTCTAAGATTTCATGGCACTCGAAGTAATCGTGCCGGATGTTGAATTCAAATACGAATCGTTCAATCGGATTCATGGAATCACCTCTTCCTTGGAATATAACATAGTCGAACCCACCAGTTGTATGGTATACTAAGGCGCAAAAAACGTTGATGGGCAGGGAGAATCATGGAATCATACAGTGTAAAGATGGATGCGTTTGAAGGCCCGCTGGACTTGCTGTTACACTTGGTTGGTAAATTAGAAATCGATATTTATGATATATCCGTTTCCATGGTGACGGATCAATATGTGTCCTATATCCGTGCGATGCAGCATCTTGAACTAGATGTTGCTAGTGAATATCTTGTCATGGCAGCGACGCTGTTGCAACTCAAAAGCAAACAACTCTTGCCGATCGAACAGACGGAATACGATGAGATTCCTGATTTCGAGGAAGAACCGACACGAGAAGGTCTGATTCAACAGTTGATCGAGTATAAAGCGTATAAGGAAGCAGCACTCGTCCTGAAAGAAAAGGAAGAGGCACGCCTTGAGCTGTTCTCGAAACAACCAGAGGATTTGATGCGTTATCTCGACACGGATGCACAAGAGTATAATGGTACGTTATCACTGAGTGATTTATTACGTGCCTATGAAAAAATGCGCCAACGGGAAGCTTGGAAGGTACGTCGCTCGAAGACGGTCAAACGGGAAGAACGGTCACTCGAACAACAGATGGAGTCCGTTGCCCGGTACGTCGCGACCCGGGAGCGTACGACATTTTTCGGCTTTTTTACGGAGCAACCGACAGTCGAAGAACTAGTCGTCAGCTTCCTCGCTGTTCTAGAGCTCGTGAAGCAACGGGTCATTGATTGTGAACAGATGACCGATGATATCCTATTGCGGAGCATGGTGAAGGAGGAGAGTCAGATTGGCGTATGAACAAATCATTGAGAGCCTGTTATTCGTCGTCGGAGACGATGGGATCGATCCACGTGGTCTCAGTCAAGCGCTAGAGATCAGTGAAGCGGCAGCACGCGAACAGTTGCTGGCTCTTCAAACGACATTCGAAGCAGAGCAGCGTGTGTTGCAAATCGTGGAGTCGGGTGGTGTCTTTAAGATGGTGACACGAAAAGAGATGTCGCCATATATTCAGGCATATGCCGGTTCGCTCGCAGAAGATTCCTTGTCTCGAGCAGCGATGGAGACACTCGTCATCATCGCATACAAACAACCGGTCACACGTGCTGACATCGAAGTCGTTCGTGGTGTGAAGACGGAGCGTGTCATCCATACGTTAAGTGCAAAAGGTTTGATTGAAGAGGCGGGACGCGCCAAAGGCGTCGGTCGCGCAAAATTGTATAAAACGACGGATCATTTCCTGGACCATTTTGGTCTGAACAGTATTGAAGAGTTACCGCCACTCGAGTTCGAAGAAACGTTCGAATCGGATGGAGATCTCTTCTTCCGGAATGATCCTTCATTAGAGGAGAGAGTGAATTAATGGAACGGTTACAAAAAATCATCGCACAAGCAGGTGTCGCTTCGCGGCGTAAAGCAGAGGAATTGATCACAGCAGGTCGCGTCAAGGTCAACGGAAAAGTCATCACGGAGCTTGGAACGAAAGTCGGAGCACGTGCCGAAGTCGAAGTAGACGGTGTGAAGCTCGAACGGGAAGAACACGTCTACTACATGCTCTATAAACCAACAGGTGTCGTTTCGACGGTTGAAGACGATAAAGGACGTAAGACGGTCGTCGATCTCGTACCACCCGGACACCGTGTCTTCCCAGTCGGTCGACTCGACTACAATACGAGCGGTCTTCTTTTAATGACGAATGACGGTGAATTCTCGAACCTCTTGCTTCACCCGAAATATAAGGTACCGAAGCGTTATATCGTCAAAATCAAAGGTGTACCAGAATACTTCCACGTCAAAGGTCTTGAAAAAGGTGTCGTCTTACCGGATGGTTTCAAGACAGGTAAAGCACGTGTCGAGATGCGCGATATCGATAAGAAGAAAAATACAGCGATTCTTGAAATGGTCATCTACGAGGGACATAACCGTCAAGTCCGTCAAATGGTCGAGACACTCGGTTCGGAAGTCTTGAAGTTGAAACGTGAACAGTTCGGTTTCTTGACACTGGCAGGCCTTACTTCTGGCGAGTGGCGTGAACTTTCAAAAAAAGAAGTCAATCAATTGCGTGAGCTAGCGGATCCAGCCGCTCCACCTACGAAAAGACGTAAGAACACAAAAAAACGTTAATTTGTAAAGCGAGAAGCTCATCCTCCGGGTTGAGTTTTCTTTTTTTGTGACAAAACGATTAACGAATTTCACATTTTGTCAACGGTAAAGCGATTTCAAGTACAATATGGGTGGAGGCGGTAAAATATGAAAAAAACGAAACAAAATCCGGAAGAACGCTTAGCAGCGGCCCAGCAAAAAAAGAAGAAACGCTCCTTCTGGCGTCTGATGATCATGACGATTGTCTTGTTCGCCGGAGCAGTCGTCATCATGCAATTCGTCGATCAAGCGACACGTGATAAAAACGGTCGTGTCATGGCAGGCGATGATGCCCCTGGTTTCGCACTCGTCGATCTATATGGTGAGAAACAGCACTCGATGGACGAATACAAAGGAAAAGGACTTTTACTCAATTTCTGGGGAACATTCTGTGAACCATGTAAGAAAGAGATGCCATTGATCAATGACAACTATCAGATGATGCAAGATCAAGGCGTCAATTTCGTAGCGGTCAATGTCGGTGAAACACCAGTTCGTGTCTCAAGCTTCATCAAGGATATTGGCGGAACGGACTATCCGATTCTCATGGATACG
This sequence comes from Exiguobacterium sp. E17S, assembly GCF_057772545.1. Lineage (NCBI taxonomy): Bacteria > Bacillati > Bacillota > Bacilli > Caryophanales > Exiguobacterium > Exiguobacterium sp. E17S. The sequence continues at coordinate 351,451 of NZ_JBYLRU010000001.1, forward strand.
AACAGTTCGGTCGAGAAGGCTTACGGGATCTACAACTTACCTGTGACGTTCATCATCAATAAAAAAGGTGAAGTCGTCGAGAAGTATGAAGGTGAGATTGATCAAGCGAAGCTCGAAGAGATGGTGAAGAAGGCGAACGAGTAACGCATCGAAGGGGGATTTAAGGATGCAGGAGCAAGAAGATTTCAAACAACTGGACATGCGTTACGAGGAAGCGGAGCTTCGATCGAAACGTAAGAATCCATCTTGGATCGACCGGGCATGGACGTTCTTCTCGTCCGTCAAGGTCGGGTTATGGTTGATTGCTTTGATCATCATCGCGAGCGGGGTCGGAACGATCTTCCCGCAAGAGATGTATATTCCACAGGCAACACCACCAGAAGAGTTTTACCAAAAGGAATACGGCACGGCAGGTGACATCTACTATACGTTAGGATTCCATAATCTATTTGAATCATGGTGGTATATCGGATTGATCACGCTTTTATTACTCTCGATCATCATCGTGTCGATTGACCGATTCTTCCCGCTCTACCGAGCACTGAAGAAACAACCGGTCATCCAGTCGGACCGTTTCATGAACGGTCAGCGATTTGGCGCGGAAGCGACTGGCGATGTTAAAAAAATCGATGCGATCGCACCGTTGCTTGAGAAAAAAGGCTATAAAGTTCGTCGACAAGACGGGGCACTCTTAGCGGAAAAGCAACGTTTCGGACGATGGGGTCCATACATCAATCATATCGGACTCGTCTTATTCTTCGGTGGTGCGATGCTTCGAGTCGTACCAGGGATGCACGAAGATGAATTGCTTTGGCTCCGCGAAGGAGAGACGTTGCCGATCGAGGCGACGGACAATCAGTACTACTTGAAAAATGAAGCGTTCAACATCGAGTTCTATGATCCTGAGAAGGTCGATGAGAAGTTCAAGAAATCACTTGAAGCAGCAGGCGGAAATGTACCGAAGAACTATGATACGAAGATGACGCTGTACAAGAAAGTCGGCGAAACGTCCGATTTCAAACCGGATCTTGAAGAAATCAAGTCAGGTGAGACGGCAGTCAACCGCCCATTCGAATTCGATGATTATCAAGTCTTCCAGGAACAGTACGCGGCAGATCCGGAATTCAAGACGATGTCGTTTAATATCGTCAACCAGAAGACGGACAAAGTCGTCGATACAATCAAAGTCGACTTGCGTGATCCGAAAGAAACATATGCTTTAAAAGATGGATATGAAGTCGAACTGAAGGACTTCCTTCCGGACTTCGTCGTTAAAGATGGTCAGCCAACGACGAACTCGGGACGTCCAGTCAATCCAGCCTTCGTCTTTAGTATCAAGTCACCGGAACATCCGAAAGGTGAACGGAGTTTGATTGGGATCAAATTGAACGTCGGTGGAGATGAGAACCAGTACAAAATGGCATTCGCGGGTACGGAACTCTCGAACATCTCGGGTGTCCGGATTAAAAAGGATCTGACGCTACCGTTCCTGTTTGCAGGTGGTATCATCTTCATGGCAGGTCTATTGATCGGAATGTACTGGCCACACCGTCGTCTCTGGCTCAAAGAGAAGAACGGTCGGATCCAGATTGCTGGATTTACGAACAAAAATGCATTGGGGCTTCAAAAAGAAGCTAATCTCGCGTTGACGGAAGTCGGTCTACCAGAACTTGAGGATCGACAAAAGTTGCGGGAAGAGGGGGAAGCTAAATGAATTTGCTTCAGTTGAGCAGTAACCTGCTCCTTACATCATTCATCGTCTACCTCGTCAGTACAGGATTCTTCGCTGTAGCGACGAGTGGTAAAAAAGGACCGACGCGTTCTGGTAAAATCGCCTTTACGCTCGCGATCATCGGGTTCCTCGCGCAGCTCGGATATTTCTTCACGCGCTGGGCTGGAGCTGGGCACGTTCCAGTTTCGAACTTATATGAATACACGACATTCTTCGGCATGATGATGGTACTTGGTTTCTTGATCGTTTATGCCATCTACAAAAACAACGTCCTTGGCTTGATTGCGATGCCAGTTGCATTGCTCGTCATCGCCTATGCGTCGATGTTCCCGGATGAAGTCCAACCGTTGATCCCAGCACTACAAAGTGTTTGGCTCAAAATCCACGTCACGACGGCAGCGCTCGGCGAAGGGATTCTTGCCGTCAGCTTCGCGACGGGATTACTGTATCTGATTCACGCGACGGATTTCAGTAAGGAATCGAAAACACGGACGTGGCTCGAAGTCGTCATGTTCTCACTCGCATGTGTTGTCGGTTACATCTTAGTTGGGCTGTTGTTCAAAGCAACAGGTTCTGCATCGACGATCGAATACGTGGCGAAAAACGGTGCAACGATGACGCATGACTACGCGATGCCAGTCTTGACCGGTCCTGAAGGCGGAAAAGTCTTATCGGGTTCAGGTGCCGTCATCGAATTACCGAACTTCTTGAACGCGAACAAAGTCAATACGGTCTTATGGTCGATCATTGGTGGCGTCGTCTTATACGTCTTGCTTCGCTTCGTCATTCTTCGCAAGCGTCTTGCTGAGAGCTTGAAGCCGATTGCGCGTAAGATTGATCTTGAGACAGCAGATGAGATCAGCTATCGTTCTGTTGCGATTGGTCTTCCAATCTTCATCCTGGGCGGTCTGATCTTCGCGATGATCTGGGCGCAAATGGCATGGAGCCGATACTGGGGCTGGGATCCGAAAGAGGTATGGGCACTCATTACGATGCTCTTCTACGTCTTTTATCTCCATATGCGCATCCAGCGTGGGTGGATTGGTAAAAAATCAGCTTGGTTATGTGTCGGCGGATTTGCCGTCATCATGTTCAACCTTGTCTTCGTTAACCTTGTCGTAGCAGGATTACACTCGTACGCATAAGAAAAAGCAAGCAGCGGACCTGGAAACGGTCCGCTGCTTTTTCGTGTGCGTCTGACCGAAGTGTGCCTTTTCGGAGAAATCAGCCAGAGCAAGCCATTCTTTTCGTTTCATAGTATACTAAAAGAGTAGTAGGATAGAGGAGTAGAGTTTAGTTCATAGGAGGAGACAGCATGTCAGAAGAAGCACGTATTTTAGTCGTCGACGATGAAGAACGGATTCGTCGCCTGTTGAAGATGTATCTGGAGCGGGAAAATTTCACGATCGAGGAAGCAGACAATGGAGAGACGGCGCTTGAAATGGCGCTTGAGACAGAATACGATGTCATTCTCCTCGACTTGATGATGCCGAAGATGGACGGGATGCAAGTCTGTGAAGAACTGCGGAAAACGAAAGCGACGCCGATCGTCATGTTGACGGCAAAAGGCGAAGAGACGAACCGCGTCCATGGGTTTGAGATGGGGGCAGATGATTATATCGTCAAACCATTCAGTCCACGCGAAGTCGTCTTGCGTGTCAAAGCGATCCTTCGCCGGGCAAGTGCGACGAAATTCCTCCACACGGATGCGAAAACAAAAGATGTCATCGTCTTCCCACACTTGACGATCGACAATGATGCGCACCGCGTGACGGTCGAGTCGCAAGAAGTCAATTTAACACCAAAAGAATACGAACTCCTGTATTTCTTAGCAAAACAAACGGATAAGGTATTCTCGCGAGAACAATTACTCAAGGAAGTCTGGAACTATGAATTTTTCGGAGATCTGCGGACAGTCGATACACACGTCAAACGTCTGCGTGAAAAGCTGAATCGTTTGTCTCCGAACGCCGCTCAAATGATCACGACGGTCTGGGGTGTCGGATACAAGTTCGAGAATAGTCCGACCTGACGATGAAATGGTTGCAAAGCGTTGTCATCAAACTATGGGGAACGATTCTGTTACTCGTTTCGGTCGTCTTGATCGCCTTGACGATCTTGTTACTTGAATTTTTCAACTCGTTCCATATCGAACAGGAACGGGGGCACCTAGCAAAGCTCGGTCAACAAGTCGAGACCGTCTTTCAGGCGCACTCCGGCATCGAGGAAGGGTCGAGTACTGCTGTTGAAATCACGGATATCTACGGGGCGACACTGATCGCAAAGACGCAGGATGATTCCGTCGAAGCGAATATCTCACAAGCGAAGGCGAACCGGATCATCAAGGAACTCGAACGTCAGAACTGGAAAGCAATTGATGGTGAAGAAGGCGAGACAGCGATCGGCAACTATGAGACCTTCGATGGAAAAGCAGCACTCGCGTATCGGGCACCGCTCATTACGGATAGTGGCAACGGAACGATCTACTTGATCGAGCAATTGACGAACATCGAACAGGCGAATGAGGGTGCACGTCAAATCATTCAACTCTGTGTCCTGTTAGCGATCATCGGAACGACCGTCTTTGCCTTCTTCCTCTCGACACGAATCACGGCGCCACTGCGAACGATTCGCCAAGCTGTCGTTGAGGCCGGTGAAGGAAAGTTTGATCAGAGCCTGACGCAACGTTCACGGGATGAGATCGGTGACTTAGCGCTTGCGTTCAATGAAATGAGTAGTCAACTCAATCAATACGTCACCGATCTCGACAAGGAGCGGCATTTACTCTCCTCGATTCTGCGCTGTATGGCAGACGGTGTGCTGACATTCTCAAAATCAGGTGAGCTCCTCGCAACGAATCCACCGGCTGAAGCCTTTTTGGCGGGTTCTCCCGTACCGGATGAACTAATTGAGTTATTCCAGACGGTCATGCGTGAAGAGACGGAGATGACGGTCTCCTTTGAACGAGAGGGACGCTTCTACATCATCATCGTCAGTCCGTTACTCGAACAAGAAGAACAGATCGGAGCGGTCGCCGTCTTGCGTGATATGACGGAAGCGCAGCAACTCGAGAAGATGCGTGCTGATTTCGTTGCGAACGTCAGTCATGAACTGCGGACACCACTCGTCATGTTGCAAGGGTACTCAGAAGCGATTGTCGACGGCATGACCGAAAGTGATGAGGCGACGAAGGAGTTCGCTTCGATCATTTACGACGAGTCCCAGCGACTGTCGAGACTTGTTAACGATCTTCTTGATCTTGCGCGAATGGAAGCGGGATATCAGGAGTTACGGATTGAATCCGTCGAAGCAATCCCTTTTGCGAAGCGGGTGATCAAGAAGTTCAAACAGATGGGACGCGATAAACAGGTCACGTTCTCGGTTTCTGGTCCGAACATCGCGTTTGAAGCAGACCCTGATCAGATGGAGCAAGTCTTGACGAACCTCCTCGGTAACGCCCTGCGTTATACGGAGAACGGTGAAATCAAGATTAAGATTGACGAAGATAGGGAAAACATTACATTATCCGTCATTGATTCGGGTGATGGAATTCCAGAAGAAGATCTACCGTTCGTCTTTGACCGTTTTTATAAAGCGGATAAAGCGCGGACACGTGGCAAGACGGGTACAGGAATCGGTCTTGCGATCGTGGCGAATGTCGTCCGAGCTCATGGTGGTGAAGTCGAAGTCGACAGCCGCTTGGGAGAGGGAGCGACCTTCCGGATCCGATTACCGAAAAAACAAGGGAAGCGAACATTATGAGTCGCTTCCTTTCGCTATAGGAGTGAATGAAAAATGAAAATTTACACGAAGTCTGGTGACGAAGGAGAAACATCTCTCGTTGGTGGGAGAGTCAAAAAAAATGATCGTTTGATCAGCTTGATGGGAGAACTCGACGAATTGAACAGTTTCGTCGGACTTGCCCGGACGAAAGCATCATCAATCGAGGTGCGGGAACAACTGACAGTGATTCAGCACGCCTTGTTCGATTGTGGTAGTGACTTAATGTATGTCGAACCGCGTCCGTCACGCTTGAGTCAAGAAGCGACGGTTGATTTAGAAAGTTGGATCGACACGTTAACGGAGTTATCGCCGCCGCTCGATAAGTTCATCTTGCCCGGTGGAACGGAAGCAGCTGCAACATTACACGTGGCACGGACAGTCTGTCGTCGTGTTGAACGTTCGATGATCGATGTCCCTCAAGCGGCTCATTTGTTACCATTCATCAACCGACTTAGTGACTTCTTCTTTACAGCAGCTCGTTACGAGAATGCCGTCAAACAAAAAGCAGATATTGAATATGTCCGCAGTGCGCATGTATTCAAACGAAAGGATGGAGAGCAATGAGTCAGTCATTTAGTACATGGAAAAAGGAAGGAACGAGCTACCATCTCGTTCCGACCGATAAATTCAAGACGACGACGATTCTCGTCACATTTTCAGCACCGTTAGAAGCGAAGACGCTGACAAGCCGTGCAATCCTACCATACATCATGGAAAAATCGACAGCCGCTTATCCGTCGATGAAAGCATTACGTGAACCACTTGAAACATTATATGATGCGGGACTTTATGCGGACGCGTCGAAGTTCGGAGAAGAGCACGTCATCTCGTTCCAACTCGATGTTGTCCGGGGAGAACTCGTTCATCATCCGTCGTTGTTAAAAGAAGCACTCGAATTGCTCGAGCAAATGGTGCTTTATCCAGATTTGACGGAAGGTGGCTTCCGCGAACAGTTCGTCAAACAAGAAAAACGACTTCATGCCTTACGGATCAGTTCACTATATGACGATAAAATGCGCTACGCACAGCAACGTCTTCTCGAATTGATGGCACCAGGTGAAGCCGTCGCGTTGCCATCCCTTGGAACACTCGAAGAACTCGAACAGATCACCCCGTCATCCTTGCGTGATACATACCGTTCGATGATTGAAGACGACCGGATTGATGTCTTCGTCGTCGGACATGTAACGAAGGAGGAGATGGAAGACGCTCTATCATTCTTGCCATCGCATTCTGATAAAATCAGTCATTACATTCCGGCCCAAAAAGCAGTCAATGGCGTGAAACGGTCGAGTGAAACGCAACCGATCAAGCAAGGTAAATTGCATCTTGGTTACCGGGTAGCGGTCGATCCGACATCTGCTGACTCGATTCGGATGCAAATCGTCAATGGTCTGTTCGGTGGCTTCCCGCATTCAAAACTGTTCATGAATGTCCGTGAAAAAGAGAGTCTCGCCTATTATGCGGCCTCACGGTATGCGGCATTGAACAGTGCACTCTATGTCTACGCTGGGGTCGACACGAAAGAAGCGGAACGTGCCGAGAAGATCATCTTGGAGCAACTCGTTGATTTGAAAGCAGGACAGTTCACGGATGAAGAATTGACACAGACGAAGGCGATGTTGATCAATGCGCGCCGTCAAATACTTGATCAGCCAGGTCAATTGATTGGTTGGTTGAATGGTTCGAAGATGCGTGGACTGACACTGGAGGATGAGATTCATATCATTGAAACGGCGACACGTGAAGACGTCGTTCGATTAGCAGCGGCAATCGATCTTGATGCCGTATATCTATTGCGAGGTGAAGCATGATGGAACAACTAACCTATCACGATACAGACGAAACGGTATATCACGAGCAACTCGATAACGGGCTCTCCGTCTATTTGTTGCAAAAAAAGGGTACGAAAAGACGTACGCGACGTTTACGACACGTTATGGTTCGATTGATCAACGCTTTAAAAAAGGGGAGGAATGGATCACGGTACCGGACGGCATCGCCCATTTCCTCGAGCATAAGATGTTCGAATCCGAAAAAGGGGACGTCTTCCAAGAGTTCGGTCGTCTCGGTGCCTCAGCGAACGCCTTTACCTCGTTCTCGCGGACAGCGTATTTGTTCTCAGCGACGTCGCTGATTGAACAAAACCTCGAGACGTTGATCGATTTCGTACAAGATCCCTACTTCACGCCGGAGAGTGTTGAAAAAGAGAAGGGGATCATCACGCAAGAAATCCAGATGTACCAAGATAATCCGGGATGGCGTCTGTTCTTCGGTCTGATCGAATCGATGTATGCATCGCATCCAGTCCGGATCGATATCGCGGGAACACCGGAATCGATCAATCAAATCACAGCCGATGATTTGTACACGTGCTACCGTACGTTCTATCATCCATCGAACATGGTGTTGTTCGTCGTCGGAAACATCGACCCGGAAGAGACACTGGCATTGATCAAGGCGAACCAGGCGAAGAAGGACTATACGGATCGCCCGGCAATCGAACGAGATTACGGTCAAGAGCCGCATGGCGTACATCGTCCACGCTTTGAACTCGAGCTCGACGTTAAGACACCTAAGGTATTGATCGGTTACAAGGACGAATCGCTTCGCGGTGAGGCACAAGTCCGCCGTGAGTTAACGAGTGAACTGCTGTTACATCTCTTGTTCGACCAGACATCATCGACGTATTTGGAACTGTATGAAGACGGTCTGATTGACGATACGTTCAGCTTTGATTACTCGAGTGAGGAAGAGTTCGCCTTTGCGACGTTTGGAATGGAGACAGAAGATCCAGACAAATTCATCCAAGCGTATGAGACGCTCCTGCAAACACGTCCTGACTTTACGGAAGACGAAGTCACACGCAAGCGGAACATGATGCAAGGGAAGTTCCTCCGTGCCTTGAATTCACCGGAATTCATCGCGAATCAGTTCTCGCGTCACGCACTTGCCGGTACGAACCTGTTCACGCTTCCGACATTGATTGCTTCGATTACGAAAGAAGAGATTGAAGCCCGCTTCGACGAGTTGTTCGCCATTGAAAACCGGGCGATCTCAATCGTCAAACCGTACGCGTGATGCGAATCCTCATCACCGGTGCGAGTGGCGCCATTGGTCTTGCGGCAGCAAAACAACTCGCTGCCGCCGGACATGAATTGGTGCTTCAGACGTATCGACAGCAAGCGGTTTTAGAACGGATGATAGAGGAGTGGCAAGGCGAGCACCACATCCTGACTGCGAACTTAGCAGACGAGGAGGACTTGCAGGCATTCTGTGCGGCATTACCTGTCGTCGATGCCTTCGTCCATTGTGCCGGAACGAGTTATAGCGGTCTGTTGCTCGATCAATCAGCAACATCAATGCACGAACTTTGGAAAATCCATGTCGAGGCGTTGATGCGCATCAGCCAAACCGTGACACGGACGAAACCGTTCACGTCGAAGCTTGCGATCGTCGTCATCAGTAGTGTATTAGGGGAACAAGGTGTCGCGGGTGAGGTCGTCTATTCGACGTGCAAGGCGGCACAGCTCGGATTCGTCAAGGCATACAGCAAGGAACTTGGACCGATGCACGGACGCATCAACGCGATCACGCCGGGGTGGATCGATACGCCGATGAACGCGATTTTCTCGGAAGATGAAAAGGAACAAGCGATCGCTGAAATCCCAGCCGGTCGATTCGGGAAAGTAGAAGAAGTGGCTTCTGCCATCCGTTATTTAGTGCAACCTGAATCAAGTTATGTGTCCGGAGCCATCCTTAAAATAGATGGCGCGTGGATGTAGGTGATGGAATTTCAGTTCAGGAATGCTTTTCATTTTTCAAAAAATCATTTAACATGAGGAATGGATAATCGTATTGATAGAGGAGGATGGGCGCGTGAGTGAGTTCGAGCAATGGTATCTCGAATATGAATTAAAGGTCAACCGTCCCGGTATACTCGGGGACATTGCTTCGTTGATGGGAATGTTACATATTTCGATCGTGACGATCAATGGTGTCGATCATCAACGACGCGGTATGTTGCTCCAAACGAAACAACCGGATCAAATTCCACGACTCGCCGCTATTCTCAAGACGATGTCAACCATAGAGGTCATCAAACTACGAAAACCAAAACTACGTGACCGAATCGCGATTCGTCACGGGCGCTATATCGATCAAAGCAGTGATGAACGAAAGACGTTCCGTTTCGTCCGGGAAGACTTAGGGATTCTCGTCGATTTCATGGCAGAGCTATGTAAACAGGATGGGCACTTGTTGATTGGTGTCCGCGGCATGCCACGCGTCGGTAAGACGGAATCGATTGTCGCAGCGAGTGTCAGTGCGAATAAGAAATGGCTGTTCCTATCGTCGACGTTGATTAAACAGACGGTTCGAACATCGTTGTTCGATGATGAGCGGACGGGTGATTACGTCTACATCATCGATGCGTTAGTGTCACAACGTAATTTCGATGAGCGACACTGGCAAATCCTGCGTGAAGTCATGCGTCTACCGGCGACGAAGATCGTCGAACATCCGGATGCGTTCGTCAAATCCAGTGAGTATACGTGGGATGATTTTGATTACATCATTGAATTACGCAACACGACTGAAGAAATCATTGTGACTGAACTGCCTCGTTCCCATGGGGGAAATGATTGGTTCAACTTTGAATAAGTATGAAAAATGGAAGGTGTGTTACCGATGACGAGCTCGGAACCTACTTAAAAGAACAACGGGAGGCACTTGGTGTCTCTCTCGAACAAATTCAAACGACGACGAAGATTCAAAAGCGTTACATCGTCGCGATCGAAGAAGGAAATTATGATCAATTGCCGGGTGCTTTTTACGCCCGGGCCTTCATCAAGACATATGCGGAAGCACTCGGTCTTGACGTCGATGAAGTATTTACGACCTATAAACGTGATCTTCCGGAACCGGAAGCACAACCGGTCGTCGAACTGTCACGACGCGCGACGTATTCGAAATCAAGTGCTCCGAAGAAGAGCGTTGCGAAGCGTTGGATTCCGAACATCATCATCATCGTTCTAATCTTTGCAATCGGTGCTGCCTTGTATTATGGTCTGCAGACGTTCCTTGACGGTAACGAAGAGGCGAAGACGTCCGCACCGAAGCAAAATGATGTCACGATCGATCAAGGGGACGCGCCAAGTAAAGAGACGGATGCGCCTGCGAAGACGGAAGAAGAGCCGAAGGAAGAACCGGCGAAGCAGAAAGAAACAAAAGAAGAACCTAAAAAAGAGGCACTTGCTGCGAAGTCGACATCTGGTCAAGATGTCACGTATGAAGTCGCAACGAAAGATACGATGAGTGTCTCGATTCAAATCAAGAAAGATGCCTCTCCGTCGCCATTCGTTGGTGTACGTGATACATCACTTGAAGGAGAAGCACTCGCGCCAGACCACATCAACGCATCGGATCCGAATCCGATCGTCGTGAAGGACGCGAAGACGGACTTGATCCGCATCCGGATCGGTTCGATTAAAGGGATTGATAAAATCGTCGTCAATGACCAAGAACTGAAACTGAACCGTTCGCTTCTCGTCCAAAACATCTATCTAAAGAAAGTAGCCACGCCGTAATTCGGCGTGCCTTCTTTTAGATGGCATGTCATTTACATACGAAATGAAGGAGGAGGGCGTTACATGAACTTACCGAATCAATTGACAGTATTACGCGTTTTATTAATTCCCGTGTTCGTCATCGTACTTGCGATTGATCCGAACTGGGGACAGTGGGATGTACTGGGAGCCGAGCTTCCTGTCTCACACTTCGTTGCAGCTATCATCTTCCTTGTTGCTTCACTGACGGACTGGCTCGATGGTTATATCGCTCGCAAACAAAAATTAGTGACGAACTTTGGAAAATTCATGGATCCACTTGCCGACAAGATGTTAGTTGCAGCTGCTCTCGTCTACTTGGTGGAACTTGGATTCGTCGCAGCATGGATCGTCGTCATCATTCTCTGTCGAGAGTTCGCAGTCACGGGTCTTCGTCTCGTCGCATCTGACGAAGGGATCGTCCTTGCTGCCGGAAACTCTGGCAAAGCCAAGACATGGGTTCAGCTGACATCGATCACGGCATATTTGTTGCACGATATCATCTTTGCGATGTGGAACATTCCGTTCGCAGATATTACGATGTGGCTTGCTTTGATCTTGACGATCTATTCAGGCGTCGAATATTTCTCGAAAAACATTAAGTTAATTACGAAATCCATGTAAGATGGATCAATTTAGACTGTTCGTCATACCGAACAGTCTTTTCTTATACTTCAAGAAGGTGAGGAATCAACATGAAAGCAGAAATCATCGCAGTCGGAAGCGAACTTCTCCTTGGGGAAATCGCGAACACGAATGCACAGTACCTTTCCGAATGGTTAGCGAGTGCCGGAATTGACGTTCATTATCATACAGTCGTCGGTGACAATCGCGAACGGATGCAAGAAACATTCCGCCAGGCACAACAGCGGGCGGATCTCCTTGTCATCACAGGAGGTCTTGGACCAACGGAAGACGATTTGACGAAAGAGGTGCTCGCTGATCTCCTCGGACGTGATCTCGTCCTTGATCAAGCGGCGTACGAGCGAATAGAAGGGTTTTTAAAGACACGTCAACGGGAGATGACGATCAACGAACGAAAACAAGCTCTCGTCATCGATGGTGCGACGGTTTTACGTAACGATGCCGGGCTTGCACCGGGTATGTCGGTCCAGACGGAGCATCACCAATATATCGTCTTACCCGGTGTGCCGCGCGAGATGAAGCAAATCCTCAAGGATCACTTTAGCCATCTATTCGGTCAAGAAACGATTCGTTCTCGGACGTTACGATTCTTCGGAATCGGGGAATCGGCTTTAAACGACCGTCTAGAAACGTTGATCAAGGAAGCGACCAATCCATCGGTTGCACCGTATGCGGAGCTTGCTGAAGTCCGGTTGCGCCTGACGGCTAAAGCACTCGATCAACAGGAAGCTGATCGTATGCTCGATGAACTCGAACAACACGTCCTTGCTGAAGTCGGCATGTACTTTTATGGATATGGGGAGACGAGTCTGCCGGAAGTCGTCCTAAAACGGTATCACGAAGCAGGATTGACACTTTCGCTCGCCGAATCACTGACGGGAGGAGCCGTCGCGAGTGGTCTCGTTGATGTCAGCGGTGCGAGTCAAGTGTTGCGCGGGAGCGCCGTCGTTTATGATGATGCAGCGAAACAAGCCGTGTTATCGGTACCAGAGGATTTATTACAAGAGCATACTGCTGTCAGTAAAGAGGTCGCGATCGCGATGGCTGAAGGGGCACGGGAACTGTATCAATCCGATATCGCCGTCGCCTTGACGGGGGAAGCAGGTCCGACGAGCAACAGCGGAAAAGCGGTCGGAACGGTCTATTGTGCTGTTGCGGACGCACATGGAACACGGATCGTCGAATGGCAATATCCATCGTTCGACAGAGGTATGATTCGACTGCGCGCCGTCAAGGATACCTATTTCCTTCTACTGAAACATCTCGAAAAAGCACCAGAGTGAGAAAAATGATCAAAGTGTAAGTATGCGAATAAATGTTCGTAAAATGCTTGTCATTCGGTCTCAAAAGAAGTACAATAATCTCAGTAAGATAATTAAAAGGAGGCCTGCTACGTGAGTGATCGTAAAGCAGCACTTGAGATGGCGTTACGCCAGATAGAGAAACAGTTCGGTAAAGGTTCTATCATGAAACTCGGAGAAAATGCGGATCAGAAGGTATCAGTAATCTCTTCTGGATCGATTACATTAGATATTGCCCTAGGTGCAGGTGGATACCCACGTGGACGGGTCATCGAAGTATACGGACCTGAATCGTCAGGTAAAACAACGGTTGCGCTTCATGCAATCGCAGAAGTTCAAAAACAAGGCGGACAAGCAGCATTCATCGATGCGGAGCACGCGCTTGATCCAGCATATGCAAACAAACTTGGTGTCAACATCGATGAACTCCTCTTGTCACAACCGGATACTGGGGAACAGGCACTTGAAATCGCGGAAGCACTCGTTCGTTCTGGTGCGGTCGATATTCTTGTCGTCGACTCTGTTGCGGCACTCGTACCAAAAGCAGAGATCGAGGGTGAGATGGGTGACTCACACGTTGGTCTTCAAGCACGTTTGATGAGCCAAGCGCTTCGTAAGTTGTCTGGTGCAACGAATAAATCGAAGACGATCGTCATCTTCATCAACCAAATCCGTGAAAAAATCGGTGTCATGTTCGGTAACCCGGAAACAACTCCAGGTGGTCGCGCACTCAAATTCTACTCGTCTGTTCGTTTAGAAGTGCGTCGTGCGGAAGCGTTGAAAAACGGTACGGACGTCGTCGGTAACAAAACGAAGATTAAGGTCGTCAAAAACAAGATCGCACCTCCGTTCAAACAAGCAGAAGTTGATATCATGTACGGTCAAGGGATTTCGAAGGTCGGTGAGTTGATCGACATCGGAACAGACCTCGATATCGTTCAAAAGAGTGGTGCATGGTACTCGTACAACTCAGAACGTCTCGGTCAAGGACGTGAGAACGCGAAGCAATACATGGTCGAGCATCCGGAAGTCGCAGCAGAGGTCGAACGTTTGATTCGTGAACACCACGGTCTCGTCGATCGCGAAGAGCCGGTTGATTTCGAAGCAGAACAACCAGAAGATCTATTTGCTGAATAAACCGTTTCAGAGAGGATTCGCATGCGAATCCTCTCTTTTTTAGTGTAAAAGAGGAAAACAGTGGAATTCTTTCCCGTCCGTTCGTTGACAATGAACGAGTGCTATCCTTACAATATAGATGTACGTTTTTTAGACAGCTTCGATGAAATACCGAAATGAACTAAGAAACACCTTGCAAAGGGGAGGTGAACCCATGAGTACACTGACTTGGATTGTCATACTTCTCCTCACTTTGCTGATCGCATTCATCGTAGGCTACTTCTTGCGGAAATCGATTGCAGAAGCGAAAATTCAAGGCGCAGAAACGGAAGCGAACAAAATCGTCGAACGTGCGCGTGAATCAGCTGAGGCAACGAAAAAAGAAGCAGTACTCGAAGCGAAAGATGAAGCATTCAAACTTCGTAACGAAGTGGAAAAAGAATTGCGTGAACGTCGCCAAGAGCTAGCGAAACAAGAAGCCCGGTTGCTCCAGAAAGAAGAGACACTCGATCGCCGTGTTGACGCTATCGACCGTAAGGAAGATCAAATCAATACACGTGATGCAGAGATCGCGAAACGGAAGCATCAAGCTGAAGAACTAGAGCGCAAAGTAGAGGACCTGTATGAACAGGGACGTCAAGAGCTTGTCCGCGTCGCGAATTTATCGCAAGACGAGGCAAGAACGATCATCATGGATGAGACGAAACAGGCTGCTTTACATGACGCAGCCATTCTTCAAAAAGAAATCGAACAAAAAGCAAAAGAAGAAGCCGACAAGAAAGCACGTAACATCTTGTCACTTGCGATTCAACGGTTCGCCGCTGAACATATCGCAGAGACGACTGTATCGGTCGTCAACTTACCGAACGATGAGATGAAAGGTCGGATCATCGGACGGGAAGGCCGCAACATCCGTACGCTCGAGACCTTGACTGGGATCGACTTGATTATCGATGATACGCCGGAAGCCGTCATTTTGTCTGGTTTTGACCCAATTCGTCGCGAAGTCGCTAAAATGGCGCTCGAGAAATTGGTTCAGGATGGTCGGATTCACCCGGCCCGTATTGAAGAGATGGTCGACAAATCCCGTCGTGAAGTCGACGAGCGGATTCGAGAAATCGGGGAAGAAGCGACGTATGATGTCGGGATCCACGGCATTCATCCGGACCTTGTCAAAATTCTCGGTCGCTTGAAGTACCGTACGAGTTACGGACAGAACGTCCTGTATCACTCACTTGAGGTTGCCCACCTTGCAGGTATGATGGCAGCTGAACTTGGAGAAGATGTCACGCTTGCGAAGCGTGCGGGTCTTCTGCATGATATCGGGAAAGCGATCGACCACGAAGTCGAAGGCAGTCACGTTGAGATTGGTGTCGAGCTCGGTACGAAGTACAAAGAGCATCCAACCGTCATCAACGCGATCGCATCCCACCACGGGGATACGGAAGCGACATCTGTCATTTCCGTCTTGGTTGCAGCTGCGGATGCATTATCTGCTGCTCGTCCAGGTGCACGTCAAGAGACACTCGAAAGTTATATCCGCCGTCTCGAACGCCTCGAGGAAATCTCGGAATCGTTCGACGGTGTCGAAAAATCATTTGCGATCCAAGCGGGTCGTGAAGTCCGTATCATCGTTCGACCTGATGTCGTCGATGATGTACTGGCTCACAAGATGGCGAGTGACATCCGGAAAAAAATCGAAGAAGAACTCGATTATCCGGGACACATCAAGGTCACGGTCATTCGGGAAACACGAGCAGTCGAATACGCGAAATAAGTGGAGTGGCGGGCGACCGCCACTTTTTTTAATGAACGGAGGAACAGCAATGAAGATTTTATTCATCGGAGACGTCGTCGGTGCACCCGGTCGACATATCCTACAACAATTCACAGCACGCTTGAAAGCGAAGTACAATCCGAACGTCATGCTCGTCAATGGCGAAAACGCAGCACACGGACGCGGCATCACGAAGTCGATCTATCATCAATTCCTTGAACTCGGATTCCACGGGATCACGATGGGGAACCACACGTTTGATAACCGCGACATCTTTGACTGGATCGACGACGCGGACAGAATCGTCCGTCCGGCGAACTATCCGGAAGGTACGCCAGGTCGTGGGATGATGATCGTCAAAGCAGGTAATAAAAAGATTGCCGTCATCAACGTCCAGGGAACGGTCTTCTTACCACCTCTCGGTGACCCGTTTCGTACCGTCGATGCACTGATTGCGGAAGTCGAAGGAAAAGTCGATGCGATCTTCGTTGATGTCCATGCGGAAGCAACGAGTGAGAAAATTGCGATGGGCTATCACCTCGACGGTCGAGTACAAGCTGTCGTCGGCACACATACGCACGTTCAGACAGCAGATGAGCGTGTCCTTGACGGAGGAACGGCTTACATCACGGATGTTGGGATGACAGGTCCGCTGAACGGCGTGCTCGGAATGCGCCAGGAAGATGTCCTCCGAAAATTCAAGACACAGCTCCCAACACGGTTTGAAGTTGCCGAAGGACGGGAACAACTTAATGGAGTCTTGATTCATATCGATGACACAACCAAAAAAGCAACGAAGATTGAACGGATTCATCTGACGGATCAGTCAGTATTCTTCGACTGATTGCCATTTCTGGATGGGGAGGTACACGCATGGACGTCCTGAAAGTATCAGCTAAGTCGAATCCAAACGCGGTAGCAGGTGCACTCGCGGGTGTCATTCGAGAGAGAGGTTCCGTCGAGATTCAGGCCATTGGTGCGGGAGCGCTCAATCAGTCTGTCAAAGCCGTCGCCATCGCACGCGGATTCGTGGCGCCTTCTGGCATCGACTTGATTTGTATCCCAGCCTTCACAGACATTTTGATTGATGGGGAAGAGAGAACCGCCATCAAACTCATCATCGAACCACGATGACGAATTGGACATAGGTCCTATTTGCAAGTAGACCATTTACTCGACTGGAGTAGATGGTCTTTTTGCTGCGTCCGTGAAATTTTCTCACCTTTCCACCGAGGGAGCATTGTACTACTTCCGGTAAATCGGTATCATGAGGGAGGATAGAGAGAACTATCATTTCAGGGGACAGAGAAGGAGCGAACGTCGATGTATAATCAGTTATCATGGAAAGTTGGCGGTCAGCAGGGAGAAGGGATCGAATCAACAGGCGAAATCTTTGCGATTGCCTTGAATCGACTCGGCTATTACCTGTATGGTTACCGTCACTTTTCGTCACGTATCAAGGGAGGACATACGAACAATAAGATTCGTGTCGCGACACAGGAAGTCCGGACGATTTCCGATGATCTCGATATTTTAGTCGCATTCGATCAAGAGACGATCGATGTTAACTTCCATGAATTGCGTCAAGGTGCCATCATCATCGCGGATGCGAAATTCAATCCGACGAATCCGGACGAAGCACGCGCTTCCTTGTATGCGATTCCATTTACGGAGATCGCAGCTGATCTCGGTACGGCCTTGATGAAGAACATGGTCGCGATCGGTGCATCGAGCGCGATTCTCGGCATTGCACCGGAGCGTTTCCAAGCCGTCGTCGAACAGATTTTCGGTCGAAAAGGTCCAGACATGGTCGAGAAAAACTTAGCAGCGATTCGTGAAGGCGCAGCAGCGTTCGAAGCACTCGCAGGAGAGGGCGAACGGTTCGTCTTGGAACCGGCGGACGGAAAACAACGGATGTTCATGATCGGAAACGATGCGATCGCGCTTGGTGCGATTGCCGGTGGAGCGCGTCTGATGGCAGCTTACCCGATCACACCATCATCTGAGATCATGGAATACTTAATCAAGAAACTGCCGCAGTTCGGCGGAACGGTCGTCCAGACGGAAGACGAGCTGGCAGCAGTCACGATGGCAATCGGGGCGAACTATGCAGGTGTCCGTGCTTTGACGGCATCTGCTGGTCCAGGATTGTCATTGATGGCGGAAGCGATCGGGTTATCCGGGATGACGGAAACACCGCTCGTCATCGTCGACACACAACGGGGTGGTCCGTCAACCGGTCTACCGACGAAACAGGAACAGTCTGACTTGATGGCGATGATTTACAGCACGCATGGTGAGATTCCAAAGGTCGTTCTGGCACCGTCAACGGTCGAAGAAGCGTTCTACGATGCAGCAGAAGCATTCAATATCGCAGAGGAATACCAGTGTCCTGTCATTCTGTTGACGGATTTGATGCTGTCGCTTGGAAAACAATCGGTCGAGCCACCGGATATGTCACGCGTTGAAATCCGTCGCGGAAAGTTGATCCAGGAAGACTTACCGGAACTTGAAGGAAAAGCGTACTTCAAACGCTACGAAGTGACGGAAGATGGAATCAGCCCACGTGTCATTCCAGGCGTCAAGCACGGAATTCATCACGTAACGGGTGTTGAGCACAATGAGGAAGGACGTCCGTCGGAAGCGACGAAGAACCGAGTCGATCAAATGACGAAGCGACTTCGGAAGCTGAACACGTTCCGCTTACAGGATGCCGTTCTCGTAACGGAGCATCATGCAGAACCGGATATCTTATTCGTCGGCTTCAACTCAACACGTGGAACGATCGAAGAGATCATGCCCCGACTCGAAGCACAAGGAATTAAGGTTGATCACTTGCATATCCGTCAAGTCCATCCGTTCCCAAGTGAGCTCGTCACGCCGCACTTAGAGCGAGCAAAACGAGTCATCGTCGTCGAGTACAACGCAACGGGACAACTGGCGAAGCTGATCCAGATGAACTGTGGACATGCATCGAAGATCGAGCATATCCTGAAATTCAATGGCGACCCGTTCTACCCAGCAGAGGTCGTCGAGCAGGTCGTAGGAGGGGTATATCATGGCAACCTTTAAAGATTTTAGAAACGATGTCAAACCAAACTGGTGTCCAGGGTGTGGAGACTTCTCGATTCAAGCAGCGATTCAGCGTGCTGTTGCGAACGTCGGTCTCGAACCAGAAGAGTTGGCATTGATTTCCGGGATCGGCTGTTCTGGTCGGATTTCCGGTTATATCAATACGTATGGCTTCCACGGTGTTCATGGACGGTCCCTTCCGATCGCCCAAGGTGTCAAGATGGCGAACCGCGAATTGACGGTCATCGCGTCTGGTGGCGACGGTGATGGATTTGCAATCGGCATGGGACATACGATTCATGCATTCAAGCGCAATGTCGACATGACGTACATCGTCATGGACAATCAGATTTACGGCTTGACGAAAGGACAGACGTCACCTACTTCTGCACCTGGATTCAAGACAAAATCGACGCCAAAAGGGTCAATCGAAAAGAGTGTTTCACCGGTTGAACTCGCCTTGACGGCTGGTGCGACGTTCGTTGCCCAAAGCTTCTCGAACGATTTGAAAGGCTTGACACAATTGATCGAGCAAGCGACGGCACATAAAGGATTTGCCTTTATCAACGTCTTCAGTCCATGTGTTACGTTCAACAAGGTCAATACGTACGATTGGTTCAAACAGAACTTGACGAAGCTGTCCGATATCGAAGGGTATGATCCGTCGAACTTGGATCTTGCGAAACAAACCGTTCATGCTCACGACGGACTCGTCATGGGATTGATCTATCAGGATGAAACACGTCCTGATTACCAGTCGCAAATCGATGGCTATCAAGAATCAGGTCTCGCATATGCGGATCTTGAGTTAAACGAAGAAACATTCAGTAAACTGGCAGCAGAATTCATGTAAGATAGAGGAAAGATGTGTTTGGTTTTTTGGGGATGCTAAACATTTGGAAGTTCGCCACATATAAAAAAACGGGAACTTCCGCGAAGGAGTCGGGGAAAGATGACGAAATTAGTAACGACGGTAGAAGAGACGACAACGACGAAAACGATGCGCGCACTCGTCAAAGAAGAGCGTGGGTTTGGTGCAACACTGAAAGAAGTACCGGTACCCGTACCGAGTCGTGGGGAAGTCTTGATTCGAGTCGAGGCAACATCGATCTGTGGGACGGACGTGCATATCTATGAGTGGGACGCGTGGGCAGCTTCGCGTGTCAATCCACCTTATGTCTTCGGTCACGAGTTCTCAGGCGAAGTCGTCGAGCTCGGAGAAGGCACGAAACGCTTGAAGCTCGGTGATCGTGTCTCGGCGGAGACGCATATCGTTTGTCATCAATGTAAACAATGTCTTCGTGGACAATATCATATCTGTAAGAACACGAAGATCATCGGTGTCGATACACAAGGGTGTTTTGCGGAATACGTCGTCATGCCGGAAGAAAACCTTTGGGTCAACCCGGAAGATATGCCAGCAGGGATCGCTTCGATCCAAGAGCCGATGGGCAATGCCGTCCATACGGTACTCGCGAGCGATGTCAGTGCAAAAACGGTCGCAATCGTCGGTTGTGGTCCGATTGGTCTGATGGCGGTCTCCGTCGCTAAAGCAGCTGGTGCGGCGGAAGTCGTTGCGATCGACGTCAATCCATATCGTCTTGAACTCGCGCGGACGATGGGGGCGGATGTCGTCATCGATTCACGTCATGACGATGTCTTGGAGCGGATCGAGCGCATGACGGACGGAGATGGAATTGATGTCGTCTGTGAGATGAGTGGTCATCCGGTTGCGATTCGTCAAGCCTTCGAGATGGTGACAGCAGGTGGAGACGTCAACATCCTCAGTCTACCGGTCAAACCGGTTGAAATCGATTTGACGAACCACGTCGTCTTCAAAGGTGTCCGGGTCCAAGGGATCACCGGTCGGAAAATGTATGAGACATGGAGCCAGGTTTCTGCTTTCTTATCGAGCGGAAAAGTCGATGTCCGACCGTTAATCACACACACGTTGCCGCTCGAGCGGTTCGAAGAAGGATTTGAATTGATGCGTCAAGGGAAATGCGGGAAAGTCGTATTACAACCAAGGGGGACGAATTAATGGGATTTGAACACTTACGGACAGAACTAGAAGAGATGAAACAGGCGGGCACGTTCCGCAACCTCGTAGCACTTGAGAGCGCGCAACATAACCGCGTGACGATCGATGGTAAGGAACTCATTCAACTGTCGTCGAACAACTACCTTGGACTCGCTGCACATCCGCGTCTCGCTGAACAAGCAGCGGAAGCAGCGCGCACGTTCGGTGCTGGAACAGGATCCGTTCGGACGATTGCCGGAACACTCGAGATGCACCAAGCATTCGAACGGGAACTTGCGACATTCAAACATACGGAAGCAGCACTTGTCTTCCAGTCTGGATTCGCAACGAATTTAGGTGTCTTATCGGCACTGCTCGGTCCGGAAGACGTCGTCATCTCGGATGAGTTGAACCACGCTTCGATCATCGATGGGATTCGTCTGACGAAAGCGAAACGCCGGATCTATAAACACGTCGACTTGGCGGATCTTGAAGCAGCCTTACAAGAAACACAAGACGCGCGGACGCGCCTTATCGTCACGGACGGTGTCTTCTCGATGGACGGAAACATCGCACCACTTCCAGAAATCGTTGAATTAGCCGAGCGTTATGACGCACTCGTCATGGTCGATGATGCCCATGCGTCAGGTGTGCTTGGGAAAGCGGGACGCGGTACGGTCAATCACTTCGGTCTTGACGGACGTGTTGCCCTGCAGGTCGGTACGCTCTCAAAAGCCATCGGTGTCCTCGGTGGATACGTCGCATGTGAACAGCACGTCAAGGATTATCTGATCCATAAAGGACGTCCGTTCTTGTTCTCGACATCACATCCACCAGCAGTCGTCGAAGCGAACCGGGAAGCGCTCCGTGTCATGGAGGAAGAGACGGAACTCTTCGATCGTCTATGGGAAAACACGGAATTCTTTAAACAAGGACTCCGTGATCTTGGATTCGACATCGGTACATCGACGACGCCGATCACACCGGTCATCGTCGGGGATGAAGCACGTTGCCACGAGTTATCGGACCGCTTACGTCAAGAAGGTGTCTTCGCTCAAGGCATCGCCTTCCCGACGGTCGCAAAAGGAAAAGCACGTGTCCGGACGATCGTGACGGCGGAACATACGCGTGAAGATTTAACGACGGCACTTGCAGCTTTCGAAAAAGTCGGTCGTGAATTAAACTTGATCGGTTGATATCGATCACGGACGAAATGCGTCCGCATACTTTCAGGCAGCGGATCAGCGATCCGCTGCCTGAAGTGCGTCACGGGCGAAAGAATCAACGTCGACCGTTTTTACTTTTGCGAGATAGGGAATAACAGATGAGGAAAGGATGTGACCTGATGAGTACGAAGAAGAAAGGGATATTGCTCTCATTTTTGATGCTGACGCTGCTCCTTGGGGGTTGTATTCGCATCCAATATGATGCGACGATCCATACCGATCAGAGTGTTACCTTAAAGACGACATATGCCGCAAAGGAACACCCAGTGGCGCGTTTATTGAATCTAAATCCGAATTGGAATAGTTATGTCAAACAGGCAGAAAAGAACGGCTATGCAGCGAAGGCGTTCAAGACGAAGGATGACTATGAAGGGATCCGGATGCAGAAGACATTCGCGAACTTCAAGGACATGACATCGATCAAGGACGAATGGAAGACGGGGATTGGCGGAATTCTCATTCCACCCGATACGAAGTTCGACATGAAAAAATCGGACGGTTTTTGGTTTGATACGTATCGACTTGATACGAACATCGATCTCAGTATCGATCGTTTGAATATCAAAGGCTATCAACCGACAGGACAAGTCAAGAAACTCGCCGATCGGTATATCCGTCAAGCCGATATTGAGATCAAGCTCCATGGCCCAAAAGTGATCGGTCTCCAAAACGGTGAAAAAATCGACTGGTCGAATTACCATGATGTGTCATGGAAATTATACGGAACGAAAGCCAACCAGCTACAGTTGATTGCGTATGTACCGAATCCGACAGGTTGGATCATTACCGGTATCGTGTTATTAATCGGTGTCGGATTATTCCTCTACTGGGTCTTTCACCGTGTCCGTCGTTTGCGCCGGCAACAGTTGAAGACGATCAGCATCTCGCTCCTCGTCTGTTTGATCGTTGTGGGAGGCGCGTGGTGGGTGTTCGCGGAAGATACGTCAAGTGCCCCGCCACCAACGCGTCAGATCGTCACGCAAGGAAAGAGTGAAATCGTACCGACGTTCCTCGTCCACGGGTTATTCGGGACGGAGCGGACGTTCGTGCCGATGATTCAAAACTTCACGAATAAAAAAGTCGCCGATGATGGTGGTCGATGTGACGTGACCCGTTCCGGGAAAGCAACCTGTAGCGTCAAACCCTCGCCGACCGGCTACCCACTTGTCCGAATCGTCTTCGCAGATGATGAGGCAAGCCTTGCCGATCAGCAAAAGTGGTTGAATGCGGCGATTGCAGCTTACGATGCGAAACAAAAAGCGACCTTTGCCGATATTCAGCTCGTTGGGCACAGCATGGGTGGTGTCGATGTCGTCGCCTACACGGTCCAAGAGGAGATGCCGTACCACGTCCGGAAAGTCGTGACGCTCGACTCACCGATCGCCGGTTCCGATTACGCGAAACTCGGCTTGACGCTCGCACCGCTCGGCACGAATACGAATAGTCCTGCGATACGCGATCTCGCGAAGGGTTCTCCAGCGATGAACAATTTGACTCAGCGGCTCGAGACGTGGCCACGTGACGTGCTCGTCTATTCGTTTGGTGCCAAAGGAGGCGACTTCAATCTGATTTCGTTAAATAGTTCGTTTGCACTCGAGAACTACACGGATAACATCCAGACGAAGTCCTATAAGTATGATCACTTTACGATTCATCGCCGGGAGCCGGTCTTCCGCGAAATCCGCAATTTCCTGTTTAAAGAAAATCGAGTCACGGAGGAGGAACCATCATGAAACAGGTCGTCATCGTCGGCGGAGGAATTGCCGGTCTAACGGCTGCGGCATTGATCGCACAAGAAGGACATGCTGTCACGGTACTTGAGGGAAGCCGTGAATGGGGAGGATCAGCCGGGAAGTTCACGCGCCGGGACTTGACGTATCCCGTTGGAGCGACCCTTGGGATGGGATTTGAACCAGGTGGCATTCATGCCCGTGTGCTCGATCATCTCGGAGTGACGCACCAAGTCGAGCCACTCGACGTCGTCATGACGATTCGCATCGAAGGACGATTGATTCATTATTATCAACATCGTGATGCGTTTCTAACCGAATTGACTTCACATTTTCCGGAGCAGGCATCGTCGATTCGGGCATTCTTTGCTGAAATCGAGCAGATACACGAGGCAATTCGTCCACTGATGGCAGAACTGCCGGCATTGCCACTTCAAGATTTAGCCGACGTCCGGCGGTTAGTCCGTCACACGAAAAGTGTCGTCCTCTTACCGTATTTTCCGCTGACGATTGGTCATCTGTTACGCAAACATCGACTAGCGGATACGCTGTTCGCACAAGTGATCGACGGGATCTTACTCGACAGCATGCAGACAGAACAGGAGGCGTCAGCTTTACTAGGAGCCGTCGCCTTATCGATTTACCATGAAGGTGCTTATTATGTCCCGGGTGGATTATACCGACTGGCCGAGCAATTGAAAGAGATAGCCGAGGCGAGCGGGGCAACCTGTCTCCTTGGGCGAAAAGTCACGTCGATTCGAAAGACACCGGATGGTTTCTTGATCGAGGATCGTCGCGGACGCTTGATGCTTGCTGATGCTGTCATCTGCGCAGTTCCGCTTGAAGGCATCAGGGAAGTCGTCAGTTCGGATATGCGACGAACGTTACGACGGACGTATCAGCGACAAGAAAAGCTACAGCAATGGGCGACGTTTACGTATTATGCGGCGATTCCGGAGTCGATCATTTTGTCTGACGAAGCATTCCGGCAAGTTCATGATCCGTCCTTACCTTCAGGTCATGCCTTCATCTCCCTCTCCCGTCCGGACGACCGGTTACGTGCACCAGCCGGTCAGCGGACGCTGACGATGTCATGTCATGTTCCGATTGGTACGTTTGATAAGACGGACCGGAAACGCTACGACGAACAGGTCGAGGTGATGTCGGCGATCTTCGAAGCTATTCTTGAACAACAGTTTCCTGGCTTCGTGCAACAGGCGATTGAACGCCATCCGGGTGGACCCGGTGCGTGGGTACGCTATACGTTCCGTCCGGATGGTGGAGTCGGGGGATATCCGCAACGTCCGAGTACAAGTCTCTTGTTCGCAGCGCCGTTTCGTACGGGCATCGATCACTTCTTTGCAATCGGGGACACGATCTTTCCGGGTGCCGGGACGATTGGGGCGACGACGTCTGCGATTCATGTTGCCCGACAGTTTGATGTCAGATTATGAGAAATCATCGTAAAATGATGAAAGAAGCGACGCATCTGTCGCTTTTTTCACATTTGAGGATTATGATGAGGAAGAGTCGGGAACATGATATTCATGAACAGAAAGAGAGAAGGAGTGAAGAACCATGGAGACATTCGAGCAAAAATGTCAGTCGTTCATTCAGGAACGACGACCTGAAGTCGGTCCGATTCAATTCGAGTCGGCGCGTACGTTTCTCAATGCACGCGGTTTAAGCGTTTACGAACGGATTTATCAAGGGAAAGAGGAAGTCCGATTAGCGTTCGTCGAGCAGACGAATGGTCAACAACTCGTGTCATTAATGGAAAATACATTCGGCAACGGACTGGTCTATTTTGTCTCAACGGCAACCGCGACATGGGATGGCGACCGTTTTGGTGAATACACGTTTTAAGTACATAGGGAGTCCCAGTCGATGACTGGGGCTCTTTCGTGTCGAAACCTAATCCTTGTCCCGTTCGTAAGGTAGATAAGTGACTCAGTTGAAGGAGGAAACGATGTGTCATCACTTGAACAACCTAAAACATCGACACGGCGGCTTGCGACCGTCTCGTTGATTTTCATGGCGGTCGGATTCGTCGTCTCATTACCATTAAAGAAAATGCGTGGGTCTTCTGGCTTCAGAGTGGTTTTGAAGCCGGACTCGTCGGTGGGATTGCCGACTGGTTCGCAATCACGGCGTTGTTCCGCCATCCGCTTGGCTTAAAGATTCCCCATACGAACCTGTTGCCGAAAAATCGGGAACGGGTTATCGAATCAATCGTTCATATGCTCGAGACGGACTTGCTCAATAAAGAGAGTATCGTCGCAAAACTCCAACACATGACGCTCGCAGACCGTGTCATCAAAATCTTACGTTCGATTCTCGTTCTGCCTGCTTTTCGAGCGACCGTCACCGAGCTGTTGATTGGTTTAATACGGAAACTCCCGAAAGAGGCGATTCTTGAGTTTGCCAATACACGGGTGACAGAGACAATCAAAGCGTATCCGTCTAAACGGCTGGCTGTCCGAGCGATGCAATTGAACGAGGAACGTCGCCTCGACGAGTGGCTGATGGACCAGTTACTCAATTATGGGCAACGTCTGCTCGAAGACCCCGTCATTCGCGATCAGATTGGGCGCCTTGCCTATACGGCGATGATCGATCAAGAAAAGAATACGTTTTTGCGGGTGACGGCGCGAACCGTCCAAAAAGTCTATTCAGAAGAGAAACTCAGTCTGGTCATTCAAGGTGTCTTGCTGACGGTCATTCAAGATATGCGACACGTCCATCACCCGAATCGTTTAGCGATTCTTGATCATCTGCGTCGAAATCTGGCACAGTTGTCGATTGATGAAGAGCGTCTAGCGAAAATCGATGCCTGGAAGGCAAGCGAGGTCGACCGGTTTGACTTCGTGCCGGTCATTGAACGCGCATATGATGCTGGTCTGATCGAACTCGAACGCTACTTGACGTCAGATGCCTTCTGGACGGAACGGGCGATGCCGATGCTTTCGCGCGCTTTAGACGACTGGGAACAGCATCCGACGTTCAAGGATAGCAGTGATCAATGGATGAAGGAGCAACTCGTTCGTTTCGTTGAACAAAATCACCAAAAAATCGGTGGACTCGTCCGCGAGAACTTAAACCGGTTCGATACGGAGACACTGATTCATATGATCGAGGATAAGGTCGGCAGTGACTTGCAATGGATTCGGGTCAACGGGGCATTGTGTGGATTCATCATCGGTTTGATTCTCGGTGCGATCAAGGTGTTCGTCGGATGAGCCGGTGGACATATGATGTGACGTTGTCGGAAGCATTTGATTTTAAAGGAGTCGTGTCTCGTTTGACGGGAGACCCGTTACAAATCGAACAGGATGGGCGACTCGTCGTTCCGATCTTCATCAACGATCAGGCATACATCACGACGATGGAAGCCATCGATGGTTACACGTTACGGATTGACGGTTCAGGACCGCAAACAGCGGTGCTGACGCAAATCAATCGACGCTTTCGACTCAATGAGCCAAATCCTGCGCAGCGTCTCAAGGCGACGTCGTTACACGCGATCGTCGAACGGTTCGGTGACGAACGACTCGTGCTTGATCATTCACCGTTCACGGCCTTGATTCGCTCGATCATTCATCAACAGATCAATCTCTCGTTTGCCCATACGTTGACGGAACGTGTCTTTCGAACATTCGGAACGGTTAAGGACGGGATCATCCTTCCGCCGACACCGCGTCAATTAGCAACGGCGCGTCGCGAGGACTTGCTTGCTCTGCAACTATCAGGACGTAAAGTCGATTATCTGCTTGGCGTAGCGACGGCAACGATTGATTATGATGCATTGACGTCAGCCGACGACGCAGAAATCGCTGAGACGTTGATTGCACTGAAAGGCGTCGGACCATGGACGGTCCAAAACGTCCTGATGTTCGGGTACGGTCGTCCAGATTTGTTTCCGGCATCGGACATCGGGATATTACGGGCTTTCGAACGGTTACTCGGTTACCGACCGACTGTTGAAGAAGCGACGCGACTGGCAGAGGAATTTGCCCCTGTCCGCAGTCACGCCGCTTATCTATTATGGCGTTCGATTGAATAAGGAACTATTCTTGTCACTCTATCGCGAGAACGGTATAATGAATGCGACAGAACGAGGAATCGTTCAGAATGCTAAGGGAAGCGACGTGTTCGCTAACGATAGAGGGGACGAATGTGGATGTATACAGATGAACAAATCATCGAAAAAGCCAATGAAATCGCCAAAATGATTTCAGAGACACCGGAAGTAGAACGATTTAAAGCGGCAGAAGCCAACATCAATGGGAATGAAAAAGTCCAAAAGATGATGAAACAAATCAAGTTCCTTCAAAAAGAGGCAGTCAACTGCCAACATTACGGCAAAACAGAAGCACTCGCACGTGTCGAAGCGAAGCTCGATAAATTGTTCGCTGAGCTCGATGAGATGCCTGTCGTCCAACAGTTCCAAGAAACACAAGAAGAAGTCAACGGACTTCTCCAATACATCACGGTGACGATCTCGAACGGGATTACGGATCAAATCATCGAAGCGACGGACGGAGATGTTCTCGCTGGTAAGACAGGTAGCGGCATGGAAGCAGAAAACAAAAGCGGCGGTTGCGGCTACTAATCACGAAATGAACGAAAAGCCGACGGACATCCGTCGGCTTTTTCTACGAATGAGGTGGAAGAATGGAAGCAGTACACAACACTCCGATGATGAAACAATACTTCTCGATCAAGGCGGATTATCCGGATGCCTTTTTGTTTTATCGGCTCGGTGATTTTTACGAATTATTCTTTGAGGATGCCAAAAAGGTCGCCCATGAACTGGAGTTAACGCTGACGGCGAAAAATGGAAAGAACGCGGAACATCCGATTCCGATGTGCGGCGTGCCCCATCACGCAGCGAACGGCTACATCGAACAGTTGATCGAGCGTGGTTATAAAGTGGCGCTTTGTGATCAAGTCGAGGATCCGAAGTTGACGAAAGGACTCGTCAAACGCGAAGTCATCCAAGTCATCACACCGGGAACGTTGATGTCTGCCTTGACGGAAAAAGAGAATCGGTACTTAGTCGCGGTCGTCGAACAGGACGGTCGCTTTGGGATTGCTCGCGGTGATGTCTCAACAGGTGAGAGTGCCTTGACAAGCGTTGCGACACTCGACGGTGTAGTCAAAGAACTGAGCATCATTTTGCCACGGGAAATCATCGTCACGACAGAGGAACACGAGACGGCGCTCGCGCACTTACGGATTCCACTGACGCGTAGTTCACGGCGCGAGACGCATCCGCACGGTGATCGTGCGATTGATACAGCCCAAGCGGAAGCATTTGCGGTCCTCTATGCCTACATGCACGATACACAAAAACGAGCGTTGACACATCTACAACCCGCTGTCGTTTATGAGGCGAGCGATTTCATGCAACTCGAACCGAATACGGTCAAGAATCTTGAGCTCGTCCGCTCGGCACGGACAGGAGACAAGAAAGGTTCGTTGCTTGGTTTACTGGATGTGACGGGTACAGCGATGGGCGGACGGATGCTGAAACGCTGGTTAGAAAAACCGTTGTTATCGGAACGTGTCATCACGGAACGGCTCGACGCTGTCGAGGAATTGTTGCAGCACTATTTCGAGCGTCAACAACTAAAAGATACGTTACGCGAAGTCTATGATCTCGAGCGACTCGTCGCGAAGGTCGGGTATGGAACAGCGTCAGCGCGCGATCTCGTTCAATTGAAGTCGACGTTGCGATTGATTCCCCGCATTCAATCAGCGCTTGAGGAGATGATGAGTGAACGTCTCGGTCAACTCAGTCTCGGACTCGATCCGCACGATGAGTTGAGCGATCTACTCGATCGCGCGTTCGTCGAAGCACCACCAATCTCAACGAAAGAGGGCGGAATGATTAAGTCCGGTTATTCCCCAGACCTCGACGAGTTACTCGTCGCCTCAAAAGACGGAAAGAAATGGCTTGCGACACTTGAAGCCAGTGAACGGGCAGCAACCGGCATCAAGACGTTGAAGATCGGCTACAATCGCGTCTTCGGTTATTACATCGAGGTATCGCGTGCGAATGCCAAGCTGTTGCCAGAAGGACGGTATGAACGGAAGCAGACACTCGCCAATGCCGAACGGTATATCACACCGGAGTTAAAAGAAAAAGAAGCGCTGATCCTAGGGGCGGAAGAGAAGAGTGTCACACTCGAGTACGATCTCTTCTGTGGAGTGCGCGATGAAGTTAAAGGACATATCGAAAGCTTGCAACGGGTCAGTCGCCGGATCGCGGAACTCGACGTCCTCGTCGCACTAGCTGAGATTGCTGAGACGCATGACTACGTCCGACCAATCACGACGACGGGACGAACGGTTGATATTCAGCAAGGACGTCACCCGGTCATCGAGACAGTCTTACCGCGCGGTGAATACGTCGCGAACGGGATTACCTTAAACGAAGGACGCGAGATGCTGTTGATCACTGGACCGAACATGTCCGGTAAATCGACCTATATGCGACAGTTCGCCTTGATTGCTTTATTGCATCAAATTGGCTCGTTCGTACCAGCTGCTCAAGCGGAACTGCCGATCTTCGATCAAATCTTCACCCGGATCGGGGCAGCAGACGACCTCGTCAGTGGACAGTC
This sequence comes from Exiguobacterium sp. E17S, assembly GCF_057772545.1. Classification (NCBI taxonomy): domain Bacteria; kingdom Bacillati; phylum Bacillota; class Bacilli; order Caryophanales; genus Exiguobacterium; species Exiguobacterium sp. E17S. The sequence goes on from NZ_JBYLRU010000001.1 coordinate 382,088, forward strand.
GACATTCATGGTCGAGATGGTCGAGACACAAGAAGCCTTGACGCGTGCAACGGACCGGTCGTTGATCCTGCTAGATGAAATTGGTCGCGGGACCTCGACGTACGACGGGATGGCACTCGCACAAGCAATTGTTGAACACATCGCCCGGCACGTTGGAGCGAAGACGCTATTTTCGACCCATTATCATGAACTGACAGTGCTCGAAGAATCGATTGATCGATTAGCGAACGTTCACGTCCGTGCCGTTGAACAAGATGGGCGTGTCGTCTTCTTGCATGAAGTACGCGACGGAAAAGCCGACCAATCATACGGAATCCATGTCGCGCGGTTAGCTGATTTACCAGATAGTCTGATCGAACGGGCGCAAGTCCTCTTGTCCGAGTTCGAGCAGGCAGAGCCTATTCCGGTCGCAGCACCTGTCAAAGCTCCTGTTCAGGAAGAGCCGGTTGATCAACTCAGTCTGTTCTCAGAAGCGGATCCGCTGCGTGAGACGATGGCGAGTCTTGATTTAATCAACATGACGCCACTCGAGGCATTGAATACGCTGTACCGCCTACAAGCCGAAGCAAGAAAGTGAGGAGAATGCAGTGGGAATCATTCGTGAATTATCCGATAGTTTAGCGAACCGGATCGCTGCGGGAGAAGTCGTCGAACGACCAGCGTCGGTCGTCAAGGAACTGGTTGAGAACGCACTTGATGCCGGTGCGACCCAAATCGATGTTGAACTCGAAGAAGCCGGAATGAAACGGATGACGATCCGCGACAACGGACACGGGTTTTACCCGGATGACGCTGAACTGGCTTTCGTCCGTCACGCGACGAGTAAGATTAAGGACGAGCATGACTTGTTCCGAATCAAGACACTTGGTTTTCGCGGAGAGGCACTTGCCTCGATCGCGTCTGTCAGTAAAGTGACGTTAAAGACGAAACGTGAGGACGCGGAAGGGATTCAAGTGACGCTGGAGTACGGGACGGTCGTCGAACGGACGCCAGCAGCAATGAACCGGGGAACGGAATTGACGGTCGAGCATCTCTTCTTCAATACACCGGCACGGCTGAAGTATTTGAAGACGACGCATACGGAACTTGCGGCAATCACGGACGTGCTGAACCGGATGGCGTTCGCTCATCCAGACGTCAAGCTTCGGGCTACCCATGAAGGGAAGACGTTGATCCAGACGAACGGATCAGGAGACGTCCGGCAAGCGCTGGCGAGTGTCTACGGTCATCAAACGATCCAAGGGACGTTGGTCGCAAAAGGTGCGAATGCCGATTATCAATTGACGTGTCATCTCGTCAAACCGGAAGTGACCCGTGCCTCAAAGAATTACATCACGTTGATTTTGAATGGACGTTCGGTCAAAAACTTCGCCCTGACGCAAGCGGTCTTGAACGGTTACCATACGCTCTTACCGATTGGGCGGTATCCGATTGCAGTCATCGAGGTGACGATGGATCCACTCCTGATCGATGTCAACGTCCATCCGGCGAAACGAGAAGTCCGTCTTTCAAAAGAGATGGAGCTCTGCCAGTTGATTCAGGAGACAATCAAGATGACGCTCAGCCGGGAGACACTGATTCCGAAAGTGACGCCACCGAAACCAAAAAAAGATCCGAGTAGCCAAGAAAAACTCGATTTTTCTTACGTCGCGGAACCAGTCGAAGAGACGTCATCGCGAGCAGTTTGGAATTATCCGATTCCGAAAAAGCCGCAAGAGGACGATCGACCACCTGAAGTGAAATCATTACCGTTTAGCAACGAGGATGATCTGTTCGAGCCCATCGAACCGGTCAAGCAGGAGTTTGTCGAACCGATTGAGGAACCACCCGCGCGTCCGCGCTTTCCGCATCTCGACGTCATCGGTCAACTCCATTCATCCTATATCGTCTGTGCCGGGGAAGACGGGATGTATATGATTGATCAACATGCAGCACAGGAGCGAATCAAATACGAGACGTATAAGGTCATGTTCGGTCGACCACCGGAACAACGACAGCAATTGCTCTTGCCGTATACGTTTGAAATCTCGTCGGATGATATGAAACGGATGGATGAGGTCCTTCCGTTGCTAAAAGACGTCGGCATCGAGTTCGAACCATTCGGTCCACAAAGTTTTATCGTTCGAGAAGTTCCGACCTGGTTCCCATCCCATCGGCAGGAAGAGACGATTCAGGAATTACTCGATGAAGCCTTGATGAAGCGAAAAATTGATCTTGAGACGTACCGGGAAGATGCCGCCATCATGATGGCATGTAAAAAATCAATCAAGGCGAATCATCCGTTGAACGATGAGATGATGCGCCGGTTGATTGACGATCTAGCGAAGACGGAGATGCCGTTCACGTGTCCACACGGACGTCCGGTCATCATCGAATGGACGACGTATGAACTTGAGAAGTTATTTAAACGGGTCATGTGATCAAGATGAGGAGACGATTCCATTCAGGTGTCGTCTCAGATTGAAAAAGGAACCTAATCCAAAGTCAGTCTCTACAAAAAAGAATGACGTGTCTTTTCACGCACTTTCCTCAGGCGAGACACAAGCCAGTTTTACTGCTTCATTTAAACAGGAAAGCGGGTCTTGTTTGTCTCTATAGCGCATAAATGCGCTTGTTCCTGTAGGAGTTGCGTGTGACACGTCATTTTTTTAGTCAGCCCCTTTTTGTTCGTCTCGAATCATTTATTGTACTGATACACGACTGACTGGTTTTTGTTTGTCCTAATACAAAAAAGGTATGGATTTTCATGAGAACGGTTACTTCAGTTGATTAACTAGATTTCATTGATTGTTGAAGGAAAGAGGCGGATAATAAGACCCGAAACTGTTAACAAGGGGACCTTTATCATGCTTTCACGCGTTATGCGTATCATTCAAATCATTGCTCAAATCGCACTTATTTTTTGTTTTTCACTCAGTGGGGACTGGGTGAGCGAAACTTTCCAGTTACCATTACCCGGTAACATCATCGGCTTGATTCTTCTGTACGTGACGTTAAAAAGTCGACTGCTTCCTCTCGTCGCTGTTGAACGGGGAGGAACCTTTCTGCTGTTCGTCATGCCGTTATTCTTCGTTCCAGCACTGTCCGGAATCATGGATTATACGGCATTCCTTCGAACATCTGGTCTTCAAGTCGTGTTGATCGTCGTCGTCAGCAGCCTGCTGACGTTAGTCGGATCAGCGTATATCGTCGATCGATTGGCACACCGAAAAGAGGCGGTGACCCCACATGAGTGAGACACTTTTTTGGATCATCCTGACCATTCTTTTATTCAGTGGCGCAATGTTCCTTTATCAACGTCATCCTCGTGTCTGGACGTTACCGATCCTGACGGTGACGGCTGTCCTGATCGTAATTCTCGTCTATAGCGGCGTCTCACATGCAGAATACATGCAGGGTGGACAATACTTGTCGAAGATGCTCGGTCCAGCGATCACGGCATTTGCGATTCCGCTCTACCGGGTCCGGCATCACGTTCGCCGTTTTCTACCGGAAATCGGGCTTGGTGTTTTGCTTGGAACATGTATTGCAATGAGTTCAGATCTGTTACTCGGTCTGCTACTCCATCTTGAGCGGACGACGAATCTTGCCTTGTTACCCAAATCGGTCACTTTACCCGTTGCCTTAGCGATTTCACAAAAAGCTGGCGGGACGACAACGCTGACGGCTGCCTTCGTTTTATTGACAGGATTGACAGGATCAATCGTCGGACCAAAATTAATGACGGGCTTGAAGATTCGTCACTTCGTCAGCCGTGGGGTTGGACTAGCGTCGATTGCCCACGTCATGGGCGCGACGAAATCGATGAGTCTTGACCAACGGGAAGGGGCGGTCGGTCTGCTGACGATGGTCTTGACGGCCGTCTGTGCCAGTGTCATCGCACCGTTTTTAATCACATGGTTATATGGGTAAACACTCTGTTTTTTAAACGGAGTGTTTTTTTGTAACCGATTGAAACTTGTCGACCACTTTTGCAGTATAGTACAACAGAAAACAGGGTGGAGGAGAATCAGATGATCATTTGGATTAACGGTACGTTTGGCGTCGGGAAGACGACGGCAGCAAAAGGGCTACAACAACGCTGGAGCGGATCACACATCTTTGATCCAGAGGAGACAGGCTATTTTTTACGAGCGCAACTGCCGGAAAACAAGGATGATTTTCAGGATGAGCCGTTGTGGCGTGCGTTCAATCGACAGCTCCTCGAGCAGCTCGATACGGAAAAGGCGCGGATCATCGTACCGATGACATTGACGAATCCAGCGTACTTTCAGGAAATCATCGGGACGTTACGAGCGAACGGTCATGACGTCCGTCATATCGCCTTGATGGCGAAGGAGACGACTGTCAAACGTCGGTTGATTAGCCGCTTCGAGCATCCGAATTCATGGGGTGGTCAACAGGCAGAACAACGCTTACGTCAACTGACCGATCCATTGTTCAGTCAACAGATCGAGACGGATGATCTGACGAAAGGACAAATCGTCGATGCGATTGCCCTCGTGACCGGGATTGGACTCTCGCCTGCCCGACCATAAAGGATTCAAGAAAGATGTTTCCGGGAATCATTAGATGATAATAGATGAGGAGGAAACAATCTTGAACGAAGGGCAACTTATTGCTAGGAGGATTTATGAATATGAAACACTGGATGACTGAGAAATTGGGCAGACAGTTGATGGCGATTTTTTATAGTGTCTTTGCACTAAGTGTCATCACATCGGTTGCCAGTTATTTATACGTGGATAATGCAGACGGTCGGACGAAGGAACAAGTACTCGACCAGTTACAAAAGACACAATGGTTCTGGTTCTTGAACTTGATGATATTTTTATTTTGTCTATTGTTCATCGTTCGCCCATTGATTCATCGGGTGACGTCACAACTCCGCGAATTAAACGTCAAGAGTCGTCGCCTTGCAGAAGGCAAGTCGATTTCGCTCGAGCATGATGTCGACAGCCATAATGAAGTCGGTCAATTAACGGCATCATTTTACCAGATGGCACGGTCGATCTCATCACAACATGCGGAATTGTCAGCTAAGAATCAAGAAATGGAACACAATCAGGAAGTATTGAAGCAAAAACAGAACGAGCTTGAGCGTGCTCTTGAATTGACGCGAACGAATGAACTCCATTTGCAGGATCGGAATGAACTGATCGAAACGCTTGCTTCAAAGGAGAGTTTATTCGATTATTCATCCGTCATCAGTACGATCGTCCGGTTGACGAAGACGGAATTCGGTGCTCTGTTATTGATCAAGAATAATGAAATCGCTCAAGTCGTTCCAAAAGAAATGACAGAAGAACAACAAGAGAGTCTGAAGACGGAGTCGTTACTACTAAAGCGAGTCATGATTTCAAAGGAAACCGCACATTCCTCAAAAAAGGTCGCGAACGACGATCTGATCAAGTATCCGTATCACGTCTATGAAGGTGTCATTCCGATCATGGATCCGGCAAAAGAAGAATTGATTGCCTGTCTCTATCTAGCACGGTTTGACGCACCATTCAACCAGCAGGATCTAGCGGAACTGGAATCGTTCTCGAAACAAATCGCGATCTCATTGATGCGAATGTCACTTTACGAACAGATGGAATACGAACGAAAAGAGACGGCACAACTGTTGAATTCCGTTCGGGAAGCGATTCTCTACATCAAACACGAAGAGAAGACGATCTTAGGAAATCAGGCGTTATTCGATATCTTCCAGTCGTTACAAGTCGAAGAAGACAACGATTCGATGACCTTCCTCGAAGTCCGACCGGAAACGATGTTCGAGCAGATGGACCAAAAGGAAGCGTTTGAAGCATACTTTGAAGAAGTCTTATCGGGTGAGATTCCGGAGGGCATGTTCTCCTTGTCGATCGACCAAGGTGAATACTTCATTCAAGTCTATGCCGAAGCCATTGCGCACGGGGGACATTCAAAAGGAACGATTCTCGTCTTCCGTGACGTCACGGCTGAAACAGAAGTGGACCGCGTGAAGTCGGAACTCGTCTCAACGGTCTCGCATGAACTCAGAACACCGCTCTCTTCGATTTATGGCTTTACGGAGCTCATGTTGAAACGGGATTTGGATCCTGAGCGGAACAAGCGATATTTGCAGACGATTCACGATGAATCGAAGCGTCTGACCGATCTCGTCAGCGACTTCTTGAACGTTCAGCGGATGGAGTCAGGAAAGCAAGAGTATGACAAACAAATCTTTGACCTGAAAGAAATCGTCAAGGAACAAATTCAGTTTTATCAAGCAGCGACGGAGCAACACAGTCTGCAGCTTGATTTGAATGATGAACAGGACTTCATGGTCGAGGCAGATGCGAACAGCATGAAACAGTTACTCGGTAATCTCTTGAATAATGCGGTGAAGTACTCACCGGACGGCGGGGATGTCGTCGTCACGATGACTCACCAACACAATCAAATCGAACTCAGCGTTCGCGATTTTGGAATCGGGATTCCGAGTCACTCGATGCCGCATCTATTCAGTAAGTTTTACCGGGTCGACAACTCAGACAGCCGAAAGATTGGCGGAACGGGTCTTGGGTTATCGATCTGTAAGGAAATCGTTCGCGCACATGATGGCAATATCGAAGTCGAATCGATTTTGGGAGAAGGAACGGTCTTCCGAGTCAAATTGCCGAGTGCGACAGACGCGTTACTCGAAGCGGAATGAAGAGACGGAGAAGAGGCGACATCATGCGCCTCTTCTTTTTTTGTCGCGCTTCGTGTGAGATTCGTCCAAATTCATGCGTTTGGCTAAAACGAGTAAGATGCAGACATTTGAACGATAAATCGAACAGATTGATGACAGAACGACTGAAACAGTTGAAAAAATCGTAAATTGTGCAGGGATTGCTAACGTTTCTGTACTCTCGCTATAGTGATTACAAAAAAGCGTGAGAGGAAGAAGAATCATGGAGAGCTTAGAAGCGTTACTCACACCACCGCAAGATATCGAACAAGAGAATGCAAACATTGATGGCAAAACACCGCTTGCGAAATTACAGCGGATTGCTGGGGAAGTAGCGCGGCAGATGATGCGACGACATCTCGAAGCAGATGTCTTGCAGGCGCTTGACGACAACATCTTGTATATCCACGACGCCGATTATTACGTGACCGGTACGACGACGTGTGCTCAGATTCCGCTCGGTCAGCTACTCTCGAACGGATTTCAGACGACACACGGTTCAATCCGACCAGCGCAAGACATCCGTTCTGCCCTCGCCCTTGCGGCAATCATCGTCCAAGCGAATCAAAACATGCAGCATGGTGGACAAGCCTTCGCGACCTTTGACGATGATGTAGCGCCATTCGTCGAAAAGACCTACCAACGCGAATGGACCAAACTAAACGCCCTTGTGCCGCATTGGAAGCGACGCAAGCGGGAGCGGCGCGCATGGCAGGAGACGTATGAAAAAACGTTTCAGGCGTGCGAAGCGTTCATCCATAATACGAATTCGATGCATTCACGCGGTGGGGGACAGGTGCCGTTTTTATCCGTCAATTATGGAACGAATACGACGCAGGCAGGTCGGCTCTTTCAGCGCGCCTTGCTGACAGCGACGGAACGAGGGTTAGGAAGAGGAGAGACGCCGATCTTTCCGATTCAAATCTTTAAAGTCAAACAAGGCATCAACCTGTCACCGACGGATCCGAACTATGACTTGTTTCAACTTGCCACTCGCGTGACAGGAAAACGATTGTTTCCGAACTTTGCGTTTCTTGATGCACCATTTAACCGTCAGGAGCAACCAGGGGGAGCCGAGGTCGCGTACATGGGATGCCGGACCCGTGTGTTTGAAGATCGTGGAGATATCCCGTCCGTCACAGGTCGAGGCAACTTATCGTTTACGAGCATCAATCTCGTCCGTTTGGCACTTCAGAGTCAAACCGTCGATCAAATGTTCGAAGCCGTCCAAGAGACGACAAGACTTGCATGCCGGCAACTCATCGCGCGTTATGAGTTCCAGGCAAGTCGAACGGCTGACGCGTTTCCATTTTTATATCAACATGTCTGGAAAGACGGTGAGACGCTAAAAAGTACGGATCAGGTGGGTCCGGTCCTCAAGCACGGGACGTTAGCGGTCGGCTTCATCGGTCTCGCGGAATGTTTGACCGTTTTGACGGGCAATCATCATGGGTATTCCGAACTGGCACACCAGATTGGTATTGCCTTGATTCAAGCGATGCGAACGGTCATCGACAATTATGGCGAGATGACGGGATTGAACTTCAGTTTACTGGCAACTCCAGCTGAAGGGTTATCAGGTAAGTTCACACGTCGTGATGCCAGTTACTTCGGTGAAATCAAAGGAGTGACCGATCAGCCGTATTACACGAATTCCTTTCATATCCCTGTCGATGCGCCCGTGACGATCCGTGAAAAGATTCAACTCGAAGCACCGTTTCATGCATTATGTAATGGTGGACATATCACCTATGTCGAGACAGATGGCGCACTTGCCGGAAATCCACAAGCGATTGAAGACATCGTTCGTTTGATGGCGGAAGCTGGAATCGGCTATGGGTCAATCAATCATCCCGTCGATCGTTGTCTTGATTGCAGAACGGAGCAGACAATCGAGGATCAGTGTCCGGTTTGCGGAAGTAGATCAATCGAACGGATTCGACGCATCACAGGATATCTCGTCGGTACACTGGACCGTTGGAATGAGGCAAAACGGGCTGAAGAGCAGAATCGGGTGAAGCACGATGTTACGCGTTCTCTCCCTTCATCCTGATTCTGTCGTTGATGGACCCGGTTTGCGAACGGTCCTGTTTCTTGCCGGTTGTCCACACCACTGTGTCGGCTGTCATAATCCGTCCTCCTGGGATCCGGCAGGTGGAGTGGATTGGACGATTAAAGAAACAGTGGAACGGATTCAGGCGATCGGAAATCGTCGTTTAACATTATCCGGCGGCGAGCCGATGCTTCAAGCGGCAGCACTTGTACAACTTCTCGAACAACTTGGACCAGATTATGACGTCATTTTATATACTGGCTATGTACTAGAGGAAATCTTACAGCGTCGACGGTGGCATCCACTAATACTGCGACTAGACGGACTCATCGATGGTCCGTTCATCCTGTCGAAACTCGACCGAACGACACGTTTTCGGGGCAGCACGAATCAACGAATTTATGATCGACAGCAACTGCAAAAAAGAGTGTTACACAAAAACAAAAACTCCCCCGTCTCATCAGACAGGGGAGAATCAGATCATGCATATTTTTGTTCTTGATCGACGGATTCGACGACTGCGAGTGTCGTCGTCCGTCGTTTTTTGATGAAGAACGATAAGATCAATGCCGCGAGTGCAAGTAACGTCGCGATGAAGAACGTATCATTGATCCCTTCGATCATCGCTTGCATCTGTAACCATTCCGGATTAGCAGCTTCTGGTTGTGAAGCGAATTCCGGGACGTGATGCTTCGTCCGCGACGTCATGATCGTCACGAGCAGACCTGAACCGATCGCACCCGATACTTGTGACAACGTATTGTTCAATGCCGTACCATGGGGCGTCAAGTGTTGCGGAATATGGTTCAATCCGTTCGTCATGACCGGCATCATGACCATCGAGATTCCAAGGAAACGTAACGTATACATGATGACGAGGAACGCGTATGACGTATCCGTCGCTAATTGACTAAACGAGAACGTCGTCAAGACCGTCAGTGATAAGCCGATGATGGCAAGGATCCGGGCGCCGAAACGGTCGAACAGACGACCCGTGATCGGTGACATGATCGCCATGACGATTGCCCCCGGTAACATCAAGAGACCAGAGTGAAACGGTGAGATACCGCGAATCGTCTGGATATAGATCGGCATCAAGATCATGGCGGAGAACATCGACATGTTCAGGACCATCGAAATTCCTTGCGATAAAGCGAACATCGGATAACGGAAAATCCCGAACTCAAGCATCGGTTCTTCGAGCATGAATTGACGTATAATGAAGGAAGTCAGACTGATTACACCGATGATCAACGATCCGATGACCGTCCAAGACCCCCATCCGGCAGAACCAGCGGAACTAAATCCATACAGCAATCCACCGAAACCAAAGCTTGAGAGAACGAGTGAAAATAAATCGAGTTTCAATGTGCTACGAACCGTCTCTTTCTTCAACAAGAAGGCACCCGTGAAGAGCACGAGTAATGCGATCGGAGTGACGAGATGGAACAGCATCCGCCACTCATAATGTTCAAGAATCCAGCCGGACAATGTCGGTCCGATGGCTGGGGCGAACGTGATGACAAGTCCGAAGATTCCCATTGCTTGTCCGCGTTTCTCGATCGGGAAACCGGTCAAAAGAACGTTCATTAGCAGTGGCATCATGATCGCAGAACCAGATGCCTGCATCATCCGCGCACCGAGTAGAAGCGGGAAGACGTGTGCTTGTCCAGCGATGATCGTACCGAGTGAGAACAGCGTCATCGCCGTCAAGAACAGTTGACGTGTCGAAAACTTCTGGACAAGGAAGGCTGACGTCGGAATCATGATTCCGTTGACGAGCATATAGCCCGTCGTCAACCACTGGGCGGTGCTTGCCTGAATACCGAATGATCCCATGATCGACGGTAAGGCGATATTAAGTAACGTTGAGTTCAGGACCGCAACGAACGCACCTGCCATAAGGACAGTTAAAATTAAATAAAGTCGTGATGATTGCTTGCTTGATTGCATTTCGTTATGCTCCTTTTGTACTATGAGTCTAAAATGTTAGACTTGAATTCTATAACTAACTTGGCTATCTTACCAGTCCAAGTCGAATGAATTCAAATTATTTGCTTCATACACTAAAATAAGTGATTGTTAAACCATTGCAATCATTTGAACAGAAAAGGACAAGACCATGAATCCAAAAAAGAAACAACTACTAGATGCTGCCTATCAGCTATTCGTCGAAAAAGGTTATCAATCGACGTCCATCCAGGACATTCTTGAGCACAGTAACGTTTCCAAGGGAACGTTCTATAACTATTTCTCCTCTAAAAATGAATTATTCATCGATGTATTTAATACCGTCTTTGAAAAGATGCGGACGGCGCGCAAAGAAATTCTCGTCGGACGAGATGTTTCGGATTATGAGACGTTCATCCAACAAGGTAACTGTTACTTGGAACTGATGCAAAAATATAAATTGTATACGTTGTTCGAAGAGGCGATTGCTTCGAATGAAAAAGAACTGAAGACGTTCATGGAGAATAACCGTCTTCTCGAGATCGAATGGACGTTCGAACGATTACGTGATTTATTCGGTCAGACGAAGGAACCGTATATTCTAGATTTAGCGGTCATTTATACAGGGATGTTGCAATATGCGATGTACTTCTTCCGTCAATCCGAACCGAACACACAACCGGAACGGGTCGTCCGTTATGTATTCAATCGATTGACGCATCTCGTCGAAGACGTCAGTCGGACAGAAGAACAGTTGATTCCCCCGCGTTTCCTATCCGTTTGGCTCGATCGTCCACAAGATGAAGTCGTCATTCGGAAGGATTTGTTCGAGAAGACGAGTGCGCATATGAAGCTCTTGATTACCTTGTCATCGATTTCCGATGAATCGAAGGAAGCCCATGAAGAGGTTCTTGATTTCATCTATGAAGAACTACTCGAACGTAAGAAACCGAAAATTCATCTTCTACGCCGTGCACTCGAGACGATGGACGAAGATCCGGTCTTTGCGGGTCAGGAAATCATGGCGACCTATAAGGCGATGGTCGATGAGATTGCCCGTGTGCGGACCAAAACTTCCTAAAAAGGTTGCTTTTTGAAACTAATCGGATTACACTGAGACCATTCATGTTAGAAAAGGGGTCTCAATCATCATATGTTTACTCAATGGAAAAAAGAGTGGTTCCTGCAACCAAAAGCGGATTTGCTATCCGGAATCGTCGTTGCCTTGGCACTCGTTCCGGAAGCAATCGCGTTTTCGCTGATCGCTGGCGTTAATCCGATGGTCGGGTTATACGCTTCCGTCATCATTGCGATCGTCATCTCGATTGCCGGCGGTCGTCCCGGAATGATTTCAGCTGCGACCGGTGCGATGGCACTCGTCGTCGTCCAGCTCGTCAAAGACCATGGTGTCGACTATTTACTAGCTGCCGGTATCCTTGCCGGAATTCTACAAATCGCGTTCGGATTTTTAGGGATTGCTAAGTTATTACGATTCATTCCTCGATCCGTCATGGTCGGATTCGTCAATGCTTTAGCGATTTTGATTTTCTCGGCACAACTGCCGCAGTTTGAAGGTCAGAACTGGATCATGTACGCAATGGTCGCCGCATCACTCGCCATCATCTTGTTATTCCCACGCGTGACGAAAGCGATTCCGGCACCACTCGTTGCGATCACGATCATGACGGTGTTGACGGTCGTCTTCTCACTCGATACACGAGTCATTGGAGACATGGGACAAATCGAAGCGGCGTTACCAAGCTTCTTCTTGCCGGACGTCCCGTTCTCACTTGAGACGCTCCAAATCATCTTCCCGTATGCTTTGTCACTTGCATTCGTCGGTTTGATCGAATCGTTGCTGACAGCACGAATCGTCGATGAGATGACGGATACGACGTCAAACAAAGCAATGGAATCACGCGGACAAGGAATTGCGAACATCATCGCTGGTATGTTCGGTGGCATGCCGGGCTGTGCGATGATCGGTCAATCGGTCATCAATGTCACGTCCGGTGGGCGTGGTCGATTGTCGACGTTGACAGCGGGTGTGTTCCTGATGCTGTTGATGTTCACGATGAACGATCTATTGATGACGATTCCAATGGGAGCACTCGTCGGCGTCATGTTCTTCGTCTCGTATGCGACGTTTGACTGGGGATCATTCAAGATGCTCAAGACGTCACCGAAGAGTGATTCTGCTGTCATGCTCGCAACCGTTCTCGTCACCGTATTGACGAACGATTTATCAATGGGCGTTCTTGTCGGAATCTTGCTTGCTGCGTTATTATTTGCGTCAAAAATTTCTCGTATTCAAGTCGAGCGCAAGGAGCAAACAGATCGAGTCCGTTATACGATTCGTGGACCGTTGTTCTTTGCATCGACGACAGCATTTGCAGAACAGTTCCAGCTCGAAACTGATCCATCGTCCGTCATCACGCTCGATTTCTCGGCGTGTCACTTGTTTGATGATTCTGCCATCGAAGCGATCGAGAACGTCGTCTTGAAATACGAACGACTTGGAAAAAAAGTTGAACTCGTTGGATTGAATGAAGAGTCGCAGGCTCTTGTCGATCGACTAGCTCAACGGATTGCATAAGAGAACAGGAAGAGAATATGAGGAAGCGGTCGGCATCGTGTCGACTGCTTTTTTGTTTTCTTCTGATTGACGATGAGAAGTGCGCCCATTGATTGGTTTCGCTATACTAAAAACAAAAGGGGGCAGTTAAGATGAAATGGTTTCGATTTGAGCAAGAAGGAAAAGTAGGCATCGGAGTTGAGCAGGATGGGGCTACATATGATGTGACGGCACAAGTCTATACGGATTCATTGTTTGAAGTGATTTCACGTGAGTTCGATGTTGACCTTGATTTAGATATCGCGCCACTACTTAATGGAGATGTTCGAAAACTGGCACCGTATGTTCCAGCACGAAACGTCATCTGTGTCGGCAAAAACTATGCCGATCACATCAAAGAGATGGATACGGCGGGAGCGGGGAAATTCGTCTTGTTCACGAAAGCACCGACGTCGATCGTCGGACCGTTCGAACCGATCGAACGGCATGCGGATTTGACACAGCAACTGGATTATGAAGGTGAACTCGCCATCATCATCGGCACGACGGGGCGTGATCTGACACCTGAGAATGCACTTGATCACGTGTTCGGCTATAGTATCGTCAATGACGTGACAGCGCGGGATTTACAAAAAGAACACGTCCAGTTCTTCCGTGGTAAATCGCTTGATGGGTTCTGTCCGTTCGGACCGGTCATCGTCTCAGCGGACAGCTTTGATCCAAGTGACGTCCTCGTCGAGACGCGCGTGAACGGGCAACTCCGACAGTCGGGATCAACGGCCTTGATGTTGCGTGATGTCGTGACGATTTTAGTTGAAGTGTCGCGCGGAATGACGCTTGAAGCAGGGGACATCATTGCGACAGGAACTCCAGCTGGTGTGGGTCACGGCATGAAACCACCGGTCTACCTTCAGACAGGGGATGTCGTCGAAGTATCGATTGAAGGAATCGGTCGCCTGCAAAATGAAGTCCAGTGAACGAAGATGACCGAAATGATTGAATTTCATTCACCGCTTTCCACATTACTTTGGAAAGCGGTTTTTTATTTTGCAAAATACATAGATAATTTGAAAAATGATTGATTTTATTCGATAAAACAGTCATCATATGACCGTTTTTGATGTATAATGAAACTATAAGGACGGTTTAATGTCGAAAAAAGTCGTATTTTGAACGTTTTATAGAGAAATTATATAATTTTTGAACGTTTTTGATTGATTTTTGAATGTAAACGCTTTATATTATAGATGTGGAGGGAAACCTTATGTTAACGAAAAAACGCCATCAACTCATTCTCGAATTACTAGCTCGAGAAGAAGTCGTCAAGATGCAAAAAATCGTCGAGCAAACCGGTGCCAGTGAGTCTACGATTCGTCGGGATTTATCACAGCTTGAGACAGCAGGTCATCTGCGTCGGGTGCACGGGGGCGCGACAGCGAACCATTTGCAAATTGAGGAACCGAGTTACTTCGAAAAGAGTGACAAACATGTCGAAGAAAAGGAACGGATCGCACGAGCGGCCGCTGACCTGATCGAAGACGGCATGTATGTCTACCTCGATGCCGGAACGACGACGCTTGCCATCGTTCCGTATCTCGAAGAGAAGGCGATTACGGTCGTGACGAACAGTCTTCCTCTAGCGAACACGTTACTCTATCACCGTATCCCGACGTTCGTCGTCGGAGGTCAACTGAAGCATTCAACGCAAGCACTCGTCGGTTACAACGCACGTGAAGGAATGTTGATTTACCATTTTGATGTCGCGTTCCTTGGGATGAACGGTGTTCATCCGACACAAGGCTTCACGACACCAGATCCGGAAGAGGCACTCGTAAAGAAGACAGCGATCGAGTTAGCAAAACAATCGTATGTACTCGTCGATGAGACGAAACTGGATGCAATCAGCTTCAGTCGGGTGGCGTCCTTGCAAGCGGCGACGATCATCACGACGACATCCAGCGAGCAAGAAGCGAAATACAGTCAATACACAGAGGTGGTGAACGCGAAATGATTTATACACTGACACTCAATCCATCCATCGACTATTATGTCACGTTACCGGTATTTGAGGCAGGACAAGTCAATCGTGTCGAACAGGCGGAAAAAGTGGCCGGAGGGAAAGGAATCAACGTCTCTCTCGTCCTAAAAAACTATGAGGTAGAAACACAAGCACTCGGATTCCTTGGAGGAAGTACCGGACAATTCATCCGGACAGAACTCGAGAAACGAGGCGTGTTAACAGACTTCACACCGATTCAAGATGAGACGCGGATCAACGTGAAGATTCGTGCCGATCAAGAATCTGAGCTGAATGCAGCGGGACCGAAGATTCAACCGGAAGAGCTGGAGCATTTATTATCCCGATTCAAGACGATGCAAGCCGGTGACATCGTCGTCTTCGCAGGCAGTATCCCAAGCAGTCTACCGCATGATCTCTATCGTCATATCGCGACGATCTTGAATGAACGGAACGTCGGCTTCGCCGTTGATACGACGAAGGAAGCGATGCTTGAAGTCTTACCGCTCGGTCCATTTTTAATCAAGCCGAATCACCATGAACTCGGTGAAATTTTCGACGTCGAGATTACGTCGAAAGAGATGGCCGTTCCATACGCTCAGCAACTCGTCGAGCGTGGTGCCGAGAACGTCGTCATCTCATTTGCAGGAGACGGAGCATTGCTCGTCAATCGTCAAGGTGCCTATACGGCAAACACACCGGCAGGGAAGCTCGTCAACTCCGTCGGTGCCGGAGATTCACTCGTCGCTGGATTCGTTGCCAGCCACGCGCTCGGCAAATCACCAGAAGAAGCGTTCCGCTACGCGGTAACGACTGGTAGCGCGTCTGCGTATTCCTTTGGTCTTTGTACGAAGGAAGATATCGATCGTCTCCTTGTAGACGTTAACGTCGTTGAACTCATTCAATCCTAAAAGGAGTGTGACTACTCATGAAAATTACTGATCTCTTAACACGTGATACGATTCAGCTCGATTTACAAGCATCATCTAAAGCCGCTGTCATCGACGAACTCGTCAACGTCCTCGATCGGGCAGGAAAACTGAACGATCGCTCGGCATATAAAGAAGCGATTCTCGCACGGGAAGCGCAAAGCACGACAGGTTTAGGGGAAGGCATTGCCATTCCACACGCAAAAACAGCAGCAGTCAAAACACCAGCGATCGCCTTCGGTCGTTCGGCAGGCGTTGACTACGAAGCACTTGACGGTCAACCAAGTCGGTTGTTCTTCATGATCGCAGCGGGTGAAAACGCAGATAATGCGCACCTTGAAACACTTTCGAAACTATCCGTTTATCTAATGGATATGAACTTCCGCGATACGATCCTTGCGGCTAAAACGAAAGACGAAGTCATCGCAGCAATCGAAGCGAAGGAACGCGAAGAAGAAGGTCCCGTTGACGTCTCAAGCGACAACGTCGACCAAGACGCACCGTATATCCTCGCTGTCACAGCTTGTCCGACAGGGATTGCACACACGTATATGGCAGCTGATGCGCTTCGTCAAAAAGCGGAAGAGATGGGTGTCCGCATTAAAGTCGAGACGAACGGATCGACAGGCGTCAAGAACGGTTTGACACAACAAGACATCAACGATGCGACAGCAATCATCGTCGCAGCGGATAAAGCGGTTGAGATGGATCGCTTCAACGGGAAACACGTCGTTGAAGTACCGGTCGCACAAGGAATTCGTAAACCACAAGAATTGATCAACCGTGCCGTTAAACAAGACGCACCTGTCTATAAAGCAAGCGGTTCAAGCGAAAGTTCAAAACCGGCTCGTGGCGGATTCTACAAACACTTGATGAGTGGGGTATCCGCAATGTTGCCACTCGTCGTCGCTGGTGGTCTCTTGATCGCGATCAGCTTCTTCTGGGGAATCAACTCTGCGAATCCGGATGATCCGTCATACAACGAGTTCGCTGCTCAGTTAATGTCGATCGGGAAAGCTGCATTCGGTCTCTTGATTCCAATCCTCGCTGGATTCATCGCGATGTCGATCGCTGATAAACCAGGTCTTGCTCCTGGTCTGATCGCTGGGTTCCTTGCAAGCAGTGGTAACGCTGGTTTCCTCGGTGGATTGATTGCCGGTTTCCTTGCTGGTTACGTCGTGCTCTTACTCGTTAAAGTCTTCAAAGGTCTCCCGGCAGCTCTTGAAGGAATCAAACCAGTCTTGCTCTATCCACTGTTTGGTTCATTCATCACAGGGATGATCATGTTACTCGTCATCAATGAGCCGATCGCGAAGTTCATGACATGGCTCACGGATTCGTTGAACGGGCTCAGCGGTGGGAACGCAATCCTCCTCGGTATGCTCGTCGCAGGTATGATGGCAATCGACATGGGTGGTCCGATCAACAAAACAGCATATGTATTTGGTACAGCTGCTCTTACAGCAGGTAATACGGAAGTCATGGCAGCCGTCATGGCAGGTGGGATGGTTCCACCACTCATCGTGGCCTTCTCATCAACATTGTTCGCACGTAAGAAATTCACACCGCAAGAACGTGAAGCAGGTATCGCTGCTTACGCAATGGGTGCATCGTTCGTCACAGAAGGTGCGATTCCGTTCGCAGCAGCCGATCCACTCCGCGTCATTCCGTCAAGCGTCATCGGTTCAGCGATCGCTGGTGCACTGACGATCGTCTTCGGCGTCTTGCTCCCGGCACCACATGGCGGTATCTTCGTCTTCCCGTTACTTGATGGTCCATCAGGTACGGTCATGGCAATCGTCGGTTACGCGGGTGCGATCCTCATCGGTTCACTCGTTGGTGCGGCAATCCTATCCTTCCTCAAAAAACCGCTTGTTGACCAATCGGTCGCGAAAGCGGAAATGACAGAAGGAACAGGTACGAAAGCATCATAATTCACCTAAATCCTCTCCGTTTTCAAGCGGAGGGGATTTTTTGTTGAATTTTGACGGCTAACGGTGAAGAATAGAGGGCATACTGAATAAGAAGGAGGGATGGACATGGGTGGACAATCCTTACAAATCGGACCACGGACCATCAAGACAGGTCTTGCGGTCATCTTGGCGCTGTTGATCAGTAATCTGTTCAACCTTAGCCCAATCCTGCCTGCGATCTCGGCAGCGACGACACTCCTGCCTTCGGTCTATCAGACATGGAAACAATTTCTCGAGGAAGCAGAGGCCAACTTGATTGGTGCCTTTTTGACGTTACTCGCACTTTGGATTTTAGGGGATAATCCGGCGAATCCGCTTGCAATCGGAATCGTCATCATGGCAGCAATCTCGATTTTGCTAGCCTTTGGTTTCGGGCGGACGATTCCACACGTCGTTTTGATGATCATTGTCATTCTCGAAAGTGTGGCGACAGCGACCGAACCACTTTGGCAAGTCGTCTTGATCCGTTACTTGCTCGTCATGCTCGGGATCGGCTGTGCGCTTGGCATCAACGCATTGATCTTCCCGCCGCGCTATGGCAATGTCTACTATCAAAAAGCGACGAAACTCTTCGAAAAGCTGCTCGTCGTCACGCGAGCGATTGCCTTCGAAGGAAAAGTTGCTCCATACCGGGCAGCGATCGATAAAATGTCAAATTCGCTCCTTGAGACACAAAACTTGTTCAACCTACACAAGGAAGAGATTCGAGGAACGCGTCAGAAGCACGCCTCGCTCTTACGGAACCTGTTGATTCTCAAACATATGCAATCGTGCCTCGAACGTGGTGTCGCGACAGCAGAGCGCTTCAGAGAGCGAGAGAAGGCCCTTGACTCGATTGCGGACGATCTTCGGAGTGAATTGTTTTATCACTTGATGCATATCGCCCAGCGCCAAGAGAAGGTCTTGCTGACATATGATCTCTTGTTGACAGAAGAACCACTTGCGATGGAGGATCTCGTCAAAGAGAATATCGCCTTCGTTAAGCATTCGTTTCTCGATCGAGACGAACTCGAGGAAGAAGTCATCATGGAAATCTTACCGATCGTCGTTTCGATGAACGAGTGGATCCAAGAGCTTGAAGCATTCGAAAAACGGCTCAACGGTGCGCTTCGTCGTCATATCACCTCACTGACGATTGAACAAAAATCAGTCCGTGATAAAACATTTAATCGATTTAAACGTAAAAAAGCCATTGACGAAAGTAAAAAGTAAGCGTATAGTCCTCCTTAACGATACTTTACTTGCTAAAAGCATAACAGTATAACAGCATAACAGAACGAAAGATTAAGCGATGATGAAACCGAAGTAAAGACCATTTCCCTGTTTCAGAGAGCACGTGGCGCTGCGAACGTGTACACAGATGGTGTTGAATTACAGTTTCTGAGCTTCTTGCGTAAGCGAGCGGAGCACACCGTTATCCCAATCAAGAGTGACTCAGTCGATGACTGGGTAATCAGGGTGGTACCGCGGCTTTCGTCGCCCCTGTCGAACGATACGTTCGGCAGGGGCTTTTTTGTTATCTATCATTCATTCAAGGGGGAACTCATATGTCTACACCAATCATTCCAAGTCACTTACGTCCACACGTCGCACCACAGCACTACGAAGACTACACGCCAACGGATCATGCCGTTTGGAGATACGTCATGCGACTGAATTTAAATACGTTACAAGATACAGCACATCCGGCATACCTCGAAGGGCTTGCTGCATCGGGTATCAGCCCGGAACGGATTCCGGACGTGCGTGAGATGACAGCGAACCTAAGCCGTGGTGGCTGGGGAACAGTCGCTGTTGATGGTCTCATTCCTGGTGTCGCCTTCTTCGATTTCCAAGGGCACGGACTCTTGCCGATCGCGACCGACATTCGGAAGGTCGATAACATCCTTTACACACCAGCGCCAGATATTTTGCATGAAGCAGCAGGGCATGCGCCAATCTTGATGAATCCGGTCTACGCGGAATTCGTTCGACGCTTCGGTGAGATTGGGGCACATGCCTTTAACCATAAAGCCGAGCATGACGTGTTCAAGGCACTAAAGAAATTGACGATCGTCAAAGAGAGCCCGTTCTCGACGCCAGCCGACATCGAGCAAGCTGAAATCGAACTCGCGGAGACACGGACACACGTCAAAGGGATTTCGGAAGCGAACGAAATCTCACGTCTGTTCTGGTGGACGGTTGAATTCGGTCTGATTGGTGATATCGACAACCCACAAATCTACGGGGCAGGTCTTCTATCATCCGTCGGTGAAAGTCGCCATTGCTTAACGGACGCGGTCGTTAAACATCCATTCTCGCTTGAGAAAGCACTTGCGACGAAACATGACGTGACGAGCATGCAAAAAGAACTCTTTGTTTGTGAATCGTTCGAACAGCTCCGCGATGCTCTCGAAGAATTCGCACAGTCGATGTCTTACATCCGCGGTGGTATCCATGGACTGACGAAAGCGGTCGAATCAGGTAACTTATCGACGCTCGTTTTCGACAGTGGTCTCTCGCTCGTCGGTGTTCCTGAAACGCAAGAGATTCACGATTCGCTGCATCTCGTCAAACTAACAGGTCCAACAGCGCTTGCTGCGAACGGTGAAGTGTTGACAGGTCAAGGACTTGCAGATCATCCGGAAGGCTTTACACTCCTTCACGGCAAGGAATTGAACGAAGTATTGATGCAAGTCAAAGTCGGTGAACGTCTCGACTGGGCGGAAGGAAATGTTCACGTCACAGGGAACATCACAGCGATTCAAAACGTCAATGGAAACCGGGCGCTCGTCGTCTTAGAGGCAGCGACGCTTGCAAACGACGGGAAAACGATGACGATGGACCGGATGGAATTGATCGTCGGTGACATCACGTCAGCATTCCCGGGAACGGAAGTTGAAGCACTGAAGCCGATTCCGGAAACGGTCGAGTTCGAACGAATCGAACGTCCGTTGACAGCGGCTGATCCGATCTTCGAAGTCGTCCGCGAGATTCGCGAAGGTCGTGCCGGACGAGAACGGTTACCGCAACTGATCGATCAGACACTCGTCCAGTTACCGGACGCTTGGTTACTCCGTCTTGAATTACTCGAGTTAGCGGATGAAGTCGATCAACCACGTCTGATTGCAGATCTCGAGCGCTTAAAAGCGACATCTGAGCAGCGAGATGAATTGATTACGCGTGGGATGGCCTTACTCGACGTTGTTCATCAATGAGTCGAACTCCGGTTCTGAACCTGTTAGAATGGAGACATTCGGTAAAAGGGGATGATCGGTTATGACAAATTATTATCAAGACGTAAAGGAATTCCACCGTGTGTTTTCACACCCTGGCGCAACGACGCCAACACCTATGACGGTCGATCGTGGAATCAAACGCTCGACCTGGACGGCGGAAGAAGCGGTCGTTGAGTTCCTGCATCAATCGGCGACGAGTGAAGCAGAATTTCTCGAAGCGATCGAACGTTTCAAGTCAGGACTTGATACAGCGGTCGAAAAATCGCTCCAGATGAAACAACCCGAAACTGATGTCGAACGGCTCGTCGGACAAGGGGATGCCTTGACGGACGCTCTCTACTTCATCATGGGAAGCTTCGTTGAGATCGGGCTTGATCCGGCTCCATTGTTCGAAATCGTCCAGCGCGCGAACATGGCGAAGCTTGGACCGGACGGAAAACCAATCTTCCGGGAATCGGACCAAAAGGTCATGAAACCGGAAGGATGGCAACCACCGGAACCACAACTCGAAGCAGAAGTACGTCGGCAAATCGCTGTAGCTTCGAGTACGTCGAAGGCGTGATTCATTATTACAAAGAGAGAGGGATGACTGGTTTACGTACCAGTCATCCCTCTCTCTTTGTATCTATTCACTTTTGACTTGATAACGTGATAAATCAAGTTGACGGGCGGTCAGGAACTCGACACCTTCTGCTTCAAGCGCCAGTCGCTGTTCATCGCCTTCAAGCGATAGTTTTCCGTCAGCAGCAAGCACACGGTGCCATGGTAGACGTTCCGTCTTACTCATGCTGTGAAGAATCCGCGCTACTTGTCGTGCGCTACGCGGATGACCGGCGAGTCGAGCGACTTGCCCGTACGTCATGACCCGACCAGCAGGGATTGAACGGATGATGGTCAGGACATCTTGCGTGAACGGTGTCATGACTCGTCAGAAGCGACGACATACTGTTGAATCTTATCGTCTTCATCAAAGCCGATCGTCACATCGATGATGCCTTGCTGCAGACGAATCTGGAGTTCGAGACGGTCCTTGATGTCGTCCGCTTGTGCGATCGTTAACGTCGGGTCGACTTCAATCTCGACTTCGACGTGGAAGTGATCGCCTTCCTTAATGACTTCAAGCTTACTAATATCCTTGACGTCAGGGTCCTTCATGATCAGTCCGCCGAGACGTGCTGCCATCGTCTCATCGGCTTCACCCAGTGCACCAGCTGCGTTTTGCAGGAAGACATTTCCGACGACGTAAAACATCATCAGTCCGATTAGGATCGAAGCAATTCCTTCTGCCTGATGGAACGGTGTCACATGCGAGATGATGACGGCGATCATCGCGACGACGCCACCAGCCGTTGCGACCAAATCTTCCAGAAACACAAGGCGTGTTGCGGGTTTCGCTTGTTTGAGTGAGCGGAAGCTGTCAAGAATCAAGCGTGGTCCTTTTGAGTCTAACTTCGCATCGTGCGCGATTTCTTGCATCGCTTTCACGAAAACGCCACTCTCCAAAACGACACCTGCGAATAAAACGGATAACGTGATCCAAAAGCCAGTTGATTCCGTCGGTTCGATGATGTGGGCGATCCCTTCATGAATCGTCTCGTACGCCATGATACCGACGAAGAGGATGGCACCGAGCAAGACGAGATTGACGAGACGACCGAAGCCGTTCGGGAAACGTTTCGTCGGTGCCTTTTTACTGAGGGCAGAACCGATGAAGACGAAAAATTGGTTGGCAGCGTCCCCGAGCGTATGCATCATCTCCGCGAACATCGCGACATTTCCCGTCAGGATGTAGGCAATTGCCTTAATGATGGCGATGACGGAGTTAACGATGCCTGCCGTCAGCGCCGACCGGTTTCCCCGGCGTAATAATGTAAAAAATTCTCCCATAATTGTACTCCTTTTAGTTAAGTTACGTATTAGTTCATTTTATTATGTTACATCATTTTGAGAAAAACGACTATCTTCACATGAAAAAACCCACGCAAGTAGCGCGGGTTTAACTCGTCAAGACAAGTCGACTGTCTTATTGATTTCGTTCTCATCGTCTTTGCCGACGACTTTCTTCAATACTTGTTTGACGGACTTCGTCGTGTTTCCCGTTTCCCAGTATTCAGCAGCTTCCGTGTTGACCTTGATCAAGACGACTTTCGGATCTTCGTATGTCGTTCCAAGATATGCTTCGTAGCGTGGACTCCAGAGCTCTTTTTTTCGTTCGATGTCTTCGACGAGTTCTGCTGTCCCACGGATCGAGACGTATGACTTGTCGACGTACGCGACGTTAACACTCGGATTCTTAAGTAGTTCTTGGTACTTGTCTGTTTCTTTTGAAGTGAGGAACCAGAGGTCGCCATCAAATTCGATATCCTGTGTCTGCATTGGACGCGATACGAGTCCTTCTGCTGAAATCGTCGTCAGCATCGCTGTTTCGATTTTATCAATCAGTTTCTTGACCGTTTCGACTGCTTCTTGATTCGTAGTATGGGTTGACATGTAACTCCACCTCATTCGTTAGATTTTTATGCTCACTTAGGCATTGTTCCCTGAATTTCAAAATGAAAACGTCCCCATGACAGAAAGAAGCAGTTTCGTTGCACCGTACAACGAGGAGGCGTACAGTGTAGGTACGCATTCGAAAGAAAAAGGAGAGACATACATGAAACTTAGTATTTTAGACCAATCCCCGGTCTCTAAAGGACAATCCCCATCTGATGCCCTACACGAAACGGTCGAGCTCGCGAAAATCGCGGACGAACTCGGCTATCATCGCTTGTGGGTATCCGAGCACCACTTCGCTAAAACACTGGCTGGTTCAAGCCCGGAAGTCTTGATCGCCTACATGGCGGCGGTGACGAAACAGATTCGCCTCGGTTCAGGAGGTGTCATGTTGCCGCATTACAGTGCCTATAAAGTCGCAGAGAACTTCCGTGTCCTTGAAGGGCTTGCACCAAACCGGATCGACCTTGGCCTCGGTCGGGCACCGGGCGGTATGCCGCTTGCTACACGTGCGTTGCAAGAAGGATCGTCGCCACGTTTTGGTGGAGCCGATTACGGCGAACAACTCGATGATCTCGTCGATTACTTGAAAGACGGGGCGCCTGCCGGACACCGGTTCGCGGGACTCGTCGCAACACCAGAAGTCGATACGACACCAGAAGGCTGGTTGCTTGGATCAAGTGGTGGTAGTGCCTTGAACGCCGCGCAACGCGGATTCGGATTTGCCTTTGCTCACTTCATCAATGGACAAGGTGGACAAGAAGTGATGGACTACTACCGTCATAACTTCATGGCGACGTCGTTCAATGAGACACCACAAACGCTCGTCTCGATCTTCGTGACGTGTGCTGAAACGACGGAAGAAGCAGAACGGTTAGCTTCAAGCCTGGATCTGTCACTGCTCCTACTTGAAAAAGGGGTCTCGTCGACAGGAACTCCAACTCCAGAAGAGGCAGCGGCGTATCCGTATACGTTCCAAGACCAATTCCGGATCGCTGAAAACCGGAAGCGGATGATCGTCGGTAACCCGGAATCCGTTGCAAAACAATTACAAGAGCTCGCTGATTCCTACGGCACAGACGAAGTAATGATCGCTTCAATGATCGCTGACAAGGAAGCAAAACAACAATCATTAAAATTAATCATGGATGCCGTCAAAGCGACGGTTTGATCGATACGCACGTCCTTTCTCACGAAGTGAGGGAGGACGTGTTTTTTGCGTCTGCTACAGGAATGCTCTCGGATAAGATGTCTTTACGAAGTCGGAGGAATCCGAATGATGCTGCACCGAATAAGCCGACTGTACCGACTCCAAGTAGCACGATGATAGATACATGATCACTGAGTAAACCAAACAATAGGGTACCAATCGGCATCATCGCCATTGCGATCGATTCCAGAACACCGATGACACGTCCGAGGTAAGCCGGATCGGTCTGTTTTTGAACGATGAGCTGTAGTGGAATGTTCATCCGTAAGACGAGCATGCCGTCGATGAATAATAAAATCATGAAAAAAGGTAGTAGTAGAGCAGATGGAACATAGCCGAGTAGCGCAAGTGCAGGAAGCGCATAACAAGAGGCGATTAAAAAGAGCGACTCGAATATCGTGCGTAACGGACGTTTCACCGTAAAGCGAGGTAAAGCAAGAAGCAACGAAGCGACGAGAATACCGGCACCTAGTGCGGACTCGACCATTCCAAACCGAAATGGTGTGAATTGCAGTCGATCGAGCAAGATGATTGGTAACAAGATTTCGAAAGCGACAAAAAAGAAGTTCAGGACGATCGCCATCAGGACGAGTGTCGTCAATACTGGTTGACGGAACAGATAGCGGTAGCCCTCTTTAAACTCCGAGACGAAAGACGGAGTATCGGTAGTAGCTAGAGGAGAGGTATCCACTGCAAGAAAGTGGAGGCGGCTATTCCACCAGGCAGCAGAAGCAAACAAGAGAAACGGTAAGATCAAGAATTGCGTGATGGGGACAGTGGCGATGAGCAATCCCGCAACGAGTGGAGCAGTGATCGTTGAGGTCGATTGAATCGTCGAGAAGAGCGCGTTTCCGCGTTGTAACTCCTCTTCTTCTACGAGTCGCGGTAACGAGCTTGATAAGGTAACGGACAGGAACGTCGACAGGCTCGTCAAGAGGACACTAGCAACGATGTAATGAACGGTATGTAGAGGGGCTTGTAGCGAATAGAACAGAAGTCCAAACAAGACGAGTGCACTTAAGCTTTCGGTCATGACGATGATTTGTTTCCGGTTCCAACGATCAGCGAGGACACCAGCAACCGGTGAGAGCAAAATCCGTGGCACTGATCCTGCAAGCAGGACGAGCGCAAACTGAAAACCAGACGATGTTTCCCGTAAGACGGTCAGTCCGGCGACGAACGTAAAGAGACTAGCTGCGAATAATGAACAAAACTTTCCAAATAAGACACGCTTTAAATTAAATGACATCCTGTTCACTCCTTCAGAGTTAAATTTTATTGAACTTTAGTGTAGAATAAAGGAGTGGAAGAAAAAAGTAAAGATAAAGTTCAATATAATTTAACTTTTATGATAAAAGGAGTGACCAGTGTGTTAGGGGAACGTATCAAACAGATCCGAAAACAGAAAAAAATGACGCAAACGGATGTTGCGACCGGCATCATCACGAAGTCAATGCTCAGTATGGTCGAGAACGGGAAAGCGACACCGTCTGTACCTGCATTACAGGCGATTGCTAGGCGATTACAGGTGACAGTCGAAGAATTAATGCTCGATCCGCGAGATGTTCAGATGCGGGAACTCATCGAAACAATCCGTTCACGGCATACCCCATATTTTTCAGACGAAAAAATTCAGGAACTTCTAGAACCTTACTTGGTTCCGGAAACGACTTCCTATTGGCAAGGGCAGGTCTATCATAAATACGGCGATGCCCTCCGAGCGTCTGACCCGGAGCTTGGTTTGATATATTATGAGAAAGCAGAGCGGATTTTTCAACATCTCGGTCGTCAAGATGAGCAGTTGCTCGTTCAGATCTCGAAAGTCTATTTTTTATTCAATCTCAAACGGACAAAGGAAGCGTATGAGCTGATCGAAGCAATGGATGTACCACGCGAGATTCCACTGGCGCCAAAAACCTATTTAAATTTCCAAATCTTGCGTGCGCTCCGAGCAAGTTTGTTCGATGATCACTATACAGAAGCGATCGCCTTATTGCGTGAAGGGGTTCAGTATATGCGGGAGCAAGATGTCTATTATCATGTCATTTCGTTTCAACGTTTTCTCGGACTGTTTTTATATCTAGAAGGGGAAGTCGAAAAATCACAGCAAGAGTTTGATCGATTGGAGCAGTTTTTTGCATTTAGTGAAACGACTGCCGTCGGACGAATCGAAGTCGATTTGACGAAAGGACTCATCGCGATTTTTGAAAACGATACGGACGGCATGCAGATGGCGTGGGAAAAACTCGTCACTGTAGCGATCGATGACGCGAAGCATTACATCGGACAACTTGAAGTCCATCTCCTTGTCAATGGCATCGAATTACCGAATCAGACGCTTCAGCAGAGCGTCGATAAGATATGGGAGATGCAAGATGCGTGGCTTGCGGCGAGTGGATTTGACCAAGCGATGATGCTACAGACGCTCGTACTGGCGATGCAACGAGGGATTGGTCAGGAACGGCTGGAGGATGTCATTCGATTGAAGGATGATCTTCAAAGCGAACGCCTCAAAGACGATCTTGAGCGAGAGATACAAGCATTGGTTAAGGTTCAATGACGAAAAAACAGGCATGAAGCGAGTGCGCTTCATGCCTGTTCGTGTGAGGATGTCGTTCTTCTGAAAATCAATAAGACGCATGCGGCGACGGAAACGATCAAGTGACCGATATAGACGTCTCCCGTCTGGATATAATGCAAGAGCATCGAGCCACCAAAAATCAATAAGGCAAGAAAGAGAAGTCGGACATAAAGTGTTTTGTAAGACATGAGGACACATCCTTTCCATATCCAGTATATCCTAAAGAAGGGTGGTCAGACAAAAAACATCCACCCCGAGGGGTGGATAAGGAGATGATTAAAGTGATTTAAATCCTAATAGTTTTTGTGTCCAGTAACGTTCCGATACACGGCTGATGCCGAGTGCCGGTGTATTGGCATGAATGAACTGATCGTTGTTCAGCATGATCCCGATATGCGTCGGACCAGCAGCATATGTGTTTTCGAAGAAGATGATATCGCCGCGCTTCGGTTGACGTAATTTTGATAACTTCGCTCCGAGGTACCGATCATCGTTCCAGTAGCCGTTGACGTTCGTTCGTCCGACTGCATAGCCAGCGGCATTCAACGTATAGTTAACGAATCCAGAGCAGTCGAATCCACCATTAACGGGGCTGCTTGATCCCCAGACGTATGGTGTACCGAGATATTGTTGACCAATCGAGATCGCACGTTCCATCAATGTCGAACCAGGAACGGTCGTCACAGGAGGTGTCGTCGGAGTGACCGGAGGCGTCGTCGTGACGGATCCTGTCGTGATGTAACTCTTCGCAACATAGTAGAGACCTGTTCCGATCTTGATCTGGTACCAGCCGCTATCTTTTCCTGTCGTTTCACCCGTGACATTGACTGTCGAACCGTGTCCGACTTGTGTGAAGACTTTAGACGACGTCGAAGGCAACGTACGGACGTTCAGTCCGGTAGGTGCATTGACGCGATACGTCTTCGAGGCATCAACCGGCGTCAAAGAGACTCCGGGAGTCGTCGGTGTTGTTGGTGGTGATGCTTTTGTTGAAGCTTTGACATAGGTCGAAGCGACATATGCTTCTTTTCCGTCAAGCTTGACTTGGTACCACGAATCAACGGCACCTGTGACATCGAGAACCGTCTGATGCGGTAATGTCTTGTAGATTTTTGCGTTCGTCGCTGCAGCAGTCCGTGCGTTCAAGCCTTCCTTCGCATTGACCGTGTAGACTTTCGATCGATCAACCGCTTTAACGACTTTTTTGACGGGAGTCGTCGCGGGTGGTTTTGAATCCGTCGTGACGTTCGACGTCTTTTTGCTGACTAACGTCGCATGGACATAGGCTGTTTGCTTTTTATACGTGATTTGGTACCAATCTCCTGTTTTTTTCTTAACAGATAAGATTGTATTCTTTGCTAGTTTTCCGAGTGATTTCGAACTTGTCGTTGCTTTTTGGCGAATATTGACGGCATCGGTATTCGTTATGTAAGTCGTAGTTGTTGGAGCCTTTTCCGTCGTCGCTTTGACATATGCTGAAGTGATGAAGGCTGGTTTGGACTGATAGCGGATTTCATACCAGCTGTTGACTTTCTTGACAGCTGTCAGCTTCGTACCTTTTTTTAGCGTCGTGATGACCTTCGCGGAAGTCGAGGCAGCCGTGCGAATGTTGACGTTATCCGTCAAAGTCAGTGTCGTTGACGCGGCTGAAACCGGAACCGTGGTACCGATCAAAGCGAGCGTCGTGAGGGCGAGAACAGTCTTTTTCACGTGACATAGCTCCTTCCAATAGATAGGTAAAATCGTTGTTACCATTTTGTCATAAAAAGCGCTGATTCCCCTGATTTAAAAATATAATTTTTGTCTGGAAAACTGTAATACCGTTTTTCAAAAAAACGAATAGGTAGAATGAGTATTTTCAAAAAAGTTCAAGTACACTAGAAGTACCCGAAAGGAGGCTACACATGTTACGCCGTTTTTATCAGTATTATATCCCGCACAAACGATTATTCTGGCTCGATTTCATATCTGCTTTATTCGTCGGGGTTTTAGAACTTGCTTTTCCACTCGCTGTCCAGTGGTTCATCGACTCCTTGTTGCCAAACGGTGAGATGAACTGGATCATCCTCGTCAGCGTCGGATTATTAGCGCTCTACATCATCAGTACGTTGATGCAATTCGTCGTCAACTATTTTGGACATAAGCTCGGGATCAATATCGAGACCGATATGCGTCGTCAACTGTTCAGCCATGTGCAGAAACAGTCGTTCCGTTTCTTCGACAATACGAAGACGGGGCATATCATGAGTCGGATCACGAATGATTTGTTTGATATCGGGGAACTTGCCCATCACGGTCCGGAAGATGCCTTCATTGCCGTCATGACATTGCTTGGTGCATTCTCGATCATGTTGACGATCAACGTGCCGCTCGCGCTCGTGACGATCATCGCCGTACCATTCCTGATCTGGCTGATCAGCTATGCGAACGTCCGGATGAATAAATCGTGGGACCGGATGTATGGTAACATCGCGGAAGTCAATTCACGCGTCGAGGACAGTGTCTCTGGTGTCCGTGTCGTTCAGTCATTCACGAACGAAGCTTACGAAATCGAGCGTTTTGAAAAAGACAACGCGACGTTCCGGCAGTCGAAGATCAATGCCTACAAGGTCATGAGTAAGAGTCTATCCGGCATTTACTTGACGACCCGTTTGATGACGCTCGCCGTCTTAGTCGTCGGTGCCTACTTGACGTATCGCGAAGCTTTAACGGCCGGAGAGCTCGTTGGATTCATTCTTTATATGAACATCTTGCTGAAGCCGATCGATAAAATCACCGCATTACTTGAGATGTATCCAAAAGGGATGGCTGGCTTCAAACGCTTCCTCTCGATGATTGATGAGGATGCATCGATTCCGGATGCGCCAGACGCACTCGTCGTTGATCGGTTGAACGGTGGTATCACATTCAAGGATGTCGCGTTCGGTTATGAAGCCGATCGTCTCATTCTAGAGAATATCAATCTGACAGTCGTACCGGGTCAGACCGTCGCGTTCGTCGGAACATCAGGGGCAGGGAAGACGACGATCTGTTCGTTGATTCCACGTTTTTACGATGTTCTAGATGGCGCAATCACGATTGACGGAATCGATATCCGGCAGATGACGAAGGAGTCTCTGCGACAACAAATCGGGATCGTCCAGCAAGATGTCTTCTTGTTCTCAGGGACGATCGCTGAAAACATCGCCTACGGTGATTTGAATGCGACGCACGAAGACATCGTGCAAGCGGCAGAACGTGCCCATCTCGGTCCGATGATCGCGGATCTACCTGATGGGTATGCGACACAAATCGGCGAACGGGGACTCAAATTGTCGGGTGGACAAAAGCAACGACTCGCGATTGCGCGGATGTTCCTCAAGAACCCGCCGATTCTGATTCTTGATGAAGCGACGTCTGCGCTTGATACAGAAACGGAAGCACTGATTCAAGAATCGCTTGCCGAACTGTCTGAGAACCGGACGACGCTCGTTATCGCCCACCGTTTAGCAACGATTCGAAATGCCGATAAGATTTTCGTCGTCACGAAGGACGGCATCGTCGAAGAAGGCTCGCATGATGAACTAATGGATCAAGGTGGTTACTTCTCCCGTTTGTTAGAGAGACAACGAGTTTGAATCGAATTGAAAGAATGAGAGGCGACGGACATGTTCTGTCGCCTTTTTTTGTTCGTCTAAAAATAAGGTTGTACAAGCCAATTTTAGGGAAAACGATTTATAGAAAAGAAGGCGAGGTGGAAGGATGTACGGTCAATTCTGTGAGAACTATGATGAGAGTTATCCCGTCTTGCGGGAAGAGACGTCACATGATTTCCATCGTTTTTTTGCACTGTCCTACACGATTCATGATACCGTTTTTGAACAAACTGTCTACGAACGGCTGATGCGGACGATCAAACATAAGACATCGCGTTTTTCAGCACTTCGGAGCCGCTATACACCGTTGCTCGTTGCCCATGTTCAATTGAATAGCACGGATCCCGATGTTCTCATCGAAGAAATCATCGTTGCGGAAAAGAAGATTAAACATCGTTTGATTCGTGATAAAGGAGTTCGCCCATTTTTTGCACTCAACGAAGTGCTGAACCGGCGACAAGGAATTGATGCGTTCCCTTATATGGAACGATTGCATGCGACACGACCTCATTTGAATGCCGCGAAACAGTACGTCGTGACATCGACCTTGCTTGAACAGCAGCCATTACCAGAGGAATTTTTAGAGCGTGTCGATACATCGGAAGAATGGCTCGCGCAATATATGGAACGGACGAGTGAACGTGTCATTACGGCGCAAATCTTAGCGGCGCATCCAGATCCTTCAGCGCAACAGGAACGAATCATTGCGTGGCGGGAACTGTTAGAGCGAAGAGAAATCATCATCTGGGATCGTTTAATGCCGATTCTTGCGTTACTGCCTACAATGGAACGTGTCGACTGGATTTACGTGACCCGGATCGTCGACCGGGAGCGGGCACGGAATCGATTTTCAGACGAGGTCAACTGGTTGATTGCCTTTCATTTGTTGCTTGCTAAAACAGGTGTGACACGAGTTCAAGCCACGTTATTATTGCTGGCTGCACTAGAGTTGACGAAAAAACCGTAAAACGAAAAACGAACGAGGAGTGGCGCGCGCCATTCCTCGTTCGTTTGGTTTAGTGACTTAATCGAACGTCGTAAACGTCGCATGTCGCTCGACCGGATACAGTTCCGTACCAGCGACCGCATTTAAGATCAACTGGTTCCGCGAGACGGACATCCCGAGATTATCCGCAGCCGGACCGTGTGACAGCTCTAAATTAGCAGTTGCGTAAAGATGATGGGCTGTCTCGACCGAACGCACGATTTGGTAGTCGGCATCGACTTTCCAGGCATTCGGTGCTTCGAACACGATATCAAGTCGGTCGATGAAGCTCGGAAGGGATGGCGAAAAACCAGTTGCCGCGATGACGGCATCTGTTTCAGACGAGCGCTCGTCCTCAAGTTCTTGATGTTGCATCGCAATCGTGAACCGCTCATCGTACGTAATCTCTTTTACTTCGAGATTTGCGCGGATCGCGACCTGTCGTTGTTCCTCTTCCGTCAAATCATAGAGATGGGCGTAGATCGATTGTAGGGTCTCCGGACTGATACCGTTCTGAGAGCGGGCGAACTTCTTGACCGATTCTTGACGTACTTCGAGTGGAAGTTGGTTGAAGTACGTGACGTAGCTCGGTGAAAAAATTTCTTCTCCGAGTTTGCCGGTCTCAAGTGTCTCAAACAGTGTCGAACGCGCGATCCACTCGAGTTCAGGACGCTCTGAAGCAGGCGTCGTCAAGAGATCAAGGAAAATCTCGGCGGCACTTTGACCGGAGCCGACGATGCTGATTTTGTTGCGCTGAAGTAAATCTGCCTTGTTCATGACATATTGCGTATTATGGGTGACGCGTTCGTCAAACGTATCCGGGATGGCGGGTTTTGACCCAGTGCCGATGACGACGTTTCGTGCTTCGAACGTTTCGCGTTTGCCGGTTAAGACATCTTCGACGAGGACTTCAAAACTATCACCGGTGTCTTGCACGTCGATGACGCGTGTCGAAAAGCGGAGATCTTCAAGTTGTGTCGCGACCCAGCGTAAGTAATCGTTGTAACCTTGTCTTGAGATCAGAAGTTTTTCATAGAAGTAAAACGTGTGGAGACGGTGAATCGATCGTAAGTAATTGAGGTAGGAAAACGAACTTGTCGGATCGGCGAGTGTGACGAGATCGGAGATGAAGCTCGTCTGCATCATCGAGTCCTGAATCATCATGCCGGGATGCCAGGAAAATTGTTCGCTTTCGTCAAAAAATAACGTCTTTAAATCTGTCGGATGCGCAAGTGCACTCAATCCTAAATTCATCGGACCAATGCCAATGCCGATTAAATCATACATAGAAAAAGCCTCCCAATTCGATATTGTTCTAAAACAATACCCGAAAAGGAAGGCGGACGAAACGTCAGGCTGAAGCTTTACAGCTGGTCGGTCGTCGTTGTTTTGGTTTCGACCGTCATCGTTTTCCCATCACGGATGATCGTCAAAGAAAGCGGTCCATCTGATTTGATCAGTGCCGTTTTGATGTCAACGAATGCTTTGATTTCGGAGTCATTGATTTTCGTGATGACATCACCTGTTTTCAGTTTAGCCGCAGCAGCTGGACTGTTCGGTTCGACCGACATGACGACGACACCTGTTTTTTGACTGTCTGGTAGTTTGACTTGATCTTTTAGATAACCGGCAGGGAACGCCGCGACGTCTTGTAAGGACACACCGAGCGTCGGATGCTCAACTTTACCGTTTGTTTCAAGCTGTTTGAGGATTGGTAATGCATCATCGATCGGAATACTGAAGCCGACACCTTCGACACCAGACTCAGCGATTTTCATCGAGTTGATTCCGACGAGTTGTCCTTGTTCATTGATCAAGGCACCACCCGAGTTCCCGGGGTTAATGGCAGCATCCGTTTGAATGACTGTCGTATTGAAGTCGTCTTGTCCGTCACTGTTCGTATCGACCGGTACGGTCCGGTCTTTCGAACTGACGATTCCGCGTGTGACGGAGTTTTGGAACTCACCGAGCGGGTTACCGATTGCGAGGACGGTTTGTCCGGCTTTTAAGTCCGCTGATTTTCCGAGTGTTATGACACCTGGAACATCGCTTGCGTCCACTTCAAGCACAGCTAAGTCATAGGTTTCGTCGCTACCAAGCAGTTTAGCCGAGAGCGTCTTGCCGTCATTCAACGTTACATCGAGTTTTGATGCCCCATCGACGACGTGATGGTTCGTAATGATGTATGCTTTACCGTCCTCTTTCTTATAGATGACACCGGACCCTGAACCAGCCGCTGCTTCTTGTTGCGACATCGAGTTGCCCGCTTGATAGTTCGTTACGGTCACGACAGATTTTTGAGCCGTGGCGACTGCGTTCGTCACCGGATCATTCGTCGTCGTTGAGACTTGTTTTGGCATACCATTTGAAAGTGGGGTATCAGCGACCTGTTGTTCTTGATCGAGTAGGATCGGAAAGGCAACCGTAGCCGTCAAGACCGCGCCAATGATGCCTCCAGTCAATCCAGGTAAAAGTGCTTTCGTTTTTCCAGCCATAAGTCATCATTCCTCTCTGTATGATTTCTGACTTCATCATAGCAAATGAAGCAATCTCTTCTCTGATTACGGGAGACATTCCGAAATGACTCATCATTCCCCATAATTCGACGACAATTTCTAAAAGTTGAGATAATCAGGTCAGTTCGATACACTGAAGCTGTCTCGAACATATATTTCATTAACAGAAAGAGAGTGTGGAACATAATGCTATTGCGTCTAGTCTATGGAGCAGGATTACTGTTTGCGGGAGTTGGTCATTTCCGTAATGAAAAGGGATTCGTCAGCATCATGCCGTCGTTCATTCCGTTCAAGCGCTTTTTCGTTCAAGTGACAGGTGTCATCGAAATCGCTTACGGTGTCATGTTGTTGACAGGTAAAGGGGTACACCTCGTTCGTAAGACGCTTCCTGCCTTCTTATATGCAGTCTTACCCGCAAACGTCAACATGGCAGTCAATCCGAAGCCGATTAATGGAAAACGTCTTCCGTCTTGGTTGCTTTGGACGCGGTTGCCGCTCCAATGGGGCCTCGTCGCACTTGCGAAACGTCTGAAATGAATCGGAACAAAAAGCCGCCTAAATGGCGGCTTTTATTGTTAGAAACGTTTGTTGACAGCAAGTAAAGAAGCTTTTGCGATCTCTTCGTAGGTAGAATCATTCGGGTGGAATTGATCACTCGATAAATCACGTTTGACGTCACGGACGAGATTGAATGTGTCGATGATCTCGACATCGTACTCGATACCGAGCGTCCGCGATTTTGCATTCCAATCTTGAACGATGGCATCGAATGCTTCACCGTTTTCCGTCGCGCGGAAAGGATTATAAAGCCCGACGTAGAAAATGACAGCATCCGGATTTTGTTCTCGTAGGATACTGAACGTCTTTTTCAAGTTCGCTTGGGCCGTCGTGACGGTTTCGGCTGTCTTCTTCGCATTGAAGTTTGCGACGCCTTCACCACGGTTGAATAAGTCATTTCCGCCAATCGTCACCGAGATGACTTTTGCTTGTTCGATTGAGCGTAGGACTTCTTTTTGTTTGAGTTGTTTCAGTAAATCTTCCGTCCGGGCACCACTGACGGCAAGATTCTGGAAGCGCTCGACCTTGTTATCTTTGACAAGATCGCGACCGACGATTGCGGCGTAACTATTGCCGTTTGATGCTCCGACACCACGTGTCAAGGAATCACCAAGCGCGACGTACGTCCCGCCTTTTTTGACAGGCTCTTCCTTCGTAGGTGTCAGGACGGCACGTTTTGGTGGGTTGACGACGTCACTATAGGCACTGACGAAGCCGTATCCAAAGATTGCCGTCAAAACGAGTGAGACGGTTAAAAACAGGGGCCAGCGTAATCGCTTCATGAACGTTCCTCCTTCTAGGTTCTAACCTGATTGTAGCAAAAGTTGAAAGAATGTGCGGAAATGAAGTGTTCTGACAAGTCAAATGATTCATTATTCCGCTAGAATAGACAATAAGAGGTGAGAGACGTGAAACCAACAGTGAAATTAGAGGGTGTAACAAAGGTGATCGGAAAAAAGACGATCATTGATAATATCTCGTTTGAGATTCAACCAGGTGAAGTCTTTGGCTTCCTTGGACCGAACGGGGCAGGAAAAACGACGACGATCCGGATGCTCGTCGGCTTGATCAAACCGACGTCCGGTAAAATCACGGTCTGTGACTTCGACGTCCGCAAACAGTTCGTCCAAGCGATGGAGCGGATTGGCTCGATCGTTGAAAATCCAGAGTTGTATAAGTATTTGACGGGTCGCGAAAATCTACAAGTCTTTGCCCGGATGTTACCGAATGTCGATGATGCCCGGATTCAGGAAGTCATCGATCTCGTTGATTTGACGGCGCGTGTTGATGATCAAGTCCGGACATACTCGCTCGGGATGCGGCAGCGTCTCGGAATCGCACAAGCATTACTCGGAAGACCAAGCGTCTTGATTCTCGACGAACCGACGAATGGTCTCGATCCGATGGGGATTCGGGATTTACGTCAATTCATCCGCCGGCTCGTCGAGGAAACGGGACTGTCGGTCCTCGTCTCGAGTCATATCTTGGCTGAGATCGAAATGCTTGCCGATCGAGTTGCGATCATGAGTTATGGCAAAATCGTTCAAGTCGGAACGGTCAAGGAACTGGTCGAGTCGCTCGCACCAGGCGTTGACTGGCGTGTCGATGATGCCTTTAAGGCAAATGAGATTTTATCAGCATCGGATCAAGTCCAAGTGTCCGAAGTCGTCGATGCGAATACGGTTCATACTTTGATGGATGCAAGCAAGACACCAGCGCTCAACAAAAAGTTGCTCGAAGCAGGTGTCGAAGTCTGGACGATTGAACGGAAAGTCCAAACGCTCGAAGATCTGTTCATCACGTTAACGGGAGGCGATCACATTGCGTAATCCGAACATGATCGGTCTCGTTCGAAATGAAGTGACGAAAATCGCTTCAAAACGTCGTTTTGCTGTCGTTGCGATCATTTTGATCGTCCTCGTCTCGATGTTTACGTACGCACAGTACCGAGACATCCAAGAACAGATCAAAAAGCAGGGAACGCTCGATTGGCGGGTTGAGTTACAACAAGACATCGTCGACACGCAGAACCGTCTTGCTTCCAGCAGTATTCAAGATGAGTTCCGTCAGTTTCTTGAGTTCGATCTGAAACAAAATCAGTATTATCTCGATAACGACATCAACCCGAACTATCCGGGAGCCCCGACGTTCATCCGGATATTCTTCTCGCAAGGATTGACGTTGATCTTACCGCTGTTCATCATCGTCATCATGGCGGATATCGTCAGTGGGGAGCAAAATGATGGAACGATCAAGACATTGCTGTCGCGACCGGTTCGGCGCTGGAAGATCCTGATGGCGAAATGGTTGACGGTGTTACTCTATACGTCGATGCTGATGGCATTGACCGTTGCCGTCTGTTACGCGATATCCGGGATCGTCCTCGGCTATGACGGATGGACCGCACCGATCTTGACCGGTTTCCAAGCTTCACCGAGCGGTACGTTCTCAACCGAGTTCGTGCATACGTTACCGATGTGGGAGTACCTCTTGATGGCAGTCGGTCTAGCGTGGATCGTCACAGCTGTCGTCGGAACGATCGCCTTGATGGTCTCTGTTCTCGTCAAAAACACAGCGACGGGGATCGGGATCATGATGGCAGTCTTGATTTCCGGTACGTTACTGACGACACTCGGTTCAAGTTGGACGAGCTCGAAATATCTCGTCAACGTCAACTTCGGACTGATCAACTATCTCGATGGACAAGCACCACCGATCGAAGGGATGACGCTTCCGTTCTCCCTTGCCGTCCTCGGTTGTTGGACGGTCGCGGCACTAGTCGTTGCGTTCTGGAACTTCACACAAAAAGATATGTATTAAGACGAACGGGTCCACCTATAGAGGGGGACCCGTTTTTCATGGCTGAAGCGACAAACGATCGTATGTCTCGATTATTTTTTGATACTGAAGTTGTGTCGATAACGAAGCATCTACTATCAGAATCGGGGAAATCGACTGGTCCATCTGATACTGGTGTTCTACGAACGTACCGATCATCGATGGGTCCGTCGCCGTGTGATACGTCCGGCACCAGTCAAGAAATTCATTGGAGCCCGTAAAATCTGGGTATCGTGCTTTTTCGCGCGCGATGAGTCGTTCCATCCGAACCGATTCGTCGAGCGACAGGAAGACAAGCAAGTCCCGATCGATGAAACCGTCCGGATGCCAGGCGAAGACAGAACCGGAGACGATGTAATCGTTGTAAGACATAAGATCTGCTTCATACATGGAAAAGCGCTCGGAGACGTCTCGCTTTTCAGTGAACGTCGTATCTTTCCACAGATAATGGTCGGTATCAATCCAGGGAATCTGTTCAGCTTGCCCGATGAAGGCGCCCAGTGTACTTTTTCCGGTACCTGATCCACCAATGATTTGAATACGCACGATAATCGGCTCCTTTCGTAATAATGTACCGGCACGCAGAACAGGCCCGGGCATGATGCCGGACCTGTCGCTTGGAAGAACGAATTCTCCCTATGTCGCCTCGTGCAAGCACAAGACATGGAATCGAGAGGCAGTGCCTCTAATAGGAAGCCGATGCAGGTCAGCCTCCGCGCTACGTACCAATCGTACTTTTATCATACTGATTCCAAGAATTGGTGTCAAACCTGCTCGAAAGGGTTTACAAACCGTTCAAACCGTCAAAAGAGAGAATAACGATGACTAGAGGAGGAACGACCATGGCAGATTGGGGCATCATGCTGACAGGTGTCGTCATTTGTGGGTGGTGCATCTTTAGTGCCATTTATGACGATTTCATCCGTCGCGTATAAGACGAGCAAGCAGGAACCGTCCAGAATGGGCGGTTTTTTTCATTGAATTTTTTAATCCATCGAAGTGGCTGTGGTACACTCGAATCAGAATGAAAAGATAGAGAATGGGTGAAGAAAAATGAAGAAACAACCAGTCATCGTCATCGTCGGACCGACGGCAGTCGGAAAAACGAAGACGGGCATTGAACTAGCCAAACGATTAAACGGTGAAGTGTTATCGGGAGACTCTGTGCAAGTCTATCAAGGCATGGACATCGGATCAGCAAAAGTGACGACCGAAGAGATGGAAGGGGTGCCGCACCATCTGCTTGATCTTGTGACACCGGACGACGAGATGAGTGTAGCGCGTTTTCAGACGGTTGCCCGAGCGACGATCGATGAGATCGCAAGTCGGGGTAAGCTACCGATCATCGTCGGTGGAACAGGACTTTATATCCGGTCGATTTTATATGATTACCAGTTCACCGAGCAGGCGGAAGATCCAGCTTTGCGTGCTGAACTCGAAGCGTACGCGGCGACGCACGGTGCGAATGCATTGCATGACCAGTTGAAGGAACTTGATCCGGTGCGCGCCGAAGCGATTCATCCGAATAACATTCAGCGGGTCGTTCGGGCGATCGAGGTCGCACGGACCGGTCAGACACAAACAACCGGTAGTAAGCCAGCACTTTATGAGAGTCTACTGTTCGTCCTACACATGGAAGACCGGGATCGCTTGTATGACCGGATCGATCAACGGGTAGATATGATGGTCGAAAGTGGGCTTCTTGAAGAAGTGGCGCGTCTTGACGCTGCCGGGTATCGTCAGACGAAGGCGCTACAAGCGATTGGTTATAAAGAGATGTTACCGGTCCTTGACGGGGCACCACTCGATCCTGCCGTCGACATGCTAAAACGAAACACACGACGCTTCGCTAAACGTCAATTGACGTGGTTCCGTCATCAATTTGATGGCGTTTGGGTGGATATGGGAAAGTTTTCATTTGAAGAAACGTTCAAAATTATCTATGATAGAACTGTAGAGTTTCTGAAAGCGGTTAAATAAGAGTTGCCCGAAGACAGAAACAGATAAAAAGAGGGGGCACGGGGAATCATGAAAGCGACATACAACATTCAGGACGTCTTTTTAAATCAATTACGGAAAGATGCAGTCCCGACAACGGTTTTCTTAATCAGTGGGTATCAATTACGGGGGCTAATCAAGTCATTCGACAACTTCACAGTCATTTTGGAGTCGGAAGGCAAACAGCAATTGATCTACAAACACGCGATCTCGACGTTCGCACCAGCGCGCAACGTGACGTTATATGAACAAGAAGAGACACAAGAAGTCTCTCGCTAATGAAAAAGACGACCGGGGGGTCGTCTTTTTTTGTATCGTATATCGATATTAGTCAATTTGTGTAAAAAATAACTTTCAAAATATGTTTTTTATTGGTATATTTAATTAGTCGAATAGTAAAGACGCGTTTTAACCCCACCGTATATGGTTAGCGCGTTCTTTTTTACGTTTTGAGAAATTACTGATCTTAATAAACAAAGCATCCTCTTGTAACCATAACAAGAGGATTTTTTACGTTAATAAACATAATTTTTATCATTATAGTAATTGTGTCACTGCCTTGACTCTCTCTTCATAACGTCGGATTAAGCTTTACTATATAAAATAAAGTTACTTCTTGTAGCGTTCTTCCTTCGTTATTTCACCCTGGAACACAGAGCACACCGCTTTGATATCAAAAGGAGCCTTATTTATAGGCTGGCTGAGCGAGCGTACGAAGAACGTCGACAGGGTACCGTTCTAAGTCGAGGATATCAAGTCCGATGAATCCGGTATGGTAGGGTTCAGCAAAGTAGAACGTAACGCCCTGAAGGTGACACGTACTTTTCGGAATCGTGTTTCGCAATCGGAGCGAGAAACGATCTGCTTGTTCCTCATAAAGGAATGCATCGGCATGAACGTCACGAATCAGATCTGCTTCCTTATCAAAAAATTCAATCCCGATGATTCGTCCCTCTTGATCAACGTCTACGCCAAGGAATGCATTTTCTTCTAGCTCGTCGGTGTCTTCAATTACGGGAGTAAATGTTTCTGGGAAGAGATATAGATATCCCATTTTTGCTTCTTGATCATAAGTCATTCGAATCGTCATGCATGTCACATCCAAGCTGATGAATTTTTTACAATAAAGGCGTCAGTTTCTCAACCGCTTCTTCATAACGTCGGAGTGAGACATCCTTATAAAGACACGTCTTCTGCAGACGTTCTTCTTTCGTCATCTCGTCCTGATACGTTTTTAAAATGAAACTGTTGCGTAACATCGACGGCGTCAAGATCCGTTTATTGTCCGACCGTTCATTCAGCTGACGCATCATCTTTGTGATCATGACGATCGACAATTGCTTTGGTGCATTCTTACTATAGACCCAGCGGAACGTCATCCGGGCGAAGTCGAAGGCGACGAAAAACGGATCGGTGCTGTGATAACGGGGGCGGACTGGCTCTGGGATCGTCTTCAAGTAACGCAACATGATATCTTGATCTTCCCGCTCGAGATGAAGCAGGTAACGATTACCGAGCCGGTCGTGAACGGTCATCTCTTGCTGGGCGAAATTGAGGTCATGCATCTTCAAACCAATGATGTGATGAACACGTAGACCATAACGATAAAACAACCGGAGAATCAGTTCGTTTCGATCGATTAAAAACGGACGTGCCTTCAATTGATGTTCTGTTAAGCCGCGATCGGATTGATTCGTCCGCACCAATTGCTCGTATTCCTTGAAGGAAGCGACATGTTTTGCCGTCAGTTCGTGCGTCGGTTGTGCGTATTCAATCAGCTTCGCTTTCGTTTGCCGGATCTGGTAATTGACTTGATTGATGACGGTGACGATTCGGGCGACCGTCGCTTGCTGGTAGAGTTTCTCTTCGATCAAGTACTCATTGATGAACGTCTTCCACGTCTCGATTGAGATCGCCTTGAAATCGTCGATCGTCTCGAGTGGTTGGTCGACATCGGTCATATAGCGATGGACTTCGATGAGATCATAGCGATAGCGCCGGACGGTCGAAAGTTGCCGTCCACTTGTTGTTAGATAAAACAGGTAGCGTTCAATGAACTCTGGAAGCGTATACGACTGTTCGCGTGCCATCGTTTTCCTCCCTTTCCTCATGGTGTTTCTTCCATCATAAACCGAACGGATGTTTCCTGTCCAAAAAAGTTCAGACGAACCGGTGGCTGTGGTATGATAAGGGGCGCAGTACGTCTTTACTCGTGAAAGGAATGATATTATGTCAGAACGCGTCATCGTCGTTGGTTGCCAGCTCCCCGGTGTCCCGGACCATGTCTATGAAGAATCGGTCGCGGAGCTCGAAGCACTCGTAACGACTGCGCATGGTGTCGTCGTCGGTCGTTTGGATCAAAAACGACAAGCGATTGACCGCCGTACGTTCATCGGAAAAGGAAAGGTCGAGGAACTCGTTGCCTTAGCAGACGAACTTGAACCTGATTTAATCATATTCAATGCCGAGGTCACACCCGGTCAAATGAAAAATATTCGGATCGCCTTGTCGGACCCGGAAGCGATCAAATTGATCGACCGGACGCAGTTGATCCTCGATATCTTTGCTGGACGTGCCCAGTCACGCGAAGGGAAATTGCAGGTCGAACTGGCACAGATGAGTTATTTGTTACCACGGCTTGCCGGGCAGGGAACACAACTGTCACGTCTTGGTGGCGGAATCGGAACACGTGGACCAGGTGAGTCGAAACTCGAGACGGACCGCCGTCATATCCGTCGTCGCGTTGATGAGATCTCAAAACAACTTGAGACCTCAGTCGCCCACCGTGCCCGTTACCGGGAACGTCGTAAAGAGAACCAGACGTTCCAAATCGCCCTTGTCGGGTATACGAATGCCGGTAAGTCAACGATCTTCAACCGGTTGACTCAAGCCGACACGTACGAGAAGGATGAGTTGTTCGCGACGCTTGATCCGTTGACACGTCAAGTTGATTTGCCGGAAGGCGGTCAAATCCTCCTGACGGATACGGTCGGGTTCATTCAGGATCTGCCGACGAAGTTGATCGCGGCGTTCCGCTCGACCCTAGAGGAAGTGCTAGAAGCTGACTTGATCCTCCACGTCGTTGATGCGTCGAGTGAGCATTACTTGAATCAGATGCAGACGACGAACGATGTTCTCGATGAACTTGGTGCCGGTGACATTCCGCAGCTTGAAGTCTATAACAAGAAGGATCAACTGAACCGCTTGTTCACAGGCGGGAAGCTACTGATTTCTGCCCTTGATCCGCAGGACATCGAGCGTTTGATCGAAGAAATCGAACGGTCGATCAGCGAGATCCTCGAGTATCTCGAAATCCGCATCCCGGTTGATGGTTTCGCCCATTACAATCCGGCGAAGGA
Source organism: Exiguobacterium sp. E17S (assembly GCF_057772545.1). Classification (NCBI taxonomy): domain Bacteria; kingdom Bacillati; phylum Bacillota; class Bacilli; order Caryophanales; genus Exiguobacterium; species Exiguobacterium sp. E17S. The sequence goes on from NZ_JBYLRU010000001.1 coordinate 425,673, forward strand.
AGTCATGATGAACTTGAAGGAATCGTTCGAAGAGGATGGCTCTGTCATCTTAAAAGGTTACTTGCGGAAAGATACGCGTCTATACGCGACATTGAAACAATACGAGGTGTAAACATGTTTTCAGAATTAACCCATTACGAAACGCTCCGTCCGCTCATTGATCGGGCGGAGGAACAGATTGCCCCGTACGTCAAGAAAGCGCAAGAGGTCGCGGAATACAATCAATTCCGTGTCCTCGATGCGTTCCGACGTCACAAGGTCAGTGATTTTCACTTCATGCCGTCAACAGGTTACGGCTATAACGATGAAGGACGCGATACGCTCGAACGGATCTATGCCGATGTCTTCGGTGCGGAAGCCGGTCTTTGTCGTCCGCAAATCATCAGCGGAACCCATGCAATCGGTATCGCATTGTTCGGTTTGTTATTACCCGGCGATGAATTGCTTTATATCACAGGAAAACCATACGACACGCTCGAAGAGATTGTCGGAATTCGTGGTGACGGACGCGGTTCATTAAAGGAACTGGGCGTCCAGTATGATGTCGTCGAGATGAAAAACGCCGAGACGATCGACGTACCGGCCGTTCTCGAACGGATCACGCCACAGACGAAGGTCGTCGGGATCCAGCGTTCAAAAGGCTATGCGACACGACGCAGTCTACCGGTCAACGAGATCGGCGAAGCAATCGCCGCCATCAAAGCTGTCCATCCACACGTCTTGATCTTCGTCGATAACTGCTACGGTGAGTTCGTCGAGACGATCGAACCGACACACGTCGGGGCGGACTTGATGGCAGGATCGTTAATCAAAAACCCGGGTGGTGGACTTGCGAAGACCGGCGGTTATCTCGTCGGTCGGACTGATTTGATCGAACGGGCGTCGTTCCGGATGACGACACCAGGGATTGGCGCCGAAGCCGGTCCATCGTTATCCGCACTTCCGGATATGTATCAAGGCTTCTACATGGCACCACATACAGTGAGCCAAGCGTTGATGGGCGCGATGTTCACGTCGAGCATGCTTGGTCAGTTCGGCTTTGACACGGCACCGCATCATACGGCAGACCGGACGGATTTGATTCAATCAGTCTCGTTCCATGCGCCAGAGCCGATGATTGCCTTCTGTCAGGCGATTCAAGCTGCTTCACCCGTCAACGCACATGCGTTACCGATTCCGGATTATATGCCGGGCTATGCGGACGATGTCATCATGGCAGCAGGAACATTCGTACAAGGCTCATCGATCGAGTTGTCAGCGGACGGTCCGATCCGTGCGCCCTATACCGCGTACGTCCAAGGTGGTTTGACGTATAGCCACGTCAAGATTGCCATCATCTCAGCCGTCAATCACTTGATGGAAAAACAATTAATTCCAGAAAAAAACGTTTAATACTAGAATATCTCGTGAAAAGACCTCTGAACGACTTCATGTAAAGTGATTAAAAAAGTTGTGTTAACTTTTCTTACATCGCTTGACAAGTTGCCTGACAGAGGTTTATTCTCATGGAGTAAGGAAAAAGGAGGAACCACATGGCAGACTCATCACGCCAGTCCAAGCCACTATTTCCCATCGGAGTCGTTCAAGAGTTGACCGCGTTATCTGCCCGCCAGATCCGATACTACGAAGAACAAGGACTGATCAAACCGGAGCGGACAGAGACGAAGCGTCGCCTCTATTCGTTCAACGATGTCGATCGCTTGTTGTCGATCAAGGAATACCTGGATCAGGGACTGAATATCGCAGGGATCAAATTGATTTTTGAAAACGATCTCGTCAAACGCGAACGCGTTGCGGAGAGCGTCGTCGAGACGCGCCCGGAACTATCTGACGGCGAATTGTATAAACTCCTGAAAAATGAATTGAAGGAAGCAGGACGACATGGAAAGACGTCGCTCATCCAAGGTGAGCTCGGGCGTTTCTTCAAGTAAGGACCTGTAACCATATAAAAAAGAATCGGAGAGGGGATTTGTCACATGACACGTCGCAACATTACACGAGAAGACATTTTGAAAATCGCTAAAGCTGAGGATGTACGCTTCATTCGCTTACAGTTCACAGATATCCTCGGAACGATCAAGAACGTTGAGATTCCAGTAAGCCAATTGGAAAAAGCACTTGATAACAAAATGATGTTCGATGGTTCATCGATCGAAGGATTCGTCCGGATCGAAGAATCAGATATGTATCTCTTCCCAGACTTGAACACATGGGTCGTCTTCCCATGGACAGAAGATGGAACAGGGAAAGTTGCACGTTTAATCTGTGACATCCACAATCCGGATGGCACGCCGTTCGCAGGAGACCCACGTGGTCAGCTCAAACGGGTACTTAAAGAGATGGAAGAGCTCGGTTTCTCATCATTCAACGTTGGACCAGAGCCAGAATTCTTCCTCTTCAAGAAAGATGAAAAAGGTCGTCCGACACTTGAATTGAACGACCAAGGTGGATACTTCGACCTCGCACCAGTCGACCTCGGCGAAAACTGCCGTAAAGAAATCGTCATCGAGCTCGAGAACATGGGCTTTGAAATCGAAGCATCACACCACGAAGTTGCTCCAGGTCAGCACGAAATCGACTTCAAATATGCGGATGCGATCACGACAGCGGATAACATCCAAACGTTCAAACTCGTCGTCAAGACGATTGCTGCGAAGCACAACTTGCACGCGACATTCATGCCAAAACCACTCTTCGGTGTCAACGGATCAGGAATGCACGCGAACATGTCGCTCTTCAAAGGCAACGAGAACGTCTTCTTCGATGAAGGCAACGAAGACATGCAATTGTCGGATGATGCACGTGCCTTCACGGCAGGCATCCTCAAACACGCTCGTGCGTTCACAGCGGTTTGTAACCCGACAGTCAACTCGTACAAACGTCTTGTTCCTGGCTACGAAGCACCTTGCTACGTCGCATGGTCAGCACGTAACCGTTCACCACTCGTCCGTGTTCCTGCAGCACGTGGACTCTCGACTCGTATCGAAGTTCGTTCAGTCGACCCAGCAGCGAACCCGTATCTTGCGCTTGCGACATTGCTCGCTTCAGGTCTTGATGGAATCAAGAACAACTTGAAAGCACCGGCTCCAATCGACCGCAACATCTACGTCATGGACAAACCGGAACGCGTTGCAAACGGAATTGATGATCTTCCATCAACACTCAGCCACGCACTCGAAGTCTTGAAAGCGGATGACGTCGTCATGCACGCTCTCGGCGATCACATCGCAGAGCACTTCGTTGAATTGAAAGAGATCGAATGGGATATGTTCCGGACGCAAGTCACGGAATGGGAACGCGATCAGTACATGGTCTTGTTCTAATCCAACTCAAGCACTTTCGGACTTCTGTCCGGAAGTGCTTTTTTCATAGCGCCGACAGGGATTGAGTCAAGGATGTGGAAAGATACAAGAGTACAAAGAAAGGGAGACGATACATCATGAAAAAAGGATATGAAGGCAAAGAGATCACGGTCTATTTTGATTCGGAAGTCTGCATTCACTCTGGTCATTGTGTACGAAGTCTACCAACTGTCTTTGATGTCAAGCGGCGTCCATGGATTGAAGCGGACGGGGCACCGGTGGAAGAGGTCATGCGTGTCGTTGACGGTTGTCCGAGCGGCGCCTTATCTTACGAACGGAGGGAAGCAAATGGAGCTGAAACGAGCGGAACGTAAAATCGAAGCCCATCAGGAAGGTGAAGTGATTGGGGAAATCACTTACAGCGATACGAACAACGGCATGTGGATCATTGATCACACATACGTCGATCCCGCGCACCGAAATCAACAGATCGGGGAACAACTCGTTGCCGAGATCGTCAACTGGGCACGAGAAGCAAACGTCAAGCTGTTACCGTTATGTCCGTTTGCGAAAAAAGAGTTTGAACATCAATCGGATTATCAGGACGTACAAGCAAATACGTAAACACAAAAATCTCCTCTAGTCTCTTTAGACCAGAGGAGATTTTTTCGAGTCATTGTTTATGATCCCTAACTTTCATTTTGCGAGAAACCATCATCGTACCGAAATAGGCGATGACGTACAACACGATCAATCCTTGTTTTAGCAGATAAGGTAGATCCATTTGACTCGCGATTATAAAAATGACGCACAGCAATATCAAATAGGGTATGAACTGCTTATTTGGCATATCAGGACCTCCTTCACTATCCATTTATTTCTATTATAAGGATAACACAAGAGATGCATCGAAATAGGCTAAAGATGAATGACTTGCTTATAGATACAATCGTAGAAACGCTATCGTGACAACACCAGTCACGACCGTCCAGGATAAACTTTTACTGAAAATCGCGACCGCCATGGTCGGGAGGGCGGCGAAGACATGAAGCGTCGAAACCTTCGGAAACGCCTCATCTTGAGCGATGAGGAGATTCTGAAAAAAGAGGGCACCAAGCAGGCAGATTGGAATGAACGAGAGCCATTCTGTTACGAGGCGCGGTAACGTCAGTCCATGAAGGACGAGAAACGGTAAGACGCGTGGAATCCATGTTACGAGTCCACAAGCTAAAAAAAGATCAATTAATTCTGGGCGGATTTCCATCGTGTGATCACGACTCCTATACTTGCGCCACCGAGCGTCGCGCAAAGAACGGCGACTTCTGGAGAAAAGTAGCGCATGGTTATGTAAAGCAATAGTAAGACAATCAGTAAAAGGCAACTATTCACGGCAATACGGGAACGTTCCCCTTCAAACTGTAAGTACAATAAGCCGATGAACATCGCTGTCAGGGCAAAATCGAGACCGAAGCGCTCGGGATCAGGAAACCAGCTGCCGACAAGGGCGCCGAGAACGGTTGCGACGATCCAGCTGAAGTAAGCAGTCAGATTCAAGCCATGCATGAAGGACGGGGAGAGCTTCCCTTTTTGCGCAGTGTTCATCGCGACAGCGAACGACTCATCCGTCAGTAGCGTTCCGGTACCTAGGCGGTCGCGGAGATGACGTGTCTCAACATGTGGCGCAAGCGTCAGACTCATTAACAAGTGCCTGAGATTGACGATGAACGTCGTCAGAATGATGGCAGAAGCAGGACTATTTAATAGTAAGAGACTCGTGATGATGAACTGAGCGGCGCCGGCATAGATGAAGACGGACATGAATCCGACTTCAAGAGGGGATAAGCCGGAGGCACGACCGACGATCCCAGCTGAGAAGCCTATGCCGATATATCCGAGGACAGTGGGTAGACAGGCACGGACACCTGCTTGAAAGGCTGATGACATTCGATTCCTCCTCTTTTTTAAGAGCATAGCATTCATGCGGAATATCGTCACCAACTGGTCAATATTTTCATCATTTTTTTCGACATATTCGACTTGATTTGGTGGTAAAGACTAAGTGGTACGGCAAAATCAGTTAGGTAAAGGAGCGTTTTTCATGCACAAATTAATGAAAGATTCAAACCGGTTCGTTTCAGACATGGTCGACGGACTCGTACTAGCTCACCCTGATTTGTATAAAAAGGTCGAAGGTGTTAATGTCGTCGCACGGAAAGTGCCGCTTGATGGAAAAGTCGGACTCGTTTCTGGTGGGGGAAGTGGGCATGAACCCGCACATGCTGGATTCGTTGGGGACGGTATGCTTGCTGCAGCTGTTTGTGGGGAAGTCTTCACGTCACCGACACCGGACATGGTGCTCGAAGGCATCAAGGCAGCCCATGGTGGAAAAGGTGTCCTTCTTGTCGTCAAGAACTACTCGGGTGATGTCATGAACTTCGATATGGCAAAGGAACTCGCTGAACTCGAGGACATCGAAGTCGACACGGTCGTCGTCAATGATGACATCGCGATCAAAAAGGAAGAGGATCGTCGTGGGGTTGCGGGAACGGTCTTCGTCCATAAGATTGCCGGAGCTGCGGCTGCAGAAGGAAAATCACTGAGTGAAGTCAAAGCAGTTGCGGAAAAAGTCATCCAGGGCGTTCGTTCGATCGGAATGGCACTCTCACCATGTTACATGCCAGAGAGTGGCAAACCAGGCTTTGAGTTGCATGATGACGAGATGGAAATCGGAATCGGGATCCATGGTGAAAAAGGACTTGAACGAAAAGCAGTCGCTTCCGTTGATGCGATCGTAAAAGAGTTGCTCGATCGTCTGACGAAAGAGGTACCAGACAAAAAAGTCGCCGTCATGGTGAACGGAATGGGTGGAACACCAGAATCCGAACTGTATATCACGTATAAATACGTCGCGGAAGAACTTCAGGCGCATGGGTACGAGATTGCCCGTTCGTTCGTTGGAAACTATATGACGTCGCTCGAGATGCACGGATTCTCAATCACGCTCTTACCAGTGGATGATGAACTGCTCGGCTATCTCGATGCAGAAACGAAAGCGATTGGATTCTAATTCAGATAAACGGGGTGTACAAAGATGAAGTTGACGACGGAACAGTTACGAAGCGCGCTCATCAAAGCAGCGGAACAGATCGAACAGCACAAGGATGAATTGACGGACCTTGACCGGGAAATCGGCGATGGGGACCACGGGATCAATATGTCACGCGGCTTCCAAGCAGTCCAAAAGACGTTAGAAGAACACGGTGAATATGAGGACTTAGGGGCTTTATCGAAAGAAGTCGGGATGACGCTGATCAAGACGGTCGGTGGAGCATCCGGTCCTTTGTACGGCACAGCATTCGTTAAGTTCGCTGGTGCATTCAAAGGGAAAACAGCAGTCGAAGGTGCAGAACTCGCGGATGCTTTCCATGAAGCGACGGAAGGCATCAAATCGCGTGGGAAATCGGAATTCGGTCAAAAGACGATGGTCGATATCTGGACACCGTTCCAAGAGGCGCTCTCGCAAGAAGAGGATTTGAAAGCGGCAATCGATCAAGCGCTTGCTGATACGAAAGCGCGCATCGCAACGAAAGGACGCGCGTCTTACTTCGGTGAAGCGACGGAAGGCGTCCAGGACCCAGGTAGTCTATCGAGTGCGTTGTTACTCGGCGAAATCGCGGAGGTGCTTCATGGTTAATCTTGTACTCGTTTCCCATAGTGAAAAGCTTGCGACTGGACTAAAGGAACTGTTGGCAGAGATGGCACCGGATACGCCAGTCTTAGTAGCAGCAGGTCTTGAGGACGGTAGCATCGGAACGGACGCGACGCGAATCGAAGAAACACTAAATACACTGGACGATGATGGAGTCGTTTTAACGGATATCGGTTCTGCGACGATGAACACGGAACTGGCCCTTGAACTATATAGTGGCGAACGGACGGTTCGGTTTATCGACGCACCACTCGTCGAAGGCGCGTTCTTAGCGGCTGTTCTTAGCGGACAGTCGAAATCCGTTGATGAGATTGAAGACGGATTGAAAAAAGAGTTTAACAAATAAGGATCAAATCCCCTTTGCTTCAATGCAATGGGGATTCTTTCATATCTGAATGAAATGGTAGTATGAAAATTGTTATCATAATGTATGTACATAAATAGGACAGTAAAAGAATGTAAACAATGAGGTGAGTTCTTGAGTTATACGTTAAGGAAAGCAGACACTGAAATCAAAAGGCAGACATTTGTACCTTTATTATTACTGGCTGATGAATCTATCGATAAGATTTATGAATACTTACCTAACGGTGACCTGTATTATCTCGAAGATTCATCTGGGCACGTAGTGGGTGTTATTGTTATGACCAAAATTAATCAAGATACAATGGAAATAAAAAACGTCGCCATCAAAAAAGAACAACAGGGTCAAGGTTTCGGAAAGAGGATCATCTCATTAACACTCGAACAATATAAGGAACAAAAGTATCGTCATTTCATCGTAGGAACGGCTAATTCGAGTATTGATAATTTAGCTTTCTACCAAAAGCTTGGTTTCCGACTATACGATATAAAAAAAGATTTTTTTCGGTCGTATCCAGAGGAAATTTGGGAGAACGGAATACAGGCGATCGACATGATCATGCTAGAGAAAAATGAGTGATCCACATTGTATATGGAGTTGAATACATGGAAACTCCTCTATGCGAAAGAGTAACACAATGGATTATGATGTATTTGCTGCGATGACACATTTGAACCTGGTATTAGAAAATGACTTTATTGTAGTTTTTATAAGACAGTGAAAACCCGGTCCCTCTGCAAAAGGGACCGGGTCAATTGTTTTATTTTGATGGTTTGAAGACCATAGTCGCTTCCACCGCTTTTTGCCATCCAGCATAGCGTTGTTCGCGATCGTCTTCTTTCATCTCTGGTTTGAACTGGTGATCCAGCTTCCATTGTTGTTTGATTTCCGCTTTATCTTTCCAGTAACCAACCGCTAATCCAGCAAGGTAGGCTGCACCGAGTGCTGTCGTTTCGTTAATTTGCGGACGATCGACAGGAACGCCGAGGATGTCCGATTGGAACTGCATCAAGAAGTTGTTGGCTACTGCACCACCGTCGACACGGAGTGTCTTCAGTTCGATCCCAGAATCTTGTTCCATCGCTGTTAACACGTCGCGTGTTTGGTAAGCGAGTGATTCAAGCGTTGCCCGAACGAAATGCTCTTTATCTGTTCCTCGTGTTAACCCGAAGATTGCGCCACGAACATCTGAATCCCAGTACGGCGCACCGAGACCAACGAAGGCAGGAACGACGTAGACACCGTCTGTTGAGTCGACTTTCGTTGCGTAACCTTCTGAATCTTTCGCGTGTTTCAACATCCGGAGCCCATCACGGAGCCACTGGATCGCAGAACCAGCGACGAAGATCGATCCTTCCAGCGCATATTCCACTTTTCCATCGACGCCCCAAGCAATTGTCGTCAAGAGTCCATGATCAGAAGAAACAGCTTTCTCACCTGTGTTCATGAGCATGAAGCAACCTGTTCCGTATGTGTTTTTCCCTTCACCCGCTTCGAAGCACGTTTGACCGAAGAGTGCTGCTTGTTGGTCACCCGCAATCCCAGCGATCGGCACTTCGTAACCGAAGAAGTGATACGGTACCGTTTTGTCGTAGACTTCACTCGACTGACGAACCTCTGGCAACATGGAAGCAGGAACACCGAGGATATCGAGTAACTCTTCATCCCATTTTTGTTCGTAGATGTTATACATCAATGTTCGTGAAGCGTTCGTGTAGTCCGTGATGTGCGTTTTTCCACCAGACAGTTTCCAAACGAGCCACGTATCGATCGTACCGAAGAGCAATTCACCGTTCTCTGCTTGCTCACGCGCACCTTCGACATTATCGAGGATCCATTTGACTTTCGTTCCAGAGAAGTAGGCATCAATCAGAAGTCCTGTTTTATCGCGGAACTTCTGGTTCAAACCTTGTTCTTTTAAGTCGTCACAGATACCAGACGTTTGACGCGATTGCCAAACGAGTGCGTGATAGACAGGTTTGCCTGTTTCTTTGTTCCAGACGACCGTCGTTTCACGTTGGTTCGTAATGCCGATTCCGGCGATCTGCTCAGGTTTGATATCTGCTGTTCCGAGTGCTTCGGCCATGACGGCAAGAATCGAACCCCAGATTTCGTTTGCATCATGCTCGACCCAGCCTGGTTGTGGGAAGTATTGCTTGAATTCCCGTTGTGCCGAGTTGACGATTTTCCCATCGTGATCGAAGATGATCGCACGTGAGCTTGTCGTACCTTGGTCGAGTGCTAGGATATACTTGTTTTCCATTTCGAAATCCCCCTTGAGCGGTATGTGTTAGTGAGACGTGATCTTAGTAGATCAATTGATAGATGAACACGGCAATCGCTCCACCGATGATCGGACCAACGACAGGAATCCATGAATAGCCCCAGTCAGATGAACCTTTATTCGGAATCGGTAGGATAGCGTGCGCGATACGCGGTCCAAGGTCACGGGCCGGGTTGATGGCATACCCTGTTGTACCACCGAGCGATAGACCGATGACGACGACGAGTAAACCGACGATGAGTGGTTTTAAGCCGTCTCCGAACGTCGTTAAACCGAGTGCCAAGATACCGAAGACGAGAACAAATGTCCCGATGATCTCAGAAATCAAGTTCGACGGCGTATGACGAATCGCTGGACCTGTTGCGAACACACCGAGTTTTGCGGCTTGATCATCAGTCGCTTCAAAATGTTTCATGTAATGAAGCCAAACGAGAATGGCGCCGATGAAAGCTCCGACAAGTTGTCCGGCAATGTAGATCGGAACGTCTGCCCACGGTAGGTCAGAGTTCAAAGCAAGTGCAATCGTCAATGCGGGGTTCAAGTGTGCTCCACTCTCAGCAGCGACGAATGCTGCTGTCATGACGGCAAGACCCCAAGCGAACGTGATGACGATCCATCCGCTGTTTTCCGATTTCGTCTTTTTCAAGACGACACCGGCGACGACTCCATCCCCGAGCAGGATGAGAATCATCGTACCGATCATTTCTAGTACAAAGTTATTCATGCAAAAACCCTCCCTTTGGATTAAAGCAGATAATGGCCTTTCTACTTTAAATTACTCCGATTTGAGAACGTTTTCAATACATATAATTGAAATATAGGAATGGAAATTTTTTATTTTGATGTTTAAAGATACGAAAAAGTGGATAAGAAAACACCTCTTCCTGCCTGCGAGCAAGCAAAAGAGGTGTTACCGACGACGTTTTTTTTCTTTTTTTAGGTCGAAACCAACTGCTGGAATAATCTAGTAGGATATGAATCGTACTCGCCACCATGATACCGACGACGAATGCAGGCAGGGAAGCGAACCACGAATCAATCGTAGCAGAATCAAGAACCTGAAAATATAGACTTAAAAATAGTAGGGGAATCAGAATCGCAGCACTATACAGAAGCCGAATGATGTCTCCAATGATCAGTCCATGCGACCAGATCGAGCGGTGGGGCATGATCTTGACATACGGCATCCAAAGAACTCGAAATGGTCCAAAGCGATAGTACGGTTCTGACTTTAAATCGAGGTCGGGTGACAACCAAAGGGTACCGACAGCGATACCGATGGCAGTCGGTAACCAATCGGTTTGTTGCGTTGCGACCGAATACGCAACGTAACCCGTCAGTGCGACGGTATTGACGGTATCATGTACATTTCCTGAAGGCATGAAAAAAGACCAGTCGTAACTGGTCCCTCCGTCAATGAATCGTCCGATACACGCCGATTACCTTACCAAGAATGGAGACATTATCGAAATACATCGGATCCATCGAGTCATTTTCTGGTTGTAGACGTACCTGTTGATCTTCTAAGAAGAACCGTTTCACCGTCGCTTCGCTATCTTCGGTCATAGCTACGACGATTTCTCCGTTTTCTGCTGTGTTTTGTTGGCGCACGATGACACGATCGCCGTCAAGAATACCTGCGTTAATCATCGATTCACCATCGATCGTCAACATGAAGACCGTTTCATTTCCTACATAATGTGCAGGGAGTGGGAACTGTTCCTCGATGTTTTCAATCGCTGTAATCGGAAGACCCGCTGTGACTTTCCCGATGACGGGAACATGGACGATGGCTTCCGTGATTTCTTCAGGCTTATCAAGCAATATCTCAATCGCACGTGGTTTCGTCGGGTCACGGCGAATCATTCCCCGTTTCTCGAGTCGATCCAAATGACCGTGTACCGTCGAGCTAGACGCGAGTCCGACTGCTTCTCCGATTTCACGAACTGATGGTGGATACCCCTTCAGTTTCACTTCAGAGACGATGTAGTCGAGAATCTCTTGTTGGCGCTTAGACATTTTCCGCATACGAATTGCCACCTCTTTCTGGATTGAAGTTTGAAATGTAAGAATATATGTTTCTAGATTCACTATAACATAGAACAAATGAGCGTACAAACAATTGTTCGACATTTTGTGTTGACCGAACACGGGTTCTATGTTTATTATGAGTTATGCGAACAATTGTTCCGCGAACATTTATTCTAACTCATTCATTTCATATTTGGAGGGATTCATGATGATTCATACGATTCGTACTCATGCTTTTTCAATTCTCTTCTATGCATTAAGTATTGCCTTCGTGATCTTTTTACTCACACCGCGCCCGGATGAAAAAGTGGCGCAACTGATGACTGCTTCCGTTACGGTCGATGAGAACGCCACAGTCGAACAAATTGCTGAAGTCTACAATGATGGTTCGATGTCAGATGAAGAATACGTCAACTGGTTGATTAAAAATAATGATGTCGAGACAAAACACGTCATCTCAAAAAGCAAAATCGTTGTACCAATCGCACAACAATGACAAAATGGAAAAGTTGTGAAAGAACGAACAGGGATGTGAGGTACGATGAAGGTCGTGATTTATTGTCGGGTGTCGACCGAAAAAGAAGCACAAGATAGTTCGATTGAACGCCAACGGATGGAACTTTCGAAGGTTGCGTCTCAAAAGGGTTTTGATGTCGTGGATGTCGTCTCTGAAAAAGAGAGTGGATATGACGTCGATCGGGAAGGGATGCTGACGGTTCTTGATCATGTGACACGTGATGCGGTAGATGCGGTCCTCGTGACGGATGACACACGGATTGGTCGAGGGAATGCGAAAATCGCCATTTTGCACACGTTTAAGAAGCACGGTGTTCGGTTGATGACACTTGATTCTGATGGAGAATACCAGCTTGCTGATGCAGAAGCGATGGTCCTTGAGATCGTCTCACTAGTGGAAGAATATCAACGGAAACTGCATAATGCAAAAATCGCACGCGGCATGCGGCGAGCTGTCGAACAAGGCTTTCGCCCAGAACGAAATCTGAATCGCCAAGGAGAGAACGCTGGGCGTAGTCGAAAGGACGTACCGATCGAAGAAATCGTACGTCTCCGTGAACTCGGACTGACGTTTTCAGATATCGCCATTACGCTTCGCGGGATGGGACATGATATTTCAAAGGCAACGGTCAATCGTCGATACCTTGAATACCGCGAATTGACGCCTAGCCCGGAATGAGAAGCAAGTAACCCGTCGACTGACGCGGTTAACTTGCTTTTTTTAGTAAGCTCTTTTACAGTAAGAATACAATTGAACTACTCAAGTTTGAGTCGTACAGAAAGAGGGATTCTATGTTATCACAAGAACAATTAGATCGAATCAATGCATTAGCGAATAAATCAAAAGTCGAGCCGTTATCAGAAGCAGAAGCGGCAGAGCAAAAAGAGTTACGTGCAGCGTATCTCGCAGCATTCCGTGGATCGTTCAAAAACCAACTCATGGGCATGAAAATCGTCGATGAAGAAGGTACGGACGTAACACCAGAGAAATTAAAACAAGCACAAGAAGAAGAACGGAATAAACAATAATCGTTTGTTTCTTCTTATAAGAAGAAAGAGGTTTCGCGTTAAGCGGACCTCTTTTTTGTTTAGAGCTGTTAGATGAGGAAACATTGCACGATAGCAATACATCTTAATAACGATCTTTCATCAATTCATGCATCCTGTATGAGTCGATAGAACGGCTATAGATAGCGCATTCATTTTAATGTGACATACTATTTAGAAAAGTTGTATCACATTTAAGAGTATGCTAAAATGAGTAGGAATTTGTGAAAAAGAGAGAGGATGATTGTTTTGACGAACATGACGACAGTAGAACAATTAGCAATTAATACGATTCGTACCTTATCGATTGATGCCGTACAAAAGGCGAACTCGGGTCACCCAGGTATGCCAATGGGAGCAGCGCCGATGGCATTCTCGCTTTGGGCGGATCATATGAACCACAACCCTAAAAATCCAGAATGGTTCAACCGCGACCGTTTTGTACTTTCAGCCGGACACGGTTCGATGCTTCTCTACTCACTCCTCCACCTATCGGGATATGATCTATCAATGGATGATCTTAAATCATTCCGTCAATGGGGATCAAAAACACCAGGTCACCCGGAATACCGTCACACGGCTGGTGTAGATGCGACAACAGGTCCACTTGGTCAAGGGATCGCAATGGCAGTTGGTATGGCGATGGCAGAACGTCATCTTGAAGCAAAATACAACCGTGACGATCTCAACGTCGTTGATCACTTCACATACGGAATTTGTGGAGATGGAGACTTAATGGAAGGTGTCTCAGCTGAAGCGGCTTCACTCGCAGGTCACCTCGGTCTTGGTAAATTGGTCGTATTGTATGATTCAAACGATATCTCACTTGATGGCGATCTCGATAAATCATTCTCTGAAAACGTCCAGAAGCGCTTCGAAGCGTACAACTGGCAAGTCATTCGCGTAGAAGACGGAACGGATATCGATTCGATTTCGAAAGCAATCGCGGCGGCACAAGCAGAGACGACAAAACCAACATTGATCGAAGTCAAGACAGTCATCGGCTTCGGTTCACCGAACAAATCAGGGAAGTCGGCTTCTCACGGTGCACCACTCGGTGAAGCGGAAATCAAATTGACGAAAGCAAGCTACGTTTGGGATCACGAAGAGTTCTACGTCCCTGAAGAAGTTAAGTCATTGTTTGACGAGCGGATCGTCCAACGTGGTGCTTCTGCGGAAGACGCATGGAACGAAACGATGAAACAATACGAAGCAGCGCATCCAGAATTGCATGCGGAACTCGTTCGCGCGATCGCAAACGAATTGCCAAGTAACTGGGAAGCAGATCTTCCGACGTACGATTTGTCATCGAAAAAAGCGACACGTCAAACGAGTGGTGAAGTCTTGAACGGTCTTGCAAAGAACGTTCCGACATTGTTCGGTGGTTCAGCTGACCTTGCAGGATCGAACAACACGATGCTCAAAGGCGAAGCAGACTTCGATATCGACCCAAGCGGTCGTAACATCTGGTTCGGAGTACGTGAATTCGCAATGGCTGCGGCTGTCAACGGTATGGCGCTTCACGGTGGCGTCATTCCTTACGGCGCGACATTCTTCGTCTTCTCGGATTACCTCCGTCCAGCGGTTCGTTTAGCAGCATTAATGGGACTTCCATCAATCTTCGTCTTGACGCACGACTCGATCGCTGTCGGAGAAGATGGTCCAACACACGAGCCAGTCGAGCACTTGATGAGCTTCCGTGCAATGCCGAACGTCACGATCTACCGTCCAGCAGACGGAAAAGAGACGATCGCAGCATGGAAAACAGCGGTTCAAGCAAAAGACAAACCGACGCTTCTCGTCTTGACGCGTCAAGGTCTTCCTGAACTTGAAGGTACGACGACAGAGGGCGCTGAAAAAGGTGGTTATGTCATCGCTGGTGACGTCACGAAAGCTGATACGCTCTTGATCGGTACGGGTTCAGAAGTTCACCTTCTTGTCGAAGCACAAAAAGAACTTGGTGAATCAGCAGCTGTCGTTTCGCTTCCATCATGGGAAGTATTCGAAGCGCAGTCAGCAGAGTATAAAGAATCAGTTCTTCCGAAACACATCACGAAACGTGTCGCGATCGAAGCAGGCGCTTCGCTTGGTTGGTACAAATATGTAGGAACAGAAGGACAAGTCATCGGAATCGATCGTTTCGGCGCATCTGCGCCTGGAGACTTCCTCTTGAAAGAATACGGTATGTCTGTTGAGAACGTTTTAGCGACAGTCAAGCAACTCGGATAATCTTTTCCGGAAAAACGGGTCCGATCTTACGTCGGGCTCGTTTTTCATCTATTATCATCTATGCAAACAATTGGAATTATAGTATAGTAAAAAGCGACGTTTTAAGTTAGAGGAGGAAGCAACTTGGCTACATGGATTTGGATTTTAATTGCCCTTCTTTGCTTGGTAGCAGGTGTCGCCCTTGGTTTCTATATCGCTCGTCGATACATGATGAACTACTTGGAGCAAAACCCACCAATCAACGAAGATATGATTAAGACATTGATGATGCAAATGGGTCAAAAGCCATCACAAAAGAAAGTCAACCAAGTGATGCGTTCAATGAGTGGTTCAATGAAATCACCTAAAAAATAAGCTGTACGAAAGGGGACCAAATGGTCTCCTTTTTATTTGCTATTTTTTAGAAAGAGAACTAATCTAAAATGTGAGACTATTTCAAATAATCATAGGATTTAAAAAAGGGGGGAGACTTGAATGGGAGTCTTCAGGAAACTCGGTTGGTTTTTCCGACGAGAATGGAAAGCATATAGTCTTGGGGTCGTCTGCTTGATTTTTGTAGCAGCGTTAGAACTCATTCCACCGAAGATCATCGGGACGACAGTCAATGGTCTAAGCGAGGGGAGCTTGACGAAGAATGATTTGATTCGTCTAGCAGGTACATTGTTGCTCATAGGGGTCGCGACGTATTTTATTCGTTATTTTTGGCGTTTTCATATCTTTGGGGCATCGATTCGTCTCGGTCGATTGTTACGCAGTCAACTGTATGGTCATTTTTCAGATTTGGATCAATCGTTCTATAAGAAATATCGGAGCGGAGACTTGATGGCGCATGCGACGAACGACGTACAGGCGGTATCGATGACAGCAGGTGCCGGTATTCTAACGCTCGTCGACTCGGTGACGATGGGGAGCTTCGTCATCATCACGATGGTCACGACGATCAGTTGGAAATTGACGCTCGTATCACTTCTACCGATGCCGCTGATGGTCTACTTGACGTCACGTTACGGGAAAATGTTACATTCGCGTTTTCATGACGCACAGGAAGCCTTCTCCGATTTGAATGACAAGGTCGCGGAAAGCATTAGTGGTGTCCGCGTCTTAAAAGCAACAGGGGAAGTGGAATCTGACGTGCAGACGTTTACGGATCTATCGGATGACGTCGTCCAAAAGAACCGTCGTGTCGCAAAAATCGATGCATTATTTGATCCGACGATTTTTGGATTAGTCGGTCTATCGTACATCATCGCTGTCGGATATGGTGCATATCTGTTACAACAAGGTGAAATCCGAATTGGTGACATCGTCTCATTCACTACATATCTTGGTTTATTGACATGGCCAATGCTTGCCTTCGGTTGGTTGTTCAACATTGTCGAACGTGGTCGTGCTTCCTACGATCGGATCGAGCGAATGCTTGCGATCGAACCGGAAATTAAAGATGCGAAGGAAGCAGCAACAAGTGTTTCCTCACCTGAACTTCACGTTGGGATTGAGCGTTTCATCTATGATACGCAACCGGTCTTACAAGACATCGATGTGACGTTGAAGCCCGGTAAATCGCTCGGAATCGTCGGGAAGACAGGTGCCGGGAAATCGACGTTCGTTCGCTTATTGTCTCGCGAATACGACGTCAAACAAGGCGCCATCACGATTGGTGGACGAGACATCAAACAATTGACGCGTGACACCGTCCGTCGTCAAGTAGCGATCGTTCCACAGGATCATTTCTTATTCTCGGCGTCGATTGCTGACAATATTGCCTTTGCAAAACCGGATGCATCAATGGAAGACATCATGGAAGCAGCGCGGATCGCAGCAGTCCATGATGATATTCTTGGGTTTAAGGAAGGGTATGCGACGATGGTCGGGGAGCGTGGGGTGACGTTATCCGGCGGTCAAAAACAACGGATCTCGATTGCCCGGGCA
Source organism: Exiguobacterium sp. E17S (assembly GCF_057772545.1). Classification (NCBI taxonomy): domain Bacteria; kingdom Bacillati; phylum Bacillota; class Bacilli; order Caryophanales; genus Exiguobacterium; species Exiguobacterium sp. E17S. Next base: position 443,084 of record NZ_JBYLRU010000001.1, read on the forward strand.
TTACTAGCAGACTGTCCGATTTTAGTGCTCGATGATGCCTTGTCTGCAGTCGATGCTAAAACCGAGGAAGCGATCATCCACCACTTCCGCACGGCGGATCACGATCAGGCACAAATCATCGTTGCCCATCGCCTGTCGGCTGTGTCGCATACCGATGAGATCATCGTCCTTGAAGACGGTCGGATCATCGAACGGGGCACACATGAGCAATTACTCGCTCATGACGGTTGGTATAAAGAGACGTACGATCGTCAGCAACTAGAATCACTCGTCGAACAAGGAGGGCGTTCTAATGAATCATGATATCAATGAAAAAGCCGTCCTGAAACGATTGCTTGATTTCGTCAAACCGTTCAAAAAACAGGTCAGTATCGCCTTCATCCTGCTGTTCATTACGACGGCGGCAAAACTCGGGGGACCGTATCTCGTCAAGATTTTCATTGATGAATACGTCGCACCGGGTACGTATCCGGTACAGGAAGTCGCACTTTTGTTTACAGCGTACTTGTTACTGCATACGACAGGGATCATCGTCGATTACTTGCAGGCGTTCGAATTCCAAAAGATTGCCTTGCAAGTCATTCAACGCTTACGCATTGATGTGTTCCGGCATGTCATGCACTTACGGCTTGCCTATTTTGACCGGACGCCTGCTGGAGTGCTCGTATCCCGGATCACGAACGATACGGAAGCGATCAAGGAGCTCTACATCGGTGTCCTGTCGACATTCGTGCAAAGCGGCGTTCAGTTGATTGGAACATATATCTTCCTTTATCTACTAGAGCCGCGACTCGCGACGATTGCGTTACTATTGTTACCGCTGTTTTATTTCATCATTTGGATTTATCGGAAGTATTCGACGAAGTATTACGCGGAAGTCCGCGATTTATTGTCGAAAATCAATGCCCAACTGAACGAATCCATCAACGGGATGGCAATCATTCAACAATTCCGCCAAGAAAAACGCTTGATGGCAGAGTTCGAGGAGACGAACGTCGCCCACCAGAATGGACGTTATAAGAACTTGAAGCTCGATAGTTGGTTACTGCGACCAATCATTGAATTGTTACTGGCGATTTCAATCGCAACACTCGTGACGTATTTCGGTGTCCTATCGTTCTCACAAACGGTCCAAGTCGGTGTCGTCTATGCCTTCATCAGCTACATGGAGCGGATTTTCCAACCGGTTCAGCAAATCATGCAACGGTTGTCCGAGTTCCAACAAGCTGTCGTCTCAGCAGACCGTGTATTCAAGGTCCTCGATACGGATGAGCCGGAACCAACGAAACAACTCGAAGGGGATGCACGAGTATCGGAAGGACATATCGTCTTTGAAGACGTGCGCTTTAGTTATGACGGAGAGAAAGATGTCTTGAAAGGGATTTCGTTCGAGGCGAAAAAGGGGCAGACGATTGCGCTCGTTGGTCATACGGGAAGTGGGAAAAGTTCAATCATCAATATCTTGATGCGCTTTTACGCGTACCAATCGGGTCAGATTTTGATTGATGGTCAACCGCTTGAGCAGTTATCGGAAGAAGAACTACGACAGCATGTCGGACTCGTGTTGCAGGATTCATTCTTGTTCACGGGAACGGTCGCTGACAATATTCGATTATTCGACAGTTCGATTTCCTTTGATCGTGTCGAAGCGGCTGCTAAATTCGTACAAGCGGACGGATTCATCAATCAACTCGACCAGCAATATGACAGTCCCGTTGCGGAACGGGGGGCGACGTTCTCGGCAGGGGAACGTCAGTTGATCTCCTTCGCACGCACGATGGCGCGGGATCCGAAAATCCTGATCCTCGATGAAGCGACGAGTTCGATTGATACGGAGACAGAGGAGAAAGTGCAAGTCGCACTTGAACGGATGCGTCAAGGGCGGACGACGATTGCCATTGCCCACCGTCTATCGACGATTCAAGATGCAGATTTGATTCTTGTATTGCATCAAGGGGAAGTGATCGAGCAAGGAAATCACCAAGAATTGATCGCACAAGATGGTCTGTATAAGAAGATGTATCAGTTGCAATCCGGTCATGTCACGGTTTCTTAAAAAATAGACAAAAAAAGCCTGCCAGGCGGTCTCGCCCGGCAGGTTGTTTGTTTTGATTAGTAGACTGTGACTGTGACGTTTTGGCGTCCCCAGTTGAGTGCTTCTTGTTGTGAACCAACGAGAAGGTCAAGTTTGTTACCTTGGATTGCGCCACCACGGTCGAGTACGATTGCTTCACCAATGCCTTCGATGTGCATACGTGTACCGATTGGGTATTGTGAAGAAGCTGCTACGATACGCATACCATTGTACGTGATCGTATTCGTAACGTCATAACCGCTTGCTGTCAACGCACGACCGTTGTAGAGTTGGCTACCGTTGTTAGATGGGTCGTTAGTGTAAGCACTGACGTTCATCGTCACTTTCGTACCTGATTTTGCAGGTGTCGATTGTTTTGTTGCAGTTGCTGGTTTAGCAGCTGCTTTTGGTGCTGGCTTCGCAGCTGGTTTAGCAGTTGGTTGTGCTGCTGGAGCTTTTGCTACGCTACCGAGTGTTGTGTATGCACTGTGTACGTAACGTGTTTTACCATTGATTGTTGTTTTGATCCATGCACCAACTTTACCTTCTACGTTGACTTTTTCGCCTTTGTAGAGGTTACCGACATCTTTCGAGCTTGTCGTTGGTTGTGTGCGGACGTTTAGTACTGCCGTAGTAACTGTCGCTTTTTTAAAGTCGAATGAGCCTGCTGCAGACGTATACGCACCATGGACATAACGTTTTTGACCGTTAACTGTTGTTTTGATCCATGCGCCAGAACGTCCTTCGACATTTAATGTTTGACCTTTATATACATTGCCTACGTCTGCTGATGCAGTTGTAGGTGCTGTGCGTACGTTGAGTACTGGTGTATTTACTGTTACCGTTTCTGAGGCAGCCTCTGTCTCTTGGGCAAATCCTACTGATAGAGCTGTTGCTGCAAGACCGGCAGCGAAAACTGCTTTTTTCATTATTGATGTCCTCCTGACATATGCTGTGTTTACTGTTCCTACTTTACACGGCAAATCTGACCTGTGCGTTTACAGGTCAATGTCATTCGAGTTACAAACCGGGCTTTTGTGACAACAAGATTGCAAAAGAGCAGTTTTTGTCATCGATAGGACATACTGATTATGAAAAACGAAGGTTTATAGGTCTTTTGGCTTACTAAATATAAAAAATTCGCACAATTCAACAGAAAAAAGTCTTAAAAATAGAAAGTGTTGAATCCTTCGATCGTCTGATGATGAAAAAGTGAAGTGGATCATCAATACTTGACGATCGTCGTCACGCCGAACGCTGTCAGGTAAGAACGATGATACAATTCCTGCATCCAATCGTTAGTGGAAAGTTGAAACGTGCCGTGAATCGTTTGGTACGTTCGCTGGCGAATATTGATTTCGATTGGCTCTAGTAGCGGAGTGGACGGGAGATGGTCATGCATGCTGTCATTTTGATTTTCGATATATAGCAGCTCGAGGACATCTCCTTCTTCCATATAACGTTGTAGATAAATCATGAAATCCCACTGATCGGCACCTTCAATCGTATACAAGTAAGGCATCGTGAATCGACCTCGCTTCAAAGAGACATATTCAAGCGGTTCGACTTCATGTACGTATAGTTGAGGGAGATCGTCAGGTATATAGAGGGGACGAGAACTAGCAATGAATGTAAGAGCGGACATGAAGCACCTCCATCAGAAATAAAAAGTCATAAAAAAAGTCAGCATTCACACTCGAATGCTGACCAAATTGTGCATTAAGATAAGAGCGGTTCGTTCGAACCGTGAATGGTGTAGTTTTGGACTGTCCGTGAATATTCTAAAAGCAGGACGTCAAGTTCATGGCTAAGTTGTAAAACACGCGGGGAGGTGAAGCTGGACTGGTCAGCTTGATGATATAGTTCGCTACGTTTGGCTTCGATGGCTAACGTCAATAGTTGTTGTGTCGTCATAGCAGTCTCCCTTACATTGGTGTCGTATCCATATTCTAGCAAGTCCATTTACTAGGTGCAATGAGATTTCAGTAAAATCGATGAAATGTAATTTTTTTGTAATTTTGGCGGACACGAATCTTTTGCAACTTTCTGTGAGATAATAGGTGCTAAATGCAGAGGAGTTTGGCAAAATAGAGGAGGAACTTCTTCTATAGTAGTAAAGAAAGGGGATGCTCATATGGAGCTCTCATTATGGTTAGCGTTTGGAGCAGGATTATTATCTTTCGTCTCTCCATGTACGCTACCACTGTATCCTGTGTTTCTCTCATACATCACAGGTGTGTCGGTAACGGATTTAAAAGAACGGGGCGTACGAGAAAAACGATCCTTGTTTCATACGTTAGCGTTCCTCATTGGTTTTGCGATGGTATTCGTTGTACTCGGTTTATCGACATCGTTGTTCGCAGATGTCTTTATCACATATCGGGATACGTTACGGATGGTTGGGGCACTCGTCATCTTCGTTTTTGGGATTGTTCTCGTCGGATTATGGCAACCAACATTCTTGATGCGTGAAAAGAAACTGAATCTCGGGGAACGAAAAGGAGGATACGTCGGGACGGTACTCGTCGGAATCGGTTTTGCAGCCGGTTGGACACCGTGTACAGGTCCGATTCTCGCAGGAGTCATCGGATTAGCTGCGACCAATCCGAGTCAAGGCATGTTCTACATGCTCGCGTATGTCCTTGGCTTCTCGATTCCGTTCTTATTGATGGCGTTCTTCGTCGGTCGTTCGCGCTTGTTCGTGCAGTATAGTCTGAAATTAACGAAATTCGGGGGAGCCTTGATGATGGTGTTCGGAGTCATGCTGTATTTTGATGGCTTGAGTAAATTCGCAGCATGGATGAGTGACATCGTCGGATTCACTGGATTTTAATCAAGGAAGTGATCGGATGATTTGGATATCAACTGGGGTAGCGCTCGTCATGGGATTGCTGATCAGCTTCATTCGTGTGAAGGCATCAGCAAAACCGACGAATGCTAAAAAATCTTGATCCCGCCTTTTGCGATGTCGACGGGTATGCTGCAGTTTTTATACCCAGCATCCCGTCTGACATGGACGGAAGTGGCAGAAGCATTGCTCGTTGGAGCCATCTTCAGTATCTTTTTGATCAAGACATCCAATTTTTATGAAGCGGAAGGGCAAATTTATTTGCAACGTTCGAAAGCATTTTTCATCGTCTTATTCGGCATCTTACTCGTTCGGACGGTTGCGAAGTTCTTCATCGGCGGACAGATCGATATCTTCGAAACGGGTGGGATTTTTTATCTCGTTGCCTTTGGAATGATTGCACCGTGGCGCTTTGCGATGTATATGAAATACAAACGAGTCAAGTCGGGCACCGTGCCGGTTGCGCACTTACCTCACTAAAAAAACCGCTGAAGGCGACTTCGGCGGTTTTTCGTGCATCCTTCAATTTTGGAAGTATAATGCGTAGTCTCGCCAGTCGATGGCGTGCTCCGTTAGTGCTTTTTTCAAGAATTTATGATCGCGTTTCGGTGTCGCAGAAATATATCCTTTGACGACCAGTTCGGATGTCATCTCTGTCGCCCGTTCTTCAAGTGCGAACTGTCCGATCCGCCCGGCAATCTTGCGGCGTGCGACATCACGAAATGCCGATGGAACCGGCATGACGAGAGCGTTCAACAATTCCATCGTCTCATCCGTCCAAAGATGTCGTGTTTGGTCGATGTACTCATCTTCCCAGTCCATCATCGATTTACCGTCTTCTTTCGGTAACTTCTTGAGGAACTTCCGGAACATGAAAAACCCGCCAATTGCCATGAGTGTGATCATGATAAAGCCCCAGAGCAGAATCCCGTTCATGAACCATTCCATGCGCGACTCATCCCCCTTTCACATCAAATATAGATTAGCATAAATCAGGTGGACGTGCTATGATGAATGACGGAGAAAGTGAGGCGAAAGAATGCTGCAACCATACGTACAATTGGACGAGACCGGACAGCCCCGTAAAGGTGTTTTACCTGAAACAGCGGACGGTCGGATCGTTGAATTCTATTATGATACGAAGGGCGAAGAGATCACGGTGATCTTCGTCACCGTTCCGGCAGAAGATGCGAGCCGGAAGCGTGCCTTTACGGTCGGGAAAACGTTCAAGACGGTCTCGACACTCGAAGACTTCACGTTACTTCACTATGAATGGGCAAATGACCAGATTTTCGCAACACTTGAGATGTTCGCGGATGGGTCGAAACGTCAAATCGACGCTTCGAGATTGCTCGACTATTAAAAAAGAAGGAGATGCGGATTGCCGCGTCTCCTTCTTTTGATATTCAAGAAATATGAAGTCGGATGACCTCGTCATGCAGTTCCACCTGACCACCGATCGGGAACGTGAACAAAGGACTCGTATGTCCGAAGTCGACATTCGCAAGAACCGGTACGTGCTCTAGGAATGGATAGAGTGAGATCAGATATCGCAGATGCTCTTCCGTCATCTTCGTTGTGAGTTGGAAGCGTCCGAAGACGATCCCACGAATCGTTTCCGCGCCTGGTTGTGCCATCAAAGAGGCGAAATCACGGGCGAACGTTGCTGGATGGACTTCGTAATCATCTTCAAGGAATAAAATCGTATTCCGTAAATCAGGGAAGTGCGGTGTGCCTTGCAGGAGATTTAGCGTACAAAGATTCCCACCGAGCAGACGACCACTCGCTTGCCCAGCGGATAAAAGAATCGGTCCTTTGTTTGGTAACGTGATGACGTGTCCGCGATCGGTATCGCGCCAATGCACCGAAGGCTTGATCGTAACGGGATCCGTTCCAAACAACACTTGCTTGAAGTAATCAATCGTATAGGCGTCGCGATCACGAAATGCCCGTAACATTGGTCCAGAGTAAGTGATTAATCCAGTATTCGTTAGAATGGCGTGACTGAGTGCTGTGATATCGGAGAAGCCACACAGGATTTTCGGATGTGTCCGAATCAATTCGTAGTCGAGTAAGTCAACGAGTTCATTCGTACTGAATCCACCGCGAACGCACAGAATCGCATCAACGTTCGGATCAGCGAACGCAGCATGCAGGTCCGCGACGCGTAATTCAGGATCACTGGAACCGAACGGGTTGACGGCACGCGCATGTTGACTGATCGAAACACGTAATCCAAGTGATTCGAGGGTCTGGATCGCACCATCGATGATCTTCATCTCGACCGTCGAGAGGCTTGAAGCGGGTGCGATTAAGCGGACATGAGAACCATCCGTCAACTTCTTCGGCGTTAACGTCGGCAGATGGGCAGCAATGATCTCCAAACGGTTACCGAAGGGATCGGCTGTGAAGAAACGACGACGGGGCGCAAGGCGTGTGTCATGCTCAACCGGATAACCGGCAGCTTGAAGAGCATCGCTCAACGCTTCGAACGCAGCGACGGTTAATCCAGGATGCGCTTTTTTAGCAGGGGAGAATGGCTCCTCGATGCCGAGATGAAGTGCTGCACCATGGTCTTCGAACCAGACACCACCACTGGCTTGAACGCCAGTCGGTTTTTCGACTTCCTTCATATGTAAAAGCCCGGCATAAAATGCACGGGCGCGATCTTCTTCGTTTTTCGGCATAGCGAGCTGGACATGATCTAACATGAAGACACTTCCTTTACGAATGAGATTCAGGCAACGAACTGGGTGATTCGTTTTAGTTCACGTTCGACGAGGTTCAAGTAGAAGACACCTTCGATCCGGCGATCAAGAGATTGTGCAATCTCATACAGATTCGTCCGAAGCGCTGCGAGATACGACGCTTCCTCACCGAGCGATTGCCGATGAGCAAAGGCATAGTGAGCGAGTAGGAACTGAAGATATCCACGATCAGTCAAGAACGGGATCAATTGTTTTTTCTCTTCCATCGACCAAGTATAGTTCGTATCATAATACATCTTCGCATACAGGTGATACGGTTCGTCACCGCCTGTAAAGAGGGTTTCACCACGTTTGACTTCTTCGATCAAGCGTTCGCTCCAATCGAAGCGTTCTTTTTTGCGACTGAGGAACAACGGAAGGATGTATGGATGAGCCTGATCCGGCATCCGCGAGCAACCGCGTTCATGCCGTAGAGCTGCATAAAGTAGCAGGGCGCGATCTTCGAAGCCACGATCAATCGCATACGTCATCCGGCTGAATGCTTCACAGGACGGGCAATCACTGAGTTCGTCACTTGGCGCGTCAACCCATTCCGATAGATAATGATCGGCCTGTTCCTCGTCACCGAGTTTGCTGTAGACCATGAAGCTGATATAGTCGCGCGTTCGAATAAAGCCATGCGCGTCACAGAAGTCGATGAAACGGTCGAGGTCTTCTTCGAGAAGCGAGACCGTCACGTCTTCTTGTTCTGCCATATAGATCAAGTAGGACTTGTAGTTCCAGTACAAATCAAGTTCTTGTTTGGGAGTCAGTGTCATCTCATCTTTTCGGATCCATTCCATCAAGAGCGTGAAGGACACGAGAAACGATCGGAAGTGTCCTAAATCAAATTGATTTTGTGAAAATGCCCATAAGGAGAGGAAGCGGAGTGAATCATCAGCTGTTTCCTCAAAGATGGCCCATAAGGCCTCACCGCGTGCAACGGAGGGTTCTTCTTCCTTTAAGCGAAGATATAAGAGATGGAGTTCTTCTTGAGGGTTCATCTGTACCCCTCCTTTCTTATATAAGTATACCACGAGCGTTTTGAGAAATCGCAATTGAGCGAGGATGGAATAAAAAAAGATTCCGAACCGGCTCAATCGCGGTTCGGAATCATTTCAAGTATTTGTGGATGAGTATCAGCTGTCGGATGTAGCAAATCATGTACCGTGTAACTATTGAGTACTTGATGGAACGCCGCAATGGCATCATCGAAGGCATCACGTGCCGGATTGAGCGAAGGGACCTCGTGAATGCCTTCTTGCGGATCGAGAAAATGAACGGTTGGTTCAAACAGTTGTACGACGTCACCGATATGAATTGCATCTGGAGGACCTGCTAAGCGGAACCCACCTCCACGACCACGGACAGAATCAATCAGACCACTCTGTCCTAAACGATAGACTACTTTCATTAAATGATTCTTAGAAATGTCGTAACAATCCGCTACTTCCTGGATTCGGACTAAACGATCGGGATGGGCTGCTGCGAACAGCAGGGACCGAATCGCGTAATCCGTATAACGTGTCATGCGCATTTTCATCACCTACTTAACACACATACTAGGGGGGGACGCAAGCATTATCAACTCTCAATGTGCAAAAATTAAGATGCATTTTAGAGATTGTTTTTGAGGGTGGATTCACGCATAATGGACGGTGAAAGGTAGGTTAAATTATGCATTTCGATCAGGCATTACACCTTTTACAACAGCTCGGTCCATCGATGGAGCAAAAGGGATTGCGGATCGCGACGCGCTTCTATGACTCGCTTGAGGCGACGTACGAAGAAGAATTGCGCGCGCTTCGAGAAGCGGGGGCTCAGGACGGAACTCGTGCCTTGCGGATTTTACGCTTGAGTCAACTACTGAATCAGATTACCAATCAGCATGAATCGAGTGAACTGTTTAAATTGATTTTATTGAACGAAATCAATCAAACGAAATCGTTTCTGCTGACATACCCGGGCATCATCAGTCATGAAATTCTAAAAGCCATTCAGATCGAGTATGCACTAGAAGATGATGCACCGCTATTGCAAGCTTGGAGTATCGTCCATCATCAACTTGTTGATACGTGCCGCCATTTTTGTAAATACCGCCGTGCTGAGAACTGGCGTCAACAAGATATTTTGTTGATTGCAGAAGAACATCATCTCGGAGCCGTCATTGACGAAGCCCGGCATGCGCTTCTGAGTGGTCGCAAAACGACCTTGTTACATGTCTCAGCTGAGGAACTGGCAGAACGAATGTTAGCGAATGTCCTATCCTTGACGACGAAAGGGATGGTCGTTCACCACATTCGTCAAGAAGGATGGGAACAACAGATGCACGAATTCTTGACGATGATCACGGCAAATGATCCGATCGTCTTCGTCAGTGGATCGACGAATTTCATTGAAGAAATCCAGCAACGACTTGATCCGTTACCGGTCCTGTTTGGTCCGTTCGTAGCGGCAAATCAATTACCCTCTTAACGAGAAAAGCGATGTGTAACGCTCTGACTGAAGTCGGAGCATGACACATCGCTTTTTTTAGGCGGATTTCGTTAAGCGTTTTGCGCGTTGAATCGACCGGTCGAGTGCGAGATAGACTCCACCTGAGACACAACAGAGCAGTCCGACGAATCCGAGCGCAAAGTCACCTTTTCCGGTATCAAGGAATAACGATCCGAGAAGCGGTGCGGTGACGCCGCCAATCAACCACTGGAGACTCGCAGCACCGTTGTACGTTCCGCGGAGGTGTTCCGGGGCGATCAAAGCGATGAACGTCATCTGCACAGGAGACATGATCATCTCACCGAGCGTATAGAACGCATAAATCGCAAGCAATACCGTCACGAGCACGACATAACTCGTTCCGAGTGAGAACAGGTAGGACGGCACGAATGCGAGGAAAATCATGCCGATGCCGAAAATCGAGGCGCCGAGCAACATGACTTTTCCGAATGCTTTGCCGGACAAGCGAGCAGCGATCGGGAACTGGAACAAGACGACCATGATTCCGTTCAGTGCCATCAAGTAAGGAAACGGATTTTGTTTCGTCGGTAGTCCCGGCAGTGCTTCCTTCAAGAAGACCGGTAACATACTCTCGACGAGGGCAAATCCCATCGAGATGAAGACACCCGCCCCGATGAAGATTAAAAAGACATGATCCTTCCGCAATACAGTGAGCGGTGATACTTTGACTTCGTCCGTCTTTTCGATATACTCCGGTTTCGTTTCTTCGATGAAGAAGTAGAGAACGAGTCCGTACAGGAAAAAGACGAAAGCGGCAGAGTAGAAGATGAGTGAACGGTCGACGAATAGGACCGCACTTCCGAGAAGTGGACCGAATGCGGCCCCGACGTTATGTCCCATCCGCAGCAGACCGAATGATTCGTTTAGGCGTTCTGGTGGTGTGACGTCCGCGACATCGCGCTTGCCGCGGGATGGAACAGTGAACTCGATAAACCGAGCAGCGCGTTCAAAGCGAGAAGCGGTCCGAATGAATCAGCGAACGAAAAACCGATTAGTGCGATGACGTCACCGATGATCGAGAGGACCATCAGTGGTTTTCGACCGAATTTATCGGCGAAGTGACCACCAAGGACGGCACCGACGAGCGACATGATCGGTCCGGTCGCCATGATGACACCGACCAAGAAGTAGGAATCGAGTCGATCCGCATAATAAAGAACTAAAAATGGTGCAATCATGAACATCATGATCCCCGTGATCGTTTCCCCGACGAACCGGATCCAGATGTTGCGATCAAGCTGTTTGAGTGCGTTAAGCATAGTGAAAACCCCTTATATTCCGTTTTTAGACAATAGAAAAGACGGATACGCACAAATATGGGCATACCCGTCCTAATATAAGAGGGCAGCATGTACGTATACGCATACGCACACCCTGCTTAATTAAAAATTAAACGATTGGGTGACGTACAGTTGTAGCCGATACAAAGACAGTGTGGACAGATGTCCGGGCTTGATGGAATACCATTGTACGTCTCCTCCTTCTGTAATAGTGAACTTCCTAGTCATCGTAAAGAAGATCGTGATGAATTGTCAACTTTAAATCTGAAAATTGAGTCAATGAAGTGAAATGGACGAGACCTTGAAAATTCGGTATGATAGACTAGTTGCGAAAAAGATTGATCGGACTTTTGAATATATCGGTGAAAGGAACTACCATACATGACAAACATTCTACAAACGGAAGTCGAAAAGCGTCGGATTTTCGGCATCATTTCCCACCCGGATGCGGGTAAGACGACATTAACTGAAAAATTCCTCCTGCACGGAGGGGCAATCCGTGAGGCAGGTTCTGTCAAAGCACGGAAAAACTCGAAATTTGCGAAATCAGACTGGATGGAAATCGAAAAACAACGCGGAATCTCAGTTACGTCTTCGGTCATGCAATTCGAATACAACAAAAAGATCGTCTCGATCATGGATACACCGGGTCACTCGGACTTCGGTGAAGATACGTACCGAATCCTGACAGCGGTTGACTCAGCGATCATGGTCATCGATGCGGCGAAAGGGATCGAGTCGCAAACGAAGAAACTATTCCAAGTCTGTCGGATGCGCGGAATTCCAATCTTTACGTTCATCAACAAGATGGACCGTCAAGCGCGTGACCCACTCGAATTGATGGAAGAACTCGAAGAAGTCCTCGGCATCCCGTCTGTTGCTGTGACGTGGCCAGCTGGTTCAGGTCAACAGTTCGAAGGGGTCTATGACCGCGTCAAAGGACAATTCCACTGCTTTAAAAATGATCGAAAGACGATCGAACTCGGCGAGGAAGGTCTCGCAAACGAAGAACTCGCGACGACGATCAACTCGGAAATGTACGAGACGTTGATGGATGAAGTCGACTTACTCGACGGCGCAGGTAACGAATACGATGAAGAATTGATCGCAAAAGGTGAGTTGACTCCGGTCTTCTTCGGATCAGCCCTCGTCGATTTCGGCGTCACACCACTTCTCGAGCATTACTTGAACCTGTCTCCTTCACCGACACCACGTGAGTCGAACAAAGGGAAAGTCGAACCGGCACAAGACTTCTTCAGCGGTTTCGTCTTCAAGATTCAAGCGAACATGAACCCGAATCACCGTGACCGGATTGCGTTCGTCCGGATTTGTACGGGTAAATTTGATCGTGGAATGGACGTCGTCCTGACACGGACAGGCAAGAAAATGAAACTGTCGCAATCGACACAATTCATGGCGGATGAGCGGGAAACGGTCAATGAAGCGTTCGCAGGAGACGTCATCGGGTTGTATGACTCAGGCAACTATCAAATCGGTGATACGATCACGAACGGTGATCCATCATTGCAATATGAAGCGCTACCAACGTTCGCACCAGAACTCTTCTTGAAGGTCTACACGAAAAATGCCTTGAAGTCGAAACAGTTCCAAAAAGGTGTCGAACAGCTCGCGCAAGAAGGTGCGATCCAGGTCTACAAAACGGAATACAACGAAATCATCCTCGGAGCAATCGGGCAACTCCAATTCGAAGTCTTCGAGCACCGGCTCAAAGGTGAGTATGGCGTTGACATCTTGAAAGATGCTGCGAACTTCCAAGTCGCGAAATGGATCAAGCCAGCTGAAGTCGCTGCCGTCAAACAATTGACGGATTCACGGACGGTTCTCGTCTACGACCGTTGGGATAATGCTGTTCTATTATTTGCGAATGATTTCGTCTACGAGCGATTCGTTCAGAAAAACGAAGGAACGATCACATTGGTCGATTCACCGCAACAACTCTAAGTTTTTGACGGATTACTTTTCGAAGTAGTCCGTTTTTTCGTTCCTGAAATCTCGTTTGATGGCAAGCGAACAAGGGTAAAAACAGAGCGAGTTTGAATTCATATGAAAAAGGAAGGTGTCATGTGATGGCGAAACGGTTTGTTGGAATCTATCAGGATCAATCGAGTCTGGAACGAAAAATCGAGGAATTGAAACAACAAGGGCATCATGATTCGGATTTTTCTGTCGTCGGTCGAGATGATGCGGCAGACGAAGCATCGGGTGCAAGTTGGATTGATCAGGTCAAATCAAAATTTTCTAAAGAACCACCGCTCCGCGAGACATTAAAACGTGTCGGACATTCGGACGATGAGGCAGAACGGCATTACGCAGAAGTCGAGCGTGGCGGTCTTGCATTGTTCGTCAAGGATCGAGATCACGATCACGATCATGACCACGACCATGACCACCATCATCACCATGACCACGATCATGATCATGACCATCGGCACGATGATAACAAGGTCGAAAATCCAGGGAACAACGCCTATGAATCCAATCACCGCGGGGACGGTGAGAAGAGCGACCGGGCGAAGTGGAAAGCAGACGATCTCGACTAATACCTAGAAGTGAAGGCGCCGATATCGGTGATCTTCACTTTTTTTCTCGCGTCCGGAGTCGCAAAGCGAGATGTGTGGGGAATCGAGGTGCTATACTGAGAGCATCGAAGAGGTGATAAGACATGAAAAAAATAGTGACAGCTTTAGCAGGAATTGGTCTTGCAAGTGCTTGGTTCATCAACCGATACCCGGTGTTCGGGAAACGACCAAGCCGTGCAGAGCGGCGGAGTTTCGAACGATCAGACCGTTTTGTCGACGGGAAGTTCAAAAATGAGATGGATTTCCAGTTGAAGATGGAATGGGACTCGATGAAAAGTATCTTAAAGGATTACGGAAGAAACATTCCGAATCTGCGTCCTGTCAAAGCGTTACCGACGCTTCCGTATCAGCGACGTCAAGACGATAGCGAAACACCACGTGTCACATGGTTCGGACATTCGGCATTTTTACTCGAACTCGATGGGCAAACGATTTTCTTTGACCCGATGCTCGGTCGCGCACCATCACCGTTCCCGAAGCTGGGCGGAGGACGTTTTCAAACGACGCAGACGGTTGATCTCGAACGTCTACCGTTGATTGATGTCGTCGTCTATTCGCATGATCATTATGATCATCTGGATTATCCATCCGTCCTCGCCTTGAAAAATCGAGTCGGTCGCTTCATCGTGCCCCTTGGTGTCGGGAGTCGTCTCCGTGGATGGGGCGTCTCAGCTGAGCGAATCACGGAACTCGACTGGCATGAATCGACACAAGTCGGTGGCATCAAACTGACAGCGGCTCCGTCGCGCCATTATTCAGGGCGAAATGGTCTTGATCAATTTTCAACGCTATGGGCGTCATGGGTCATCGAAGGCTCGCAAAAGGTCTTCTTTAGTGGCGATAGTGGATATGGTCTACACTTTAAAGCAATCGGCGAACAATATGGTCCGTTTGACCTGACGATGATGGAATGTGGGCAGTACGATGTCCGGTGGTCCAATTCGCATATGTTACCGGAACAAACGGTTCAAGCACATCGTGACGTTAAAGGTCGCGTCCTGATGCCAATTCACTGGTCTGCCTTCATCCTCGCGTTTCATGCATGGTTCGAGCCGGTCGAACGGTTGCTCAAGGAAGCGAAACGCGATGAGATTCCGGTTCTGACTCCGATGATCGGGGAGAGTGTGACACCCGAGAGCACGACACGAAAATGGTGGCGGGAAGTGCGTTGAGTAAAATAGCTTTTTGATTTTAATCGAATAAAATGAGAAAAAAGTAGCCTTTTCGATGTGACTCGAAAAGGCTACTTTTTTAGGTGAATAAACAGATGAGATGTTCATCCTCGACTCTTATAGAAAAGCGAGGATGATGACATCGTCCGGTCGTACAATACCGTTTAGCTCGCTAATCGATCAGCCTGTTTCGCGCGACGTGAACGAACTTTTTCGATGATCTCAAAACCGAGCACAAGCATCGTACCGACGAGTAATCCGTTACTGAGGAACGGACGAAGTGTCAAAGGCAGGACTTCTGCGATGACGGTTGATTGTAACAAGATACTGATGCCGATGACAGCACTGATTGCAAACGCATGGCGGCGACGGCTATTCTCCATGTTACTTTCCGCAGACTGCCAAGCAATCAGGAACATGTGTGGCAATGTCGCAAGCAACGCGGCACTCGCGACGCTACGCGGTAATGTTGCGATGATACCGATCAAGCTTGGGAAGAAACCGATCAACGCGATGACGAGCGAGGCAATCAAGAACGGACGACGTTTCCGGCTTCCTGTTTGCGCGATGAACCCGCTCGTAATGGGTAAAGGCACCGGTACAAGCGTCGAGAACGTAGCAGCGAGTAAATGAATGACACCTTCGATGGATAATCCTTGGTGCAGACGTCCTTGTTTTTGAAGCGTCGCTTCGACGGCGCTTAAAGCGGCAATTAAATTGACGACGAGCAAAATCGCGAACGGAATCGCGACAAGGAATGCACTGCCGTCAAACTGTGGCCATCCGAACGGTAACGCTTGCGGTGGTGCGAACAAACTAGACGATGCAGGAAGCGACGGACGGCTGACGAGCCAACCGACGATGATTCCGATCATCAAGGCAAACGGACGTAAGCGACTCGGTCCGAATTGGCTGAGTCCGAGTACGAGCAAGAACGTGATGATTCCGGCGAGACGTGTTGCCTCGACGGCAAGAACGGCACCGAGCATGACGCCTGTTAATTGAATACATAATAAGAGCAAAAACGTTCCGCTGACGAGCGGTGTGAAGACGGGTAATAAGTATTTCGTCCATCCTGTCAAACCGAGAATGATGAGGACGACGCCGGCAATGACGACGGCTGCCATCGCGATCGTAAAGGCCGTTTTTGAATCGACCGGTAGTGCGGCGATGACGACGAAGATGCTGACCCATGATCCGGCAGGTCCCGATACGATCGGAAGCCGGTGGCCGAAGGCTCCGTGTAGGAAACAGGCAATCCCGCCTACAAAGAACGACCGTTGGACGAGAGCAGCTGTCTCGACTGAAGAGAGGTCGAACAGACTGGCGACGACGATTGGTAAGGCGATCGTGTTCGCGAGTAAAAAGACGATCCACTGGAAGGTAGAAGTCGTTTGTTTCATGAAAAAGCTCCTTTCTTAAACTTCAGATATTCCTGCATCATAGCATATGATTGATGTTATGATTCATATATCTTTATACATGAAAACATATGAAAGAGATGATGAATATGGATTTACGTCAGTACCGCTATTTTTGTGCGGTCGTCGAGGAACAATCCGTCACGCGGGCAGCGGAGCGCTTGCGGATGGCGCAACCAGCCTTGACGCAGCAAATCCGGCGGATGGAAGAAGAGCTTGGCGTTCGTCTGATTGAGCGGGCAGGACGCGGGATTCGGATTACCTCAAGCGGCAACCGCTTATATGAACGAGCAGTTTCTTTACTACAGTTCGAGCAGGAGACACGGATGGAAGTGAGCGACATCGAAGCCGGGCGAACAGGGATTTTGCGAATTGGTGTCAACACATTATCAGCCAGTCGGCTCGTCGAATGGATTGAACAGATGAAACGACGACATCCTGGCATTATCTTACAAGTCCACCAAGGAGAATCGAGTGCGCTCATCGAACGGTTGAAAGAGCGGTCGCTTGATGCAGCATTCGTCCGTCTGCCGATTGATGCGCAAGGGATCTCGATTGAATGGATGGAAGAAGAACCGTTTCATCAAGTCTGGCATCCGGATCACCCAACTGCGAACCTCATCATTCCGAGTCAAGAAGGACTCGGTGTCTTTCAGACGTTAAGTCAACGGCTCGGCGTCGTATCGCAAGAGACGTGTTCCGATGTCTTGACGCTGATCGGTCTTGTCCGCAGTGGACAGGCGGTGACTGTATTGCCGGAGAGTACGTTGCGGGAACTGGATATGACAGGACTGCACCAGACATACTTATCCGGTGCTGCAAGTACGACAGCCTTCGTCTGGTTGACGGAGACGGGACCGACGACACTGACAAAACAATTCATTGAAATCATGAAAGAAACAGCAGATTGATCAACAGACAAGAAAGAAAGGATAGATTGTATGAAAACGATTCAAGGCACGTATGGGGAAGCGAAGATTTTCACAGATAACGTCGACGACCTGACGATTAAGCAGGTCGCAGCTATGTTAGAGGAACAATTTGCGACAGACAGTCGTGTCCGGATCATGCCGGATTGCCATGCTGGAAAAGGGTCTGTCATCGGAACGACGATGCATGTGACGGACGAGGTCGTACCGAATCTCGTCGGGGTCGATATCGGTTGCGGCATGTTATGTACACGACTTGCTGAACAAGAACCAATCGATTATGCGAAACTTGACGCGACGATTCAGCGTCTCGTCCCAAGTGGCATGTCGGTACGCCAGCAAGCCCATCCATTATCAGAACAGATACCGTTTGATCAAGTGCTTGCACCGTTCAATGAGACACGGGCACGATTATCGATTGGTACGCTTGGTGGAGGGAATCATTTCATCGAACTGAACCAAGATGCAGCAGGACAGCGCTATCTCGTCATTCATTCTGGTAGTCGCAATCTTGGAAAAACGATTGCCGAACATTATCAAGCAGAGGCGGAAACGGCACGCTTCCAATTTGACGCTGACCAAGTCATCGCCGAATTAAAACAACAAGGGCGCGCGTCGGAGATTCAAGCCACCTTACAGCAATTGAAGGAAAAACGGTCTACGTTTAACAAAGATTTAGCATCTGTTTCCGGCGAAGCGATGGAGCGTTACCTCCATGATCTTAAGATTGCCCAACGATACGCAGCATTGAACCGTCAAGCGATGACTGAAGTTATTTTTGAAGCGATGGGATGGACGATTGCGGATCAATTCGATACGATCCACAACTATATCGATCTTGACGCGATGATTCTACGAAAAGGTGCCATCTCTGCAAAAGCCGGCGAGCGGGCAATCATTCCGATGAACATGCGTGATGGTTCCTTGATCGTCGTCGGAAAAGGAAATCCCGATTGGAACTATTCCGCGCCACACGGAGCAGGACGCATCATGTCGCGGTCAAAAGCATTCAAAACGGTTGAACTGGATGCGTTCGAAAAGACGATGACCGATGTCTGGTCAAGTTCAGTCGTCGCATCGACGCGTGACGAGTCGCCGTTTGTCTACAAACCGATGGACGAAATCATCCGTAACACGAAAGAAACGGTCGATGTCGTCGAGGTCATTAAACCGCTGTATAACTTTAAGGCGAAGTGATAGAAGGATATCAACAATGGGGGAGGATGTTCTATGAATTATAAGGGGACTATGTTGATTCTGTTTTCAAGTGTGTTTTTAATCGCTGGATGCACGGATGAGGCGGCTATGACGGAACAGAAAAAAGTAGAAGTCAAAACTACTACGCATACGAATCAAACGAAACACCCCATCTTAAATCCAGTTCAGTATGAAAAGCTGTTCAAGCATATGAATGAACACTTGAAGATGAATCAGTTTCAGTTGAAGGGAAGTACGATCGGTGCAGACTTCACGGCTGTCGACCAATCCTTGAGTTTTGGGAAAAGACGATGGTTAACGGTTGACGGAACGATTGACACGCCATCGACCCAGGAGACACTTTATTTTGAAAACCAAAAACAAGATACGCGGTTAGCGATTCATTTTGCGTATACGGATCGATACATAGGCAATGATTTGGTTCAGTATCAATCAAACGGTGATTACGGCGAGCTCCTCATCATCAGCTACAAAAATATCCTCATAACCGTGCAACACAATTCTATACAGAAAGTCGATCCTGAAACGACGCAGGAAGCAGCAAAACAGGTGATCCAGGAATTAAAAAACGTTCCCGTCTAAAACGAGAACGTAAAGAAGACAACTTTGATTTGATTAGACTGCACCATCCGGTAATGTCTCACCTGTCCGGCGAATCGTCGCTCCGAGTTCAGCGGCGATCGCATTGACAGCTTCTGAATCTTCGTTGACTTCACTGATCAAGATGACACCGTAATGGTCGGGATCAATCTGATTCAGCGTCCGGTTGAAAAGATCAAACGATTCCCGTTCATTCTTTTCATCCCGATTCGCACCGATCAAATAACCAGCAACGGAACCGACGAGCATACCGAACGGACCTCCGACGACACCGATCGCCATGCCGATCAATGAGCCTTTGAAGGATTGGTCCTGTTGCGTGAAGTCGATGGCATCGATGAAAGAGAAGCCCTCTGCTTCGTCACGTTTTGCGAGAACCATCTGATCCATCTCGATTTCCTTAATTGCCTCGAGATCCTTAATCATCGCAAAGCCTGTTTTTGCTTTTTCTAAATCACTGAAAATGATTGTCGTAATAACGTGCGTTGCATCGCTTTTATATTTCGCCATAATAAACGCCTCCACAAGAATCGGATATCGTACTACACTTTTTAAGTACCCTGAACATTCTAAATGGAAACGCGAGACTGGAAATATGAGAAAAACAGGACAACAGAATAATTTTCTAATATTGGCAATAAGTAAAACTTATCGAAAGTCTTTTGTTCTTTCAAATTGTAACGGAATCCATATTATACTATGATAGAACTGTACAAGTAAGCGGTATCAGGGGCTTGATGTCGTGAACACTTAAAGGGGGAATCACCATGAAGCAAACAGATGTGTCGCAAGATGTCTTTGGCGCACGCCGTTCGTTTGAAGCAAACGGTAAGAATTATCAGTACTATAGTCTTGAAAAATTGGAAGAACTCGGATTGACGGAAGTCAAACGTCTTCCATACTCGATTCGTGTCCTACTCGAGTCAGTACTTCGTCAACAAGATGGTCGTTCGATCACACGTGAACACGTCGAGAACTTGGCGAAATGGGGAACAGCTCAAGTTTCGAACGATGTCGATGTTCCGTTCAAACCGTCACGCGTTATCCTTCAGGATTTCACAGGTGTTCCAACGGTCGTTGACCTCGCTTCACTTCGTAAAGCCATGCAAGATCTCGGTGGAGACCCATCGGTCATCAACCCAGAAGTACCAGTCGACCTCGTCGTTGACCACTCGGTTCAAGTCGATGCTTACGGTTTTGCTGGTGCACTTGCAGAAAACATGGATCTCGAATTCGAGCGTAACGAAGAGCGTTACAAACTGCTTCGCTGGGCGACTTCGGCATTCGATAACTACCGTGCCGTACCACCCGCAACAGGGATCGTCCACCAAGTTAACCTCGAGTACTTGGCATCTGTCGTCCTTGAAAAGGAAACAGCAGATGGTACAGTTGATGTGTACCCGGATACACTCGTCGGAACAGACTCACACACGACGATGATCAACGGTCTCGGCGTCCTCGGTTGGGGAGTCGGTGGGATCGAAGCGGAAGCGGGCATGCTCGGACAGCCGTCATTCTTCCCAGTACCTGAAGTCATCGGTGTACGCATCACAGGTGAGATGCACCCAGGAACGACAGCAACAGACGTTGCCCTTCGTGTAACGGAAATGCTCCGTCAAGAGAACGTCGTCGGTAAATTCGTCGAGTTCTTCGGTCCATCACTCCACTTGATGTCTCTTTCTGACCGGGCAACAATCGCGAACATGGCGCCAGAATACGGTGCAACATGTGGATTCTTCCCAGTCGACACAGAGACATTGACGTACCTTCGTTTGACAGGTCGCGATGAAGAATTGATCGAAAAAGTCGAGAACTACTCGAAAGCAAACGGTTTGTTCTACACGCCACAAAATGAAGATCCAACATTCACGAAAACAGTCGAACTTGATCTTTCGACGATCGTTCCTGCCCTTGCTGGACCAAAACGTCCACAAGACCGGATCGATTTGACGGATGTTCATACATCATTTAAAAAAGCGTTGACGGCTCCACAAGGAAACGCTGGATTCGGCTTAGCGGAAGAAGAAGCGAACAAAGTCGCTGTCGTTCAGTTCGAAGACGAAGCTGTTGAAATGCGTACGGGTGACGTTGCAATCGCTGCGATCACGAGCTGTACGAACACATCAAACCCATACGTCATGATCGGTGCGGGACTCGTCGCGAAAAAAGCGATCGAACTCGGTCTTTCGGTTCCAAAATACGTCAAGACATCACTTGCGCCAGGATCGAAGGTCGTTACGGATTACCTCGAGAAATCAGGACTCCAAACGTACCTTGACGAACTCGGCTTCAACACGGTCGGTTACGGCTGTACGACATGTATCGGGAACTCTGGTCCACTCGACCGCGCAGTCGAAGACGCGATCCTCGGTTCAGACTTACTCGTTTCGTCTGTCCTCTCCGGTAACCGTAACTTCGAAGGTCGTGTCCACCCGCTCGTCAAAGCGAACTACTTGGCTTCACCGCCACTCGTCGTCGCGTATGCACTTGCAGGAACAGTCGACGTCGATATCATGAACGCGTCACTCGGAACAGGCAAAGACGGACAAGAAGTCTTCTTCGCTGACATCTGGCCTTCACGTGATGAGATCCAAACGATCATCAACACGGTCGTCACACCAGAAAGCTTCCGTGCAGAATACGATTCAGTCTTCACAGGAAACGAACGTTGGAACAATCTTGACGTGCCAACAGGGGATCAGTACGACTTCGACGGTGAGTCGACGTACATCCAAAACCCACCGTTCTTCGAGAGCTTGGCGAAGGAAGCTGGTCAAGTCGAAGCCCTCAACGGACTCCGTGTCTTCGGTAAGTTCGCTGATTCGGTCACGACGGACCACATCTCACCAGCGGGTTCATTCTCGAAAACGACACCAGCCGGTCAATACCTCGTCAACAAAGGGGTTGCACCAAAAGACTTCAACTCATACGGTTCACGTCGTGGTAACCACGAAATCATGATGCGCGGAACGTTCGCGAACATCCGCATCCGTAACCAAGTCGCACCAGGTACAGAAGGTGGCTTCACGACGTACTGGCCAACAGGCGAAACGATGGCGATGTACGATGCTGCGATGAAGTACAAAGAAGATGGCACAGGTCTTGTCATCCTTGCTGGTAAAGACTATGGTATGGGTTCTTCACGTGACTGGGCAGCAAAAGGAACGAACTTGCTCGGCGTCAAAGCCGTCATCGCGGAGAGCTTCGAGCGGATTCACCGTTCAAACCTCGTCATGATGGGTGTTCTTCCACTGCAATACGTGGCAGGCACAACAGCTGAAACACTTGGTTTAACAGGTGAAGAAGCGATCAGCATCGCAATCGATGAGTCTGTTCGTCCACGTGACATCGTTAAAGTCACAGCGACAGCGGCAGACGGAAAAGTCACTGAATTCGAAGCGATCGCTCGTTTCGACTCAGAAGTCGACATCGATTACTACCGTCACGGCGGGATCCTTCCAATGGTCCTTCGTGAGCGTCTCCAACAAGCATAAGTTGTCTAATCAAAGGTGGGGGAAACCCCACCTTTTTTTGACGAGAGGAGGAAAAAGGTGAACCGATTCAAGAAGTGGTTTCAACCGAAGGAAGACCAGCCGTTGCCGATGCGTGACGTGACGCTTGATGAAGTCAAACAAGCGACGCATGCCTTTGAATCCGAACTACCGAAAGGGACGAATCGGACAGTGCTTCTAGATAATGAGCAACGCATCGACTTAAAGCAGCTGGAGCCGTATTTGAAAGCACGTTCGACACAAGTGTTTTACATGTCGCGTGAGACATTCACCATCATGGAGGCAAAAGATCGGGAACTCGTCTATGAGATGGATCATGTCCAGGTTGCAGTCGATCGCTATTTTGACCGGGTGAAGAAACTCCCGTTGAAACCGTATAGTAAGACGTTCCAAGTCGACTGCGCGATGTTGTTTCAGGATGGCTATTTACGTGAAATGCCGCATCATAGCTATTATTTGGTCGATGAGTCGATGATCGTCTCGCTGACGCCGAAGGAAGCATAAACGTAACCAAGGGTGGACCGAATTGATTCGGTTCGCCTTTTTTTGTCGTCCTGACCGTTTTCTGATTTGTTCAAAAGTCTGACGAATTTAGTCAGAAATCGTGAAATCTCGGACAAACCCTTTGTATTCTCCTTATAAAACCGATACGATGATAAGGAATAGAGACTTGAGCTAGGAAGGTGTACATGGCATGACGAAACGAACGAGCACGTGGATTGCAGTAGCAATCGTGGCAATGGCGATCCTCCTTGCCTACAATTTTTATCTCTTGAACAAGACGCAGACCGCAAGCGATGAAAAAGCCGCGACGGTCAAACCGTTTTATACGATGACACGCATCCAATATGTTGAGAAGAAGCTCGCGACGAAAAAAGATGAACTTGAATCACGCACGTATGAAGTCGTCTTTAATGACAAAGGTCATTTCCGGACAGAAGTCGTAGATGGTCCGTCAAAAGGATCGCTTGCGATCTGGAACGGGACGATGTTCCGTGAGTATGATGCGACAGGGAAGTTAGTCAATGAGACGAAAGCCGGCAAAAGTGTCAGTGCGCCGCGCCCATTCCTCTCACGTGGCTTCAACGAACAGATCCTCGCTTTCATCAACAAAGGTGACTTTGGACAAGTCGAGGGAGAAGCGGACATCGCCGGAATGGCAGCGGACGTGTACGTGAAAAAAGAACCGTCAAGCACGGTACCAGAAGACTGGATCAAACAATATCCATCGATCTTCGATAAAGAAAACAACCAAGAACAAGCAACGTATTATGTCGCTTCCGACCGTTCGAAAGTACTCGGTGCGGAATCACGCAACAACGGTAAATTGTTCTACTCTGTCAAGATGAAGAGTTTTGAAACGATCGATACGTTCGATCCGGATTGGTTAAAAGCAAAATAAACAAGAAACGACCGGCGATGACGCTACGAAACGGTAGCGGACAAAGTCGGTTTTTTCGAGACGCAGGAGGTTCAACATGGAAGCATTCTCGAAAGAGGAGATGTTCAATCAAATCAAGGCGTGGGAAGAGGGCGCGAAGGTCGAGGAGGTGCTCGCCTTACGTTATGCTCAAAGTAGCCGGTTGCTTGGAGAAACGGAAGCACTCGTCCGCATCTTGGCGTTACTCGTCGAACATCGCTATATCATGACGGGACGACTGGATGCCTTAGCTGAGAGTTGGATGCAAGAAATCCGTCAGCATGGTCGATTGCCAGCTCGTCTTGAGCAATTGTTGACGGAACAACAATTACAAAGTACGTATCAGCGCCTTGTCGCGCATACGTTTCCGACGATTCGCGAGACGGACAATGCAAACGCCAAACGATCAGCGACGAAAGAACTGATCCTCCAAGCAAGTCAAATCGTTGAGGAGACGGAACAAATCGTCGAACTGACGGAACGGTTGCGTCGGTTGGATGCTGGACGCTGGACGGAATTGTTCGAGGCTGGAACGGCATTACTGCGTTCGAGTGCCACGCTTGAACAGACAGCGCAGACATTCGTCGACAGCTTACAAGAGCGCTTCTATTCCCGGGAAGCGTTCCGCGAGATGACGGAACTGAAAGCGACGACGATCCAGGATCTCAAACGTGTCGTCGCTTTGCTCCCTGTCGAAAGCAAACAAGTCGAACGCTCAGCACTCGAAGAACTCGACGCGATGATTGGTCTCGAAGACATTAAACAACGGGTCCATCATATGTATCGCTTCTTGAAGTATCAACAGAAGCGATCGGAAGATGGCTACCGTTCAAGCGATCAACCATCACTACACATGATCTTCATGGGTAATCCCGGAACCGGGAAAACAACCCTTGCCCGTCTGATGGCAAAGATCTATCACGAGCTCGGACTTCTCGAACGACCGGAAGTCGTCGAGACGGATCGTTCGTCACTCGTCGGTGCGTTCGTCGGTCAGACGGAAGAACAGGTCATGAGTAAAGTCCGCGAAGCCGTCGGAGGGGTGCTCTTCATCGATGAAGCCTATGCCTTAAAACGTGCCGGACAAAGTGGGAACGATTATGGACAAGCCGCGATTGATACGCTCGTCGCAGCGATGACGAGTGGGGAATATGCAGGGCGATTTGCGGTCGTGCTTGCTGGTTACCCAGAAGAGATGCGTGATTTCCTGAAGGCGAATCCTGGACTCCGGAGTCGTTTCCCGGAATCAAATCATTATCTACTCGCCGACTATACGGATCAGGAGCTGCTCGCCATCGGACGCTCGATCGCGACTGCGAACGATTATGTCTTGACGGAACAAGCGGAGCGGGCATTACTCGGACGGCTTGAGCGGGAACGCGTCGACGCCAGTTTCGGAAACGGACGCGCTGTTCGCAATATCGTGCTCGATGCGATCTTCAAGAAGGGTGCGAGCCTTGGAGAGAGTGCCAGTCATGAAGACTTTGCCTTACTCGAACAAGAAGATTTCGAGATGGTACAAGAACCGGACGCAACCGTTGAGGAGCGGATCGCATCGCTCGTCGGATTATCCGATCTCAAAGATGAACTCAAGCAGATTGAAGCCTTATTATCGATGCAAAAACGTCGCCGGGAAGCGGGCTATAAAGTGTTACCGGTCGAACTACATGCGGTCTTTAGCGGCAATAGCGGGACCGGAAAGACAACTGTCGCGCAGCTTTATGCTGATGTCTTACGACAATGCGGTTATTTGAAACGCGGACATCTGAAAGTCGTCAGCCGGGCGGATCTCGTCTCCGGTTACGTCGGACAAACGGCGCAAAAGACGCGTGACGCGATTCGCGACGCGCTGGGTGGTGTCTTATTCATTGATGAAGCGTATGCGTTAAACGGTGGAGCGAACGACTTCGGGAAGGAAGCGATCGATACGCTCGTGGATGAGATGACGAAACATCAAGACAATCTCGTCGTCGTCCTTGCGGGTTACGAGCAACAGATGAACGCCTTGCTCGCAAGTAACCCAGGACTGAAATCACGCTTCAAACGGTCATTCCACTTCCCGAATTACTCGCCAGACGAGTTGATTCAAATCATTGAAGGATACGCGGCACGGTTCGGATACGAGCTGACGGAGGACGCACGATTGACGCTTACCGAGAAGATTGATGTCGTTCCGAACGGAAACGCACGAGCAGCGATCACGATCGTCGAACAGGCGATCGCGAAGCAGTCGATGCGATTAATTGACAAAGTTAGCTTATCCGGTTCAGAATGGTCCTATCTTGAAAAAGAGGATTTTTAAGGGGGAAGCTACATGCACACGATTGAAATACCTGTCCGCTACGCTGAGACGGACATGATGGGCATCGTCTATCATTCGAATTATCTCGTCTATTTGGAACTGGCGCGGACGGAATTGATCCAGTCCTTAGGTCTTGACTATAAGGAAATGGAAGATGCGGGTTATGTCTCCCCGGTCACGAATGTCAATCTCGATTACAAACGCTCGTTGACGTACGGTGATACAGCGGTCGTCACGGTCTGGATTGATCATTACGATGGATTGCGGACGATTTATGGCTATACGGTCAAACATCCGGACGGGAAGCTTGCGGTCTCTGCGAAGACGACACACGTCGTCGTCAAGAAAGAAAACTTCCGACCGATTCGCTTGCCGAAGGTGTTCCCGAACTGGCACGAAATTTATGAGAAGATGAGCGAGACGGACGCAGCACTCTTAACGGAAGCGTAAAGAGATTTATCAAAAGCGGGATCGATTTTTGAATCGGTTTCGCTTTTTTCATTTTTTTCAGTCTGAACAGTAAAAGTTAGCACTTGGTACTAACGACCGATGACAAAGTCAGAATCATTTGCGAAAATAAAGAAGCTGAAGTAAGGTAGGGACTTACTCTATCTGTCGGAAGTAGACTCGACGGATGGAACGATTAGCGGTAACATAGAGAAGCATAAAAAGAAGAGGGGTCTTACTCATGAAAAAAATCGTAACCGTCAGTACGTTAGCGCTTCTCCTTGCAGGATGTAATCCTGGGGATCAACAAGCGATGATACAACGAAAACGGAACAGAAATCAGATGAGACAAAACAATCAAACGACGAAACGAAAAAAGAAGACACAGCAAAAGACACGAACAAAGAAGAAACAAACAAAACAGACGAAACAGCAAAAGACGATACGTCAGAAGAAGCAAAACAAGAAGACAATTCGTCTGATGCGGCAACGCAAGAAGATCAAGAATCTTCAGATGAGACGAAAAAAGAAGAAGAACAAAAAGACGATACACCAGCTTCAGAGAACAAGACGGAGGACAAAAAAGACGAATCGACGGATAAACCGGATAGTTCATCTCAGGATCCAGAACAAGAAAAACCGTCGAAACCAGAAGATGAGACACCGGACGTCGATAAATCAGCAGAAGCCAAAGCGGATTTATCACTTGGTAATCTTGTCGTCGTCAATAAAAAATACAGCTTGCCAATCGACTACAAACCATCAGATCTTGTCGTACCAAACGTCAGCTTCTCATACTCAGGTGTACTTGAGCAAAGCTACATGCGGGCGCCAGCTGCGAAACAGATGGAGAAGATGTTTGCCGCTGCTAAAAAAGAA
Source organism: Exiguobacterium sp. E17S (assembly GCF_057772545.1). Classification (NCBI taxonomy): domain Bacteria; kingdom Bacillati; phylum Bacillota; class Bacilli; order Caryophanales; genus Exiguobacterium; species Exiguobacterium sp. E17S. The sequence goes on from NZ_JBYLRU010000001.1 coordinate 471,050, forward strand.
GGCGTGACATTGAACGCTGTCAGTGGATTCCGTTCAGGCGAACGTCAAAAAGTATTGTATAATAATTATGTCGCACGTGATGGCAAGGCTGCTGCTGATCAATATTCAGCACGTCCTGGTCACAGTGAGCACCAGACGGGTCTCACTTTCGATATTTCGGCACCAAGCGTTGGTAACGGATTGACGGCTGCCCTTGGTGATACGAAAGAAGGAAAATGGATCGCGAATAACGCAGCGAAATATGGTTTCATCGTGCGCTACGATCGTGGCTTCCAATCACGGACAGGCTATACGTATGAGCCATGGCACATTCGTTATGTCGGTGTCGATGTCGCGACACAAATTAAAAATAACGGACAGACTCTTGAGGAATATATGAAAGTCGGTCACTAAGAGGTTGGAGGTTGACTATGATTGAAATCATAGGGATTTTAGTTCTTGGCTATCTGCTTGGTTCGATACCGTTCGCACTTCTTGTCGGGAAGTGGGGACATGGGATGGATATTCGCCAACACGGTAGCGGTAATCTCGGAACGACGAATACGTTCCGTGTCTTGGGAAAAAAGGCGGGAATCATCGTATTGATCGGTGATTTCGGAAAAGGAGCCGTCGCAAGTCTCGTTCCCATCTTGATGGGAGCAGATATACATCCGTTGTTTGCTGGACTAGCAGCTGTCATCGGTCATATCTATCCGATCTTCGCGAAGTTCAAAGGCGGAAAGGCAGTTGCGACGTCCGGAGGGATGTTGCTCGTGACGAGCCCTGTTCTGTTCATCTTCCTGCTCGTTTCCTTTTTGACGACACTTCGTCTGAGCCGGATGGTGTCGCTCAGTTCAATCGTGGCAGCAAGTGTCGGAATCGTTGTTTCCATCACGATTGGTGTCTTGACGAACGACTGGATCGTTCCGACGTTCTTTACGGTTCTTGCCTTGTTCGTCATCTTCAAGCACCGCGAGAACATCCAACGGATTCGCCAAGGTACAGAGTCTAAGATTCCACTCTTTGCAAAGAAACCGTCTGAATGAGTCATTAAGACGCATCTACATCTCGTTCATTGAGATGCGGGTGCGTCTTTTGTTTGTGGAAAAAGTCGGATAACGGACGAATTCAACGACATTTCATAGGAACTACACGTTTATTTACATCGGATTTACAAGACCTTTACAGACGTTCGATACACTAGAACTAGAACTTGTCTGTGAAGGGGGAAGCGCACGTGTCGTTGTTAGGAGAAGAGCGGAAATCACGCATCATGGAATGGCTGGAAGAGGAAGGGAAAGTCATGACGAAGGATTTGATCGAACGTCTCGATGTCTCGGGAGAAACGGTACGACGCTACTTAGAGGAGCTAGAACGGGAACGTCAGCTAAAACGCGTGTATGGGGGAGCGATTTATCAAGGAGGAAAACGAGAGACACCGATCTCGCGTCGGACGGATCAGTTGTCTCGCCGTTTAGCGCGTTATGCGAAAGGATGGCTCAGCGATTATTCCTGTATCTTTCTTGGTCGAGGCGAGCCGGTCGAGCATCTGTTGCCGTATTTAACGGGCAACGCGACGATCGTCACGAACTCACTAGTGGTCGCTAGTCACTTGGAGCAGTGCCGCAAGACGGGACCGTTCAAAGGTGAAATTCGGTTACTTGGTGGGACGGTCGATGCCTATGGGCAGACGGTCGGAGTCGAAGTCTTGCAGGCGCTCGATGCCTACGCTTTTGATGCCTGTTTTCTATCGTTTGACGGTGCCGAAATCGAGCGTGGCTTCGTCAGCGATGATATTGAATCCTCGCTGATTCAAAAAGCCGTCATCAGCTGTACGAAGGACGTCTATGCCTTTTTGGCAAATGATGAATTTCAAGGCAATCGTAAATATAAGGTGGCAGAGTTCCGGCGTGCGAAGATCGTTCTCAGTCCAGCCTCCTATCCACCATCATGGGAGATGAAACTGTTCAACGAACGCGTGAACTGGATGGTCGTCTCATGATACACTGATGCGGGAGGGATGCATCATGTTAGAAATCATCGCATCGACCGTAGAAGAAGCGGTCGCAGCAGAACAAGCCGGAGCGGACCGGATCGAGCTCGTTTCCGCATTATCCGAAGGTGGGTTGACGCCGAGCTATGGACTGATTCGTCAAGTCGTCTCGACGGTCGAGATTCCGGTTCACGTCCTCGTGCGACCGCATAGCAAGTCGTTCGTCTATTCGAAATCAGACGAAGAGACGATTATCACGGATATCGACTTGATCCGTGAACTCGGTGCTGCCGGGATCGTCGTCGGCTCATTGACCGCAGACGGTCGTATCGACGAAGGCTTCCTTGGTCGAATCATCAAACATAAAGGGGAACTGTCATTGACGTTCCACCGGGCGATCGACAGTAGTCGCGATATTCTCGAAGCGGCAGAAGTGCTCGCTGATTTTCCAGAAGTCGACCGGATCTTGACGTCAGGTGGTCAAGCGACGGCATTAGAAGGTAAAGAGACGATTGCGCGCTTGATCGAGGAACATCCGGACTTGATCATCTTACCAGGGTCCGGGATTACGCTTGAGAATGCGGAAACGCTTCTTGAAGCGACGAAGGCATCGGAACTACATGTGGGATCCGCGGTCTTACAAGACGGTATCATTCAAAAAGAACGTGTTGAAGCATTGACGCGACTTCTCGGCTAATCCTATACCGCACGAATCCATTTTTCGAATCTGATGAGATGAGGGAAATGGATTTTTTTGTATGTCTTCGTGACGGATTTTCGACGATTCCGTGACGCGCTTGAAAAGCAGAGTGGGATAACTAGGTTTTTCAACGGGACTACGCTAGAATCAAAGATGGAAATAGTGGAAATGAAGGAGTACGACATGATACCAAAACAATTAAAACAAGACGCCCTGGGTACACTAAAAGGACGCTGGCTGGTCGGGCTAAGCATCTCGATCATCTACTTCCTTATCTTTGCGCTTGCAGCAAGCCGGATGTCCTTTGACCAAGATGACATCGACAGCATGGTCCGTTTCATCGGACTGAACATGGTCGTAACGATCGTCCTTGCTCCGGTGACGGTCGGACGAACGATTGCTTACTTACGCTTCACACGCGGGGAGTCTGCCGGCATCGGAACGTTATTTGAAGGTTTTTCTTCGTTTCGACGTGCTTTCCGGACGATTGCCGCTTACGCGATCGTGACGGTATTGGTCTATGTCGGATCATTTTTGATCTTACCAGCATTGTACTTTTATCTAGCGTATCGCCTCGTACCGTACATTTTGGTCGATCGACCGGAATTGTCGTTTTGGCAAGTACTCGGTGAGAGTCGTCGGATGATGAAAGGGCATAAGCGTGAACTGATCATGCTTTACCTGAGTTTCATCGGCTGGGGTATCCTCGCACTACTTAGTACTGTGGGGGTCATCTTCTTGACGCCGTATTTCGATACGACGATGGCACACTTCTATGAACGCTTGAAACCAACACGTCAATCATCCGTCGAGGGATGAACGAAAAAAGCCTGTACATTACGTCAGTAGACGTAGCGTACAGGCTTTTGCTCATTCTACCGAAGCGCGTGAACGTTCGGCGAGCAACAGATAAAGCGCTTGTGTACCGGAATCAGCATGACCCAGCTCAGCAAGTTGTTCATATAAATCCTTCGTCAGTGCAAGACCAGGTGTCGCGATGCCCATCTCAGCGCCGCGTTCGAGAGCAAGACGCATATCCTTGATGAAGTGCTTGACGAAGAAACCAGGTGAGTAGTTTTCAGCGATGACGCGTGGAATCAAGTTCTCAAGACTCCAGCTACCGGCAGAACCAGATTTGATCGTCTCGATGAACTGCGTCGGATCAATCCCGGACCGCGTGACGAACAACAGCATCTCCGCTGTTCCGATCATCGAGCCGGCAATCGCGATTTGGTTCGCGAGTTTCGCTGATTGTCCTTTACCAGGACCACCGAAGAGTGAAATCGATTTTCCCATCGCCTCGAATAATGGCTTCGCTTGTACGAAAGCCGCTTCTTCACCACCGACGAGAATAGCGAGTGTCCCGTTCTTCGCGCCGAGGTCACCACCTGTGACAGGTGCATCCAGTGCCTGAAGACCGCGTGCTGCCGCTTCCTGCGCGATGCGTTCTGCAAGAGCCGGACTGGATGTCGTCATATCGACCAGGATCGTTCCGGGTGACGCATGATCGAGAATTCCGTCTTCAAAGTAGATTTGCTCGACGTCTTGCGGATAACCGACGATTGAGATGACGACGTCGACATCCGTGACGACGTCTTCAATCGTATCGACGATCTCGACACCATCTGCTTCAAGGACAAGTCCTTTTTCTTTCGTACGATTGTATCCTTTGACTGTAAAACCTGCCTTGCGCAGATTGCGGACCATGCCTTGTCCCATGACACCTAATCCGATGAAACCGACTGTCTTCATACGTGATTCCCCCTTGCACGTTCCGTGCCGATGAATTGTTGCGTTACGAGCTTATTATACAATGGATTGTCGACGACAAGACGATCATGTGTCCCGATACCGGAAATCCGACCATCTTCAAGGACGATGATTTGATCGGCATGACGAACTGTCGCGAGACGATGGGCGATGACGAACGTCGTCCGTCCGACCATCAATCGCTCGAGTGCTTCCTGAACGACCCGCTCGGACTCGGAGTCGAGGCTTGACGTGGCTTCATCCAGCAATAGAATTTCCGGATCTCGGAGGAGTGCACGTGCGATCGCAATCCGTTGGCGTTGACCACCAGACAACTTGACGCCCCGTTCTCCGATTTCAGTTGCGTACCCTTCCGGAAAACGTTCAATGAACGTATCGGCATTCGCCATCCGGGCAGCCTCACGGATTTTGTCTTCACTGACGTCTTCCGCAAGACCGTAAACGAGATTGTCATGGATCGTTCCCGATAAAACAGGGGAGTCTTGGGCGACATAACCAATCGCTTGGCGCCAAGACGATAGCGTCAAATCAGCGATGGATTGATCTCCGAGTCGGATTTGCCCGGATGTCGGTTGATAGAATCGCTCCAGTATCGCGAATAATGTCGTCTTCCCGGATCCACTCGGACCGACGATCGCTGTCGTCTTGCCGCGTGGTAACGTAAAGCTGACATCCTGGAGGATCGGTGTTTCATTGTATCCGAATGATAGGTGATCGACCGTGACGTCCGTAAACGGACGCGGCGCAACAAGCGCTCCAGGTGCTTCCGGTGTCTCATCGAGAAGCTCGATGATTCGCTCTGTCGCCCCGCGAGCCTTCTGTAACTTCGTGATGAATTCAGTCATCGTCACGAGTGGCGTCATGATTTGGAACAAATAGAGTGAGAAGGCGACGAGTTCCCCCGCCGTGATCTGGTTCGTCGCGACGCGATAGGCACCAAAGCCGATGATCAAGATCAACATCGTCGTCAAGGTGACGTTAAAGATCGGCAACAAGAGGGCTTGGATGCGTCCTTCCTTGACGCCATAGCCATAAAGATTCTCGATGCGAGTTTTCCCACGGTCGAGCTCATAGGATTCAGTCGCTTGCGATTTGACGAGTCGGACTTCGCCGAGCATCTCGGCAAAAAAACCAGATAATCCCGCGAGTTCTTTCTGAGTCTCACGAGAAATCTTATGCAGCTTCCGCACGAGCGGGATGATGATTAGTAACGTCACGGGTACAGCGATGACCATGACGAGTGTCATCTGCCAGTCGAGGAAGAACAGGATCGTGATTGCCCCGATGATCGAGACGAGTGATGTCAGCAGGCGGACGAGTTGCTCCGACAGCAATTGCTGGAGTGTCGTTGCGTCACTATTAAGCCGAGAGACGAGCTCACCGGATTTCGTCTCATCATAAAATGGAATCGATAAGGTCAACAGGTGTTTCCATAGGAGTGTCCGTAAATTAGCGACGATTCGTTGACCGACGATCTGTAACCAATAGATGGATAGGGCATTCGCGACGACTTGGACGACAAAGACGATCACGAACAAACTGATCAGCTGCGGAGTCAGTCGATCGACTGTAAAACCGTCAATCAACGTCTTTAAGAACCAAGGAATGGCGAGGGCAGCCAGCGCTTGGATGACGGAGACGGAAACAGCGGCGGATAATAATCCGACCGGGGGTTTCGTTTTTTTCAATAACAGGTAAAAAGATTGGAACGTCGCAGCGTTCATTTCAACACATCCTCTCTTTTCCATTGTCCGAAAGAACGAAGAAACGGTCAAATGGGAAACGCGACTTGACAAGAAATCTTTTGGTTTGTGACACTGATAGTGGAACCAACAAGGGAGGATGCAGATGTCTATTTTCGTAGATGCGGACGGATGTCCCGTTGTCGATCTCGTCATTCGACACCGACAGGGACGTGACGTCTTTTTAGTTTGTGATACAGCACACCAGATGATGCGGGAGGGGGCGGCGACAATCACGGTCGGACAAGGACCAGATGCCGTTGATTACGCGATCGTCAATCGGATGAAACGTGGCGATCTCGTCGTGACCCAAGACTACGGTCTAGCAGCACTTGTCTTAGCACGAGGAGGACTCGCGATCGACCAAAATGGTCGTCAGTTCACGAACGAGAATATTGATCTATTGCTTCATACACGCCATGTCGGACAACAAATCCGGCGAGCGGGTGGACGAACGAAAGGACCGAAAAAACGGACGCGCGATACGGACCGGGCATTTGAAGAGGCATTTCGTGCATTAGTGCAAACCAGCATATAAGGAAGACTGTACTCGAACTGTCGATCAAATAGGGACCATGCTATAATTTGTAACAGGAATGCATTCAGAAAGGAGGATACACGTTGAAACGAATCTTACGCGACCACTCGAAGGACCGTCCTTACCGATTGCGCCAAGGAACGGTTCCGGCATCAGCTGAGGCACGACTCACATCACTCGATCAACGTGAAATCAATCGATTACAACAGAATTTACGAGAAGTCGAACTGAAATTGAAGCAACGCAATGAAATCATGGAAGCGTTAGCGACGCAAAATGTCGAAGCGGCCTGTGAGACCGTCCTGACGATCTTGTTGCAACTGCTCGATGTAAAAGAAGGTGCTATCCTCTTGTACCGTCGCGAACAGTTGAATCATTTCGTCGCGCAAGGCATCGACGAGATGGAGTTGATTGAAAAAGATCTCGATCAATATTCAGTCTTACGTCGGGCGTTCGTCATGCGTAAATCGGTTCAATTACCGATTGGCGATCAGTTCGAATCGGCGATCCCGGTCCAATCTCCAAGTAATGGACAAGTCGTCGGGTTACTTTATATTCGTCATGCTTTTCCTCAGTTCAATCTAGAGCAAGTCGGGGACTTACTTGATCTATCACGAAAACTCGGAATGACGCTTGAGCGCCATCTCCTGTTTCATCAGATGGAGCATGAAAAAATCAAGACGTATCAGCTACTGGACTCGATTCGGGAAGCTGTCCTATACATCGAGAGTAGTGGGGAACAGATTTATGCGAACCAAGCCTTGTTGAACATGTTTCCACCGAAGCTCGTCAATCAGGCGCAAGGATTCCGCCACGCCTACGAACGGGCGACGTCGCTGTTTGAACATGTCGATCAGCCAGACGCACTCCATGACTACATCGGTCAACTGATGAATGGAGATATTCCGGGAGAAACGATCGAACTATCAGCGTTTCGAGGGAACTTGCTACTCAGTGCTTACGCCGAGCGGATTGCGATCGCAAACGTCGAGTGGGGTATGATGCTCGTCTTACGTGACGTGACGAAAGATAAGGAACTTGATCTCAAGCAGGCAGAATTCGTCTCGATCGTGTCGCACGAGTTGCGGACACCGCTCTCTTCCATCATGGGCTTCACGGAATTATTGATGAAACGAGAAGTCGATCCGAAGCGCCAAAAGCGGTATTTGCAGACGATTCATTCCGAAACCGTTCGTTTGGCGGAATTGATTAATGACATCCTGGAAATTCAAAAAGGAGAAGATTCGACGCATGGAACGCAAAAAGAACCGCTTGATGTGAAACAACTGATGTTCGAGATGAAACCGATGTTTGATCTTGCGAGTCGCGCGCATCGCATCAGCGTCCAGTTCGATCCAGGCTCCTATACGATTTCAGCAAGTAGCGAAAAGATGAAACAACTGTTCACGAACTTGATCATGAACGCGATTAAATATTCGCCTGAAGGTGGGGCAATCCGGATCAAAGGGTCAAACCAGTCGGATCAATTACGGATTGAGATATCGGACGAAGGGCTAGGGATTCCAGAAAAAGCGCTCCCTTACATCTTTGATAAGTTTTACCGCGCAGATAACTCGGATACACGTAAAATCGGTGGAACCGGCTTAGGGCTCGCGATTTGCCGGATGATCGTGCTTGACCATGGGGGAGCGATTTCCGTCCAATCGACGGAAGGAGAGGGCAGTACCTTCATCATTCAACTCCCGCTCGACGCATGACCGACAATCGACTGAGAAAGGAGGAAGACACGGTGAATAACTCACACATTCGTTATGAAGCATTGCATCCGCTCGTCGAGGAGATTCTTGAAAAACTGAGTGAACGAATCGGCGTCAATACGTTATTTTTTGCATTGAACGACTCCTATAGCAATTTCGTCGTCAAGGCGATCAATCAAGAGCGACAATTGATCGAAGAAGGCTCGACCCATGTCTTCCAACATGTCCTCTGTAAGTTGGTCGTCGATGAGACGGACGGGAAGGTCTCAATCAATGAATTGCTCAATGATCCATTGACGGTCAATCATCCGGTCACGAAAGCTCTTGGAAACGGTAGCTTTTTAGGAGTGGCGATCAAAAACGCGGAGAACGAGAAAATCGGAACGTTATGTGCCTTCGATGATCAACCATTCGACTTCAAGGAACAGGACATCGCGCTCGTCGAACGGTATGCTGATATCATCAGTAAATCAATCAACGTCGAAACGTACGTCATTAAGGATGCCCTGACAGACGTCTATAATGAACGCTATATGAATCGTCTGATTTCAAGCGTGACGATCCATCCGGCCTTCCTGATGGTACTAAACCTCGATCGTTTCCATGCGATCAATGCGACGCATGGGTACCGATCCGGGAACGAAGTATTGCGCGAAATTGCGAATCGGCTGAAATATGTCCCATTACCGAATCATGTCGTCGGACGAATGGATGGTAATGAATTCGTCGTCTTAGCGGCACTTGAGCAGGAACAGGAATTCGAACAGCATGCAGAAGAGTATGCTCGCATCGTCACGGAAGCGATTGAACAACCGATCGTTGGTGTCGCGGACGAACCGATTCACGTGACGGCATCGTCTGGGGTCAGTCTCCTGACCGGTGATATGGCGAGTCGTCAGACGCAGATTTATGCAGCGGAAGCCTTGATGCAACAAGTGAAACACGACGGGAAACGTCGAACCTCGTTCGTCAATCCGAACCGACATGCGGAGCAACACCCGTTTGCATCGGTCCTTGAATCAGAGCTGTCGCATGCACTGGAACGGGGGCAGTTCGAACTTTATTACCAATGGATCGTCGATGCGAAACAAGAACATTATGTCGCGGTTGAAGCACTTCTACGCTGGAACCACCCAGTGCTTGGCTTCGTCAGTCCGACGGATTTCATTCCGATTGCTGAGAAGATGGAGATTTTTCCGGACATCGGTCGATTTACGATCTGTCAGGCCATCTTGGACCAACGACGGCTAGAAGAAACGTTTGGTCGTAAGATTTCCGTCGCTGTCAATCTATCGGCAAATCAGTTCGAGTCGGATCAACTCTTTTCCGAGTTAATTCGACTAACAGAAGAGTCTTACTTCCCGGATGAGCGTCTCATTCTTGAAATTCGTGAGGAAGTACTGCAAACACGTCGTCGTTTTGCGATCAAACGCTTGGAACAGTTACGCCAAGCAGGCTATCGTCTGACCGTCGATCATTTCGGCAGTCATTACGCGTCACTCAATTCGTTGTTACGCCTGCCTGTTCAAGCGGTCAAACTCGATCCAATCTTTACGCGTCGACTCGTTCAAAATCAGCTGGAACGTTCGATGATTCGCTCTGTCCATTCCTTGACGTCGACGTTGAACATCGCGCTCGTGATTCAGGAAGTCGAAACACCGTCACAGCTGCAGCACATTCAAACGTTAGATGAGTTGTTGTATGTGCAAGGATACGAGGTCCATCATCCTCAACCCATCGATCAACTACTCGTCGAGGACATCATACGAGGGCGTGCTGAGGTTTAACCGTTCTTCAGTCGGGAATACCTTAAAAGGTAGAACAAGTACATTTTAAGGGGGATGCCAAATGGCTGATCAACACGATAAAGAAACGGATCCGATTACTTCAGGTAACCGAATGACGAAGGATGAGATTGCGGGGCGTGATCCGCAGGACCATGCGGAGGTTCCGGAAAAATCGAAGGATGAAAAAGAATCGAAGCATCCAGATCAAGAAGCAGACACATCAAGTGAAGAAGCTTCAAGTGAAGAGGCTCCCGATTTGTCCCATGCTTCAGATGAAGATGGCGATGTCCAGCCTTCTGATGAAGACCAGCAAGATAAAGAATAACTAAAATGAAAGGCAATCGATGTCCGGCAGAAATGCTGGATATCGATTGCCTTTTTTGATGGAGTAAAAGATTACTCGCCACCGCCACCGCCGTCACCACCACCATCAAATCCTCCGTCGATCCCGCCGTCTGTCGCATGGGACGTGTCGGTCAAATCAACAGGGAAGAGTAAGAACGGAATCGCGTCGGCGCCGTCCGGTGGGAGAATCGAAGATGGGAAGAGCTGTTGCAGGATCGTTTGTTGACTTAAATACAATCGGATTGCTGTCAAATAGACTAAGTCTTTCCGGTATTTAAAATGTAAATCGGAGCGTAACGCCTCTGCCATCCGTTCGAGTGACGAAGCGTGAACGTTTGGATCACCGAGTAACGCAAGCATGCCGTGGAACGACAGCGGAACATGGTGTTTACGATGTATCTTACGGGATGCCTCCACTTGTGCGATATAGCGATCCCAATCGTCTTCAGGCAATAAAGCGAATATCAAGGCGACGACATACGTCTGTTGAGCGCGTCCGAACCGTCGTTTGAGTCGTTGATAGACCGTTTCGATACGCGAGGCGAGTTCGTCTAACTCACCGCGTGTCGTAGCGTGAAAATAGACGAAAGAGATCAATAGCGGTGACACGATGAACCGATGTTGTTTTTTGAGGCGTGTGTATAATTCTACCGTTCGTTCAAGTACCGCGTCCTGTGGAGTAAGACGGCTGATGAACAAGGCAGTAGAGTAGGCATTCAAGGGATGCGACAAGCGATGCGATTTAAAATAGCCATGAATCGACATCATCTCAGCAATCCGACTCGGTGTGTGGGCGTCAAAGGCATGAATCTTCGAAGCAAGTAATAATGCCTGGGTGGTTTGTGTATGCAAGCGTATTTTCAAGTCATCTGCTGTCTCAAGCAACACACTTGCGGAGACCTGCTCCGTTCCGATCGTTCGGTCGAATGCCAGTTCGATCAGAATACCATCCTGATAGGTTCTGAATTCTGGTCCGATGTGATCAAGCTGTCGCAAGAAAGTCGTCGCGATCTCCATGACTGTTCCTCCTCTGCCTTTTCTTCTAGTGTATCACGCAGTGAAAGCGTTATCTTATTTTTTCAGTTGGGTGTCAATCAATTGTTCTGCTGCGCGCCGGTACAAGTTACTCATATGAGCCATCGCTAAGATCTGTTCCAGTGGGTCGGTCGTCGAGGCGGTTAGAGCGTCTTGTTCCGTTACGAAGCGGGCTGTATTTCGTTCCGTCAGTTCGAGGTAATTGCGATAAAACCCTTCAAGATCGAGTTGATCCTGTTCGATCCCTTCGTTCAAGGGCGCGAGGATCGTCTTGATATCATTGATCGAAAACGAACTTTTCAACTGATAGATCAAGCTGATCAGAATCAAATGCTCCTTTGTATACTTTTTATTCGTGACCGGAAAGAATAATTTCTTTTTGGCATAATTGTTGATCATCGTCTTCGTCAAAATCGTCTCGTCTGCACTTCGCGTCGTTTCCTCGAATGTCCGCTCGAACAGTTGGATGACTTGATCCATATAGAGATCGATATTCGGGATATCTTCGAGCCGTAATTGACGATCGTGTCTCGTGTCGTCAGAATGTGTCATAAAAAAACCTCCAAAATCGCTAAAATAGGACTTTCTACTTCTCCATCATATGATAGAATACGTATATAACGCCATGTAGTATTCGAAACTACATATCAGGGGAGGAACGAAAGTGAAAGCTTATATGAGAGAACCGATTAATGGATTAACGCATCTTGGAGGGGCTGTCTTTGCTTTTGTCGGGTTACTGGCACTTGTCATTAAGGCATCGTTAGAACGAGGGGCATCACTTGCGATCGTTGCAGCAATTATTTTTGGTGTCAGTATGATGTCGCTCTATGCCGTCTCAGCGACCTACCATATGGTGCTTGCGAGCGACCGGGCGATCGCAATCTGGCGTCGGTTGGATCATTCGATGATTTATCTGTTGATTGCCGGGTCTTACGCACCGTTTTGTCTCGTCAGTTTGAACGGTCCGACTGGTTGGGTCTTGTTCAGCATCGTCATGTTGATTGCAATCTCTGGAATCACCTTCAAATTGGTTTGGTTCAACAGTCCACGTTGGTTATCAACGACGCTCTACATCGGAATGGGCTGGATCATGGTATTTGCGATCACACCACTGCGCAAGTTTTATCACCGCTCGGCATCGGATTATTGTTCCTTGGTGGTATCTTCTACACGATTGGTGGCATCATCTATGGGCTGAAGCCACGGATCTTATCGTTCAAACATCTTGGATTCCATGAAATCTTCCATATCTTCGTACTACTGGGTAGCCTAGCGCACTTCCTATGTGTCTACTTCTTCGTCTTATGAGGATGTCCTCCTTCAGTCAATGGCTGAAGGAGTTTTTTTCTGTCTGATGGAAAATACAGGAGAAGTCGAGTGTCCTCACGAATGAAAGAACGAATAGATCACACATAGGAGGAAAAGCATGAAACACACACGATGGCAATTAGAGACACTCTACACGATTGATGATGTCAAAGCAGGAATTGCTACGATACAAGACGCGTTGACGAAACATCCGGCTAATGTGACAGAACAGGTCGAGCGTTATCAGCAAGTCGCGCGCGACGTCGAGGAATGGAGCGACTTCATTTATTGTCTGTACGCTGAAGATGTCACGCGCTCAGAAGTCCATCCATTGCTCGAAGAAATCGAAATCGTGCAAGCGATGGTGCGCAGTGAGGCAGCAGCACTCGATACGAAGATCGCTGCACTGTCACAAGAAGAGTGGGAGGAGCTCGTCACGGGTACACCGTACGCCTTTTTCTTGAACGAACGCCGTGACATCCAGTCTCGTCGTGCACCACTGGTTCAGGAACAATTGTTGCAGGATCTCGGTGTGGATGGGTTCCAAGGCTGGGGGCAGCTCTACAAACAGCGTTTCATGGCATTACGCGTCGACTTGGATAATAAGCAGGTCACGATCGGTCAAGGGCTACACGAAGCGATGTTCGCACCTGACCGTTCGGCTCGTTTAGCGGCAGCGACAGCGGTTGACACCGCGTGTGCACAAGAAGCTGACCTGTTTGCGACGATTCTGAACCGGATTGCCGGCTTCAGATTGCAATCCTACAAGATGCGGAACTGGGAGCAACCATTGACCGAGTTGCTTGAGCAGAACCGGATCTCTGAAGCGAGCCTAACAGCGATGATGGAAGCACTCGATCAACACCGCGATCTCTTTCACGCCTATTACGCTCGCAAGATTGCCCAGGCGGAGCGGGTGACGGGAGAATGGCATGATTTTGAGACGAACACCTATCGCTCCGCGCGTCACGTTCCGTTTGAGATGGCAGAGACCATCGTCACGACACAATTCAAACGATTGAATCCGCAGCTCGGCGCCTTTGCGGAAAACGTGTTTAGTGAGGGATGGGTCGATGCAGAGAATCGTCCTGGAAAAGCAGAGGGCGGATTCTGCGCTGCCTTTCCGATTGCCAAGGAGAGCCGGATCTTCATGACGTACCGCGACAGTTATCCGGACGTCGCGACGCTCGCTCATGAATTCGGTCATGCCTATCATAATTATTTACTGCAAGATGAACCGTATTTAAATCAAGTCAAAGGAACGAGCATCGCGGAGACGGCTTCGACGTTCATGGAGAATCTCGTGCTCGATGCTGCCATCAAAGAGACGACGGAACGGGAGGAAGTGCTCGCTCTCTTAGAGGTCAAGATCCGAGAAGGGTTAAAATATGCCAGCATCGTTCCCGGCATGTTCCGATTCGAGCAACGGTTTTATGCGGAACGTCAGCAAGGGACGGTCAGTGCCGAACGGTTAAGTGAACTCCTGCAAGAGGAAGAACGGTTAGCCTATGGTCCGGTATTGCCTGAACCGGCGCGCTATAAATGGATGTACATCAGTCACTTATTCAATCCGAATCTTGCGTTCTACAACATTCCCTACACGATCGGTTATCTGCTCAGCAATAGTCTGTATCAGACGGTTCAAGCGAATCCGAGTCAATTTTCGACAGTCTTTGAAGCGGTCATGCATGATTCCGGTCAAGCGACGATCGATGAGATCGTTAAACGTCATCTCGATGCTGATCCGACATCTGTCGCGTTTTGGATGGAAGCTCAACAACCGCTCGTCCAGGCAATTGAGCAGTACCTGACGTTAACGGAATCCTCTCTCTCCGTCGATTGAAGACGAATCGAAACGGGAACAGAAATGTAGGGAGGGATGCGGATGTATGAACAGGAGAAACAATTAGTCGCTGAGGCAGCACTAACTTACGTGAAAGATGGGATGATAGTGGGTCTTGGAACGGGTTCGACGACGGAACGGTTCATCGAGGCGCTTGGTCCACTTGTGCAGGCGGGACTACAGATTCAAGGCGTGGCGACGTCACTTGCGACGGTCCGACTCGCGGAACAGTTACACATTCCGTTAATTGACTTGGAAGAGGGAATGGAAATCGATGTGACGATCGATGGGATCGATCAGATTGACGGACGATTTCAAACGATCAAAGGTGGTGGCGGTGCACTATTTCGCGAGAAAATCGTCGCACTAATGAGTCGGGAATTGCTCTATCTGACCGATTCCTCGAAGTTCGTCCATCATTTAAGCGGACCGTTACCGGTCGAACTGGATCCGTTTGCGTTACCGTATGTGCGACAACGGTTACGTGATAAGCATGTCTCCGCAACGTTGCGGCTGAAAGACGATCGTCCCTTCGTCACAGATGGAGGTCACGTGATTCTTGACGTTGATGTATCAGCAATCTCGGACGTCCGATTGTTCGCAAAAGAAGTGAAGAGCTGGTCGGGTGTACTCGAGACGGGTTACTTCGAGCGACAGCCCGATCATGTCCTGACGGTCGAAGAGGGAAAGGTCAAACGTATCGCGCATCCGCGACTGCGTGACGGTGGTGGTTTGGTTTAAGGAAAGAAAGAAGGGAACCGTATGGGATTGAAAAAACGGTATTTATTCGGAGCAGGTGTCATTGCCGGTGCGAGTCTACTGTTGTTCAGGAAGCGGGAACAGGGCACACAGACCGATGCGCTACGTGATTATTTAGCGCATCTCGATCAGGATCCGAGTCCAGATGCTGCGAAGGACCCGGATGAGGTCGGATTGACAAAACTCGATTCGATCTATCGAGCCGAATGGCAAGCGAATGGATTCCCACGTTCGCGGACGGAGCTAGAGGAGCTTGAAAAATAGTGGCAGTCAACTATGAGTAATTAAAACGGCTAAAGTCCGGATTTGAACGGACTTTAGCCGTTTAGTTGTGAGCGTAGTAAAAATTGAACGCAATCCATAGAAAATTAAAAATGTTCAGCAGGAGGCAAATGTATGTACAGTTGGTCAAGAAAAGTGAGGCGTATGTGGTTGAAGTTTGGCTGGATTGTGATAATCGCTTGTTTCGTTGTTATCGTTGGTTCATTCGTTTTAATCATGAATGGCAATCCGATCAAAGAAAAAGAAATCGGAAAACGATTGGAAGTAGATTTAGAGCGAGAGTATAAAACGAAATTTGACCTAGAGTACACTCGTTACGATGCGACTAGAAGCGAATATGGGGCAATTTTTCATACGAACGAACCGGATAAGAAGGATGATGTCTCGTTCTATGCAACGTATCATAATGATTATGAATTGTACGATACATATCGGGAAGAAATTTGGTCACGTGATATTCGTAAGGCAGTCTCTAATGAAGCAAAAGAGGTGTACGGTAACAATTTTATTAGGATCGAAGTAAACTCTCCACCAGAATTATTCATAGATGACGTAAAACTAAATAATGTATTGCAATATACCGAATTGAGCGAAGAATCGATGCGGTATGTTGAAATCATGGTGAACGTACATAAGGAAGCGCGACATACAGTGAAAAAAGACTTGGCAAAATTAGTGACGAAAATGAAAGACGGATCGATGAAGGCTGGAAAGGTGATCGTGATGGGAGCAGATGACGAGAAAGCTACAGCATTTCGTTCATGGGTATGGATTGATGTAACGAATCTTCCAAAGGATTTTAAGATGGCTGAGTTCAATAAGTTATTGGAATGGGATCAGACTTTTACAAGTATAAAATAAGAGTATGGAAATATACTTGGGTATAAAAAAGCTCCTATGAAAGAAGACAATCTTCTTCTCTCATAGGAGCTTTTTAAAAGAATTACGGGCAATTTTAATATGTAAGCGATCCTGCAATGATCAAACCGATCGAAATCGATAAGAAGAGGAGCAGCAAGCCGACTGCTTCGTTATTTGCATCAATCTCTTTCGTCATGCTTAAGCGTGGGATCAATAAATCCGCGAGATAGAACAAAACGATTTGTAAGACGATCGCAAGTGCACCCCACAACACCATATCGAGAATGCTGACGGAGTTCGAGATACTCGAATAGAGGACGATGGCAAGACCAAGAATTCGTCCACCGAAGGCGTAGACGGCTGCTTTCTTCCCGTTACGGATGAGTTCGAGCTCCTTTGATTTCGTTGTCACTTCGAACAGGACGACACCAATCGCAAGGAGTACGGTTGCGACACCGATATACGAGAGGGTCGAAAGGAATAGATCACTGAATGTCATGCTGGTACCTCCATCATGATTTTTTATTTTTCTTGCGTTGTTCGTATGCAACATACAATTCAAGCAGTGCTCCGACGAGAATACCTGCTGATACATACAAATAGAAGTTGTCACCAATGAATCCGAACAAGAGACCTAAAATGAGGCCGATCAGGATATAGGGACCTTTTGCTAACTTCATGCCAATCACCTACCTCTTCTTTAAAGGTAGCGGATTTCAGAGGTGGCGTCCATCGTTATTCTTGAAAGCTGACGGCAGATTCTGCATTAGGAGAAAACAGGACGACTTGATTCCGTCCTTGTTGCTTTGCCTGATAGAGGGCAGCATCCGCATCCAGTAGAAGATCGTCGATTTGCAGTGTCGTCTCATCGTACGCGGCTAAACCAAACGATGCTGTGAGCGGTAGCTCTGTCGTCGCTAGTCGGAACGGACTAGAAGCGATCCGTTCGCGTAATTGCTCTGCTAAAGGCAGAACTTCAGCAAGCGGAACACCCTCGAACAGGACTGAAAACTCCTCACCGCCGTTACGGGATAAATACCCGCTTTCTGCCACTCCATCGCGCAGTCGATTGGCGAACTGCCGTAGCACCTCGTCACCCGCTTCATGTCCATACGTATCGTTGACCTGTTTAAAATGATCAATGTCGATCGTCAACAACACGACCGACTGTTTATTTAGAATCAATCGCTGTTTGACATCCGTGAAGTATTCATTGAAGGCGCGTGAATTGTTCAATCCTGTCAAAAAGTCGAGTTGTGCTTTTTGCCGAAGCATCCGTAATGATTGTTTGGTCAACCGAATATCGCGGATGATCAGTAGGGCGAGCCAACTACTGACGAACGATGCAGGAATGACGACTGCCATCACTTCAAGTAGAAGAATCTGTTTCGGTAAGACAATCCATAAGACAAGAGCGTGTAAAGCCGTCGCGTAGAGCGTCACGAGTGTGAATGTTCGTTTTGCATAAGGTGGCATTTCGCGAACAATTAAGCTCGTTCCTAAAGCAATGGCGACAATGAAGCCGAATGCGGTGAAGGCTGCTAGATTCGTTCCTAAACTGAAACGATAGATGATGATCGCGATCGTCACGATCGTTGTCGGGATGGCGCCACCAAAGTAGGCAGCGACGACGACCGGAATATGACGCAAATCAACCATGACGCCAGGTGCTGCTTCAATCGTCATCTGCATGAGTAGTAACGAGATGACACTTAGAGCAAGACCGTACAATACGCGCGTCAGCCGCGGGGAGTCACGCGTGATCGGAAGCGGTGATAATTTTCCGAGCAGATAGAAACCAGCCATTAATAGCGTTACGTTATGCAAGACGTCAAAAAGGATGCTTTTCATGAACTGTCCATCCTTTCAAATAAAGTACGTTACTTAAAAGACATACGCCATAAAAGGGCTAACTCCTGTTCCTTGAAAAAATAATCTATTTGATGCAATTGTGTCTATAATGTGAACTTATGATTTCTATAAGCTGTACTTATAGTTTGACGGAATTTAATTGACCTCTTCGACACTGCGTTGTTAAATGATGAAGAAGCGATATGAAAGCGCTTACTAAAATCGAAGGAGATCTACTTATGGAACTTGTCATCATTCTTCTTGCCTTATCCTTATTGATGTTCGTTGCCTATCGTGGTTTTTCGGTCATCCTATTCGCGCCAATCTGTGCCTTGTTCGCCGTCCTACTGACGAACCCGGATTGGGTGTTACCTTTCTTCTCGAATATCTTCATGGAAAAGATGGTCGGCTTCATCAAGGCGTACTTCCCGGTCTTCCTCCTCGGGGCGATTTTCGGAAAAGTCGTTGAGATGTCCGGTATCGCGGAGTCGATCGCGAAGACGATCATCCGCATGATCGGTGCGAAACGCGCCATTCTTGCCATCGTCTTACTCGGCGCCATTCTTACATATAGCGGTGTCAGCCTGTTCGTCGTCGTCTTCGCTGTTTATCCGTTCGCAGCGAACTTGTTCCGCGAAGCGAACATCCCGAAACGCCTCATCCCGGGAACAATCGCCCTTGGTGCATTCACGTTCACGATGGATGCCTTACCAGGAACACCACAGATTCAAAACGTCATCCCAACGACGTTCTTCAAAACGGATATCTATGCTGCACCAATCATGGGAACAGTCGGTGGCTTGTTCATCCTAGTCGTCGGCATGTGGTATCTCGAGTCACGCAAGAAAAAAGCCCATCAAGCTGGGGAAGGATACGCTGGATTTGAAGCAACAGCTGCAAGTGCCGCACCGCAAATGGAGTTGAAGAATGAACCGGAAATGGCACTCGAGACGGATCGTCAACCAGTCTATCGTCAAGTCCTTGCCTTCGTTCCACTGGTCCTCGTTGCCGTCATGAACAAAGTCTTCACACTCTCGATTCCGAAATGGTATCCGGAAGGATTCGATTTTTCAGCAATTGGTCTAGAGGCATTCGGAAAGATCGAGACGCCGGCCGTTCTTGCGATCTGGTCCGTCCAAATGGCGTTATTGATCGGAATTCTTGCAGCGATGCTGTATGACTTCCCGAAGATCAAGACGAATTTCCAAGCTGGTTTGAACGTCAGTATCGGTGGCGCGCTCCTAGCGGTCATGAATACAGGTGCTGAGTATGGTTTCGGAGGCGTCATCGCCGCACTTCCTGGATTTAAGTCCGTCTCAAGCGGGATCTCAGAGACATTTACGAATCCGCTCGTCAACGGAGCCGTCACGACGACGACGCTTGCCGGCGTCACCGGTTCCGCATCGGGTGGAATGGGAATCGCGTTAAGTGCGATGTCGGATAAATATACGCAGGCCATCACATCAGGCGGCGTGCCACCGGAAGTCATGCATCGCGTCATCTCGATGGCGTCCGGCGGAATGGATACGTTACCGCATAACGGTGCCGTCATCACGTTACTTGCCGTCACGGGGCTGACGCATCGTCAGTCGTATAAGGACATCTTCATGATTACGATTCTCAAGACAGTGACGGTCTTCTTGATGATCGGATTATATAGTTTGACTGGCTTGTACTAAGGATTTTTAAAGGGGGCATCATCAGATGAAACAGGGGAAAGTATACGCATCATTCGCGGAAGCGACAGCAGACATCTTTGACGGGGCGACGCTAGTCGTAGGGGGCTTCGGACTCTGCGGAATCCCGGAAAAATCAATTACCGCGTTGCAAGAGAAGGGCGTCAAGGATTTGACGGTCGTCAGTAATAACTGTGGCGTCGATGACTTCGGTCTCGGTCTCCTCTTGCAGACACGACAAATCAAGAAGATGATTTCGTCGTATGTCGGGGAAAACAAGACGTTCGAGCAACAATACCTCAGTGGCGAGATTGAAGTCGATCTCGTCCCACAAGGTACACTTGCCGAACGTATCCGTGCCGGTGGAGCTGGCATTCCCGGTTTCTATACACCAACAGGCGTCGGGACACCGATTGCTGAAGGAAAGGAACAAAAAGAGTTCGACGGAAAGACGTATCTGCTCGAAGAAGGAATCGTCGGCGATTTTGCGATCGTCAAGGCGTGGAAAGCAGATCGACTCGGGAATCTCGTCTTCCGAAAGACGTCACGCAACTTTAACCCAATCGTCGCGACAGCCGGAAAAGTAACGATCGTCGAAGTCGAAGAACTGGTCGAAGTCGGTGAACTCGATCCGAATGAGATCCATACACCTGCTGTCTACGTTCAGCGCATCGTCGTCGGAACGGATTATGAAAAACGCATCGAACGCCGGACTGTCCGGGAAGCTTGAGGAGGAGACGGATATGAAAACGACACGAGAAATCATCATTGAACGCGCACTTCAGGAAGTTGAAGACGGAATGTACGTTAACCTCGGGATCGGGATTCCGACATTGATCGCCAATGCGATTCCGGACGATATGCATGTCATGCTGCAATCCGAAAATGGACTGCTTGGCATCGGACCGTATCCGCTTGATCATGAAGTCGATGCCGACGAAATCAACGCCGGTAAAGAAACGGTCACGGCACAATCCGGAGCATCTTACTTCGACAGTGCCGAATCGTTCGCGATGATTCGCGGCGGGCACATCGACCTCGCAATCCTTGGTGGGATGGAAGTCGATCAAAACGGTGACCTCGCGAACTGGATGATTCCGGGCAAGATGGTCAAAGGCATGGGCGGAGCGATGGATCTCGTCAACGGAGCAAAACGCGTCGTCATCATCATGGAGCATGTCAACAAACACGGCGAATCGAAAGTCAAACAGGCGTGTACCTTGCCGTTGACAGGACGCGCCGTCGTCAACCGTCTGATTACGGACCGGGCCGTCTTTGATTTCACACCGGACGGAATGGTCTTGATCGAGACGCTGAATGGTCATACGGTCGAAGACGTCAAACAAGTCACGGAAGCACGATTCACGGTCAGTCCGGAACTCGAGCGCGTGACGGTAGGGGAGTGAAGCAGATGGTTCAAGGAGATATCGTACTCGTCACAGGTGCAGGAAGCGGAATTGGTCTTGAAATCTCAAAGGCGTTTGCTGCGGCAGGAGCGAAGGTCGTCGTAACGGACGTTCGCGCGGAAGCAGCAGAAGAGGCGGCGGCAGCGATTCGCACAGCTGGTCATGAAGCGGTCGGCATGACGCTCAACGTCACTGATGAAGCACAGGTCGAAGCTGTCTTGAATAAGACGGTCGAACAGTTTGGTCGACTCGACGTCTTGATCAATAACGCGGGTCTTCAACACGTCTCACCAATTGAAGAGTTTCCGACTGAGAAATTCGAATTGATGATCAAGATCATGTTGACGGCGCCGTTCATCGCTATCAAACATGCCTTTCCGATCATGAAGGAACAAGGCTACGGACGGATTCTTAACATGGCATCGATCAATGGTTTAATCGGTTTTGCTGGGAAGGCGGCGTATAACTCGGCGAAGCATGGATTGCTCGGTCTGACGAAGGTCGCAGCCCTTGAAGGAGCAGAACACGGGATTACCGTTAACGCGATTTGCCCGGGGTATGTCGATACACCGCTCGTCCGAAATCAAATGGAAGACTTGGCGAAGACGCGTCACGTCGAACTTGAGAAGGTACTTGAGGAAGTCATCTATCCGCTCGTTCCACAAAAACGGTTGCTCGCCGTCGAGGAAATCGCGGATTATGCATTGTTCCTCGCGAGCCGCAAAGCAAAAGGGATCACGGGACAAGCGAACGTACTCGATGGAGGATATACGATTCAATAAGGAGATGGAGCAGATGAGTGAAGCAGTCGTCATCGTCAGTGCGACGCGCACGGCAATCGGGAATTTCAATGGGAGTTTGAAGGACGTCAAAGCAACGGAACTCGGTGCGACAGTCATCCGTGCGGCACTTGAAAAAGCAGGTGTCGCTGGGAATCACGTCGACGAAGTCTTTTTTGGTAACGTCCTCTCAGCAGGACTTGGTCAAAATCCAGCACGGCAAGCGGCACTCGCTGCCGGATTACCGGAGACATGTCCAGCGATGACCGTTAACAAGGTCTGCGGATCCGGTCTCTCGGCCGTACATCTCGCGTATCAGGCGATCAAGTCGGGCGAAGCCGATGTCATCGTTGCCGGTGGGATGGAGAACATGAGCCAAGCGCCATATGTCCTATCGGGCGCACGGTCTGGACTGAAGATGGGTGACCAACCGCTCGTCGATACGATCATCCAGGATGGACTTGAGTGTGCGTTTAATGACTATCACATGGGAATCACGGCAGAGAATTTAGCCGACGCCTATGAACTCTCCCGCGAAGCCCAGGATCAGTTCGCTGCGACGAGTCAGCAAAAAGCGCAGACGGCATTAGCGGAAGAACGGTTCGTCTCGGAAATCACGCCAGTGTTGATTCCACAACGAAAAGGCGACCCGATCCGTTTTGATCAAGATGAGTTTCCGCGTGCCGGAACATCTGTCGAAACACTCAGTCGTTTGCGCCCGGCATTCAAAAAGGACGGAACGGTCACGGCAGGCAATGCGTCTGGCATCAATGACGGGGCTGCGGCGCTCGTCATCATGTCCGCGTCAAAGGCAAAAGAACTCGGCGTGACACCACTCGTTGAGATCGTCGCGAACGGAACGTCCGGCGTCGACCCGAGCATCATGGGAATCGGTCCCGTCCAAGCGGTCCAAAAGGCACTCGATAAAGCGCGACTGACACTTGAGGAGATCGATGTCATTGAAGCGAACGAAGCGTTCGCAGCACAATCTCTCGCAGTCGATGCGGAGCTACAGTTCCCGCATGAAAAGCTCAACCGCAACGGCGGTGCGATCGCGCTCGGTCATCCGATCGGTGCGAGTGGGGCACGGATTCTTGTTACGCTGATCCATGAACTCGAGCGGACGGGTGAGACACATGGTCTTGCGACGTTATGCGTCGGGGGCGGTCAAGGGGTAGCGACGATCGTCAAAAAATACGAAGACTAACGAATAAAGCACGAGACGAAGGAGATGTTTGCTCCCGTTGTCTCGTGCTTTATTGATTTTAGCGAATCGTTAATTTCTTCTGGTAACTGCTTTTTTCGAGAATTTGCACGGAGGACATCCGTGTCCATTCCTTCAAGGAAATCTCGGGATGTTGCTTCACGAAGTCGGAGACGATCATATAGCCGAGTCTGTATTTTACGAACGATGGAATTTGTTTTTCGTAATTTCCAAAGAATAGATCATCCGTCGTCAATCGTTCCGCATTCAGCTCCGAAATCACATTCTCTAAAGTATGGTCAAGTAAAGGGGCAATCGCTTCCGATGATTCCACTGGATAAAGCTTGTGGGCAAAGAATTCCGCTTTTCCTTCGAGAATGATGTAATCGAGCATCGTTGCACGATTCGGTTCATCGAGGGCAACGGTGTGATGGTACTCATGCGCCGTCGTATTGCGTAATGATGTTTCCGAAAAATCCTTCAAGAAGAATAGACTCATCGAATTGTTTCCTTGAGCGACACCGCTGACACCACCATAACGTTTGGCATCATCATGCTCGAGTGGTGTCGTCGGGGAGACGAAGACGACGAGCTTTTCATCCCGTGGAAGTTGTTTCATCGAAGTCAGGAGACTGGACTTGATCTGTTTCATGATGCGCTGATGGTGTTTTTTCAAATATGTATTCATCTGCTTTAAGTCCTTGATGTTTTCCGATGGCTGTTCATAGAGGTTAGGAACGGGCATCGCTTGGAGCCGTTCTTTTTTGATGACGCTATTTTTAGCGCCCAATACATATTTTTTAAATAGTGCCTCATTGTCCTCTGGATGTTTCGAAACCGCTTGAATGTAATCGTCATACGCCTTATACAAAGGAACGATTTGAATCTCTTGTTTCTCATGCGTAAACGAGATGTCATACGTCTTCGGTTTTTCGGCAGCGGGGGAACAACTGGCAAGTAAAAGGGTGGCGCTAAGAAGATAGATCGATTTCATAGAAAAACCTCCTGTTTCATTATCCATATATTTACTTTCTTCATGAAACCTTTTAATCCTACTACGTCATATGAACTTATGAATCCGATTTCATGCTTCGACGCACAGACGTAACAAATTCTATAGACCGTAGCTCTACCAAACTTTCTGCGCAATTTTCAGAATATTCTCCAGATAAACTCCTAGCACGAGCTCTTAAACGTATGGTATCCTTTCGAACGAAGTACTTCATCTGCTTAGGGAGCGAGATGAAGTCGATCATCATCAGTGGGGGTTTATTATGTCTAAAACTGTTCCAACATCATTTATCATCGTCATCGGCATGATGCTCTTCGCCTTATTTTTCGGGGCAGGAAATCTCATCTTTCCGCCGATGCTCGGACAGCTCGCAGGGGAGCATGTCTGGGTCGCCAATGCCGGATTCCTCGTCACCGGTGTCGGTCTACCATTGCTTGCGATTCTCGCATTCGCGTTTTCAGGGGAACGCGATCTACAGGCGATGGCGTCACGCGTTCATCCTGCGTTCGGGATCGGGTTCTCGGTCATTCTGTATCTTGCGATCGGTCCCTTCTTCGCGATTCCTCGTGCCGGAACGGTCTCGTACGAGATCGGAATCAAGCCGTTCTTCAGTGAATCGACGAGCCACTGGCCGCTACTTATCTTTACGGTCTTGTTCTACACGGTTGCGTGTCTCTTATCATTGAATCCAACGAAAATCGTCGATGTCGTCGGGAAAGTCCTGACACCGATTAAGATCACGTTCATCGGTCTGTTGATCGTCGTCGCTGTCCTGCATCCGATCGGAAGTTTTCAGAATCCTTTGAAGACATATCAGTCGAATGCCTTCTTTAACGGTTTCCAGGAAGGATATATGACGCTCGATGCGCTCGGTGCCTTCGTCTTCGGGATCATCATCATCGCAGCGATCAAGGAAAAAGGTGTTACATCGAAGCGGCAGTTGCTGTTGATTTGTACAAAAGCGTCATTGATCGCAGCAGCCTTGCTAGCAATCACGTATTCGGCGCTTGCCTTCATGGGTGCTTCAAGTGTCTCGGAAATCGGACAACTGGCGAACGGCGCAGAGATTTTGTCAGCTGTGTCGGATCATTACTTTGGTGAATACGGTGCGATTTTACTCGGTCTGATGATCACAGTCGCCTGTATGACGACAAGCGTCGGCTTGATCACGGCCTGTGCGTCGTTCTTCTCGGCACTCGTGCCAAAAATCTCGTACGTCAAATGGACGATTGGTCTATCGGTCTTCAGCGCACTCGTCGCGAACATTGGTCTGAATCAATTACTTGCCGTCTCAAAACCAGTTTTGATGACACTTTATCCACTGGCAATCTGTCTTATCTTCCTGACGTTCTTGCATCCACTCTTTAAAGGCAAACCAGCCGTCTATCAAGGGGCGCTGTGGATGACATTCGTTGTCAGCTTGTTTGATGGATTGAAGACAGCAGGGATTAACGTCTCAGCTGTCACGAAAGTGTTCGACGCGGTATTACCGTTTGCTTCCGTCAGTCTTGGATGGGTCGTTCCAGCTATCATTGGTGGAGTGATCGGAGCAGTCGTCGGTAAGAAAACAGCGGAGACACAATCGTCGTCGCGTGTGGCTTAAATTGTCATGTGTAAAAAGAAGCGGATTTTTGATCTCATGATCAAAGTCCGCTTTTTTTGTTCACGCGATTGTGGGTTTAAGCATAAGCGGAAAAGGCAATTCCTCTATTGTATGTCATTGACCATCGTGTCCCTTACAGAAAGGATGTTGAAACATGTCAGAACGTGTCTTCATTAGTCCCTCGAAGTATGTCCAAGGAAAGGATGTCATTGACCGGCTCGGTACATATGTGAGCCCGTTCGGTGAAAAAGCGCTCGTCATCGCGGATGATGTCGTCTGGAAAATCGTCAAGGAACGTGTTGAGCATTCGTTGTCCGGCGAAAACGTCGGCATCGAGAAAGCGGATTTCAGTGGCGAAGCCTCGCGGCATGAAGTGAAACGAATCGCTGAGCAAGCAAAAGCAGCAGATGTTCGGTTCGTCATGGGTGTGGGAGGCGGAAAGACGCTCGATACGGCAAAAGCCGTCTCGGATGAGCTGAACGTGTCCGTCGTCATCGTTCCGACGCTTGCTTCGACCGATGCACCGACGAGTGCCCTGTCCGTCATCTATTCCGACGAAGGGATTTTCGAAAGTTACCGCTTCTATAAGAAGAATCCCGATCTCGTTCTCGTCGATACGAAATTGATCGCCCAAGCACCAGCGCGTTTCTTTGCGTCCGGAATCGCCGATGCCCTCGCGACGTGGGTCGAGGTCCGGAGTGTCGTCGCCTTTGGTGGACAGACGATGGCAGGAGGACGACCGACGATTGCGGCACAAGCGATCGCTAAACGGTGTGAGGAAGTCTTGTTCGAGCATGGACGCTTGGCGTATGAATCCGTTCAAGCGCAAGTCGTTACGCCGGCACTTGAAGCCGTCGTTGAGGCGAATACGCTCTTAAGTGGACTCGGTTTCGAGAGTGGTGGGTTAGCTGCAGCTCATGCGATCCATAACGGGTTCACGGCGCTTGACGGTGAGATTCACCACTTGACGCACGGGGAGAAGGTCGCCTTTGGTACACTCGTCCAGTTGGCGCTCGAAGAACATCCACAAGAAGAGATTGAACGCTACATCGCACTCTACACGGATCTTGGTTTACCGGTGACGCTCGAAGACGTCAAGCTAAAGGATGCGTCGCGTGAAGACATCGTCAAGGTCGGCGAGGCAGCGACCGCTGAAGGCGAAACGATCCACAGCGGTTTCAACGTCACGGCGGACGAAGTCGCGGATGCGATCATCGCAGCCGATCGTTATTCGAAAGCGTATCTAGCGAAACATGCTTCTTCCTGATTGATGCGTTTAAATCCGCTTCCTCTACCAAGGGGAAGCGGATTTTTTATGAGTTTTCGTCGAATGACGCTTGAATTCTTCTTAAAAACACGCTATCTTTATAAAACGTAATGATTACGATTTAATTCAGGTAAAGGAGTTTTTGTGATGACGGATCGATATGAATGGGTGATTGTTGGCGGAGGAATTCATGGAATGACGGTATTCAATGCCTTACGTGAAAAAGGAATCGATCGGGAGATGATACGGATCATCGACCGTCATCGGCAACCATTGATGAACTGGCGGAAACAAACCGAACGGATCGGCATGCCTTACCTACGTTCAACTCGGGTCCACCACACTTCGACGAATCCGACGAGTCTCAGGCATCATGCGGAAGAACAGGATTATACACATCAAGCCTTCAAGGATACATACGGACGGCCATCCTTGGAATTATTCAACGACCATGCCCTTCAATTGGCGCAACGAAATGAAGTGGAGGCGAGCTGGGTCCAAGGGGAAGTCACAGGACTAAGACGAGAGAGCGGAACGTGGATCGTCTCGACAGACGAAGGTGAGTTACGAGCAAACCATGTCGTTCTCGCCCTCGGACAATCGGAGCATCACGTCATGCCAGAGTGGGCGAAATCGGCGCGTCACGTTTTCTTATCGAAGCACGATACACCACCGGTCGTCATCATTGGAGGTGGAATCAGTGCCTTGCATCATACGATTCAATGTGCCGAGCGCTATCCTGGGCAGGTGACTCTCCTTTCACGACGTCCGCTCGAAAAAAGTGCGTTCGATGCCGATCGGAAGTTCATGGGACCAAAAGGATTGACACCATTCAAGTCCTTGTCGGCTAGCGAAAAACGAGCGTTGATCGTACAGGAGCGTCGCCCCGGAACGGCAACACAGGACTTGATTCAACGTGTCCGTCATCTGATTCGGGAAGGAATCATCACTCATGAGATCGGTGAAGTCGAGCAGGAAATCGGAAGCGGAGTGAAGCTTAAGGATGGTCGCATCATCACCGCTGAATCGATTATTTGCGCAACGGGTATCCGTCCGATGGTCGTCGAAGGATCTTGGCTTGAAGCGGTACAGCAAGCGTTGAATCTGCCATTGTCTCCTTGCCGGACACCGTTACTAAATGAAGAAACCTTTGAATGGGGAGAGAACTTATTCGCGACAGGCAGCCTCGCTGACTTGACGGTTGGACCGTTCGCTCGGTCGATATACGGGGGACAAGCCGCAGCACGTGCGATTGCCTCGACGATTGAAGAGGAGCAGACTACGCTTGTTTCCGTTTAAAAGAATAGGAAAAGGTCCGACCACATGACTTATCAATGACGTCATGCGGTCGGGCCTTTTTTTTAGAGGTAATCGAGTGGATTAACGCTGCTACCAGCTGATGTTGCGCTGTAGACGTACGATCCCTTATGGAGTTCAAAATGTAAGTGTGTTCCGAAAGCGTTACCTGTCTCGCCGACTGTACCGACTTTTTGACCTTGGGCGACGGATTGACCGACCGAGACGGAGCGGCTATTCATATGTGCATACAGACTGATGAACGGCGATCCGTTGACAGTGTGAGAGACCATGACGTAGTTACCATATGCCCCTTTGTACTGAGACGTGATGACCTTACCGCTTGCTGTCGCATAGACTGGAGTACCTTTGGCTGCGCCATAATCGATACCGTTATGGAACGTATAGCCGTAAGCACCGCTTGCTTTACCATATCCTTGCGTGATCGGACCACTCGTTGGTGTCGCGAAGCTTTTTGACGTCGACGTCGAGGCTTTTGTCGCGCCACTGCTGTTCGTCAGTGTCAAGACAGCATATTTCGAGACATAGTCAGCGTGAACGAATCGTTTGTCGCCACCGTATAGGAACTTGATCCAGTCACCTGTCCGACCAAGATAGCGGAATGTTTCGCCTTTATCGACACTTCCGACGACTGTACTGCTCGTCGAGTTGCTGCTACGAACGCGAAGATTGTCGACGTTGATTTTAATCTTATAGATACGTGTTACAGAATATTTCTTAACATATGTAGAAGAGACGTAGACTTTTTTTGAACCATAAAGGATTTTCGTCCAGTTCCCTGTCCGTCCGAGATACTTGTATGTGTCACCTTTTTCAAAGCTCGTGACCGTACCGTATGATGTCGAAGGACCCGTCCGAGCGCGTAAGCCGTCCTCCATGACCTTCACCTTATAGAACGTCGTTGCAGCATCCGCACGCGGGATGGCAAACGATGCAAAACTTGCAACAGCGATGGCTGTCGCCGAGACACCTTTCCAAAAACCATGCATGATTCATTCCTCCTGAATATGTAATCTGTATGACTAAACCGTTATGTAAATTTCATAGATGAGTATAACATTTACGAATTTGTTTAAATGTTACATTCACATTTCGATATTATTTCAATAAATTATATTAAACGTACTTAATTTTATTCTTTTTCCAATAATCCATAATATTCTTTGACAAGATTGGATGGAATTGGATAAGATGAAATGCCCACTGAAAATCAAAAAAGGTACCTCAGATGAGGCACCTTGAAATGCTTATAAGAAAGCGAGTGGGTTGACACTGCTTGCTGCTGAAGAACCGCTGTAGACATAGTTTCCACGGTGGATTTCGAAGTGTAAGTGTGATCCAGAAGAGTTACCAGTGCTCCCGACAGCTCCAATGTTCGCGCCTTTCGGGATCGATTGACCGACGAAGACAGAACGTTTGCTTAAGTGAGCATAAACCGTTGTGTACGAAATACCGTTCACTTTATGTTCGACCATGACATGGTTACCATAAGCTCCCTGATATGACGACTTGATGACTTTTCCGGCAGCAGCTGCTTTAACTGGTGTTCCAGTAGGTGCTCCGAAGTCGATTCCGTTATGGAACGTGTAGCCGTATTTCCCGCTAGCATTTCCGTAGCCTTGTGTGATTGATCCGCTTGTTGGACGCATGAATCCAGTAGACGAAGAGAATGATGCTTTTTTCGCTGATTTACTAGAAGCGCTATACTTCTTGACGTAACCAGAATAGACGAAGCGTTTTTCGCCTTTATGCATGATCTTCGTCCAGTTCCCTGTCCGACCGAGGTATTTGAATGTTTGACCCGCATTGACGCCGTCGACGATGCGGTGTTTTAACGATGGACCAGTCCGGACGCGGAGTCCGTCTGCTTTGATTTTAACTTTATACGATGAGCCAGAAGAGGCTTCAACCTTACCTATACCCGTAGCTGCAAAACCTGAAACAACGAGGGCGCTCATTGCTAACGTCGTGATTGTTCGTTTCATGAATGTTCCTCCTAAGTTGAATATCTAGTGTTGTCGTCGGAATGACATCTATAGAAGTGGATGCGTTTAGTGTGTGTTGAAGTGAGTGATGCGGTCATTTGACTAACGAGAGTATAGCATTCAAACATCAGACGGTTGTGTTTCAATTTGATTGCTTAAATATATTCTAATAACAATTGTTGTAATATTGAATACGTATTCAATCTCAAAATCCCTTAAAATCAAGATGAATTCGTGTTACAACGAGATGAATTTGATGACAAAACGCAATCGTGGGAAATGATGAGAAAGTATGGGAATCTAATAAGAAGAGAGTAGGTAATGGGATGGATTTGACGTTTACAGTAAATCAAAAAAAGCTTAACATTCGCGCAGTGGCGCTGTTGATTCAAGATGGACATCTCTTGATTCATCGTCAAGGAGAAGATGATTTTTGGTCATTACCGGGAGGGCGTGTTCAGTTCGGTGAGAGTGGTGCCAAAGCAATTGCACGTGAATTGGTAGAAGAATTAGGACAGTCAATCGAGCCACCGGTCTTCCGTTTCCTGCATGAAAATTTCTTTAGGTACGCTGATCACGAGTTTCATGAACTAGGAATGTTTTATGAAGTCGTTTGCAAAAAACCGCTGCCTTTATTAACAGAGGATTTTTACGGTCCAGAAGGTGAAGGGTTGACGTATCGCTTCGTTCCGTTCAACAAACTGGATCAGTATACATTGTATCCAAGCGAACTATCAAACATGCTCCAAACGAATGTATTCCCAACACTGTTGACGAATGACATCTGACTTTTCCAGAAAAACGTTTATAGATGTATCGCAAGGGAATGGTTAATCATGTAGTTCATTCCAACAGTGATAAGGGAGCTGATCGTTCATGAGAGAAGAACAGTTCGAAGCGATGCATCAAGAAGCACGAGGGCAGACGCAGGAACAACAACCCGGTGTCGAGTACGCCATGAAACCAGAACCAATCTACGATGATCCGGACTATGTCGGTTCAGGAAAACTGACGGGGAAGGTCGCGCTGATCACGGGCGGGGATAGTGGAATCGGTCGTGCCGTTGCTGTCGCTTATGCGAAAGAAGGGGCAAACGTCGCGATCGTTTACTTAAATGAGGGGAAAGACGCGGAAAAGACGAAATCGTTGATTGAAGGCTACGGAGTCAAAGCCTTAAAAATCGCAAAAGATGTCAGTCAACCGGAAAATGCACAAGAGATCATCGATAAGGTCATTGCAGAATTCGGTCAATTGAACATTGTCGTCAATAATGCCGGGAAACAATTCCCGCAGGATGATTTTCTTTCGATTACACCAGATCAATTGAAGGAAACGTTCGAGACGAATGTCTTTTCGATGTTCTATTTGATTCAAGCGGCGCTTCCGCATCTGCATAAAGAAGATGCAATCATCAATACCTCATCGGTGACGGCTTATCGTGGGGCACCGACGTTGATCGATTACTCAGCGACAAAAGGGGCAATTACGACATTAACACGTTCACTCGCCTCGAGCTTGATTGAGAAGGGAATCCGCGTTAATGCCGTCGCACCCGGTCCGATTTGGACGCCACTCATTCCGGCGACGTTCTCGAAGGAGAAAGTCGAGTCGCATGGGGAAGATACATTAATGAAACGCCGGGGGCAACCGTCGGAAAATGCACCGGCTTATGTCTATCTGGCTTCTCGCGATTCAAGTTACATCACGGGTCAGACGATTCATATCAATGGCGGCGATTACATCACGTCGTAAGGGGGAAAACAAGATGAAGAAAAATCCGAATGAAGTGCCAGAACGCGAACCGGATCATCAACCGGACGAGATACCGCAGACACCACCGAGCGAGGTGCCAGATACGCCACAGGAAGACCCGGTCCGTCAGCCAGAACCGGATACGTTCCCAGAACCGACCGAGATTCCGGATACACCGCAGGAGGATCCGAATCCCTATTAATGAGTGAAGTGACCACCATCCAAAATTGGATGGTGGTTTTTTTGTGATAAAGAAGACAAACTATCTTGACAGTCAAACTGTATGGTGAGTATGATACAGAAGAGAAGTGTATTATTGTTTTAATACATTAAACAGGAAAGGGAGGTCTACCGATGCAGTTCGACCAAAGAAGCCCGGTGTACCTGCAGGTCGTCCGTTGGTTCAAACAACGAATCGCGACCGAGGAATTGCAAAGCGGGCAAGAGATCCCGTCCCGCCGCGAAATCGCCGCACAGCTCGGAATCAATCCGAATACCGCACAAAAAGCATACAAAGAGATGGAGGAGCAACAATTGATTACGACAGAACGGAATGTCCCGAGTAAGATTACACGTGATCCACAAGTCGTCCAAAAAGTACGTGCCGAGATGCTTGAAGAAGCCGTCTCTGAATTCATCGATGCCGTCAAGGCAATTCAAATTCCACTCGATGAGGTCGTCTCGAAGGTCGAGACCGTCTATCAGGAAACAGAACGGAGGAAGATCGATGCTTGAAGTCCATGGGTTACAAAAGAAATACGGTAAAAAGCCAGTTCTTCAAGGCGTCTCGTTTTCCGTTCCGATGGATCAATTGACGTGTCTGATTGGACTTAACGGTGAGGGGAAATCAACGATCCTGAAGGCAATCGCAGGTCTCGTCCCAGTCAACGCGGGAACGGTTCTCGTCGATGGCGAGGTCAATCGAAATAAGATTGCCTTCGTTCCTGATATCCAGACGATGCCCGGTTACATGACGGTTGGTGATGCGCTGACGTATATGGCAGATTATTATTCCGACTGGAACCAGGCGACAGCGGATGAGCTAATGCGGATCTTCCAGCTACTCTCGACAGATAAGATCACGGACTTATCAAAAGGGAACCAAGCGAAGGTTAGCTTGATCCTCGGATTTGCGCTCGATCGTCCGTACTTATTACTCGACGAACCGTTTGCTGGGATCGATCTGTTTACGAAAGAACAGATTGCCGGACTATTCTCGAGTCATTTCATGGAAGGGCGCGGTATCCTGATGACGACACACGAAATTCAGGAAATCGAGCATTTGATCGACCGGGTCGTCTTCTTACAGGATGGTCGAATCATCGATGAACATGAGACGGAAGAGATGCGGGAACTTTACGGGAAATCGGTCCAGGACCGGATGCGGGAGGTCTATCTGCGATGAAACAATACATACAATTGACGAATGAAGAGATTAAGCGGAGTTTTAAGATATATGTAATTTTTGTACTTGTGATGGCAGCAATTGAGTTAGTATCGGTCGTTGTAAACGTCAAACTACATGAACGCAGAGTCGAAGACTACTTAAAGTCAGATGTTGTCACTTTATATGAAGCACTTAATGAAGTTGGGAAAATATCGTTTGTAGATACAACAACTTTTTATAGTTACGCTACGATGGTTGGCATGGCACTAGTCCTTATTTATACAGTCCAGATTTGGTACCGGGATTGGATTGGAGAAACGAAATATATTTATCGTTTATTGATGCTTCCAGGAAATCGAATAAGCATTTTCTTCTCGAAGTGGACGACATTACTTTTAATCATTATGAGTTTTCTCGGTATCCAATGGTGTTTAATCCAAATTGGGAATCTGTTGTTTAATTGGTCTGTCCGAGTTGATTATCTGGATAAAGATAGTCATCGGACACTAGGAAGTACATTAGGCGAAATATTCTCGCTCAATTTAACGAATTTATTTGTAATTCTTGCAGTATCAATGCTTATCGTGAGTTTTATCTTCCTGCTTGTTTTAATCGAGCGGTCCCACCGAAAATGGACTGGTCTTCTACGAATGGGAGTCGAGATTTTCTTCATGATTATTTTTACTGTGGCAGGTCTGTATTTCTTAGAGCAAACTAAATTATTGTTGAACTCAGAAAAATTGCTTGTATTGACTGGGCTATTCGTAATCTATTTTGCTTATGTGATTTGGAGAAGCCTTCGTTTACTAAAATGGAAAATTACGGTTTAAGGAGGACACTATGCGTTCGATAAAATATGTTTTACTTTTAGGCGTCATCTGTATTGTGTCTTTAGGAATTTATGTGGGACAAGTACTTTCATTCGATAAGACGAAATTTGTCGTTGAAACAAAAAAAGGTGATCCAAACGAAGAGGTCGTTCAAAACATGCAACTTCGTCTAGGTGAGTGGGGACAAAATCCGAATGAATATGTCCTATCAACGGATGGGAATATGACAAAGAGTAGTCAAACAATACTTTCGTTACTTTTCTATGATGAATCCAATTGGACAGATGCTCCACGATCGTTCCAACAATTCGCTTGGAGGAATAATACACATGTGTTTACAAAAGATTCGATTACATATGGAATCAATAGATTAAACGAAAATAAACTTGAACTTCAGTATTGGAATGCACAGACTAATAAATTGGCAACCTTGAGGGTTAAGCTGCCTGAAGATCAAATGAATAAACAGTTACGTTTTTCTCCGTTTCAACGAACAGGGGATAAGTTACTTATTGATGCGACTCCTCTTAATAGACAGATTGAAAGAGAATATATTTATCAAATCGATTTAAAAAAGAAATCGATGATTAAAATCAAGTTACCTGACCGTTTAGGAAAAGAGGATACGATTCGATCGTTATACAATGGAAA
This sequence comes from Exiguobacterium sp. E17S, assembly GCF_057772545.1. Classification (NCBI taxonomy): domain Bacteria; kingdom Bacillati; phylum Bacillota; class Bacilli; order Caryophanales; genus Exiguobacterium; species Exiguobacterium sp. E17S. The sequence continues at coordinate 506,433 of NZ_JBYLRU010000001.1, forward strand.
AATGATTGTCGATCAAGTAAAAGAATTGGAATATCCGGATGATTTTTTAAACGAAACCGTAGTAAAGGATGGTCGAAAAACAAAAGTTTTAAAAGAATTCGATGGAGTTTATGAATCAAGTGTCATAAACGATGGAAAATACTATCTAGGACTTCTTGAAATCTCTGTAAATCCATCGAGCAAGAAAAAGGTGAAATGGGTAATCTATGATGTTGAGTCAGAGCGACTAATTACTAAAACGATTGACCTCAAAACACCAACATCAGATAAAGACTTTTCCCATACGAGCTTTACTATAAATCACGACCATATCTATTTCGCTTATCGAACGAAAAAAAATGAGGTCAAATCATTAGTGATCAATCCACTAACATCTGAGGTTATTTACGAAGCTAACGTTCAGAAACAAGGTTCGAAAAATGACATCATCCTAAATGAAGTCACAACAAATTAATAAAATTAACCAATTTCCATTCTTAATTTGAAACCTCCCGTTTTCTTCCAACGTATAAAGACTATACAAAGGGGGAACTGACATGCAATTCTTGATTTTTGTTGTCTTTGCAGGTGCCATGTATTGGTTCTACTACAATTTCTTACTCGGGTACCGTAAGAAAAATATCACAATGACGTTCGACGATCGCTTTTATTCACTCGACGAACATGTTGCAGCCATCGAACAAAAGCTCGCAACGGATGGGCACTCGGCACGTTATCTCGGTGACCGTCGTTTCGAAGTTGATGGCAACCCCTATCTGTTCCTCGAGCGGACAGTCTCAGTCGGCGGGGTTCCGACACAGCAGACGATTCTTGAGCAACAAAAAAATAACTCTCCCACGTGCGGGAGAGTTTTTTCGTTAGACCGGAATCCGGTCCAGGGGATGCGGTTGTTGCGATGAGCGATACCAGCGGATGATCCAGTGATCGATGCCGATGTGATACGCAAAGCGTCCTGCAGCCAGTAAGGCGATTGACGCTGCTAAGAACACGGGGTTCAACGCAATCGTCCCAGCGAGTAAGTAATTGAGATTCATGATGCTTCCGACGACCAGTGCAGGAACCGTCAACAGACTAAGAATCAACAGGATCCCGACGACGAGTTCCGTGAACGGAATCAAGGCGTTGATCAGCCCGACGTTCGGTAAGGCGAGTTGCTCGATCCACGTCGCATACCAGGAACTGACGAGTGCGTCTTCGCCCGTTGACTTCGCGAGCGCTCCTTCGAGAAACGGTTTTGCATCAAAGCCATTGATGTACTTACCGATTCCAGCGATGAACCACTGGATTCCGAGCCAGAGTCGGATGATCGTCAACAGACCGAGACCGATGATGTGTAATGCTTTCACTTTCAGACACTCCTCTACTACAACATAGTCCCCATCATACTGAAAAATCATCAGCGAGATGGGGACTATCATCATAACGTCATCGAACCGTCATCGACCTGTTACAAAAAAGGATAAGGTAACGGTTTCATGACCGTTGATCGAGGCGATGACTGATTGCAGTTAACAAAGCAGCAACGAGCGCGACCAATCCACCGACGAGTGCCGTGTTCATCATCGGACCGTTTGCATAGACGATGCCACCGAGTGCCGAACCAAAAGCAATCCCGACGTTACTCGCAACCGGCATCAATGAAGCGGCAAGTCCTTTTGCTTCCGGATTGAACTTTTCAGCGAGGTCAATCAAGTAGATTTGTGTCGAAGTCGTCAGTAAAATCGACATCAACGACACCAAGGCGATGTTGAACAGACCAAGCGGAAGGGATGCTGTCGTGAAGTATAACGCAGCAAGAACGACTGCTTGCACGACGAAGACGAACCGTAAGCGTCCCATCGGATTTTTGCTGGCAATCTTGCCGGCAAGGATGTTACTGAAGATCGAGACGACGCCGTAAGCGAGCAGGATCGGACTGATCCACGTTTTCGCAATCCCAAGTTCTGTTTGTAAAATCGGTACGAGGTATGTGTAGACGACATAAGTTGCCCCGAATCCGAACGACGGAATAAAGAAGGCGATCAGGATCCGTGGGTTGGCGAGCAATCCAAGCTGTTCCTTAATTGAACCGGAACCCGTCGATTGCTGGACTGGAACGATCTTCCATACCGCGAGGAACGCGATCAATCCCATGACTGTCGTCAGCCAGAACGTAGCTTCGAAGCCAGCGTGTTGCCCGATGAACGTTCCGATCGGGACACCGAGGACGTTCGCGAGTGTAAAACCACCGAAAATGAACGAGACGGCAACACCGCGCTTCGCGACAGGTACACCGTCACTGGCGACGACCATTGCGAGCGAGATCAAGACACCAGTCAGGATGGCTGTCAGAATACGGGTTGCAAGCAATACTTCGTAACTTGGTGCAAAACTACTGGCAAGATTCAATAGTATCCAAGCAAGTAAGAGACGTAGGATCAGGCGACGCCGTTCCAGGTGACCGGTCAGCGACATGACGATCGGTGTACCGATCGCAAAGGAGATGGCAAAGGCTGAAACGAGCGTACCTGCTGTTGCGATCGTGATATCAAGGGCTGAGGAGATTTCAGCGAGGATCCCGACGATGACGAATTCGCTTGTTCCGAGAACGAACGTCAGGAGCGACAACGTGGCGATCAAGAGCCAATCGCGTCGACTTAAACGAGTAGTAGATGACATGGATGATTCCTCAATTCTAGCGCTTGCGCGCGAAACTATGAGTAACAGGATAGCATGAAACGATTTCGTCGGGTATCGCAAAGCGAGTTTTCGGGAAAAGAACCATTATTCGAAATAGCGTGTGAATTTCCAGGCTTGCTGTTTTTTGCGTATACTACAGAAGAAGACTACTTATAAAGGAGTGGAAACGATGCAAGCGACAGTGACATGGAACAAACAGATGGGGTTTAGTGGACAGACGGAATCAGGGCATCATCTGGCGATGGACGCAGCACCAGAGAACGGTGGTGAAAACCAAGCGCCACGACCGACTGAACTGCTGCTACATGCCGTTGCCGGCTGTACTGGAATTGATATCGTCTCGATTTTAGAGAAGATGCGCTTGACGATCACCCATTTCGAAATGGATATCGAAGGAGAACGGGCAGAGGACCATCCGCGGCGTTTCACGTCGATCTCGATTCATTACCGGCTCGAAGGTGATCTCCCGGAAGATAAGGTCCGTCGCGCCATCTCGTTATCAAAGGATAAATATTGTTCGGTCTCGCAATCCCTGAACGCTGAGATTTCCGTTTATTATTCGATCAATGGTGTGCGAAGCGAGGATCCTTTGTGAAGAAAACCGTACTAATCGGTTGTCTGTTGCTTGCAGGGTGTGCGCAGGAGACGACGGAACCAACGAAACCATCGCAACCGGAAACGAAGCAACCGATAGAAGAAAAGAAACCGAAACCTGAACCAACGAAAGAGGAACGACAACAAGCACGATTAAAGCAGCAACTTAAAACGATGTCGACGTCAGAAAAGATCGATCAACTGCTCTACATCGGAGTCGCCGGCACGGAACTTTCAGCAGCTGACCGGAAATTGTTACAGACGCATGCGATTGGCGGGGTCTTATTGCTCGGCGGAAACATTACGTCGGAAGAGCAACTCTTGACGTTCACGCGTGCGATTCAAGAGACGAACCAAAAACCGTATGCGTTCGTCGGGATTGATGAAGAAGGCGGACGCGTCAGCCGGGTACCGGATCAACGATTACGTCTACCGACGAGTCAACGGATGGCGCAAGGAGCAGATGAAGTGAAAATGGAAGACGTCGGACGTACGCTCGGACATTTGTCACGTTTTTATGGCTTCAACATGGACTTCGCGCCGGTCCTTGACGTCAACAGTAATCCGAACAATCCGATCATCGGCGACCGTGCGTTAAGTGCTGATCCGAATACCGTCGCGACGCTTGGTACGGCCCTGATGCACGGGATGCAGGAGACGGGAACGATTCCAGTCGTCAAACATTTTCCCGGTCACGGCAATACGAGTGTCGATTCCCATGTCGGGCTACCGAAAGTGACGGCATCAAAGGAAGAATTGAAGCGGACGGAACTGTTACCGTTCCAAGAAGCGATTCAAGAGGGCGCCGAGATGGTGATGGTCGCCCATATTCTCTATCCCGCGTATGACGATACGAATCCGTCCTCGCTCTCAAAGCCGATCTTGACTGACCTCTTGCGTCAGCAACTCGGATTCAACGGTGTCATCATCACAGATGATCTCGTCATGGGGGCGATCACGAAACAATATGGTCTCGCAGAAGCGGCACGTCAGTCGCTCGTCAACGGAGCTGATATGGCGATGTTTTCAGAGGCAGGTGCTTACGCAAAAGTTCATGCTGAAGTGATGCAAGCCGTCAAAGACAAAACGCTGACGCCGGAGATGCTCGATGCTAAAGTAATGCGCATCTTGAAGCTAAAGCAGACGTATGCCGACAGCCAAGAGCAACAGCGACCGACGAAATCGGAGCTGATTCAGCAAGTGGAAGCGCTCAACTAGGACTAGCGAAGCAAAGTGACTCATGCTAGACTAATGGGGCAAGCCAATTAAACACGAAAAGACACTAGGGGAGTCTCCCAGCAGACTGAGACGGAAGTATCCGGACCCTTTGAACCTGATCTAGTTCGTACTAGCGGAGGGAAGTGGCTCGAAACCCTAGATATCCTTAGCGCTTCAGCGCATTTTCGGACCACTCCCTTCAACATCGGGAGTGGTCCTTTTTCGTATGGAAAGGAAGAACATGATGCGTTTACATCTGATTTCGACGGGATCCATTAATCCGCTTGACGAAATAAAGACCTTTCAATCCCTTCAACCCTATACGGATCAGCTGCATCTACGTGAACCGAACTTATCGGCGGCAGAATTACTTGATCTGATTGAAGCACTCCTTACGCACGGTTATTCGCCTGAACAGTTAACGGTTCATGACCGGGTCGACGTCGCCCATGTCGCAGGCATCGGTGTGCAGCTGACGCGCCGTTCCTTGCGTGTCCGCGATGTGCGACGTCATTTTCCGAATCTCGTCATCGGGAAATCGGTCCATTCACTGGCAGAGGCACTGGCAGCAGAAGCGGAAGGAGCCGACCGACTGCTGTACGGTCATATTTATCCGACAGCGTCGAAGCCGGACGTGCCACCACGAGGGATTGACGCCTTGAAGCAAGTCGTCACCTTCACGACGAAACCAGTCATTGCAATTGGTGGGATTACACCAGAACGCATGCCTGAAATCGCAGCGACCGGTGCAACCGGAATCGCTGTATTATCGGGTATTCTCGGTCAAGCGGATCCACTCGCTGCCGTCAAGCGTTATCAGGGGGTACGGGTATGACGGATCACATCATCATCGGTGGTGGAGTCATCGGTTTGACGCTTGCTTACAGTCTCGCCTGTCAGAATGAATCCGTCGTCGTCTTAGAACGCGGAGCAGGTGGACAAGGAACGAGTCGCGCGGCTGCCGGGATGCTTGCGACGGACATCGAGCTCAGAGAGGAATTGCATGCACTTGCCGCGCGAAGTCGTCGTCTGTATCCGCTGCTTGCACGTCGTCTCGAGCGAGAAACAGGCATCGATTGTGGATACCGGGAACAACCGTTTTTGTTAAAACGTAAAGGACGCGAGCATCTGTTTCCGGCTGTCGGTCAAATCGATCCACGACGACTGACGACTGCATTGATGTATGCCTTACACGCACGTGGCATATCGATTGAAGAACAGGTAGATGTCACACGCATCGAAGAGAACGATGACTTCATTAGGATCGAATCGAATGCGGGAATCTGGACTGGACGAACAGTGACGGTCGCTGCCGGACGGGGTTCGCAAGCCTTGCTCGATACAGCCGGCATTTCGATCGCGACATATGGGGTCAAAGGGGAATGTCTCGCCGTCCGTCTCGCGGGTCAGCCGTTACGCTCGATTCTGTTTGACGACGCTGTCTACCTTGTGCCAAAAGCAGACGGTCGGATTTTGATCGGTGCGACCGAACTGCCGCACGACGAGACGGTCGGTGTCAGTGTCGCAGGGGTCACGTCATTGCTTCAAGCAGCAGAACGACTGTATCCACCGATTCGTGACGCGGTCATCGAAGAAGTCTGGTCCGGTGTACGGCCACAAACGGTGTCCGGCTTGCCATATATCGGAGTCGCCGATTCATCCCGTCGGATCTTCCTAGCGACGGGGCATCATCGGCATGGCATATTACTCGCACCGGCGACAGCGGAAGTCTTGGTAAATACATTACGGTTGATTCAGAAGGAGGAAGTCCGATGAACATTACGATTAACGGCAATGACCACACGATCGATCAGATTGAAACGATCGAGGACATGCTCACGCAACTCGGCTTAGGAGAAAAGCTCGTCATCGTCGAACAGAATCGACAAATCATCGATCGCATGGCGTACGGTCAGACAGTCGTTCGGGACAATGACACATTTGAAATCGTTCATTTCGTAGGAGGAGGATAAACATGCTGAAAATTGGAGAAAAGACATTTGAATCACGATTATTACTCGGAACAGGGAAATATACGGATGCTACCGTACAGCAGGAAGCAATTGATGCGTCCGCTTCACAAATCTTGACGTTCGCCGTCCGTCGGCTCGATATTTTCGACAAACAACAAGCGAATTTCTTGGAGGCGCTTGATTTAGCGAAGTACGATTTACTGCCGAACACGGCCGGTGCGAAGACGGCGGAGGAAGCTGTTCGGCTTGCGAAGCTTGCGCGGGCATCCGGTATGTGCGACATGGTGAAGGTCGAAGTGATCGGTTGCGACAAGACGTTACTACCTGATCCGATCGAGACGTTACGGGCTTCTGAAGAATTACTCAAAGAAGGTTTCATCGTCTTACCGTATACGTCGGACGATGTCGTCCTTGCACGGCGACTCGAGGAACTCGGTTGTCACGCCATCATGCCGGCAGCGTCACCGATTGGTTCCGGGCAAGGCATTCTCAACCCACTTCATCTACGATTCATCATCGAGCAGACGACGGTTCCTGTTATCGTCGACGCCGGGATCGGTTCGCCGACCGACGTCGCCTATGCGATGGAACTGGGAGCGGATGGTGTTTTATTGAACTCCGCTGTCGCCCATGCTCAAGATCCGGTCAAGATGGCGCGTGCGATGCGACTAGCTGTCGAAGCAGGGCGCTTCGGATACGAAGCGGGACGTATCGAGAAGAAACAGTATGCAATCGCGAGTAGTCCAACGAGTGGATTGATTCGATGAACCGTTACTCACGGCAAACTCGATTTCAACCGATCGGGGAAGCGGGACAAGCACGCTTGGCATCAGCGAAGATACTGATCATCGGCATGGGAGCGCTCGGAACGGCGTCGGCAGAGCAACTCGTCCGCGCCGGTGTCGGCGTCGTCCGAATCGTCGACCGCGACTATGTCGAGTGGAGTAATCTACAACGACAACAGCTTTATACCGAAGACGATGCGCGTCACATCGTACCAAAAGCGATTGCCGCAAAAGCACGGCTTGAAGCGATTAATTCGACGGTGACGATCGAAGCGCATGTAGTAGACGTCGACCGGGTAGCGCTGACGTGGCTTCTCGATGATATCGATCTGATCATCGACGCGACGGACAATTTCGATATTCGTTTGCTGATGAACGACATGGCGTTGATGCGTTCGATTCCGTGGATTTACGGTGGCTGCGTCGGCAGTTACGGGATCACGTTTACCGTCCGTCCCGGGGAGACGCCGTGTCTGCATTGTCTACTCGATCAATTACCACGGGATCAGGAGACGTGTGATACGGCAGGGATCATCGGACCAGCTGTACAAATGGTCGCTTCCTTGCAGGTGACGGAAGCGTTGAAGTGGTTGAGCGGAAAGACGGACGCCATGCGGACGCGCTTGCTTGCGTTTGATGTCTGGTCGAATACGTTTCAACAAATTAACGTCCAGTCACTGAAGCAAACGGAGTGCCCGTCGTGCGGCATCGAACCGTCCTATCCTTACTTATCGGATCAAACGGTTCGTTTCACGGCACTGTGCGGTCGGGATGCCGTTCAAATCCGAGGAGACGGACAGCGGGATCTGGAACAGTTGAAACAACGTCTCCAGCCGGTCGCTGCGATTTCCGCCCATAATCCATATTTGCTGGCGTTTACGACGGACGAACATCGGATGGTCGCTTTCCGAGATGGACGTGTTCTGATTCATGGCGAGGCGGATCTCGTCAAAGCGAAACGCCTCTATCATGCCTATTTCGGGTAACGTTCACAAAACAGTAAAACTAATTTTAAATATATATGTTTTAAATGTTTGAAAAACAGGTAAATAAGACTTCAGACGTAAATCGGTCTACAAGTTTTGAACGTGAAGAGGAGTGATTCAGATGAAACAAGAATTCGATCCAATCAAGGATCAGGCACAGACGGAAGACGCCCAAGCAGTTGTTCAGCAAGCCAACTGGAATCCGGACCGGTACCGGACGAACTTGAACCCATTCTATCTGTCACCTTGTAGTGTCGAACGTAGAGAAGACGTGCATCAGGATGCATCGAAAATTCTCGAAGTCGAGACGTCGTCGCCCCTCCAACAACTTTTTGAACACAATCAAGCAACGCATAAATCAGAACAATCGGGCAAAAAATTCAAGACAGGCATCGTCGTCGGTGTCGGTGCGATCATCGGCGGATCGGTTTCTGTGATTCGTTCCGTTCAACGATTTAGAAAACAACGGACGAAATAACACATTCGTCACGAGAGTGAAAAAAGCAGGAGGCATTCGCCTTCTGCTTTTTGTGTTACCCTTTCGTTTCACAAAAGAAATGAAGGGGTTTTAGTATGTATGTTGTTTCTACTTGTTATATCTAGATTTATCAGTTAGTTACGTTATCAAATGCGGTAGATTTACCGTTCACGTAAACATCGATAATTTTATGTTTAGGATCTAATGTTAACTTGTAGACATGCTGCTTTGTTTTCTTATGAGTTTTAGATTCATTCAATTTAATCTTTAGCGTATCTTCTTGTTCCTCAAGATCAGTAGCAACTGTTTTCTTTGACTGATAAACAACATAAGCGACTTTGTCTTTCGTATTGATCAATTGCAAGGTATTTGCGGGATTAATCTTCGTTTGTATTTCGTTTGGTACAATCTTTAACTCACTAAAACTGAGCTTAGACTCATTGATGCTACACGCTGATAACAAAGTACATAACAGAGCTAACAGTATAAGTCTTTTCATGTTTTCCCTCCTGGCTTTTAAATGAGAAGTATATATTGTATTTTAACAGTTTTTTAAAGTATGCAGACCTCAAAAACTAATAAAATTTTCTATATTAGTCATATTATTGATTCATAAAAAAATAAAATGGTAAAGTAAATACTATTGATTAACTCATTTCTATAATTATAAATAGCGATGTAACATCAAATTTAAACAATTTTAAGTTATTTAGTAATCGGAGGGTTTTAATTGCGTAAGATGGGATTTTGTTTTGTATTAGTAGCTTTGACTAAGCTATGGCTATCTATTTACTTAGCTGAGTTTTTATTTCTTAGAGAGCTAGAAGTGTACAAAAGTGTCGGAGGTGATGCGATTGACATGATTCCGAGCCTTACTTGGTGGATCATTCTTTTGGAATGTATCATAGGTATTACTTTGATTGTTACAGATGGGAAAAGAAAACTAAAACAGACTGTAGATAAAAAGTAAACGTTCTATCTATTTTCTATTGAAACTAATGTGTAGTTTTTCTCTTAGTCGAGAAGAATTACACTTTTTTTCGTCATTACGTGTCATTGGATTGATGTGCAACACGAAAACTTCTGCTTTTTATGTTCCAAACGGATGTTCGTCGCAGAACGAACGCTTGCATGCTACACTTAAGCTACTATATTCAAAAAGTGAGTGTGATGAAGATGAAATGGATACATACTGCCGATTGGCATCTCGGCAAAATCGTTCATGGCGAGTCGATGCTCGAGAACCAGCGGGCGGTCTTAGCGGATTTTTTGACACTCGTCGACCGCGAACAACCGGATGCGATCGTCATTGCAGGTGACTTGTACGACCGCGCTGTACCACCAACGGAAGCCGTCGAACTGCTTGACGAGACGCTCGCTGCCTTGATTCTCGATCGAGACATCCCGGTCGTTGCGATCAGCGGAAATCACGATTCGGCCGAACGGTTAAGTTTCGGAACGACGTTACTCCAACGGGCTGGTCTGCATCTCGTCGGAAAACTAACGCCGGTCATTACTCCGGTCACGATTAAAGGAGTGTCGTTTTATCCGGTGCCATTTGCAGATCCTGCGACCGTTCGGTACGTGCACAAGGACGAAACGATCAAGACACATGATGACGCGATGCGGACGATCCTTGCCGGATGTATTCCAGACGGACCGAGTGTCCTCGTCGGTCATGCCTTTGTGATTGGCGGACTCGAGACGGATTCGGAGCGACAATTGTCCGTCGGAACGGCAGGGCAAGTTAGCGCAAGACAGTTTGCACCGTTTACGTATACGGCACTCGGTCATCTGCATAATCCACTTGCGATTCAATCCGAGACGGTTCGCTACAGCGGATCGCTCTTGAAATATTCATTCTCGGAAGCCCATCATGTCAAAGGGGTCGATGTGTTGACGTTGAACGATGCGGGTACGTTCGATCGTCGGTTCGAACCACTTGCACCAAAACGTGACCTGCGGGAATTGACCGGAAGTCTCGCTGAGCTGACAGACCCGGCATTCGTCGCGACACAAGACACGGACGATTACTTAAAGATCAATCTAACGGACGGCGAAGCCTTGATGGATCCGATGGGCAAGCTGAAAAAAATCTACCCGAATATCCTTCACCTCGAGCGAATTGGATTCATCCGCGAGAGTACGCGGGCAGTCAAGGCGTCGCGGGAGCAAGTCAAGGATGCATCCGTTGCGGATCTATTCAGTGAGTTTTATGAAGCAGTCCGTGAAAAGAAACCGACGGAAGCGATGCAAGCCGTCCTGAAGGAGGAAGCGACATGCGCCCAGAACGACTGACATTACGCGCCTTTGGACCGTTTGCTGGTGAAGAGACGATTGATTTCACGGCACTTGCCGGACGGACGATGTTCGTCATTTCCGGGAATACCGGAGCAGGAAAAACGACGATCTTTGACGCATTGACGTTCGCTCTGTATGGCGAAACGTCAGGCGGCGAACGGGAAATGAGCGAGCTACGAAGTCATTTTGCCGTGCCCGAGCAAAAGACGGAAGTCGAACTGGAGTTTACGCTGAAAGGGGAACGGTACCGGATTATCCGTCAACCAAGTCAACCACATCCGGTCAACAAAACCGGTTATTCGCATGAAGCGGAGCTTTCATGGTTCGACGGAACGACGTGGAAACCCCTTGCGGTCAAGATTCCGGAAATCAAACAACGCGTTCAAGAATTGATTCAGCTCGACCATAAACAGTTTTCACAAATCTTGTTGTTGCCGCAAAATAAGTTCCGCGAACTGTTGATGGCAGAGTCGAAAGACAAACTTCAGATTCTCAAGCAGCTGTTTAAGACGGAACACTATGGTGAGTTCCAGCAACGTTTGCATCGACAAGCGCTCGATCTTGCAGCACGCATCAAGGAAACGAAGACGAAACAATGGGCCAAGCTTGAGGAATTACCATTGCAAGCGAACTGGAGTGAACTGACGGAAGGCGACATCCGGTTACGGATGGAGGCGTTGACGACGGAACGGGACGAATGGTTAACGGCTGCTCGTCAAGCTGAAGTAGAGACTCGTGCGATTGTTGAGAAGAAAACGACGCAATTGCAACAAGGCGAGCAACTCGAAGCGATTTTCCAAGAGCAGGAGCGACTTCAACAGACCGAACAGTTGCTACTAGACCGCCTACCGGAAATCAAGAGGATGCAAGAAGAAGCAATGGCGGCTGAGCGCGCTCAAATCGTCGCACCGATCTATGACCAGTGGCAGCAGGATCAAGAACAATTGACGCAACTGACACATCGAAAACAGGAAACCGAACAGCACATCGCTCGCTTGAAAGAGCGACAAGAGATCGTGCAAGTAAAAGTGGATCGATTGCTAGCGGAGGAACCACAGATCGAGCAACTTAGTCGTCGTCTTGAAAAAATTCAAGAGGAGCGCGAACGGTTGGAAGCAGAAACGGCCTTACGACAACAACAGCAACAATTAGTAGAACGTTTGAAGCTTCTAGACCCAGAGCCATTACGGAAGCAACTCGAACAAGCACGGACGGAGCGTAAGACTGTTCAAGAACAACTGCGTCCATTACAAAACGTCGGAGCAGAACGCTTACAGGTGCAAGAACGGCGCTTCATCCTGAAACAGCTGGCGACGAAGATAGCGGAACATGACAAATTGGAAGCAGAACGGCAACAGCTGATCGTCCGCGGCACAAGCGTCCGGGATCAAAAAGAGGCAGCGGCACGCCAGTATGAAGAAGCGCGCAGACACGAACGGGAACAACTGGCTGCTGAACTTGCCAAAGGATTGACAGACGGGACGGCTTGCCCTGTCTGCGGCAGTACGTCGCATCCACAGCATGCTGTCGCCGTCGCAAAGGAACGATCCGTCGATGTAGCACAACAGCGGTTCCTTGAAGCCCAACAAGCGCATCAAGAATTGCAAGCCTCGTACCGGACGGTTGCGGAGCGTCTGCAGCAACTGACGACCGAGATGCAAAAGACGAGTGAAAACGAGTCATCTCATGCGGATGTTTCAGCACAGCTTCGGGAAGTCGAACAGACGGAAGCCCGATTAACGGCAGCACAGACGGAAAAAGCGCGTCTTGAGACTCGCCTGCAACAACTCGAGCAATCCATGGACCAGCTGCAACTGAAGGTCGATGCAATGATCAAAGACCGGACCGTTATCGAATCGGAACTGGCGCATCTGACAGGACGTCTGAGTCAATCAGGAGAGTCCATGAAATCGCTACCAGCACTCCGTGAGGAACAACAACAGGCAGAAACACGTATCGAGCAATTCAAACAAGACAAACAACTCCAATTACGCGAGAAGGAACAGCTCGATCGTGACTTCGCGGAACACCAAGGTCGATTCCGTCAATTGACTGAGGCATCTGCTGAACAAAACGATCGATTAACGAACCGCGAAAACGCATTACACGCAGTCCTGGCAGAAGAAGCGTTTCCGACGATTGAAGTCTTCCGTGAAGCGAGACGGTCTCGTGACGAACTCCGCCACCTCCAAGAACGTTTGGAACAAGACCGTCTAGCGCGGCAGGAATTGAAGCTGAAACAGGAACAAGCCCGTTTGAAGACGGAAGGTCAAGTGCGTCCGGATCTTGAACAGTTGCGGATGGATGTGAAGACGGTGTCGCTCGAACTGACGGAGCAGACCGACCGACGAGTCGGGCTTGAGAAGGAACGCGCACATATCAATCAATTGATCGCGGCCTGGGAAAGCTTGCAACGCCAGATTGAGGACGAGGATGCGAGATACGGCATCATTGGCGAACTCGCTCGCGTTGGTGTCGGGGAGAATGCGCAACGGATGACATTCGAGACGTACGTCCAGACGGCATACTTCGATGAAATACTGTTCGCCGCAAACCGGCATCTGCACGAGATGACATCTGGTCGTTTCCAGCTTGAACGGAAAACGGAGGCGGGAAAAGGACTCAAGAAATATGGGCTTGATTTAAATGTCTTTGACGCGTACACGTCGCAAACGCGTCACGTCAAGACGTTATCCGGTGGCGAAAGCTTCAAAGCATCCCTTGCGCTTGCGCTCGGATTGTCGGAAGTCGTGCAAGAAGCAAGCGGTGGGGTATCGCTTGAGACGATGTTCATCGATGAAGGATTCGGAACACTTGATCCAGAATCACTCGAACAAGCGATCGAGACGTTGCTCTCGATTCAAGCGAGCGGTCGCATGGTCGGAATCATCAGTCACGTCCAGGAACTGAAGTCACGAGTTGACGCAAAAATCGAAGTCAAACAAGGAAAAACGGGGTCGACGATTGCACTAGTCGTCGAGTAAGGAGCTAAGATCAATGGAAACACGAAACATGGTCACGAAAACACAAATCAAAGAGGCGTTACACGAATTAGGTGTGACGCCCGGTATGAAACTGTTCGTCCATTCGTCTCTCAAACAAATCGGCTGGATTCCCGGCGGCGTACAAGCGTTGATCGAAGCCTTGCAGGAAGTCGTCACGACGGAAGGGTTGATCATGATGCCGGCGCAGAGTACCGATAATTCGGATCCGAAGAACTGGAGTCAACCGGCTGTGCCTGAAGAATGGTGGGAAACGATTCGCCGGGAGATGCCGGCATATGATCCGGCTAAAACGGTCACACGCGGTATCGGTCGTGTTCCGGAAGTCTTTCGAACGTATCCCGGCGTCGTTCGAAGCGATCATCCGATGTGGTCCGTGACTGCCTGGGGGAAAGATGCGGCGACATTCGTTGCCGATCATACACTAGAAAATGGCTTCGGTCCCGGTTCACCGATTGAACGCTTCATCGAGGCGGACGGTCAAATTCTGCATATCGGTTCCCCTTGGGATACGACAACCGTCTGGCATTACGCGGAATACGGATTGAATCGTCCGGACGTCGAGGATGGCTGTAAAATCAAAGAGGGAACGACGGAACGATTCATTCATTACCGACATCGCCAAATCGATAGTGACGCGTTTGGTCCGATCGGCGAAGCGTTAGAAAGTGCCGATTTCGTCACGTCCGGTCTGATCGGACAAGCGAAATCGTACCGCATCGATGCCAAAGCCTCGATCCCAGTCGTCATGTTGCAATTAAAAGCGCTCGATCAATGGTTATTTTGAAACTTTTTCGGGAAACCTTCGTAGTAGAAAACAGAATCATAAAAAGGAGTGAAAGCAATGGCTTCACGTTTTAAAGTTAACCCGGCATTGCGTCGCGGATTCGATACGGCACGTGTCGGAGAACGACCAATGACAAAAAGCGGGACGATGAGCAAGATTTTCTTGATGCTCGCTCTCGTCACGGCAGCAGCAGGAGGGAGCTGGTTCTTCCTCGCAGAAAATCAGGCGTTCCTATTCCCGGCATTAATCGGTGGGTTCGTCATCGGTCTGATCCTTGCCTTGATCATCACATTCAAGCCGGCAACAGCCCCGGTCCTTTCACCGGTCTATGCTCTGGCAGAAGGAGTCGCAGTCGGAGCACTGTCGCTCGTCTTTGAAAGCATGTACCCGGGGATCGTCGGGAAAGCGGTTCTTGCGACATTCGTCGTTGCGTTCGCGATGTGGTTCGTCTACTCGACGGGCATGATTAAAGTGACACAACGTTTTCGTTCTGCGGTCACAGCAGCGATTCTCTCGATCTTCGTCTTGTACGCGGTCAACTTGATTCTGTCGTTATTCGGTGTTGATCTCCCATTCATGACAGGTAGCTCACCGCTTGCGATTGGTATTCAGTTCGTCATCGTCATTGTGGCATCCTTGTCACTCGTAATGGACTTCGATTTCATCTCACAACAAGTTCGTGCGGGTGCTCCAAAATCGATGGAGTGGGTTGCAGCATTCGGATTGATCGTGACGATCATCTGGCTCTATATTGAATTACTCGATCTCCTGTACCGTCTTGCGGCACGGGATTAACAGCAACAGACGACGGGTTCTCCGTCGTCTATTTTTTTGTCGAAAGCAGGGATGGTCGCGGAAAACAAGAAATGATAAAACGTAACTGAAAGGAAAGAAGATACATGAAAGAACGTATCGTCATTGGAGCAGGACCGTACCACAACAATCCCGGTTGATATCATACACAGGAAGATGAACTGAATCTGCTCAATCGGTCCGATTGGGAACGATTGTGTTCAAACGACACGTTGCAAGCGATTCTTGCGGAACATGTCAGGGAGCACTTGACGATCGAAGAAGGGATTGACGCGGCATGTCATTGTTATACATACCTTGCGCCAGGAGGATACGTCCGTTGTGCGGTGCCTGATGGTTATTTTCAGGATGACGCATACCAAGCGATTATTCAAGTCGGTGGACCGGGTCCCACTGACCATCCAGCGGCAAGTCACAAAATCGTCTATACGCACGAAACATTACAGCAATTATTTAAAGAAGCTGGATTTCAGGTGCGTCTTCTCGAATATTTTGATCAGGATGGAATCTTCCATCAAGCGGACTGGGACGGCGCAGACGGTGTCATTTTTCGTTCGAAACGATATGATCCCCGGAATGCAGAACAGATGAGATTTCCTTCGTTGATACTTGATGCATATAAATGAATACATAGTTGAAAAAGACCATCTGAACTTCGCTGTCAGATGGTCTTTTTGATCATAGTCCGTGCTCGCTTTTCAGTTGATCGACGTATTGTTTTGCCTCGAGCAAAGACGATCCGAGAGTCTCTCGAACGCGTTTGACAGCTTCAACCGTCTTTCCTTCATGAAGCAACTGAACTAATTCGACTTGTAAAGCTGCTTCTTCTAGTGACACCTCATTCAGACCGAGGTGCTCCTCGATCCGTTGTAGCTTCTTCAGAATCGTTTGTTGGCGGCGTTTCGCTTCGTCCGCTTTTTGTGATAAGGACATCCAGATGAAGAATAAGACGATCAGTGGTGCGAACGTGACGACAGAATCCATAGTGAACACCTTCCTTTGTTTCACCGTACCATAGGATAGTCTCCATAACAAATAGTGGAAAATGAGGTGGAAATTGATTATGCTGATATAGTGGAAAATAAAGGGTTAATATGGAAAGGAGATAAATCTAGTGGACAATGTGTTAGTGACATTTTTACCATTCTTGATTCAAATCGGACTGATCATGGTGCTGTTCTTCTTCGGAACGTTTGGTCTGTTTTTCTTTGTAAAGCGCAGTTCGTATCACAGTAGTCGTTATTATCGTTTAACGCGCGAACCGTTTTTGCGGATCGTTCGTGATAAAGGAAAATGGGGTGAGTACTTGACGACACGTCAACTCGATCAAGTTTCCGGATACGGCACTTATGTCTTTAATACATACTTACCACGTGCGCGTGGAGAAGGAACGACGGAGATTGATGTGACGTTCATTCATGAAAGTGGCATCTATGTACTCGAATCGAAAAACTACAGCGGGTGGATTTTCGGACGCGAGCAAGACCGTCAGTGGACGCAGCAGTTCCAGAATCGCTTCAAACAACGGTTTTATAATCCGATCAAACAAAATGAAGGGCATCTCAAAAGCATGCAACGCTTCTTAGAAGGAACGGATCCTGCGCTCTTTCACTCCTTGATCGTTTTCAGCGAACGCTGTGAACTCAAAAAAATCACGGTCGATTCAGCGCATGTCCGTGTCTTGAAACGAAACGTCTTACGTAAGACGATCGAGAAACTCGCGACTGGAAAGCCATTGACACCAAGTCAAGTCGATACGATTGCAGGGAAACTCGGGGTTCATTCACAAGTCGATCGTGCCACGCAACAAGCGCATATCGATGGGATTCGTCAACGCCAGGCAAAATGAGACCGTTGACGGACTTGTTCTACTTCAGGTATAGTGAATAAATAATAAGTAGTGCAACTATATGGAGATGATGGGATGAAAGAATCGGAATGGTCGCTTGGAATGCAATTATCCCGTAGTTATTATGCGTTCAAACGTGCTGCTGCTAAACGGATGGAAGCGTTCGGTCTGACACCAGAGCAGTTTTCTGTCCTGAGCGAACTCGCTAAACAAGATGGTGTTTCGCAAAAGCAGCTGGCATTCGTGACAGAACGTGATCAAACGACGATCGGTAAGATTCTGGATAAGCTCGGTAAAAAAGAACTAATCGTTCGGACGCCGGACCCCCGGGACCGACGAGCGGTTCTGCTCTTGATGACACGAGAAGGACGCGACATCGTCGATCGCCTCGGGCCAGAGCTCGATCAGCTACAACTCGAAGCGTTCCGTGGACTATCACGAGAGCAAATCGAGCAATTAAAAGATACACTTGAGACCATTCACCGGAATGTGACGTGAATGGTTTTCCTTCGGATATATAGTTGCACGTGATATTATAAGTAATGCATGTAAAAGGAGATTGTAATATGAAAGCATGGAAAGATGTCTGGTCAATGACACAAACGAAAGTGGGGCTCGTCTTCGCAATCGTCGTCCCGCTCTTGTTCCTCGTCGTTTGGATGACCGGTTACGAAGGAACGACGGAACGGCTCGATCAATTGAACGTCGGTGTCGTTGGCGAAGTGAATGACCCGTTCGTCAAATCACTAAAGGAAGCACCGTTCACGGTCCAAGCACTTTCGACCGAAGTGAAAGGATTGGAAGCACTCGATGCCAATGAAGTCGATCTCGTTCTACAAAAGGATGATGCAACGCGTCAACTGACGGCACACGTCAGCCAGACGAATGCCGAATTCGCGAATGCGATTCTCGAGCGGGCAACGGAAACGATCGGCAAACAGTTGAATGGTGAGCCAACGTTTACGACATCGATCGTCACGGAGCATGCCGTCTCGGATTTTGCCTTGTCGATGCTGCCACTCGTCCTCGGGTTCGTCATCTATATCGCGACGATGACGATGGGGATTCAATTCAATCTTGTCAGTACGATCTTAAGTAAGCGTCATTCGATCTGGTCGCTATTTTGGAGTCGCCAACTGTTGCACGGGATCGTTCTTCTGGTCGTTCCATTACTGCTCGTTTCCATGGCTCATGTATTAACGGACATCACGACACCATTCATCAAACTGTGGGCGTTCGAGCTCCTTGTCGTCGCGACCTGTATCGCCGTCACGCAGATGAACTTTGCGATATTTGGACCGATTGCACCTCTCGTCAATGTCGCATTGATTCCGTTCCAGTTGATGACTGCCGGAAACATCGTGCCGGCGAAGATGCTGGCACCGTTTTATCAATCCCTCGGAACGTTCTTACCTGTTCCGAATGCCGTGGCTGGATTCAGTCGATTGTTATTCATGAATGGATCCATCGGTACGCAAGTGTTGCATTTATCCCTGCTTTGTTTCGGTAGTTTTATCATAACGTGCTTAGTGCTGAGTTGGAGGGAGCAACGACAAGCACAACGTGTTGTTGCATGAAGAATATAAGAAGAATCGTCATCGAATGGGATGGCGATTTTTTTATTTGAGATAGATTTATGAAAAAATCATTGCATAACAAAAATGTTATATAATAATATGGTTATGTGAAAAGCGAAAAAGATAAATTCGCTCCTGTATCAGGCATGGATTATACGTTTAAGAGAAAGGAGGACTCTCCAGTGATCGAGACAGCAAAACGGGTAGAAGAGATGAGTCAGTTCTTAAAGCTACTGAGCGATGGAACACGTCTTGAAATTTTGCGAAGACTACACGTTCGGGAACATTGTGTCTGTGATTTCGTCGAAATGTTTGATATTTCGCAACCTGCAGTCAGTCGTCATCTAAAATTATTGCGTCAGTCCCATCTCATCTTGGAACGACGTGAACGACAATGGATTTATTTTCGAATCAATCCAGATCACCCGCAACACAAGTTGTTATTGACGATTTTAGAAGAAATGGACACTCCGGACATCCCGGACAGAAGTTGCTAAGGACACACACCGTGGATGAAATGGATTAGCACGAGCAAGGCATTGGAATCGAGACGATATTCCATTCTTGATGACACGTTCAAGATTGGCGAATCGTTAACAGAACCACTCGAAATTTAATACAGAAATGAAGTGAACGCATTGACCGGTACACATTTACTAGCGATCGGAATTTTTCTGATCACCTTATTCTTAATCATTAAACAACCGAAAGGACTCGGCATCGGTTACTCCGCAATGGGAATGGCGCTCGTTGCGCTATTGACGGGAGTCGTCAACCTCGATGATGTTTCGACTGTCTGGGGCATCATCTGGAATGCCACCTTTACGTTCATCGCCCTGATCATCATCTCATTGATTCTTGATGAGATCGGATTCTTCGAATGGGCGGCACTCCACATGGCGCGAATCGCACGAGGTGGTGGTGTCAAACTATTCGTATACATGACATTGCTCGGTGCTGTCGTTGCGGCTTTATTCGCGAACGATGGGGCAGCCTTGATCCTGACACCGATTGTCCTCGCGATGGTTCGTCACTTGAAACTTCCGGATTATGTCGTGTTAGCCTACGTATTCGCTTCCGGATTCATTGCCGATACGGCCAGTTTACCGTTCGTCGTCTCGAACCTCGTCAACATCGTCTCAGCAGACTTCTTTAACATCGGGTTTACGGAGTATGCGTCACGAATGGTATTCGTCAATCTCTTTTCCGTCATCGGTAGTCTGATCGTCTTGTATCTCTATTTCCGAAAAAGTATTCCGAAGAATTATGATGTCGCGCAACTCGTCGCACCCGCGACAGCGATCAAGGATCAACGGATGTTCAAGTTATCTTGGTTCGTACTCATCTTGCTTGTCGTCGGATACTTTACGAGTGACGTCATCGGCATTCCAGTCAGTCTTGTCGCTGGAATCATCGCCTTGTTCTTCTTATTGATGGCACGTCGTTCACCGAGCGTACCGACGAAAAAGGTCATCGGTGGTGCACCGTGGGCGATCGTCTTCTTCTCACTTGGAATGTACATCGTCGTCTACGGACTTCAAAATGCAGGATTGACACAAGTTCTCGCTGACATCATTGATGGCTTTGCGACGAATTTAGCAGCCGCGACATTTGGTATGGGCTTCTTGGCTGCCATCTTGTCGTCCATCATGAATAACATGCCGACCGTCATGATCGATGCCCTTGCGATCGATTTGAGCCAGGCGACTGGAACGATTCGAGAAGCGCTCATCTATGCGAACGTCATCGGATCCGATTTGGGACCGAAGATCACGCCGATTGGTAGTTTAGCGACATTACTTTGGTTACACGTGCTTCGGACGAAAGGCGTGAAGATTGGTTGGGGTCAATACTTTAAAATCGGAACGATTCTGACGATCCCGACACTTGCCATCACATTGCTTGGCTTGTATATCAGCTTGATACTTTATTGATTTTTAAGGAGGAACTAGAGATGAAATTGATGATTATTGGTTCAGTTGCTGCGGGAACATCAGTAGGAGCAAAAGCACGTCGTAACAGTGAAGAGTTGCAAATTACGATTTATGATCGGGATCAGGACATCTCGTATTCAGGTTGTGGGATTCCCTACTTCGTCGGTGGGGAGATCGCTGACATCGACGAATTGACACCGCGCGATGCCGCTTTCTTTAAAAAAAGATATAACATCGATATTCATACACAACACGAAGTCGAATCGATTGATCATGCGACAAAAACGGCGACGATCGTCAATCTCCTGACAGGGGATCGTTTCACGGACACGTATGATACGTTAGTGCTGGCAACCGGTGCTTCAAGTATCATTCCACCACTTCCAGGCGTTGAACATGAGAATGTCTTTACGGTTCGAAATGTCCGCAATGCCGACGCGATCCGGTCCTACATTGATGCTCACGATCCGAAGACAGCAACGATTGTCGGCGGAGGATTCATCGGACTCGAGATGGCAGAGCAATTGACGTATCGGGGCATTCAAGTCACGCTCGTCGAACGCTTGCCGCAAGTCATGCCGCCACTTGATCGCGATATGGCAGAACGCGTAGCGGATCACTTGAAAGATAAAGGGGTATCCCTCTTGCTTGGCGAATCCGTGACAGCGTTCAACGGAGAAGAACGTATTTCTGAGGTCGCGCTTGAGAGTGGAAAAACGATCGAGACGGATCTCGTCATTTTATCTGTTGGCGTCAAGCCGAACACGGGTCTTGCGAAGCAGATCGGCGTAGAGCTTGGTAAAACAGGAGCGATTGCAGTCAACCGTCACATGCAGACGAATGTAGCCGATGTCTACGCAGTCGGCGATGTCGCAGAGAGTTTCTCCGTCATCACGGGTGAAGCACTTTATCGTCCGCTTGGTTCAACAGCGAACAAGATGGGACGGATTGCCGGCATGGTCATTACGGGTGAGGAAGCGGAGCACCGTGGTATCTTGGGGACAGGTATCTTCAAGGCGTTCGATTTGACTGTCGCTCAGACGGGTTTGACGGAAAAAGAAGCGCGTGAGTCAGGGTATGACATCGAAGTCTTGCATAACATCAAACCAGATCGTCCGGAATACATGGGTGGGAAAGAGATGACGATCAAAGCGATTGCCGATCGGGCAACAGGGCGAGTTCTCGGAGCCCAGATCGTAGGTCCGCAAGGTGTCGACAAACGGATTGATGTCCTAGCGACAGCGATCACCTTTAAAGCGAAGGCAGAGGATTTATTCCATCTCGACTTAGCTTACGCTCCACCGTTCGCGACGACGAAGGATCCCGTTCTCTATACGGGAATGGCACTCGATAATGCCATCAAAAAAACAGCGCGTTTGATGACACCGAACGAATTAATTGACCAAGTCGCGAATGGGAAGTCGTTCCAAATCATCGATACACGCTCGAAAGCACAATTTGAAAAAAATCATGTTGATGGAGCGATCCATATTCCGCTTGGTGAACTGCGGACACGCGCAAAGGAATTGGATCCGACGTTACCGACGATCGTCTACTGCAACAAAGGCGTGACGGGGAATGCTGCGCAAAATGTCTTGAAAAACCTTGGATTTACGGATGTATGCAACTTATCAGGTGGGAACAAGAACTATCAACATATTAAAAAATGCTTTTCATAAAATCGAACAATATAGCGTGATGATCCTATTCATTTAGGGATTATCACGTTTTTTTGTTGGCAAATCGCGTAAAACAGAAAAGCTTAATACATCATTAAAAGTTACAGTAGATTGTTCAAAATATTTGGTATTAAAAAAGAAGTGAAGTTTAGAAAGTTGGTCAATTCGTCTAACAGTGTTGTAAGAAAGACGTAATACATCAATCAAACAGTGTATAACTAGATAGAAGTAATTGTTTAAATCAACAAGTTAAGGAGTCATGAATCGAATGGATAAGTCTATCCGTAAAAAGCGGATCTTTTTTAGTCTAGTGTTTTTTGTCAGTGGAAGTATCCTTTTAGCGACCTGGATGAAAGTGCAACAGGATCGCGCAAACGCAACTGTCCTACCACGTTCTTCGATTACAGCCATCGATTTTAGCCCTCAACAAAATACCTTGATGTTGGTCTATCCAGGACAGGGACAATGGAAAACGAATGATCCTGAACTTGCTTACAGTTCGATTGTCACGATCAACATGAAAGGACAGGTAGTAAACGAACGACAGGTCTATGATCCTGCAATCACGAACATGACGCTTGTGCAAAAAACGAGTACGCCGAATGTGTTGTATGCCTCTGGCGCAGGATATCCGAATCACTTTCATACATTCGATTTTACGAAACGACGGTTTGTTCAACATCATGTGACGTATTTCAAGCACGATCCCATGATGGAATCGATCAAACACTTTGGGACAGATACATGGTTCAAGACGTTGAATTCATATAAAACCGGTACGCAGCGCTCGTCTCAAGGAACAGGCTTTTCACATACCTTTTCTAATTTTGATACAAAAGAAAACTATGAGACGCCTGCGCGATTCGAACCAGGAAACTCGATGATGATTGAATTGAAGCAGCATTTAGCGTATGCCAGTATTGGTAGCGAAGATGAACAAGAAGAAAAAGCAGCGATGATTTTTTTGGATAAGCGGACTGAAAAACCAGTCATATATCGTAAAAGAGATGAGCCATATGCATACTCAGCACTTTATGGAAAGGATGATACGGCATACTTCGCTAGTACGGATGGCTGGATGATTCGGATTAATGAGGCAGGGGAACAAACCGAGCGATATTATCCGTTTCTTCAGAATACGAATTTTGATAGTACCGATCCGATTCGAATGATTGATGCAACACAAGGGATTCAAGTCGTTCAACAATTTCCTCGTGATAATCAAAATCGGGATCGCCACATCCTAGTCAAATGGACGTTCGGTCAATCGTTCTCGGTCCAGGAAATTAAACCGAAATTTTGGCAAGCAGACAAATGGTACAAGTACTTATATATTCATCTCAAGACGAAAAAATCATACTTCATCGAATTTGACCCTGAAAACCCGGATAAAGGGAAACTGCTCATAACGAATCAAAAGTATGAGTTGCTTCACGAGATTCCGGTGGAAGGACCGATTGGAATCGACTTTGTGATTGAGTGAGACAAGGGGTGAAGATGTTTTGAACCGTATCGAGCGATTTGAATTTGAGTTTGAAGAAAAAGCGGGAGACCGACTTCCGTTGTTCACGTATCTAGAACAACAGCAATCAGAATGGTCTTCTTTACAAGATGACGAAGCGCGTGAGGGGAATTTTCACGTAAGTATGTGGATCAGTGGAGAGAAGATTTCCTGGTCATATGACGTGCGAGAACGGGATGAAGCAACACAAGCATATCGGTTTGGCATTTTCATGCAACGCTGGAAAAACATCTGGGAATGGGATCAGCAACGTCACTTGCTTAGTGGAAAAGCATTTGGAATTCATCAAACACTAGCTGACTCCGTCAGGGCATCTGCCAAGTCTGAAGCGCATTTGGAATGGGCATTGAACGAGCTTGCTGGCTACGATGCGGAAGGACTACTCTTTTATTTTGGTCCCGGACCGTGGGACGACTTTCAGAACGCGGATGATGAGCTGGATATGTTTCTCGAGTTCGATGAGATCAACTCAAAAGAGAAGATGCGTACGGAAGGGCTGTATTTTGATCACGGTACCCAACACTGGATAGACATTCCGGCGTCGTTACCCGTGATTGGTGAGACGATGCTCGTGATGTACCGCCAACTATACGAATGATTAATTTTGATCAAAAATAACTCACGTCTCGGAAATGGAGACGTGAGTTTTTGTATTAGAATAACTCGTTGATTGGTATGTCACCTTCGAGTAATGTGACGACTTGCTTCGACGCCTTGTCGTGACCGATTGCAGCTAGAATGACGCGTGCGACATCCTCACGCGGAATTTTTTTAGTTGCTTGCTCGGACGGATCCGTCGTGACGTTTCCTGTTCCGGCTTCATCCGACAATCCGCCTGGGCGAAGAATCGTGTAGTTGAGTGACGACTCCTTCAGGACACGATCCGCGTAGCGTTTTGCAATGTAATACGGCTTCATGCTGTCGGACCATGTTTCCGGCGAATCGGCATTCAAGGCACTGACCATGATGAACTGTTTTGCATGGATTGCTTCCGCTGCTTCGATCGATTTGACGGCACCGTCGAAGTCGATCAGCATCGTCTTGTCCGCACCCGTGTGACCGCCGGATCCTGCCGTAAAGATGACGACATCTGATCCTTGTAATGCATCGGTGATCGTCGCGACGTCCGCTTCAAGATCGAGATGGACCGGGGTATGACCTAATTTCTCAAAATCACTGAACTGGTCCTTGGAACGTAATCCTACTTTGACATCGTGCTCCGAATCCTGCAGTAAGCGAGCAGCGTGACGACCTACTTTACCATTTGCACCAATGATGAAAATCTGACTCATGTTCCATTCCTCCATTTCACGATTTGATGATTCTGTTTCAGTATGGAAAAGACGAGGGGATTCTGTAAAGAGAGACGACTTGTAGAACTGTAACCGTCATCAAAACATCTTTTTAACGCTTTTATGCATAAAATCGTCAAATTATCTTGAAATCACGTGTAAGTGTGGTAGGATAATGACTATTACCCACACCGAAAATCATTTAGGTTAAATTGTAGCAATATTCGGTGAATGGGCAACAACGAAATAGAAAGGAGAGATACGATGAGAAAGAAACCATGGCTACTGGCAGGACTTGTTTTGACAGGCGTTGCCGCTTGGATGATTTGGAATCAACAGACGGATGCCAAAGCACATGACATCTTCGAAGACCACAAGCTGGTCGTCGGGACGACGGGGGATTATAAGCCCTTTACATACTGGAACGAGGAACGGAATCGTTATCAAGGCTTTGATATCGATGTCATCCAAGCGTTTGCCAAAGCAGCAAATCTTGACGTGACGTTCGTCAAGACGACATGGCCGACATTATCGGAGGATACGAAATCAGGAAAGTTTGATATCGCTGTCGGTGGCATCACGAAGAAAGTCGAGCGCGAGGTCGTCGGAGACTTTACATCGTCGTATTTCTCCTTTCAAAAAGCACCGCTCGTAAAGAAGAAAGATGTCGAACGCTTGAATTCGCTCGCTGCAATCAATGATCCAGCAGTCAAAATCGGTGTCAATCCGGGTGGAACGAACGAAGCGTTCGTAAAGAAGCATTTTCCGAAGGCAGATGTGACCGTCTTTGAGAACAACTTGGACATTCCAAAAGCCGTAAAAAGCGGACAAGTCGATGTCATGGTGACGGACGACATCGAGGCGTTGCATTACGCGACAGAACTCGATCTTGCGGTGCCGAAACTGACAGAGGCGTGGGAACCAGCCGAGATGGCATATTTGATGAAACCAAATCAAAAACAGCTTGGAGATGTTTTCCGGGTCTGGATTGAAAGTGCAGAGGGGCAAGAACAGGTTGAACAACTAAAGAAAAAATGGAACATCGTCTCGACGCGTGAGACGGTCGGAGCGAAAGGAGCGGGAGCACATGAGTAAATGGGGATGGATCGTCGTCGGAGGTGGCGTCCTGTTTGCGAGCTTACTGACGCTATGGCAATCGGAACAACCACGACGTGTACAAGCGAAGAATGTCTTTGCGACGAAAAAAATCGTCGTCGGAACGACTGGGGATTACAAACCATTCACGTACTTGAACCGGAAGACGAACGAGTACGAAGGATTCGATATCGAAGTGATCCGTTCTTTCGCGAAGACGACCGGTATCGATGTCGAATTCGTCCCGACGACATGGCCGACGCTATCTGCTGATCTTGCTAGCGGGAAATTCGATATGGTCGTCGGGGGCGTGACGAAGAACATCGAGCGCGAGATCATCGGCGACTTCACATCGAGCTATCTGTCGTTCCAAAAGACACCGCTCGTCCGTAAAGAAGATGCTAAACGTCTTGCTTCGATCGAACAAATCAATCGTCCAGACGTGACGATTGGTCTAAATCCAGGAGGAACGAATGAACAATTCGTCCGTAAGACGTTCACGAAGGCGAACATCGTCATGTATGAACAAAACCTCGATATCCCGCACGCGGTTGCCTCAGGTGAAGTCGATGTCATGATCACCGATACGGTCGAGGCGATTCATTATGAAGCGCTCGACAAGCGACTCGCAGCACCAAGAATTCAAGAAAAATGGATTCCGGCGGAGAAGAGTTACCTCGTTCGAGAGTCGGAAGGGGACGTTGTTGATGTCTTCAATCTGTGGATGCAATCGCACGAAGGTCAAGAAGAGATGGAGCAATTAAAAGAAAAATGGCAAGTAGCGTCTTAAGTAGATTGTGTCTCCTGACAGCAGGAGGCACGATTTTTTCGTAACAGGAATCTAATGGGAAAGGGCGAACTAGTATGTAGAAGCAAATTAGGAGGAATTAATATGTTGAAAAACGTGTCAGCGAGGCAATGGCTCATCATGACCGTTCTTTTTGCCGGCATCACTTACGCATGGATTGTCATCGGAGAGTCATGGATTAATCCTACGTTGTTACTCGGAGGGGCGCTTATATTTACAAATGGTGCAGTGCTTTCGTTTAGTCTTGCG
The DNA here is from genome assembly GCF_057772545.1 of Exiguobacterium sp. E17S. NCBI lineage: Bacteria > Bacillati > Bacillota > Bacilli > Caryophanales > Exiguobacterium > Exiguobacterium sp. E17S. The sequence continues at coordinate 534,054 of NZ_JBYLRU010000001.1, forward strand.
TTAGCCCGAACCGTTCGATTAAAAGGAGTCGGATTAACGGTGATGCTGGTGTCGATCGTCACAACGCTCGTGGTATCTGCCAGCGTCTTGTATGGTGTGTATCAGATTGTTGCGTAATAGCTATAGAGTGAATCAAGGCACCGAATCAGGTGTCTTTTTTTGATTCGAGAACAGAAAAAACGGGAAAATCTTGGACATGACTTGGAATTCAGGGAAAGAAGGAATGAAGATGATTCATGTCGAGAACTTGACGAAGACGTACGATGGGAAGGATGTCGTCAAAGGCATTTCGTTCGACGTTCAGGCAGGGGAGATTTTTGCCTTTCTTGGACCGAACGGGGCTGGGAAATCGACGACCGTCCAGATGCTGACGACGTTGATTCCGATTTCCGGAGGTCGGGCGACGATTCAGGAATTTGATGTCGTCAAACAGGAAAAACAGGTCCGATTGCAAATTGGGGTCGCCTTGCAAGATACCGGCATCGATGAAGATTTGACCGGGCTTGAATTACTCGTCTTACAGGGAAAATTATTTGGATTAAGTCAGACGGAAGCAAAAACACGGGCAGAGGAATTGTTGCAGCTCGTCGGACTCGATCAAGACGGCAAGCGCAGATCGGGTACTTACTCCGGCGGGATGAAACGACGGCTTGATCTGGCGTTGACGCTCGTCCATCAACCGACTGTTTTGTTCCTTGACGAACCAACGACAGGACTCGACCCCGCGAGCCGTGTACAAATATGGAACGAGGTCCGACGATTAAACGAAGAGTTCGGAACAACGATTTTTTTGACGACACAGTACTTGGAAGAAGCCGATCAGCTAGCCGACCGAATCGCGATCATCAATGAGGGACAATTGATTGCCGAAGGAACGGCAGCTGAGCTGAAGGCAGCAAACGGAGAAGAACGGATTGAATTGACACTTGCGGAAAAAGAGAACGAACGAATCGTCTTAGAGACGTTTGCCGGTCGTCAGGAAAAGGATCGCCTCGTCATTCCTTCGCGGGGAACGGAGACACTGCGCGCGGTCGTCCGTTTTCTCGACGAACGGAAGATGGTTGCGACGTCACTGGTCGTCAAACAACCGTCGCTTGATGATGTCTTCATTCGTTTAACGGGACAAGCTTATAAGGAGGAATCGTGACATGATACGGGAAACGTGGTTTTTGATGCGTCGGAGTCTACTCGTCACGTTACGTAATCCGTTTTCCTTCATTCCGAATTTGATCATCAGTGTCTTCTTCCTGCTCGTCTACACGAGTGGTTTGTCTGGAATCTCGAATTTACCGCAGTTCGACGGCGTCGATTATTTGAACTTCATTTTGCCTGTTTCGATCGTCTCGGGTGCTGTTGGTGGAGCCGGGGGAGCCGGTCAAGCACTCGTCAAGGATATCGAGAGTGGTTACTTCGCACGACTCTTATTGACACCCGTCTCGCGAACCGCGATCGTTCTCGGACCGATGCTTGCCGGGATGCTGCAATTATTCGTTCAAACATTACTCATCTTCGGAATGGCATTCTTGCTTGGTCTATCGATTCCAGTCGGTGTCAGCGGCTTTTTCTTGACGATTTTACTCGCGCTCGGATTTGGACTCGCCTTTGCCGGTTACTCGGTCGGTGTCGCTTTGAAGACACGGAATGCGCAAGCCGCTCAAGCCGGAACGCTCTTATTCTTTCCGCTGATTTTCCTGTCGACGACGTTTGTGCCGAAAGACTTGATTGAAGCCGAATGGCTCAAGATTGCTGCGACGATCAATCCGACGACCTATATCATGGAAGGGATGCGCAGTGTGTTAACCCGTTCGGAGATTGATTGGTCGGTTTATTGGCAAGGTTTGATCGTCGCTGCTGTTCTCAGCATTGCGATGGTGATCTTTGCTGCGTTGAACGCACGCGGAGCGTTGAAAAAGTAAAAAAATGGACCCGTTTTTAAGTGGGTCCATTTCATGTGGCTATCTAGTTGATTGTCTTATTTCAAATCGCGTTTTTCTTCCTCTTCTTTCGACGATTTGCTTTTTGCGTCGAACTCAGAACGTGTCATGACATCTTCGACATGCATATTGATTTCGATGACATCGAGTCCTGTCATATCATGGACTGATTTTTTAATTTTCGTTACAGCGTCTTGGAAGATGGACGGGATGTTTTTGCCGTACTCGACGATGACTTTTAAGTCGAGTGCGACTTGTCGTTCGCCGACTTCCGCGTCGATGCCTTTTGTGATATCTTCCGTGCTCCGGAAACGATCTGTCAATCCACTCATGAAGCCACCACTCATTGAGAGGATGCCTTTGACATCATTTGATGCGATACCGGCGATTTTCTTAATGACTTGATCTTCGAATGTGAGTTTATTTTCGCGTACTACTTCGTTTTCGTTTTGTTTAGTGTTGATTTCGTTAGCCATGAGAAATCTCTCCTTTTAGTGTAAGTTAAGTGATTTTTTATTTTCTGTATGCTCAATCCCGTTGAAAGAACTGAATCCATCCTTCGACATCGAGCGCGTTATCCCGCCACTGACCGATCAAGTAACCGATTGTTGCGAATACGATGATCAACAACGTCGGTCCAAAACCAATCGTCAAGAACAAGGTGGCGAGGATTAGTCCGACTAGCCCGCCGAGTAGACGGTAGCGATACGGACGAAGTGCTTCGCTCGTTCTCATGATCTTCCTCCTCTCGTGTCTTAGACGACGCGTTCAGACGTTTTTGTCTTCGTATCACTGATCCGGACGCGTGTTTTTGTGACAGGTAATTCGAGCAATGATTCGACCGCGTTCTTGGCGCGTTCTTGAATGTCTTTTCCGATTGTCGGCAAGCCTTCTTGACCGAAGACGGAACAGTCGACTTCAAGCGCGACGGTTTCTTTTTTCGAGTGAATGTCTGCGTTGACGCGTGGCGAACGTACGCCGTTGATACCGCGAATCGACTCGAGTGCCGCTCGTTCGATCGTTTGCTTAGAGATCGTGATATTCCCGTCACCCGTTTGAATCAGGAGACGTTGTCCTTTTGAACGACTGAGTAGTCCAGTGAATAATAGAATGACAAATACGAATGCTAGGAAGCCACCAAGTGATAAAATCGTGTAGCTATACCATTGTTGATCTTGCCACTGTTCAATCAAAGGACTGAGTCGTGGAACATCATAGACGCCAAGTACAAGAAGACCGACGCTGACTAAACCGAGAATGCCGATCAGAACGAGTAGGAAACGATTGAATCCGTTCATATTACATCTCTCCTTTCTGCCGTTAAATTGTTTTAACGTGATTGTTCTACACATGAAATATTATGTGTATGGTGAGAATATTCCCGCTCAAACGAACTCGAAACATGAAAATGCACTTCAAATAAAAAGACTATTTATTCTGAAAATTTATCTATTTATTAGAAAAATAGTAGATGAAATACGGCTTTACGCATTGAAATCAAGAATGTTACGACGTCTTAAGGGTTTAAGCGTTCGTGAAAAAATATCTATCATGAATATTATTCAATGTCAATATAGAAAATCATCTCCATCAAAAAACTCCTCTCATGCGGTCATGAGAGGAGAGACAGACGTTTATTTTTCGATTTTCGGTACTTTTACGATGTAATAGACGGTACTTAAGATCAAGAAAGCGACTCCGATTAAGATCGAGACGCGTGTCTCATCGTTGAACAACATCCCGATGAGCACTGTCACCAGCGCGACGATTGATAGATAGTTCGTCACTGGCGCACCGGGCATCTTGAACGGATGTGAGGCTGTCCGTTCACTTTCGAGTTTACGATACCGGATATGACTGATTAAAATCGCGAACCACGGTACCATCCCTGGTAGTACCGAAGCACTGTAGACATACACGAAGATGTTCGTATCCTTCCCGAGAACGAGTGGCAAGGTGATATCAAGAATGACACCGAAGAAAATCCCAATTGAAATCGCGAAGACCGTGTAGAATGGAATGCCGCGTTTGTTGACCTTTAAGAAGAAGGACGGCACTTGTCCTTTTTCAGCCAATGCATAGATCATCCGGCTTGCGCTGAAGATCCCGGAGTTACAACCGGATAAAGCGGCCGTGATGACGACGAAGTTGATGATACCGGCAGCAATCGTGACACCGACCTTAGCGAATGTCGCAACGAACGGACTACCGAGATCCGACAACTCATTCCACGGATACACCGTGACGATGATGAAGATGGATCCGACGTAGAAAATCAAGATTCGCCAGACGACACCATTGATCGCCTTCGTAATGTTCTTCTCTGGATCTTTCGTTTCTCCAGCTGTCACGCCGATCAACTCAACACCGATATAAGAGGCGAAGACGATCGAGAGCGCAAAAAAGAAGCCGGTGAAACCATTTGTGAAGAATCCACCGTTCGCCCAAAGATTCGAGAAGCCGACCGGATTTCCGTCATTCCCTAGACCAAAGAAGATGATGCCGAATCCAGCGACGATCATCAGAAGAATCGTTATTACCTTGATTGAGGCGAACCAGAACTCGAGTTCACCGAACATCTTGACGGAAGCGAGGTTCGCGAGCGTCAAGAGAATGATGACGACGACGCCTGGAATCCAAGTCGGTAGCTCCGGCCACCAGAAGCGTAGATAGGTTCCGACGGCGATGACTTCACTCATCCCGACGACGACCCAGTTGAAGATATTACTGCTTGCTGTCAAGAAACCAGCTGCTGGATGGATATAGTCGTTTGCGAACTTTGCGTACGAACCACTGTGAGGATGGGTGTAGACCATCTCACCAAGTGCCCGCATGATGAAAAAGATAAAGACTCCTGCTAGCATGTACGCGAGTAAGACGGATGGTCCCGTCCAAGCAATCGTACTCGATGCTCCAAGGAAAAGACCGACCCCGATCGTTCCTCCGAGTGCAATCATTTGTACCTGTCGTGCTGTTAAATCTCGTTTCAAATTCGAACTCATCATTTCCCCCAAAAAAATTCTGTGACGTCATAATGTTCAGACAATTCGTCCGAATAACTATAACGCTGAGTATACTATCCTCAGATAGAACTCGGCTAGTCTTTTTGAAAATTTGAAATGAGGTTTTCAAAAATCAGAAATTCATGAAACGATTGTGTAACAGCTTTCATTCGTTGGCAATCAAAGCCGGGAGGTGTCGTTCCAACTTACCGAAAAATAACTGATTCGAGGTGGATAAAACGATCAGATCTTGACGCATTGTAAGTTCACCTGACAGGATTTCACCCTGTTCAGACACGAATCGAATCGAGCGAATCGGCTGAAAGATCGTCTCATCCCGCTGTAATAATTGGACATCCTCATGATCGGCAGCGAGAAGGTATTCACCATGGCGAGCAAACTGGGAGAAAGCAATCGTTGGTGCTTCACAGACTAAATCCTCTTGACTGATACGGACGAAGCGAAAATCGGAATAATAGAAAAACCAGACTTCCTTTGACGAACAAACGTTTAGAGCGTAGCAGTCATCGATTGGATATTGACGATTCTTATACTGAACCTCACCACGATCGTTGAAGGCAACGAGACCAAACGCTCCGTTTGAACTCGTCATCGCGTCCGCATAAATGCCTTCATCGAAATAACTGACCCAGATCTGACCTTGTTCATCGATTTGAACGTTCTGAATCCCATCGTCGAGACAATAGCTATCGAGTAAGTGCCCTTGAACATCATAAATGAATGCATTCGGCATCCAGGAGCCGTCGATGTCGTCATCGCAGCGTGAGGCGACGAGCAGGAGCCGACCGTCCGGAAAACGATCAACAAACGAGAAATCGGTTTCTGACTGAGCGACGATCGTCGTCTTACGCCACTCGTCCTTTAATTGATGGATCGATAAAACCGTACGACCACGCGCTTCATCCAATGTCTCTTCGACGAGTAGGATGTGTCCGTCGACACTAATACCGGTCGCGACCGGATTACCATTCCGATAGGATGCAGTCAAACGACGGAGTGGAAAATGAGCAAGTGGGGATGTGTGCATGGCAGGACCTCCTGTTTGTTTAAAAAAGCAGTCCGTCACAAGACAGACTGCTAGTTGTTCAAACCGTTCGTTGACGGCGTTTGTAGATGACGTAGAAGATGATCAAGACAACGGCAGCGATTAAGACACCGTTCGTATACGGTGCTGCCACTTCCTTGATCGAGCGCCAGTTCGTTCCGAGCGTTTCACCAAGATACAGGAACAAGATCGACCATGGAATGATCGCAAGCACCGTATAGAGGGAGAACTTCGTTTGATCCATCTTAGCAAGACCTGCCGGAATCGAGATGGCATGACGAACGACGGGGATGAAACGGGCTCCGAAGATGACACCTTGTCCGTACTTTAAGAACCAACGCTCGGCTAAATCCAAGTGGTGCTCTGAGATCAAAACATACTTTCCGTACTTCAAGATCAATGGACGGCCACCGTATCGAGCGAACCAATATAAGAATAATTGCGAGAATAACCCACCGATGACGGCAGCGACGACGGCAAGCGGCCAGCCAATCGTTCCTTGGGAAATCATGAATCCACCGTAAGAGAGGACGATTTCACTCGGTATGATTTCAATCATCAACCCGAGGGCGATGCCGAAATATCCGAGATCGGCAAGCGAAAGTAAAACCTGGTTGACGACTTGAGATAACACGTTAGACAACTCCTTTGTATCAGTTCATTCCTTTATTTTAGAGAACCGAGGACAAAATGAAAAGGAAAAAAACGGAGACAATTCAAAAGACGGATTCGCGATGACAGCGAATCCGTCTTGTTTTTATAATACGACCGCAGCGATCGTACCGAAGATGAGTAATGGAATGTTGTAATGCAGGAACGTCGGAATGACCGTTTCTCGCATGTGATCGTGCTGACCATCGGCATTCAAACCACTCGTTGGTCCGAGTGTCGAGTCTGACGCAGGACTACCCGCGTCACCGAGCGCACCGGCTGTACCGATGATCGCAATCGTCGCTTCTAAGCTGAATCCGTACTGGATACAAAGTGGAACGAAGATGGCAGCGATGATCGGAACGGTCGAGAAACTCGAGCCGATCCCCATCGTGACGAGAAGACCAATCAAGAGCATGACGAAGGCGGCAACGAGTTGTGAATCGCCCATCAACGCTTTCGAATTCTCGACGAGTGGCTCGATATCGCCCGTCTTACGCAAGACGTTCGAGAAGCCGTTCGCTGAAATCATGACGAAACCGATGAATGACATCATGCGCATACCGCGTGTAATGACGTCATCTGCTTCACTGAAACGAACAAGACGAAGCAGCAAGAAGAGGATCAAACCAGTTGTTGCAGCGAGAATCATTGATTCTGTTTGCAGCTGGACGATCAATGTCGCGATGACGACGACACCACTTAAAGCAAGTTTCGTTTTCGTGATAACCGGGATTTCATAATCGTCCGGGGCGATATCACGAATTTCATATGTCCGCTCTTTCCGGTACGTATAAAGACCGATCAATAGACCGACGACCATTCCGAGTGCTGGAATCGCCATCGCTTCGATGACGGATGCCCCCGTTGTATCAAGACCATTTGCCTTCAGGTTCTTCAACAAAATCTGATTGAGATAGATGTCTCCGAATCCGACTGGTAAGAACATGTACGGTGTCACGAGACCGAACGTCATGATGATTGCAATCCGGCGTCGATCCATCTTCAACTGAGAAAAGAGACCAAGAAGCGGCGGAATAATAATCGGAATGAAGGCGATGTGAATTGGTAAAGCATTTTGTGAACTGATCGCAAGCAAGAGAATCGCGAACAAGATGAATCCTTTTAACTTTTTGACCGATGAGGCACTTGCATTACCTCGTGAACGTTCAATCAAGGCGTGCGCGAGTGCGTCCGGTAAGCCCGTTTTCGAGAGAGCAACGGCAAACGCACCAAGCATCGCGTAGCTCAGGGCGATTTCTGCCCCGTCGCCAAGACCACCTGAAAAAGCTTTCGTCGTTTCAGTTAAATCTAGACCACCGACGAGACCGCCGGCAAACGCACTGATGACCATCGCGAGCACGATGTGGACGCGGAAGATCGCTAAAATAAATAGTAAAAAGACGGCAAACAATACGGCGTTTATCATTCAGTAAAACCACACTTTCTTTTGTTATCACTGTACTATACTAAAGTATCTTACAGCCATGTTGGAATGCTGTCAAGAGTAAAAGTCTGACCTCGTAATCAAAAGATGAATGATACGCTTATTAGCTCTCTACAAAATGATACATTCTGTTATACTCCGAAGCATGAAGTGAGAAGCGTTTTGATCACTGAAAATGACTCATACGAAAAAACGTGCCATCCTTCTCCGGTAAGAGAGGATGGCACGTTATCTTTAGTTTAAAGCGGAGTAAATCATCCAATTCTATTTGCGTTTCTTCTATAGAGAGTGATCAGCAATCGACGACGTCAAGCTTACCAGTACCTGGATCGATGACGAGTCCGTGGACGTTCGTCCCAGGTGGCAGTAATGGGTGGTTCTTCACGAGGCTGACTGAGTGAGCGACGCTTTCTTGAACTGACGTGAAGCCACGCAACCATTGATTCAAATCAACCCCGGATACTTCGAGTGTATGAAGAATCTGTTGGTCGATTCCCCGATCCTTCATCTCGTTGATCATGTGGTTAGGATCAATCGTGCTCATGCCACAGTCGTGGTGACCGATGACGACGACTTCTTCAGCGCCAAGAGCATACAACGCAACGAGAATCGAGCGCATAACGGAGCCGAATGGGTGCGATAGGATAGCACCGGCATTTTTGATGATCTTCGCATCCCCGTTCTTAAGACCAAGTGCGTGTGGGAGGAGCTCCGTCAAGCGGGCATCCATACACGTCAGGATGACGACCTTTTTGTCTGGGAACTTATCCGAGACGAACTGTTCATACTGTTTTTCGGCGACGAATCGCTCGTTGAAGGCTAGCATTTCCTGTACAACTGACATTCAAGTGTCCTCCTTTAGTGGTAGCTCTTAATATGTACCCCATATCAGAATACAAGATGATGAAACGGCTATCAAGTCACGAAAATGCAAGGTGTGACAAATCGCACACATCCATGTACATGAAGCAAAACGATAAAAAAGAAGAATTTACAACAGTTGTAAACGCTATCAAAGGTGTGAGGGAATTCACAGGATGGTCATGCACAAAACAGGAAAAAGGGGTTATGATTGATTTGTGAAGGAAAGCACAAACTATTGAAAAACAGCTTGGCATTCCTGACATAATGGTTGGCAAATCAAACTCAGATTCGTTCCACGACAGGGAGGAAACCACTCATGGCTGTGAAAGAAAAAACAAAATCGACGGCAACACCGGTCGAACAAGCAGTTGGACAAATCGTTGAAAAAGGGCAACGTGCATTACAAGAATTACTGACATTCGATCAAGAAAAAATCGACACGATCGTCCGGGATATGGCACTTGCCGGACTCGAACGGCACGTCGAACTCGCGCGTCTCGCAGCAGAAGAGACAGGACGCGGTGTCTTTGAAGATAAGATGATTAAAAACATGTTTGCGACAGAATATATCTACAATAGTCTACGTCATGAAAAAACGGTCGGGATTCTCGAAGAAGACGTTCAAAATGGCATCACCTATATCGCTGAACCGGTCGGTGTCGTCTGTGGTGTCACACCGGTCACGAACCCGACATCAACGACGATGTTCAAAGCATTGATTGCGATCAAGACACGCAACCCGATCGTCTTCGCGTTCCACCCGTCGGCACAACGGTGTTCCGTCGAAGCAGCGAAAACACTCCGTGACGCAGCCATTAAAGCGGGGGCGCCAAAAGATTGTATTCAATGGGTGGAAGAACCATCACTTGAAGCAACGAAAGTCTTGATGAATCATGAAAAAATCGCCATGGTCCTTGCGACAGGTGGAGCAGGAATGGTCAAATCAGCGTATTCAACAGGTAAGCCGGCACTCGGTGTTGGACCAGGGAACGTTCCGTGTTACATCGAACAGTCTGCGAAAGTCAAACGGGCAGTCAGTGATCTCGTTCTTTCAAAAACGTTTGATAACGGGATGATCTGTGCGTCTGAGCAAGCTGTCATCGTCGACCAAGAGATTTATGCGACGGTTCGTGCAGAAATGGAAGCACTCGGTTGTTACTTCTGTACACCGGAAGAAAAACAACGCCTCGAATCACTCGTCATCAAAACCGATACATGTGCCGTCAACGCGGACATCGTCGGGAAACCTGCGACATGGATCGCGGAGAAAGCCGGCATCGATGTTCCGGAAACGACGGTCATGCTCGTCGCAGAACTCGAGCACGTCGGAGCGGCAGAACCATTGTCTCATGAGAAACTCAGTCCCGTCCTCGGTGCGTATCGCGTCGCTTCGACCGAAGAAGCGTTTACGATTGCCGAACAGATGCTTGAAATCGGTGGTCTCGGTCATACAGCCGTCATTCATACGACGAACGATGACTTGATGACAGCATTCGGACTCCGCATGAAAGCCTGCCGGATCCTCGTCAACAGCCCATCTGCTCATGGCGGAATCGGTGATCTGTACAACGAGTTGACACCATCATTGACACTCGGTTGCGGATCATACGGGAAAAACTCTGTATCTGAAAACGTAACAGCGAAACACTTACTCAACGTCAAAAAGGTGGCGAGACGACGCGTGAACATGCAATGGTTCAAGGTCCCTGAAAAAATCTACTTCGAAAAGAACTCCGTTCAGTACTTGCGGTCGATGACTGACGTTTCACGCGTCATGATTGTAACCGATCCAACGATGGTACAGTTCGGTTATGCCGATAAAGTGATTCAAAACTTGCCACAGTCCGTCAGTTACCGGATCTTCGACCAGGTCGAACCGGATCCATCGGTGACGACTGTTCAGACGGGTGCTCAAGCGATGCGTGACTTCAAGCCTGACTTGATCATCGCTCTCGGTGGTGGTTCAGCGATGGATGCTGCGAAAGGAATGTGGCTCTTCTACGAACAACCGAACGAAACGTTCTCGAACTTACGTCAAAAATTCCTTGATATCCGCAAACGGGCATATCAATTCCCGGCACTCGGTCGTCAAGCGAAGTTCGTCGCGATTCCGACGACTTCTGGTACGGGTTCAGAAGTGACACCGTTCACCGTCATCACGGATAAAGAGAAAAACGTCAAATACCCGATTGCTGACTATGCATTGACACCAGACGTCGCAATCGTTGATCCAGAATTCGTCATGACCGTCCCAGCTTCAATCACTGCTGATACCGGAATGGATGTCTTGACACATGCAACAGAAGCATACGTCTCGGTGCTTGCGAACGACTATACGGATGGACTGGCACTGAAAGCAATCAAGATGATCTTCGACTACTTGCCACGAGCATATGCTAACGGATCAGACGCCGAAGCACGCGAAAAAGTGCACAATGCGTCAACGATGGCAGGGATGGCATTCGCGAACGCCTTTCTCGGCATCAACCACTCGATCGCACACAAAATCGGTGGCGAGTTCCACACACCACACGGACGGACGAACGCGATCCTGATGCCACACGTCATTCGCTATAACGCGTCACGTCCAACGAAACTAGCAGCATTCCCGAAATATGAATCATTCGTCGCCGATGAGCGGTATGCCGACATCGCACGCTACCTCGGTCTTCCGGCAGCAACGACGGAACAAGGGGTCGAATCCCTCATCCAAGCCGTTGCTGATCTTGGACAACGTCTCAACATCAAGATGTCATTCAAGGCGCAAGGCATTCAAAAAGCAGACTTCGAGGCAAAACTCGACAAGATGGCGGTCGATGCTTTTGAGGATCAATGTACGACGGCGAATCCGAAGATGCCGCTTGTCGCTGAGTTACGGACGATCATGGAACAAGCGTACGAAGGTATCTAATAGAGAAAAATTACCATGGCACTTGATCGTTCAACCGGCTTCTCACTCTGAGAAGCCGGTTTTTGTTTTGGAAATCGATGGGGACAGTCAGAGAAAAGGTGGGATATAATGGCTGTTGAATGAATTTGATGTTTTTGGTTTCGCTGTAGCAGGAATATTCAAACATCAGACATGAAAAGGAGGAAATGGGATGGAGTCAAGGCAAGAAAGGAAACAACGACGGTTTTCCGTCTGGGATGTCCTGTTTGGCGTCCTCGTCGGTCTCATCTTTTTCGGTGTCATCTATGGTGTGATGGCATTTTTGACTTCACAAATCACCTCATCGTCAGACTATCAGGATCTCGTGACGCAGATGCAACAGGCGGACGTCTCTTGGAAAGATGCAGACATCACGGTGTCATTGATGCTTCTGTTCGTCGGTGGGCTGTCGATCACGATGCCGAGCGCGGTCCGGGAAGGAATCATCAATCAGGTACTCGACGCGAGTTCTGCCGGTGATGTCTTATCGTTGTTTGGGATCGACTTAAAACAGGTCCTCGCACCACTTACGTTCGATGTCTCTTACGGCACGTTACTCTATTCCGTTTTTGGCATCGGTTTGATCGTCCTGTTATTTTTAGTGTTACGGATTAAGGCAAGTCGTCTTGGGTGGACGATTCGATCGGTTAGTTTCTTCTTAACGGTCGGGATCATCTGGTTCGTCCTTGCTGGACGCGGAAACGACGTGCCATTCCTCTCGTTACAAGACGACTATGCGATGAGCGGGATCCTACCGCTTCTCGTCGTCAGTTTGCTTGGTTGGATGGCGTTCTTCCCGCAAAAGTTATCCGGACTGACAGCTGCCGGACGTGCCAGCTTGCTGATTTTGATGCTCGCTAGTACGCTCCAACTCGTCTTTACGGTGCAGGACGAAGCGGAATATGACGGTGATTCCTCACTACGGACGGCACTCACCGTCTCGAGTCTGAACGCCGGAAGTGGCGGGATGTACGACTGGATCCACGGCGGTCAAGTCGTGTATCAAGCAGACGTCCTAGGAGCGAATGCGGAAATCCCCGTCTCGATGTTGAACGGGGAGACCTCAACGGATCAGCTCAATGACTCGATCCAAAAAGTCGTCGATGGAATCGACACGGACCGGGTGACAGAACAATTGTTGACGTTACTCGGTGGAGAACGTCCGGATTTGTCAGCAACACAATTGAAGCTCGACCCTGTTGATTACGGTGTCGCGCGGCAGACGATCCAAGCGATTGATGCGGAATCGGCAGGAGCGACGCCACCGAATGTCTCCAGTGAGAGTGCGTACTGGGTGCTGTTGCTTGTAACGTTTGCGATCTACTTCGTCTGTAGTATCCGCAGCTTCAAGTCGATCATCGATCCGTTCGTTTTTGCGATCGCAATCGGTGTCATCAGCTTCATCGTCAGTCTAGCTTCATCCGTTCAGTTCGCGATGAAATGGCGTAATGACGTCTTATTCGAGTTCGCTCAACAGACGGCAGGGTGGACGGTACTATTCGCCGCAGGGCTTGCGTTACTTGCTGGAATTCTTGGTTATGTCGTCCGTCGGAAACCAGAGAAAACGGTGTAAAGGGACATGGGGTGGTGAAGTCCTGTACCATGAATCCAATCGACGAACGTTGCTGTCATGCTCGCTTTCCGTAGGCGAGAGGTAAGTCGCGTATCCTAAACTGCGACCGGATCTCACCTGACCCTGACGAAAGCGAAAACCATGCTTTCTTTCCCTGTAGGAGTCGAGAAGGAACAGTTACGTTCTACATCAAGCATAAACGATACGTTTTCAGGTTCATGTCCTGAAATGTATCGTTTTTTTACGTGGTTTATCTCATTTGTATCATCTCCTTTTTTTACCATGTAAACTTGGTTTGTAAAGGGAAAATCAACAATGTTAAGCCAGTATTTGGAATTAGTTAAGTAGGTTAAATAAGACGGATGTCCGACCTATTTGAAAGGACTATTAGCTATAATCGAACCATGCTAAATTAATGAAGCAGTTAAAACTTCCTGGGGGGAAAATCCATATGAAAAAAGCTACGAAACTCGTCATCGCGTCGACGTTGATCGCACCGATGCTCGTACCAGTCGTCCAAGTCAAGACACTTGCTGCCGACAACAGTGTCGTTAAGTTACGTTTCCTAGAAACAACGGATTTACATACGAACTCAATGAACTACGATTACTTCAAAGATGCACAGGACGAAACGATCGGTCTCGTCAAAGCCGCTACGGTCATCAAACAACAACAAACTGAAGTGGGTGCAACGAATAGCTTCTTGTTCGATAACGGGGACACGCTTCAAGGAACGCCGTTCGGCGACTATGTCAAGAATCAGTATGACAAAGGAAACAAAGGCAAACATCCGATGTACGAATTGATGGAATACCTCGGTTATGATGCGGTCACGCTCGGGAACCATGAGTTCAATTTCGGACTGGATTTCCTCAAGTCGGCGATGAGTGCTTCGAGCGGTTCAATCAAATTCGTCAACTCGAACGTATTGGATGCCGTCACGAAAAAGCCGATCGTCGCGGATTACAACAAAGATGGAAAAGACTATCAAATCATCGAACGTCAAGTCAAGGACCAGAACGGTGACATGAAAACAGTCAAGGTGGGTGTGTTCGGAGTCGTCACGCCACAAATCATGGCATGGGATGCGGGGAACCTGACGGGGAAAGTCACGGCTGAAGATATCATCCCGACTGCTAAAGCAACAGCGAAAAAATTAAAAGATGCTGGCGCAGACGTCGTCGTGGCACTCGCACACACAGGTATCGGGGATACGACGGATCAAAAAGATGGCGATGAGAACGTCGGCTACGCGTTGACGAAAGTCGCAGACATCGATGTCTTGATGACAGGTCATCAGCACGGGAAGTTCCCAGCAGTCGATTCAGCGTTCAATAAATTGCCGAATGTTGATGCTGCGAACGGTCTAATCAATGGCAAACCAGTCGTCATGGCAAACACACAAGGGAAAAACGTCGGTGTCATCGATCTTGAGTTGAAGCAAGTCGACGGGAAATGGGTCGTTGATACGTCTGGTGCGAAACTAGCGGACGTGACGAAAGACACGACAGCAGATGCCGGTGCCGTCAAGTTGATTGAAAAAGCACATGAAGGAACACTCGCGTACATTCGTCAAGAAGTCGGAACGATTAATGATGACATCCAAAGTTTCTTCGCTCTCGCACAAGACGATGATTCCGTTCAGTTCGTAACGAACGCTCAGAATGGTATGTCGAGAAACAACTTAAAGAAAATGCCGATCTCGCGAAATATAAAGATCTTCCATTGTTGTCAGCCGGTGCACCATTCAAGACTGGTGGTCGTAACCAAGTCAACGCATCCGATTATACATTGATCAAAAAAGGACCAATCGCACTCAAGAACGTCGCCGATCTCTATGTTTACCCGAACACACTCGAAGTCGTCAAAGTAACCGGTGCTGACGTCAAAGACTGGCTCGAAATGTCTGCGGGGCAGTTCAACCAAGTCGGCGGTGAGCAAACGAACTTATTGAACAAAGATTTCCGTAGCTACAACTTCGATATCCTCGATGGATTGACGTATGAAATCGACATCACGAAACCAGCGAAGTTTGACTATAACGGTGTCGTCGTCAATAAAGACGCAAACCGTGTTCAAAACATCAAGTATCAAGGTAAAGCGATCGCCGACGACCAAGAATTCCTTGTCGCGACGAACAACTATCGCGCAGGCAGTGCGACGTTCCCGGGTCTTGGCGGCGGAAAGAACATCGTCTACAAATCAGCCTACGAAACACGTAACGTCATTTCGGACTTCATCAAAGCGAAACAACCGGTTGATTATAAAGCCGATGACAACTGGTCACTCGTCGCAAGCAAACCGACGACGGTCAGCTTTGATTCAGCGGTTGCAGCTGCACCGTACGTCAAGCGTTATGAAGGCATCACGAACACAGGTGAAACACGTCCAGGTGAGACAGGTACGTTCCTCAAATTCAACATGAACGTGCCGATGAAAGACTTCACTGTCTCAGCAAAAGCAGTCAAACCAGGGGCAAAAGTCGTCACAGGTCAAGCCGTTCCAGGTGCGAAAGTCACAGTCAAACTTGGCGAAAAAGTCCTTGGTACAGCAACAGCAAACGAAGTGGGTCAATACGAAGTCGTGACACGTCCGCTCAAATTGCGTGACAAGTTGACCATCGTCTCGGAACTTAGCTTCATGAAGACAGAAACGAACGTCACAGTCGGCACAGGTGTCGTTGCGACACCAGCGATCGATAAAAAGTCAGCAGTATACGGTTCAACGGTCCTCCGCGGTAAAGCAACGGAAGGTCTTGACGTGACGCTCTATAAAGGATCAACGAAGATCGCGAAAGCGAAAACGACGGCAAGCGGCTTCAAGATTGCGGTCAAAAATGGTCTAACGACAGGTACGTACACGGTCAAGTCGACAGACATCTCGAACAAGATCACGAAAAAGGCGTCGTTCACGATTAAGAACACGTATCCGGTCAAAAAATGGTCAGGCAAAAAGACGTTGACAGGTAAAGTCGAAAAACGACAAATCGTCCGCCTCTACCAAAAAACAGAAGCTGGTTATCAATTGCTCGCTCAAGACGTAGCGGATCAGCACGGGAACTATGTCTTGAAGATGCGTAAGGCATTGACGAACGGCTCGTACAAACTCAACATCTATACAGCGAAAGATCATCTCGATCAGTCACGCTACTTCATTACGAAGTAATATCTCACATGGATGTCTGCATATGCAGGCATCCGTTTTTATTTGATTAGATACGTGCGTTGCGAGAGCAGAAACCGTTTAATGCGTTCATAGATGATTGCTTGCTCGACCGTCAATTGATCCGTCGCGTGCGACATGTAGAGTTGTGAGGTAACGGTAAACACATCGTCTGTGATGAAGGGAAGTCCCATCTCGCGACAGACGGAGACGGGAACGAAGCTGAAATACCGTTGTTGGCGTAAGGCGAGTTGCAGTGAGACGTCATCAATATAGTGCGAGGTATCGGCATAGATGTTTAGTTCCGCCATCTTCAATTGGATGAAGCGGTTGTAGTCCTTATTGTGGGAGGGAAACAAAAAGGCAGTCTCCGTTGCATCCGTATAGAGCGTCGTAATCGCTTCTTTCTCTGAATAAGAAGCAGGATAGGTGATGACGATATCTTCCTCCACGATCGGTTCGCTCGTAATGAGCGGGTGCTTGAGTTCCATGAAGCTGATCGAGAAATGGAATTCTTGATGAAGCAGACCGCTTAAAATGTCGCGGTTCGAGAGGATGTCCGAATTGAACAAGGGCGCCGTCTGCGGCAGGAGAAATTCTCGTAGAATCAATTGGATGAAACGACCATGCGAACTGGCAAGACTGAGTGTCGTTTCAGAAGAGGCATCATTTCGTATCATTCTTTCCTGGACCCGTGTCAGCTCGTGTTCGATTTTTTCGACTGATTGCAGCAGAAGTCGTCCATTGTCGGTCAAGCTGATCGTTCTGCCCTTTCGATGAAACAACGTCGTATTTAATTCACGTTCCAGTTTTTTGATCGTCGCACTGAGGGCAGGTTGGCTGATGAATAATCGTTCGGCAGCACGCGTCACGTTCAATTCCTCCGCGACGTGACGAAAATAATTCAAATGTAAGAGTTCCATGATATCCTCCTGACATAATCTATAGGTTATTAAAATATATAAATATATATATTTCTGTTTATGATGAAATCAGTATATCGTAAATACCAGAGGTGATAGATATGAAAATCGGAATTTACGGAGCAGGATCACTAGGAACCATCATGGGAGCTTATTTAAGTCAACAGTATGAGGATGTCGATTTGATCGATACGAATCGCGCACATATCGAAGCGCTGAACACAACAGGCGCGCATGTCATTGGACCAGATTTGACGCAAGCCGTCCATGCGATGCATCCGGATGACATCACGGAGATGTACGATATCGTATTGTTGCTGACGAAGCAGGTCTACAATGAACCGGTTCTGGCGAAAGTCCGGACGATCTTGAAGGAAGACGGGATTCTCGTCTCCTTGCAGAACGGTGTACCGGAAGAATTCATTCAACAACAGATTCCACGCGAACGTATCATCGCGGGATCCGTCGAGTTCGGAGCGACATACGTCGGACCAGGTGAGTCACGTCTGACATCGGATTACGAGCACTTCAAGACGTATGCGATGCAAATCGGTGAACTGGACGGTAAGAAGACGGACCGGATCGTCCAACTGAAGGGTATCCTTGATCACATCGGTGGAACGGAGATCTCTGATAATCTGCCGGGAACGAAATGGTCAAAACTCGTCATCAATAGTACGTTCAGTGGGTTATCCGCTGCGTGTAACGGTACGTATGGCGACGTTCTCGATCATCCGATCTTGTTACGGGCAGCAATCCATACGATGCAGGAAGTCGTTGAAGTCGGTCACGCCCACGGCATCACATTCGCGCCGATGAGTACGTTTGAGCCGGCAGCCTACGCAACACTAGACGATATCGATGAAAAATTGAGCACCGTGCCACAATTGATGCACGGGTCGCGTGACTTAGAGGCGAGCATGTTGCAGGACTTACAAAAAGGGCAACCGACCGAAATTCGTTTCATCAATGGGATCGTCACAATGTACGGCAACACGTACGATATCAAAACACCGTTCAACTCACTCATTCAAGAAATCGTCGAGGAAGCGCAAACAGCGAAGACAGTTCCTGATTTTGAAACAAGTGTCACACACTTTGCCGCATTGTTAAACGCATAAAGGAGGAATTCAAATGAAACAGAGCGATGTAAAGAACGTCGTCGCGACGCCGATCAATGCACCGGTCTTTCCGGCGGTCGATATCTTTTTTCGGAATCGGGAATACTTAAACATCATCTATGAGACAGACATCGAAGCGTTACAAGCAGTCGTTCCTGAACCGCTCGAGGTGCTGAGTAATCAGATCAAGTTTGAGATCATCAATATGCCGGATAGCACGGGTCTTGGGAGTTATCTTGAGTGCGGACAAGTCATTCCGGTTCGGTATCAAGGAGAGGTCGGTGAGTTTTACCTCTCGATGTATGTCAACAATCAGCCGGCGATCGCCTCTGGTCGTGAAGTAGCTGCGTTTCCGAAGAAGTATGGTTCACCCCGGCTCTATCTCGACAATGATGTACTCGTTGGAACGCTTGACTATCATTCACTTCGTGTCGCCCAAGCGACGATGGGATACAAATATGTTCCGATGGCGGTCGAAGAAGCACAATCAATCGTCGGTGCACCGCAATTCATGCTCAAACAACATCGTGGCTATCAAGGTGAGTTGATCATCTCCGAACTGACGCGGAGTCAAATCACGGATCTTGAGATTAAAGAGGCATACCGTGGACCGGCGCGACTTCAGTTATTCGAACATGTCATGGCACCACTCGCTGACTTCCCTGTTCGGAAGATCGTCGATGCCCAGCATATCATCGCTGATCTTCGACTTGGTGGACCTGTGAAACTGTATGATTATTTAACGGATTAAAGACGCTTAACATTAACGACCTCCAAAATGGATGGTCGTTTTGTTTTACCCCAAAAACTGGCATACTGAATTAAGAGGGGGAAACGACCATGCGACAAGTCATTGTGTTACCGTATCAATCAGAATGGGCGAGTGAATATATGCGAGAAGCGGACCGGTTACGAGACGTGTTCGGAGCACGTCTTAAGCAGATCTATCATATGGGGAGCACATCAGTTCCAGGACTCGCAGCAAAACCGATCATCGATATCTTACCCGTCGTCGATGCGCTTGAGGGGATCGAGCAGTTCGATGCACAGATGGAAGCAATCGGTTACGAAGCGAAGGGTGAATTCGGGATGCCGGGGCGTCGGTACTACCGAAAAGGTGGAGACGAACGGACGCATCACATCCATCTCTATGCGGCGGGAAATCGAGAAATCATGCGTCATCTTGTCTTTCGGGATTACTTACGTACCCATCCAGAAGAAGCCGCCGCTTACGGAGCATTAAAGCAACAATTAGCGGCGACATATCCGCTTGATATCGAAGCCTATATCGCCGGCAAGGATGCGCTCGTCAAGGAACTCGAACAACGTGCGATCGCTTGGGGGAATGCGCATGACTGACTGGGAACATGCTCTCATCCGCCATGTCGGCGTTGGTGTGAAGACGTCGAAAGAATTATTTGAGAAGATCGAGGCGCAGGACTGGGACGCGCGACCAATCCCCGGGAAACGGACCGTCGGTGAAGTCGCTGTCCATCTCGCTGTGTTACTTGAAGCCGATTTGATGATTGCAGAAGGGGCGACGGCTGAAACGATGCAGGCGTTTTATGCGGAACCGGTCCCGCGCGATCAGTTAAATGAGCGAATCAATCGTGCGTTTTCTATCTATCAGAAGAAAGTCACGAACGGATTTACGACGCGTCCGACGTACTGGGGCGTTACCGACTCGATGAACGGCTGGACAATCGAAGCAGCCGTGCATCTCTATCATCATCGATCCCAGTTATTTGATTACTTGAACATCCTTGGGTACGAGCTAGAGATCTCGTTATTTGAATGAATGGAAGTAGGGGTAGTGTATGGAATATATCGTTGAAACATCAGCCGGTTGCTTTGATACCCGGCTGACGGGAAGTGGGGACGTCACATTCGTCCTCGATCACGGAATGATGTCGAATCGACACCAGTGGGGCTGGTTACGGACTGAATTGTTAAAACGGGGACGGGTCTTTGAATATTCTCGTCTCGGGTATGGTCGTTCGAGTCGTGGTAAAAGTAAACGACTTTTTTCGCATCAAGCGGATGAGCTCGCGGACGTCTTACGGATGCTTCGTGTCGAAGGACCATATGTCTTCATCGGTCACTCGCTCGGAGCCTATATCTCGCTCGCAAGTGGACGCCTGTTTGCAGACGAGACGCGTGGCATCGTCTTGCTCGATCCGTCGCATCCGGATGTCGATGCGGCATTACCGAACTGGTACGAACGAACACAAGAGGAGTGGAATCGATTCCTCTATTTCCTTAGTCACGTCCGACCGATCGCCTGGATGATTCCTGACCGTCTAGGAAAAAAGATGTTCAGTGTCTTACCGGAAGCAGATCAACTACCGATGTGGCGTCATTTTGCGGCGCCTGGACATTGGCGGGGAACACTCGACGAGTGGCAATCGGTCGAAGAGAACAATCAGCTGATTCTTTCGTTGCTCGAAGACGTGAAACAGCCGGTCCTCGTCCTGTCCGCTTCGAACTGGGCAGGTGGTATGCCAGAAAGTTGGTTGAACCCGGCATTGACCGAACAAATCAATGCGGCTCATGCTGCGTTCGCCGACAGTTTACCGAACGGGATGTATCATGTGATTGCGGATACGAATCACTATACGATCGCTGGTTTTTCGCATGAGGCAGCAGAGCGGATCACGGATTTGATCGGGGTGACATGGGATTTACCTATTCAAAGTCAGTAGTAAGGTTACGTTTTTTCGTTTCGCTCGAATCGTTTTCCTGGGACAAGCAACGCGCCGCTTCACTTCGTTGCAGGGTCGCTCCTGCTTGTATTTCCCTAGGAAGCGATTCCGAGCGAAAAAACGTTTTTTCTTGTGCTTCGGAATATCTGACACTTCATTCTTTTTAGTACGAAAGGGCGAAGTGTTAACCATTTAAGTCGACACGTGTCGGCTTTTTTATGGGAAAAAATAAATCGAAATCATTACGATTGACGACAGGTAAAAAGTCGGTTACTCTATAAAGCGTAACGATTACGTTTTAGGAGATGAATGATGATGCAACCGATATCGATCACCGTTTTATCCGGTTACTTAGGATCCGGTAAAACGACATTACTAAACCATTTACTACATAATCGCGAAGGGCGCCGCCTCGCGATCATCGTCAACGACATGAGTGAGGTCAACATTGACGCGGCATTGATTGAGCAAGGCGGGTTCTCGCGGACGGAAGAGTCGTTCGTCACACTTTCGAACGGGTGCATTTGCTGCACGTTACGTGACGATTTATTACTTGAAGTCAAACGCCTCGTCGACCAAGGCGATATTGACGGTATCGTCATCGAGTCGAGTGGTATCTCGGAACCGATTCCGGTTGCCCAGACCTTCACGTACGAAGATCCGGACAGTGCAATCGACTTATCACAAGTCACGAAAATCAATGCGATGGTCACGGTCATCGATGGTTATCGTTTCCTGAAGGACTTCGAATCCGGTGAATCGTTGATTGAGCGGAAACAGGCCGTCGATGAGACAGACGTGCGTGAAGTCGTCGATCTACTCGTCGATCAAGTCGAGTTCGCGGACATCATCGTCTTGAATAAAGTCGATCGCCTGACTCCGGAAGAACGCCATACCGTCATCGGTTATCTAAAGGCATTAAATCCAGTTGCCCGCTTGATTGAGACGACATATGGTCAAGTCGATCCGGCAGACATCTTAGACGTTGATCTATTTGATTTTGAACAAGCGGCAGCGAGTGCTGGCTGGATCCGTGAGTTGAATGCGGAAGAACATATTCCGGAAACGGAAGAGTACGGTATCAGTTCGTTTGTCTACAAGCGCGACGTGCCGTTCCATCCTGAGCGCTTGTTAGCCTTAATTGAAGACTGGCCGCAAGAAGTCGTCCGGGCAAAAGGCTTCTTGTTCCTTGCGACACGTCCTGAGATGGCATTGCTGTTCCATCAGGCAGGATATGCGTCGAACATGGAATACGCTGGTCGTTTTGCATCGGATGAGGATCGACGGACCGAACTCGTCTTGATCGGTATCGGACTGGAGCAAGAGAAACTCGAAGCATTATTTGATGCGTGTCTCGTCCAAGCAGATGAAACGGACTGGGCATCATTGAACGATCCAATCCCTGGTCGCGAGATGTACGAAGACACATTTTTATAAGAGGTCAATCTTTGGAGAAATCGTATCTACGGTTTCTCTTTTTTGTTATATTTTCATAGTGAATGGGGAAAGAATACTAGTGAAGGTATGTTAATTGAAGGAGGAAGGTCTGTGCGTAACCGGATTTTACAATTCGCACTCGTATTTTTAGTCGCCGGCGGTATCATTTGGGGACTATATCAACTCGGATATTTATTTTATGTCTTAACGATTTCAGCGACGGTCGTGCCGCTCGCTGTCATCATGATCATCTTCATCGAGAACCGGACAGCGGAATCAACGATTGCTTGGTTTCTCGTCCTGATTTTCTTACCGATTCTCGGAGTCATCATCTGGTTGATGTTCGGTCGGAATCCACGGCGCCGCGCCGGAATCGTCGTTCACATGACGAACGGAAATTGCTCAAGCAAGCGATTCGTCCAGTCCGGTCGCTTGCTGTCAGTGAGTTGCCACCGAATCACTTGAAGCTCGCGAACACGATTCGTAACTTCGGTGGTGGCGGGGTAGACATTCATACATCAAGTGAGATTCTGACGAACGGGGAAGAGACGTTCCCGGCGATTCTTGACGCGATTCGTCAAGCGCAGCATCACGTCCACATCCAGTACTACATCTATCGTAACGATGAGACAGGAAAAGCGATCCGGGAAGCATTGATCGAGCGACTCGAAGCCGGTGTGACGGTGCGGTTCATGTATGACGGACTTGGAAGCTATATGCTCGGTGAGAACTTCTTGCGCCCGTTACGCGACGCGGGCGCACATATCGCAGCCTATGACCCGATCTCAAGTCCCTTGTTCATCTTCACAGCGAACTTCCGCAATCACCGGAAAATCGTCATCGTTGATGGAAAAGTCGGCTTCACCGGTGGTTTGAACGTCGGGGATGAGTACGACGGTAAGAGCAAGAAGTTCGGCTTTTGGCGTGATACGCATTTGCGGCTTGAAGGACGCGCCGTCAAGGAATTACAAGCGACGTTCCTCGACGACTGGATCTATGCCCAAATTGAATCGAGTGACACATGGGAGACGTTTGCAGGGGATGAGTCGATCCACCGGTACTTCCCGAAACATGATGTGACGTCAGACGGGGCGATTCAAATCGTCACGAGCGGACCGACGTCAAAGGATCCCGCGATTCGAAATGCCTTGATTGCCGCAATCATCGCAGCACAACGTTCGATTTGGATCGCGACACCGTACTTGATTCCGGACAATGAGACGATGACGTTGCTCCGACTCGCAGCACGTGCCGGACTCGACGTCCGCATCCTGACACCGGGTAAAGGCGACAGTTTTACGTCTTATTACGGGACCCGGTCCTACTTCGGACCACTCTTGAAGGACGGCGTCAAGATTTACACGTACAACCGTCACTTCATCCATGCGAAACTGTTTCTCGTCGACGGGAAGATCGGTGCCGTCGGGACGGCAAACATGGACATTCGCAGTTTTGTCCTCAATTATGAACTAATGGCGTTCCTGTATGATACGGAAAGTGCCGAGCAACTCGAGCGTGACTTCATCGCTGATTTTGACGTCTCAATTCAGTTATCATCGAACGATTACGTCAAACGTCCGCTCCGCTTCCGGATTTTCGAGTCA
Source organism: Exiguobacterium sp. E17S (assembly GCF_057772545.1). Lineage (NCBI taxonomy): Bacteria > Bacillati > Bacillota > Bacilli > Caryophanales > Exiguobacterium > Exiguobacterium sp. E17S. The sequence goes on from NZ_JBYLRU010000001.1 coordinate 558,469, forward strand.
CTTTCGCGTTTGATTTCACCCTTATTATGACCGAGTGTCCCGCATCGATTTTCAGGTGCGGGACATTTTTGGGTTGATTCCTCCTTGAAGTGGGAACATGAACTCTTATACACTAGATGTGTAATCGGTTGCACACTACTTAGCCTGGAAGGAAGTGAAAGGGGCGTTAGTCCCGAACCCGTATGCGAACAATTGATGAATCCCATTTCTACACGCGCGACATGAAACCACAAGCACGACCAGACGCCATCATCCAAGGAGATGTCTACCGTTTCACGGTCTTGACGAGTCGGATGATCCGACTCGAATACGCGGCGGACGGACAGTTCGAGGATCGACCAACTCAAACGGTCTTCAATCGTGATTTCCCGGTACCTGCTTACCGCATCGTCGAAAACGAGGAAGAATTGCAAATCATCACCGAACACGTCCATCTGCATTATACGAAGGGACCGTTCGCTGCGAACACACTTTATATCGATGTCTTAGGGAACTTCAGTACCTACTACAGCCGCTATACGTTCGGCGGACCGCTCCGGACGTTAAAAGGAACGGCACGGACGCTTGATCATGCGGACGGTGTCATTCCACTCGAAGAAGGAATCGTCTCCCGACAAGGTTACGCAGCGATCGACGATTCGAACGCGTTCGTCCTGACAGAGGACCACTTCGTCGAACCGCGTCGCTCTGGTACACATGACATTTATTATTTCGGATACGGTCACGACTACAAACAGGCACTGCGTGACTTTTACCACCTGACAGGACCGACACCGATGTTACCGCGTCAAGTGCTCGGTAACTGGTGGAGTCGTTACTGGCGTTATAGTGAGAAGGAATACAAGGATTTGATGACGCGCTTCAAGACGGAAGACATTCCGTTCTCGGTCAGTGTCATCGATATGGACTGGCACGTCACCGATATCCCGGAACGCTACGGAAGTGGCTGGACGGGCTATACGTGGAACCGTGATCTATTCCCGGATCCACGTGGCTTCTTGCAGTGGTTGAAGGATGACGACCGGATGGTCACGCTCAACTTGCACCCGGCGGACGGTGTGCGTGGCTTTGAGGAAGCATACGAGGCGATGGCGGTCGCGATGGGCGTCGATCCGGAATCAGATGTTCGAATTCCGTTTGACTTCTCGGACCGGACGTTCATTGAGAACTACTTTACGAAGCTGCATCATCCGCACGAGGCAGATGGCGTGGACTTCTGGTGGATTGACTGGCAACAGGGTGCGAACTCGAAGATGAAGGGGCTTGATCCACTTTGGATGCTCAATCATTACCACGCACTTGATATCGCCCGCGATGGCAATCGACCACTGATCTTCTCACGTTACGCGGGACCCGGAAGTCATCGTTATCCGGTTGGTTTCTCGGGCGATACGATCATCTCGTGGGCATCGCTCCAATTCCAGCCGTATTTCACGGCGACGGCGTCGAACATCGGTTATGGATGGTGGAGCCATGATATTGGGGGACACCAGCGTGGGGAAAAGGATGACGAGTTATCGACGCGTTGGCTTCAGTATGGCGTCTTCAGTCCAATCATGCGCCTGCACAGTACGATGAGCATCTTTAACGGGAAAGAACCATGGCGTTATTCGACCGATGCGGCGAACGTCATGAAGAAGTACCTGCAGCTCCGGCACCAGCTCGTACCGTACATCTACACGATGAATGCCCGCAATCACTTTGATGGGTTGCCACTCGTCTCACCGATGTATTATGAACATCCGGAAGACGATCAAGCGTATAACGTCCCGAACCAGTTCTACTTCGGAACAGAACTGATCGTCGCACCGATGGTCACACCGATGCATCGAAAACTGCACATGACGGCAACAACCGCGTGGTTGCCGGAAGGCGAATGGTTCGATTTCTTCAACGGGCATCGCTACCGTGGCGGCAAGCAAATGCGCTTGTTCCGTTATCTCGAAGATCAAGGCGTACTCGCAAAAGCTGGTGCGATCGTTCCACTCGGTCGTCATCTCGAGCAGTCGAATGCTCTGCATAATCCGAAAGAGCTGGAAGTCGTCGTTTTCCCAGGAGCATCGAATCGCTTTACGTTGTTTGAAGATGACAGCGCAGGTATTTCGCACCGTGATGGTGTCAACGTCGAGACGACGTTTGCGCTCGACTGGGGCGCGCGTGAGCTGACGATCGCCGCACCAACCGGACACCGTGACTTACTTCCGGAAAATCGGTCCATCACATTGATTTTACGTGGAGTTCGTGAAGGATACGTCCAGCGCGACGGAGAGAGTCTGACCGGCGTCTATGATCATGCGACGCAGTCCCTTCGTGTTGAACTCGGTGAAGTGACGGATACGATCACGTTGTCGCTTCAAGTCGAGATGTCGACGAACGAGAACAAGATGGACCGGTTGTATGCGTTCCTCGATCAAGCGGAAATCAGCTATGACCTGAAGGATCGTCTCTACCGTCTATTGTCACAAAAGCTCGATCCGATCAACATGATGCACCAGTTGCAAGCACTTGAACTCGAGAAGGATCTCGTCGACTGTTTGCTTGAGTTGATGTTGGCTTGATGTTTAGAACAAAATAAATGCAAAAATCCTGTATTCCTCATCCAGATGGACGAGGAATACAGGATTTTTTATATAGATTACATGTCTTCGTCTATCTCCTCATCCATCCAAGATAGTAAGTCTTCTGCATCGAGATCGTCACCTTTGCTGAGAATCAAGGCCGTGACGTCGGCTCGTTTCTGTTCTAACAACTCAGGATTGTTCGTCAAGACTTCCATGAGGTAATACGCATAAGAGCCAAGGAAATCAGGCTGGTCGTTTCGTTTGATCAGTGTCATGAACGCTTCGATGAGTTCTTCCTGTTCTTCATCGAGAATCATCCAGTGGGAGTAGGCGGTGAGTTTTTCATTTTCGTCATCACCACGGAGAATGTCCTTGATTTCAGGTAGCGTTAGAAACACGACATCCGGCAGGACGACTTCCGGAACATCAGTGCTCAGCTTCGTTAACCACTCATCATAGGTCGACGCGACGAAATGGGTCGTCTCATCCGAAATATCGAGGCACCAGATAGTCGGCTCAGCAGCTTCCGTAAAGTTAAAGTACCAAAAATAACTGCCTTCTCCGTCCGCGAACATCATGACGTTTCCTTCAACGTCCCACTCCCGGAGGACCGACAATTCGTCTAGATACCGCTCGAATGTTAATTTCATCATGGAGCTGATTGGGAGATGTAATCCAGTTTCTTTGTCAGACCATGTATTCTCGAACTCGACCATCAACGCAGTAGCTTCTGGAGACCCACCGTTTTGTTCCCGGATTTGTTCGAGGTAACGAGCGGGGAGTCGTCCGTTGACGGCTTGCTCGATTCGTGTAATGTCTGTTTCTTTGACTGAAATCATCGTTTCTTCTCGTAAATCTTCATCCCAAAATGGCATCGTATGACCTTCTTTACTATGTAATATGTAGACTTTGATTATACGCGAAGCTGATGGAAAATGTTTCAAAAAAAGACCCTTTCCGTTATGGAAGGGTCTGTTGTGTCATTTACGACGCAATTTTTTCGCTTTTTGTTTCATGTCGTTGTACGTGATCATCGGGCTATCGTCCATCGTCAAACGCAGATGGTTCGGTTCACCTTTGTTCGTGATGCCGGAGCAATAGAGGATGTCGGCATACTGATCAAACAGTTCCTCATATGCCGGCAGGTGGTGCATCAGGCGACCAGGCGATCCCCAGCCACAGAGGACGACGCCATTTTTCGCTTTGACATCGGCAAGTGTCTTCGCAACGAACTCATAGTTCGTCTCATCGAAGCTCGCTTGTGCGAACGGCAGATCCTCGCTGACGAGCAGGTCCGGCATCAAACTGATGATGTCATACTGTTTAACAGGATCACTGACATACTTCTTCATCAAATTGTACGCACGTTGTGTCGTCGTTCCAGAGAGAAAGGCGTCCGTCGTCCGTGGTGTGTAGATTAAAGCGGCGACGTGCGTTCCTTCTGCGATGTCGTCAAAGATATAGCTGCGTAAATAGCGTTTCGTCTTGTCTCGATCAAACGTCGTCTGGACGCGGATCGACGATTCCTCAATCAAGAGTTCGGAAGAATCGGCTGGTGTCATGGGTGGTGCCTCCTTTTAATTGGTCAAACGTGAGCTGATGCGAAGGAAGAACGCGAGTGTCTTCTTCTTGAGGTCGAGGTCGTTCGCATCGATTGCCTCGACTTGTTGCTGGTAACGATCATATTGGGCAAGCACGTCAGAGACATATTGTTCACTGCGATTGTATTCAAACAGTGCTGTCGCGAGCGTGTCTCGGTCCGATGTCGTTGTGACATCGTGTTGTTTCAGATACTTCGCTGCCGTGTGGGCGCTGTCGACGAGACTCGTCGGATCGGCTTTCCCGTCGCCGTCCGCGTCCACTCCGAGTCCACCATATTTTTCGATGGCTTCCGGATCCGTGACGTCGATGCCGTCATGCTCGATGTCACCGAGCGACGTGCCACCTTCGTATCCCCAACCGACCCATGTTTTCGGCATGAATTGGAACGGACCGATGGCGCCAACGGACGATTGCATCGCTGACGAGTTTGAGAAGATCGTCTCGACGCGATGAATGGAGGCGAGCAGCTTCCAGTCGATGCCGTAACGTGCCGCGGCTTGTTCGTAGATGTCGATGTTCTCGGCAGGTACGCCATGCTGTCCATAATACGTACGATACATTTCATTTTGAACACGTTCCCGATTTTGCCAGTAGATGAAGCTACTGACGATGAGGGCGAACAGTACGAACAAGATGCTGATTCGAAAAACTTTTCGCATATTGTTCTCTCCTCTGTATAGGATTCCACTGAATGGTATCATATTTTAGTAGGGTCTAATAGCACTTTCTGTGACGGGAGTGTGGAATCAAAAAAGGAGTCGAAGTCATGTATCTCTTCGTAAATGGGTTTTTACTCGGATTGCTCGTCGTCCTTTCGATCATCGCAGCGGTCCGTCCGGTCGATTTGACGATCGTTCCCCGCAAGGAATTCTACCCCTCGATGGTCCAGTCGAGCGGGATTTTATGTCTGTTGCTCGTCGGTGGCACGCTGATTAGCGGTACGCTGTTGCCGGAAATCGGGTTGACGTTTTTTGTCCCAACTGGTCCGGTCTGGTACGCGACGATTGGACTGATCGTTTTTCTTTGCATCGTCCTGCTTTTGACGGCGACCGTTCCAGCGTTTCGCAAACGTTTGCTACCGCTCTATCAAAGTGAGGCGGAACGACTGATTCTGCCGCGAACAAAAGAGGAGCGGACCGGATTCCAAATGGTCGCGCTGATGGCAGGGGTGACGGAAGAGTTGATCTATCGTGGGTTTCTCTTCCATACGCTCGGATTATTTTTACCGTTTTCTGACGTCAGTTTCGTCTGGATCGGGGCGATTTTGTTCGGGGTTGCCATCGCTATCAAGGGTGGTTCGCGATCCTCGTCACGGGGCTGATTGGTGCAGGATTCGGTTACTTATATCTAGCGCTCGAGACACTCTGGCCATTGATCATCATCCATGTCTTAATTGATCTCGTTGCCGTCTACGTTTACAAGGACGATGTTAATTCCTGACATCGTCAAAAAGCGTTGAATTTGGTAGACTGAATGTCAAGCGAAGTCATCGTTTAAATTGGTCAAGTTGACGGTTGCAGAACAGGTCAAATGACAGGTAGAATGAGAAGGTAAACGCTTACACATCAAAAGGAGATGGATGAAACCATGCGAACGATCACTTCCACTGGCGAGCGAAAGAAGACGAGTTGGACATTGAATATCGGCAATCAGCCACATTTGATGATGGATGGTGTGACAGAACAAACGCTTGATGCCGAGCAACGTGTTGTCTACGACGAATTTTTGATTCCGACGACGGACACTTTGATTCATCGGTTCAAAGCCCGCTTCCCGAACCATCTCTGCGAGAACGGGTATGATGTGTATGGCGCTGCCGCTTTTGACGAACAGGTCGTCGAACTGATTTCGAATTGGTTCATCGAGCTGGTCACCGTCTTAACAGCGATGCAGCGGACAAAAGGCATTCAGCATGTCCAGATTGAAGGCGGTGTCGCAAAACGAACCGACTTCTTACCGACCGTGCGTCGGACATGTCGGGCACTGGAGTCAACGATTGATATTTATTGAAACACCAGTCACGTGTTCAGAGGGGGCGTCCATCAGGGCGTCCTCTCTTTTTTGATCAACAAATCGAAAGAATCAGACGTCGTGAGGATAACGTGCACTTTTTTGTTCATCTCGAATCGTTTTCCTGGGATAAGCATCGCGCCGCTTCACTTCATTGCAGGGTCGCTCCAATGTCGAAATAAGAGGTTGTCTAAATTCTGAGAGTCGGACGTAGTAGTCCGACTCTTTTTCATTTTCTGGATATATTCAGGAAAAAACAGGTTGACGCTAGACTGTATGGCATGTACCATACAGTTAACAGATGTACTATTGTCTTAATACAATGGTGATAATGAAGGAGGGAAAGTCTAGTGCTTGAAGTGAAGGGGTTACAAAAGCGATACGGACGAAAAAAGCACGTCTTACGTGACGTAACGTTCTCTGTCGGTCTAAACGAAGTGACATGTCTGATTGGCTTGAACGGGGAAGGAAAGTCAACGATCTTAAAAGCGATTCTCGGTCTGATTCCGGTGGATGCCGGGACGGTGACGGTCGACGGCAAAACGTCGCGCGACCAGATCGCATTCGTGCCTGATCTCCAGACGATGCCGAGCTATATGACGATTGGTCAGGCGCTCGCGTATATGGCAGATCATTATCCAGACTGGAATCCAGAGACAGCGGAACGGCTGCTGCAGACGTTCCAACTGTTTACGACGGATAAAATGGCGAATTTATCAAAAGGGAACAAAGCGAAGTTCAATCTCGTCTTAGGATTCGCCCTCGATCGACCATACATATTACTCGACGAACCGCTCGCAGGAATCGATCTTTTCATGAAGGAACAGATTGCCTGGATTTTCTCAAGTGAGTTCATGGAAGGACGGAGCATCCTGATGACGACGCACGAAATCGCTGAAGTCGAGCAAGTGATTGACCGAGTGTTGTTCTTACGGGACGGACAGATCGTCGAAGTCAAAGAGACGGATGAACTGCGCGGTCGTCATCATCAATCGGTCCAAGACCGGATGCGGGAGGTATATCAAGGATGAAACGCTGGTTGTTATTAACGAATGAAGAACTGAAACGAAGTACAAAACTATTGGTGTTGTTGATTTCAGGCTTGATCGTCGCGGAAATCGCGTCACTGCTCTATCAGATTTACGATTATCAAAGCACGATCGAGAAAACGATGCGGATTGAGCAGATATCAGAAATGGATGCGATTGCACGAGCAGGTGGTGCGTTGACCTTCGCACAGGCAACGGATTTTTACGATTCTATCATTGTATTAGCGATGGGGATGATCCTCTTGTTTGCGTTTTGGATTTGGTATCGCGACTGGTTGGGCGAGACGAAATACATCTACAGATTGCTATTGTTACCTGGTTCACGCCGGGCGATTATTGCATCAAAACTGACGACCGTTCTTCTCGTCGTCACTAGTCTGATTGGGATTCAGTGGGTCTTATTGTTGCTTAGTCGCAATCTTTACTTATGGCTATTGCCAGATGCTCAACAAGTTACAGCCAGCATCAACGAATACTCCTTCTACATGAAGTTGTTCTATACGATGTACCCAACTGACATTTTATTTATTTTACTGATGACATTCATCGTCATCTCGTTCGTCTTCATGACAGTATTACTGGAGCGGTCGTTTCGAAGAGGAAAAGCATTCTTGATCGTAGGATTACACGGGGTTGCGCTGATTGGCGGTTATATCGTTTTAGGCGTAGTATTGTCAGCTATTTCGAGCAACCTGAGTCAGCTGCATATGCAATTTTATTTCGGATACGTCGTGCTCTTAACGTTATATGTGTCATACAAAAATCTTCGGTTAGTCCAGACGCGCCTATCCGTCTAAAGGAGAAATCTCATGAAACGATATCGTCAACTTTTGATCTATGGATTGATCATTCTCATGACAATCGGTAGCTACATCGGCTATACGCTGTCGATCCAAGGCGCAGACTTGTCGCTCGAGACCGTCAGTGGAAAACCTTCACAAATCGAAGATTTTAATTTACGTCTTCAGACGAAAGGCATGCGTTCAACGATTTATGATGTCAATGCCAAGGGAGACATCGAAAAACAATCAAACTCTTACGTCGGGCAACTTTTCCGTGAAAATAAAATAACGGACTTACCAGACAAATATTATAAATTTACGACTCAAATGGAAACGAATGTCAGCGGGGATGAACAATCGGAGTATGCGATTCAGATCAAACACAATAAACTGCAATTTAAGATGTTTACGTTTAAGACGGAGGAGATGTTCGAGAAAACATTTCAGTATGATACAAAACTTGAGACAGGGAGGGACTTACAAGCCAGTGTCGTCGATAAACAGGCGATGAAGGTTTATATCCAACTCGATCGAGTCGATCAGCCAAAGGAAACAAAACTACTTGTGCTCGATTTAACAAGCGACCGGGTCGAAGAGATCGTTCTTCAAAAACCAGTAGCGCATAAAAACGCTCGTCAATTTTTAGCGATTCATCAAAATGAAGTCGTCTACACGGAACAACCGGCTGACAGCGATGAAGAGAACATCAAACTATCTTATTTCCTCGATGACGGGAAGAGCGTTCGGTCCATCAAGGAGTTAAATCAGCAACAAATCGGTTATACCCCCTATGCGAACGGTCGTTATTTAATCGGCTTCCGCCTGCCGGAGGAGGAGGCAAAACGAATCGAATGGTCGATGTTCGACTTGGAAACGAAACGATTATCCGAGCGTAGCGTAAGCAGTCCGCTCGTTTTGAAAAAGATTGATTGGTTGGATTCGAAGGACGAAATGCAGCTCTATCTTTCATCAGAGACGAACGATGGATTCCAAGTGTCCGTGATCGATCTGAAGAATGAGCAACTGATGTATCAAGGCGAAATCAAAGATGCGAATCATAAAAAAGGAACGCAAATCTATGATTTTGCGATTCAATGAAAAAAAGACGTCATACCGAAACCGGATGACGTCTTTTTGAAAGGACAGAATGATATGAAACTAGAAATCGATCAGTTATCGAAAATCTATCCAAATCGCAAACAAGCGTTGCAGGAGATCACGTTGACGCTGGAAGCCGGAGTGTATGCCTTGTTTGGTGAAAATGGAGCAGGGAAGACGACGTTGATGAAGATTCTTGCTGGACTGTTACGTCCATCGCAAGGGATGATTCGAGTCGACGGTCACGTCGTCTCACCGCTAGAAGAGACGTACCGCGAACGAATCGGGTATTTACCGCAAGAGACACCGATTTATGGTGATTTTACGGCAAAGCAATTTCTAACGTATTTGGCAACGGTCAAGGGCGTTCCTAAATCCGCCATAGTATCTCGTGTCGAACAAGCCCTGATGGATGTGAATTTATTGGAACAGAAAGACCAAAAACTGCGGCGCTTCTCAGGAGGAATGAAGCGCCGCGTCGGCATCGCACAACTATTGTTAAACGATCCGGACTTTCTGATCATCGATGAACCAACAGCGGGACTTGATCCAAAAGAACGAATTCATTTTCGCAACGTTATCGCGACGATCGCGCGAAAACGAATCGTCTTACTGTCGACTCACATCGTCTCAGATGTCGGGTCGATCGCAAAGGAAATCATCCTGATGCAGCAAGGGAAGATCATCCGCCAAGCCAATCCCTATACCTTGCTTGATGAAATCGCGACTTCGATTTGGTCCGTCGATGTATCAGACGAGACATTACTTGTCTTACAGGAAATGTATCAAATCGGTGCCATTCAACAAACACGGTCTGGTAAAAACCGCGTCCGGATCATCTCATCTGATCGACCGCATCCAGATGCGATTCAGGAAGAGCCGCAACTAGAAGATTTATATCTTTATCACCTAGATGAACGGATGCGTGGCGCTTGATGTCGATGTTCCGATTTGAATCCTACAAATTATATAAATCGCTGACAGTCTGGTTGCTGTTGATCGGGATGGGACTCTTTTTCTTTCCGACATTAGTGGAACCCATTGATCATGTCGTCAAGTCCCGCTATTCTTCCTTCGAAGGACCAGCGACGAAACAGGTATTTCAGATGATTAAGGCGGATAGCAACATTATCAATGATCCAGAAACAAGAATAGAAGAAGACGACATCTTGTACAAGAATGAAATCTATGCCCAAATCTTACATATGGAAGAAGCTCAAATTCAACGGCAACAACGCCTCGACGTTTTAGAAAGCGATACATTAGAGCAGAGACTCGTCAATCGTATCGACGTATCATCGATTCGCTATCACGATCCGGCGGAAATCGTAGCGACGTTCGTCAATCAATCCGGACTCCTGTTCCCGTTGATCGGACTCCTGCTCGTGACGATCAGTTATACACGTGAACGCATGACCGGAGTCGAGCAATACCAGTTGACGTCGCGCAATGGACGACACGTCTTATTGCGTGCGAAATGGATGGCTGCCGCTACATACGTGACAATCATCCACGTGTTGACGTATCTTGCGACGATCTTAGTCGTCCGATCTCAACTCGGACCGATCGATTGGTCGGCATCGATGCAAGCGATGGACGGACTTGCTGCAGCACCGTATCCATTATCGATTGGTGGATATGTACTGTGTACGTTCATTTATCAGGAACTCGCCTTTTTGACGCTAGCAACAGCTATTTTATGTGCCTCGTTATTCGCGAAACAGTATAGTCACGCCTTCATTTACGTAATGGTTTTGATCGGTTTACCATTGACGTATGGTTACGTCATTCCGGACGTGTTCTTCCCAGAGTTCGTACAAGTACTGATCTTCTTTTTCCCAAGCCGTGGCGTGCTGACGCGTGAACTGTTCCAGACAGATCTACCGTTCGTTTTACCAATGATTGTGATGCTCGTTTGGATTGTATTGATCGTCACCCTTTACGTATTCATGATGCGATCTGTCAAAAGGAGGGAGCTGGCATGAGACGCGAGTTATTGAAGGTGGAATGGCAAAAGATAAAACAACAAAAGATGGTCTGGGTTCTCCTTTGCTTTGTGTTTATCGTCGGTCTGATTTTTTCGTTTAGTCGGATGGGCTTACCTGGGACGGAACGAACGAATGCACCGTTCGAAGGAAAATTGACGAAGGACTTCGTAGAACAGGCAAGAGAAGGAAAAAAGCGTGTAATAAAGGATGGGATTACGAAAGCAGAACAGGACGAATACGGGATATATTTGCAGGTTCTGAAGGCGAATGGACGGCATCAGTCACAATCGCAACGTGTCGACAAATTGCGTCAACAAGCGCGCTCTACTACATCTGACATAAAAAAACGAAAACTCGAACAAGAAGCGTCGTTGCTTGCGAAGATCGATTATCAACGCGTTGGCAACTACCAGACACTTGATCAATTCATCGTATTTCTCGGTATTGGTGGATTTGCGTTACTTGCGATTGTCTTGACGTTAGTGACCGCGACGAGTTACTCGCGCGAAGCGCAGACCGGGATGTTGCAGTTGCTCTATAGCTCAAAGCATGGTCGCAAAGACGTCCTGACGGCAAAAGTAACACTCTCGATCCTGCTCGTCACTGGCATCATCCTCGTTTATAACATCGTGCAGTGGCTCTTATTTTTCCGTCAGTCGAGCGGCTGGGAGTTACCGATTCAGTTTAACTATCATGATTCTCCATACCCGTTGACATTCGGGCAACTGTATCTGCTCGCTATCTTGATGCAGTGGCTGGTCGCTGTCTCGTTAGTCATAACGTTCACGTTTTTCTCGTTACTCGTTCGGCATGTCCTTGCTGTTCTGATACTCGCATCGATTTGGTTGATTGGTCCGTTCATGCTGGAAAAGTTCTTTGGAGGCATCATGGCGAGCGAAACGATTCGCTCACTTCTCCTACTGACACAAGGGCAGTCATTGATGGTGTTCGTATTGTTTAGGGATTACCTTGCTATACCGGTGTTTGGGCAACCGATTATTTTACCAGTAGTCGTCATCGCCAGTAGCATCACGACGATTCTCTTGTTCGGCTGGGGTTGTTACAAGCTTGTCTCGCGTCAGTCTGCCTAAAAAAACGCTTCGTACCGAAAAAAGTTGTCCGGTGCGAAGCGTTCTTTTTTTCGTTTTGACTAGGAATCGTTGTGTCCTAAGGCGAAAGCATCAAGACGTGAAGTTTTTCTCTGCCGCTTTACAGGCGCGCAATAAAGCATCCTTGAAGAAGCGATCTTCCTGTGAAGCGAGTTGTTGGGTCGCTTCTTCGTCCCCACGTAGGGAGCGAGCGAGCATCTGAATGACCTTGACCCAGCGCCGGACGTGATCGAGTTGCGGGCGACCCATCGCGACGTATACCGTGAACCAATCGTTCTGATCGCGACGGATCATCCGTTGGAACAGTGATTTTGCGAGATCGACTTCTTCGGTCGTCGGGAGCTCGTTCGTCTCGAAATAGCGACGTAACGCAGCGACGGCAGTCGCATACGCTGCCTTGACGTCTTCTGACGGCTGATGTTTGCCGTAGTCGGATGTCGACAGATGAAGTAAGGCAGGTTTTTTCTCGACACCCGTGATCCAGGCGGAGACCGTCTTATTGCCTTTATAGGCTTGACGGTTCGCGACCGGGAGCTTCGCCGTGACGTTACCGACTTTTCCGATCAAGGTCACTTTGTTGTTGCGATCCTGAATTTCGGTCACTTTCATCTCGACCGTATCCCCCATTTCATGAGGAATGGCTTTCGGCTGGAGCTTTTCTCCTGCCGAGAGCGGTGAACGCTTGCGGATCATCCGCAGTGCTTCTTGTTCAATCCGGTCGTCAAGCGACCACAGATGTTCCGGTGGGACGTTGCGGAACCGGCGACGTCGGACCTTGATGTACTGGTCAAGCGCGTCAGCAGCTTGCTCCCGCGTCGATTCACCACGTGCGACGGGGCCGATGATGTCTCGGAGCGTAATGGATTCGAGACGTTCCATGATGCCTTCGAACGGGATGAGTTCCATTACGTAGAGACTACAGACGACGAGTTCGCATTCGCGAGGAGTGAGTGGGCGTTTGGCCATAAATTGACTTCCTTTCAGCTGGTTGATGTTTCTAGTATACCAAAAAAAAGCCATCGTCACGTAATCCCGTGACGATGGACTGAAAAAGCTTACAAGACGAATGCCGATTCCGAACTATTTTGCAATTCGGCGGACGCGAGACGTGTGACGCCGTTCATGAACGGGTCATGAGCGACGAACAAGTCACCGATTGCTTTAATCTCAGCCACGGTCGCATTCTCCTTCGCACCAGCGATCCGTAAGCGATACGGTTTTTTCGTCACCGTATCGAACGTCAGGACGATCGTATGTTCCATCAATGGTCACTCCTTTCATGAAATGTAGAGGATGGGTTATGCCTTCAGTAAAGCGTAGTCACGGCTGATTTCCGTCAGCGCGTAGCGTCCGTCGAGTAAGCTGCCAATCGATTGCCCGATCGAAGCGACGACGTCTGCTGGAAGATTTGAACGTAAGCCGTTGTAGCGGCGGCGAGCGACGACGGCATCACCGTTTGCTGTCACCTTGTCCTTACGCTCGAAGACGATGACGAGACTCGTCTTGATCTCTTCTGCTTGTGTCATGTGTATCACCTCCTTCGCCCTTATTGACAGGGGAAGAGACCGGATTGTTCGAAAGGAATGAAAAAAACATGGTCTGGTTACGTTTTTTACGAAAAGTCTCGTTTCTACGGATGCGGACGCTCGGGTATGCGTCCTTAATTTTCGTCTTCGGTGTCGCGGGTATCATGTACGCGCTTGAGCCGGAGACGTTCGGGTCCTACTTCCGCGCCGTCTACTGGACGATGACGACCGTCGTCACAGTCGGATACGGTGACTTCTTCCCGAATTCGGATACCGGTCGGATTCTGACGATCTTCGTGTTCATCTTCGGGATCGGGATCGTCGGTGGATTGATCTCAAAACTGGTCGACGGTGTCCAGTTGATTCGTAATCAAAAGGAAAGAGGGTTGTTACAAGTGAAGGAAACAGGACATACGGTCGTCTTCGGTTACAGTCGACGTTCGAAGCACGTCATCGAGTCATTGCTCGAACATACGGATGTCGTCCTCGTCGACGACCTAGAGCGAGAGCCATTCAGTCATCCCCGGTTTCATTACGTCTGTGGTGATCCGGCGCTGACGTCGACGCTCGAGCGAGCGCACATCGAAAAAGCGGTCCGCGCGATCGTCCTTGCGGATCACTCGATTCCGCCGGTCCATGCTGACGGACGAACACTGTTGATCGCTTCAAGCATCGAACGGGCGAACCCGAACATCTACACGATCGTCGAGATGATGCTTGAAGAACACCTCGATAGCTTTGAACAGGTCAAGGTCGATGAGGTATTGCTCGGTGACGAGACGATTGCCCGGATGGCGATCCTTGCGTCCCATCATCCTGGTGTGACGAAGGTCGTGACGAACTTATTGACGAAGGATGGTGAAGGGATGTTCTCGATTCCGACACGACCGGAATGGGCGACATACCGCGATGCGTTTCACGCCTTGCTGGAAGAAGGGGTGACGATTCTATCCGACGGGAAGCGACTGGATTTGAACCAACGTCTCGATGAACCGATTCCGAAAAACGGTACGCTGATCGTCTTATGTTCGGAGGAAACCGCCCAACGAATCGGAGCAATTTAGGTCGGGCATGATTCAACTAATCTTTTTTCGGGTATAGTAAACAAATTTACTAAACGGAGGAAAAGGATTATGACACAACCACAACCAGAATGGATCCAAGAATTATTCGAGACGGTCGATCAAGGCGAAATTAAAAATGCACCGAAATTACTCTATATGGCATTGACGCTTGAACCAAGTTATTTTACAAAAGCAGTTAGTCGTTTTAATCAACGATTGGAAGTCGAACCATTAACGGACGTTTCGGAACTACTGACGGTCTATCGTCAATTCTTCCTCTCAGCTAATCCGTCAGAGGAATATTGGTCACTTGCCTGGAACGAACTCATCCAGACCCTACAACATATGATCGATCGTCCAGAAGCGCAGCAATTACTTAAAGAACATATTGATTTACTCGACTGGTGGTCAAGTGAATCGTTGCTGTCGCTCCCGAGTTGGTTAACGATTCTCGACGTTGCAGAACGCATCGACGCGCTTGATCAATTTAGCAGTTATCTTCCAGATATCTTTGAGAGCTACGCGCTCGAGACAGCAAAGGATGAACCGTTCGCTCGTCTTGCCTGGTACGCACTCGCAAGCAATCAACAAGAGTTGCTTGCCCCGTACAGAGACCGGATTGAAGCCGGTTCATCGAAGGAAATTCAGTCTCTTCGTCAAGCGGATCTCGTCGATCAAATTGAAACGACACGGGTCGTTATGTTAAAGTCGAAAGATAACGAGCCGATTGAATTAACATTTGATCGAAAATGGACATTATAAATTATCGAAGAAAAAATGACACCTAGAAGCCGCACGAATCCAATCCAAGGGGTGTAGGGATGATTCACGTCAATTTACCGAGTGGTGACTATGTCGTGTTAGTAGAAATAAATCGTGAAGTGCTGCTGTGTCATTCGATTGAAGAAGCGGAACAAGCACAACGTGACCGGTATGAACTGGTCGGACGGATGAGCGAACGCTTGCCGGCAGAAGTGATTGGACCCTCGATTGCGGACTTCGTCCGCTTTTCGACCGGGTTCATCGGCGAAGAAGTAACGTGGCATGAAGAAGAAGAAGCATTCTTTTGCCAACAGTTCGAGACGTTCGACGGTTCCCCGTTAGGTGAAGATTTGACGGGTATCGATGCAACGCGTTGGCGTGCGGTCCTTGCACGCTATTATGCTTACGTGACGATCGGAAAGATCATTCCTTTTGAAGTCAGCGAAGAACCGGACGGTACGGTTCCGCTTTAGTCCAGACGATTCTTCGGTCGGCGCGTAAACAGAGAAGGGCAGGGTTCCCATGAAAAAGCAACTTGCACTACTCACGCTAGCGACAATCGTCGCCATGCCAACGTCTGCTTTCGCGCAGTCTCAATACGTACAATACGACCCAACTTTTACAGAACAACAAAAACAAGAATGGTTGGCGAATCAGGGGCTGACCGAGATTCGTGCCCTGAAACAAAAAGGATTCTCTCTCGTCGAGCCACTTGCACATCTCGAGGAAGAGGATATCGACGCTGATTTGATTCCGATCACGGACGTCAAAAAAGCGACGGATTCTGCCCAGTTCCAGCAAACGTACCTCGATCAGTCACGGATTCCGGCTTACTGGAAGTACAGCCGCGGGAAATCGGACGTTCGTGTTGCAATCATTGATGACGCGATCGATACGAAACACCGTGAGTTCAAGGATGTCATCTATAAAACGACGACGATTTCCGGGATTCGCAAACCAGATGATCACGGGACACATGTCGCGGGGATCGTCGGGGCGCGTGAAGACGGTCAAGGAATCGTCGGTGTCGCTTCTGGTGTCAAACTGATTGGGGCGGACGTCTTTGACGGAGAATATGCCGGGTCGATCGATATCGGCGACGGTATTTTGTATGCCATCGAGCAAGGGGCAGATGTCATCAATCTGTCGCTCGGACAATATGAATACGATCCGTATATGGAGTCTGCGATCAAAAAAGCAGAAGCGAAAAACATCCTCGTCGTCGGCGCAGCCGGGAACGACGGGAAGGGGAAAGTTCTTTTCCCAGGCTCAATGAGTCAAGTCGTTGCCGTCGGATCAGTCGGGACGCTCGGTCGTGCCTCGACGTTCTCGAACTACGGCAAAGGACTCAACATCATGGCGCCGGGTGAAGGGGTTTACTCGACGATCGTCGGGAATAAATACGGCTACTTGGACGGAACGTCGATGGCGACACCAGTCGTCAGCGGTGTACTGGCACTCGCAAAATCGAAGAATCCGTTCGTCTCGAACACGACGATGCGCAGTAAGTTATATGCGGCAGCGACGAAAAAATCAGGCGATACGAAGTCGCATTACGGAACGGGTCGCTTGAACGCTGGAATCTTGGCGACGTTACCAGCACCGATCTCGAAGATCTCGTTGCCGTCAACGGTCAAGCCGAATCAGCTGTTTTCATTCTATTTCGATGAGTATGCGAGTGCGAAGACGACGACACGTCTCTATAAGGACGGGAAGGTCGTCAAGACGTTCACGCAATCGAATTTAACGAACGGGACGCATAAGTTTACGTATAAGTTGAAAGACAAGGGATCCTATAAGCTTGTCTTTACGACGACCGGCGGACGCCATACGCGGACCGTCGAACGACTCCTGACCGTGAAATAAAAAAAGCGCCTCCCACCGAGTGAGAAGCGCCGTACGAGACCTGAAGGTTACTTCGGGTCTTTTCCTTTTTTA
Source organism: Exiguobacterium sp. E17S (assembly GCF_057772545.1). Taxonomy (NCBI): domain Bacteria; kingdom Bacillati; phylum Bacillota; class Bacilli; order Caryophanales; genus Exiguobacterium; species Exiguobacterium sp. E17S. Next base: position 575,958 of record NZ_JBYLRU010000001.1, read on the forward strand.
TAGACGGGCGTCGGAGGCGTCAATGCCTCTCCAGTCCACTTGATCATCGCTTCCATCTTATATCCTGAGTCATCCTCATGGACGAACGACAGGCGACTGGAATCAATCAATTGGTATAAACCATAAGCGACCTGGTCGGCCCAAGAGCGTAACGTCATCGCATTATCATACAACGGGATTTGCTCAGGGAAACGTTCATTCATAAGCAAGATATCGTGTTGATCGAAATGATAGCTACGTTTTGAGAGTGCATCGGGCGCCTTGACGTTGAACGGCTCGAACGCGTGGATGAGCTCTCCTTGACGATAGAAGGCGAAGATGCCGTTTCGCAGATGAAGTGCCTTGATCTCATCGATCTCGATCAGGAATGTCAACTTGCGAACCGTTCGCCGGTTCGTACCAGAGCGTCGTTTTTTCATGCTACATGCCCCCTTCTGAACTCTTGTACTATACCGTGAAATGAGGCAGGGACGCAACTTTTTCGTTTATAAAAGGAGAATTGCCTCTTGCAGGAAAGCGGCATCTACGCTACACTCATAAGCAGTGACTATGTTGGTTCGGACAATCGCGGGGCATTTCGGTGCTTTGAGGAAAGTCCATGCTCGCACAGCCTGCGATGGCTGTAGTGATCGTGCTACACAAAAAGATAAGTGTAGGCAGCGTCAAGCTGACGGCAGAAGGAACGCCTAAGTCTTCGGATATGGCCGAAACTTCTTGAAGGTGCCACAGTGACGGAGCTTCATGGGAAACCATGAAGGTGGAACGAGGTAAACCCCACGAGCGAGAAACCCAAATTTGGTAGGGGAATTTCCGGAGCGGAACTGAACGCGAAGGAGAGCGTATGCAAATACGGAGATAGATGATTGTCGCCTGCGTGTGAGGGTCAAACCGTTTGGAACACTAAGGAACAGAACATGGCTTACAGGACCACATAGGCTGTTATTTTTAAGTTGAACGAGAGTCCAGGTCCACCCTGGGCTCTTTTTTTATTGCAATGAAACGATTCAGTGGAAGAAACAATAAAGGAGTGAACGCGATATGGCAAAACGCTTAGTCATCGCGACAGCGGCGATGGGAATCGAAGCGCTCGTCGCAAAAGAAGTCCGTGCGTTAGGATATGAATGTACGGTCGAGGACGGAAAGGTCTACATCGATTGTGAGATGGAGGACATTCCTCGTTTGAACATGTGGCTTCGGACAGCGGACCGGATCAAACTGGTCGTCGCTGAGTTCCGCGCGACGACATTCGAAAAATTGTTCGATCAAGTTAAGGCACTACCGTGGCACGAATTGATGCCGTGGGATGCAAACTTCATCGTCAACGGTCGTTCGGTCAAGTCGAAGCTCTTCTCGATCCGTGACTGCCAGAAGATCACCGAGAAAGCGATCGTCTCGCACATGCAAGAACAGTACAACAAAGGAACGGAATGGTTACCGAAGACAGGCGCGAGCTATCCGATCGAAGTTGCTTTGTTAAAAGACATCGCAACATTAACGATCGATACGTCTGGCGACGCTTTACACAAACGCGGCTACCGTGAGTTCCACTCGGCCGCTCCACTCAAAGAGACGATGGCAGCAGCGATGCTGATGCTGACGAACTGGAAGCCGGATATGCCGCTCTACGACGTCTTCACCGGTTCAGGTACGCTTGCGATCGAAGCAGCGATGATCGGGCGTAATATCGCACCAGGGATCAACCGCGAGTTCGTCTCACAGGAATGGAAATGCATTCCGAAGAAGGCGTGGTTCGATGCGATCAACGAAGCGAACGAAAAAGCGGAGTGGGACAAACCACTGAAGATCTACGCAAGTGATGTCGATCCAGAGATGGTCAAGCTCGCGAAAACAAACGCAGAACTCGCAGACGTTCGCGATGCGATCAACGTCATGCAACGCGACGCTGCAGACTTCAAACCGAAGGAAGACTTCGGTGTCATCATCGGGAACCCGCCGTACGGGGAGCGTCTCGAGGACGCACGTGAAGTTCATCAGCTCTACCGCAAAATCGGAACAGCGTATAAAGAATTCCCATACTACAGTGTCTACATGATCACGTCGTATGTTGAGTTCGAAAAAGCGTACGGTCGCCCAGCGACGAAGCGCCGGAAGCTCTATAACGGGAATATCGAAGTTCAATTTTATCAATACTATGGTTTGCGCCGGAAACGTCCGCAGGCTTAAGCCATTTCTAGCACTTACAGAAATTCCATTGCACACTTGGTGTGAAAATCGGAAATTTCCTCACGAACCGCTCTGTTGAGCGGTTTTTTTGCGTTTCAAAAGCTGTTCGAATTGCGTCGCTGTATCGGATTGCAAAGTGTGCAATACGTGAGCGTACGTATCCATCGTCAACGTCGCATCGGCATGACCAAGTCGTTCCTGGATGACCTTGGCATGGACGCCCATCTCCATCAGGAGCGAGGCATGCGTATGGCGTAGTCCGTGCAGGGTGATCTTCGGGAGTTCGGCGGCTTTGATCGTCTCGATATGCCGTCTCCGTAAACCCGAGTGCCAGAGGCAGGCTCCGGACACACCGAGACAGATCAAGTCCTCGTCGTTCTGCCAACCCACCCGCATACTGTCATACCGTTGTTCGACTCGGATCCGTCGTAGTTCTTCCGCGACATACGCCGAGATCGTCACGACCCGGACCTTCTTGCCTTTCGTGTTGGAGAAGGAATAGCCGCCCTTGACCTCGATCGCCGTCCGTTTGACCATGATGACCATCCGATCGAAGTCGACGTCCGACCACCGGAGCGCTGTCGCTTCCCGGGCGCGCAGTCCGGCATAACTGATCAACATGACGGCAGCATAGTTCCCGGTCGTCATCACATCACGTGCCGTCCGCAGATACGTCGCCAGCTCCTCGACGGCGTACGTGTCCATCTCTTTCAGTCCTTCGTTCAGCTTCGCGACGGCAGAGAAGGGGTTCGCTCCCTTGTAATTGTTCATCCGTATCGCCCAGCTGAACATGCCGACGAAGATGGCACGTCGTGAATTGATCGTCGATGCTTTCAAGCCTTCCCGGTGTCAGTCGGCGAGGAGCCGTTGGGCATGCGTCGGTTCGACTCGGTCGACCTTCAGCTGCATGAACCACTTCGGGATGCGGTTGAGAATCGATTGGTAGGAGTGATAGGTCGTCGTCGCCTTCGTCAGTCGGACATGATCCTCCATCCAGACTACGAAGAGCTCTTCCATCGTGCGTGTCTTGATGATCTTTCGGATGGAACCGTCCCGTCGTGCAGCGACTTGTTCCGAGATCCAGAACTCGACCTCCTGTTTCCGTTTGTTCGAGTAGTAGGCTTGGATTAGTTTCCCGCACTCGTCGGTACCGAGTGAGAGGCGGACCCACCAGAGTCCTGTTTTTGCGTTCTTCTTGATATTTGCCATCGTCATGGCCCCCAGTTCTTTTTGTTTTAGAACATACGTTCGATTAATAACGTGCAAAAAAAGCACCGGAGAGGGTGCTCTTATCATACCCGTTTCTATAGGTATTCAGTATTTTTAATTAGCAGAGTCAATTTTACTATACAGTAGGCTAATTCAAATCGCTAGGATACATATTCCTCTGATTTCTAATTCTTAGTAGTTTCAATAAGTTCTATATCAAATATTATATATGTAAAATAAGACCATGTGTTTGTACTTTTGGTATTAATTTGTAAAAAAAGTATTTTATTTCAGATTTCTATTAATTTTTTATCATTATAAGCCGATGGGGGGATTGATATGTTAGAAAAGGTGGGGAATACTTATGAAATACATAAATGAAGAAGCAATGCCTGATCAATGTCCTCCGGCTGCTGCAAAAAGCGAGAATGTAAAAGATGTATTCAGATTTTTAGAAAAGGATGTTCCTAATGCTGTAGATTTTGATAATCATATCACAAGAAACAAACGGTATGGACCAGAGTCTAACAAGTGTTCAGCAATAGCAATATCATTTTTTACAACTCCCGAAAAAGTAATCGAGGAGCGAAGCAAAAATAAAAGATTTAGAAAAGCAGGCGTAGTGAAGGGTGACATTCACGAACACCAAGGAGTTCATTCAATAAGTAATTTTCATCTTAATTTATGGGTATTCAGTGGAATAAATCTTTTTGAAGAATTCACGAGAAAGGAGGAATCGAAAAAATGATATCTAATTACAAAGAATTCAGTGATTTGAATCCAATAGTTATTTTCGAGTATTATGACTTCCCTATGTTTTATGTTGCACAAAACTCTCAAGATGATATCTATTTGAACCATTACATCGAAGAACTCGAAGATGGAATGGATAAGTGGTTAACAGCAAGGATCACGAAAAAAGAGTACAAAAACTTAGTCAATAATAGAGTCGGTGTTCTAGACTTTTTAAATAAATTAAAATCTGCCAATCGGTTACATCATTTGTATTTTAACATTCATGAAGAAAATCTCGATAATGAGTTATATTCTGAACTAATCACGAGTGATAATTTTGACCCAGAATCGTTTCCTCAAGAAAATTATTTTGTGGATTACGATTATTTGCAAGAACGCCCTTTAGAAAAGATTACAGATGATATAGCTCATTTGAAATCATTTAAGTTAATTTTAAAAGATCGAGCAAACAAACATGATATTGAACTAGATTACTTCAACAATATAATGGGGAAACTTCAAAATTCACTGGATAGTCTAGTAGCGCATAGTAACGATGAGACTTTAGATCCTGCACCGAATCAGTCAATACACTTAAATTTAGTTGCACTAGAAGCATCTTCATTCGGAGTCTCACTTATGATTGATCCTAACAGTGTAGATATATTTAATAAGTCTGAAGAGGCGATTATTGAATTTATGCATTTGATTGACGATGTATCAAATGGAACTACACAAAATATAAATGATCAAATCTTTATTGACGAAACCTATTCAATAGAGACGATAAAAAACGTTAAGACGTTTTTAAAAACGATATCTGATAAAAAATATACTTTTAAAATTGAGGCGAAAGATGAACAAGATGAAGTAATAAAAAATGTGTCATTTAAAGAGGATGTATACAAGAATATTGAAATATTAGAGAAAATCTTAGAAGAACAAAGCAGTGAAACGACTGAAACCTTTTCAATCACGGGAAATTTAACGATGGTCAGCATGCAAAGAAATCGTTTCAGAATTGAGGATGTTGAAGCCGAAGATAAAGAAATAGAAGTGGATGAAACTATTGCAGGAAGAATTTCTAGGGATGTTATAAAAACAATAAAGGATAATAAGTTGAAATTTTATGTACCTAGTAAAATATCTGCCACTATTGAACGAAAGACAATTAATGATTTCATTAAAGATGAATATTCCAGTCAGCACGTTTTAATAAAATATGAACAACCTGAATTGAGTTCTCAAGATGTTCCGATATTAAAAAAATAAATGTAAATTAAGCAATTGTTTCTGAGGGGATTTAAGGATAAACAAAAGGACGTCGCTACCAGCGATGTCCTTTTGTTGTTAGATTTAAAGTTAAGTAGCACTGACAGCAGCTTCTCGCATTTGCAATGTACGGTAGTAATCTTCGGCTTGTGCAGCCAAAGTGATTTCAAGTGTCTCATCGAACTCTTCCTTGATAACTTTCGCAATCTGTTCAATTTCAACTTTGAAGAACTCTTTGCGCAGATTCACTTGGTTGACGCGTTCCGTTGCGAAACGATGATGTAACTTGTTTTCGAGGGTCGGAGCATCTTCAGAGAAGACCATCGCATGGATGTCGAACGTGAATGGAACCGATGCGCTATCGAGCTCGCGAATTCGATCAAGTGGTTCAAGGCGTCTCGTCATCCCAATCTTGTAGACATGCTCACCGAATGAACCGATATTCGAGATAACGTATACGTATCCAGCACGAGTATTCTTCTCACGATTTTCGATATCGTCTTTGATCGATTCTACTTCAGCCAACTTCGCTTCTAGTTCAGCCAGTTTTGAGAGGAGTGCTTGTTTCTCGGGATCGTCGGCTTCTTCTAGCTTGGCACGTACGGTAGTGACGGCACTTCTGAAGTGCAACTCTTCCTTTTCAACTTTCTTACGTGCGTTCTCGATCTCTTTGAGGACGCGTGCTTCTTCGCGCATACGCTCCTTGATCTCTTGTTGTTCTTCTTTCTCAGCCTGTTTCTTCATTTCGAATTCGTGTTTAAGATGCAGTTCGCGAAGTTTCAGACGTAAATATTCTTTCCGAATAGAAATCTTTTGCATATCAGTCAGGGAGTTGATTTGGTCGAATGCCTTATTGATTTTCTCAGCCGATTTTTCGATGTTAGTCGGCTTGACGTTTGCGATGATGACATCACATTCATTATTGAATGCTCGAAGAGAGAGTTTAATTGTATCGAGGACGAATTCTTTCCCTTTCTTTTTGTCGTTGTCGACAATGTATTGTTCGGAATGATTCGTGGCCGTTCTACTACGGATCATGTCCTTCTGTTCAGAACGGATCCGATCCAGCATGTTCTTATAGGCAGAGGACGTATCGAACTCGTATGTTGGTTCGTATAATCCATGCTGTTGCATGAGATACTTATCTTCGTATTCCCCAATCAATTGCTTCAACTCAAAAAGACGTTCTGCATTGGCAGCCACTTCGTCCTGGCTCTTCTTCGTTTCCACAAGGATGGCGTTCTGTTTCTTTTTGATATCCTTGTCGACGTCCTTACGCTCGGACTTGATGGTCGAAGGCATCCCGTTCCTTCCTTAACTCTTTCTCAAGTTGAGCACGTTGCTTGATCGTATCTGCTTCGAGTAGTTGCTGTTCTTCTGTATATTGCTCCCGGATAGCTCTAACTCGCGTTTGACGTCAAGGTACTTCAACTCTTCTTTCGTGAGCTGAATCAATTCAAGTTCTTTCGTCAATCGTTCGATTTCCTTCTTGTCCTTACCACCTGTTAACCAGTCCATGAACCACATAGAATCGCCTCCTGAATTATACATTCCCTTCATTTTACCAATTTAGGAAATAGTATAAAAAGCTACACGATTATCATATTCGGAACAACGATGAGTTGAAACGACACTGTCATGCTACAGTCGATGCCAATACAGATACGAACTTGGAACGCATCTTGATCGGTTACTGACGATATGGTCAGGGTCTACTACGAAAAAGATGGCGCGAAAGAGACGTGCTTCACCTGGGCTGTCTATAAATAGGACTATGAAAAACCTGCTTAAGATTTGAGTAGGTTTTTTTATATATAGACCAGAATTAAAATAGTTCTACCTACTTTTATGAAAGGAAATACAAATATCAAATAAGAATATCTAAAAGATATTTAACAATTTTTAGAATTATACCGATAATAATTAGGTTGATGTTGGAAAATAACTAAAAGGTGTATAGGAGGCAATCATGATTAAAAAGTTAATTAAAGAAATGATGAAACTTAGAATGTTAAAGTTTGGTTTAGCAATACTTACAGTATCATCAATTTTTCCGTTGAAATCAGTATCGGCATTGAACACGAATGACTATGTAACTAATTGTAGTATGACGATTTATGCGAGCAAAAATACTATTGATAACTTTGCAAATGCTTCTGGAGAATGCAAAGAAGAAATTTACGGCTATTACTCTCCAACAGCTAAAGTTTTTCGTGTGACAGGAGCATACACTGGTCAAGTAAAAAATGGTCAAGTTAAAGAAATTACACTAGCACAAAGTACCAAGTATGTATCTGCGCATCTTACAATCCATACAGTAAATGAAACGAAAAAAAATGTTGAATCGTTTAAACCATTCAAAGGAATTACGAATAAAAAAGCGATTATTTGGGATGGTAGTGCAAAAGGAAGCAAGAAAATCGCTGAGTTGCCAGATAAAACTAAAATCGAAGTTCAATCGCTAAAATCGAATCGTTATTCATTTATTTACAAAGGAAAAAATCGCTGGATTGATAAAGTGAACGTAAATCAAGTATTTAATGAATTTGTAGTCGAAACGACCAGTTCATTGAATGTACGGTCCGGTGCCTCTGTTAAAAGTAAAATTGTTGGTACATTGAATAAAGGAACTAAGGTGACGATAAAAAGTTCAGCATACGGTTGGTATAAAATCATTCATAAAGGAAAAGCAGCATACATCTCATCTGTTTACACTAAAAAAGTAGTTGTATTCAAAGAATTCAAAGTTAAAGTAACTAATTCATTAAATGTCCGATCACAAGCATCAACAAATGGAAAAATCGTCGGCATATTAAAAGCTGGAAAGATTATCACTGTGAAGGCTTTAAAAAATGGATGGTATACGATTGCTTACAAAAAGAAAAATGCTTTTATTTCAGAAAAGTACACAATGAAATTAATTAAATAAATATTTTTTTAAGAGGAGAAACGATTAATTGAAAAGAAAAACTAATAACAGACTATTTTTTTTATAGCTGCAATAATAATATTATTAGTTCCATTGGTAGTTTCTTATTTAATGGAACGCTCTTGGATGGACATAGGAACTCAAAAAGCAGAGTCATGGATGAGCTTTTGGGGAGGGTACTTAGGGGCTATTCTAGGAATCGCAGGTGCAATAATTGCGACTACTATACAAATCCAAAGTCAGACTGATCAAATTGTGATGGCGGCATCTAAAAACGATGAATTTGAAAGACAGCGAATATATTCTAGTCTAATCATCGATAAAAATGATGTACTATATCAAAAAATATTAGATTTAAAAAGCAACTTTACTATATTAACTGATTCTTTTCATAATGAACTAACAAAAATAGTGAAACCTATTTTAAGTGGTGAATTTGAAAGAATCACTAATCCAAGTCTAAATCTTAATGAAACAACTTTTCACACAATTGAATCATTGTGTATTGGTATACAGTCATATCAAATATTTATTAAAGATAATACTGAATATGATCAGAAAATTAGTACGCTTATTAAGGATATTCAAGCATTAATGATATCGATTGAGCATCCATTTATAGGTGATAAAAATTATGATAATGAAAGTATTGAAAGTCTGAGATCAGAATTAGTTAACGGATATATATATATATTTGATTGTTTTACTGAAATTGAAAGTCTATATATAAGACATATGTTAATTCTAACGGAATCGATATTAATCAAAAGAGAAGAGACTTAATAACGTTTTTACTTTGTAAGATAATAAGAATCAAACGAATTGGTATTTAAAAGAATATACTAAAGAAAGATAATAAATTAATCGATATTTATGCTCTAGAATGTTGATACACTTTTAATACTCTTTTGATACAGTGTTGATACGATTCCTTGACGTATCGGTACTATGCTAGGTACGTGGAATGAAGCGGGAGCGGCTCTGGTTGCGTTGTTCTACGATAAATCTACTATCATAAACGATTAAACGAAACGCCCTGAAACGGACAGGGCGTTTTTTGGTACCCGTAATTATCCTGGCGAGAAGAGTTCCCCGTCTCATCCGTGTAGCATACCTGTGGTCATACCCCAATCTCGCTCGTCTGCTACATGCTCGCTTGGATAGTTATGTGTACCAATCTAAAAGGAGGTGAAAGGTCGCGCTACGAGCTATTCCGTCCGTTAATCTATCCGTCAGTTATTTGCACGAGCATACGGATTTTGAACAGGTTGATTTTGCGGCGACGCTCGAAACCGTCCGTTTGGTCGAAACGTTACTCCATCATCGGCTGCTCGAGTGTTATTTCGCTGAGCGGACAGAAAATCCAACTCTAGGCGGATATACCGAGTAATGGATTCCAAATATAGTAAAAAAGAGAGGCGAGAGGGGACGATACGATGTGGATCATACTGGGTTTACTGGCGATTGGATTTACGGCACTGAATATCATCTTTTATTTGATTGGTAAGGACTATCGTTTTCTGATGGTGCTCGGACTGAGTTTTACGGTATTGACTTTGTGCGCCGAATACCGACTCGTCGCGGAGTTCGTGGCGCGAGAGGACTGGGCAGCGTTACAAGACGTCGTACCGGGCATGGAGCGGGCACTGTGGGTATTGACGTTCATCTCGATCGGATTAAATGTATTGCCGCTACTGTTAGACTACCGAAAGAATCGATCTCGTTGAGGAATCCAAGAGGAGCTGAATCCTGATGAGCTATACATTTTCACCGCTGACGCAACGACAGGCGGAACAGATTGCCTACGAGTGGCAATATGACGGGGCGTTTGCATTTTATGATATGCCGAACGACGAAGAAGATTTAGCAGAATTTCTCGATCCAGCAAAGCGGACGGAACATTATTTTGCTGTGTTGGATGGGGAAGAATTGATTGGTTATTATGTATTTGAACCAAACGTAGACGTCGTTGACGTCGGGCTTGGCATGCGACCAGACTTGACGGGCCGAGGAAATGGAGTGTCATTTTTAGAAGCCGGTCTTGCGTTCATCATGGACCGATATGCACCTAAACAAATTGAATTAGCTGTCGCGACATTCAACGAGCGGGCGATTCGCTTGTATACGAAAAGTGGCTTCCTTCCCGTCGAACGGTTCCAACAGGCGACGAATGGTGGAAGCTATGAATTTTTGAAGATGCGTTTACAACCCATCCACTCGACGGAACCTTTTCCAAACTCTATAAGTAGATAACAGAAAAGGAGATGATGTCATGGCACGCTGTACGAATTGTCAGTATAAGTTCAGCACAAAAGAAGTGCTCGCTGTCAGTGTTGTGATACATGGGAAAGGCAAGACGTGTCCGAACTGTGGCGTGAAACAATACATGTCCCGGAAGTCACAATTTTATCTATCACTCGGGAATATCAGTCTCTTGTTCGTCCTGTTCTTGCCGTTTCTAATCCGGTTGAGCGACCGGGAAGAATCGATGAGGTAAGATGTCGGTTACTTTTATTTTCATGAAACTTTTTCCTGAATCCACCAGTAGATATGGAAGAAGGAGATGGTCAGATGGTACGTTGTACGAATTGCCAATATAAGTTCAAAACGAAAGAAGTGCTCGCTGTCGGATTTGCGAAACATGGCAAAGCGTGTCCGAACTGCGGCGTGAAGCAATACATTTCAAAAGACTCGCAACATTACTTATCGCTCGGATACGTCAGTCTCTTGTTCGTCTTGATCCTACCGTTCGTCATCAAACTGAGCGACAAAGAAGAGACGATCTGGTAAAGCATTACGCGCATGCCTGAAAACGACAGGGTGCGCGTTTTGTCTTATACTCGGGGCAAAGGAGCTGGGAAACATGCAAACCGTATACGATGCAACCGTACAAAACGCAGCGGGCGAGACTGTTTCATTAGGTGACTATGCGGGGCGTGTCCTCGTGATCGTCAACACGGCAAGCAAATGTGGGCTTGTCAAACAACTTGGCGAACTACAGGCATTGTACGATAAATATGACGAGCAAGGAGTCACGGTGCTTGGCTTTCCGTGCGATCAATTCAATCAGCAGGAGTTCGCGAGTCAGGAAGAGACGATGCAGTTCTGTCAGCTGAACTATGGCGTGACGTTTCCGATGTTTCAAAAGATCGACGTCAATGGACCAAATGAGCATCCGCTTTATACATTTTTAAAACGCGAACGCTCCGGTCTACTGTCGTCAAAGATCAAATGGAACTATACAAAGTTTTTAATCGATCGCCAAGGACGTGTCGTACAGCGGTTCAGTCCGGTCGATTCCGTCCAGTCAGTTGAAAAAACCTTATCCTTATATCTATAATCCAAGTAACCGTCCGGCGCGAGTCGTTGGACGGGATGAGCGAATACCCTACCTTTGGCGAGGTAGGGCTTTTTTGTGTCATTCAACGATGAGCGAATCAAATGAATAGGTGACGATCGCATCGCATCGCTTCGCTTATGTCCGAGATCAGTCAGGACCGGTGGACGGGGGGACAAGACATGAAAATCCTGTTCGAACGCCCGGAGCCAGTAATGGACCCAGTCTTTTGTAGGATCGAGATTCATCATTTTACGTGCAAACGTCAGTAGCTTTGAATCGGTCAGCGTCAGAAGTGGAATCGGGTTGATCTCGACATCTTCTTTTAGTTCATAGAGGTCCGGTGAACGAAGCAGAATCGCATCCGCTTCGAAAGTCAATTGAAAGTAATTACAGCTGTAGTCGCCGACGATGACCATCGTCTCCTCCGTATGCCCACGAAAATGAAAGATCAATCGGTTACCATTTGCGACATCCATCAAGAACTGATTGAGTCCGATGTGATAATCTTCGCGAAATTGTAGTTTCTCAAGCGTGATTTCTTGCATGATTTAGCCTCCAGTCCGAGCTTGTCGTTCTTCTGTCAAAACGGTTTGGCGCGCTGCTAGGCGAGACGAACCGATCAATAAGGCGATTCCGAGTAACAATAACGAGATTCCGAACCAGGCCGTACCACTTAATTCTTCACCGAGGACGAACACACCAAGCAAGGCGGCAGTCAGCGGCTCACCGAGCGAGAGCGTGACGGCAGTCGACGATGGTACGTTCGATAGTCCTTTCGCGAATAACCAGTAAGCGATTCCGGTCGCAACGACGCCGAGATGGAGGCTGATTCCGGCACCACGTGACGTGAACAACCAGGAGAGATCGAATAAGAAGAGCAGAGGTGACAACAGTAAAGCGCTCGTCGTGAAAATGACGGCAACGACTGACAGCGGTGCGTGTGTCTTGACGAGGTTTCGACTGACGAACGTGTACCCGGCAAACGATAGTCCGGCACCGAGTGCAAGGACGATTCCGATTGGATCAATCGCAACCGTTCCTTGATTGTTCAATAGCAACAGACAGCCGGTGATCGATAGTCCGGTCGATGCCCACCACAGCAGCGCTGGACGTTTCTTTAGGAACAGCCACTCGATACACCCGGAAAAGATCGGTGCGCTACCGATTGCGACGACGGTACCGACGGCGACACCGGTCATCAAAACAGCGGAGAAGAACAGCGGTTGGTAAGCCGCCATGCTGACGGCAGCGAGTAAAATCGTCCGCAACGGCCAGTCGCGTAACGTCAGCGTTCCTTTGAAGAGAACGAGACAGAGTAAGAACAGTCCACCGACAGCCAGACGAACGGCACCAATTGCAATCGGGTGTGCATCTTCCGGCGCAAAGGCTTGTGAGGTCCCCGTCGTGCCCCAAAAGATCGCAGCAAGTAATATGAGCAACATCGATGATGATTTAGACATGGGTCACCTCTTCGAATGCAATTTTTTAAAATGATATTAGAACGAGAATACCACAGAACGAGTAGGATGGAATACACCAAATAATTGAAAAAATGGTATGGTGTATAGGGTGAAGTCGTATCATTCACGAATACGAAAATGAAAAGGATGGGACCCATGAAAGAAATGAACCAAATCGAAGCGGTACTTGACGTCTTATCACAAAAAATCAATCACGGGTCGACCTTCATTCAGCGGCGATACGATACAGGAGTCGCTCAATTCAATTTGAATGATCCGGTGACGGAACAGGCGATTCAGTCATTTGAAAAACAGTTCAAGCTAACGTTACCAAGTGAATATAAGACATTCCTTCGTTTACATGACGGAGTGGAGTTGTTCATGATCCAAGGTCTTGGTATCGAACTCTATCCACTTGAAAAAGTCATTGAAATGACAATCCAGGCTAAAGAGGACGACCTGATCCATGAAGACTATGATCACTTCTTGATGATTGGCGAAATGAACGAAGGATATGTCTTGATTCAGACGGAAGATGTGAAGACGGATGAGACACCGTATATGCACTGGATGTTTCATGAGTTGTCGACAGAGGAGACTGACCCGATCGGACAGAACTTCGGCACGTTCCTCGAGTATGCGATCATTGCGCAAGGCGATATGTTCTGGGAGTTCAAGGACTTCTCGATTGCAACAGATGCTTATTATGTAGAGAATCACAATTCTGAAGAGGAAGTGAGCAAACCTCGACCGATTCGCTTCGTCGACTCGGTTCGCGTTGAAATCGAGTATCCGATTGCGAAGCGGGATGCGTATTTCTCGGTTAAGATTTTTGAAGGGAAACAAGAAAAAGAACGTCTTGGCAGTAGCTACGACTCGGATTCGCGCTTTGATAAAGTAATGCAATCGGTTCGGGAATATCTAATGGCAGAGCGATTCCAGTATTCGTCAATCATGGTCTTTCAAACGGAACATCGGTTTTGGCAGAACGAGGACGAGACAGGTGACCCGTTGATTCGTAATCACAATCCGCAACGTCAAGGACTGAGCTTTGATGGATATCGTGCCTTCGTTGAGGAACCACCACGCCCACTCCCAGGGTGGGAATGATACAATCACTGTTCGGATTCGATGATTTTCACCATCGAAACTCAAAATAAAGTTTTATCTTGTATCCCCTTATCTTTCAAAAAAGAATTGACAATGAACTGGATGAATCTGTATGCTAATCAAAATTACATAGTCAAGGCGATGACGAGAAGAGTAGGAAGAAATTGACGGTGCCAAGCGAGTCCGAGATGGTGAGAGCGGATGACCGGGTTTCTATCTGAAAAAAGCCTCCGAGCTTCGTACGGATTCCGATATGGATGATGCTACGATGGGTTCTCCCATTATCGAGAGCATGTATGATTGTACATGTGAAGGTTCGTCTGGTGACAGGCGGACGAACAAAGGTGGTACCACGGGAAGCTGATTCTCGTCCTTTAGGCAACTAACGGGCGAAAATCAGCTTTTTGTCTACTACTGGAGGAATCATCATGCATTGGGCAGAACACATTGCAAGAACCATTATCGAGTGTCAGCCAGATAAAGAGACATACGTCTGTGCTGCCGGGATCAGTCCATCAGGTCCCGTTCATATCGGCAATTTCCGAGAAGTCGTCACGACGTACTTCGTTGCGCGTGCGCTGCGAGACCTCGGTAAAGACGTCCGCTTTTTGTTTTCGTGGGACGATTACGATCGTTTTCGGAAAGTACCAGCGGATGTCGATCAAGCATTTACTCGATACATCGGGATGCCTTATAACGCCGTTCCGGCACCGGATCGATCCGACATGAGTTACGCGACGTACTTTGAACAGCAATTCGAAACGATGCTGACAGCATTCGAGATCACACCAGACTACCGTTATCAACACGAAGCCTATACGTCTGGCATTTATGCTGAACAAATCATCCACGCGTTTCGCCATCGTCACGCGATTTATGACATCTTGATCGACCATAAGACAGCGGCAGGATCCGATAATGAGCGAGCAGCGTTTTACCCGGCGACCGTCTATTGTGCTGCTTGTGGAACCGACGCGACTACCATCGATTCGTTCGATGAAGCTGAAGCCACGTACCATTACAGCTGTCGATGTGGTCATATGGCAACGGTTGATATGCGGACGGAACATCGGATGAAATTGAACTGGAAAGTCGATTGGGCGATGCGCTGGGCACATGAAGGCGTCGATTTCGAGCCGGGTGGAAAGGATCATTCGGCAGCAAACGGAAGTTACACGGTTTCGTCCCGGATTGCGCAAGAAATTTTCCAACAGCCGGCACCGCTCTATCTCCCGTATGAATTCATTCGTCTAAAAGGGGAGTCGAAAAAAATGTCGAGTTCAAGCGGTGGTGTCTTGACTCCGCAAGATCTACTCGCCGTCTATCCACCGAGCATTCTTCTGTTCTTATTTGCGAAACATCGTCCGAATCACGCCTTTCATATCGGGATCGATGAAGATGTGTTACGCAATTACAGTGAGTTCGAGCGTTTTGTCGCACACTCATCGCGTCAATCCGAAGACATTCAGCAAAGTCTGCGTTGGAGTCATCGTGGAACTGCTCATCTTGTTTCGTTTACGCAGTTGACGATGATTGGTCCGATGGTTGGTTTTGACCCTGATTTGATTGAAAATGTGTTTTGCGCGAGCGTTCCACCTCAACAGATTGACCGTGCTCGTACTTTCGTTACGCAATGGTGTCCGGAGCGGGAACTTCATATCAGTTCTGTTCCGAATCATGAACTACATGCGCAACTGACGGGAACGGAACAGGACTGGATTCAACAATTCGTCGTTGCTCTCCGAACGGATGAAGACATCCTCTCTGCCTTCTACCGTTTGACACGGCAAGCTGAAAAAAAGGAGACGCTTCGCCTGCAGAAACACTATGCGACGCTACTCTATCAACTGACGATCAATCAATCTTACGGACCACGCATCCCATTACTCGTCGCCACAATTGGACGGGAGCGAATGTCTGCGTTACTGGACTTTGCGGATGAGGAAATTACGACAAGCAGGAAATCAAGAGACCGAGCCTGAAAAAGAAGTACAAAACCTTATTTTTATATATCGAAATTTAATTTCAAAATTAAATAAATAATATTGAATTAAAATTTCTTAATTGTATAATAAAGGGAGGGAAGAGAAAGGGTGAAGCAGATGTTAGATCAATTAGCAACGGAACGTCGGAATGAACAGACGATGCAACTCGATGAAATGACAGTCGAGGATGTCTTACGGGTGATGAACGCTGAGGATCAAACGGTCGCGACGGTCATTCGGGAACAAATTCCTGTCATCGCGAAAGTCGTCAAACACGTCATTGCATCATTCAAAAACGGAGGACGCTTGATTTACATCGGTGCTGGTACGAGTGGGCGGCTCGGGATTCTCGATGCAGCAGAATGTGTGCCGACGTTCGGGGTCTCACCAGACATGGTCGTCGGATTGATTGCTGGTGGCGAACGCGCGTTGATTAAAGCGGTCGAGGGAGCAGAGGATAGTCGGACGCTTGCCGTCGACGATTTGAAAGGGCTCCAGCTAGAGGCTCGTGATACGGTGATCGGGATCGCAGCAAGCGGTCGGACGCCGTATGTCATCGGCGGGCTTGATTACGCGAAGGAAGTCGGAGCGGTGACAGCAGCGATTTCTTGTAACACCAATGCGGTCATCAGTCGGCATGCACGCTATGCAATCGAAGTCGAAACAGGTCCGGAAGTCTTGACGGGGTCAACAAGACTAAAGGCTGGAACGGCGCAAAAGCTCGTCTTGAACATGATTTCGACAGCGGCGATGATCGGTGTCGGTAAGGTCTATCAAAATTTGATGGTCGACGTCCAGTCAACGAACGAAAAGCTCGAGATCCGGGCGAAGCGGATGATCAGTGAGGCAACAGGAGTCGATGCTGTTACGGCGGAACGCGTCTTCCATGAAGCGCACGGGCACGTCAAGACGGCGATCGTCATGATTCTCGCGAATGTTTCGTATACTGACGCCGTCGAACGATTACAGCAAGCGAACGGATTCGTCCGAGACGCACTATAAGGGGGAAACACGATGAAGAAGGAAGAAGTGCTGGCACACGCGATTCTTGAGCACGTCGGTGGAAAAGATAATCTCCGGCAGCTTGCGCACTGTATGACGCGGGTTCGCTTATCGTTAAAGGATCCGACGCAAGCAGATATCGATGCGTTAAAGCGGATTGATGGGGTCATGGGGGTCATCGATGACGAGACGTTACAAATCGTCGTCGGTCCGGGAACGGTCAATCGGGTAGCGGATCACTTAAGTCGCGAGACGGGACTCGCGATCGGGGAAGAGTCCGTTGATCCGAATCTGACACCAGAAGAACGAGCTGCCGTCGAACGGCAAAAGGTGAAAGCGAAACAACAGTCTCCGTTCAAGCGCTTCTTGCGCCGAATCGGGAATATCTTCATCCCGCTCATTCCGGGTCTTGTTGCTTCCGGTATCATCAACGGTGGTGCGAACTTCGCGAAGAATGCGGGTGTCGATGAAACACAGACATGGATGCAGATTTTACTACTGATCGGTGGGACGGTCTTTTTATATCTCGCAATCCTTGTCGGTTGGAATACAGCGAAGGAGTTCGGCGGAACACCGGTGCTCGGGGCGATTGCCGGTGGGATTCTATTCAACCCCGTGCTTGCGGATATCACGATTTACGGGGAACCGCTCGTTGCGGGCAGGGGCGGCTTGTTTGGTGTCATCTTCGCTGCGTGGTTGATGACCTATCTTGAGAAGCACATCCGTCGCTTCATGCTCGCATCGATTGATATCATCTTTACGCCACTGTTGACGGTGCTGATCGTTGGATTCGCCTCACTCTATGCGATCATGCCGGTTGCTGGACTGCTGTCAGACGGTATCATGAAAGCAATCAATGCCGTGCTTGAGGTCGGTGGACCACTCGCCGGAGCCGTGCTGGCCGGCTTCTTCCTACCACTCGTCATGGTCGGTCTCCACCATGGATTGACACCAATCCATCTCGAGTTCTTGAACACGATTGGAAACACACCACTCTTACCGATTCTTGCAATGGCAGGAGCGGGTCAAGTCGGGGCGGCAATGGCGATTTTCGTCAAGACGCGCAATCCGCGCCTGCGTAACATCATTAAAGGTGCGATTCCGGTCGGTTTCCTTGGAATCGGTGAACCGCTGTTATACGGTGTTACGTTGCCGCTCGGTCGTCCGTTCGTAACGGCATGTCTCGGCGCAGCAGTCGGTGGTGCCTTCCAAGCAACGATGAAGACGACGGCGCTTGGTGTCGGTGTATCCGGGTTATCATTGACACCGTTGATCGACAACGGAATGTACTTGACGTACATCGGTGGTCTCGTCATCTCGTACGCGGCAGGATTCCTGTTCACGTATTGGTTCGGTTTCAAAGAAGAGATGGCAGACGGTATTTAAAGTATTGAAAAGCAGTTGAATCCTTCCAAAAAGAAGGAATCAGCTGCTTTTTCCCTAAATAGAGAAGTGAAGGAGTGAGTCGATGAAAGGATTATCAATCTATTTAAGTGAACCGATCACAGACGAGACGAGCGAGTGGCTACAGCGGATGCGCGCTGTTGGCTTTACGTCGCTCTTTACATCGCTACATATTCCCGAGGATGATTCTTCACTGTACGTCGAACGTTTGCAAGCGCTCGGTCGCTTAGCACGTGAGCTCGGATTCGAACTCGTGGCGGACATCGCACCAGCGTCGCTCGCGACGCTCGGCAAGACATGGGAGACAGCAGCGACGTTAACGGACTGGGGTGTGACCGGACTGCGTCTTGATTACGGCATCAGTCCGCAGCAAATCGCGACGTTATCGAAACAGATGATGGTCGCACTGAACGCCAGTACGTTAACAGCAGACGAATTGACGGAGATGAAGGCACAGGGTCTGCGAATCGATCAAACGGAAGCGTGGCATAATTTTTATCCGCGACCGGAAACGGGACTCGACCGGACATGGTTTGACGAAAAGAATGCCTGGTTGCAGACGCAAGGATTACGGGTTCAAGCGTTCATACCGGGTGACGAGACACTCCGTGGACCGTTGTTTGAGACGTTACCAACACTTGAAGAACACCGAAATGCGGCACCATTCGCCAGTTACATCGACTTACAATCGACTGTTGATCGAATTCTTGTTGGGGATCCACGATTGACGGAGGCGACGATTCGGCAATTCGAAGCAGAGCAAACCGGAGTCATCGTACTGCGGGCAGTAGCGAACGGACAGCAAGCACAACGGGAGACGGAAACGAATCGGTTTGATCCGGCGCGGGATGTCATTCGCTCCGTCGAGTCGCGGATGAAGCCGTCGACGATCGATCTAACACCGCAAGACCCGTCTGCCCGTCCGCTTGGAACGATTACGATCGATAATGAAAAATACGGACGATACGCGGGCGAGGTTCAAATCACGAAACGTAATTTGTCGGCAGATGAGCGAGTCAACGTTCTCGGACGTGTCATTGAGGTCGATCAACCATTAATCGCACGGCTTGGTCCAGGAAGTAAGTTCCGCATCGAATGGGTGACGCCATGAAGCAGCTCGTTGCAGAACGACTCGCCTATCTGTACCGAGGGGAGTTGTTCACGGTCGTCACGATTTTACCGCTGAGTTGGTTTGGTAATCGTGTCTTTCCACGACTGCAGTTATTTGAACTCAGTGCCTTTTGGATGTCACTGTTTTTGTTTGAGCTGTTGTTGATTCAAGGATCTTGGTATTGGTACAGCAAGTCAAGGCGTCTGAAGAAGGAAGGAACGTCAGTCACCCCGGTACCCGTCGTCCGACGATTACGTCACTGTCGTGTCATCAATCTGGCTTTGATCGTCCTGACAGCGTATGCGTTCGGAATCGATTGGATGCGTTTCCGATCTGAGCTTCCCGTCTCCGGAACACAACTTGCCTTGTTATTATATGTATTCGCAATTCTTGAATATATCAATTATTTCCATATCCAACTTATGTACGATAACCGGTCAGATGTGCAATACTTAATACGGAACAGACGTTTGAAACGATCAGCATTGAATAAGGATATGCAACGACTTCGCCAAGTAGTCTAAGGGTTCATAGAAAATAGGAGGGATTGTATGCTCGATATGCTCATTCGTGGCTATCGAAAGTTACGGAAGTTAAGAGGACGTTAAGAGGGAGGATATTATCAATGAAGTGGATCAATCGACCGACACGTATCGAACAGGAAACACCATTACGCTTCATGACGGATCCGGATACGGATTTTTGGCGCAATACCCATTATCAGTTCAACCGTCTGACGGGGCATGCATTGTTGCAGGATGCACCGGAAGGGGAGTTCAAGTGCCGCATCGAAGTAAAGTTAAATCCGAATGCGACATATGATCAAGCGGGGATTTTGCTTTATGTGAATGACGATCACTGGGTGAAGGTCTCGGCTGAGTTCATTCCGGATGGTCCATCGCATCTGGGTGCCGTCGTGACGAGCTTCGGGTACTCGGACTGGTCGTGTCGGGACGTCGATAATACGCTGTTTGATGCACCGCTCGTCTTTGAACTCCATTACCTCAATCAAGACGTCACGCTGTATCACGTGACAGGAGAGCACAAAGAGCAACTTCGCATCGCACACTTACATGACGTGACCGATTTGAAGATTGGACCGTATGCGTGTAGTCCGGATGTAGAAGCGGCAGGGTGTGAAGTGGAAGTACTAGATTTCTCATTAGAGACAATCGTTAAATAAAACGCCATAGCAAATGGACCGATGTCAGGCATCGGTCCATTTTTTGATCGTAACTAGAGACTAATCAAAACTTAGCTGCTTGTTCCGGCATCTGTCCTGTGTATGACGATTGAGGTCTGAAGATCCGGTTGTCTTGCGATTGTTCGAGGATGTGTGCCGTCCAGCCGATGATACGGCTAGAGGTGAACGTCGGTGTGAACAGTTCTTTCGGAATGTCGAGTCCTTTTAAGACGGCTGCCGCGAAGAATTCAACGTTCGTATACAGCTTTCTACCCGGTTTGTACTCTTCGAGCAAATCAATCGCCGTTTGCTCCATTTGTGTAATCAGATTGAACCAATCGCTCTCTTGCGCGAGATCTTTTGAAACGACTTTTAAGGCTTCTGAACGCGGATCGCGAGTTTTATAGACACGATGACCAAAGCCCATCAGTTTTTCGCCTTTTTCTAATTTGTTCCGGATCCAAGGTTCGATGTTATCGATTGTTCCGATTTCATCAATCATCTCAATGACTTCTGACGGGGCGCCACCATGAAGCGGTCCTTTCATGGAACCAATCGCAGCACAGACGCCAGAAATTATTTCCGATTCCGTCGAGACGACGACACGGGAAGCAAACGTCGAAGCATTCATACCGTGTTCAATCGTTAAGATCAGATACGCCGTCAATGCTTTGATCTCGACGTCACTCGGTAATTGACCTTTGATCATATAGATGTAATTCGCGACATGATCGAGTTCTGGATTCGGTTCGATGAAGTCAGCACCTTGATTTTTTTGATATTTATAGGCAATGATTGTTGGTAAGAGTGCTGTTACGTGCATCGCTTGATCAATTGTCGGTGGCCAAGCGAAAGCGGGTGTACCAAGTGCCGAGATTGCTGTTCGCATCGTACTCATGACATCCATCTCGTTCGGCAATGTATCGAGAATCGTCTTAACGTAAGAAGGAAGTTCACGGTAGCTCGTCATCTGTTCCTTGAATGTGACCAGTTCCGCTTCAGTCGGGAATTCACCATTCCAGATGAAATACGCCACTTCTTCGAATGAATAGGATAATGCAAGTTCTTTTGCCCAGTGTCCGCGATAGATAAGGTGACCTAACGTTCCATCGACTAAACCGATTTGTGTTTCAGCGGCAATGACGCCTTCGAGTCCTTTTTTGTATTCCATCTTCAACACTCCTTTTCTAATATCTACTGTCAGTATGACTTACAACGATACCAAATCACCAGTTATTTGAATGCGTTTCCAAAATTATTCTGTGGAGCGCTATAATTAAAGTGCATTCTGTTTCATGAAACAAATCAAATATATAGTAACCATGAAGGAGTACATATGAATAAAGCAATGATCATTCGCTTATTGGGATTTTTCTTTGTATTACATGTCTTTTTAATGATCGATATTTTCTTTTCAGTGAGCCGAACGATTCTTGAGCCACTGGCATTAGTCGTTGCTTCATTGACCATGTTCATTCCTGTGAAACGGCTCAAGCCACTAGAAGAACAAACGCTGTCGGTTTTCAAATCGAGTATCGCTGTCCTAGTAGGAATGCTCCTGATGGGCGGATTATTCTTACCCATCGTATTCCTCTTTGGATGAGTAACTATTGATAGAGATTTAACTATTGATCCGAAAATTTCACCAGGCGTTATTTAGGAATACGACGTGGAATAGACGTATTTTTGGCTTAGATGCCTGATTTGTTCGACTATGTGAGATTCTAAAGGACTGGTGGAGTCAATGGTGTGATCTGCGTAAAAACGGAGTGATTTATGGCTTCCGATCATGACCGCATACTGTGCTCCTTTGAATAGCTCGATATCATTCGCGTCATTCCCAAAAGCAATGTATCCCTCGCTCTCGATCACGAGTGATTGTAAAGCAGTCCGTTTATTGATGGTGGTCGGACTAATGTCCAATACTTGTTCCGATCCATGATAATGAACAACGACATCCATTCGAAGCAGCTCGTTTTCTAAGGATTTCAGATTGTTGGCACTCAAAATGAGGATTTTTATGATTCGATCATGGTGAGCTAGCGGAACATTTTGTGCCGTCTTACCCGGATCTAGATTGTTCAGAATAGGATGGTCTTGCGGTCAGTTATATGTATAATCCCAATCACTATCGATTAAATATGTGGCTTTATGCTTGTCGAGTAATTCTGTGATAAAAGAAAGCTCACGATCGTCGAACGATTTTGATTGAACGATTGTTTGTTCCGATGCGACCAACGATCCGTTTCCGCCGATTAAGATATGATCATGGAATGAAGGATGAATGACAGGTAGCATGTCACGGATAGGACGTGCTGAAGCAAAAATCACACGGTGCCCGTCGTTCTCGACTGCATGAAGCGCCTGTACGATGTCTTGAGGCATCGGTTTTCCTTTAAAACAAATTGTTCCATCGAGATCAAATACAAAATTCATAAGCAACCCTCCAAAAGTCAGTTGATGCACTTATCATAACAAATATTTACAGATAACATACCGATTCTTTATTTTGAGAAAACAAAAAGACTCCAGTCAATGCTGAAGTCTAATCATTGGTACCTTATGCTAAAAACGTATCTCGCTGGTCCTGACGTTTATCAATCATGATCTGTGCTGCCGGAATGTTAGCAGTCTGCAACACGTCAATCGTGTCTCGAAGAAATTCATCACTGCCAACGATGTAGAACAACCCTTCCTTATCATCTGTCATCGCTTTGACAGCATCGTAGTAGGCAGCGCGACTCTCGACATAAGCCGGGCTGAACTGCTCATGCGAAGGAAGCTGAGTTTTGAATAGTTCAGTGCGCGCAGAATCGACGTTTAACGAGTGCATGTGCGGAATGCCACTTCTGTCAGCCTGATGTTGCAGGATGATTGGTCGAAACGTTGCCAAACCGACGCCGGCTGACAGTAAGTACACCGTACGATTTTCCCGACGTAGTGGAATGTTCGAATGCGTCTTAAACAAAGCAATCTTCTCACCCATTTTCAGCTGCCGAAGTGTCTCCTTAAAGACGGAACATTCCGGTTTGATCCGCGTCGTGATGCCGATCGTTTCTTCATGAGGGAGCGTCGAGATCGACATGTGCCGAATCAGACTGCGGTTCGGCTTTTCGCCTGCATTAAACCCTTCTAGCGCCATATGCGTATGGGCGCCCTCTTCCCAAACGAAACCATCTGGACGTTTCAAGTGAAACGTGTAAGTGTGTTCGCCTTCTTGCGTTACCTGTTCTAGTGGTAGCCAATCGATCTGCATCATTCATTCCTCATTTCTATATAAAGTATCAATAGACGGCAATCGGACCGTATGGACCTTCGATGATCTCAAGATGAGTCTCGAAGATCTCGGATAATAGCGCTTCATCCATGACTTCGGCGACCGTTCCGAAAGCGGCGATTTGTCCGTCCTTCATCGCACAGATGTGATCGGCATATTTCGCGGCAAAATTGATATCGTGCAAGACGGTGATGATCGTCCGTCCGAACGTATCAGCGACATGTCGTAGATAACCCATCATCTGGACCGAGCGGGCGATATCGAGGTTATTGAGAGGTTCGTCGAGTAGAATGTATTCCGTTTCCTGACAGAGCACCATCGCAACATACGCCCGTTGCCGCTGTCCGCCCGATAATTCGTCGAGGTAACGGTTCTCAAGCGACGTCAACTCGAGAAAATCGATGTATTTCGAGATGATCGTCTCATCGTCAGCCGTCAAGCGACCTTTTGAGTAGGGGAAACGTCCGAAGCCGACGAGCTGCCGGACCGTCAGCCGGGTTACGAAATGATTTTCCTGCCGCAGGATGGTGATAATCTTCGCTAAGTCTTTCGATTTGCTACTCGTCACATCCATACCAGCGACTTCGATCTGTCCGGCATCGAGATCAAGCAAACGACCGATCATCATCAACGTCGTCGACTTACCGGCACCGTTTGGACCGATCAACGCCGTGAATCCGCCTTTAGGAATCGTTAAGTCGATTGGACCGATTCGGACCTCATCCGTATACGATTTTTTAACTTGTTCAAGTGATATCATAGGGACCTCTTTCTAAGCAACACTATAAGGAATATCAGTCCGCCGAACAGTTCGATGATGACGGAGACGACGCTTGGCGTGTTGAAAATGTGATACATGAAGAAATAGGCAGTCGTCAAAACGAAGAAACCAATCGCGAATGCCATCGGGAAGACGTATTTATGATCGTACGTCGCAGCGACCTGATAACTGAGTGTCGCCACTAAAAAGCCGAAGAACGTCAACGGTCCAATCAATGCCGTTGACATCGACATCAGGAGTGAAATCAGGATCAAGAAGTAGATGACACTGCCACGATGATTGACGCCGAACGATGTCGCGACCTCTTTACCGAGTGCGACGACGTTGAGTCGTCTTGACGAGAAGAAGAGCAACAGACCGACGATGAGGACGACCGGAATGACGATCGGGAAGTAGGACGCGTCGGCATTCGTGACCGAACCGAATAATCGTGCTTGTAAGATATCGAATTCGGACGGTGCAAGCATCTTTCGCATGAATGACGACAGCGAGTTCAGACCCGTGCCGAGAATGATTCCGACGAGCAACATCAGCTGCAGGTTCGCGTATTTTCCGGATAATAACCATCCGTATAATAAAAGACTCATCGCGAGCATGATCGCGACCTGTGTCAAAAAGGCGCTCGTGCCGGTAAAGCCGACGAGTGCTCCCGCACCGAAGAAGAAGATCATCGATGTCTGGATCGTCGAGTAGAGAGCATCAAAACCAAGCAGGGATGGTGTGATGATCCGGTTGCTCGTGACCGAATGAAAGGCGACGGTCGCGAGACTTTGGCAAATTGCCGCGATCGCCATCGTGATGACGGCGGTGATCCGGCGTTCGACGACCGGCCAAAAGGACGGAGAATCAAACGGAACCGGATTATTGTAGAGCAAGAGACCAATCGTACTGAGCACTCCGCCGCTGAGGAACAGAATGAGGAGAATCCAGTAGCGGCGCTCGAGTCGTTTCGACTGAAACGCAGACGCCCGGCGATTGGTTTCACGTGTAACGCTCGGTTGAATTCGTGTATGTTCCTGTTGTCTAATCGCGGTACTCATCTGACACCTCCAGTCTTCCGTCGACGTAACAGAATGATGATGAAGACGGCTGCCCCGACCGTTCCGAGAATCAAGGAGACCGGTAGCTCAAACGGACGGATGATCGTGCGCGAAATCAAATCACTGATTAGAATCGTCGCCATCCCAATCAGACAGACCCATGGCAGATTACTACGGAGATCGTCACCGCGAAACATCGAGACGATGTTCGGAACAATCAAGCCAAGGAAGGGCAGATTGCCGATGACGGTCGCGACGACACCGACTGATAATGCAATCAGCCCAGTCGCGATCAGCATCAGCCGATTGTAGTTGACGCCAAGACTCGTCGCAATGTCTTCGCCGAGTCCGACGAGCGTCAAGCGACTCGCGAGAAAGAAGATACAGACCGTGACACCGATGATGATCCAGAGGTATTCGTAGCGACCGATCTGGACGGACGCGAACGAGCCGACGAACCAGCCTTCGATTGCTTGGCTGGCACGGAAGAACAACCCGAGAAACGTCGATATCGCGGAAATGACGGCTCCGAGCATCAGTCCGATGATTGGAACAATCAACGATGACCGCAATCGGACTGAACGGAGAAACCAGAAGAAGACCATCGTTCCGATGAATGCAAAAAGAATAGCACCGCTCATCCGCATCATCAACGATGGTGCCGGAACGAGTAAGTAAACGGCTAACAGTCCGAGTCCCGCCCATTCGATCGTTCCTGTCGTCGTCGGTTCAACGAGCCGGTTTTGCGTGATCAGTTGCATGACGAGTCCAGCCATCGCCATCGCGGCACCGGTCAGCATCAAGGCAAGTGTCCGTGGAACACGTGTGATCCAGAACATATCAAAATCGTTGGCGGCACTCCGTAGTTCGTAGACACCCGTGAAGAGAGACGCGGTTGCGAGCGCTAAAACGAGACATAAAGTCAAGACGAACGGCTTCGTCCAAACGACAGAAAAGGAAGGTCGAGCGGGTGGCTCAACTCTTCCATTCATTTGTTGCTGTGCGTGTGCCATTACTTCGTAAGTGCTTTCGCGATATCGTTGAAGAATTCCGAGTACGTCTGGATCGATTCATTCAAGTACGTATCTTTTGGTGCGTAGACGATATTGTCGTCTTTGATTGCTTTCGTTTTTTGCAGGGCAGGCGCGCGGTCGATGACGTCTTGCGCCGGCACGGCACCTTCAGCGTTTCCAAGTGGTGCGTCACGATCAAGGACGAGTAACCAGTCCGGGTTACTTTGAGCGATCGCTTCGACCGAGACTTCATCCCCTTGGTCGTTGCCCGATTTTTGTTTGACTTCGAGGGCTGGTTTCCAGTCGAACAAATCATACATTGGTCCGAAGACACGTCCACTCATCGGAGCCGAGAATCCGATATCGCCGCCTGAGACGATGACCGACATGACGCTGTCCTGTCCGTTATACGATTTTTTAACGTCTTTGATCGATTGCTCGAGCGTCGTCACGAGCTGATCCGCTTCTTGTTTTTTATCAAAGATTTGTCCGAGTGTCTCTGTCGTATCTTCAAGTCCTTTGACGAGTAACTCACCTGGTGTACCGGAGT
Organism: Exiguobacterium sp. E17S; assembly: GCF_057772545.1. NCBI lineage: Bacteria > Bacillati > Bacillota > Bacilli > Caryophanales > Exiguobacterium > Exiguobacterium sp. E17S. The sequence continues at coordinate 603,543 of NZ_JBYLRU010000001.1, forward strand.
CTTCCGGTAAAGTGATGTCAAGGTCGATGACAGCAGCGTTCGGAACGAGTTTTTTGATGTCTTCATAATGATCAGCGAAACGTTGTCCGACGATGACGACGTCCGGATTAACACCAGCGATTGCTTCGAGATTCGGTTCGAAGTGCATGCCGACATCGACGATATCTTTATCTTTTGCATATGGTGACTCAGCCGGGAGCAGTCCGACTGGTGCTGCTGCGAGTTCGACGTCCCATGCGGCAAGCGTTTCGAACGTCCGGTTATCGAGTGCGACGACTTTCTTCGGATTAACCGGAACGTTGACCGTTCCGTGTGCATCCTTGATTTTGACCGTCTTCGGTGCTTCCGCGTTCTTCTTCGTGTCTGCTTCTCCTGCGTTCCCGCAAGCCGCCAGTAAGACAGCAAGCGAACTCACGACGAGTGGCGTTTTCCATTTCCCCATGATGATTCAGCTCCTCTTGTTTAATTTGATAACGCATGAATCACGGATTAAGTAACAGATGGATTATGTAGTTCTATCTGAGTCATCTGTTCTCAATAAGTGATAATGATTATCATTGTCATGTTCACCGAGAATGATAGCAGACGATTTTAGAAGGCGCAATGCTCATTTCCAGTCAAATGGCTGTCCGAATTTTTACCTTCTATAAACTATACGAAAATAAAAAAATGATAATCCTTCTCATTTAGGACTAGAAATAGGACCATCGAACGCTTTTTACAAAAACAGGTTTAAACGATAGTCAAAAGAGAAAGTGGTAATAAATGTAACCTTTTCGTTTTTCAAATCAGAGAAGCTACAGAAGATGACTTCGAAATGAGGTGCTGTATGAATCAACCATTTGAAGACTTGAAGATGTATCAAAATTTTGATGAATTGGCAGATGATGTCCTCGATTTCGCAAAAGAGATTCTACCGGACCAGATGCTGTATTTATCAGCAATCGAAGCAGGGCAACAACGGATGTTGAAGATTGCGAACGACAAAGCAGATATACCGATGGTGGAAGGCATGCAGATTGAATTGAACCAATCGTTATGTAAGCTGATTGATTTTGAGACGAGACAGCCGGTTGTGCTCGAAGATATTCCGAACGCGGAACAACTCGGCGACTGGCGAAAGGGTTTGGAGGAGGCTCACGTCCGCTCCTACTTGGGTATTCCAATCGTCTTGACGAGCGGGGAGACGTTCGGCACATTATGTGCGATCAATAATCGGGTCAGCTTGTATGAACAGAAGAATGTTCAGCTATTGCAACGGATCGTCCGACTCTTCTTGTACTATTTGGAGCTTGAGCGCCATGCTTGGAAGGACGCGTTGACAGGACTCCATAATCGACGGTACTTAACGAAGCAGTTCGAGGAGCATCCCGGGCAGACAGGGGCCGTCTTCTTCCTTGATCTCGATGGCTTTAAGCAGGTCAATGACGTCTATGGACACGAGACGGGGGACATCGTCCTGCAAGAGGTCGCGCAACGCTTGCGACAGTTCGTCCGCGAACAAGACGACGCGATGGCCGTACGACTAGGCGGTGATGAATTCATCCTCCATTTCGGTCATTCGGATTCAAGGGCAGGGTGGGAACGACTCGCGGAGCGGATCGTCACTGCGTTAAGTGAGTGGGAAACGGACTACCGCGTGTCGACCAGTATCGGGATCGTGATGTATGACACCGCGTTCCGTCCAGAGTTGCAAGCCTTGTTACAACAAGCGGATGTTGCACTATATGCCGCTAAGTCGTCTGGGAAGAATACGTATCAGTTCTATGAGATGGCGAAGAAATGAACGAATATCAAAAGACCTGACGCTTCTGAATCTCTTCAGAAACGATCAGGTCTTTTTAGTTGCCATGAAGACGATAGACGATCCGAATGATGTCCTTTTTCGGAAAATCAGGGTACTTGAGACATAACTGTTCGACACATGTCACAGGATCTTCCTTTTCTAACAAGCGGGTGGCTTCCTTTACGACTGGATCATGTGGTTCGGTGACTTCGGAAACTTTAACAGTGGAGTCGCTCGATTGATGAATCAGGTAAAACAATAGCGTATGTACAGATACGAGCACGACTTTTGTCGCGAGAGAAATCGTGATCGACGCAACGTAGAGGTCCATCCAAAGTAAGACGCTCAAACTGACGGAACCGTTCACGACAGCAAACAGTATGTTCGAGAAACGACGCTTAAACAGTCCGCCAAGCGCACGCATCATCCCGTCAAAGACGACGCTGACGACCAGGCTAGCGAGATAGAAGCATAAAAGAAACACCAGACAACCAACGAACGAATCGTAGGACACATCTCCGACGTATAAAATCAGTCCATCGATCATCAGTAAAGGGAGCACTAAGAGCAGACTGAGCAACACAAGCGAGACGGAGGAAACCAGTCGTGACATCCTATCATCCTTTCCGTGCAAATGATTTCGTTAGACAAGAAACGCAACATACAAACTAGGATACCGCTTAACACAGCTGATTACAATTATTGACAAACAAGAGGTGTACACAGAATGTTACTCAGTTAAGCGTGGAAATCCTGTCAAAAAGCGCCTTTACGTCCAGTTAACATCTGGATTATCCATTGACAATCCTTCCCTTTCCCTCTTACAATTGAAAATGATTATCAATACAAGTTGGGAGTTCTGCCTACCATGAACGTTAACCGTAAAAAATTACTGATTTCTACCGTCTCGATCCTGTCATTGACATCATTATTGATCGGCTGCTCGAACCCGGGCGAGTCGACAGGAGAGCGAAAAGATAAAGATACATTGACGCTCGCGTGGCCACGCGACATCGGAACGATGAACCCGCACGTCTACAACCCATCACAACTGTTCGCACAGTCGATGATCTATGAACCACTCGTCCACTACGGAGAAGGTGGAAAGCTCGAGCCATACTTAGCATCGTCTTGGAAGATTTCTAAAGACGGAAAAACGTACACGTTTACGCTCCGTGACGGCGTCAAGTTCTCGGACGGTTCGACGTTCGACGCAGCGATCGTCAAAAAGAACTTTGACGCGATCCTCAAACAAAAAGCCTTACATAGCTGGCTTGGCTTCATCACGAAAATCGAGAAGACAGAAGCTGTCGATACGAGGACGTTCCGCCTGACATTATCCGAAGCCTATTACCCGACGATTCAGGAACTCGCGGTCGTCCGCCCGGTCCGTTTCCTCGGAGAAGCGGGATTCCCTGAAAACGGCGATACGTCGAAGGGTGTCAAAAAAGAAGTCGGGACAGGTCCCTGGATGCTCGACGAATACAAACCGGATCAGTATGCGACGTTTAAGGTCAACAAGAACTATTGGGGTCCGAAGCCGAATATCGATCACATCAAGGTCGACATCATCCCGGATGCGGAGACACGTGTCTTAGCACTCGAAAAAGGACAAGTTGATCTGATTTACGGTGAAGGGGCGATCAGCATCGATGCCTTCAATCAGTTAAAGACGGATAAATCCTACAAGACAGAGATGTCCGAACCAGTCGCGACGCGTCTCCTCGTCTTGAATACAAAAAATAAGCGTCTGTCTGACGAACGCGTCCGCCAGGCGCTCCAGCACGGGTTTGATAAAGCCGCTCTCGTCGAAGGGATCACGTCGGGAATAGAAGCACCAGCTAACTACCTGTTGCCACCGAACATGCCGTACACGTCGAACCTAAAAGTGAAGCAACGAGATTATGACGTCAAGGAAGCGAATCGTCTCCTAGATGAAGCAGGTTGGAAACTGCCGAAAGGTGAAAAGGTCCGCGTCAAGGATGGTCAACCGCTGCAAATCGGGATGATGTATGATGCGGCCGAGCAGGTCCAAAAGGCGATGGCCGAAACGTTGCAGTCGGAATGGTCGAAAATCGGCGTCGAGCTGAAGACGGAAGCCGTTGAACTGCCGGATCAAGTCCAGCGCTTTAAAGACAACCGATTTGACATCAACTTCTACAGCAACTTCGGTGCACCGTATGATCCGCATACGTTTGTGAACCTGATTGATACGGATGGCTTCGGCTTCAAAGAAGCGATTTCGGCTTATCCGAATAAAGAACAACTGTTGCAAGAGATCAAAGATGTCTTGAAGACGACAGACGAGACGAAGCGTCAGAAGATGTACGCCGACATTCTGCCATCACTCCAAGATCAAGGGGCATTGATTCCGATTTCGTACTTGAAGAAGATGGCGGTCTATCAGTCGGACGTGACAAACTTCCAGTTCCCGGCGAACCGGGATGAGAGTCCATTTGCCCGAATCGGAATTAAGTAAAGGAGGGATGACATGGGGGTCTTCCTCGTCAAACGCATATTATCCGTCATCCCGATCTTGTTACTTGCTGTCTTGATTCTGACAGGGTTGATTCATTTGTCACCAGTTGATCCGGCACAGGCCTATCTATCCGCTGCCCATATCCAACCGACGGATGAACTACTCGCTGCCAAACGAGCAGAATTCGGACTCGATCAACCGTTCTACAAACAATACTTTGATGCCGTCATCCGCTTGGCGCAGCTCGATTTCGGCACATCGTATCTTTCCGGCAAACCGGTCCTTGAAGATGTCTTGCTCCGCTTACCGCCAACGGTCGAGCTGGCAGTGACGAGTCTACTGCTCGCACTCGTCATCAGTCTCCCGCTCGGGTTTCTTGCCGGGATCAAGAAGAATGGATTCTTCGATCATCTCAGTCGGGCAATCGCCTTCATCGGGGCTTCGATTCCGTCGTTTTGGCTCGGGTATCTATTTATCTTCTTCTTTGCTGTCCAGTTGGATTGGTTTCCGGTCGGTGGGACGGGAAGTGTGATGCACTTGATCTTACCGGCATTGACACTCGCCTTTCCGTTGATTGCCCTGTATACACGATTGCTCCGTGGCAGTGTGATTGAAGCATTGAATGAACCGTACGTCTTGTTTGCCCGGACACGTGGCTTAAAGGAAGGACGGGTTCTTGGGAAACACGTTCTCCGGATGGCGATTCCACCGATGATCACGGGTCTTGGGATGAACCTCGGGAAGTTGCTGACGGGAACGATCATCGTCGAGACCGTCTTCTCGTGGCCAGGCTTCGGTCGCTACTTCATTGAAGCAATCTTTGACCGGGATATGCCGGTCATCCAAGGCTACGTCTTTCTCGCGGCACTCGTCTTCATCGGAAGCAGTTTGCTCGTCGACATCATTCAAGCCGTGCTCGATCCACGACTAGCGAAAAAAGGAGGGACGGTATGAATACTCCACTTCCAGCAACAATGATCCGGTCGCGGTATACGCCGCTTCTTTATCTCTGTGCCCTCGTCTTAATCGGGATGGCTGGCCTTGCGTTGTTTGCGCCATGGATCGCGCCGCATGATCCGAATCTCGTCGACTTGACGCAAAAGCTCCATGGGCCGTCGTCAGCCTATCCGCTCGGAACCGACCAACTCGGACGCTGTCTCTTATCGCGCTTGATTTACGGTGCGCGGATTTCACTCGGCTGTGCCGTGTTGATCTTCGTCGCCTCACTTGCGATTGGACTGTTCGTCGGAACACTGGCCGGTTATCGCGGTGGTTGGGTCGATCAGCTCTTGATGCGTCTGTGTGATGGTGTGATGGCATTTCCGAGTCTGATTCTCGTCCTCGGGCTCGTCGGTATTTTCGGTCCAGGACTCAAGCAAGTCATCATCGCCTTGATGCTCGTCCAGTGGGTCTACTACGCGCGGATGTTCCGCGGAATGGTCATGACGCTGAAGACGGAAGCGTTCATCGCCGCTGCTCGCGTCAACGGTTCGTCTTCGTGGAAAATCATCCGGACGCATATCCTGCCGAACATCTTACCACCGCTGCTCGTCATCGGAACGCTTGAGATGGGCTGGGCGATCATGGATATCTCGGCGATGTCGTTCCTCGGGCTTGGTGTTCAGTCACCAACTGCCGAGTGGGGAGCGATGATTCACGAAGGAAAATCGTACATCCGGACGAATCCGGAATTGATGATTTATCCGGGACTTGCGATCATGCTCGTCATCATCAGCTTTAACCTAGTAGGAGAACAGTTAGCAGAACGATTCGGTGTATCAAAAACGATGAAATGAGAGGAGGTGCCCGTATCGAACCGATCTTAGCTGTCGACGGTCTGACCGTCCGTACGAAACAACAAGTAACATTGATCGAAGGGGTGACGTTCTCAATTCAAGCTGGACAGATTCTTGGTCTTGTCGGAGAGAGTGGCTGTGGGAAAACGGTGACGAGTCTCGCTTTAATGCGTCTGCTTAATCCACAGACAACAGACGTCACCGGCGATATTCGACTGAACGGAACATCAATTCAATCCTTATCAGAACGCGCTGTGCGAACGATTCGGGGCGGTGAGATTGCGTTCATCATGCAAAATCCGATGAGTGCCTTCACACCGGTCTACTCGATCGGGCACCAGATGATCGAGACGATTCAGACCCATACACGTTGTTCAAAACGTGAAGCAAAACAACAAGCGATGACGGCACTCGAAGAAGTCAATCTGACGGACGCCGCCCGGTTGCTCAAAGCTTATCCATTCGAACTGAGTGGCGGAATGTTGCAACGGATCATGATCGCCTTAGCTGTTGCCCTGCGCCCAAGCGTCTTGATTGCCGATGAACCGACGACGGCACTCGATGTCTTTAATCAAAAGACGGTTCTTGAATTACTCGAACGGATGCGGGCGACTTACGGAATGGCAATCTTGCTCATCTCACATGATCTCGGTGTGATCGCTGAACTTGCAGACGATGTCCTCGTCATGCAGCAAGGACGGATCGTTGAGCAAGCAGATGTCTTTGATTTGTTTGATCGACCGCAACATCCGTACACACATTCCCTTCTCGCACAGCATCTAGGAAGGGAGGCGTTCGGATGAGTTTATTACAGATCGATCAAGTCTCACACGTCTATAAACGTCGATTTCGACCTGCACAGACCGTCTTACATGATGTGTCGTTGACGCTTGAAGCGGGACGTTGTCTCGGACTACTTGGGTCGAGTGGTGCCGGCAAAAGTACGCTCGGACGATTGTTGCTTGGGCTCGAACGTCCAACGACCGGAACGATTTGGTTCAATGGTGTCGATCGCCACGCGACAAAACGACCATTTCAAGGTGACGTCCAAGTCGTCTTCCAGGATTCCTTCGCTGCGGTCAATCCGAAGCTTACGGCTGCCGATATCATCGCCGAACCGCTTGATAATTTCATTCGTTTAAAGGGTGAAGCACGGCAACAGCGTCTCGTCACGCTAATTGAACAAGTCGGGCTCAAGGCGACGGATCTGACGAAATATCCGGCGCAGTTCAGTGGCGGGCAACTCCAGCGAATCGCGATCGCGCGAGCGATTGCTGCTGAACCACGTCTGATCGTGTTAGACGAAGCAGTCAGTAGCCTCGACATGGTCAACAAACGATTGATTCTTGCATTGCTAGCTGACTTGAAACGGCTACATGGTCTAACATATGTCTTTATCACGCATGACATTAAAGCTGCCGAGCAACTTTGCGACAGCTTCGCGATCTTAGAGCAAGGACGCCTCGTCGGGCATTACCCGAGTCTAGTTGCATTTGATGCTGCGACGGATTCTGCCGTTGAACGGATGCGCCAAGCAAAGCTTGCCGTGCATCCAAGGCAACGAACGATTCGAAAGACACAATCAAACAAAGGATAACGGACTGCTGAACGGCCCCGTTATCCTTTTTTGTTGTAGAGTCGGATTAGTAAGACGTTTTTCGAAACCGAAGACCAGACCAGCCAAGTGTTAGGGCAATCCAAACGAGACAAGAAGCGACACCGATTAGATGGGACGAAGAAAAAAACGACGTGTGCGATGGAAGCGACAGTAGCGCACCAGGCATAAAGAATAGAATGTCTGGCATTAGCGAAGGAAGTGCAACAAGTAGTAAGGAAACGACGAGCGACAGGATGCCGATCGGAACAGCGCGTCGCAAAAAGGTGCTGATCAGTAGTGTCAGACTGACGACGAATAACATCCAAAGACTAAAATCGAGGATGATACGTAGCGCAAGCATCGGCGAAAGGGATCCGAACCAATAGACGGTCAGACAATAGGACGTGAGTGCGCCAATCAAAATCCCAAATAGACTGATCATCCCGTGACTGAACCATTTCGACAGCAGATAAACATTCCGGGAGACAGGGCGCGTCAGAATGAAATCCTGCATGCCAGTTTGTCGGTCTAATGCGAGCAGTCCCATGAAGCTCATGATCAGGACAATCAAGCCGAGCTGATTGAACTGTCCGTGAATCGTTGCGCTGAAGACGTCAAGCGGTTGCGGAGTAGGACGATTCGGATCGACGATGATTCCGTCTGCGTTTCCGACGTGTGCGAGCAAGACATCCATGTACATCAACAGCAACGGTTGTGTCACCCCGAGGGCAATGAACAACAGCGGTAACCAGACGATTTTCCATTCTTTCCATGCTTCCAACCACTCGGTCCATGTCAGTGTATAAAAGGTCCTCATACGTCTGCCACCATGTCGAGGAACCGTTCCTCGAGTCCAATCGGTTGATAGGCAATCGAAGCAATCGACCATCCTAGCTGAATCAAGGTGGTCGCTAACTGTGAGAGGTCAAGCGGCTGCTGTGCGGAGAACTGATAGCAGCACGGGTTGATTCGATCAATCTCGACTCGTGGAAATCGTGTCGCAGAAAAAGACGGGGCAGCTGTAAGCGTCTCGACTTGAATCCGGTATTGATCCACGTTGCGTTGATTGTCGAGTGGACCTAACAATTTTCCATGTTTAATGACGAGGAAGCGGTCGCAACACGTCTTTGCGTCTTCTAACAAGTGCGTTGAGACGATGATCGTCATCCGTTTCTTTAAGCGGAGAATCAATTGATTGATATCATGTCGACCACTCGGATCTAGGGCGGAAGCCGGTTCGTCAAGAATCAAAAATGTCGGTTCATGTAAGATAGCTTGGGCGATTCCGAGACGTTGGCGCATGCCGCCGGACAGGCGTTCGATGACTTCTGTTTGTTGGTCGTGGAGTCCAACTTCATGTAGAACGGCTGGAATCCGCTTATTTAACGTTGCGCGATCGAGACCTGACAAGCGACCGAAAAAACGTAATGATTGTTCGCACGTCATCCAAGGCTTAAAGTCGGTCTGTTGTGATAAGTAGCCGATCGATTGCTGGTGTTGACGTATGGAGCGCGAAGACATCGTGATGGAACCACGGTCACTCTCGATCATGCCGCTAAGACATTTCAGGAGTGTCGTCTTTCCGGCACCATTCGGACCAATCAGTCCAAGGCATTCATGTTCGTGAATCGTAAAGGAAATATCGTCTAGGATAAGACGTCGTTGAAGTGAAAGCTGGAGATGAGAAATCTGAATCATGCTGTCATCCTCCTTCCGAGGACGAAGTAGAGAATCGAGCCAATCGGCTGGACGAGGAGAATAATCAATAACCAAGTAGTCGGTGTCGCGATCCGGTCCTTCCGTCTGAACCAATCGATACAGGCGCAGCTGAGTAGAATCAGGTTGATGGAGATGTAAATCAATAATAGGGGCAGGAATCGTTCCCAGTCGATGTGTGATAAGGCAGAGAAATCTGTGTTCATGAAAAACCCTCCTTTTCTATTACCATTATCAATAATGAAAATAGAAAAGTCAATGCCATGGACGAATCATCGTTAGTTCTCAATCAGTTAGAGCTATGATAAACTTCTCTTATCAAAATTTTCCAAATGAGATTTGAATCAAATAGTTTAAATGAAAGACGAACTATCAAACGAATCATGATTTTAAGGAGGCTTATATGCAGATTTATCAATTCAAAAAAGAGGTTGGTAAGAAGATCACGAAATTTGATTCGAACTTTGTGATGTCGCGAATCATGCAAACTGAAAAAGTGACGCACATCGGATGCATCCATTTAGAGAAGGATGGCGTGGTCGGTTATCACCAGGCTGTCGTGCCTCAACTTCTATTAATTGTAGAGGGTGAGGGCTTTGTAAGAGGGGAAACGGATGACTACATAAAAGTTCAATGTGGGGAAGCCGTATTTTGGGATCAAGGAGAATGGCACGAAACGAAGACGGATACGGGTTTAACAGCGATCGTGATTGAAAGTGAGTCACTGGATACATCATTTCTCGTTTCCGTTTAACGAAACTAAACACGATACATAAAGAGGCTGACTCAAAAAAGAATGATTCGCTTCCTCACGCCCTTTCCTCAGGCGAGACACAAGCCAGTTTTCCTGCTTCATTCAAGCAGGAAAGCGGGTCTTGTTTGTCTCTGACAGCGCATAAATGCGCTTTTCCTGTAGGAGTGGCGTGTAAAGCATCATTCTTTTTATCTTTGTAGAGACTAAAGTTTACGTCAGCCTCTACTCTGATTCCGTACACCATTTTTCTAATTCTTCGAGGCATAGATGTAACCGAGCAGTGATCATTTCTCGATTTCCCATCTGTTGCGTTGTTTTATGAGTGAGATGAGGCTGATTTAGAATGTCGAAGTGCTCATACGCTTCTTGCAATATCCATAATGTATACTCATCCAGTAATCGTCGAGTTTGCGTGGTGCGTTCGTCTCCAACCACGTTAAAGCAATATCCGCTTATAAATCCATCAGCTATGTTATTTAGAATATTACTTTTTTCTTGATACGCTTGCTTTATGTATCGTGGTGCATTTGAAAAGGCTGGTAATAAAAATTTGTAACAAAAAACAAAGTAAGCTGCATATTTCAAATCAAAATCCAATCTTGGAAACGGATCAATGATTGCAATGTGTTTATCACTTAAAATTAAATTTTCTGGTGTTACATCTTGATTCACGAGCGAGATGTTTTGAACCTGAGTTCGTCTATTTTCAATTAAAGCATGAATATGTTTACCGACTTTTTCTTTATCAAAGCAAAGACTAGAGTGAATGAGAGCATTTAAGGCGGTTAAGACATGTTCATTTTCTTCCTGCCATAATTTATCCTTGTTTCTTAAATCACTACCTTGTAAAGTTTTCCCTTGCCAGTTCAATTCCCCGAAACCTGCAATAGAGGTTTTCTGGTTGTGTATATTGTGATAAATTCTCCCTAATTTCTTACCGTAAGAATGGGCTTTATTCTGATCGAGTAACAATAAATCCGTTCCACGACCCATGAACGTTTCTACTGTAAATACTGTGTCATCTTCAATAAAATACTGATAAAAGTCAGGACAGACATTTTGGTCACTTGTATTGGCATGTAAATAGTAAGCTTTCGTAGACTCATACTCTGTAGTCAGCTCTTGTTTATCAATCTGTTGCAACTCCCCATAAGCTTCATTCTTTTTTATGCGAATCACAAGGTCTTGATCATCTACTCTCTTTAACTTATATACAGTGTGCCAAGCTCCTTCACCAATCTTTAGAATCTGTTCTGCTTTTACGTTCAACGTATCCAGCACAATTGCATCAAGATTTTCTTTGATCCGTTTCATGGGGTCTATTTTCTCTCCCTCGCAATGTTGTCTCGTTTCAGTTTGGTGAAAATACGCTTCTAGAAACGGAGCGTGTTTAGGGCAAGATGACGAGTGAGACGGTCCGTTCAGTTGCCTGGTCTTCTGTCTCTAGGTGATGATATTTTTCGAGCAGTGTCCGCATGTCCTGTTGAAAATCATTGAAGGTTTCATCCGTCAGGTGCAATTTCGCGATCGAAAACGTCGAGTGGTCCTGACCATGCGTTTGAACGGTCTGTTCGAAGTACGTCTGGTACTGCTGCAAGACATACATGAAGTAGAACGAGACGAAGTTCACTTTTTCATCGTACGTCGCACTGTTCCAGTCTGCTTCGCTGATTTGATAACCGCTCGTGTTCAGGGCATAGATTTTTTCCTCGACTTTTCCGACGCGCTGGACGGCGACGATTTTCAACAACTGATCGTCCATCATCGCATTAACTTGCCGGTACAAAGTAGACTGCGGTACATCCGTTAAACGTTGATTCAGTTGCATGATTGATAAGCCGTCTTCGCGATCAATCAATTCGAGTGCAATCTTAAACCGGACATGATTTTTGAATAAGTTAAAGTTCACGACGTGTTTCACTCCTTCGTTCAATCGATTCTAAAACTATCTTATCATGCTTTTGGAAACATTCTTAAAAATGATAATGTAAAAAGAGGGAATTTGATGTATTCCTTGAATGATTTAGATTAGAGTATGTTTTAGAAAGGAGCCTTCATATGAAAAATACAAGTTATCGCTACGGTACATATGCACTCATTACAAGCTTTTTCTTATTCTTCGTCGTCCAGATTTTCCGAGCGTATATTGAATTATCTCCAGAATTTCTAGGAGAAAACCTTGGTGAGTATTACTTAACATATTTCCCGATGAGTGCATTGATCCTTGGACTAGTACTACTTATCCACGGCTGGTGGAATGAAGATGAGAAAAAACAGCGTGAAAAGCTAGCTTCAAAAAATCAGCAAGAATCAAATGAATCGGTGTGACATCATACCGTTGATAAAGAAGACCGACAACGAATTTTCGTTGCCGGTCTTTATCGTTTCATATGCTTTATTTCGCAAAACGCTTAATCGCGAAAGGTCTGATCGGTTCAGTCGTCGATCGTTGCATGATCAATTCACTGAGTACTTTTCCGACAAAGCTACTGAACTTGAACCCGTGACCGGAGAAGCCGGCGGCGATCGCGATGTGCGGATAGTCTGGATGCAAATCGATGATGAAGTCCTCGTCTGGCGTCATCGTATAAAGACACGTTTTGCCGTGAGTTAAAGTATCGATCGAGGGAATGAACGTTTTCGTGAACTGTTGTAAATCAGCCAGATCACCCGTCTCTTGACCGAAAGGACGGCGTGGTTGATTCGGATCAACGGGAATGCCACCGTCGTGGCGTCCGATTTTTAGACCGGCTTGAGCGATACTTGGAAAACCGTAATAATAACCGGCGGGTGTATCAAAGGCAAAGGCAGGGAACACCGCGTCATTGAATACCTCTTCCATTGCTTCGAACCAGGCGAACGTCTTGCGGACCGGGCGTAGCGGTAAGGCGAGTCCAGTTTGTTCGAGCAATGGACCAGACCAGGCACCGGCTGCGACAATCAATGCATCAGCTGAATAGGTATCTGTTCCGACGGTTACGTCAACGCCAGTGGCGTGGGCGGTAAGCGTCGTCACTTTCGCATTCGTCCGGATGTCGACACCGTTCGCGACAGCAAGATCGCGGTATGCTTCAATACAATCCTCGCACTTCAACACACCGGACGTCGGTTCAAAACAACCGATATACTCGTCGGGCATCGTTAAGCCGGACCAGCGCGTTCTCATTTCGTCAGCCGTCAGGACCTCAAGCGGTAGATCGTATTGCGCTGCACTCCTAATGATCGTCTGCATCGCATGGGACGAGCGGTGACCAGCGTTTAAGACTCCGGTATTCAGAAACAGGCTCCGACCGCTAATCTGTTCTAACTCATACCATAAGCGTTGCGCGGCTAAGGCGAGCGGTACGTAGGCTTCACCTTCCCCGTAGGCATGGCGAATGATCCGGGTCTCGCCGTGGTGGCTCGCTTGATCATGCGGTGGATTGTGAGCATCTAATAATAAGATGTTTTGATCGGTTCGTGAGAGATAGTAACCGGCTGCCATCCCCATGGATCCGGCACCGACGATGATGACATCATAATGGGACATCTGGTTCGACTCCTTCATATGTAAGTTCACACCAGTATAGAGTGAGAACCAGAAAAGAACAAATGAAAGATTAAATCTCGAAGCGACGGGCTTCTTGTTCTAAGTGTTCTGTTCGTGCGTTCAAATCACCGACGAGCGTATGCAACGTCGTGATCGTCGCAATCATTTGTTCAGATGCAGCGGCAACTTCTTCGTTACTTGCCGTGTGTTCTTCCGCGACAGCAGCAATTTCCGTCAAGGCATTACGGATGAACCGTTCTGCTTGCAAGACGTCTTCCATCTGTTGCGTCATCTGTTTTGTTGCCGATGAGACATGCGTGACTTGATCCGTCAACCGTTCGAACGTCGTATCCGTATCGAGCACGATCTGTTCACCGGCTGCTGTTGCTTCGACCGTCGTCTTGAAGCTGTGCTGCATCTGCTGCGCACTGGCTTCAATCGACGTGACGATTGTTGCGATCTCACTGACACTGCTAGCGACGTGGCTTGAAAGATTCTTAACCTCGGTCGCGACGACAGCGAATCCTTTTCCTTGTTCACCAGCTCGTGCCGCTTCAATCGCGGCATTAAGGGCGAGTAGATTCGTCTGCTCGGAAATACCGCGGATGATACCGACGAGCGTTTGGATATCCGATGATTGCTGTTTCAGTAGATCAATCTGTTCAGCAGACTGCGTGACGTGCTGATGAATGTGGCGCATCTGTTCGACGGAAGCGGACATTTGATCCCGTCCGACTCGTGTCAGTGTTGCCATCTGCTCCGTCGTTCCTTGAATTTCGACACCAGACTGATTCGTCGTCTCGATCAATGCTGCGAACCGATTCATCTCGTCATTCAACGAAAGCGTGACTTGCGTCTGACTTTCGGTCCCGGTCGCGATTTCCGACATCGTATGAGCGATTTGTTCGGAACCGTCGAGTACTTCCGACGTACTTTGGTCGATCGATTGACTCGTCGTCGAGACGAGGGTAGCCGTCTGTTTGATGTCGACGATCATCGTCCGCAGCATCTCGTTCATATCACGAATCGAGATCGCAAGCGCATAGATTTCGTCTTTTGAAACAATCGTCAAATCGGTCAACGTCTGTTTTGCCTGATCCAGTCGTCCCTCAGCAATCAAGGCGGCGACTTTCTGTAACGTCTCGAGCGGACGTAATTTTCGACCGAGGACGATGTAAAGCAAGATAAGTGTGGCCGTTAACAGAAGAAGTAGAAGTCCAATGAAAATCGGTGCGTTTTGCTTTAATAATTCTGTTGTGAGGGCATCGATTTCCTTCGCAGCGATGTCGACGCCAAGAATTCCGATGATTTGACCGGACGCATCCTTTAACGGAACGTAGACACTCATATACTGTCCATATACAGGATCATCAATGATGTCCGTCGCGTGTGTTCCTCCATTTAATACGTCCTTCATGTCAGTAACTTTTGCGCCACTCGCCGGTTCATTAATCTTTGCAGCATCTTTTTTCGGAAGACCGTCAATCAGCAAACGGACCTTGTTTTGGTCGATGCGTGCTGTGTATGTATACAAGAGTCCGTTTTGTTTACGTAAGGTATCAAGTTGATTCCGTAGGGTTTCATACTGCTCGGACGCGACAGGCGATTGTAGGAATTCGCTATAAGCCACTGTGTCGAATGTTTTGCTGATGCGAAGCGCGTCCTTTTCGGCGGTCGCTTTCAGCGTTGAGACTGCAGTTTGTTTCGTATTGAAGTATAAGGCCAGACTACTAAAAACAAAAAAGGCAATCAAAATCAAACTAATCATTACTAAAAGACGTGTTCGGATGGAATGGTTCTTGGTTGTGTTTTTCACATGCAACCGTCCTTTCAACTCATATTTTCTATCTGTAATTCATTTATCGGTCGTTAAAATACATATTAAACAGGACCTTTTGACGATTTTTTTATAAAAGGTCGTAAGAAAAACCGTTTTTTCTTAAAAAAGGATTTATTAAGAATGATTCAGGGCACATATTAGATAGAAAAAAATACAAGTTGAGGGAAGAGGGATTGAGATGGAAAGTGAAGTCGATCATCGAATCAAGGCAAGACATGTATATGAAAATGAATTACGAAGACACGCGGTCAGCACAAAAAAAACCACATTTCGATTGATGACATGTCTACGTTGCCAATCGAAGATTCTGTTGAAACAGGGACATCAGGATAGCCATCAATGTGACGCGAACTAAAAAATCCCGCTCTTAGGAGCGAGATTGAACAAAGTGTATAGGTAGGAAAAGCAACGGCTAGAATGACAAAAACAATCATGAGAACTTGTTTTTCGGTCGTTCACGTTAGAATTTCATAGGCAACACATAGCGTAATAATAATTGTTGGATACAGGCAAGTAGCGTTCCGATTGTCAACGGAGCAAGAATCAAACCGATTCCGATGATAATCAGACCAGGCGCGTCGTCAATCTGACCAATATAGAAAAAGACGGGAAAGAGACATGCCGTTAAAATGGCGACGATATAAAAAGACAATTTCATCGATTGAATGGAAGCTGTGATGAGTGGAAAAGCCGGAGGAGCCATCGACATATATCGAAGGATGCGGAGCGCATGGAATAAAATCAAAAGAGTCGGGATGAAGATAAGGTATGCGGTCAATAGAACACTGTAGCCAGGTCGCTCGAGTAACAAGTTTTTCGTGATACCATGCCAGACAAGTGGGATACCAAGACCAGCTAAACCGAACAGACTGAAGATGATACCGAAGACGATAAAGCGTAAAAACCGAACTTGCCAGACGAAATGATTCACGATATCAACTCCTTTCGAGGCAATA
This sequence comes from Exiguobacterium sp. E17S, assembly GCF_057772545.1. Classification (NCBI taxonomy): domain Bacteria; kingdom Bacillati; phylum Bacillota; class Bacilli; order Caryophanales; genus Exiguobacterium; species Exiguobacterium sp. E17S. The sequence continues at coordinate 619,996 of NZ_JBYLRU010000001.1, forward strand.
AACGTTTCTTTTAGTATACTGCATCTCCCGAGAGGCTAGTAGAAAATTCAAGTGAAGAGGCAACCGCACTTTAAAATAGTGTCATGTAGATGAAATAGATTAAGGAAATGGAGGTCACGTGATGAAACGAGAGCAACATGTCACGCCGCATCCAAAAGGTGGCTATCAAGTGAAAGCTGCCGGTGCGACTCGAGCAACCAAACGATTCGCTACACAGAAAGAAGCGATTGCAGAAGGGCGTCGCATTGCGAAAAGTCAGAAGACAGAGCTCGTCATTCATAACAAAGAAGGGCAGATTCGGGAAAAAGATTCCTACGGACATGATCCATTTCCACCACGAGGTTGAGCCATCATATACGACACGTTCTGATCATGAGAGCGTGTCTTTTTAATGATTTTTATGTCAAAAGTTTTTGACATGATGATGGAAATTCATTACAGTAGAGATGTAAAAAGAATTTGACACGTCGTGGAGGAATGAACATGAGAAACCACATCAAGGAGCGACGTCTAGCGGCAAAATTATCGCAACAAGAACTGGCTGATCGTTGTCAGGTCAGTCGGCAGACGATTAATGCGATTGAAAACAACAAGTATGATCCGACTTTACAATTAGCGTTTAATATCGCCAAAGTCTTACGGACAAAAGTCGATCATCTGTTCATTTCAGAACAGGAGGAATGGGATGTCTAAGAAAAAAACGGTTTTATTTTTAGTAACGCTCGTGATACTTGCGAGTCTTACAGTCATCAGTATGATCATCGAAAACAACGTAACGTTCTTCTCGATTGTTCAATTGGCGATTCTGTTGATCATGTTCTTCTCGTATTTTACGTGGGCAAGATCAGGAGAAGACGAGCGTCCTGTGCCAGAAGATGAACTCGGCAAAAAGATTACGACGGAAAGCGGTCTCGTCAGCTACAAAATCCTGATTGTCCTGATTTTTGGATTCATCTGTCTCGATTACTTTTTACATGAATCAGCGAATCTGTTATTAATCGTCTTGTTCGCTATCGGACTGACACTGTTGCCGATCATTGAATTCCTAAAGGCACGATCCTATCGATGAAAAGAAATGGCAGTCGATCTTCTGCAACGGATGTTAGATACATTACTGGGAGAGATGACTCGGGTAATAGTGCAAGTGCCAATTAACAGCGATTTTTTATGGAGGAAGGGAATCACCGTGACGGAATTAGAGTACCGATTAAGGAAACATATTGCCGAGATGGATTTCGAGAAAGCAGCGAAATTATTTTTAGAGTTAACAAAAGAAGAGCAATCCAACATGATCCTGAGTGCAGGGTTTGATACGTTTCATCTCACGATATATGCCTTTATGAATTATTTACTCCAACACCATGAATCAAGCGAGATACATGATTTGACGTCTTCATTGATGTTACATCCACTTTGCCATCTCGAGGGAGCTTGCGTAATCGCTTTATTCCATGCAAAAAAAGCAGTCGAATTAGATCCTGATAACATCGAATGGTATATCAATTTGTTGATGTTTGAAAAGCATCCCGATGCCTGGTTTGCGCAAACAGAAGTAGAAGAAGTCTACCGACGGATCAAAAAGTTAGAGTCGAAGAACCTAAAGTGAGATTTTAGACAGACCAATCACTCTGCAAAATCGAGTACATATACAGATCGTCGAACTGACCACGTGTTTTCTCATATTGACGAAGCAACCCTTCGCGTTGAAAACCAAGCCGTTCAAGCAATCGTTGTGAAGCGGAATTCTCTGGTAAGACGAGTGCTTCAATACGATTTAAAGAGAGCTCCTCAAACCCATATGTGATGACTGCAAGTGCTGCTTCCTTCGCGATGCCTTGTCCCTGATAGGCAGGATTCAACTCAAACCCGAGTTCTGCCCGCTGATGACGTGTTGCTTGATTCAAGAAACCGCAACTGCCGATGATGACATCGTCTTCTTGCAACGCAATCCCGAACCGGATACCCGAGCCTTCGCGACGAATCGAGGCGTACCAGTCAATCTCTTCAAGCGCGTCTGCTTCTGATTGGAACGGAGCGAGCCCCATCTGTTTGACGACATGTTCGTCTGATAAATAAGCGAGGACACTTGTAGCATCTTCGGGTAAAACTTCGCGTAAGACGAGACGGTTCGTTTTAAGCGTTGGGAAAGTATGTAACATTCAAAAATCTCCTTTGCAAGAAAATGTAAAAAGCTGTTGTGCAGTCTTTAAGTCATATGGTAAGATTCTCCACAACAAGAGCATATCATTTCGTTGACGAGAAAGAGTAATGATTGTCCCTCTGCCTTACAGAAAACCGGGATTGCTGAGAACCGGTAGCCAGATCAATCATGAAGATCCTCTCTGAGAAGTCACGCTGAACCATTCAGTAAGCGTGACCGGGTGTCCACCGTTACATGGAATGCACATGATAGTGTGCAACTAAGTGCTGTCGAGAATAAGCATTCTCGACGGAATATGGGTGGTATCGCGGTGAAGTCCGTCCCTGTCAAAGGGGGCGGACTTTTTTGTATTCTCTTAGTTACCGACAAAGGAGAGAACAAGAGATGACGTCACTAAACCAAGCAGAAACCGTACAACAACGCGAGGAGCGTGTCCGCAACAGATGGAGACAAGACCAAGTCTTCGCACAATCGATTGAGCAACGCACGGAAGCGGAATTCGTATTCTACGAAGGACCGCCGACTGCGAACGGTTTACCCCACGTCGGTCATGCGCTCGGACGAACCGTCAAAGATACCGTCGCCCGCTATAAGACGATGCAAGGATTCCGGGTCGAACGAAAAGCCGGCTGGGATACACATGGACTACCGGTCGAACTCGGGGTCGAGAAACAACTCGGCATCTCCGGCAAACAAGCGATCGAAGACTATGGTGTTGAAGCATTCATCGCACGCTGTAAGGGAAGTGTCTTCTCCTATGAAACACAATGGCGTGCCTTCACGGAAAAACTCGGCTACTGGGTTGACATGGATGATCCTTACGTGACGATGAAGGACGAGTATATCGAAAGCGTCTGGCATATCCTTGGGACGATCCATGACAAAGGCTGGTTGACGAAAGGACACCGCGTGTCACCATATTGTCCGAGCTGTCAGACGTCACTCAGTTCCCATGAAGTCGCGCAAGGCTATCAGGACGTGACGGACTTATCGGCGACGGTCAAACTTCCGATCGTCGACATGGAGCAGACGTTTCTACTTGCATGGACGACGACACCGTGGACGTTACCGGCAAACGTCGCGGTGGCGGTTCATCCGGAATTGACGTATGTCACGGTAGCGTTTGAAGGAGAGCGATTCATTGTCGCAAAAGCGTTAGTCGCTGAACTGTTCTCAGAATCCGTCGAGGTCGTATCCGAACAGCTCGGTGCGAAACTCGTCGGCTTGCGTTATGAACCACCGTTTGATTTCGTGACGCCAGAGAACGGTCACACGGTCGTCGGGGCGTCCTTCGTCCAAGCGACGAGCGGAACCGGACTTGTCCACCTTGCTCCAGCGTACGGGGAAGAAGATTACCGGGTCGTCCGGGAAAACGGTCTGTCATTCGTTAATGTCGTCGATGCTGCTGGGTGTTACACGGATGCCGTTCCACCACTCGTTGGTCGATTCGTCAAGGAGTCAGACGTTGCAATCATCCAGCTGCTCGCTGAACGGGGACGCTTGTTTGCGAAAAAACGATATACGCACAGCTATCCGCATTGTTGGCGATGTGACTCGCCACTGCTCTATTACGCACAAGACAACTGGTTCATCGAGACGACGGCCGTCAAGGAACAACTCCTTGCGAACAATGCGTCTGTGACGTGGTACCCTGATCACGTCAAGGAAGGGCGGTTCGGGAAGTTCCTTGAGCAACTCGTCGACTGGAACATCAGTCGCAATCGCTACTGGGGTACACCACTGAACGTCTGGGAGTGTGAAGCGTGTGACACGATGTTCGTTCCAAAAAACAAGGCTGAGTTGTTGCACCGGACGACGACATCGACGGAATCCGTCGAGTTGCATAAACCATACGTTGATGCGTTATCGGTCTCGTGTCCGACGTGTCAGGGAGTGATGCACCGGACACCAGAAGTCATCGATGTCTGGTTTGATAGCGGAGCGATGCCGTTCGCGCAACAGCATTATCCGTCACGGACGCAGACGCAGACGCAGACGCTTAACCGCTATCCAGCCGATGTCGTCATCGAAGGCATCGATCAGACACGGGGCTGGTTCTACAGTTTGCAAGCGATCTCGACACTCTTCACGGGACAGTCTGCTTATAAGCGCGTCCTCGCACTCGGGCACGTCCTCGATGAGAACGGGCAGAAGATGTCGAAGAGTCGTGGGAATGCCCTCGACCCGGTGGCATTGATCGAAGCATATGGTGCTGATAGCCTGCGCTGGGCGCTACTCGTCGACAGCAGTCCGTGGAGTGCGAAACGGTTTGCTGAGCGGATCGTCCAAGAAGCAAAATCAAAACTAGTCGATACACTGGATCATGCCGTCCAGTTCTATCTGACGTATGCAGAACTGGACGGATTTGATGGCTCACGTCCGCAAAAACGGACGCGTCTCGACGAATGGTTGCTCTCGCGTGTCCATCAAACGACGCAAGACGTGACGGATGCGATGAACGATTATCAATTGACTCAAGCAGCACGGAGTCTCGCGCAACTCGTCGATGAGATCAGTAACTGGTACATCCGCCGTTCTCGGGAACGTTTCTGGCAAGCTAACTGGTCGGAAGAGAAACAAGCCGCGTACACGACGCTCCACTTCGCACTTTCGACGACGGCACGACTACTCGCTCCGTTCACGCCATACCTTGCCGATGATGTCTATCAGCGATTAACAGGAATGAGCGTACATGTAGCGGATTATCCGGTTGCCGATCGATCGATGCTCCGACCTGATCTGGAATACGAAATGGCACAGGTTGTCTCTGTCGTCGAGTTAGGACGACAAGTTCGTAATACGCACGCCTTAAAAGTCAAACAACCGCTTGCTAGCTTAGGCGTCCAATCGAGCGAAACCTTTTCGTGGGCGGACTATACGGCAATTATTCAAGAGGAACTGAATGTAAAAGACGTCCAAATCGTTCCGACGACGCAAGCGACGACACGGTTCCGTCTTAAACTGAACTTCCGCGCAGCCGGAGCAAAATTCGCACAGCAAGCGAACGCGATCCATCAATGGCTACAACAATTGTCTGCACAGGAGACTTCTGACTTGCTCGAGATCGGAAAATTGATCTACCGGACCGCATCAGGCGATGAAGTCGAAGTGCGTCAAGCGGACGTCATCGTCGAACCTATCGTCAAGACAGGCTTTGCTGCTGCGACGAGTGGTGGACTCACCGTGACGCTCGATACACGGATCACGGAAGCACTGGAGCAGGAACGCTGGATGCGGGAGCTCGTCCGTTATATCCAGTCGGAACGGAAGGCACAAGCGTTATCGCGGGACGCCCGAATCGATCTCGTCTTGTCGGTCGATGCGACGTTCCAACCGATCGTCGAGACGTTTGAGCCTTTGTTATTCAAACACCTTGCCTTATCGTCCGTGCGAACTGAACCGCTACAAGGAGCAGGGGATGTTCAGCTAGGCGGACACGATGTCGGTGTCTCTTTCACACCAACGAAAGAATATTGTTAAGGAGAAGAACATGATTGCATTAGAAGCATTAAAAGGTCGACTCGTCGACGGTTTGTTAGAGGTCCAAAAGGAAGAAGGGGAAGTAGCACGAGAACGTTTCATCTTTAACCGAGGAGCAACGGACGAACAGCTCGCGCTGTTACCTGAGTGGACGGCAGACGACTATCAGGCGTTCTTGCGTCAACATAACGGGGCGAAGCTGTTTCAACACGAAACGTTATCCTACAACGATGGATTCGAACTCTTTTCAATCGAAGATTGCCTGACGTATAGCGAGATTTGGGAATGTCCCGAAAACTTCTTAGCGATCGGCGCAGGACCAGACGGGGAGTGGATCGTCTACGAGATGAATCGCCCGGCAGGAAATCGGATCTGGAGTGGGGAATTTCTTAATTTCGAGGAATGGGAGGAAGACGCGATGCCGTTCGGCTTTGAGCGATGGCTCGACTACTTGATCGTCGCGCAAGGCACTCCATTTTGGGAGTGGTTCCGTTAAGAGAGGAAGAGGTTCAGTGGACATTCAATTAAGGACAGCGTCTCTTGCAGACGCTCCGAAGCTTCATACGCTTCAAATCGAGGCATTTTCAGAGACGCTCGAGCGGTATCAGGATTTTGCAACGAATCCGGCGAACGAATCGATCGATCGTGTCATTCACCGGATCACGCATCCGAGCAGTACGTTTCATCAAATCATCGTCGACGATGTCGTCGTCGGCGGGATTTGTGTCGTTGCGAAAGCACCGAGTCGCTACGCGATCAGTCCGATGTTCTTAGATCCAGCCCGTCAAGGTGAAGGAATCGCCCAACGCGCATTACAGCTCGTTGAAGCAGCGTATCCGGCTGCAACGACATGGGAACTGCGGACGATTCGCGAAGAGACACGTAACTGTTATTTCTATGAGAAGATGGGTTACCGATTGACGGGTGTCAGTCAACCGCTCAACGAACGGGCGACACTCGTTTCCTATCAAAAATTGGTTTCGGAATGAGCGGGTTTTGTCGGAAGGAAGAACCACCACAGATTCGTCAAAAGAGCGGCAAGGACGGCAAAGTTAAACAGATAAAGGCAAAAGAAGAAGAAGAACTCACCGATGTCCTCAAGGTTAGCTAACGGATTATCGACCAGGTATGATTCGTGACTAACGCCGAAGATGAACAAAGGAAAGAAGACATAGAAGTATCGTTTCCAAAAGAATGACTCACGACCTGTTTGAGACATAAGAGCACCTCCTGAAGGAATGGCACGCTTCTTCCAGTCAGAAGAAGCGTGTGTTCGTTTACGATAAAGAGGGTGTACCGACGACTTCGACGTGACGCGTGACCGTATCAAACAGACGTGTCCGCGTATCGTTATGAGACAACAGCAACGGTTCACCGGTCTCGTCATAGATGAAGGCAATCGGAATCGAAAAACCACAGTTGCGGTACGAACCATCGGCATGACTCGTTCCGATCATGAGTGCTCGTTGCGCCTGACTGATGATACGCGCTTCACCGGACCACTCAACATACTGATCCTCACTGAACATGCCGACGCCAATCGGGTTGAAGATGAGATCAAGTCCGGATTCCTCGCGTAGTCCGTCTTTTCCTAAGAAGATTTCGCGACAGAGGACGTATCCATAGCGGAATGACCCGTCGTTTGCTGTTGATGGTGTATAAAGCGGTCCAGCTTCTGGTGTTTTGGCGCGATCAAGCAGAATCGTCCCGGTCGCATCGATGATGACAGCGCGATCGAGATTCGCTTCATCCTTGTAACCAAGGACGATGGCTGTTTCGAACTGCTTGGCAAGATGTTGCACGCGTTCGAGTTCTGCGACCGTACAATAGCCTTCTGGATAGACAATCAGGTCGACTTCAGGATAAGCGGCGATTTCACGTTCGAATTGCTCGAGCCCGGTCTCGCGTTTCGGTTGGGCGATTAATAATTTCATCAAAACATCCTCTCAGGTATAAATATATCTGAAAAATCAGACTTTACATTCGTCATGATTTTACCATTAGTGGTAAAATAAAGCATATCGCTTTTTGATAAATTTTACTGCAAATGAAGGAAGGTCATCAGCATGAACATTTCAAAAACCATTCTTGTGACACGTCATCTACAAGCAATGAAAGATTTTTACATAAATCAGATCGGATTCCCGCTCGTCTCGGAAACGGACGACTCGTTTACGATGCAAATCGGTACCGATCAGCTGACATATCAACAGACGGACGATGTTGATACGCAGTACCATATGGCGTTCAACATTCCAGAAAACGTCTTCCAACAAGGAAAAGCGTGGCTCGTAGAACGGACACCACTCTTGATCGAAGACGGACAGGACGAGATTTATTTTGACTTCACGGACTCGCATTCCTGCTATTTTTATGATCCAGATGAAAATGTCTTGGAGCTGATCGCACGGCATCAAATCAATCCATCTAAAGCGGAACCGACGTTTGATGTATCCGACATCCTCGGAATCGGTGAGATGAGTCTGACGGTGAAAGATGTGCTTGAAGTCGGTGAGCAGTTAGCGGAGATCGGCGTTCTCGAGCGACGGGAACGTCCGCTCAACGGCGCGTCACTCAACTTCCTCGGACCGGTCGCGGATGGAACGCATATCTTGCTCGTCCCAGAAGGACGGACATGGTTGTTCTCACCGAAGACGGCGAAGGTCAGTCCGATCGAGATGGAACTCGACGGCAGACATCGGGTCCGGCTAGATGCAGCGGGCGTATGGCATCAAAGTGCCGTTTCTTCATAATTCATTATTCTAAAAAGTGAGGGAAGTAAGATGAATAAAGCGATGAATGCGAGTATCGCGTTCGGATTATTGTTATTCGTATGTGGTTTCTTTTTTCTGTTTGGCTATTTGACCCGGTCGATGCCGATTCAGCAAGGCGGTGACCCGGTCATCTTACCGGTCGCAGCACTCCTCGTTCTCCTACCGTTCGTGATCCGTGAAGGCATGCGCGTTTTGACGTATGTTACGTTGACGCGTCGACAGGTCGGCGTACTCATCTTATTTGCAATCAGCGGAATCATACTTAGTAGTTGGATTGAGGTGCAGCAGAATGTTGCCGTAATCGATTTCCGTTCCCTATTTACGATTCATACGTTCGTACTGTTCGTTTCGGGCATCATCTTGTTGTGTCTCCTATTGACGGGGCTCAAACGGATGCGCGTCCGAACGAGAGTGATTTAAATGGAAAAGGACTGAATGACATGGGATACATCACAGAATTACGCAAACTCGTCGGCACACGACCACTCGTCATGGCAGGGGCGTGTGTCATCGTCGTCAACGATAAACAAGAAGTCTTATTACAACTTCGGCAAGATAATCGTTGTTGGGGACTCGCTGGTGGAGCGCTTGAGATTGGGGAGACGCTCGAAGAGACAGCAAAACGAGAATTAAGGGAAGAGACCGGTCTTGAAGCGGAGCACCTCGAATTATTGAACGTCTATTCGGGTGATGCGTTTTACTATAAGTATCCGCATGGGGATGAGGTCTACAATGTCATCTCGGCATTTCTGTGTACAGCTTATACGGGTGAAGTGGTTCTGGAACCGTCAGAAGTCGCAGAATTACGCTTTTTCGCTATCGATCAGCTACCAGAAAACCTAAATCCACCGGAACGACCGATCTTGATGGAGTATGTTCAAAAACAACAGACAGCGCATCACGTCTCCATTTGAAGCAAAGGGTAAAACAAAAATCTTGAATGAACTGTTCATTCAAGATTTTTTGTTGCACTGGGACGCGTTTCACTCTGAACATTCCTTGATGATTCACGAAACGACCTAAAGAACTAAGAGATAGGAGAGAATGTCGTGATGACTAACGTAAAAAAAGGTTCGACCGCAACCGTGATGACAATCTCTGACGAACGTGTACGCAAATACTTTCAAGCATCGATTGAAACAGAACGGATCACGCGGGAATTTCGTATGCTCGAAGAACTCGAGTGGACGGTTGTCCCGACACCAAACGTATATGCTCTTGAATTAGACGACTCTCCGTTCATCGAGATGCAACGGATCGACGGCAGCGAATTGTTAGAGTTGTTTGAACCGGAGCGAATAACGGATTTTCTCAACGCCTTCGTGGCATTACATCAACGGATTCATCAGCAACAATCGCGTGTAGCTCCAGAATGGTACGATGTCACCCAACAAAAAGTGCATCATCTACCACCTGCGTTGCGCTTGAAGGCGGAACGACTGTTAGAGAAGCTTCACATTCCCCAACAGCAAGGATTACTCCACGGAGACTTTCATTTTCAGAACATCCTCGTGACAGCAGATAAAACGTTCGTCGTCATTGATTGGCATGATGCGACGATAGGACCATCGATAGCGGATGTCGCGCGGACATTGCTCTTGCTACGGACAGCGGGTGAAATAACAGTAACGGACGAGGTGCGACGATACGTCTGTCGCGAATACCTCGACCGCTATCAAGCTGTTTCGTCAATCCAGCTATCGAATCTTGCAGACTGGTTACGACTCATGGTCATTCTTAGGACGCTTGAGCAAATCCCGGATGCTGAACAAAGTCGGTTAAAGGAATTGATCAGTAATCCAGACCTCAGCTCATATTTTTTAATACTTAAGTATATACAGGTAGGAGGAACGCCATTCATGAGAACCATCATCTCGATCCAAGGGGCTATGGCATCCGGGAAGACGACGCTTGCGCAAGCGCTCGAAGACGCTTACCCGGAGTTGCATGTCTATTATGAAAATCCGTATCCGATCGTTCAAAAAAGAAAGGAGCTCGAATTAGATATCCGTACCGAAGACGGATTCGTTGAGAATCAGCGCTTGTTCATTCAAGCGGAACTCGAACGGTTTCGCCATTTTCCCGACGGACACATCATATTAGATCGTGGTCCGGAAGATCTTGAATTTTATACGCTTCATTATCCACAGGTACATGGGTATGACTGGGATATGGAATTCCGTTTAAAGACAGAACTAGAGGCATTAAGAAGATGTCGGTCCGACCTGATTCTTTATTTACGGGCACCAGACCATCTCTTACGAGAGCGGCGCGACGCCGATCAGACAAGAACGCGCCAATCTTTCGCACAACACGAACCGCTTTGGAAACTTGAAGAAAACTGGTTTGAACGGTTTCCGGTACATCCGATTGATACGACAGCGAAAACGCAGGAGCAAGTCCGACAAGCAGCGGTTCATCGGTTGGCAGTCACCGGAATCTTAGGAAGGGAGAATGAGATATGAATGTAAAAGGGATGACCTATCCCCTCATCGAGGGACGAGACGAAAAACAGGTCTACTGGATAGAGCAAGGAGAATCGGTTCAGATCGGACAGACCTACGAAACGATTCGGCTAGAAAAAACAGCACATCAGTCCATTTTGGTACGGGAGCAAGAATTAGTGTCAGAAAAAATTGGCAATCGAACGATTCGTCTGACGATTGACGCTGAAGACTATGCACCACTCGAATTCGTCGAGTACCAAGATGGTGTCCAAACCGTGTATGCATCGTATGGGGGAGATGAAGTCGTGATCACGCGAGGACATGAAAAGTCTGTCCTGTCGATTCATGCTGAAACTGTTGATCTATTTTCAATCGAATTGTTGTTGCGAGCATTACCGCTAACCGTCGATTCGACACTTTCGTTCAACGGCTTTAGTGCCGTTTCCGGACGTGAGGTGCCGATTCAGGTGCATCCTCTGCGGCACGAACTATTGACGACTGAGTCAGGCGAACATGTAGAGACGCTTTGCGTTCACGTTACGTTCGGTGAGCGGATTCAGTATTACTGGATTGATCCAGTGAAGCGGGAGTTGTTAAAACAGTCCTCCCAGATTGCCGACGGGGTCTCATTGGAATTTCGTCGATGAAAAAAAGAGCTGACTCAAAAGTTGGTCTCTACAAAGAAAAGGGTGGCAGAATGATGATCTGCCACCCTTTTCTCGTAAAAATGACGCGTCACACGCCACTCCTACAGGAAAAAGCGCATTATGCGCTGTCAGAGACAAACAAGACCCGCTTTCCTGCTTAAATGAAGCAGGAAAACTGGCTTGTGTCTCGCCTGAGGAAAGGGCGTGAAAAGACGCGTCATTCTTTTTTGAGTCAGCTCCATTTGTTACAGCTGAAAATGATGTTGCATCGCCTCGAAAATCCGTTTACTTGCTTTCGTATCGTCAAACGCATAGATGTGACTGAGATGACGTTTGAACTTTTTAGGCATTTTCGATTCGCGTAGTGATTCCATCAAGGCGTCTCTTGTTTCGATGACGTCTCCTGGTAACAAATCCGTCGATTCGCCGGCGTTATCTTCGCCAACTAAGACAGGTGGGCGATAGTAGATGACCTTTTTGTGCATCAAGGAAAAATCGAGACCAACACTCGAATAATCCGTGATCAATACATGATGATTTTCAAGTAGCTCCTTGACTGTGAACGCATCCTGACTGATGACATCGACGAAGTCCGAGTGGAACAAGTGGCTGAATTTTTGGAAATTGCGATGAAGATAGAACGAGACTTCGGCCTTGTTGTCCATTACTAAGCTTTTCACCCGTTCGTCCGTGATCAACGCTTGAAACTCCTGGTAATAGTCGCTTTCCATGAACTGTTCGTCTGAATACGTATCGAGTTTTGGTCGCCACGTCGGCATGATCAACAGCTTTTTCCGGTTTTTATATCGCTTGAGCCAACGTGATCGTTCCGTGATCAAGTGGTCGAATCGGGCGAGACCCGTCACGATGATTTCGTCAGGATGAAAACCGTAATCGCGGGCGATGAGTTGTTTTTCCCGCTCCGAGGAGACGACGAATAAGTCGGTAAATGGATGCGGCATCTTTTTCCCATAAATGTGACTGACATCTTTTGATCCGATGACACCATGTTGCAAGAACAGCTTTTGTTTCGTTTGCATCAATGCTTCCGTGTGATAGGTAGCGAACGGTAAGGCATAACTTGAAGAATGCGTATGGCAGAGAATGTCTGCTGCTTGGACGACCTCGATGTTTTCTGGTGATTTGTAGAACACGATATGGTTCTCATATCCGACAAGATTTTTGAGGTCCGGACTCGACCGACTGATGATGTAGAAGATATTGAAGCGCTTCTGATGCTGGTCGACGAGATACTTGAAGAAAATCATCCCGTTATCTTGTGCTTTATCCGGATATTCAAAACAGATAATCGTCTTCTTATTTGGATCCAGTCCAAGTAACGGGTGAGGGTCTGCGTAATACTCGACAGTCTCGACCGGCACTGGGATTAGACGCATCGCAAGGCGTTCCGACACGGTTGAATAGGGGCGGACCAACACGTCATGTTGCTCATTAAGCGATAACCAGTGCTCATCGTTCAAGAGTTCCGGGTGATTTTTGAAGTGACGAATCCGGGGTGTAAAACCAGAGATCGGCATCTCACGAATCGTAAATCCGAACATGAGGTCATAGATGTTCGCATTGAATGCGTCGTAGTTATACCGGTCACCGAGTAACTGCTCGACGAGTTTTGGTTCGATCACGGCTTCGACCTCTGTCTTGAAGCGACGAGCATCAACTGGTGTGACGCTGAAGCGATTAATCGGCAGGGCGATTTTTTGTTCCTGATGTCTGATTTTAATGAAGCAATGTGGCTGTTTCACTTCGAAATACTTTGAGTGAAACGAAAACTTCAATAGAAGGACGTCGTCTTGACGAGTGATGCCCTCAAATAGGACGTCTTGATCATAAAAATTCATGATGGACGGTTTTTTGTTATAGATCAGACTGAGCTCGTCGTCTTGGTCGATGAAAATGAAATAGGAATGTTTCCCTTGTTTGATGTAGCTATTCGGTGCGATGACTATTGGTTCCGAAAGATGTTTGAACGAAATCGGTTTACCGGATTCATCGACGAATTTAACAGGATGATTCTTTTTTTTGAAGATATCGAGCAATGTATCAATCGATAGCACAAAGGCTGTCTCTATTTTTTGGAGTGGTATCAGTTGTTCATTGATCTCTAACTGTAGACTTTGATGCGGCAGATTCTCGATCAAAAACGTATGATCACGACAGGTGATTTTCATTGGTGCATGGCTTCCTTTCATACTCTGATTCAGTCGTTCTTAAACTACATCACTTACCATACAATATCTTCCGATTTCTGCAAAGATGTAGATTGATTGGAAACCAATGCGGTATAGTCTTCCGGCTGAAGGGTATTGGAAAAGAGACAGTCTTTACCGTATCTTCGACAGTTCATTAGTTGCAGAAACATGACAATGATTGGATATTATGCAAAACCGATTGACTTTGCTCGTAAAAAAGGAGATAAATAGAAACTGTATTGGTAAATGCGACTGATATCGCAAGAGGTTTATGAAAAAGCAAAGTCGGCTATATATAGAGGTTGAACTCACAGAAAAAAACAGAGATCAATCTTGAAGGGTGAAGGGGAGTAATGACAGATGCTGTATACGGTTACATCGACATTACCACCAAAACACGGTGGTAGAACGAAGTCGTTATTGAGTCGAATCGCACTCATGGAACAAGAACTTGGCGCCGGTTCAACAATTGTTACGACGAACTACAATGCCAACTACATGGAAGTCTACGAATTGTTCCGAACAGAAGAAAAGGTCGGTCCGAAAGTACAATTTGAAAATATCTACGATTGGTTATCAGATTACAAATTGTTAAGTATTCCAACGACTCGTTTTCGTAACAAACCGATCATCAAAGAAACAGCGCGCGAAATCGAAGGATTGAAAAGCGTCGAGAAAAAAAACAGTGACGCCGTTCGTTATTATGATGAGGAAGATGAATATGTCCTCTACCGTAAATTTTACCCTGAAACGCAAGTCGTCGAATTCGAGGATTTCATGACGAACGCTTCCCGTAAAAAAGTCGAGCGCTGGGAATATAACGTCTACGGTCAATTGCACCGGAAGACGATTTATTCGCCGGTCCATCATGGAAAGATGATGGAAGAGTTATATGATTCGGAAGGCAATGTCTATTGTAAGAAGTTCTACAATGAAATGACGCGCCCGAAGCTTATCTTGATTCAGTTATACCGGAATGGCAGAATGTACAAAGCGTTCAAAAAAGAGAAGGACTTATTTGAGTATTACTTCAATCGATTGTTTAAAGACGGTGATGTCTTGTTCGTCGATGCGCGTTTACTGGACCGCTCGATTCTCAACATCAAAGCAGATGTCAAACGAGTCATGGTCATTCACAACTCACACTTGGATGGTTCGACCGTCAAAGGATCATATACGACGATGTTCTCAGAATCTGATAAAGTGACACGTTTCATCAGTCTGACGAATCACCAAAAAGAAGACATTTTGGAGCGGTATAACATCCCGGAAGAGAAGATTTCCATCATTCCGCACTTTATCGTCCCAGAACAAACGCAACGACGCGAACAGGTCAAGGATCAATTCTGTTTCATCGGTCGATTCGGTTTGCAAAAACAGATGGATCATTTGATCAAGAGTTATGCGATCTTCAAACAATCCGGTCACGCGACGAAGCTTGTGCTCTACGGCATGGACGAACAAGGGCAACTGGCGATGATGGAGAGTTTGATCGAGGAGCTCGGCTTACAGGACGATATCGAAATCCACGGCTTCACGTCGAATCCGGCAGAAGTCTTCCGGGAATCGAAAGCCTCACTGTTGACGAGCGAATTTGAAGGATTTGGACTGACGGTCATGGAAAGTATCAATGTCGGCTGTCCGGTCATTTCTTATGACGTCAAATACGGACCACGCGAAATCATCGCCCACGGCGAGAACGGCTATCTCGTTCCAGCGAACGACATGGAAGCTTTTGCTGCCGCGATGGTGCAACTCGTCGAACGACCACTCGAGCGCGTCGAGACGAAGCCATCGCTGTACCTCGAGACGGCTGTAAAGAACTACGGACGATTACTAGAAGAATTAAGCAACTAAACCTACTACTTGAACGATGAAGAGGATGAACGTTATGAAGAAAATCACGAAAGCCATTATTCCAGCAGCAGGACTCGGGACACGTTTCTTGCCTGCGACAAAAGCAATGCCAAAAGAAATGTTACCGATTCTCGATAAACCGACGATCCAGTATATCGTCGAAGAAGCGGCAAAAGCCGGCATCGAAGATATCATCATCGTCACAGGTAAACACAAACGGGCCATCGAAGATCATTTCGATAACCAAAAAGAACTCGAGATCACGCTCGAGAACTCTGGGAAGACGGAATTACTCGAGAAGGTTCAATTCTCGACGAACCTCGCGAACATCTTCTATGTCCGCCAAAAAGAACAAAAAGGTCTCGGTCACGCCATTTTGACGGCAAAACAATTCATCGGGAACGAACCGTTCGCAGTCTTACTCGGGGACGATATCGTCGAGTCGGATGATCCGGCAATCAAACAATTGATGGACGTCTACGAGCAGACGGAAAAATCAGTCATCGGTGTACAAGAAGTCCGTCCGGAAGATACGCATCGTTACGGTATCATCGATCCTGTTTCACAAAACGGACGACTGTATGACGTGAAGAAATTCGTCGAAAAACCGGCTCCAGGCACAGCACCATCGAACCTCGCGATCATGGGACGTTACGTGCTGACACCGGATATCTTTGATTATCTAGCGAATCAAGGAGAAGGGGCAGGCGGTGAGATTCAATTAACGGATGCGATTGAGCGATTGAATGCGGATAGCCAAGTCTATGCGTATGATTTCGAGGGTAACCGTTATGACGTCGGAGAGAAACTCGGTTTCGTCAAGACGACGATTGAGTATGCCTTGAAAGATGCAGAGATGCGTGACGAGCTGAAAGCTTTCATCAAGACACTAGACATTTAACATGATGGACCACTCTGACATGATTCAGAGTGGTTTTTTTGTAATTCATGAAACCGATCCGTCTAGTGGAAACGTAGAAAAAGGAGAAGAGAGGTGCTACATATGTTAACGTGGCTCGGTATAAGGACTGATAAAAAAGCAGGACGACAATTTTTCACAGGTGTCGAAAAGAAAACAATCTTCCTAATCTTGCTTCTCTCGCTTGCGATCTTGAAGGGTGTGAAGTGGGGAATGACTGTACTTATCCCAACTGCCTTTTTCAGTGATCCGATCGTTTCCGTGTTACCAGGCGTGCTTGGCGTCCTAACAGCAGTCGTTTTCGTGCTTTTGGTAGAGCGCTCCCTGCAGGATAAGTCGAGTGAAAAGTAAGAGATACACGAAAGACCACCTGAAGTTAGTCGATTCAGACTGAAGACAAAGTGCAATTTTTCTCTAATTGAGAAGGATTGCGCTTTTTCGTTCGTCTCGAATCATTTATCAGGGTCAAGCTTCGCACCGCTGCTCCTGCTTATTTTTCTCTAGAAGGCGATTTTGAGCGAAAAAAATGCTTATGTGATACTTTTTCTCAATTCATCCAAATCAAACGAGAAATTGTTGATTTCGTTCCATAAATTGTTAGGTAGAACGTAATTGTCTCCTCGTTAAAAATAGGATAAACCTTTTTTAAGTTGAATTGGTAAAAAATAAATTTAATTATATAAATATAGTAAAATTGAAATGTTTTACTTCTATAAAAGTAAAATAAAGTATGGAGAATTGAGAGGTGATACAGAAAGATGAAAAATCAAATTTTAGAAAGTGTTTTCGCAGCAATGTTTTTTCTTATTTTTCTAATGTTTTTCGAAGGAATGCCGAAGTCGACTGATACATGGGTCGAATATGGAATAAAGTCTGTGGCAATTGCTGTCATTTTCCTAATAACGGAAGGTGTTTTTTCTAAAAAGTCTCTCAAAAAAAACACATCAAATCAATAAAGTATTCAATGGTTCTAATGCTGAGTACACGATAGAAAGAAAGCTTACATGTGCGTCATAATGTGGGCTTTCTTCAATTATTCAGAGTCGTTTTCGCGCATGACAACAGGTTCTTGTTGTAAAATGAGGAGGACTATGGAACAGGTGAGGGGCGAACGGACATGACGAAACGATCCATCCAAGATGCTGCTTTTTTGGGCAAACGAAAACAAGTAATGCGCTGCATCGAACGTGGTGACGATCTGAACGAACTGGATGAAGAAGGATTTGCGGCGCTTCATTGGGCGATTCAGGAAGGGTACCTACGGATCGTCGAATTGTTGCTCGATCACGGGGCGGATGTCAACCTTCCGAATCAGGACGGGATGTCACCGTTGCATATTGCGCTTTATGATCAAAAGACCGACATTGCGTTACTTTTGATCAAGCGAGGCGCTCATCTTGATTTAGATGAACACGGATTCTCAGCGCTTCATTTAGTAGCGGGCCGGGGCGGCAATAAAAAAGTCTTACGGAAACTAGCGCAGAACGTCGAGTTGTTACATCAACGGACCGATGACGGGGAAGGTGTGACACCGCTACATTATGCGGCGCAGGAAGGTAAGTCGAAAAAAGTCCAGCTATTACTGGAGGCAGGAGCAGAAGTCGATGCTGTCGGACTAGACGGATTCACACCGCTGTATCTCGCAGTCGGAAATAATCATCCGAAAGCGGTCAAAGTGCTTCTAAAGGCAGGAGCTGACATCGAAGCGGAAAACGTCGCGGATGGCGATACGGCAGTCCTCGCATTAGCGAGTGCTTACGGCTATGAACGGGTCGTCCGGTTATTACTCTCTTATGGAGCCGATCCACTGCATCGAAATGAAGATGGACGGACAGCGCGTGATGCGGCACTGGATAACGAACACCATCAGATTGCGGAGATCTTGCGCCAAAAAGAGATTGATGCGTTGTCTGAGGAAGAGAATAAGTGAACGATGGAAGACAAGACAGGAAACATCTGCGGATGCTTCCTGTCTTTAATTTTTAAAGGATTTTCAAATTGCTTTGTCAAAATAGAGATTAAGAGAACACTTATTCGTTATTGAAGGGAAGGATGTATCGTGAACGCAATCGATTGGACGGTATGGAATTTAAACGAAGTGAGAAGAAGAAGCATCAAAGTCTGGCAGTCGATTCCTGAAGATAAATTGAACTGGAAACCGGATAAGAACGCCATGACGTGTTTTGAGATGATCCGTCATGTGTTAGACAGCGAGTATTATTATTTCTTAGCGTTACAGAATCGAGGCAGTCTACCGTCGTATGAGTCCCCGTTTGAAGGGCGCGGCTTTGTATCCGTGCAAGAGGAATTAGACTTTGCGGAAGCCTATCGTGAGGAATTCATGGCATATGTCGAGCAACTAACGGAATCAGATTTAGCGATCGTTCAGATTGATCGTTCCGAATCAGGATATGTGCGTTCGCTCGGTGATATGTTGTTACGAATTGCATATCACGAAGCAGTGCATACAGGACAGTTACTCGATTACTTAAGAACAGCAGATGTTGAGCGGGTACGAGTTTGGGACTAAGGTAATTTAATGAGAAAAAGTGTTAGTAGTATGAGTTGCTAATGCAATCCGTCAGGTAGGGGGTAAAAATTAGAAAATACGTTTAGCAACATCCAAAGACATGAAGGTAATAGCAAAGATTTACGTTGATACGTGGAGGACGACATACACCGGTTTAGTACTCGATGTATATTTAGAACAACTCACTGTTCAACGGGCAGAACAAAAATGGATACAGTTTTTGAACGATTTCTCACAAGATACATTCCTATATGTGGTATTGAATGAAAAGGGAATTATAATCGGATTCGCAGCAGCTCAAATTCATGCTAATGCTGGAGTAAGGAAAGGAGAGTTGTCTGCCCTCTATATATTACCCGAAGCACACGGTTTAGGAATCGGCAAAAAGTTGATGGAGACTGTCAGCGTGCATTTCCTGAAAGCAGAGGTCTCCTCGATGATGGTTTGGGTAATGA
The DNA here is from genome assembly GCF_057772545.1 of Exiguobacterium sp. E17S. Classification (NCBI taxonomy): domain Bacteria; kingdom Bacillati; phylum Bacillota; class Bacilli; order Caryophanales; genus Exiguobacterium; species Exiguobacterium sp. E17S. Next base: position 639,476 of record NZ_JBYLRU010000001.1, read on the forward strand.
AAAAGAATGAGCCAGGGCGTGCATTTTACAAACGACTTGGCGGCAAATACATAGGTCATCGTCAGAGTCGTTTTGGGAATGTTACGGTTGAAGATGAAGCATATGAATGGCTGGATGTCGCTATGCTTATCCATCATCAGAATTAAAAACAAGGAGGAAGTACGATGCATCTGTACTTCTTCCTTGTATGAATCACAGACTCCATTTCACTAGTAATCCTGCTTGTGTCAAACCGCCACCGAACCCATATAACAGGAGCATATCTCCCGCTTTGATTTTCCCCTCAGATATACCTTTATCTAAAGATAAGGGGATGGTCGCTGAAGAAGTGTTGCCATAATTGACTAGGCTGAAAAGCGTTTTATCAAAGGGAACCCCACTTTTATCGCAGATTGATTGAATCATGCGAAGGTTTGCACTATGTGGAATGAACCAATCGATTTGATCTAAAGTCATCGATGCTTGAGCCAGTACATATTTCATCCCATGAGGAACCGTGCTGACTGCCCATTTGTATACTTCTCGTCCATTTTGAACGATTTTGTTATTGTGAATAATAGGATTTTCGAACAATTGATTTGACAGGTTTGAGCAATATAGACTTGATCCTTTTTCTCCTTCAGAGTTCAAGTAGAAGGAAATAAAGTCAGACTGGACTTCATCACGTTCCACAAGAACAGCTCCGCTTCCGTCTCCAAACAAAATGCATGTATTTCGATCCGTGTAGTCAGTAATTTTAGAAAGTGTTTCTGCACCGATAACGAGAATTTTTTTATGAAGACCAGATGAAATTAATCCGTTCGCCAAGTGTAATCCGTATGTAAATCCCGCACAAGCAGCGTTCAGGTCAATTGTACCGGCATGTTTGATACCGAGTTTTGCTTGAACCAATGATGCGGTACTTGGTGTCTTAAAATCGGGTGACATCGTACAGATGATGATCATATCGACATCTTGAAATTCTTTATTGTAACGCAGTTTTAAATTCATGGCCGCTTGATATGCAAGATCACTTGTCGATTCAGTCTGAGCCGCGATTCTTCGTTCTTTGATGCCTGTTCGTTGAACTATCCATTCATCATTTGTTTCTACTAGTTTCTCTAAATCATGGTTCGTCATGATTTGATTTGGAACGTAAGAGCCGATTGCTGTAATTCGGGCATAAGATGCATTCAAGAATTGTTCCTCCTTGTAAAAAATATTTCTATAAAAATTTAAAACTAGATATTAGTACTAGGTACTAATATAAATGTGATTTTGTTTAAATACAAGCAATATAACTGATAAGATTTTTTGTTAAATCAAATAGTTTAAAAAATAGAGTGGTTTCTAGCGAATGCAATAAAGGAGGAATAAGTCATGATCGGAATCAGCATCGCCACCACATGGGAGTTTGACGCGACACTGGCGTATTTTCATGTCTCGCCTGAGGAAAGAATCACCTATCCATATGGTGAATACTTCACGCGTGAGATAAACGGGAAGACACTTCTGTTTTATAGCACGGGCGTTCGAAAAGTAAATGGCATCGGAGCCAATCAATACATGATTCTCCGTTTCTCATTGACGAAGGTCATCGTTGCCGGAACGTGTGCCGGGATTGACTCGAGGTACGACGTACTCGACACCATCGTTCCGGATCGTGCTGTTCAATATGATTGCACGGTCAAAGAGATTGAACCACTGATCAAACCCTCGTTCGCCGTCGATCTCGATGTATCGAAGTATGGTAACGACTTTCATCTCGGAACGATCGGAACAGCAGACCGTGCTGTCGTCATGTGGCGAGACTATATCGAACTGCGGGATAACGGATTGACGATTGCCGATACGGAAGCGGGGGCTATCGCGTACATCTGTCAGAAAAACGCAGTCGAATGTATCATCATCAAAGGCATCTCCGATTTTCCGACCGAAGAGAAAGAAGAAAATGCTGTCGAAGCAAACGTCGAACAGATGCGGATCTATATCGAGAACACACCAAAAGTCATGCAACGGATTTTTGCCGACTACTTATACCGGTTTCTAACGTAATCTTTCATCAGTGCACTTCTTTTACATATTTTCCAAGTTTCTTGCGGTAATATAGTTCAGTAGCATTGTATTTTTTGAAATATGTTTTATCATAGTGAATGGAAACGTTTTCTTAAATGGTGAGTGCATACCGAACTGTACAAGAAATGCCTGCAATCGTCAGGATTCGTAGGTGTAGAAGTAGATGGAGGGACATAGAAGCATGCAGGAATGGAAAGTATCTGGTCAACCGGGTCAGAAACGGATTGATATTGAAAGCCGGTTTCGCCCGGAAATCGAAGGGTTACGCACGGTAGCTGCCTTACTCGTCGCAATCTATCATATTTGGTTCAATCGTGTCTCAGGAGGTGTCGATGTCTTCTTCGTCATCTCGGGTTTTTTGATCACGACATCGATCATCTCGACGATCAACCGGACAGGAGAATTTAAGTTCCTGCCGTACGTGACAAAGTTGCTGAAACGACTCTTGCCATCCGTTTTGTTCATCTTAGGCGTCGTGTTAGTACTAAGCACATTTTTATTACCGGCATCGATTCTCGGGAAAACAATTCGTGAAGTCGTCGCCTCGATGTTCTTTTATCAAAACTGGCAACTCGCCGTCTCAAGTACGGATTACTTAGACGCGACCCAGATGAAGTCACCCGTCGAACATTTTTGGGCACTATCGATCCAGTGGCAGTTTTATATGATTTGGTTCGTTCTGTTCTCGTTCATCTTATGGATGATGAACACGTATCAGATCCGGTCGATTAAAGCCGTCCTGAACGGTCTGCTTGGCTTCTTGTTCGTCACGTCACTCGCGTACTCAATCTACCTGACTGAAGTCAATCAGCCATGGGCGTATTTCATTACGCCGACGCGGGTCTGGGAATTCGCCTTAGGAAGTCTATTATGTGTGAACTTATCGGCGATCCGTGTCCCGAAGTGGATAGCGACGATCATCGGCTGGGTGGGACTGATCGGCTTGCTGACGACAGGTGTTCTGTTTAACGTCTCGCAAATGTTCCCTGGCTATATCGCACTCTGGCCGATGACGTGCGCCTTGATGATCGTGTTATCAGGAACGCAGGAGACACGATTCGGATTAAAACGATTCCTCGGATCAAAGCCGATGGTCAAACTCGGTGGGATCGCGTTCGGGATTTATCTTTGGCACTGGGTGTTGCTTGAGTTCTATCGCTACAATGTTCAACAAACGCCAGGTCTGCTCGTCGGGACACTGATTATCGTTGCATCGATCGGTCTATCCTACTTGATGACGGAATGGATTGAAAAACCGATTCGCACTTCGACTGTCAATCGGACAGCGTTCAAGAAGCTAGGTGCGCTGTTGACGGTCAACGTTTTGTTGATTGGATCCTTACTCGGACTCGCTTATATGGAAGAGCAAGAGCTAAAACAAACTGTCAGCAAGAATAAGTATCCGGGTGCTTTAGCGATCGAACAGACACTGCCTGTACCGAAGCAAGATCCGTTCCCGTCTTATGCGAACGTCTTCAATGACTTACCGCTCGTCCATACGGATGGTAGCAACCAAGGGCTGCAAAAGACGGAAGCGAAAGTCGGCGAATACGGAAAGACGAAGGATTATAAAGCGACGATCGCGCTCGTCGGGAGCTCGCACTCGGAGCAATGGTTCGGTGCATTGCATGAAGCAATTAAAGGAACGGACATCCGTTTACTCAATCTGACGCGGTCAGGAACACGTTTTTCGACCGGTTATGAACCGGACTCCTTAAAAGGAATCTGGAACCAGAACGTCTTGAACTATTTGAAGGATGCCGATGTTGATTTGATCATCTCGCACGTGACTGCAGCGGATGCTTCAAAAGACAGCATCCATCAACAAATGGTCGACCAGATGCAGTTCGTCAAAGACGAGTATGGGATCGATGGTCTAGCACTCCGGGATAATCCACGGTATGACTTCAACGTACTCGAGGCGCTCGAGACGACAAGCATCGCGGACACGACGAAACAAATGAATACGCAACCGAACCAAACGGATGAAGCGTACTGGAAACAATTCGAAAAAACGAATCAGTCGCTTCATAAGCTGGATTTGACGCGTTACTTCCACGTCAAAGGCGAGTATCGCCCTGTCATTGGCAATGTCGTCATCTATCGTGACAACAGCCATATGACGAATACGTATGCGGAAAGCTTTGCTCCGATGTTCAAGAAAAAGCTCGACGAAGTGCTCGCGGACAAATTAGCGAGTACAATAGCTAACACGAACCATTAAAAAATAAAGCGTGTCGTGAAGCTTAACGAGGAGGAAATAAAAGAAACCATGGCAAATATTACGGCAAAGTTCAATCGGTGCTTAAAACTAGTCGAAAAATACCCACAAGCTTTCATAGTGGGGAAGGGGTCAACGGAAAATGAGATTCTTGAAGTCGAACATCGTCTTCAGGTCACGTTTCCGCCAATGTACAAAGAATTTCTAAAAAAGTTTAGTTATCTGGCTACGCATGATGAAGAGATCTGGGGAATCAGTCCATCAAACAACCAGTTAGATCTTGTATTTAGACTTGAAAAATATAACAAGGAACTCCGTAGCAAATCTCAAAGTGAAGTTCCTTCACATTTAATCGGAATACAAATGGAAGACTTTAGTTCGTCGCTCATTTGTCTAGACTTACAAGCCTTGACCTACAATGATCAAGAGGCAAAAGTATGTTTTTACCCAAGTGATGACGAACCTTACTATGCAGATTCCTTCACGGAAAGATTATTTGAGGTGTGTGATAGTGCCGTGTCAACGTATTTAGAGGATACAGAGGACGAATCTTCTACTCCAATCGAAAAGGTGAGTGCGATCAAGACGGAGCACAAGGATGTTTATTTCGAAGCAAAAGCGTTGATCCATGCACATCCAGAGTTATCTGAGTTTGGAGAAGGGATTTCGGATGCTAAAGTCGAGGTGATTGAAAAAGAGTTAAACGTCACCTTACCTGAAAGTTACGTGACATTCATGAAAGAATTCGGAGGGGGTGTCTTTGGAGACAACCAGTTTTTTACGATGTTCAATGATGAATTAGTAAAAACGAATCTCGAATTGTATCATCCAACAGAATTTGAGCATGCGCTTTCAAAACATCTAGTAGCTGTCTATTTTGATGATCTTGAGGAATTTTATGCGTGTCTTGATTTCAAAAATGTAGTGAATGGTGAGCCTAAAGTAGTGTATCGAGAAGTGAACGTACCGGAAGAAGACTATGATGATCGTGATGCATTCAAATCGTTCTCCGATTTTCTCTACTACATTATTCAAGACACCATTGAGGTCAACAGCTGATATCATCCGATCGACTACGTAAATGCTCGATTTTTCCGTTAAACGTATAAGCAACGTAATGAAACGGCTTGAGTCCAGAATTCAAAAGGACTCAAGCCGTTTTCCTATTCTTAGCATCACTTAACGTATGAACCATGCAGAAGGGCTGAACGAAAACACAGAAAAACTCCCTTCAAAATAAACGGTTGAAAGAATGAAACCGTCTGTTTTGAGAGGGAGCGTTTATTCAACAGATTGAAGCATTAAACAGAATAACTGCCGTCCGGTTGTTCACGTAATTCGAGTGCTTCAGCGCGCATCGTTTGATCCGTATTGAAGTACGCATCGACGACGCGGGAAGCGGCGAAGCCGTCCTCCATCGGACCGTACGTAGCACGGAACGTATCGAGTTGCGCTTGATACATTTTCGTCAGACGCGGGATGTCCGATAAGGCGTGAAGTAAAGCCTCTTCTGTCTCTAAGATAGGTCCCGGAAGATCGTTGTAGTAATCGAGATAGAATCCGCGTAGCGTGTCCCGATAGAGGTCAAGGTCATACGCATAGAACATCATCGGTCGATTCATGTTCGCGAAGTCGAAGAAGACAGAGGAATAGTCCGTGATCAGCAGATCCGTGATCAAATACAATTCCTGAATATCCGGATAGGCCGTCGCATCGATGAATTGTTCCCGGTGCTGTGCCGGAATCTTCGGCTTTTTCGTGACGAGCACGTGCGTCCGAATCAAGAAGACGTACTCATCGCCTAAGGCTTCCGCGACCCGGTCGAAATCAAACGGATAGTCGAAGTAGAACTTCCCTTTGCCAAGCGATTGATGATCGCGGAAGGTCGGTGCATACAAGATGACTTTTTTGCCTTCCGGTAGTTGCAACTGTGTCCGGATCCGTTCGATCGTTGCTTCATCATTCGCTGTAAAGAAAAGGTCATTTCGCGGATAACCGGATTCGACGACAGGTCCATCGTACTGGAACGCGCTTCTAAAGATGTTCGTCGCATAAGGACTCGGAGACAAGAGGACACTCCATTGCGCGATCGAATTTGTCACCCGTTCAACGTAACCTTCATCCCGACCATGGATCTCATCTAAATCAAACAACATCTTCTTCAACGGCGTGCCGTGCCATGTCTGGATGAACGTCGTCTCTTTCCGTCGTGTCATGTAGTGCGGGAAGTTCTGATTGTTGACCCAGAACTTCGCCGTCGCCATGTAATAGAAGTAGGCGGGAGACAGGCGTTTGACGACTTTTGCATTCGGATCACTCAGATAGAGCTTTTTGTTATAGATCCAGACGACTTTATAGCCGAGTGCTTGCTTTTTCAGTTCTTCGTAAATGTAACGCGGGCTGTCCGCGTAATGTTTACCGAGACCGCTCTCGAAGACGACAAGTTTTGGGTCGACCGGTAAGACGCGTTGCATGAGTCGATATCCTGCCTTCATCGTCGGGAAGTAGAACCGGCTCCGACGATAGACCTTAAAGAGGATGTTCGCCGCTTCGTTCGTCTGAATCTTCTCTAAAAGACTCGTCTGTTTCGTATAGTTCGCGATCGTTTGATAGACCTGATCGGAATAGGTCGTATCCGTTTTCGTCAAGAAGACGTCAGCACGTCTCTTGTATTCGTCATCCATCTCAAAATGACGGCGTGCTGTCGCATCGAGATCCTCGAACAAGTCATCGATCGTCTTTGAGATCTGACCCGGTAATTCGTTCTCGAGATCGAGATACGAACCGAGCGGACCGATGAAGCGTTTCGGATCGAATTGCAGGTAATGGACCGGTCGCTTCAAGAAACTGAAGTCAAAGGCGACACTCGAGTAGTCGGTGACGAGCAAGAGGCTCTCTTTTAACAACCCTTGGACATCACGTTCGCCTTGATGGATGACCGTGATTGGTAAGTTCTCGAAGTGACTCGAGTATTGCTGCATGTTCGGGTGCAGGCAAAGGACGATCTCGAGACGATGTTGTTTTGCGTATGCATGCAGACGCTCACTCGATAGGAACGCTTGGTACTGCTGATAATATTCCGATTCGAAGAACTGGAGTGGTGTCTGTAGCCACGAGCGCCACGTCGGAATGACGAGCATCTGACGTTTGACTGGGACGTCGTCGTTCAAGAGGGCATCAAAACGAGACAAACCGGTGATTTTGACCTCTCGCTCAGCGTAGCCCATGTCTTGTGTGACGAGTCGTTTCTCACGCTCGGAACTGACGAGGAACAGATCCGTATCGAAGGCAGCGGCAAACTTGCCGTACTGGTCATTCATGTTCTTCGTTCCGAGAACCCCGTGTTGGATGAAGACACGATCCGCCTTCATCTTCCGTTTGAACGGTTCGGACCGGAGCGGATACAAGTATTCCGCATGATGTGTCCCGATGACCTTCTTCGCCATCAACGAGTGATAGATGTGTTCCTTCGATTTGATCGGCAAGACGTTTCCGAGCGGAGCGACTTGCGCGTATTCGTTCGACGTCGGATCGATGACGTAATAGACCGGTCGCTCCGGATAGGTTTCGCGCATGTACTTGAAGAAGTGATATCCGTTGTCCTGCGCTTTATAAGGGCGTTCTCCGACGAGCCACGTGTTCTTCTCGGCAAACAGCCGGTAGAGCGGGGCGAACGTCATCAGGTGATTCAGATAGGCGTAATTTTCATTCGTAAACTCGGTCATCTCAAACGATAGATTCCGGTGACCGACCGTGTAGTACGGAATGATGTGCATTGTCGACGTATCATCTTTCCCTAACGCTTCCGGTGTCAGTTGACGCGTGATGTACCGGGCGCGACCGAGACGGTGTAATTTTGGTTCCGACCGGTGATAGAAGTCGAGTGCGACGAAGGCGTCATAAACTCCTTCTTGTAATTGCGCTGCTTGATAGAGTTGTGACCAGTGGATCGTCGCCGTGTAGTGATAACGATACAATCCGAATTTTTTCGCACTTGTCTCATTTTGGTACAACCAATCGATCGGGACCGGGACTTGATTGCCACTTTCCCGGTGAACGAGGAGCAAACGTCCCGTCTTGATGAACGCGTGACGGGTAAAGGCTTTCCCGCTGATGACCGTCGTCGCTTTCGTCTCATTGCGGACCGCATCAATCTGAATCTTCGGCTTCATCTGCGGTTCTTTATTCAATAATAGACGGAGATTGCCTTTTAAATCCGTATACAACTGGACGAATTCGTTGGACGTCTCATCCATCAATGGCGCGACCGGCGCGGGAATCTGCGTGTCGAGGAAACGTCCTAACAAAATCTCACGGGTGAAGACGGATGCATCGAGCGTAGCATGACTCGGTAAGCCGTCAGACTCCCATTTGTGTAATTGTTCTGGTGTGAGGTGTTCGACTTTTTTCGTAAACGTCAGCCAGAGTGAAAAACGACCGATCGGATAAGCAGTCTCTTGATCGGCTTCGACAGACTCGATTTCAACGAGACCGTCCTCTTCGACTGTCGGAACGTCCGCATCCTGCATCTGAGCAGCATGTTGACTCAGCTGAGAGACGAGCGTATGCGGCAGTTGGAAAGAGAAGCGATGATCGTGCTGTTGGTTCGGTACTTCAAGGACCGTCTCTTGCAAACGATCGCGAATGAGTAAGGACGTGATCGTCAGCAACGGATCGTTCAATTGACCGGATAGCGTATAGTCTGTCGGTGAGGATTGAATCTGTAACGACTCTTTTAACACCGATCGTTTAAGTTTCTTTGGTTTCTTCGGAAGTACAGTGTGCCCGAATTGGAGCACCCGGAGAAGAGATTTAAACAGCATGGGATCAAGGGACCTCCTACTAGGTGATATTTTATGAAAGCGTTATCTTTCATTAGCATTCTATCACAATCAATAGCTAAAACATCCCAAAATTTGAAAAACAATACGGACTTTGGTGGATAGACGAAAAAACCTTCTCACAGAGGAGAAGGTCAATAACCGATTAGTCGAGCTCACTCAAAAGCGTTAACCAGTTTGTCGTAAAGAGATCATCAGAAAACCGATTGATCGAGTGCAGGGCGGCTTCTCCCATTTGACGGCGTAGAGCCGGTTGCTCCATCAAGCGGATCGCTACTGCTGCAAAAGCTGACGTATCACCGGGTGGAACGATATAACCGGTCGTCCCGTGTGTGATGATTTCATGCGGACCATAACAGATGTCATAGGCGATGACCGGTACACCGTGCCCCATGCTCTCAAGGATCGCCATCCCGAACCCTTCGGATTGCGACGTGAAGATTGTCGCGACGGCACCATGATAGGCGTCTTGAATGTTCGTGATGAATCCGTTAAACCGGATCTGCTTCGTCAGTGACAGTTCCTTAATCAACGCGTGGAGATCCTTTTCGAGCTGATCGTTGTAACCGAAGCCATAGAAATCAAGGAAAGCATTCGGATGCTGGTCGACGATCTTCCGCATGACACGGATACTAGCAGCGACATCCTTTTTGATTTGGATACGCGAGACGACGATGAACCGATTTGGATCAGGTTCAGGAAGAACCGTATAATCCGCTTCCGGCACCGCACCGACACCGTGAGGAATCGCATGGAACGTCTCCGGATGACCGAACTGATCGGTCATATGTGCTTGTTGCCGAGGGGTTGCCGTGATGACTCGATCCCACTCGTCGATACGACCGAATAACGTATCCCAGACACCGCTGACCGTTGCCGTCTCGTTGAAGGGGGAGACGAAGTGATTGCTGTGTCCGAAGGCGATTTTTTTGATGTTCGGATGCTTGATGTCCAAGATGACCGCGTCTAAATTCTTTTTCGGTAGGTTGGCAAGACGATCTCGGTATTCTGACGAGATCAAGACCGCCTCATGCTGACCTAACAGCTTATTCAAGACGAACGTATTAAAGGTTGCCGGATCATTGAACTGTTTTTCCTGACCGGCTTCGAAATAAAACAGATGACTCCAGTCCGCTGAATTGATTTTATGCCAAATCGTTAAATAACACGTCCCGTCACTATGGAAGAAGGAGCGAGAGACCGGTTTGTTCGACGTAAACGAATACTGGATCGTCTGCACCAACTGGCCGTTATCCAGGTATTCTTCGCGGCGCAGGCGATGACGATTCTCTGAAAAATAATCGATGAAGCTGAGCTGATCATTCGCGTCAAACCGGGCGTACTGGACGTATGTACCATTTTCGAACAACCGATACGAATCTTTTTCGGCGCGACTCGCGTCGAGGAACAACGTATACCGCTTTTCCCAGCGTGGAATCAATTCGCCTTTCGAAGAGACGACGGACCGTTTGTCTGCCTGGCGACGTGCTAAAAAATTAATGACGTTGACGACTTGGATGCGAGAATCAAGCAACCGTGCCTCGACCATCTCTTGACGAATCGTTTCAAGATTCGGTTGAATCCCTAACGTCACGAGCGTCACGTTTCGCTCCGGATCAGCCGCGATGATCGCATTCGCTCGTTTAATGACTGCTTTTGATAAACCGCCACGCTGGGTCGCTAACGTATTCAATGTAAAAAACAAATCTCGTTTCATAGGGCATCTCCTTATATAGCGCTTACAATTTTAATGAGCGTCATGAAATGTGAATCTCTTTGGTGAACCTTGCCCATACTATAGCATACAATGTTGGAATAATAAGGAACCTAGGGATGAAGTGAAGATGTCCCTAGGCGTATCGTTAAGCTTCATGAATGGGTTGAATGAATGAACGATTGGCTGTGATGTACGTATCCTGAGTCGTTTTCAAGCGTGGGGTGCCTTTCGATGACAGAACGATCTTCTCAATCGAAAGAACCGTACCCGGTGTATTTTTCGTTGGTAGTTCGTTTTTAAAGTCACGATCAGCATACTGTTTACATGTCTTCAAAATCCGGACTGTTGTCGGAAGATCAGTCAGGTACGTCTCGTCATCAATCATAGGCGCAAGATGGACGTATTTTTTGTTTGCCGTGACGTAAGCACCATCAACCGTGACGAGTCGTGGTGTGCCGGCCACTGTCAACTGAAGATCGGAAATCGTCAGCAATTGCCCGACTTCAAGAGCTGTCTGCTTATGCTCGAATTCCAGATCGTCATACAAGAAAGCCTTCTCGAGTACAACGACTTGCGTCGGTGCATCGATATGATACTTCGTCGCGTCGATTTTCTGTACAGGTGATCTGGATTCCGCTGGACGAAATTCGACTTTAAGTTGCTGGTAATGCAGATGCATCCCATTGACACTACTCGGTAACGTCATCCGGACGACGAACGGATGATAGTCGTCATGGATCAGCATCAATTGGAATGGATATGAATGTCGTTCGAGTGCCTCCGTCGAAATGAATAATTCAGTCCCTTCGATATGGAACGGAACGGCGGTTTCCGTTGCTTCATCGTTAGGCGCGATTAAGAGAACTTGATCGACCGAAGCCGTGTCGTCTTTGAATAATTGTACGACTTCATAGAAGACACCATCAACGAGACGCGTGCCTGCATACGTGGCAAAGAACGGCTCAAGGACAGGTCCGAGATGGTGTAGTGATTCCGGCATTCTATAATAAAGACGGTTCTCCGATACATAGCGCCGGGCTTTATGTTTTTGGACGAGTAGCGTGATGAAGGTGACGAAGCTGTCATAATCTTGTTGCTGCAGCAAAGCGTACTGCTTTTGGAAGATGTCATCGAAAATGAAATCGGCTGGATCTGCACCATGACGTTCAAAGATAGTGATCATTTCACCGAACAAATCAAAGAAAGTCTGCTGTTGCGGATGCTCAAGGAACCGTTTGTTGTTGAACAGACGGGAGAGGAAATCCATCTCGATCAGACGGCTCAAGGCATGAGTCTTGGCGACTGTCGGAATATCCAGTTCAAGCGTTTTCTCAAGCACTTGTAAATTAAAAGTCGTCTTCTCGAAGATGCTCGTCTGTCCGACTAACGAATCATTCATCGCAAATCGATTGACGTGATAGACAGGTGCCGGATTCATCGAAGCCGTTTGACAGTTAGAGATGGCTTCGAAGAAGAAGAGTTTATCTTCACCGAACTGCATCGGGCTGAACCGGATGTTATGCTCGATCAAGACGGAGTGCTTCAGGATTTTCCCCGGCGGTCCAACCGCGCGAAATACTTTGTCGATTTCATATGGCACGAGCTGATTGGCAGTCGTGAACGATGCGAACCGCCCGACTTTTTGAATCGACGTGTCGGTATGTTTGATCGTTTGACCGAATGCGATATCGGCATCGTTCGAAGCGGCTTGCGCGACGAGCTGAGGGAATCCGACCGGATCAAGGCGGTCATCAGCATCTAAGAACGTGACGTATCTACCTGTCGCTTCTTCGATTCCGACGTTTCGCGGATGGGCAGGACTTCCCGTATTTTCTGGGAGTTCAATGATGCGAATGAAATCCATCGTTTCTGCAGCCGTGTGGAGAATCGATAACGACTCGTCGGTCGAACCGTCATCAACGAAAATCGCTTCCATCGTTGAATGATCAAGCGTGAGTGCCTGAATCGACGCTATACACGTCGAGAGATCCGTCGCTTTATTGTATACAGGAATGATAATTGAAACAATTTTTCCCAACAGTAATTCCCACCTTAAAGAAAATATTTTAAAAAATACCATTTGAACTGTACCACAAAATGGATGCTCTCAAGCGTAAGAAAGGTGAGAATATACAAAAAAGGACGATGACCCGATCAAAGAAGGGAGTCATCGACCATTTAAGCGCGGTCATAAAAAATTGAAATTACTTGATTCCAATGTTCTCAAGATATTTTTTTTTAGAGTCATCGATTTTACGGCTGATTTGTTTCGTATACGTCTTCCGCGCGTAAGTGGATCCGTCTTTCTGATAAATGGCTCTTTCTCCTCTAGATGATTGGTCGTAATAGATTTCGATTAAATTTTGATCCTCATAGACGATGACGCCCGTTTCTCCAGAATTTCGCTTTAGTTGTCGATCAACCAGTTGTTTCTTCAAGTATTGATTTTCAGATTTAATGACTTGATTGATAGCTGCATCGTATTTCTGTTTTGCTTTCTCGCTTGTCGTATTTCCGTCTTGATCGTAATCGCTACATCCTGCTAGGAAGACGATCGAAAAGAAGACGATCGAAAAAAGGAGGAAAGATAAAAGTTTCACTTTCAAATGCGAACACCTCCGAAGTACACGTTTTGTATTACCGATAGTGTACATCAAGGCAACGCTTCATATGTAGCGCACTTGAGAAATAGGGAAGTGCCTTAGAGTAGAATAGGCATATTATAGTTCAATCGCATCGATGACTCCTTCAGGATATTCCCAGACGTTTCCTTCGATGAGCCATTGGTGGTGGCAGTTCGGACAAGCGACTTCCGAAGAGAAGTCATACTGGATTTCTACACCTAAGCGCCGCTCCTCGTACGATACACTATGTAAATCTTCAATGAGAATCTCCTCCTTGAATTTCTCACGACAACGTGGGCATTTGAATTTCGAATAATGACTGATGACCGTATCCATTCGATTCAACTCCTAAACAAAGAATTAGTATCGTTTACAGTATAATGATAACGCTTACATATAAACGAGTTAATTTTGAATTGTAATCAAAATGGAATATATCAACTGAATTGGATTTTGATATATAGAGATCTCGAAAAAAATTTAAAAGGAATTACCCGTACTTATACATCCGTTCAATCCAATTGAGGCATACTTTTCGTCTAGATCAGTAAAAAGTGCCTTAAGATATAAGTTGAAACCACCATACCATTACAGCTTTTAAGAGAGGTGAAAATCATGTTAGAACTCGAAGTGTTATATATTGAGAAAAATGCAAATAATGAGTTGGATATTAACTATTTTGATCCAAAAAATGAACCATTGATCTTTATGTTTCAAAGGATGTTGAAAAAATTAAAGGTACAATTTCCGAAATACAGTTCGCTTTATGTTATTTTTTATGAAAGTTTAACAGAAGAAGAAAAACAAAAAATCAGAAGTGAAAATGGTGAAGGACGCGAATATTATTTTAAAGAAACTAAGATGGAGGAATTAAAGTCAAAAAAGAATTTAGATTTTTTAAAAGAAACATTGAATACTTTATTAGAAGGAATTAGACATTCAATATTCCGAGAATTTATAACCGATGATGAATTAAATAAAATAGAAAATTATGTGTATGAACAGAACTTTATATTCGTACAGAACATAGGCAGGAAAAATAACAAAACGAAAACAATGAGAGCTACTCTAAAAGCAAAATTGACACCTGTTAACCTAAATTTGTTTCTAGTGATTACTGATATGAAGTCTCGGAAAAGCCTATATGATGGATGTATATTTGAATTATCGCAATCAGTCATTATACCGTTAAGAAGTATATTGAACCCTATCTCTTTATATGGATATGAATTGTATTGGGAAAATGAGAATACGATCGACATCATCATAAACACAGTGGGAGATAGATTACGAACCAAAATTTATCGGAAGAATGATGACTCTGTTTTGGTTAAGCAACAAAAAATAAAGGTTTAAAGAAAGCATTATTTTTTATCAAGTGATTGCGACATGGAGTGTTCTTAACATGCAATTCTTTTCTTCTGCTCACTAGATGCTACACTTAGACCAGCTATTACACATAAAAGGATGATGTGGATGTGGAAGGCACTATTGTTTAATTCTGTTTGGATGGGTATCACATTGCCAATTCTTTTGAGTATTACTTTTACAATTTTATCCCCTCTATTCGTTTCTAGTAATAATGGTGTTCTCATGATTGTCGTTGCGTTAATCATTGGCATAATTGATGTTTATCTATCAATTCGGATTTGGATATGGATCGAAGGAAAGTCCTACAAACGAAAACGATACATGTGAGTGAAGCCTAACGGATGAACATTTTAAAAAGTCGCTTTATTTTTTTACATTGCTATAAGATGGCTTCGGTATTGAACCGGAGTCATTTTTGTCGTTTTCAGATGTCACGATACCCTCCACTAGGAAAAAATAAAAAATCCCAAAATTGTATTATGAAATATATAATATATGGTAGAAGATATTTATTGAAAATGACATTTTTTAATGTCATGAAATGAGGATATAAAAATATGAATTACATAGAACACTTAGAAGCCCATTGTGGTGAAAGTACTGGTCACCTTGAAATGGAAGAATTACAAGATCATGCGATTCAATTGTTGCAGTTTCAAAATGCACCGTTTGCGAATGCGAATACCGTGACATCACTTGGATTATTGCATCACCCATTACAATTCGAGAACGGTGCCGTTATCCATCAAGAAGTGATGCTATCTGTCATGCAACAAGATGCCGAGTCGGATTTAATTGAATTGATCTATCGCTTGACGCTGGAAGCACTAAAGACTGGACACGCTTATGATTTAGGCGAGTATTTACCGATGCCGGATGGGTTGTTATCGAAGTACGGCTTCGCTGCCCTATACGTGACGACACCGTTATACTTTGAAGAATCATTTCAAGTCTATAAAGGGAACACGGCATTCGGGGAACCGGAGACGGTGTTACCAGTCTGGTTCGTGCCCATCTTTGCTTCGGAAGTCGCTTACATCGAAAAATACGGTACTGAGGAATTTAATGAGATGTTATATGAAACTGAGATGCAGCTGCTTAATTTAAAACGACATCCGCTCGTGGGAGACAATGAAGAAATTGAAGAATCGATTTTTAACAGGGAGGTATTCGTTTGCGAATGCGAAATTACCGACGCCCTTTTTGAAGACGATATCCAACGACCATTAGTACTAAATGGACCGCTAGCGAAAGCGTATCACATGAGTGTTGAATCGGGAGAACAAGGCGATACAGATCAAAATGAAACTTTCCTGTTTGATTTTCTAAATCATCAAAATCGTTTTCCGATCTACGCGACCTTTTTTGCTTTTGAAGAGGAAGACAAAGACAACAGGGCTTTTTTCTCGCAACATCATATGTCGTTCACTTCACATGTCTTGTCTAGGCAGAAACAATCGAACGGTTGGTTACGTGGAAAACGAACATCGACAAGTGAGAGTCATTTTTTCACGGTAAAGATTGAAAATGCTAGGATGCTCGAACTCATCCTTGAACACGCTTATGGAGTTGCATCGATGGACGAACTGTTCATGTTTTCGTATTCCGATCGCTTGTCGATTCAACAAGAGGTCGAAACGACGTACCGAAAAACACGTGTCTTAGAAGATCGGTTCGTTTATCCGGAAGATACGACCGTCGTGATTGTCGGCCATGATGGAACAATGCTTTATCTGCTATCGAACGAAGAACACTTCGCTTATGATCTTCGGACGGACTGGGCGAAACGACTACGACAACAGTTACCGAACGATACGATGATTCGCCAGCTGAATGGCGAATTGTTCGCGGACCTATAAGAACGGGAGGGAACTTCATGCAACTCATCAAACCAATGAACGGTCAGAATCATTTTTGGCTGTTCGAAAAGGATGGACGGACACTCTACACGTTTCACGGCATCATGGGAGAGAAATTGAAAGAACCAATGAGCGAGCAAAAGTTCTCGCGCTTTTTTAATCTGGATGCCTACATTCGAGAACTTGTAGCTGAGAAAGAAAAGGACGGATACTCGGTCGTTCAAGAAGCGGATTACCACGAAGTTGTCGTCGAGATCTTTTGTCAGGATACAGAGTATGACGTCATTTTTGAGCATCGTTCGAGCATTGAAGAAGACCTCAACGGTTTTCTTTTTGAAATCGGCAACGGGTATTTTGTTGAAGATGAGTATGGTCCAGAAGCGATCGAATTCGTCCTTCATATCTTGGAGCCGTCCTATATCGTTGAACCCGTCATTGATTATTTTAAGGACCAGTTTAATATGAAGAAAATCCGAATGGGGCAGGCAAAAGTTCATTACGGCAGACGTTTGACCGGACTTTATCCCACAGGCAAGAATTTTAACCGGAAAAATTAAAGACAAAAATGTATAAGAAGGAGTCATATAGATGACATATCAAATCGGTTTACCAGGCGTTACAGAAGAGAGACTACAAGAGGTGGAAGCAGAACTTGGCTTCGAGCTTCCGAAAGAACTACGAAATAGGTACAAGCACGAAAATAAATTCAGCATCGGCGAATGGGGATTTCATCCAATCAAGGACGAGCAGTATATCAAGCGAACATGGGAGGACCTTGTTCGTATCAATTTGACAGATGCAGAAGAGTATCCAGAAGGGTTCTTGCGGATTGCGGCGGACGGAACAGGTGACGAACTCGGATATCAGTTACCGGACACAGATACGATCGTCTTATGGGACCACGAAGAACAAGAACTATTTCCGGTAGCACCGACGTTGAATGCGTTCGTTGAAAAGGAACAACAAATGGAGCAGAGTGCGGAACAAGCAGAACTTTTCTTAGAGACGGTTCTTGAAACGGGAACTGTCTATGGTCTATCAAAATTTGAACAGTCGGGCTGGGCCTATTGTCCGTCGAATCAAGACGAGACAGACGTCCTGTTATTCTTTTCGACGGAAGCAGCGGCTAAGGCGTTACAGACGAAGGAATGGGCGGACTATCACTTGATTCGCTTGGATTTGGATCTATTCATGGATGGCTGGTTACCGAACATGATCGACGACGGACTATATTGTGGCTTGAACTGGGGACCGGAGCTTGTCGGAATCGAGCTGGATCCAGAAGATGTCCTAGCAGATCTGGAGGGTTAACATGATTCAGACACTCAGTAAACAGGTGGATGGCATTACGTACTTTTGGTACTTGTATCGTGATGGCCGAACAATCCAGATGTATCATGGTGTCACCGAACAATGGAAGCTTGATCAAGATGTCAGCGATGAGAAGGAAGAACAGTACACGACAAGGCGTCAAGCGAAACGACGGATGGAGGAACTGATTGCCGAGAAACAAGCGGAAGGATACAAGCAGGATGATATTTACGGGATACAACCTGGACGAAAGGAACGCGAGAAGTTTCGACGACGGACGTCCTGGTTCGCCTATCTTCTGGTGGGACTTGGTCTGTTTCAGTTCGTGACACCGTTCTCTGTCTTACCAATTGTAGTATTTGGAATGGGTATTCCCTTGATGTTTTTAGCTTTTATCGGTAAAGGTTATCTTCCTACATGGCTTCGAATTTTCTGCTTCGTTAGTTACTTTTTCATGCACGTGATTCATCAGCAGGAATCATATATCCCGTATCTTTTCCCGGTTCTTTCGATAGGCACGGGAATACTATTATGGTTTCATCTTCGAAAAACGAGACAACAAATGAAAGTGGATCAATGACATTTAAAAAGGAGATGAAACATGTCGCTTCTAGATAAGTTATTACAAGACCCTATCGTTTCTGATCTACCACGTCTTCACACCGCTCTTCTTGCCAAAAATCGTGGCTTACGCAAAGAGTGGTTAGTACATATGGATAGATTCATTGAAGAAGCGAATACGTGGAACTTCGAGCGACAGCGGACGTTTGTGAGTTGGTTATTATCTACCTGTGAAGGAGAGACAGACGCTTCGTTCCTCTTGATTCATCCGCTAAAAGAACGTCTTCTAAAACCGACTTTGAAGAAGTGGATGAAAGAGATGCCGGATGACGTTCGACCGTATCGCTGGTATGGTCTTTTCTTTAATGAAGATGACCGCTTCATCTACTTACAAAAGGCGATTACACGTGGGGGAAGACGGGAGCAGTTAGCGATCGAGAGAATGATTGATCATCTTTTGTACGGATTATGGTATTCCTTCCATCATCTCGATGAAGATTTGTATTTAGGAGAAATCGAGAAAGATGCAGCATCCTTAACAGAGACTTGGTTACTAATCGAGCAACTCGATGATGCGGTTTTCAAATCGGAATGTATTAACGAATGGCAGAAGATGAATCAAACCTTAACGGATTGGATTCGTTTCCGGCAAGAGCGAACCACCGGATTCATGGAATGGCGGATGAAACAAGAATCAAAGGGTTAAGTTTGATTAATCCCATGACATTAGCAGGTTAGAAATGTCCTCTCCGTTATATTTAAGAAAGAGGTATTTAACATGAAAAAACTTGGCACGTTTACAAGTCATAAAGGGAATCTGATTGTCTCGGATCCGGCTTTCCTTGAGCCGGATGTAGAATACAACGTGACAATTCCAGTTGAACAAGGTTCGATTTGGATGGTCTTCTATGACGAAGATGAGTTCGAATCAATCAATTTGCTTTACCTAACAATGAATGAAGAAACGAAGATGGATCCATCCGATTTCGAGCCGTTATCCGATCTAGTCGTCGTCGATTCAGCGCAGCTCGTCGTCATGAACACAGCGGATTACGGGAGACGGGAAGCCATCGATTGGGAGATTCGAAATACGCTAGAGTTTGATGAAGAAATCGACCCGTTCTATATCGCAATTTCAGATGAAATGATGGAAGGCGAAATCTTCCTGTTTCCGTTCGGTGTCGCCGTTCAGTTAATGGGGGACGGACACTATGAAGTCCTTGTCCGACGAGAAGACGGTGACGTGACAGGGATCGTAATCGTCCTCGGGGAACATGAGGCTTTTGAAGAACACGATGACGAGGAAGACGTGTCACTAGAAGACGTTGAAATGCCAATCATCAAGAAAGAAAGAAGTCCATCAGGAGCTGATGATAGGTTTCTGGCGAATGTGATAGCTTCTATGGAGAGATTCTATGGAAAAGACCACAAAAAACTAAATTACAGTATTCCAATCGAGGGGCAAAAGGTAAGTCACGAGCTTCGTTTGTATGATCGCTTACCAAAAATTCAAAGCTACCGAGTGTCCGTGGAGAGTCCTTGTCCAGAAGCCCGCATCCAAGCATTCGAGACCGATCATTTTGCGATTCCGGAGTGGTATAAAGAGATTTTGCGAGTCTGTAATGGTGTGCGTTTTTCCGAAGAGTTGAACTTAAACGGTATTCCGTTGACGAGTTGGAACGGATTATCGCATGAGATTCAATATAATCTCTCGGACAGTCTCGATGAATACGCGTTAACCGAGTTCGATGCACTCCGTGACAAGTATTTCTTTTTTGGCTCGTCGTTTAAACAGGACGAATACTATGCGGTATTGAAAGAGCGTCCAGACGAAGCCGTCTATTGCTTCGATTATAGAACGTTAAAACTCAAACCGAAGGCAACGACTTTCCAAGATATCGTCCGTGATGCATGGCGCGCGTGTAATCTGAAGGCACTCCATAAAAGAATGTGAGGATGATCTCATGAAAATAATCTATTCCCGTGAAGACTTACTCGCACTCGAAGATCCCTTTGAATATGAGGTGGGATTGCCAATCCGCATCAGAGAACTTCCGGCTTCCGTCATCGAAGAGGAGCTTCCGGATAGCCGCGAACAATTAGATCGCCTTCTGAAAGAGGGCTATACCTTAGTCATTCAAAAATCGCGAATTCCGAACCCTTCCGTATTCGCGGGGTTACACGTGATAGCAGAGAACACGGTCATGAAATTATGTGTCTACGAGGGGAATCATTGTGAGGATGCGTTATGGGATGTCCTGTCCGAGAATGAATACAATCGGCACTGGGCATATTTTTTACTGAAGAAAATCGAAGGTGTCAGATTCGAATGGCCTTATACGAATGAAGCTCAAAGTTCGCTGAAACTGTCTAATCTCAAAACAAATGAACTCGTACATCTACGATTTGAAACCAATCAAAGCGTAACGTGTCAATGGGAATGAAAAAGGAGATACTTCATGAAAACGTATCTTGAAGAGCATAGCGATGCGACACGAGTCTACCCTTGGCTTACGGATGCGAGTTCATCAATTCGCTGTCTATGTGTGGTCGGTGAGATGCTTTTGTTTCCAGAAGATATCGTCCAGTTCAAACAAATCAGTAGTGAGATGTTCCGTGATGAGCTAGCGAAAAAGCATGCGCTAAGCACGTATCGCTTTTATGTAGTAGTGTGTGTCGGAAATAAGTTCCATTCCAAAAGAATCTTTGATTACTACAAGCTGTGGCGTCTACTTGAACGAGAAGAGACGCTCGATGGCTTCACCTCCCGAATGGAAGTACCGGTTCAAGTGGGCAAAGAACCGTACTACGTTGGGATTGCTGAATTTGGTATCGAACAGCTCACAACAGCTATCGAGATGGTTAGTGATTCTCCAGCTATGTATATCATTATTTGTGCGAATCATGATCGACCGCCACACTGTCAGGAGCTACTTGATCAGGTACTCGATATCGGCTTAACAGAAAGTGGGAATTTACCAGTCGTCGAGATGGTCACGACACTAACCGCACAAGGTTATGCCGTCTGCACGTGGGGAAGTTCGAGTGAAGAACAGGAACTACAGTGTTTTTATACGGCAGCCTTCTTATAACAATGTAGAAAGAAGGAATTCGATGAGTCTGCGTGGCGTATCGTTTGAAATTCTGAATGAACCGGGACGTGTCATGCTCGATATACTAAGTGCGATCGAGATGAAAGCGTATGACTGGTTTCTTCGTAACTTTGATTTTCCGATCCAAACCATGGACGGGGACTTGTATGACAGTTTAGAAGAGTTTTTAATCGATCAGAAAGCGACAGGACATGAATTAGCGAAATGGCTAAGGGGACCAAGCAATTACTTGATCTTTGCTGAATTGTTTGCATTTCAAAGTGGTCAGACTGAAGAAGTAGGAATGACGTATGAGTGGTTTCAGAAAAGCAATTGTCACATCGCGATTTTGGTGTATGACTGCACGTACGTCGATATCTATTGTAAGGAGCAGCACGTATCCGAAGCATTTTATGAGAACGCCGTGAGACGTGGATATACCGGAATCGAATGGGTGACAGATGATAATGATCCTCGGACTCGTTTGTCGGTATGGTCAGAATAAGACACTGTTTAGACGAACGGATGTAAACGATAAGCGTTTAAGGTGAGAGCTATGAACTACGAAGTTTTGATAAAAGGAGAGAAAAATCATGAATCAAGAGATGGAAGAGTTTGTTCAAGCGGTCCATCGGACGGTCGTTCAGGACGGTATGGCAGATTATAAGGACATCTATGAAGAAGAAGTCGATCCAAGTGTTAATGCCTATACTGCCTGTATCGCGTTTTACCAGCAGTCGAGCGAAGCGGATCAAAAACGGATGAGACAGATGATGGAACAGACGATCATCGATACGGTTTCGCATGTATTTGGCATCATCGATGGGAGTTCAGGACTAAATGGATCTGCGCTTGAAGCGAAACTGGCACTTGTCCGAGTCGACGAAGCAGGAGATCCGGTCGAGACCGTAGAGACAGATGGCGCATTGCAAGATACGTTTTTAGGATACATAGAAGATCATGACTTGAACGCATTGTGATGGAAGGAGCGAAACCACTCATGATCCAACTGACAAAACAAGGCGACTCCGGTACGCTTTACCAAACAATCTATACGGAGGGACGCCTCATCGTTCAACATCAAGGAATCGTTGGAGCGTGGGTGAGAGCGGAAGACGTAAGACAGATGCGTGTCTCGCGCTTCAAACGATTAGGTGTACAGATATTGCAGTTGGTCGAGAAGTTTGAACGTCAAGGCTATCGCGAGCTGAACGAGACAGATTACCGGGAATTAATCGTCCAGTTTTCTTATGAAAAGGATCAGGAAGAAACAGCGCTCGAGCGACGTTACATGATGGAAGAAGTAATCAATGATGGTTTGCTTCATACGGGGAACGGCTACTGTGAAGGGGGAGATATCGGTAGCGGTACGACGAATATCTTTTACCATGTCCTTGATGTCGAGGCAGCCATTGCACTAATTTTTGAAGAGACGAAAGCACGCGATGTACAAGACGAACCAAAAATTGCAGTACAAGAAGGAGCAGCGTACACCGTTCTATATCCTCAAGGAGCGACGTTCGATTTGATTGGTGAAAGTAAACCATGGAGCTGGATTCCGATGACGCAAGCGGAGGACGAGAAGATATGGCACGTCATTGATCAACAATTTCAATTCGCACCCAGTACGACAGTTTTCCCCTCATACCATGCCCCAAGTCCGTTCATTACATACGAAGTGGATTATGAGAAACGTGAAAAAATCGAGCAAACGTTAAAGCGTATTCTGACCGAGCTGACCGTTGAAGGGGAACGCGTCATGGC
This sequence comes from Exiguobacterium sp. E17S, assembly GCF_057772545.1. Classification (NCBI taxonomy): domain Bacteria; kingdom Bacillati; phylum Bacillota; class Bacilli; order Caryophanales; genus Exiguobacterium; species Exiguobacterium sp. E17S. The sequence goes on from NZ_JBYLRU010000001.1 coordinate 662,892, forward strand.
ACTCGATTGGAATCATCAAGGATACTGGATCGACCCAAGGCGCCCGTTTCTTCGAAATGAAGAAGGAGACTGGATGGTTCCAGCAGTTCCAGATGGCGATTACTCCTTTTTCATCGCCCGTGATTTTCGCTGGGGGTACCTCGGTCACCCGTGGGAGGGTAGCATCACAATGTTTGGAGAAGATCTAATTACTGCGTTCCAAAGAACAAAGATTTTTTCGAATGAAATCCGAAGAGGGTGAGTAAGATGAAAATGACCTTTCAACGAAACGACTGGATTGATGTGTTCCGAGAACTGCTACCACACGACGATTGGAAAGAACTCGTCCGTCTTCAAGTGAATCAGCATTCGTATCCGGTTGAAGTAAAGTTACTGGACCGACCACTCAAGCAGAATCCACACATCGACGATTTTTCGGATTGGACGGTCCGATTTTACATGATCATGACCGACGATTCGCAGCTTAAAAGGTTTCTCGAACATCTTGTCATCGAACAGCAGGAAATGGCGACTGAAGCAGAAGTGACGCTTATCATCCAAAAACAAGGACAAGGAATCGTCCGGGTCACGAACGATTGTGTCTCGATGTATGGAGTCGCATATGAAGAGCTCGATGACGCAGGGACAGAATATGAGAACTTTTTTGATGCGGTCTTACCGCATGTCACGTTTCCGGTCGAGGTCGTTTTTTGTGGTCGGGATGTTTTAGAAAATGATGATTCGATTCACGTGATGACGTTGCGCGATTCCAATTGGCAAGCGGTATTTGAAGAACATGTATTGCATTTGCTGAATCGAAAGGAAGTGACGTCAGGATTATTTTCGAAAGATGCAGGACCCGCACGGCAAACGCTTGAGGACTTCATGTCTGAATTCTCGTTATTGATGCCCTATAACTTCATCGTGACCCGCGATGCAACAAATCGATTTGGCATGCTCGATCACTTTTGTACGAATGGAAAGATCGCGCATTTTGGGAAAATGGACGATCGAAAGACGTTTTTCAACTAACGATGGAAACATCATACATAAGGAGGAAGCACAATGAGCTTAGCATCATATATTTGTATGGAGAGACAAATTCCTGAACAGTATCTCAATTTAGATGAAAAAGATGAAACTGTTCCTTTATATATCGGTCCCTGTTTTGCGGATGAAGACTGTCTGTATGAAGTAAAAACGAAGCATTTTCATAAATGGTATGTATATGAAATTTCGAGTCACTGGGGCATCGAGATCGTTGAACCTTTTGATTCCGAAATTGCACTGGAATCGAAAGAAAAGCTGCGTTATTTGTTTACGCTCATGAACGAGTTCTTAGACGAGGGTGAATCGTTTGAATTGTATACCTGTTGGATTGGGGAAGAATCCGATCCGCAAGTGAAAAGTATGAAGTTATCATTGGCACTTGATCAGTTAGAAGACATCGAGATTCCTGAAAGAACGCATATTTTGATCACGAAACAGAGTGAAAACTAAAAAGCCGCTGCTCCACAGCGGCTTCAGTTTATTTGGTTCACTCTTGTGCATAGACGATGTCTGCGATGGCATGGACCTGAGCAAGCGTCATTTCGGAATAGAATTCGATCGACAAAGGATGATCCGTCGGCTCGAGTTCAAAGAAAGGAAGTTGACCGGTTCCTTCATCATGGACCATCACTTTTAAGTTGACGGTATCCGGGTAAGCGGGTAGATCGCTTGAAAACCAGCCGAACATCGCCTCCTCAATCCGAGAACGTTTTTTCTCGATGAAGCGAGCGAAGTTATCAGGACTCAGGCTCACCCATGCAATCCACCAGAAGGGTTCGTCTTGTCCAGCAATCGGGAGTTCAAGAATGCCCTTCACGAAATAATGCGGACCGTCCAGTTCTAAGACACACCACGTATCATGCATCTCGCTTTTCGTTTCTTGCTCTTTCTCAGACATTTGTTCGTAGTAGACCGGTCCGAGTGTTTCATATTCAGTCGGGAGTTCGTCGTGGCGTTCGCCACAGATGGCGCAAGGCAGAAGTTTTTTCATTGGAATCACCTCTAAGTTGGATTATGTATGTCTCGTTGTCGAACGCTAGGAGAGAGCATACTTATAGTGTAACATCCGTTGATAGAGAATCCTGATGAAGACCGTGACAATCCAGAGAAAGTGAGGAGATTAACGTGCAGATTTACATTGAAGAACATCAAAATCATGCGAAGACGATTAAAGAATATCATCTGACACTAAAGGGACAAGACCGAATCGAATCCATTTTTTCATTCGAATATTATAATGATGACTCAAAGGAAGATGAAGTCATTTCGGACGAAGAAGTGTTAACCCAATTATTCACACGGTTGAATCGTTTTCCAATCTATCTCTCCTTTGGATTCCATGAACTGACGGATTTAGAAAAAGAAGATTTGCTGTCTACGCTTAAGCACAAACAATTATCGTATACAGAGATCCTAATCACTAAGCGTGAAAGATATATGACCGTCGAAGTGAATTGCCCAGAAGACTTATTTCAGGTACTCACGCAGTCAATTACAATGGCTAACTACAATGGCTACTATTTGATTGCTTTCACTGATTTATTGAAGTTTGAAACGAGGAGAGTAAGACGGTGGTTGATCAAAAAAGAGAGAGTAGTATCAGTAATCGATATGACGAAACCAACGACATTTTTTAAAATCGGGTTTGATTTCGAGAATATTCTGATCTTCTCGAATGAAACAGATTTCGATGCATTAGAAAAAATAGAAGCACTGTTTCCAGAGGATGAAATCGAGCGGTAATGGAGAGATTATGAGGGGAGAGGGAACGTGTTGGATGTCTATTTTGAGAAGCATATGGATCATGCACAAGTGTTCAAAGACAGATACTTGTACGTTGATCGACCAGAACGTATCGACTTCATCTATTCGATGGGTTGTCTACCGGATGACACTGAAAGCGACTATCAAGGCGATTCAAATCGAGTCTTGAAACAATTTTTGACGCGTCTCAATCGGTTCCCGATTTTCGTCACGTTCGGTGGAGGATTTACGGATGAGGAGGTCGAGCCGTTTTTTCAAAAGCATAATCTATCGTATAAAAAGGTTCGACCAAACAAGAACCTATACTATAGCGTTCAAGTGCATGACGCGACCGAACTTGAGTTGTTGCTAGATGAGACCTATTGGTATGGGGCTGTGAACGAAGACTTCTTTATATCGTTTACGAATCTCCTGACGTTTGAGCGGAGAATGGTCAAAGGATGGTTTTTCAAAAAAGAACGTATCGTTCCCGTCATTCATGTGACGAAAGAGATGTCGTTCATCACGATGGAACATGATTTCATGGGCTATTATCTGTTTTCGAATGAACCCTGTTTTAATACCGAGGACAAGGTGAAAGCCATCTTTCCAGACGACGGTACCATTGAATTCTATTGATGAAACCAGCAACTCGATTTAGTTGGATGATGTAGATGGATCAAGCAGAATACGTGGAGGGATTTTCATGTTATACATCGATCTCGAAGAACATACGAATCATGCAAAAGTGATCAAAGACCGCTATCTCGATATTGATCCACCGGGTGCTATTAAGTCGATTTATTCGATGGGATGTCTTCCGAATGACGAGAAACGAGACTATCAACATGACTCCAATGAAGTACTGAAGCATTTTTTGACGCGTCTGAATCGCTTTCCAATATTCGTCACGTTCGGTGGTGGTTTTACCAATGAAGAAGTGGAACCGTTTTTTCAGAAGGAAAATCTGTTCTACACAAAGATTCAACCAGATAAGAGCAGTCTTTTTTATAGCGTTCAAGTGAACGATGCGAGCGAACTTGAGCGTCTGCTGGACGAAACGTATTGGTATGCGGCAGTAAACGATTTTTATTTCCTATCGTTTACGAATCTCCTGACGTTTGAACGGAAAATAGTCAAAGGGTGGTTTTTCAAAAAAGAACGTATCGCTCCCGTCATTCGTGCGACGGAAGAGATGTCGTTCATCACAATGGAGCATGATTTCATGGGCTATTATCTGTTTTCAAATGAAGCCTGTTTTGATACTGAAGAGAAGGTAAAATCGTTTCTTCCTAAAGGAGATGGCATTGACTATTATGAATGACATCCGGACGGGTGATATAAGGGAGGACGATCATGTTTGGGATTAGTACGAGTTTAAAAGAAGTGCCAGAAAACGAAAAAGAGATTCTACCATTTCCGAGTCACGTCCAACGTTTTTTAAGAGAAGAATTCGCAAGTACCTCCAATCGCTGTGACCTCTTGATTGATCTCGATCCTTACGGCGATAAGTTGTTCTTAGCAAGAGAAGTGAACGAGTTGATTGGAATTTGCGAGCTGCTTATTCAACGCTATTGCACACCTAAGGAAGCGTGGATGATGAATCAAGCGAATCATTATGCGAATGAGCCGTGGATGATGCATCAGTCAGATAAACGAATCATGGAACTACATCAATTTTTAGAATTATTGAAGCAGATGTGCATCGCGTCCGTCTATCAGAATACGTTGGTTTGTTTTTGGGGCGACTGATTGATTGAATGTTGAAGAATATATAAAAATTGGAGTTTTGAAAAGTGAGAAAAAAGCTGAAGATAATGGGAATCATAGCAGGTGTAAGTCTTTCGATATATGTCGTGTGGACGATCTACCGACTATTTTTCTTGGTTGATATCAATGTTGTACCAAAAGAAGAGTATATCTCAAAAAGTAGCTCGCCCGATCAGGCGCACACGATTCGCTTTTACCGCGCGAATGGTGGCGCGACGGTGGATTATGCGATGCTCGGCATTATGGAGAACAAGGACGGAGAAAAGCGCAGAATGTACTGGGAGTATCCTTGTCGCGAAATAAAAGAAGTGAAGTGGACGAAGGATACGGTGACGATCAATGGCACTAAGATCAAGATATGGAGTCAAGTGTATGACTTCAGAGAGGGCATATACGAAGCAGACTAAGAGGAACATGAGGATGATGATATGCATTCAGCAAATTTTGGCGTACAACCACGTGACGTAGTTGTTAGAAACCAAGCATGCAAGGATGAAGATTAACGATTGCTTGGTTTCTTCAACAAATAGCGAGGTGGTGGACCGAAAGATTGCTCCGCTTCGAAATACGCTAGTTCGCCTGGAATACAAGAAATGATCGAGGCGAATCCAAAGCCGATGGCGTGTTCGAGTGCTTCACGGAGAGGTAACGTTTTCCCGCTAATCAGCTCGTTTTCTGATAGACAATAGCACGTATCCGGTGCACCATATTGTTTCAACAAATCATACGTATCGTCTGGCCATGAATTAGGTGGTTTGATTTCAATCAAATAATCATTCTTCAGCATGCTTAAATACCGGTGATCTAACCGCTGAAGCGCCATATCTCGTTTTTTTGGCGTGAACAATTCATGTAGAACGCGCTCTTGAACGCGATTGACAAAAAATGATTGGACGAGCACTCTTTCTTGTTCTTTATCCATGTTTTCATTTCCTTTCTACTCAATTTAGCGAATCAAATCCATTACATACACTCATTGAATTCATTTTACATAAAAAGGAGCCAATTTATGAGCTACCTATCTGCGGGATATTATCTTATTCTGCTAACTCCTCGAAAAGAATACATGGACAAGGCTGTTGTTCCTGAGTCCGTTCTATCCGTAAGTGAATGCATCTGTACACACTATCCTGACATCAGTATCTTATGGGGAAACGTGGAAGTAAAGAAAGACCGTTATATGGAACAACTCGGTCTCTCACTTACCACCTTTCAGTTACTCGAACAATGGATAGAAGAACAGCGGAAGACAGGAGATATGTTGTTTCCTCAAGTGTTCTCTAACTTAAATGTTGCGCAAACGTTCGTAGATCGTTTTTTGAATCAACTTCCTGACATACGCATCATCAGCCTCGGTTTGCCTGAGCAGTATAAAGTGGATTTTCTTGAAGATATAGCGGCTTTTAGTAGTAAAAATCCTGAGCCTTATGGAGTAGAAAAAATGGTATCACAACATCTCAGACCTGACATGGAAGGTTCCAAAAAAATCGGGTACGAAGTGCTAGGATTTGATTCGGGATCATTTCATTCGTATTTGTGTAATGGACTGGAACGCGATTTCAGTCACCATTTTAACTTCTCACTTAACATCCATGGTTTAATCCATACGTTCGAAGAAGCGGATCGTTACTCAGATTATTGTAATGAATTAGGCGAGGCGACAGAAGCAGTCTTATGGCTGCCGTGGGCGATTTTTGAATATGAACGGAGCAATTAAAAGTAAAGATGCTGCTAATCAAGTAACAATGTTTAGAGTAATGAATCAGGAGGATAAAAAACGATGGAATCGACCGAACAATTAGAGCAGCATGTAAATCAATTAAGAAATACACTTTATGAATTCGAAAAGAAGATGGAACGCAAATTTTCGATTGAGGAATGGCGGTACCTTCTGGAGAACGGATTAAATAGTCTTTTGAGCACACGTGAAGACACACAGCAAATGATTTCAAAGCTCTCCATTCGAACGAAAAAAAGGCCTACTCGTTGGAAGCTATCATCAGGAGTTGTCTATGCCATTCCGTTACCTCGACTTGGAGGATACGGATATGCAGAGATGAGAATTTCGCAAGATGAGAATCATGAGACTGGAAAGATAGAGCCTATGGATTACATCCAATATTATAATCTCAAGACAGACTCGATTTTTTCACTCCAGGAGTTAGACCAAAAGAATCCTGAGACTTGTATCATCATAGATACGGGGTATTACGGGATTACAGAAGGAGAATGGATCGTACTTGGAAAACGGCATCGGGAAGAAACGTTTGAGACGCCATTACTATTTGGTAGTGTACCTAGTTTAAATTCTGATGGGGAAAACTACTATGTTACTCGAGGTATCAATGGAGAAAGAATGTTTGTGGAAGAAGAAAAGGCACGAGAGGTGATAAATCCTTCTGCAACCTGTGGTGATTTATCTGCTGTATACAAATATGAAGAACGATTAAAAATAATGAATGATTTTAAGAATTCATAATAAGTTAACGGGATACAAAACATTGAAAAATAAAGAGCAATTAGAATTGTATGTAAATCAATTGAGAAGTACACTTCAAGAATTCGAAAAGAGAGAGGGTCACGAATTTTTGATTGAGGAATGGCGGTACCTGCTGGAGCATGCATTGGATAGCCTTTTGAGTACACGAGAAGATGAGGAAAAGGATATTTCTACCCTTTCCATTCGAACCCAAAAAAAGCCTGTACGTTGGAACCTATCATCAGGAATTGTCTATGCGATTCCGTTACCCCGACTAGGAGGATACGGATATGCAGAAATGAGAGTCTCAAAAGATAAAAACTTTGAGAGTGGAGAAATAAATTCTATGAAATACGTTCAATACTACAACCTTAGAACAGAAACGATTCTTTCCCTTTACGAGTTAGATCAAAAAAAGCCTGAGACTTGTATCATCATGGATACAGGACAACAGGGAATAAGAGAAGGGGAATGGAAAACGATCGGAAAAAGGCATCGGGAAGAAACGTTTGAGACGCCATTACTATTTGGTAGTATACCTAGCTTAGATTCTGATGAAGAATACTACTACATTACTCGAGGTATTTACGGAGAAAGAGTGTTTGTGGAAGAGGAAAAGGCACGAGCGGTAATCAATCCCTCAGGAACGTGGGGTGATCGAGCAGCTGTATACGAATTCGAAGATCAATTGAAAGAGTTGAATGACTTTAGAAACACATTATAAGATGATGAGGAACAACCCATTGGAGAATAAAGAGCAATTAGAACTGTATGTAAATCAATTGAGAAATACACTTCAAGAATTCGAAAAGAAGATGGATCACGAATTTTCTGTTGAAGAGTGGTGTTACCTGCTCGAACATGGACTAAATAGCTTATTGAGTACACGGAAAGATGAACAACAAGTGATTTCAAGCGTCTCGATTCGTATGAAAAAGAAACCTTTGCGATGGAATTTATCATCAGGAGTTGTCTATGCGATTCCTTTACCTCGACTTGGAGGGTATGGATATGCAGAAATGAGAATCTCTAAAGATGAGAACCATGAGACTGGAAAACTAGAGTCTATGGATTACATCCAATACTATAATCTTAGAACAGAAAGAATTCTTTCACTTCATGAGTTAGATAAAAAAAATCCTGAACCTTGTATAGTCATTAGAACGGGTTACTATGGTATAAAAAATCGGGAATGGATTGTACTTGGAAGACGCCATCGAGAAGAAGGAACATTTTCAACTCCGTTGTTATTTGACACTTTAGAATCGAATGATGAAGAGTATTTCATCACGAAAGGCTTATGGGGAGAGAAAATTTTTGTGGATGAAAAAGAGGCTAAAGCAGTCGTAAATCCATATGGTTCAAGTGGGGATATAGCTGCTGTTTACAAATACGAAGAACGATTAAAAGAAATCAATAACAATTTGAAATGACTATTTATGTTGGAATCACAGATTGGTTTAGAAGTATTAAAACGATACTCAAACGGAGGTTGATTTAATGAATTATCTTGATCATTTAGAACAGCATTGCGGAGAATTCACGGAAGCATTTCCAATCGAGGAACTTGAACAAAAGAACGTCCAAATCTTGAAATTCAAAGATGCACCATTTAAGGAAACCTATACGATTGCATCCCTTGGATTACTTTTTCATCCACTCCAAACGGAAGATGATTCACTGATGCATCAAGAAATAATGATATCAGCGGAACAACCAGACGTTCAGGACGAGATCATTTATTTATTCTGGCAATTGGCTGAGTACGCTATGAGAACAGGACATGCATTTAATGCAGCAGAGTATTATCCACTCCCTGAAGGAATATTTGAAAAGTATCAGTTCTCCTCTGTTTATGTTACAAGTCCTGTGTACTTTGATGAATCCTTCTTCCTATTTGAAACAGATTCTAATGTTGGGAATGAGCCAGATACCGTATTGCCAGTCTGGTTCGTACCGATTTTTGAATCTGAGGAGAAATATATTGAAAAGTATGGAGCAGATCGATTCGAAGATCTTTTGTTCGAGACAGATGAGTTAGTAGATTTTAACCGTAAACCACTCGTGTAGATGGTTATTGATAGCTATTTGAAAGATAGAACATCGATCATACACGATCTGATAGAAAATCCTAGAGGTTTAGAGAATAATGGAGGATCAAATGAAGACGCCTCGTATACCTGACATCATATCGAAATTAGAATTGGTTTTAGAAAATAAACTTTCTAGAGAAGAAGTGTCTGATTGGGCTTATAAATGGATGATGGTTTTAGAAAATAAAGAAGGATGGGAGACTACAGATTACGATATTTTAGTTTTTCAAGGCTTAACTACAGTGTATGGCATGGACTTACTCAATAGCCCTACCGAATATCTGCACTGTGAGGAAGATATCCGTGATTGGGTGAAAGAACTCCAAAAAATCGAGAATAACGATCATCAGAAGGGTAGAAAGAAGTTTAACTAAAGTTTTGATATATCGCACAATGACAGTAAATCATCTAGTGGATGCTTGAACTCCTCAAGTGAATTAGAAGAATTTCCATAACTGTTTTAAAAACAGGAGGTATGAATGAATAAGAATCAAATCATGGATTCAGGATGGAATCGTCAAACCATATGGCAGGGCTGTATACTCGCTTCAATCGCTCATGCTATCTTTGTCGCAAACAACCCCGATTTTGCTTATGAGCATTCGTGGGATGGTGATCATTACAGTACGAATGATGGTCAAGGCTGTAGAGGAACAGTATCATTTGGACCGGATTTTTTTGTGGCGGCTTTTCGAAACGAAGAATTTTTTGAAGAGACTATAGAAGCGAATGACTTGCTAATCGAAGCTCCAGAAAAAGTACAAAAAATGGCTGTAGATGATACTTTTCAATATCTATTAGATGATATTAAAGGAGTCGTTCTCCCGATCGTCACTACTGTCTTGTGGGGAGGTGATCGTCAATCTTTTTCTAGTCATCAATACGAAGAAATGATGGATCGGGGATCAAATCTATTAGAAATACAGGCATCGGGTTACGAAGCTGGACTGGCATATTGGGAAGAGTACTACGAACTCACGGAACGACAGCTGTTGCTCCTAGAAACACTATATCACTTGAAAATAGAGAATCCATCTCAAGCTATTACCTTATCGCATGAGGACATTCAAGTATTAGATACGAGTGATATGGAAGGAATTGAGGAGAGTACAACTTCTTTTGATGAGATTGCTATTCATTGGCCTGGTGATGTATCTAACTAATCTATTCACTTACGTAATCTAGTTATGATTGCAAAGAAGCACACATCGTAAAAGAGATGTGTGCTTCTATTTTATAGACCCGAATAATAAACTTTCTCCGTCCGATTGATTTTTTCTACTACATCCTCGAACTTGAAATAAGACTATTAAGAGCAATCAGAAGTCAAACGTATCTGGATCCGGTCCACTCCGAAGATTTTCATTTAATTGGTTTAATCGTTCCATATCTTCTGGAAGGATTTCGAAATCAGTGATGCGCAGATTTTCTTGCATCCGTGAAGGCGTCATGGACTTAGGAATCGTGATGATGCCCTGCTGAATATCCCATCGTAGAATGATTTGAGCAGCTGATTTTTTGTATTGTGTAGCGAGCTCCTGAATGACCTCATTTTCTAGAAGTTCCGCATTCATGAGCGGTGACCAGGCTTCAATTTGAATCCCATGTTCACTGCAGAATTGACGCAACTCTGACTGAGTTAGCTTCGGATGGAGTTCGATTTGATTGACGACAGGTATGATGGATGCATGTTGCAGTAAGTCTTCGAGATGATGGATTTGAAAATTACTCACACCAATCGCGCGGAGCTTGTCCGTTTGAACCAACTCTTCAAGTGCTTTCCAAGGAGCTTGATACTTGGCTTTCCCTGGCCAATGGATCAAGTAGAGATCAAGGTACTCCAACTGCATTTTTTCTAAGGATTCTGCGTAAGCAGCAAGTGTTTCTTCATATGATCCATGTGCATTCCAGACTTTTGATGTCACGAATAGTTCTTCGCGTGTTACGAGTCCTTCTTCGATAGCTTTCGCAATGCCTCTGCCGACACTTTGTTCGTTACCATAGATGGCTGCAGTATCGATGCTGCGATAGCCTTCACGAATTGCAGTCACGACCGCTTGCTCGAGATCCGCACCGTCCTCGACACGAAATACGCCATATCCGACTTGTGGCATGTCCACGCCATTGTTTAACCGTACTGTAGAGATTTTCATATTCATCTAGCTCCTTTATCAAAATTACAGCAAAAAAATCATGCTGTCTGTGTGACATCATCATATCGGGAGCAATCAGAAATAAGAAGACGGCACTTTAAAGTTCCATAGTCACCAAAAAGTGACTTTTCCTAAATCACAGGGACGAGGGAAGTAAAAAAAAATCAAACAGCAAACAGCCCTGCATTCGAAAATGCAGGGCTGTTTAGGGAAGTACGGAAACATTAACAGCTATTCTTCAAGTGTTCATTTTGGAGATGCTGCTCTCCCCAGTCACATAAGACATCCATGGTCGATTTTAACGATCGTCCATAGTCCGTTAACTCATATTCGACCTTAGGTGGAGCTTGGTGATAGAGGACCCGTCGAATGACACCGTCCTGTTCTAATTCTCTTAATTGCTGGACCAGCATTTTTTGAGAGACATTCGGCATGAGACGTTTTAACTCACTCGTCCGGTACTTATCTTTAAACAAGTGGCACAAGATGACGACTTTCCATTTCCCGCCGATTACTTTTAAAGCAGCTTCGACAGGGATGCTAAATTTACTCAACACGATAACTCCTTCATCCATAAAATTAAAATACAAAGACTGATTCCTTCGTTAAAAGAATTACCAAAACGAAATATAGCATAAGTTGTACTTTATTCAAAAGAAGTGAACTCGTATGACTATATCAACTAGTACTGAGCATTACTCGTGTTGTAAAGCAGGACGTTAGCAAAATATCCAATGTAGTTTTTCTTAGACGTAGCTGTACGTGATTTTATTTTGTTGCCTCTGCTTCATACTTCTCTAAAAATTCATCAACAGAGACCTTCTCATTTACTTCACTCGTTGATTTACTCGAGGAAATGGTGGGAGATGATCCATTTAAATCATCTGGACTTGATTGGATTTCAAGCACTAATGTATCACCTAAACCCGTTTCAAGCCCACTTCCGAAGTTGAAAGTTCGTGTTACATAAGCTTCAGCATAATTTCGTTGATTTTCAGAGTACACTTTTACGTTAGAAATCTTATAACTAAATGAATGTAGCTGTTGTTTATCCACTTTTGTACTAGATAGAAAAATTAATACAGCCTCGTCGCGTGAAGATAATCTCGATTGATTGGTGTGTGCTAACGGCGTATTGTTTAAAAAATCCGCTTTTTGTTGCTCCAGGACGTTCGTGAAAAAAGTGTAGGCTTGCTCCTTTGAAATCGCGCTTTCAGATTTTTCCTGTGAAATATTAGAAGTCGCTATTGCGTTACTGATCAAAAAACCAGAAGATAGAAGTACACCTAAAGAGAGTGATAATAAAATAGTTTTCTTCAATATCAAAACCTCTTTCTGTTGTATAGATAATGTTACTATATAACAAAAAAAACCAAAAAGGAAAGGTTGAAAAAGATGGGTAAATCGAATTCTAAGAAAAAGAATAGAAAGAAAATAGTCCTGATCTGTTTCGGAACGCTAGCCATCATCGTACTACTCATGCCAATCCTATCACCGGTTCTGTTTACGGATGCTTCGCCGAGAGGTGCTTTAAGACATGAACTCTATAAAGAAGGATATTTCTATCAAAGTTACTTTGCAATCATTACGGAACAAGATCCACAAGCGGAGCGTTACCATATGTTTTGGTACCATTGGAAAAGTGAAACAGGCGGAACTCCTTTTGTCTGTTATTCGAAGAAGGTGAGTGAAGAAAAGTATGCGGTCTCTTGTGGTACAGGTCCATGACCCTATTTTTCGGAAAAAAATCTTAAATAAGAAAAGTAGATACATCATGCGAAATAGGAGTGCAGACTGGTGCGATGGAAGCGTACATAGTTCTGCACTCCTTTTGTGAAAAATCGAGATATGAGAGAAAAAATCATACGCCAAACATCATAAATGCAGACTAGACATAGGAAAAATTTCAATGAAACTTAATAAAGAAAAATATCGTAATTAATAGTTGTATAATAACTTCATGTAACAAACATATTCAAAGAATACATATGTCGGAGGAGACGTCGATGGTGGTACCGTTTCTTGGTCTTGGTGTCGGGATATTCTTGTTGACGTTAGGCATCTATTTTATCCGCTCAAAGCATGCGAAAAAGACACCGCTAGCGGGACACGGGGATAGCGTCGACACGGTGGATTCATTCGTACTCAGTATCATTTTGTCAATTGGCGTCATCTTATTTTGTTCGTTGACCGTCAGACATTATGGTTATGTCTGTGTCTTAGGTGGACTGTTCATACTATACGTAGTCAGCGCAGCATGGTGAGACCTATAAAAATGTAGAAGGTAAGATAAAAGGAGCACAAATCATGATTCAATTAGTAAAACAAATCGGCGATCGTGTTCATCACATCGTCTTTCACCAAGAGGGGCGCACTTTATTTTGCCGGGAAGGAGTTGCCCGAAAAGAGCAGGCAATCGATAGCGAGGATATGATGGAAACGAATGAAGAGTCCGCAACGAAGCGGATTGTTTTCAAAAATCCGTTCCTCGCGTATCGTCAGAAAAAAACGTGGGTTCGTGAAAAATTAGACAATGGATACATCCGGTCACCTTTTGCTCTGTCTGAAGCGATGGATTTTCGAGCCGACCGACGAATCATAAAGTTGCGTATTTTTAGCGCTTTATTGATCATGTTCAGTGGATTACTGACGCTGACAGGTAGCTTACCGATTCCAGGATATGTGACATTCGTTGTTCTGACTCTGTTCTGGCCGCGTGATTTCGAAGGAAAATCAGCACGTGCTCGCTTCTATTTTTGGTCTGGTGGACTCTTCTTATTCGCGTTAGCGGGCTCATCAAAAAACTATTTATCACCAATCAATCTCTCGATTAACGGAGCGGTCTGTCTCATCTCAGGATTCATTCTCCTGTTGTATGCGTCAGAGCAATTACAGGAACTTGCGACGAAAGGAATCACATATCATGACGAATCAACAAACGAAGGTGATTGAACTCAAGCGCGACAATGGTCAAGCGACCGACTACTGGGTCAGTTACCGGATGGGGCGCACGCTGTATCAGGTATCCGTGCAAGAACAAGCCGATGGTCAAACGGATGAAGGGGAGGTCGTCAAAGAACGTTTTCCGTTTTATTTCGGGATGAAGAAACGAATGCTTGAGTTAGCGGAAGCGAAAGAAGCCCTTGGTTTTCGACCGTTGACTGAAGCGGAGAAAGCAACGCCCGTCATCGAGGAAGAGGAAGCGCAGCTCGATCCTGCTTTCTTTAAGCCTGCGATCCGATACGCCTGGTTGATGCTCGGTCTCGGCATTCTGCTCTTCCTTCTTCCTTCGCCGATCCTGAACGGACTTGCGTTCGGACTCGGCTTATACGTCTGGTATGAGACATTCGGGCAGCCAGGAATGCCGCGCAGCTATCAACGGTATTTCCACGGGATGCTCGCGGGATTGACGATCTTACAGGTGCTATCAGCGTTAGAGTTCGAGCGCGTCGCGCAACCGTACTATGCGACGATTTCTGTGATTTCTGCGATCGTACTAGTGCTGCTCGTCGTTCAGCACCGCTTGAAAGAGACCGATCAAATCGGTCAGGAGGAAAGTATTCGGGTTAGGAAAATGAAAGACATCGATCTCGATCGTTTAGATGATTGAACACGATTAAAAAGAATCGTTGGATGAACGAAAGCAGGCAGAGATTCGCCTGCTTTTTTCTTTGTGTTGAAACAAGTCTATTTGTTTAGTAAAATGAGTTCACATTTTACTACTGTTCAGAGGAGTGAGGAAACATGGCAAGTATTCGAGAGGTGGCAAAATTAGCTGGTGTGTCGATTGCGACGGTTTCGCGTGTGTTGAATGCGGATGAAAAGTTATCAGTCAGTCCAGAAACCAGAGATAAGGTATTGCAAACGGCAAAACAACTGAACTATAGTCCGCGGCAAAAAAAATCGTATAACCAGCGGATTGCGACCGTCGGCTTAGTGACGACGGTCAACGAAATACAAGAAATCGATGATCCTTATTTCAGGGCAATTCGTCGCGGCATCGAAAGTGAAGCGGAACGCCAAAAAGTAAGTGTCAACAAAATTATTCGTCTATCTGAGAAAAAGACGGACCTCGAAGGATTGAATCATCTAGGTGCGATTTTAGTACTAGGTACCGTTGCGCCAGACATGCTAGAAGTCTTATATCAAAAAAATCCGAACATCATCGTGATTGACGATTCCCAAGCAGATGCACGGTTTGATGCCGTCTATTCTGATTTTAAAAGTGCGACGATTGCGAGTCTCGAGCACTTTTATGAGCTCGGTCATCGACAGATCGCGTTCATCGGTGGTCATCGTGTCATCATGAATCAGAACGGTGAGTCGTTCATGAGTGAAGAAGAGGATCGCTATCAGACGTACGTCTCTTGGATGAAACAAAAAGAATTGTCTGAGCATATACACGGTCTGCTTGGGGAATGGAAGACACTCGAAGGACTTCGTCTAGGGGAGCAGCTGGCTGAACATCAGGATGTCACCGCGGTACTCGTTGCCAGTGATCCGATGGCAGTCGGTGTGTACCGGGCATTCCAGCGAAACGGTCATCAGATACCGGAAGACATCTCCATCTCGAGCTTTGATGATATCGAAATCGCTGAATTTTTAACACCTTCCTTAACGACGGTGAAGGTTGAAACAGAAGAATTAGGAAAGTTCGCTATCAAAATGGCTTTGGAACGAATTCGTGGCGAACGTCATCTGCCCATCCGTCTCATGATTCCCGCGCAACTGATCAAACGAGAAAGTGTATCTCCTAAAAATTGAAAATAGTGTTGACAAAGTGTTTACTAAACTTTAAGTTATAGATATGTTTAGTAAACGCTTTTTTATTTTGCCTCAAAATGAAAGCGTCATCAATTGAGGGGGTTGGGTTTTGGAACTGATTCATGTTAACGAAACAGAAGGTATATTTCACTTAACAAATCGTCATTACAGCTATATCCTTCGGATCGAAGAAGGACAGGTCGTCGCCCAGGAGTATTTCGGTCAACCCATCAAAACGTATCATGGAGCACGAAAATACCCACGGATTGATCGATCGTTTTCACCTAACTTTCCGGATGCTACGGATCGATTGTTCTCGCTCGATACGCTACTGCAAGAGTATCCCGGTTATGGGACGGGGGATTATCGTTCACCAGCGCAACAGATCAAACACGAAGATGGGTCAGATGTAACAGACTTTCGCTATCGCTCATATGAGCGAATCAACGGAAAACCGAAGCTGGATGGTCTTCCCGCCACCTATATCGAAATGGAGGAAGAGGCGCAGACACTCGTTTTGATATTAGAAGATGCAAAGGAAGAACTCGAGTTGCGTCTAGCATATACCGTCTTTCGAGATCGACCGATCTTATCGCGATCCGTCCAGTTGCATAACGTCGGTACGAAAACACATGACATCCAAAAACTGATGAGTCTGTCACTGGATCTCCCGTCTCAAGAATTAGAATGTCTGACGTTGAATGGTACGTGGGGGCGTGAGCGGATGATGGAACGAGAGACGATTACACGAGGCATTAAAGTGTTTGACAGTAAACGTGGTTCGAGTAGCCACCAAATGAATCCGTTTCTTGCGATCGTCTCACCGGAGGCGACGGAGTACAGCGGGGAAGTCGTCGGGTTCAGCTTGGTCTATAGCGGGAGTCATCAAATGACGGTCGAGAAGGATCCGTATGGACAGACGCGGATTCAACTCGGGATCAATCCATTCGGTTTCCAGTGGCAACTGAATCCAGGCGAGTGTTTTCAAGCGCCCGAAGTCAACATCTCCTACAGCCAACACGGCATGATGCAGATGTCACAAGCCTTTCACGCACTGTATCGCGAGCGCTTGGCGCGAGGAAACTTCCGTGACGCTGATCGTCCGGTTCTGATCAATAACTGGGAAGCGACGTACTT
The DNA here is from genome assembly GCF_057772545.1 of Exiguobacterium sp. E17S. Classification (NCBI taxonomy): domain Bacteria; kingdom Bacillati; phylum Bacillota; class Bacilli; order Caryophanales; genus Exiguobacterium; species Exiguobacterium sp. E17S. Next base: position 680,060 of record NZ_JBYLRU010000001.1, read on the forward strand.
TGATTTTGATGAAACGAAAATCAAGCAAATCATGGAGGAGAGCGCGGCTCTTGGCATCGAATTGTTCGTGCTGGATGACGGCTGGTTCGGACGACGAGATGACGATTATTCCTCACTCGGAGATTGGTTCGAATATCAAGAAAAGATACCGAACGGGCTGAAACATCTCGCGGATCATGCCCATGCTCAAAAGATGCAATTCGGATTATGGTTCGAGCCGGAAATGATTTCAAGAAACAGTCAACTTTTCAGAGATCATCCGGACTGGATGATACATATTCCAGGTCGTGGACGATCCAAAGGACGAGATCAGTACGTCCTGGATTTCAGTCGAAAAGAGGTGCGAGACAATATCATCGAACAGATGACAGCTGTACTTGACGAAGTCGAGATTGATTACATCAAATGGGACTTCAACCGGAACGTCACGGAAGTCTTTTCGACCGCGTTACCAAGCGAGTTGCAAGGCGAACTGTTGCATCGCTATGTACTCGGACTCTATGAAGTACTGGAGTTCTTGACTGCGCGTTATCCGCATATCCTGTTCGAGAGTTGTTCCGGCGGTGGCGGTCGTTTTGATCCCGGGATGTTGTATTACATGCCGCAAACATGGACGAGTGACAACACGGATGCCGTCGCGCGTCTGAAGATCCAGCACGGAACGAGCATGATCTATCCAATCTCGTCGATGGGCGCACACGTCTCTGCGGTCCCGAACCATCAAACGCATCGCAAGACGAGTCTTGAAATGCGAGGTCACGTTGCGATGGCGGGTGTATTCGGATATGAACTTGATGCGACACGGTTATCGGAACAGGAGAAGGCGATCGTCAAACAGCAAATCGCGTTTTACAAAACGCATCGGCGTACACTTCAATACGGAACGTTTTATCGGTTGGAGAGTGCGTTCACGAGCAATCATCCAGCTTGGATGTTCGTCTCACAGGAGCAAGATGAGATCATCGTCTGTGATGTCACCGTCTTGAGTGAAGCTGCGGCACCGATTCGGACACTGAAATTGAGCGGTCTCGATCCTCAAGCGATCTACGAACTAGAAGGAGCTCGTTACGGCGGAGATGAGCTCATGTACGTTGGGTTATATGTGCCACCAACCGTCAACGGAGATTTTGACAGCCGGTTATATGTCTTGAAAAAAATACAAGAGCATTCAGGAGGCAATCATGATGAATAAGTCGATGAAATTAGGAATGGCAGGCATTCTCTCGTCTTCGTTATTGTTTGGAGCAGGCTGTACGATGGGAGCGAATTCGGATCAGACCGAGATTGAGTTCTTTTCACAAAAAGTCGAGATGAAAGCAACGTTAGATCAAATCATCAAGGATTTCGAGAAGAAGAATCCCGACATCGATGTGAAGCTGACGAGCGTCAGCAATGCCGGTACCGTTTTAAAAACGCGGATTGCTGGTGGTGACGTCCCGGACATCGTTCATACCTATCCACAAAACGCGGATTTCAAAGGGTGGGCAGCAGACGGGAAGTTCGTTGATTTATCGAAGGAGTCGTTTTTAGGAAATCTCAAGGACGGTGCTGCCGAGTCGTATGCTGTTGATGGGAAAGTCTACTCGTTACCGCTGAACTCGAACGCTTGGGGCTTCTTCTACAATAAGACGAAATTCGATGAGCTCGGTCTACAGCCACCTAAAACGTGGGATGAGATGAAGGAAGTCGTCGCAAAAATCAAAGACGCGGGCGAGACACCATTTGCGAGCGCATTGACGACAGAGGACTCGTGGACAGTGAACGGATATCATCAACTTGCCTGGGCGACGGTCACAGGTGGATTCGAACAAACACAGGATGCACTCAAGAACAGCCCGAAAAATGGCATCAAAGTCGGAGATCCGAACTTTGAAGCAGTCGCGGACGAACTGAGTCTCGTCAGTGGAAATACGCAAAAGAATGCGAACGGTGCTTCGTATAGCGATGCGGTCGCTGTATTTGCGAATCAAGACGCGTTGATCTTCCCGAACGGCATCTGGGCACTTCCAGTCATTCGGGACCAACAGCCTGATTTCGAAGTCAGTATGTTCGCATACCCGGGAAAACAAGCGGGAGAAGAGATGACGGTCGGAGCAGCCGACTTGGCGTTATCCGTCTCAGCGTCAGGATCGAAAAAAGAGCAGGCAGCTTCGAAGAAGTTCTTGTCGTACTTAACGGAAGGGGACGTCATGCAGAAATACTATGATAAGGATGGCTCACCAACGTCCGTCAAAGCCGTGAAAGCAGACGGATCCTTCAAAGAAACAAAAGCCGTCTCGGATCTCGTCTTCTCGGATAAACAAATCATCTGGTTGCATTCCGAGTGGCCGTCGGAAGAAGAGTTTTGGCATTTGACGGTGGATTATATGAACAAAGGGGATAAGAAGAAGCTTTCGAATGATCTCAACACGTTCTTCAATGAAATGAAATAATCGAAAGGGAGTTGCCTCCATGAAAGAAAAAGGATTCGTCAACCGCTACTGGCCCTATCTCTTCATCATCGTGCCGCTCTTACTTCAAATCATATTTTTCTTCATTCCCTTGGTTCAAGGTGTCATCTTCAGCTTCACCGACTGGACAGGGCTGACTAGCTCCTATCACTTCATCGGAATTGATAATTATATCTCGATTTTATCAGACACACGTTTCCGGGATAGCATCGGCTTTACATTACTCTTTACGATTGGTCTCGTCGCTGGTCAAATCGTACTCGGCATCGCGATTGCTAAATTATTGAACCGTAAGATCAAAGGAGTCGGGCTGTTTCGGACAGCCTACTTCTTTCCTGCTGTCATCAGCACCGTCACGCTCGGCTTGATTTTTAAGCAGTTCTTCAACTACGGTCTCGTACCGCTCGGTGAATACTTACAGATTGAATGGCTGTCGCAAAGCTTGATCGCAAACGAAGGAACTGCCTTCTGGGGTCTACTCTTCGTTGCGCTTTGGCAAGGGGTCGCGATTCCTGTCGTCATCTTCTTAGCGAATCTCCAAAGCATTCCGAACGAGATTCGTGAAGCGGCGTCCATTGACGGAGCAAATGCATGGCAGACATTTAAAAAAATTGAACTACCTTTCCTATCGCCAGCGATCAGCATCGTCTTGATCCTTGCCATGAAGGCGGGTTTGACTGCGTTTGATTTAATCTACGCGTTAACGGGTGGAGGACCAAGTGGCTCGACGACATCCCTCGGACTACTCGTCTACAACTATGCGTTCAAAAATAACCAGTTCGGTTATGCCAGTGCGATTGCGATCGTACTGTTCATCATCATCGCGATCGTTTCGGTCATTCAAATCAATTCGTCCAAACGGTTCGAAGTTTAAGGAGGGCATCATGAAAAAAGATCGCATTCATATTCCGACCTATCTATTTTTATCCATCGGACTCGTATTGATTGCACTACCGATGTATCTGACGATTTTAAATTCCTTCAAAGAAACGCGTCAAATCACCGGCGGTTTCTTTGAGTGGCCAGATCCATTCACGTTCAATAACTTCCAGCGTTTATGGGAGGATGGTGTCGTCCAGTACTTCGCGAACTCGATGCTCATCACGACTTCGGCGATTGCGTTAATCATCCTGATTGTACCGATGGCTGCTTTTGCGTTGGCACGTACGATGGATCGGAGCCGTGTGTTTCAAGGCATCTACATCTTTTTAATCATCGGGATTTTCGTTCCGTTTCAAGTCATCATGATTCCGATCACTTCGATGATGTCAGGACTCGGTTTATCTAGTAAATTCGGCTTGATCCTGTTGTATTTGACGTACGCGGTGCCACAATCGCTATTCCTTTACGCAGGATATGTAAAAACCGTCATTCCGAAAGAACTCGATGAAGCGGCAGCGATTGACGGGAGCGGGAAGTTCAATACGTACTTCAAGATCATCTTCCCGATGATGAAACCGATGCACGCGACTGTGTTGATCTTGAATGCACTCTGGATTTGGAACGATTTCCTCTTACCGTTGCTTCTGCTGAATCGCGATGAGTCAACTTGGACCTTACCTTTGTTTCAATTCAACTACCAAGGGCAGTACTTTAGTGATTTTGGTCCTTCGTTCGCGTCGTATGTGGTCGGTATCGTATCGATCCTCGTCGTGTATCTCTTTTTCCAGCGCCATATCATTGATGGGATGGCAAACGGATCAATTAAATAAGGAACTAGGGAAGCATGTATTTGACGCGTAAGTCGAATACATGCTTTTTGTATGAGGAAATAAAAGGAAAACAGAATTGGAATGAAGAATAGATTACCGTGTTATAGAAGCGAAACAACAAAACATTGAAAAGAGGAAAAAGAGACATGGAAGTACAGTGGAACGATAAGACTATCCTTGAACTCATACTCATCGTCTGGGTGATCGGAGCCATCGTCATCATCGTGAGTCAGGCGCGGAGTAAGAAAAGTTTGAAAGCGAGCTTGATTAGCGGAACGATCATCAATCTTCTTTATACGACGGGCATTTCATTACTGTGGTTTTACACGATCGCAGTCGATGGGATCAGTCAGGTGTTAGTCGTCTTTTTCTTCGTCGGCATCTTTACGGTCCTTGAGTTTCTGTTTGTGATCGTTCTTTTGATCGTCAAACGCAAAAAAACAACTGTTTCTTGAGGAGTGTAATTTCAGTATTTCAACGTTTATTTCGAGAATCATCCGAAATTCAAGCGGACGATAGAAGGATTAGAGGCGATATCGTGTTGAATCGGAATAGATCAAAGAAGGAATCGTTTTTATGTACGACGCAAGGACATCTTCTACATAGTAGTAAACGTGCTTTTTCGTAAAGGCTCTATTTACGAAGAAGCATTTTTTCAAGGATCTAGTTAAATTAAATTGAACTTATTGCTTTACATTTTTCTTCCAGTCCTTTACGCTACAATAAAGTTCAATAAAATTTAACTATTGGAGAGAGGGGAAGGCGATTGAACAAGCAACTAGTCATCTTGCTACTTGGTAGAATTCTGATGAACATATCAGACAGCTTTTATATGATTGCCATCGTTTGGTTCGTCAAGACGACGACGAATTCGCCATTTCTGGTCGGATTAACGAGTACGATTGCTGTGTTACCTGTGACGCTTCAATTTTTGTACGGTCCGATCATTGATCGCTATTCGAAAAAGAAAATCCTCTTTTTCTCAGGCGTCGGGCAAGCCGTTTTGGTCGGAATCATCACCTTGCTTTATTTAAACGAGACACTCTGGATTCCATTGCTGTTCGTCATACTGTTTTTAGCGTTAACATTAGCGGAAATCTCGTATCCAACCGAAAATACACTCATCGAGCGGCTGGCATCAAAAGATCAGTTGACGAAGGTCAATTCGGTGTTCGCCTTTTCTTATCAAACGCTTGATTTGATTGCTGATGCGTTAGCAGGCATCGTGATTTTGTTTGTCGGCGTCGGAATCGTATTCGCTGCGAATAGTATCGTACTGCTAGGGATCGGGTTCTTATTTTTGCTCATACTCAAAGTACCATCTTCGAAAAAGGAACAACCCATTTCCTTACGAAACTTTTGGCAACAGTATAAGCATGACTTCAAGGAAGGGTTCTATGTCGTCCAAAAGCAAAAAAAGCTCTTGGCAATCGTATATGGCATCATCGGGATGAATTTTCTTGCGACGATGGGACTTGCGGTGTTACCGATCATTTCTGAGACATCAGCGGAGTATGGGTTTTGGTTAGCAGCGATTTCACTCGGAACGATGATCGGGACATTGGTATCAAGTCGTTTAGAGACATTTGCCCTCAATCGTGTCATACCGATTGCGGCGCTTCTATCCGGCCTTTTTTGGGTCAGTGCGTTTTTAGTGAAAGATGCCAGGGTACTACCCATCGTCTTATTTGGAATCGCTTGGATCGGAATTGGGGTGATTAGCATTTACCTGTATACGCTCATCCAAGTCAATCTTCCCTCGGACTATTTAGGAACAGGTTTTTCGTTTATCTCTTCTCTACTCGGATCCTTAAGTCCGCTCGGATATTTCGCGGGAGGCATGTTCGGAGAATGGTTTTCTAGTACGACGATCTTATTGATCTCTGGTATCGGCTATTTTGGCTTCGCTGGCTATTTCTTACTTCATCCGACACTTAGAGCGTTAACGACACCTGTCAGCACGAGATTCGAGAAGACTGCTGAAGAAAGAATAAAAGTCAATCAATAAATTCAAATAAAGTTAGTTTACATAATGAAGTAGGGGAAGGTACGCGTCTTCTTCTACTTTTTTTTGTAATTATGCAATCGATTGCATTCGTATGCCTGTTTAACATCAAGGAAAAGGAATCATATTTCTTGCAAAAACTAGTTTTTATTTCACACGATTTATGCAAAAATAGAACACAACAAACTGCGAGAATTTTTAGAAAAGTGAATGACTAGACTATTCATCCTTTTGAGTAGAAGAGAGAAGTCATCGTTTTTCGAATTCTAAATAACTTATTTTTTGTAAGCCTGGAGGGGAACGTATGAAATTGTTGAAGATGTGGAACCAAATCAGTTTAGTGAAACAAATCGCGATTGGCTTAATCGTAGGGATTGTTTTAGCCGTCACGATTCCTGAAGTAGCGAGTTCTTTGACCATCTTTGGAACATTATTTGTTTCCTCACTAAAGGCAGTCGCGCCGATTTTGGTCTTTTTCCTAGTTATGGCTTCGATTGTGCAACACAAAAAAGGTCAGCAAACGAACATGAAATCCATCGTCTTCTTATATCTGCTCGGTACATTTTTAGCGGGTGCGATTGCGGTCGTCGTCAGTTTCTTGTTCCCGGTCACGATTACACTGTCAGAAGGCGCAGAGAAGCTGTCAGCTCCTGGGAACGCCATCGAAGTCCTTAAGAAACTTGTCTTGAACATGGTCGACAACCCCGTCAATGCGCTCATTCAAGCGAACTACATCGGAATCCTGACATGGGCGATCGTCTTAGGACTCGCATTAAAAAATGCTTCCGACACGACAAAAACGTTCATCTCGAATTTCTCAGATGGTATCGCTAAGATGGTCGGCTGGATCATCAAACTGGCACCCCTCGGAATCATGGGTCTCGTCATCGGTTCAGTCACAGAGAATGGACTTGGTTCTCTCGGTAAGTATGTAGGATTATTGGGCGTATTGATTGGTACGATGCTTATCGTCGCACTCATTGTTAATCCATTGATCGTATTCATCAACGTCCGTCAAAATCCATATCCGCTCGTCTTTAAATGTCTACGTGAAAGTGGCATCACGGCATTCTTCACACGTAGTTCGGCAGCGAACATCCCAGTCAACATGGAATTGTGTAAGAAGCTCGGTCTCGATAAAGAGACATACGGCATCTCGATTCCGCTCGGTGCCACGATCAACATGGCGGGGGCGGCGATTACGATTACGGTTCTGACACTTGCTGCCGTCAATACGCTCGGGATTCAAGTCGATATTCCGACAGCCATCATCTTGAGTGTACTTGCTGCGGTCTGTGCATGTGGAGCGTCAGGTGTCGCTGGCGGATCACTTCTCTTGATTCCACTTGCATGTAGCTTATTCGGAATTCCGAACGATGTCGCGATGCAAGTCGTTGCCGTTGGTTTCATCATTGGGGTGTTGCAAGATTCATTTGAAACAGGACTCAACTCTTCGACAGATGTTTTGTTCACAGCTACAGCGGAATATCGCAAACGCTTGAAAGAAGGCGAGCAACTGTCAATCAATCGTCAGTCGATGAATGAAGCTGTTTCTGAAAAGGTCGTCAACGGCTGATCAGCTTTTCTATCATCATGATCTAAATAAGAAAAGGCATCCCAGCTGAGGATGCCTTTTCTTATAGACAAATTAACCTTCTCCTAAAGCAACGTACTTTTTTAATTTCCCTTTGAAACTCACGAGCAGAATTTCCTTTCTTTCTTCAGTAGAGTATAGGGAGGTACCCTTAGAGAGCTTCGTAGCAGTCCCATTATCAAAATCGTCTCTATCCGAACTTCTTCTTTTAATTTCTCCGACTTTTTCTTTCTGAGTGACTTCGGTTTTCTCTGCCCATGCTACATCTGATTTGTAGATCGTATCATTGAATTGAAAAATGTCTGCTTTAGCATCTTCTCCCAAGACTTCTGATGCTGTCGGTTTTTCACTAGTACTTTGCATTATCTCTTCATTATTACAACCACCTAATATCCATACAGTCATAATCGAGAAAGCGAATGATAAAACAACTTTTTTCATGATATAACCTCTTTCCTGTTTTGTAAGTTATTCCATGCCGATACACGTTAACGTCAACTGCTCTTCACGCTTGCCATCCCATTTGATTCGGATATGGTACGTGTCACTCGCTTTAAAGAGTTGTAAGGCGGCACTTGTCTCAAAGGTGGAGCCATCTCTTTCGGTTCCAATGAAACTTTGGAAATGGCTAGAGCGTTTAGCATGTTGACCATCTGACAATTGACTATCGACAAACCAAGTCACAGGTTTCTGTTGTTGTTCCATTCGTTTCAGGTCCTGTCCGATATATGTTAGGGCGTAGCCTTCGCTTACCCGGTAAGATAAAGGACGCTCTTTGACTTGCCGGACATGAATCACGGCGTTCCAGGATTCGCCTTTTGCCTGAAAGATGAGGTGTTCGGGTTCAGATGTTGCTGAAGCGCGGTGAATACCATAGAACGTGAAAAGCGTGAGGAACAGTAAGCATGCAATTAATAAGGTTCGCTTGAATAAGCGCTTGGACATGAAGGTCACCTCGGAACAGCAGTTTCCTTTAGTCTAGCAAATTCGGATATCTGTTCTACTCAGAATTCTATAAGAAAAGGGAATCTGTTTTCAGGATATCCAGCGTCCGATCTGCTCACCCATCTTGACGCGACGTTCGATGCCTGATGCGAGTTCGACGGTGTCCGGTGGCAAGACGAGGATGACAGTCGAACCGAATGAGAAGTAGCCGAACTCTGCACCACGCTCCAGCAGTCGTCCTTGATGTGTCTGAACAATCGTATTGACGTTCAGTGCACCGACCATGACGTGCTCGATCGCGCGGTGATCGACTTGCAGACGCGTGACCCGACGATAGTTGCGTGTCAGCGGACGTTTGCTGAATCGTAGCCCCATGTCATTGACGGGTGCCGAATCTCGCCCCAGTGTATAACTCGTCGTGATTTCGCCCGTGACTGGTGAGTGGACACGGTGATAGTCGGTCGGACTCAAATAGAAAATCAAGGCGACTCCGTTCGCGTAATCCTGGGAACGTTCGCTCGAGCCGATCAGCTCAGCAACGGTATAGTCCTGTCCTTTGATCGTAAACCGACTATCTTGCGTTAACGCCGGGACGATGGAGAGGACAGCGTCACTCGGACTGACGAAGGCATCCGACGCGGTTGCGATGGGTCGCATACCGGGACGTAACTCGCGTACGAAACAATCGTGCAGCGAGGTAAACGAATCAACAGACTTCAGCGCTTGATCCGTCTGAATGTGATAGGTGCGAATGAAAGGTCGGATGAGCGGTTTACTAAAGCGACTCATCGCAAACCGTTTTAGTGTGTTCGCAACAACGGGTCGAGCATTTAAGTGGATGATCGTATCAAAGATGGCTTTCTTCATGAGGTAAAAACTCCTTTAAGTTGTAATCTACCTCTTAGGATACGGTCGAATTCTGTTGATAGACGGAGTCGTTTTCTTAAGTTTGTCTTAATAAAAACACGTACCGAAGATGCGGCACGTGTCAGAACGTCATGATTTTCGAGTCAACAAATAGAGTAGAGGTCCGAACGCACCAATCGCGAGGGTGATGATTGCCCAAAGTGGAAAGCTTCGTCCCGTACGACGTGCATCATGACAGAGCCAAACGATGATGAAGAGGGCGCAGAGAATCAGGTCGACGAAAATCTGGAGCGTCGCCGTATTTTGTGTCGCTTCCGCAAAGATGCCAAGTACACCAAAATCAATTATCGAAAACGCAGTTAAAACAGCGAACGCGATCGTAATGATGAGCAATAAAGATTTCGGGATGGTGTCTACAAATGAAGCTTGAGATTCTTTCATAAAGGATTCTCCTTGAAAGTGTAGTGTTTACTACAAATAAATGTAGCATGTACTACAATCGAACGTCAATCGAGGATACGCAGAAGAAAAGTTATTACCCTGATCCGTCAAATAACGAAATGTGATGCTGTTCAATTTGGTATAATACGGAAAAAGAAACGTAGGATGACGAGAAGGGACGGAGCGAACATATGAAGGTAAAGCGATTGCGAACAATCTTCGCCTGTAGTGCGGCTGTAGCCGTATTGATGAGTGGAGCAAGTATCGGAAGTGGAAGCAGTCTTGTCGAAGCAAAAGTGGTCCAGACGAAAAAAGCGTTCGATTATAAAAAATACCGTGCCGATCAATTGAAGGTCATCACGAAGTACGGCAACATCTTATCGGATCTTAGCTCCAAATCCCCAATCAAAATTCCTTCTTATTATCAAAATGAAGCATATCGGACTGCGGTCGAGCAGTATAATCCGAAAGTAGAAAAATACGATTCAGATAACGTGAAGGAGTCAAGAAAAATCAGAGCGATGCGAGTCGATCTAAAAGCAGTCGATACATCGTCTGAGAAAAAAGCGTTCGATAAACGAATGGTCGCAATGAAAAAAGAAGTCAAACGACTCGTCAAGGTCGAGCAGGCATTAGCGAAGGAAAGCAAACCACTTTATCAAGAAGTCATGGATTACGAGCGACAACAAACGAAAGCGTTCATCGCCCAATATGGACCGATTGATCCGGCTTTGACGTTGATTAAATCTCTTCCATACGTACAGGAACTTGAGCGAAAACTGATCAAGAAAAAAATCAGTAAGCAAGACCGGATCGAGCGCGTAGATCAAGCAGCAGAGGCGATGGTACGAGAACGTGAGACGTCGAGTGAGCGCGTCGGACCGGAGCGTGGGAAAATGACGATCTTGATTTACGAGAATAAATTCGAGGAAGCAGCAGCTGTCTTTGAAGAAGCGAAACAGCTGACGAAAGACGAGAACGTCCGATTGGATCTTGCTTTTAAGAAGATCATCAATCGCTATTTAAAATAGAGCATCCTTCGTGGATGCTTTTTTGCATGGTGTCCGTTTCTTAAAATCGAGTATGATGGAAAGGGAAGGAGTCGATCGGATATGGATAAGTTTGAACAGAAGCGACAGGATTATACGCATCACATCGCAAAAGCGACGTTAGCATCAAGCATCAAGGAGATGAGTCTCAAGAAGATGGCGACCGCTGCCGGGACAAGTGATCGGATGCTGATGCATTATTTCAAGGATAAACAAGATATCGAAACCGCGGTGTTGACTGCGATTAGCCAAGAATTAATTGATTTACTACAGCAACCGGATCTAAAACTTGAGTTCACGGCATTCGTCCGTTTTCTGCGACAAGCAATCGATGAGCCACGAATCAAGCCGTACTTAAATCTTTGGTTCGAGATCACCCATCTTGCGACGAGTCAGGGGGAACCGTATACGTCGATCACGCGGACGATTGGGGAGTCATTCGACAACTGGATTAAACAGATTTATGTGCCGGCAGAAGGAGAAGATGTCGAACAGCAGACTGCGTTATTGTTCGTCTTCACGGAAGGGCTCGTCGTCTTGAATAAAATCGGCTTACAAGAGCGGATGGACGCTGCGGTTGAGGCGATGATTGATCTATACGAAAGAGCATGAATTTCATAAATCATCTTCGATTTCAATCCATACTTGATAGAATACCTCTGTATCGAGTGGGAAAATCGCGGTATGAACTCGAAATTCAGAGACTTGTGCTAAATAAAAGGCAAGAATCGTAGCAACCTTAAAGTCTGGCGTACCATAACCAGTAATCGACCGACCGTGGATCTCATTTGCAATCGAGTCTGCCCAAACTTCGGCTTCACGAAATGTCTCGAACTGCATTATCTCTTCCTTCCAACGAATCGCCATCTTCACGTCCTCCTCTACTGTAGTTAATGTTAGTATATGGAAGAAATAGTGTGTTATTTAAGGGGGAACGTCAAACATGAGTCGTTTTGGAATACATCAGGAAGTAATCAATCCGCCGCTCGGTGCCGCCTTCATCGGTTATCACCGAGAAGTCGGTATCGCAAGCATACACGATCCGCTATTTGTCACAGCGAGTATCTTTGAAAGTGAGCAGGCGACATCGGTTTTCGTCAGCATCGATAACATCGGATTGCTCGTCGCAGATACCGATACTATCCGTGAAGGCATCGCGGACCAGCTAGACGTGTCGAAGGAACAGATCATGGTCGTTTACACGCATACACATTCAGGACCAGCGACAGCAGGAAACGAACCATTGACCGTCGCCTATAAAACGATCTTGACGCAACAAGCGATCGTATCTGCTGTTAAGGCGAGTGAAGCGATGCAATCGGTCGAGATAGGGTGGGGTGTGACGCAGGGGAAACTCGGCGTCAACCGACGGGAGAAAAGAAATGGTCACGCGGTGATGGGGACGGATCCTATGGGTGCGACGGATGACCGAATCGGCACACTATTGGTTCGACATGCCGATGATGCGAGTCTCGTCGGAGCCTTCGTTTTCTGTACAGCGCATCCGAACGTCTTGAAATCAGATAGTGTCGTCTTATCCGGAGATTACCCGGGCGTCGCTCGAACGATACTCGAACAGGCACTCGGCTGTCCAGTCGTGATCGTCCAAGGAGCGACGGGGAACATCAATGCGAAATATCGCGGTGACCTAACAAGTCTACAGAAGATGGCGTTCGCTTTAAGCGGGCACGTCTTAACGATGGTCCCAGACGTGTCGTATCAACCGTTAACGCACCACCGGATTCAGTCGGTAATCTACCCAATGCGCTTAACAGAAGTACCGGCTACGAACGAATTACAAGACATGGCAACTTACGCTGAACAGACATGGGGCGTCAGCGCAGCACGCTGGTTGGCGTACGTTCAAGAACAATCGGGAGCAACTCTATCGATCCCGATCGAAGTCCAGTTACTTGAATTAAACGAAGGTTCATTCTCAGGTATACCGATGGAGCCGTTCTGTGAAACAGCGTTACAGATTCAACAGATCCGTCAAACGAAACTCGCATTCTTCGGAGGCTATACGAACGGTTACATCGGTTACTTGCCGACAGCGGAAGAACATCCGTATGGTGGGTACGAAGTGGCGATCAATCCAGTCGTCTACGGTCCAGTGACGGGTCTTTGGATGCCGCCTGTACCGGAAACAGCGAATGAAATCGTGAGGCACATCCGACAACTCTATGAAACGAACAACAACCCGGCTTCTCTCGTCTGAGAGACCGGGTTGTTATGATTACGATTTGATTTTTTTGATGATCCAGAATAAAGCGAAAACAAATCCGCATGTTAGGAAGATGAATAAAAAGAACAGAATGAGTAAGTTAGATAGATTTAACATCAAAGACCTCCGTCAATATGTATAGCTGATTTTCGAACTTTCGAATAGTAATAGAGTAACATAGCAATTAACAATATATAGTGAAATGACTTATTGTTTTTGATATTTCTTAAAGGGATTACTTATTATATGAACGAATAGTTATTTTATTCCATTTTAAAAGAGGGGGAAATATCATGATCGTCAAAAGATTTATTCTTAGTGTTATCATCACTTATTTATTCCTCAGTTTGCTTTTATACTTCAGCATCGGATATACGATTGATTGGATTCCGGAAGCAACTTTAGCTCAAAAGATAAAAGGGTACGCCTTTGAAGGGTTCACTCGGTTTAATTTTATTAAAGTTTTAATTGCTGTAGGTGTAGGTACTTTGTACAGCCTACTCTACCTAAAACCAAGATTACCGAGTTCCCCAAAGCGTTGATTTCCTTTATTTTGAAACTTTTCTTTGTTAAGTTCGTTTATTAAAATGTGAATGAGTCAACGTATTGGGGGAAATAAACATGAAAAAGACAGTTGGTGCAATCGTATTAGCAGGCGGCATGATGATACTCGCTGGTTGTGGAACAGCAGCGACACAAACCGATCTATTTAAGCAACAAGGTACATATTTAGGAGATAACAGTAACGTACGAGACATCGTCCAACAGCTACCGCATGGCGATCAGTTAAAGAAAATGGAACTGTCGACGAAAGATAAACCATATCAACTGACGTTACGTTATGCTGGATACGAAGAAGGACAGGTCGAACAAAAAAGTAATCGTACAGCAATCTACAATGCAACAGCACTGTTCACATTGATTCCGAATGTCGACCACGTCAACATGACGATCGAGGCTGCTTCGTATCACTTTACGAAACAACAGCTGCGCGATTGGTATGGAAAAGACTTTACGGCGTACGATAATGAGAAAGCGCTGAAGGCATTCACGAAGCCTTTTATCGAAGATTCGAAGAAAGTAAACGACTTATTGAACTAAATCGATTGGGCACGCTCTTGAAAAGGAGCGTGCTTTTTAATTGATTCATTCCCATAAGTTGTAAAAAGTACTTTGCATAACAGAGTAATTCAGTTTATTGTAAAGGTACTGATACATCCAGAATTAGGAAGGGGTTGGACGGGATCGAGATTGATAAGGAGTTATTAAAAGGGCACGTCGACACGATCATCTTGTCGTTGTTGAACGAACAAGACCGATACGGGTATGAAATCGCGAAGACGATCCGGCAAACGTCAGATGAGCAGTTCGAACTGAAAGAGGCGACACTCTACTTGTCACTCAAACGACTCGAGAAAAAAGGATTCGTCACATCCTATTGGAGTGACGAAGCAGCAGGCGGCGGGCGGCGTAAATATTATACGCTGACGCCTGAAGGAAAAATCCTTCTTGCGAAAAAACGACGCGAATGGCGTTTTCTGAAGCAACTACTCCCGAAGTTTCTTGAAGAGGGAGACGGTGCGCTTGAATAAACTCGATCATTTCGTCCGTGACTTGTATCAAGATGCGGATGTGACGGATCCGGAAATCATTGACGTCATGGAAGAGACGCGTAGCCATCTCGAACAATCGATGCGAGACTTGATGATTCAAGGTTATTCGGAAGAAGAAGCGACGAAGCTTGCCATGTATCGCTACGGTAGCAAGGAACATGTCGATCAGCTGTTGACGTGGGTCTATCGAAAAGAGCGGACGTTCGCTTCGTGGTTGCTCCGAATCGGGATCAGTATAGCTACTGCAACGATACTATGCTTTATCGGCACGATGATGTTGAGCCAGCATCAGTCACTCGCCTATGCGGATGCCTTTTATGGTAATGAACGCTCGATTGAAGCGTATGAACGTATTTTAGAAGATCATCTATTGCTAGTATCGATTTCTGGACAAGACACGGCGTCCTCACGTGATTTCACCATTCATAAATCGATTTGGTTACCGGAGTTGTTCACTTCACACGGCGTGTATCTGATTGACGAACAGCACCTGACGACGATAGAAAGCTTTGACGTCACGAAATTTGGTGCCGTGCTCGCGCTGATCGGCTTGACGATCTATCTCGTGACATCCGTCATTTGGAGCGTCATCAAGCTCTATCATGCGGGACGATTGCATCTGCTAAGTATCATATCAGTCATATTCTTTAACGTCCTAGGTTACTGGTTTTGGGCATTACGAAAATAGGAGGGGTCATATGTTGCAGCAAATCAAGCTCATTTGGTCGCAAGCATTCACGGTGAAACGATGTGTATTATATCTTCTGATCATTCTCGGCTTACCGGTGCTTCAATTCAGTTTCATTTATGAAGGCTATCAGTTCTTCTTACCGATCGAAGTGTTCGAGGAGACGCTATCAGGAACGATCCCGATGCTGTTTCCGGTACTAGTGGTCTTAATTTTCTTGCCAATCTTCATCGCTGAATACAAGGATAACTATCTTACATATGTCCGAACACGTGCGAGTCTAAAGGATTATCTGTTTGCAGTCGGTTTCGTCAATGCGATGCTGACAGGAATCGTATTCTTTTTAATGACAATCGTGACGTTCGTCCTCATTCATTATGTCGAACCAATCATCGGTCTCGTTGACTATTGGTCTCTCAGCGAAAAGACGTATGAGACCTCAAATGCATTTTCGTTCTTAGCGGACATTCATCCGTTACTCTATGCCGTCCTCTATGCTGTTTGGATTGGACTCAACGGAACCGCGTATGCGACGCTTGCTTATCTGTTGATTTTGGCGCTCGAACAAGTCTATCTCGCAATTTCGTTACCATTCGTCGCTTATCATATCTTCAATTTTGTCGCGGGTATCATGCAAGCACCACAGTTCTCGCCCATCAGTACGGTCTTTCCGTTCAATATCACGGAACAACCGCTTTGGACGGTGTTCGTACCGTTTGCTATTTTGGTTGTTGTTAACATTACGCTCTATCTGACGATGATTCGACCGAAACCGGAGTGGATCTTCCAATCATGAAGAGGACACGAAACATTTCAATTGTACTGAATAGTCTATTCATCCTCGTGATCAGCTACGTCGCATGGTATAGACGACAAGAAGTTCTGTCCGAGGCACAAGAATTCGGCAAAGATGTCAACGCGTGGGACATCACATTTACGATTCAAAATGATATGTACCTAATACTCTTTTTCCTGATGCCGTTACTGCTGTTCCTCTCGTTTCGAACGATTGAACAGCAGTATGAACCGACGATTTTGATTCGGGTTGGCTCATTTCGGAACTGGGTGTACTACTCGACAAAACGGTATGTACGCGCTGTTCTGACACTGTTTGGATTCGTCTTGTTGCTGAGTCTTCTTAGTGCCGTTGATCAATCGTTTACGTTGCAGTGGAGTCCTTACAGTCAACTTGCAACGAGTGGTAACATAAGTCATTATCTCGTTTCATCTTTCCATTCACCCCTGTCAGTGATTTTCTTACAATCGATTCTGTGGTTGCTTGCGAGCATTGTCCTACATGGATTGATGTGTCTTGTGTTTCTGTTGCATGAAAAACGTAATGGCTTGTTGCTACAGGTGGCAGGGGTAGTGTTTTGGTGTATCTT
This sequence comes from Exiguobacterium sp. E17S, assembly GCF_057772545.1. Lineage (NCBI taxonomy): Bacteria > Bacillati > Bacillota > Bacilli > Caryophanales > Exiguobacterium > Exiguobacterium sp. E17S. Next base: position 697,033 of record NZ_JBYLRU010000001.1, read on the forward strand.
TAGTTTTAAATCATCGTTTGGAGTAGGAGAGTTTTTTTCACCCGCTGTGTATTTCTCTGTCGGGGCTGTATCCAATATAATGCATCCTTTGATGGCACTCGTTATCCTCAGTCTCGTGATCGCACTGATTTATTTATCGGTCCAATGGATTCAATCGCTCCGTCAACTATTGACTTCGCAAAAGGTATTATTACCGTATCTAGTCTATGCGATGCTTGCTAGTCTGTACATCTTCCTCAGTAGTAGTCGAGCGTCAACTGAGCTGCAAACGATTGGTGATCTGTTCGTCGTCGTGTTTTACGGTGTCAGTGCGGAGGACAGTTCGTTTCTGCAACTCGTATCGCATCTGATCCTTTTCTTCGGACTCGCTTACTTAAGTCAATTGAGTCTGCAGGATCAAATGACGGCAATCGGACCATACACGTGGATGCGTTACCAACGACTCGAGAAATGGGCACTGCATGTCTTCGTAAGGGAAGGACGTTTTTTTCTACTTGCTCTCTCACTTCTAATCCTCGGAACGATTGTAATCGGAATGCTGCAAGGCGTATCGCTATCGCTTTCGACTAGCCTTTTATCGATTTCACCGATGCAATTGCTGCTGCAACTGTTTGGCATCTCGATGCTACAATTAATGCTTTATTCTCTTTTCAGCTTCATCTTGCTGTGGCAATTCCCAGATGGATACGCGATGCTCGGTTTGTTCGGCGTCTTATCGGTTTTCTTACTGCCCAACTTCAATCGGTATGGCATCTTTCCGTCCGGATTGAATGGATTTGCCCAATTGCAGTCGTTTAGTCTGACACACCTCTTGATCGTTTTGTTGTTCTACGTTGGGCTTTCACTTGTCTGGTTATATGTTCTGTTTCAAAAAAGCATACGAATATAAGGAGGATGTATCATGGAAATGATCAAGCTCGAGCAGGTCACGAAAGGGTATCAAGGCAATCCGTTATTCGCAGACGTCGATTTGACGATTCTAAAAGGAGACATCGTCGGCATTACGGGACCGAATGGTTCAGGAAAGTCGGTCTTATTCAAGATGATTTGCGGCTTCATCCATCCGGACGCGGGAACGATCACCGTCCGGAATGAACAGCTTGGTCCGACACGACGCTTTCCGGAAAACGTCGGCGTCATCATTGATCGACCGGGTTATATCGCTCATAAATCAGGGTTTGAGAACTTAAAGCAACTCGCAGCGATCCGAAAAGTAATCACAGATGCCGACATCGAACAAGCGATGCGGACCGTCGGCTTACAGCCAGGCAATCGTCAGAAGGTCAAACAATATTCACTCGGAATGAAACAAAAGCTCGCAATCGCACAAGCCATCATGGAACAGCAGGACATCTTGATTTTGGATGAGGCATTCAATGCACTCGATCATGATAGTGTCTTGCGTCTGCGGGAGCTCTTGTTGTCGTTCAAAAAAGACGGCAAGACGATCGTCTTGACGAGTCACAATCAACAGGACATCGACGCACTGTGCGACTCCGTCTACCGCATCAATCAAGGTCGGCTCGAACAGGTCGGCTAACACAAACAGGGAGTGGATCAACGGATCCACTCCCTGTTGTATTACGGTTAATTATTTTCCTGGCTTCGTTTTATAGAAGCTATAGAAGACGCTGATCAAGATGACGAGGACGATCGTACCGAGCGACATCCAGATTGGCATTTTGTAGACATCACCGAGAATCATCTTCGCTCCGATGAAGACGAGCATGAAGCTGAGACCGTGTTTCAAGTAATAGAAACGATCGATCAAGTTCGCGAGGACGAAGTAGAGACTACGGAGTCCAAGGATCGCCATGATGTTCGCATAGAAGATGATGAACGGATCACGCGAGTACGCGAAGCTTGCTGCGACGGAATCGACGGCGAAGACGATATCCGAGATCTCGATGAAGATGAGCGCGATCAAGAGTGGCGTGAAGAACAGTTTCCCATCAATTCGTTTTGCGAACTTACCAGACGAGATGTCTTGTGTGATCGGTAAACGTTTCTCTAACCAACGAATCGTTTTGTTCTCTTCGAGCGACGTCTCTTGACCGATGTTCTTGTACATCATCCAACCAGTGTAGACGAGGAACGCTCCGAAGATGTAGTAGACCCAAGCGAAGTTCTCAAGCAACGAAACACCAGCGACGATGAAGATGACGCGGAAGAAGATTGCACCAAGAATACCCCAGAATAAGACTTTGTGCTGGTACTTCAATGGAATCGCGAAGTATGCGAAGACGAGTGAGAAGACGAAGACGTTATCAATCGCGAGAGCCTTCTCGATGAAATAAACGCTCGTATATTCGATCGCAGCGGAACTTCCTTGATCGAAGTAGAGCCAGCCACCGAAGGCGACGGCGATTGCGATCCAGACGAACGTCCACGTCCAGGCCTCCCGAAGCGAAACTTCATGTGCCTTACGATGGAAGACTCCAAGGTCAAGGGCGAGCATGATGAAAACGATGGCTAGAAAAGCAATGAGTAGTGTCAACAGCGCTTCCTCCTTTAAGGTAATTGTTGTCTTGAATTTATTATAAGGTCATAAGAACTCAAAAGTAAAGAGATAAATGTTCGGAATGTGCAATTGGTCAAAAAACAATCCCCGAAAGTGGACGAATGTATTCGACGTGATGTGCAAAGAAACGACATAAAACCCAGTTCCGAAAAGGGACTGGGTTTCATGCATATTACTTTTAATTATATAAGTCATCATGATAAGGGAGGGAAATGCGGTACGACGTACGTTCCGAGTTCATCGATGACGTCTTCTGCTGATCGCTCACCGTCGAATAGCGCGAAGAATAAATGATTGACGCCAAGCTCGCGGTACAATTCCAGCAACTCGATCAGTCGATTGCGTCCGATCCGAAAACCGAGTCGAATCGGTGTCGCTTCCTCGTTCGGATCCGCGGATAAATCAAGATGAATCGGCATCGAAAACGGGCGAAACGTTGTGTTACCGGCTGCTTGACTCGCGGCACGCCATTGCTCGATGGCACGTGCTTGTTCGAACGGTCCTTGCGGATAATACATCCAGCCGTCGCCGTTTTTTGCGAGCCAGTTCATATCCTGCTGTGCGAAACCCGTGATCATCGTCGGGATGTTTTTCTTTGGTCGTGGCACGAGTGTCGCACCACGAACTTCTCCATACGTCGAATCAATTTGCGGATAATCTTCATATAAAGCTTGCTCCATCACTTGCAGTGCTTCCTTGAACTGAGCACCACGGCTCGGATGATTGACACCGAGTCCATGGAAGTCGGCTTGCCGGTCACCGGACGAAACACCGAGAATCAAACGTTCCGGGAACAAGGCATCAATCGTCGCGACTTCCTTCGCAGAGCGTAACGGATGACGGAGTGGCAGGACGAGTGCTGACGTTCCGAGGGCGATTTGTTTCGTTTGGCTGAGGAGATGCGTCCCGTATATCAGCATGTCATGAATCTGTCCGACAGCCGGATCAAGAAAATAAGGATCCTTCAATAAGACGTCGCGTAGCCAGAGTGTCGTAAAACCATAGTTCTCTGCTTTTTGTGCGAGCTCGACTTGATTGGCAAGCGTCGGCGTTCGCATCTTGAAATTCTCGAGCGGGACGTGGAGACCGAGCGTGAGCTCGCCCTCCCGGTACATCCGCTGATAACTTGCATGATCGTTAAACATAGTAGTCCTCCTTATTGATGTTCGAGACGACGCGAGACACCTGTCAAGATGACGGCAAGAATGACCATGATACCGCCGACCCATGGCGTGTGGACGAGACCGATCGTATCGGTCACGAGACCACCAATCGTTGCTCCGAGTGCGATGCCGATGTTAAAGGCTGCGATATTCAAGGCAGATGCAACATCGACTGCTGCTGGGACATATTTTTCAGCCAACTGGACGATATAGAGCTGGAGTCCAGGGACGTTCATGAACGCAAGGAGTCCCATTAAGATGATACCGATGATACCGGCAACCTTGAACGGAATCATGAACGAGAGGGCGATCATGACGATGGCATGGATAATGAACATATAGAACAACGCTTTAATCGGATTACCGTTCGCAAGTTTTCCGCCGACCGTGTTTCCGATCGCAACCGCGATTCCGTAGACAAGCAGAATGATACTTATTAAGCTCGGACTGATTTTCGTGACGTCCTGCATGATTGGTGTCAAGTACGTAAAGGCGACGAACGTTCCACCGTAACCGAGGGCAGTGATTAAGAAGCCGAGCATCAAGCGTCCGTTCGTCAACAATTTGAACATGTCGGAGAACTTAGCAGGTGGTGATTGTTTCAAGTCTTTTGGAATCAAGAAGAAGCTTGCGATGATCGCAATGATACCGAGTGCAGCAACCGCGAAGAACGTCGCGCGCCAGCCGAATGACTGACCGATGAATGTCCCGAGTGGAACACCTGTGACCGTTGCGACTGTCAGACCTGTGAACATCAAGGCGATGGCACTGGCTTTTTTATGCTCCGGTACGAGCTGGACGGCAATCGTCGCACCGATTGAGAAGAAGACACCGTGCGAGAAAGCAGTGATGAAACGAGCAGCGATCAACAATTCAAACGTCGGTGAAATCGCGGAAACGAGGTTACCAGCAATGAAGACGACCATCAATGCCATCAGTAACGTTTTCCGATTCATTCGGTTCGTTAGTGCCGTCAGGATGGGTGCACCGACGGCGACACCGATCGCGTAACCAGAAATGATGAGACCAGCGAGTGTGATGCCGATATTTAAGTCACCAGCGATCGCTGCGAGCAGTCCGACGGGAACGAATTCCGTCGTACCGATACCAAAAGCGCTGATTGCTAAGGCAAGTAGGGCAAGTCCGCCGTTTCTTGGGACCTGTTCCTCCTGGATCCGTGAGTTTAATTGATTCATAGGGATTCCTCCTAAAAATGATTTCAGTAAGGATCGTGTTCAGTGGGCCCGACCGAACATGATCCGATTGACATGAACCCAGCATAACCAAGGTGTTTCATTTCGGGAAGTACGTACTTTAAAGTGCGATAGGCACTAAAAAGTACCCTACTCCTTCATTTAGATGCAAGGTCTAAAAGGAGGTTGTACTTTCCGTTGACAATTGCTATCATATAGCCAGCTAATCTGCTTGGGAAGTACGCACTTTCAAGTACGATAGGCACTAAAAAGTACCTATGCCCTTAACGGAATCACGAAAGGATGGAACATATATGCCATACAATATCCCGGTCGAAGCAACACTTGAAGTCATCGGCGGAAAGTGGAAGGTCGTCATCATGTGTCATTTGATCAAAGGCGAGCGTCGGACGAGTGAGCTCCGCAAGCTAATGCCGACGATTACGCAAAAAATGCTGACGCAACAATTGCGCGAGTTAGAAGAAGACGGCGTCATCATCCGGACGGTCTTTGAACAAGTCCCACCGAAAGTCATCTACTCGTTATCCGAGTACGGCTGGTCGCTGAAGCCGATTCTTGACGCGATGTGCGCGTGGGGAGAAGGGCATATTGATTTGACGGGTGGAGAGGTCATTTCATCTTAATAGCAAGAAAAAAGGTTCGGCAACATTGTCGAACCTTTTTTTTGCGTTCAAATCGTCTGGAAAAAAATAAGCTATAAAGTAAACGAGCATGAGAAAAATCTTGCATTATATTTACTCTATAAACTGTGAAAAATCCTTAAATTTTTTAGGATATTTTCATCAGTTATCGATAAAACAAGTCAATAAAGTACTAGAATTGAGAAATCCCTTGATAAGAAAGTCATGAATACTACATGATTGATTTGAGTCTATAGGACGGGTTCCTGATTTTGGAATATTTGTTACGATCAAGTGGAAGAAAGTTTTAATTTTCTCTTTAAAGAACTAATGCCATGTTTCATCAGAGTGAATGACTTTCTATCTTGACAGAGAAAGGAGGAGTTCGGATGTCTGCTATGTTCGTGTCGTATCAATTGTCTTTAGAAGAAAAATTCTTCAACATGATCGAAAACAAATGGTTCTGGATGGTTTTCGCTCTTGTCATTTTAGTAGGAGTATTCGCATATGCGTTCTATTGCACGAGCCGAGGCTACAGCTTTAATGGTAACGTAAAATTAAACTGGCCAAAGTTCTGGCAAATGGGAATTGGCTGTAAAGCCTCGTAACGTACTTAACCGGCGGGGGCTCCTTGAGCTCCCGCTTCTTTCAGGAGGTACAGATATGATTGAAATCGAGAGTTTGACAAAATCGTTTAAAAAGAATCGCGTTATCGATGCGTTATCAGCATCGTTTTCTTCGACGGGGGTATCCGTCATAGTTGGGACGAATGGAAGCGGAAAAACGACTTTATTGAACATGTTGACGAATCTGTTAGAAGCAGACGGTGGTAGCATTCAAATTGACGGTATTTCACCTGGTAGTCAAGCGTACAAGTCTAAATTTTTCTATCTTCCTTCTGACTTTTATTTACCAGGTTACATGACAGGAAAGGAATATGTCCAGTTCGTTTTAAGTCGATATGAGACGAGCGAAGAGGAGAAAGCTTCTCTTTTGATCGAATTGCTCGACTTAGCGGACGGTCAACATAAAACCATTGAGTCGTATTCTTTTGGTATGAAGAAAAAAATTCAAATTGTCGCAGCGGTTGCTGCCAATACGGACTATATAATTGCTGATGAAATATTTGGAGGACTTGATTTTGATACATCCTTGCTTGTCCAGGAGCTGTTTGCAGCAGTCGGTACGACGAAAAAAGTGATCATCGTCTCACATGAGCGCAATACAATTGATCGTTTCCCAGAGGACGTACGACTCATGAGACAAGGAACTCTTGTCCGATTTGAAGGAACTCCAGAGGATTTGACGGATGTCATAAAACAGGAGGATGTCTTACGTGAAAAACTCGACATCGTCAGCAAACATTTTATGTCTAATGAAATTCTTCTTTAATGATACGTTTCACGGACTCTTTAATCGTCCCTTTTTTAAAAGTCGTGTGAATCGATACGGATTAGCTGTCCTTCTTATTTGTATCTATCTCGGATACTTTTATCTAAATATGGTGCAGCTCTCCTCATTATCAACTAATGCGGTAGAAGCAGATGAGACAACTCGTTTGCTCGCCGGGAAGATGACACTCAGTAGTTATTTTAATGTCGTCTTCATTTTAGGTACGTTCATGTTTATTTTGATCAATGCAACGGTCTCGTTGAATCGGAACTCTTTATTTTTTGCCAAGACACTTCCGTTCTCTGAAAGAGAGGTCAATATCAGTCAACGATTATTTAAACTTTGCGTTGCCCTTGTATTCTTTGAGTTGCTGATGATCATCGTTGCGCCTGCGCTGAAGTTGATACCGATGCAGTGGGGAACGGCACTCCTTGTCTTGCTTACACTCCACACAGTGTTCATCGCTAGTTTTTGGTTATTAGATTGTCTTCATGCGGCGGTATTACACCGATTTTCTGGCATACAGCGTAGTGTATGTAGCTTTGTTCTTGATTTGCTATTGATCGGAGCGGTGACTTTCCATTTGATGAAAACGCGATTTCAGGTAGATCTCTGGGTCAGTACATTATCGTATTCCATTTTGACCATAACGCTACTGGTGTTGCTGACTAGTCTTGCCGTTGGCGGAATCGCCTATCTCCTCCATGCGATTTTCTTTGCTCGAAATCATTTGTATGTCCGTCAAAATTACTTCAAGTTGGGATTGCCTGCGTTCAATATCGGGTTGGCAACGACGATGCCTGCCATCATCCGCAGTAAGAACTTTCTTTATTTTTGGGCACTCCTTGCCGTGATGTCTGTCGGAGCTTGGTATCAAGTCGGTTGGGAAGGGACTTTTCAACTCTGGTTGTTCTTGTTCCCGGTGCTTGGAGTGGTAACGATTACATACGCGGACGCAACGTTAGCTGTTCGGAAGGTATATGGATTATACAGAATCCATCCCTTGATGGAACTAGCGTCACTGTTTGGTGTCGCAATCATCTTGATGGCACCGGCACTCTATATCGGAATTGTTGAGACGAATAGTTTGAATCCCTACATGTACGGAATCAATATCTTTTTCGCAGCGACGATTGCAGGATTTTTATTTCCAAAATCTCAAAGTAATATCAACGAGACGATTGCTTCTGTGTTGACAATCATCTTAATCGTATTGCTATCTGTGCTCGTCAGCATCGATGGGGCATTATATCCTGCTTTAACAGTCTTGCTTAGTGTTTTGTATCTCATCCTAAAGAAAGAATACGAGGTGGCGAAATGAAAATCACGAAGTTAATTGGTGTTGGTACGGTTTTATGGGCAATCATTTTTCTAGTGGATTATATCTACGAGTTGTTTCAAATCAACGAAACGAGTGTCGTGACGACGGTGACAGGATTAAAAATTACTACGGTGATGACAAAAGAAGAATTAAATACACACTTTGCGTTGACACTTCAGGCGCTCATTCTTTATGTAGTCTTCATTGTCTTGTTCACACTGTTTGGCCTCTTCTTACAGAAGCGCCGAACGTTAGCACGTCATGACGCTTGAGACACTTTTGCACCTGACTAGCTACATCATGTTAATCGGAATCGTTGTCGCAATTCATGAGATGCTTCATACAATAATGGCTTGGATATTTCGACGGCGACCGACCATTACCTTCGACCGTTTTTTAACACCTGTAATCCGTTATGAAAACAATCAGAATGATTGGCAAAATCTCATCATCGCGTTATCGGCTCCGGCTGTATTGTTCGGAATAGGCTGGATCATACCGGTGGATGGTGGGGCATGGGTTGTCATAAAAATCTTATGTTTAGCTAATATACTGAATTTCTTTCCCATCACGACGGATGGTCAGATGATTTTTTTATCTTGTTTACGCCTCATTCAAAAACATCGAAAACGAAGAGATGCCGTCTAAAGGAGGGCATCTCTTTTTTTTATACAGAACCTACCGGGTTTCATATAATGAAACAAACTCAACTTTTTTTGAATCCAATTGTTGAGCTCCTTAAGATGAATGACATGAGGTGATGACATGCAATACGAAGTAACGACATTAAAGAAAGGATTACAGCTATTAGACGCACTTCGTGCGAACGGTCCGATGTCACTGACGCAACTCGTCGAGCAGACTGGCTGGAGCAAGGCAACGGTTTTTCGCTTGTTATCGACGCTAGAAGGGATGACGTACGTCACGAAGTCACATAAAACGTATACAATCACCGAGCTCGCTGGACGACCGACGCCACGACTGGGAACGATCGAGAACTGGAATATGGTTCCTCCGCTCCATGAATTGAGTCAAGAACTCGGCGAGACGGTCTACGTCGCGATCTTACAAGGAACGGAAGTCATCAATACGCAAGTCGTAGACGGAAAGTATACGAACCGGAGCCATACTCAAGTCGGGGACCGGTTCTTCGTCCATCAAAGTGCGCTCGGGAAAGTCATATTGGCATTTCTCGAAGCAAATCGTCTGCAGGAAATTCTGAGTCGGCTTGAACTAGCAGCACGGACGGAGCGAACGTTCGTCGATCGCCAGTTGTTGCTGTACCATTTACGAGATATCCGCGAAAAAGGGGTCGCAATCGATGACGAAGAAGCTGATTCTGGCATTCGATGCCTCGCTGTCCCCATCTTAAAAGAGGGCAACGTCGTCGCAGCGCTAGCCATCTCAGGCCCGGCGGACCGTTTGACGAAAAAGCGAGACGTCCAGTTCAGTAAAGTATTGCAACGTTACAGTCAAAAAATCACCTCCTTCATTCAATAAAAGGAGGATCATCATGAATCGACAGATGTATCAAGCGCTGATCGCACTAGCAATCAGTGCATTCGCGATCGGGACGACCGAGTTCGTCATCGTCGGTCTTCTGCCGACGGTCGCTATTGATTTAGACATTACCTTGACGAAAGCCGGTACACTGATTTCCGGTTATGCACTCGCACTTGCGATTGGAACGCCCATCCTAGCTGCGATCCTCAGCCGAGTCAATCGTAAAAAATTGTTGATTGGTCTGATGCTTATCTTTACGGTGGGGAACGCAGCCGCGTTATTCGTCAGTTCTTATGAAGCGGTATTGATGTCTCGCATCGTTACGGCCATCGCACACGGATTGTTCTTTGCGTTTGCAACGATCGTCGCAACTTCGGTCGTTCCAACTACGAAGCAAGGGACAGCCGTATCCATCATGTTCACCGGACTGACGGTTGCGACGGTACTCGGTGTACCGATGGGAACGTATATCGGACAACATGTCGGATGGCGCGCGACATTCGGTGTCGTCGCTTTACTCGGAATCGCCGGTTTGCTTGCGATCGTTCGCTATGTCCCACGAATGACGGAAGAAAACGTGCAGCAAACGACGGTCAAAGATATCGTCGCACTTTTGAAGAACGGTCCGATTTTACTTGGACTCGCGATGACGGTGTTCGGTTTCGGTGCGACATTCGTCTTGTTCACGTACCTCTCACCGATTTTGACACGAATCAGTGGATACAGTGATCAGGCTATCACCTGGATCTTACTCGTGTACGGTGTGTTCGTCGCCATTGGCAACATGATTGGCGGTAAACTAGCAGACCGTCATCCGGTCCGTTCTTTGCGTTGGGTGTTCCTCGCGCAAGCACTAGTGTTGCTCATGCAAATGCTATTATTGCCAAGTTGGATCGGATCCTTGGTTGGAATCGCGCTTCTTGGATTGATTGCCTTCATGATGTCGGCAGGCGCACAAACGCACATCGTCGGACTCGCGGATCGTTTTGTCCCATCGGCTAAAGGAATGGCGTCCGCCCTCAATATTTCGGGATTCAACATCGGCATCGCACTCGGTTCAACGCTTGGTAGCCTTGTTCTAGCGAACGGTGAGTATTTAGATACGGCATGGGTCGGAGCTCTGATGGCATTGATCGCTACAATCCTTGCCGTCATCAGTAGTAGACAACAGACTAAACACTAAAAGGAGTAAATAACATGACGACAGAAATATTGAATACAGAGGAGAAAGACTTAGTACTCGAGCGCTTTACGCATCAAGATGCGTTTGAATTAGGATTGATAATCGTGGCGTTGGCGAAAGAAAATGACGTCAACGTAGCCGTTCATATCGAAAAAAACCGTATCCCGCTATTTACGCATTTGATGGACGGAACGACCGAAGAGAACTATCAGTGGTTATTCCGCAAGAAGCGAGTCGTCGATCACTATCAGAAGAGCTCCGCTTTCATCGATGCACGATTCAAGGAATCTGGCGGAACACATGCTGAGCACTCGTTACTCGCAGCAGAAACGTTTCAGGCGGTCGGTGGTTCAATTCCACTTCGCGTGACAAATGCAGGAGTGATCGGTACGTTGACGGTCGCTGGTTTGACGGGAGAACTGGATCATCTCTATGCGGTCGAAGGTGTCCGCCGGTATATAAACAAACACGATGGATGAACAGCGAGAACGGATGACTCCTAGACGGGAGGTCATCCGTTTTTCTTGCACGAAGATCAGTCGGTCTCAAACCGGACCGCGTCAGCCGCAGTCGAAGAATGACTGGCGGTTGTCATCAAAGCCGAAGTCGCTGAGTAGATAGAACGAGGATGATTTTTCAGTACATAATGTCATAATCGTGTCTCTCTAGAAGAACGTATTAAAAACCGTGCGATTCTTTTCGTTTAAGATACCAGAGAAGTCCGAGGGTAATGAAAAACCCAATCGCACCTATGATTCCGATGAACAGGAAACCAATGAGATCATTACCGATATTCTTTTGAAAAAAATAGGATGAACCAAAAATCGCAGTGGTAATCATGAAAATATTGCGTAGATGGCGAAGTACTTGGACTATCATGGATAACCCTCTTTCTTAGTTTTTCGTTCGACGGATCTCGGTCGCGACAATCGAGTCCTTTGCAAACGTCACTTGAATCGTATCACCCGTCTGAATGGCAGCCGTGTTATCCGTTTTGCCATAGACGATCGTGTCCGTTGTGACGCGAATTTCTGTTAATGCATACTGCTCGTCCGGATGTTGTTCACTCGGAGCAACAAATAACGTATCCCCTGTAATTTTCTCGACGATTCGTGCATCGTTCTCGTGTGTACAGGCACCAAGCGGCATACTAAGGAATAAAATAAAAGCGAAAAGCCAACGACGTGTCGGCATGAACCAGGCACCTGCTTTCGTCAGTTAATAGGGTTAGATGAAATCGTATTATTATATAAATTTTACCAGTTGTGATACTGATTGATGCGAATTTAAAAAACTTTCTTACTCCAAAATAACAGGAATTCAGATCGAAATCAGCGTATGATTAAGGGAATACTATCATCTCGATATGAGGAGGCATTACGATGAAGGCAGCCATCTGTACCCGCTACGGATCCCCGGACGTCTTGCACATCACAGAGGTACCACACCCGGTTCCAAAATCAAACGATCTACTGATTAAAGTACATGCATCTGCTGTCCATTCCGGAGATCGTCGCATGCGTTCGCTCGATGTTCCGCTGTTAGGGAAACTTCCAATGCGTCTAGCTGTCGGCTTTAAGCGACCGCGACAACCGATCCTTGGTGTCGTTCTTGCCGGTGAAGTCGTCGAAGTCGGTCAGGACGTCAAGCAGTTTCAAGTCGGAGACCGTGTCCATGCCTTGACGGGATTTGGCTTCGGTGGATACGCCGAATATGCGTGCGTGTCTGAGAAACGTTGCATTGCAAAAATGCCGCAGCACGCATCGTACACGGAAGCGGTCTGTCTCCCGTTCGGTGGTACGACGTCGCTTCATTTCTTCCGGAAACTCCAAATCGATCAGATGAAGACAATCTTGATTTACGGTGCGTCGGGCGCTGTCGGGACGGCTGCCGTTCAGATCGCCAAAGCAAAAGGGCTGCAGGTGACGGCTATCTGTAGTGGACGAAACACGGAGCGGGTCAAAGCGCTCGGTGCCGATCACGTCATCGATTATACAAAGGACGGTTACGATGGATTGTTGCTGAAGTACGATGCCGTCTTCGATGCATCCGGAAAGATCAATAAGACGCAAGCGAAACGACACGTCAAACAAAACGGTGCCTTTGCATCTGTCGCGGGACAAGGTGTGGCGAAAGAACGGAAAGAGGATCTACACTATTTAAATGAACTGTTTGAAGCGGGACGATTCAAAGCCGTCATCGACCATATCTATTCCCTTGATGAGATCGTCGAAGCGCATCGTTATGTCGATACCGGGCAAAAGTTCGGTAACGTCGTCGTGTTAATAGCAAACGAATGATTCATCGAACCACCTGGGTCAGGTGGTTTTTTGTGTTTATCCAATATATGTTAAAATGAAATAGTCTATTTTAAGGATGGGGGATATAGCGATGATGAAACAGATTCATGCGTTTGAGACAAAAACGGACTATGACAAATATGAAGCGGTCACGCATCGCTTTCAAGCACGGTTAGACGAGTATCAAACGATCTTACAAGAGGAGTATCAACTGATCGACGTGCCGAAAGGAATCGTTTGAACGTCAGCGGAACTCGCGACGACGGTCTTCTCGGACATTCCGATTCCAGCATTTACGAATAAGGACTTGATCTACATATCACCAGACGTTGCAGAGTGGCGGATGCTATTTTTGTCTCAACTCGACGGGAAGGACGTACCGCATATTCGAGCGTTCTACGAAACGCTTGCGGAAGATCACGTCTTGACGATTGCTGGTCATGAACTGACGCATCACTTGGATTTGTTCGTTGATGAATTCGACGATGAGAGAGAAGACGGAATCTGGTTCGAAGAGGGAATGTGTGAGTACCTCCCCCGGAAGCATTTGTTGTCGGACGAAGCATTCAAGCGAATTACGACAATTGAGACAGAGCTGGTCGAGCTCTTTCAGGAGGAGTATGGAGCGCGCTCGATTGATCAATTTGGGAGTGCCTCCTATGCCGGTAGTCTGTCGAGTATCATGTTTGATTATTGGCGGAGCTTTCTCGCGATCCATCATCTTATCGAGGAACGGTATGACGGGAACGTCTTACGTGTTTTTGAAGCATATCGGAACTGGCATGAGCAGAGGCGGATCGTGCCGCTATCGGAATACTTTAATCTTCAGACGGTAAGACGCTAAGCTGTGTTTGTAGTGGAGGAGGGCTTATGAATCGTTACAGTATTCTTTCGCTATCTGCATTCATCTGTTTTTGTTTCTTCTTTTTCCTGATGAAGAGCGGAGTCAGTCTGAAAGGGTTTGGAACTGTCTATATCCTGCTTCTGTTTATCGTTCCGTTAGTCGGCGTATACACAGGGTACAAAACGAAGCATCGAATACTCAAGTGGGGATTCGTCGGTGTCCATCTCATTACGTTCTGTATGATGTCCTATTTGCTGTTACTGGCTTACAGTATTTCCGAGCCTTAAAAAGGTTAAACGAAATGGTCAGTTGATTCCGAGTAAAAAAGAATCTTCTGACCTTTGCTAATATGTAGTGTGAAATTAGAAAGCATCACGTGATTTAGTCTCGCTTTGGCAAACTGGTCGTCGTGCCCATCTCGACGACGTGATCATCTTGAAGACGATACAAGAAATATTCCTCTTTTTGAAGTCCTTGCCCCTGTACTTTCACGGCAATTTGATAGCGTTTCTCTTTATCGCGGTGTTTGTCGTCATAAGCAGAGTGGAGTGAGACGACATGAGCTGGACCATATTTTTTCTCGACATAAGTCTCAACCTTAGTGCTGACGTGCTGCTCGAATCGTTCATCGTATCGGACGTCTAAGTAAAACAGCAGTCCACCTAGTAGGAGAAAGACAACCAAAACGTTGATTCCGATTTTTTTCAATTCATCACTTCCGATCGTTCCATAGCATTAAACCTAGAAAAGCTGTTACAGATGATCGGAGGACGATGCATCATAACAGCGATTGAATCATTAATTTGAAAATCTACATCATTTGAGTGATTGCTTTAGATATCGACTCCAACTAATTTAAGAATGATGATGATCGTGATAGCTGAGAGCGCAAAAGAACCGGCAAAAGCAAGCTGTTTTTTCAAAAGTATCTCCTCCTTATGAAAGGGTTACCATTATTATGACATTAAGTAATGTATCTGTAAAATTAATTCCAATTAAAACCGTGGATTTTCATCATAAAATTTTAGGAATAGATGACAACATCCCCACTCCTCGTTTTGTCAAGAGAGCAGGGATTTTTCATATTTCCTACATTCTACTTTATTAATAGTCGATGAATCGCCCTTGCCTCAGCATATGTCGATTCCTGTCCGAACCAACGATAAGTGAGAGTTGATAATGGCGAAGTTCCAGTGTCATTCAATAAAGCGATAGATAAATTATTCTTCCGATCAACGATTAAAAACTGTCCGCCTGATCCCACTCCCCATAACAGAGGATGTTTAGCATTTGATTCTAACCACCAAAGATATCCATATCCTGAAAAACGATCGACGTCCGAAATCTTAGAGTAAGCCATTGTACTCTCCTCAACCCACTTGATTGGAATAACGGATCGTCCTTTCCACTTACCATCTTGGGCATAAAGCGCACCAAATCGGGCAAGGTTTTCGGCAGACATATAAAATCGATACATCGGAATGGATGTTTCTTCATTCTTTTCATAAGTGACATGAGAAGGGCTGAATGTTTTCATGCCAACAGGCTTGGCGATCCATTGTTCAAAAGCATCTCCGATTTTCATTTTCGTCTCTTTCTCAAGAATAAGCCCCAACATGTTAAAATCCCAATTGTTATAGTAATAAAAACTTCCTGGAGTATGACTTTCACGTTTTGGACGTAAATCTTTCATTCGTTGTGATTCACCCAATGCGTTTAAGTAGATACCTGATCGTGCTTGTAATAAGTCCCGAATTGTTGCGGATTTCTCTTGTTTCGTTAAGGGTTGCTTGGAATCATCGACAGAGAGTTGTCCCAATGTCATATCCAAGTCTACTAACCTTTTTTCCTCTGCAATCCCAAATAGTGCACTGATGATGCTTTTACGAATAGAAGCAACATTATACAATTCGTTCGAAGAGCCGATGGATGCCACTTGTTGGGTATCCTGAATTGCATATAATGCGTCCGACTCATTGCGTTTCATCTGCTGTTGAAGACTTATCTTCAACTGTTCAGTATCTGCTTTACTTTGAAGTAAAATATTTTCATTATCTGTTTCGTTTTGTACGAAAGGGCGGGTAAGATAGACGAAAAGACTCCCAATTACTATTAGAGATAAAAATAAAAGAGTACGTTTCCTTCTTGACTTCATAGTTCAGTTCTCCTTCAATCAATGTTGTGATGACACTGATTGATTATCAACCTTCAAGTAACTTTAAGGTCAAGCTTTCTATAAAATATAGTTTAAAAGGAGAGATAACTTGAGTTTATTTAAAATTGGAGAGGCTGCAAAACAAAGTGGGATACCTGCATCGACACTACGTTATTATGATCAGATTGGTCTGATCCGTTCGCGTCAAATCGATCCACATAGTAAGTATCGATATTACACACAACACGACATCACACATATGAAAATCGTCCAGCATCTGCGCAGAATGAATTTTTCTCTTGAAGAAGTTCAACTTTTTTTAAACGAAAGAGATGTGAATCTTCAACTTGGATTGTTAGAGTAAGAAGAAACAAGAAATTAAGTTAAAGCGGTTGGCACTTCTTCAGACTGAGAAGGAAGTGCATCGCCGAATCGAATCTATAGAAAAGGAATTAATTTCATCAACAATCACGAAAAAGGATAGTTGGGAAATAGTAGTGAAACATTTTGATGAACGACCTATTCTATCGAAGCGAAAGATTTTCGACAGAGGGGGAATTGATATCTATCAAGACGCGTTTCTACAGTTACTCAAAGAAAATTCGTTTGAGGATGTACCCGTTACATCGCTCTTGTTACAGCATCATCATATCCAACTAAATGAAGAATTTTCTCACTTCGAAAGACATCTTCCAGAAATCGATTTAGAGGTAGGCGTGCTTCTTCCTTCCATGACATCCCCGTTTCAGAATGCGACTTTGCCTAGTGGTAGTTATGCTTGTATTGTGAGTAGAGGTATGGCGGGGAAGGAACGATTTCGTAAATTATATTCATTTCTACAAGAATGGCTTCAAGAAAATAACTATAAAGTCGAAGGACCATTAATTGACATCGTCTTAACAGACCTCACTCAGTTAACTGCGATTGATTATTCGGAAGATATACTTTCTGAAACTCAATTTCGTATTACACCAAATAATGCGTAGTGTGTAAGCAGCGTTCATCATGTAGTTAAATTATATATTTGTAAAATTAATTCTAAAATAAATCGCAATTTCTTATCGCAACGTTTCATAAAGAAAATGACAACATCCCTACTCCTTGGTTTGTCAAGGCAGTAGGGATGTTATTTTCATGTCCACCAATCCGGTGGAGTATATCTCGTTAAAAGATCTTTCTCGACGAGTCGCTGATTCACATAAGACGTGACGCTTGGAAGTAACGCATCCATGTTGGCAGGGTGCACCATGACCTCAACGGATGAACCGGGTGTGATTGAATCAAGTGTCGCAAACGAAACGCCCTCTCCATAAAACCGCTCATCGAAGCGATTCGTCAGCCAGAGATCCCGGTGCTTCTTGTTCCCCGCAGCACGGAACGTCGTTTGATATTCATTAGCGAGTTCGACGATGACAGAGTCGATCGCGGACCAGCCGTGGATATGATGGTGACTGTCTAAGTGGTGTAACGACAGCCCGGTAGCAAGAAAAGCTTCAATCTGGGCTTTCCATTCCAGGTAGACGTCTTCAGGATCCGGTGGCTCTTCCTTCAAAAAGCGACTCGTGAAACGAAACGTCCCGTCCTCCTTTGTTAACGACTGACTTGTCGAAGCGAGCGGTTTTCCCCAAGAGAGCACGAGATGTACGCCGACATGCAGGTCCGGGTGTTGCTGAGAAAGTCGAACAGCTTCTTCGACCGCATGTCCGTTCATCATCAGCGTCGTCGAATTGACGGGACCGTAAAGATGACTCTCGATGATGCCTTGGTTAATACCCGTCGTCAAACCGAAATCATCAGCATTGACGATTACACGCGTCTTAGGCATGTGCCGTGCCAGTCAGCGAGAGTGCTTGATCAAGCACTTGATCGCCCTTCATCAACCCGTATGCCATGTTGTCAATCACAGCAACCGGCACGTTAACTGCTGTACGGATTTTATTCTCGAGGTAGCGGACTTGCGGACCGATCAAGATGACGTCCATCGTCGTATGTTCCTTTAGTCGCGATTCGGGTACTGCTTCGATCGTTGCGTCAAGCCCTCGTGCTACGGCTTCCGTCCGCATTTTTTCTACTAAGATTGAAGTGGACATGCCTGCTGAGCAGACGAGTAAGATATTCATTTCGCTTCCTCCAGTCGATTGATTTTAGTGATCATGTCGATCATCTCGGTCGCCAGTTCCTTGACCGTCATCGCCGTCATCAGATGATCTTGAGCGTGGACGAGTAGGACGCTCATCTCGTTGCTGGTTCCTCGTGCTTCTTCTTGTAAGAGTTCCGTTTGGAGTTTATGTGCTTCAAGAAACGAGGTTTCAGCTTCTTCCAGCTTTTCTTTTACGAGCGCAGCGTCGCTGCGTTTGGCAGCGGCGATCGCCTCAAACGCACTCGAGCGTGCATTTCCGGCATGTAAGATGATCATGAACGATAGTTGTTGGATCGATTCTGTCTTCAACTGATTTTCTCTCCTTCGTGGATGCTATCTTTATTATTTCGATTGATTTCGGCAGTCATGGCGCGTGCTCCTGCTACGACGAACGGGATGTAAATGAGTGTCGCGAGCGTCAAGTTGAACACCTGAAGTAGGACACCGCGGATGCTACCACCGGTGACAAGGTACCCGCTGATGATCGGTGGTGTCGTCCATGGTACGATAGCGACCGTCTTTGGAACCATTCCGGTTGATAATGCAACATATGAGACGACCGTCAAGACGACCGGTGCGAGAATGAATGGAATCAACATGACCGGGTTGAGCACGATCGGCATGCCGAAGATGACCGGTTCGTTGATGTTGAACAGCCCGGCTGGAGCAGATAGCTTAGCGACTTGATGATAGGGATGATTGCGTTGTTTACGGACGACGATGAAGATCGCAAGTAGTAGTGACAACGTCGTACCAGAGCCACCCATGAAGACGAACGCATCGAGGAACGGTTTCGTTACCGTGTACGGGACGTCATAGGCGGAGGCACCAGCTTGAAATGCAGCTAAGTTTTGTTCAATCAGCGGCAGGTAGATCGGCTCGATGACCGACCCGATGATGTTCGTGCCGTGTAATCCAAAAAACCATAGGACATGGTTCAATAGGGCGATGATCAGACCAGCGGCAAGCGAATCACCGAAGCCTTGAAGCGGTTGCTGGATTGCCTTGAAGATGACCTCAAAGATGCTGAGCTCGAGTTTCACTTGGATGAACAACTGGATCGCAGCAACGACCGTCAAGATGATCATCGAAGGAATCAAGGCTTGGAACGATCGGGTGACACCACCGGGCACACCCTCCGGCATCCGGATCGTCAGCTTCGTATGGATGAGAAGGCGGAATGCTTCCGTCACGAGGAGCGAGACAATGATGGCAACGAATAACCCTTGGGCACCGAGCCAAGCGAAGCTAAGTCCCCAGTCTTTCGTGACTGGAACAAGCATGACGTAAGACGCAATTGACAGGATACCAGCGGCGAGACCATCGATATCGTAGGACCGTGCCAAGTTATAGGCAATCGAGAAAGCGACCAATAAACCGAGAATCGCGAAGGAGGCATTCCAAATGTTGCCGCCAAGCCGTTGCCAACTGCCTTCACCAAAAGCATTGTTCATCGAGCCGACGAAATCGAGCGACCAGCTACCGAGCTGGATGGCAGGAAAGTTATTGATTAGAATCGCGAGTGAACCGACGATGATGAGCGGCATGACAGAGACAAAGCCGTCACGGATGGCGACAAGATGGCGCTGGGAACCGATCCGTCCGGCAATTTCAATGAACTTGTTCATGAGAGAACCTCCTTAAGCTGGAATTGGGGTAAGTACGGGTGATGCGCGCGAAACAGCTCTTCAAGTAAAGCGTCGATCCGTTTTTCGTCTTGGATCAATGGGTTCATCAGGGCAGCGAGGTAAGCATCCTCGTACTTCCCGGAAATGGCGGCTTGAATCGTCAGTTGCTCGAATGTCTTTAAGTTCGTGATCAGTCCACGGACGGAGAGTGGTAAGCTACCGATTGATAGCGGACGTGGCCCAGCTTTTGTGATGACGGCGTTGACCTCGATGACCGCATCTTCCGGTAAGTCACAGATCGTTCCTTGATTCAGCGTATTGACGGTTTGGATATCACCACGGTCGTTATAGAGCGAGTCCATTAAGTTACACGCTGCATCCGAATAATAGGCTCCACCGCGTTGTTCGAGCTCTTTCGGTTTCACGTCGAGTGACACGTCTCGGTACTGCTCAAATAGTCGGCGTTCGACTTCTTGAACGACTTCAGCGCGTGTCCCGTTCTCTTCGTAAGCTTGTCGATCTTTTGCGAGCACGTCACGCGTTTGGAAATAATATTGATGGTACGGGTTCGGCAACATCTTGATCGAATTCAGAAACGACTCGGACCAACCAAGTCCGACGATATTCGCTGGTGAGTAGTCGTTCCCTTGACTCAATGCGGAAAGAACGTCTTCTGTGCGGTCGACACCATTCACCGTGACTTGTCGACCAAAGATGAAGTGATTCAACCCGATAAATTCGATCGAGACGTGCTCGACGGGGGCATGTAGGATTTCAGCGACGGAGTTCCGCATGTTGAACGGGATGTTACAGACACCAATCACCTTCTGATGCTTGGAATGTTTTAGAAGTGCCTCGGTCACGATCCCTGCAGGATTAGTGAAATTAATTAACCAGGCGTCGGGACAGAGTTCCGCCATCTCGTCAGCGAGCTCAAGTAAGACGGGAATCGTCCGAAACGCCTTGAACATACCGCCAGCGCCATTCGTCTCTTGACCGATGAAGCCGTGCTTCAGTGGGATGCGCTCATCAAGCGCACGGGCCGCAAGACCACCGACCCGAATTTGCGTCGAAACGAAGTCGGCTCCACGGAGCGCTTCTCTTCGATCGAGTGTCCAACGAAGTGCGATCTTCACGTTAGACTTGTCAATCATCCGTTGTGCGAGTTTGCCAACGGTTTCGAGCTTTTCTTTTCCGTCTTCGATATCGACAAGCACGACCTCGTCGACCGGAAAGGAATGGTGACGCAAGATGAAGCCTTCGATGATTTCCGGTGTATAGCTGGAGCCTCCACCGATGATGACGACCTTGAGTGGCATGTTGTGAATTCCTCCTCATGAAAGCGATTTCTTTTTGTTGTAACAAATGTAACAAATAATACAAATTAGAGCAATATAAAAATACAAATAAAACAAATTATGATTTGTATTTGCATTTGTATGATGTCTGTATCACAATAAAGGCACAAAGGATTAGAGGAAGAGGTGGGGGTATGTCGCAATCGACGTTACAGACGGCAATCAAGGAAGAGTTACTGTCGCGAATCAAGAGAGGCTATTACGAAGAAGGGAAGAAGTTCCCGACGGAGTATGTACTTTGTGAAGAGTTCGATGTCAGTCGGACGACCGTTCGAGGTGCGTTGAACCAGTTGACGCTTGAAGGGTATCTGATTCGACAGCAAGGACGTGGGACGTTCGTCGCCGGTAAAAAAGTGCGGCAGACATTGTCGCATACACCGAACAATTACGCCGCTCAGTTAGCAGTGCAAGGTAAGCGGGGCGAGGTGTCTTTGATTCAATTATCCGTCGTCTCTGCGACCGACGTCTTAACGGAAGTCTTTCCTGTAGAAGAGCAAGCGCCCATTCAGAAGATTGAACGGATTCGTCATGCAGATGGTGAACCGACACAATATGAAATCTCATTCATCCCCTGGTCGATTGCTCCAGGGATTACGAAGGAACAAGCGGAGCATTCGTTGTTCGATACATTAGCAAAAGTTTTCGACATTCAGGTAGCGAAAACGACAGAGTCACTCGAAATCGTCCTAGCGGATGAAGCGATCAGTAGTCATCTGAAATGTCCAGTCAATGCGCCATGTTTCTACATCGAAACAGTAACGGAGGATCAGGAAGGTCGAATCATCGAGTATTCACGATCCTACTTCCGCGGCGATAAGACAAACTTCGTGATTGAACGTTCGTATCGTTAAATGGAATAGCGCTGTTGTTGAGAAGCGCGAAAAGAGGTTGAATCCATTCAGACATCGGAATGGATTCAACCTCTTTTGACGTCATCATTTTGTTTCAACTTACATCATGCTAAGTAATAGTTGAGGCTGTTGGGAGAGTAAATAATCGTTTTCGACGTAGCGATGATAGGACAATGACGAATCGTTCATATGAAAGAGCGTCAACTGTCGACTCTCGAAGTCGACTTCTTCTATGTAGACAAGTTCTGTAATGCCACCGGAGTGATGGGGAGGAAGCAGTTTTAAGGATAATCTCTCCCGTAAAGCGATGAATAATATGACTTCCATTTTGTAAGTCATAGGAACAGAAGCATCATGGTAAAGATGAATGGATGAATCGATGGAAAGGCAAATCGGCCGGTTCATGGTGTGTAACGGTGCAGGATGAGTCATTTCTTTTTGAAGGTGCTGCATGGTGGACCTCCTTGTAATAAGAACGTATGTTCATATTATGTGGTGTAGATCCATTTTTTGCAATCTTATTTAACGGCAATGACTTATGAATGTGTTGTCCATCATCGTTCAAGTTGCATTGTCAGAGATAGTACCACGCTTTTCATAAAAAGGATGCTGATATTCTCATATATCTTGGGATAATCGAATCATATCGGTACACCGGATTCCATTTTCGATGATTTCCTCTTAATAGTGTCTCAAGAAAAAGTTCATGTCGATTCCGATTCGATTGTTTGCGGTCTTGTCGGGAGAAGTACATACACGCCGATCCATTGTTCATTGTTTTCAGCAACGAAACAATGACCTCTTTTTACATAGTTTTCGACTAACTTCAGAGACGGGTCCGCCGCTAGCAAGAGCTCCATCGGAGGAGTCTCATGGATGGACAATTGATGAATATCTACATTCATAACTGTATACTCCTTACATTTTAAGATTAATTAGCGAACCACTATTTTTATTTCCTTTAAACGTACTATCATTTAATAAAAACCAGCATCTGATAAATAATCAGGTGCTGGTTTCATATTGTAAAGAGTTAATACCCAAGACAAATAAGTTTTTTTAACTCGGCATATGTTGAAGTTCATTATAAAGAACGTAGCTTCCTGAGGGAATGTCTTTTGCGCGATACATGGCGAGATCCGCGTGCTGTAGCATCTCGAGCATACTCGAGGCATCCGTCGGATAGCAGGAGATACCGATGCTTGGCGGACAAGAAATCATATGATTGGCAATCTCATAAGGTGCTTGTAACGTGCTCAACAACTGATTTGCAATACGATGAAGTTGTTCGTATGATTTAACATTCTTTAAAAGTAATGTAAATTCATCACCGCCTTGCCGTGCCATCATGTCAAAATCCGCATCGAATGATTGTAGTCTTCTAGCGACCGCTTTCAATAATTGGTCACCGACATCGTGTCCAAGAGTATCGTTGACTGCTTTGAATTGATTTAAATCCATGAAAAATAAAGACACATTTGATGGAGGATGAAAAGAATCACTTTTAATGAGCTTTAACAGGCGTTCTTCGAACGCAAGGCGATTGAATAATCCTGTCAACGCATCATGATAGGCAAGGTATTGAATACGTTGTTCATTTCGCTTTATTTCAGTCACATCCTTACCGATACCGAAGATTCCAACAATTTCGTTTTGGACGATGATTGGAACATTGGTGATGTTCATATACATACTGGAACCGAATGCATTTTCAATAACGGTCTCATAACTTCGGGGCATACCTTTAAATACTTCCTTTAGTTCTTCTGCGACCGTCATCCGATGTGTATCTTTGACATAGCGAAGGCTATTTTGACCCATCAAGTCGGTCTTAGAGACGCCGAGAAGATCGCTACAGGCAGTATTCGCACTATCAAATTGACCTTTAAGGTCAGTTGAGTACACTGGATCTGGATGATATTCGAACAAGGATTTATACCGTTCTTCACTTAATTCAAGCGTTTGTGCTTGATCGTAGTAGCGACGGACTAATTTATGATTCTCGACAATGATTAAGACTTGCCGAGTGATGACGAGTAAAATGGAAAGTCCTGAACCTACTGTCACGATATCGAAACTACGCGAGTGAAATCCCATGAAGACGAACAGAATCAAGACTCCCCCATAAGGCGTGAGCATTTGAAAAATATTTAACTTTTCGTGATGAGTCGTTAACGTTGTACTTATAGTATTTGGCTGATGTTGAAGACCTGAAAAAGCTAAAACGATCATTGCTATGATGAACAGAGGATCAATTAAACTACCTGAGATGTATGTGTCTTGAGCAATCAAATACAAGTAAACAGAGTCAGCGATTGCTTGTATCGTGACGGCTGCGATAATGAGATACATAGATAAACTTTTATCCTTACTCGTAAGGTTAAAGAATAAAAAGGAAGCGGCGACTAACATGCCCAAGTCTCCTAAAGGGTAGATTAGGGAGACAATGAGAGCATTCATGGTTGCCGCACTCGTATCCAAAATAGGCTCGATTAAAAAGTGCCAAGAGAAGGTACTCGCAACGACTAAAATAATCATGACATCGAATAAAAATGAAATGCGTTGCTGTATAGCTGCATCCTTCAAAATTTTGTGAATCAGAGCGTAAAGCAGGAAGATAACTTGTAGAATGTAAAACACGTCTGGCCATCCTGGAAACGCCACGTTTTTGTGAAAAATATTTTCTGTGAAAAACCAAATCAATTCGGCGATTAAATAACAAAAGGTGCCGAAAGTGATAAGTAACCAGAACTTACGATCATTTGAATCAGCCCATTTGATAGCAATCCTCAAGTAGAGAAGGGCAATCAACAATCCTGCAATTGAAAAAATATTTCCCCCTAGTGCTTCAAGAAATTGAGAATCAGAAAAAGTGACAATCCATCCATAATAGCCTAAAGCATAAAGTAGAATGATGAGGATAAAGCTTTTAGGTTGTTTAAACATGCTATTCTTATACTCCTTCTTATCATATTCACTTAGTATACAATGAGCTTATTTTTTGAAAAGAATTTGTTTATAAAACAGGTCTATACTAGTTTATCAGCAGAGCATCTTAAAATTATTCCTTAAGATCAAGATAGAAAAATAAGTCGCCATCATAAAGTGCATGACATAAATGATCAAACGTCATCTACGGCATGCACTTTAAAATTTTTAGAGAGATGTGGTCTTCAAAACATCTTGTGTTTGAAGCAATGTAACAAATGCGTCAAAATCGATTGGACGAGAGAATAAGTAACCTTGACCGATCGTACATCCGTAAGAAGTAAGAACCTCTTTTTGTTCAATCGTTTCGATTCCTTCCGCTACGACGGTTAAATTAAGATTCAAGCCGAGCTCGATGATCGTCTTGACCATAGGCGATTTTTGATTAGAAAGCAGGCGATCGATAAATGACTTATCGATTTTCAATGTATCAATCGGAAGTTGCTCGAGTACATTCAAGGACGAATACCCTGTTCCAAAGTCATCGATGGATGTTTTAATCTGCGAGGTCTTCAAACATTGCAAAATCGAAACGCTCTCTTTGATGTTTTGAACAATGCTCTCTGTAATCTCAAGCTCGAGCCATTGCGAGTCAAGAGATGTCTCCTCGAGAATCTCGATGACACGCCGGCAGAAGTTTGGACTCTGAAATTGAAGAACAGAAACGTTGACCGATAGAAGTAAGGGTTCGAATCCTAAAAGCTGAAGTTGTTTACTTTGGTAAGTCGCAGTGAATAGGACCCACTCTCCGATTTCATTGATCAGACCTGCTTCTTCAGCGATTGGAATGAACTCAGCTGGTGAAATCCATCCGAACTTTGGATGATGCCAACGGAGCAATGCTTCCATACCAACGATTCTCCCAGAACGAAGATTGACTTTAGGTTGATAGTAAACGCTCAATTGATGCTCACGTATCGCATTTCGTAAATAGGATTCAATTTCAAGCTTTCGTACTAAGTTGGATTGAAGTTCAGTTCCATAGGAAACAAATGCGTAATTTCCATTCTGTTTAGCTTGATAAAGAGCTTCAGCTGTATGAGCCTGTATTTCTTCGATCGTCAAACTTTGGTCAGGAAATACACTGACACCACCATGCGCTACAATTTTCAATTCTAGCTCCTTCAAACGGATAGGAGCTGCAAGATGAATAAGTATCTTTTCATTCACAACAGTGATATTAGATCTCTCTGTTTTCAGAAGCACAATCATAAACTCATCTTCACTGTACCGATACATTTTAAAATTCTCTTTCAGTACATGTTTTAAGCGGAAAGATACTTCTTTCATGATTTGTTCTCCAACATGATGCCCGAAAATATCTGTGTACATCCGCACTCGTTCTACTTGAAGCAATATGAAGGCAAGCGGTGCGTGTTCATCTTTGAGGCTATTTTTGGTGTCTTGTAAAAATGATGCACGATTACCTAAGCTCGTTAATGGATCGATATATGCGATTTGGTTTAATTCAGCTAATAATTCACTATTTTTCATGACAGTAAAAGCTTGTCTAATGATGATAAGAAAAAAAATCATGATCCATCCTGTACTTAAGGCATTTAAATTCCAGGCATAACTTTGCATCATTAGGATGGAGAGGATCAAGATGCTCGAATAAGGAAAGATAAATTCTTTTTTGGTTGAGACATTAAGAGCAAATGGATCAATCATACTTTCTTGTTTAGGCTCTTTTTCATGATATCGAGCGGTGTAACCGATAAATAGTAATGCGATAGTCCAAATCAAATCGACACTGCCACCTGATATATAGCTATTCTTAATTGTAAATTGTGCAAAAGTGATATCTCCGATGACTTGTAAAAATAAACCGATGATGAGATAAGTCAAATATGCATTTCGTTTGTTGAATAGGATTAAATAATAAAGCGTGATGATAAAAAAAAGAATTCCTAAATCGGCAATTTGGAAAAGAAACGTGTGGGCGATGTACCACAAAGACTGCTGATTAATCTGATAAAGCGGATAAAGCAGGTAATGATAACTAATTGAAGTCGCGGCTATCATATAAATCATTGTATTAAAGAAGAATGCCGAGTTTGAAAATTTTCTCGTTTGATTCATAAGTTGATTTAACAGGGCAGCAAAGTAAAAAAAGTAAGAGCAGACCCAAGTTAAAGATGATAAGTCCGGTGTATTTATGACATGATTCGTAACAAGTAAGATGATCCAAACAAGTGTGCCAAGGGCAGAAAAACTCGTTCCAAGACCTAAAAACATCCAAAAACGTCTAGCGGATTCATTCTTGAGATAACTTTTTATGATCCAACTCGTACTTAAAATACCGACGAATAACTGGACCGTGTTTAATAGAACCAATCGCATCCATTCAGATCCTTCAAAAAAATGGTTCCCATACCAAAACAATAAACCAATTCCGATGGACAGAAGGAAGGGATAACTTATAGTTGTACGCAATTTTTTTCCTCCCTTATGTTTAAATAGCTTTCAAATAAGTATCGGATATATTAGATTTATATTTAACGTAATGTTCTGATGTCATTTGGATTTAAAAAAATCGCTACTATTACGTCATCGAACTAAAATAAGCCTAGATCTCTCAATTGAGTAGATCTAAGCTTATTTTTAGTTCGTAAAGTATCGTGGTGTAAATGACCTAAAAGCTTTTTATCGTCATGTCCTTTTAATTTGAAGCTTTCAAGTGTAAAACATGATACGTCGTTTTCGTTCCATTCGTGATGCTATACGCTAGTACCCCATCATGATATAGAGGAAACGATACCAACTCTTCAAAGTCCGTCAGAGGAGCGACGGTCTTCGCTTTTAAGTCCGCATACATCAACTGATTGATGCCTTCGCGGAAGACGACTTGTGTGTTCGAAAGGAATTGAATGCCGTTAATCAACGTCTGGGCACTCGAAGCAGAATAGTTCAGCGCCTCATGGTCTAATCCGATCGGTTGGAAAATGGCGTCGCCTTCTGTACCGAGAGCGAAATAGGTGCCGCTGCGACTAAAATCAGTCAATCCTAACATCTCTTTTTTATAGGCACCATCCAGCGTCTCAAGCACCCGGACGTTTTTCCCGTTTTTGAAGTGAGACGTGTATAAGGTCACACCGTCATCGCTATCGCGGTGTTCGTACGTGAATAGTCCATCCCGTGTTTTTCCTGTTTTTAAGATGAAGGACTGGAGTGGTGTGATCTTTCCGGTTTTTAAGGAATACGTTTTTATCGTGGAGACCGTTTTTTGTGCAGTCGCTTCTTGCGTGATCCAGGACGCACGAGTTGTCGTGACATCGATTCTCGGAGGGGACGTATCAAAGCGACTTTCGCCAGTATCCAGCGTCGTCACCTGATTCGTCGTAATGTTTAGTTGACGAATCGACCATTTCACACCTGTCTTTGTCGGCTGTTCTGTTTCGACCCATAGTAAAAACGTACCTGTACCCGTCATCATCGGGATTGCATGCTTCGTCGCATGGACGATTTTGTTGTGCTGTCGTTTCGTATCGTATGTATAGATGACACTCTTGTTTTCTTGTAGGTCAAAGTAGAAGATCTGATTTTGATAGAAATATTGCGGATCGATTGAGACACGGTGTTTGCTCAGTAATGAAGAAAGGTCGTACGTTTTCGTTTGACCTAACGTGACGCGCTCCGTTTGCTTTTCTAATTCGATTGCTTGTTGGTTCTTGGAGTCGTTTGTTGCTTTCTTCAAGGAAGTATTCACTTGTTCAGGTGACGCGACATTTTTTTGTGCTATACGCGGTGTTGCTTGTTCTTCCATCATGGTACAACCCGCTGTCGTCCAAACGATGGTCGAAAAACAAAAAACGGATGCGAAGCGTTGTAATTTCATATTGGATAGCTCCTTCGAAGGTTTTCGGAAACGTAAGTCAGTGCTGTACCTCATGTGAAGAGGGACTCGGACGACGAGTATGAAGAAAGACGAGATACCACCACTTTAATGTGTAGGCGAATAAGAAGATACACATCCATGCCCACGGTCGCAGTGTCGTCAATTCTTCGTAAAAATGTCTGAACTCTGTAATGTCAAGACGGTACAAAGAGTTCCAAATGAATAGTGCATACAGGAAAAGCAACGCTACCACCGCTCGAATCGATGCTTTTCTCAAGGCTGGATGCTTGAACGCGACGAAGATTGCACTGATAAGCGTGATGAAAAAGAATGCGTAGAATAATACCCACACCCACATGTCATTAGTTGGACCCATATGTATTTTCCTCCTCAGTTAATCATGGATGCGTCTAGACGATCTTCTAAACAAAACAGAAAGAATGACATCAATCAGTAAGCCGATCAAGAACCAACTGATCAAGGTCAGGATGTAGATCAGAAAAAGCGGGACATGGAAGGAATCTAGCCATGTTCCAAGAAAGGATCGTGATTCAAGAAGCCAGAAAACAGGGCTCGTCAGAAACAACAAGATATTTTTGTCATCGTAGCCGAAGGCATTGAACAGACAGACAACAAGTGAGAGCAAGGGTAGCCAGAGTCGAAAACCTTTACGCAGTATTATTCATCTCCTGTTTGAGTGAGGTTGGTTTTATCGGACTTGAATTAAAAAGGCGGATAGACCGTCACCATGTTCGTTCCATCCGGCAACGACCTCATAGGTATACATACCTTGAGAAGAAGGTGCGATAAGAATGTCGTTTTTTAATGAAACCTGTTCACTTTTCGTTTTCGAATCCCAGCGTACGACTTCGAGCAAATCGGGTTTACGATCAAACGAGAGATGAATTTTGTCAGAGGGTGAGACGATGACGGGTTTACTTTTTTCAGTCATGTGTAAAGCATCCACATAGATCATGTCCGCACATTGAGCACTGAACAAACTGGACCAGCAATAAGAACCTTGGACAGTTGGAATCGCTTTACCGTTTACTTCGACGTTTGGATCATAGGGTTCAATTCGAAACGGTTCAAAATAGATGAAAAAAGCAATCATAGCGATTAAACAACTAATCAAGATGTATTTCAGAATAGGAGCACCTCCTTAGAATCAGTATCGTAGAGTGGATCAGTCGGTTGTATCTAGCATATTTTTCCACAAGAAACAATTGAATCCCTTCTCTTGGTGGATGGAGTTTCGGGATAGTCTGATATTATTGACTCATTCTTTAAATTAAAAGAAGGACAGTGGTTCATGAGCGAATTCGCTGAACCTCTGTCCTTTTGATGGTCGACTATACAAACTGATTTGATTTAACCAATCTTGTCCGCCATATCCGGTATGGCGTTTCTTCGTTGACGCGATACACCGATTCCTAAAGCAATAGCTGCTCCAAGACAACTCGATAAGCAGCCGAAGAGTAAATACAGAGAGGGTGTGGATTCGCCGATCATGACGGATGCGATTCCGCCGATGACGGGGAAGAGCGCGACCATATAGCCGCTCTTCGAACCACCGATCCGTTCGACGAGTTTCAAATAAAACAGCCATGCAAGAAATGATGCGATCACGGTTAAATACAGTAAGGCAGAAAGATAGGTGACGGTTGTCGGGAGCGTAAGCGGTGTTCCTTCGAACCAGACGATGGCGCCCATCAGTAGACTCGCGACAGTGAATCCAATCGCGTTGGCGTGGACCGGGTTGATTCGTTGCTTGGCGTTCCGCGCTGAACTGGCGTCACCCACTGAAGTCAATAGCGTGCCGACTAGAGCAATCAAGACACCTTTTAAATCGGTCAGTCCATCGATGCTACCTAGACTCGGAACGATCAGGACACCGACGCCGATGATACCAAAACATCCGCCAATCCAAACGCGCGCATGGAGGGTCTCTTTTAAAAACAAGCGCAGAGCGATCGGTGTCAGAATGACCTTGAGTGAGAAAATCAACGTCACGATGGCGGCAGAGCTTAACATCGTCGCGTAATAAAGACATAAGTAACTAAGCGCGAAGTTACAGACACCGAATACGACGATGAAAGGCATGTCCGACGCGGTAGGGTTGTTCGTTCGTTTAACGAATAACGCGAATAGAATGAAAAGAACAGCGGTCATCGCTAATCGATAGGTCAAGGATACTTCCAAGGCGACAGGTGTTCCTTGGATTTTGACAGCAATGAAATTCAGTCCCCAGACGATCAAACAAAATAGATACATGAAATATGTCATAGCAGGTCCTCGTTTAAGTAGTTTACTTCCAAATCTTTTCCTGTAGTTCATCTTACCAAAAGTAGAACGTTAAGAAATTAATTTCGGTATAAATAGAAAATTCACTGACCGTCATATGACAGCCAGTGATTAAGTAGTAATCATAATTTGATTTTAACGGTGTAGAGAAAACCAGTGAATCCTGTTTTTACGTTCATGACGAAGGTATTTTCATTTTTCGGTACGATGTAGATGACATCAATTTTTGAGTGTAACGGAGCGTAATAACCTAAGCTTTCTGAATAGGCTTTTTTGTTCAGATTGATCGTTTCTTCAGGCGTGTAGCTTTTCTTGTGACGATCAATCAATGGGAAAGAAGAGGGTTTATAGTCGATATAAGAGTCAGCTGAATCTTCACCCTTTACCTGCATCTCAAGTCTGACAGATACGGCTTGTTTATCTTTCGGAAGATTCTTAAGTGGAACACGTTTCGCCGAACTGACCATGAACCCACGTTCTTTCATTAAATTTTTATCACCAGCATAAGTCTGAAGACCACCTTTATTCATCAGTTCTTCGATGGCGTCTGTATTCGCTTTCTTTGACTGTTTCTTTTGTCCGGTCTTCACGGTGGTTGATGTAACATCTACAGCATCGACTTCGATTTTGACGGTCGTCGGCTTCGCAATGGCTTCGCTTGTCGCGAGAAGAACATACGTATTTTTATCACTTGGAACACGGAACACAAGATCGACGCGAGAAACGAAAGGTGGGAAATAGCGATAGCCGTCCTTCCAAGCGTCTGGGTTCCGGTTCTCATAATCGACAGCTTCGTATACATTACCGCTTGTATCCTCTAACGTGAATAGATTTGGCTTATAAATACCATATCCGCCATCTGCGTCTTTATCCTTGTAGTTCTCAAGGATGACGGGAACGGTAACATATTGTTCATCATCAAGAGTTGGTAATTTCAACTCCTTTGGAGGTGATAGGAGAAGTTTATCAACGCGGAAAATATTGCTTTTTGTTTTAGGATCTCCCGGATAGGTTTGAACGACTCCACGATTCATTAGTTGATCGAGCTTGCTCGAATTGACTTTTTTCGTAGAGGACGCTTTCTTTTTCTTGTCTTTTACATCTGCCAATTTCGTTCCTGTCGTCTTGACCGTTGGTGCAGCTGTTTGTACCGGTTTCGTGGACGCAGGTCCTTCTTCTGTCGTAGCAAAGAAGAACAGGGAAGCGACACCAACGACAAGGGCACCACCAACTGCGGATAAGGCGAGTCGGAAACGTCGTTCCGTCGCTTTCGTATTCGTTGCGACACTTCCAATCGCAGCATTTGGTGTAATGCTGACGGCGCGTTGAGCGGGTAAGAGGGCACCGAGAACTCCCGTGATGGCAGGAATCAACAGCATGACACTCAAGAAACCAAGTTCGCCAGTTGGAAACTGGTTATAGACGAAGCCGATCATCGCGAGTGCAATGAGCAAACCGATGATTCCGGCGAACAGTCCCGTCATCAATCCTTCACTTAAGACGAGTGTCCGGATTTGTCCGTTACGCCAGCCGGTTGCTTTTAAGACAGCGAGCTGACTCTTTCGTTCGTTGACGTTTTGCCACATGATCTCCGTCGTCGTCAGGATGGCGATAAGTAAAGCGACACCCATCGCAACATAATGCATCGTGCCGACTTCGAGTGCAACGTATTCGCCGAGCCATGTCGCATACAAGACACCTTTCAGTCGGAAGGTGATGAACAGGAAGAAAATGAACAGGCTCGTCGGCAAGGCGATCGCGATTGTCGAGAGGATCGTCCGTTGCCAATACGTTGCAAGTTGGTTGATGCTCATCCCAAGGACACTTTGTGCCCGGACGAAGCGACGACCTTTTGAAACTTCACCAGAACGCATACTTTCGAATGGTTGAATCCGGCGGATGAGCGTCATCGGGACGAGCGTACCGCCCCAGTAAATCAATAGACCAGCAAGTCCGATCAAGATGATCCGTGATAAGGCAATCGGATGATCCGTCGTCAGCCAGAACGAACCGAGGATTGTCCAAGAAATCAAGGCGACGAGTGCGCCGAGTAACGTTGCTTCTAGGAACAGAAGCTTCGAGAGCTGACGTGGACGCCAACCGAGCGACAGTAAGATCGCGAATTCCTTCTTGCGGGCATAGAGTAAGATGATGTTTGAACTAAAGACATACACGAGAGCAACAGCGATGACGCTGGCGATGATGCCGCTCATGCCGACTTTCGCTTCTTGGAAGATGGCCATCGATGAACCGAGTTTGATCCACGGCTGCTGGATCCAACCGAGTGCCGATTCACCTTTTAATCCAGGGAGGTATGTCAGCGCGAGCTGTGGCGAGGAGCCAAGCGTGACGTCGGTGATCAGACCGGTCTTGTCCTCGATCTCTTGAGCAACAGCTTTCAACTTTTTCTCACTCGTCGCGTTCATCGTCTCGACACCTTTGACGTTGACACGAATGGCGGAGATGGCTTTATCACCACGTAACTTAAAGGCGGCGTCAAGCGTCGTCAGCATCGATGGTGGTTTCGTCAAGAAGTCATACGGATCGTTCGTCGGTTTGACTTCCCGGACTGGATTGACCGGTTTTTCATTCTTGTCCATGACCCATTGGGCTTTCGCCGGGAAATAGGTCTCCATCGGCAGTTCCGTCAATGGATCCTTCGAGATATTCAATTTTTTCGGATCAAAGACACCAATGTAGTTCAAATGCATTTTCGGGACGTTTTCTAGGCTACCCGTGCCGTCACCGAAGATACGAGCTTTTCGATACATCGATCGTTTCGAAATGAGGGCGTCCTTATCGACCTCTTGAGGTGTTACTTGATAGGTGAACGGCCAACGTTTGGCAAAGGGACTAGCAATCGTTTGATACTCGACAGACGATGGCTTTAAAAACATCCAGTCAAAGCTACCACTTGCTTTTTCCGGAACCTTATCTTCGAGAATGTTCTTAATAAGTTGCTTTGATGCTTGCTCTGTCGAAATATAGTATTCCTTCGTATCTTTAACAGGAAGCGTCTTGAGATAGGATTCGCCACCTTTTTTCATAATACTGCGCACCGTTTCAACCATTGAATCTTTGACGAGCGGGATATCGACTTTCTCGTAGCGATAGGTCCGCGAAGCATTGACGTATTCCTGACTGTTCATGATCAATGGGATGTCCCAAACACCGTCACCATAATCGTTCACGACATCGTCCTTCGTGAAATAACGACTATGCGTAGCCTTTTTGGTTGCCTGATCGAGTCCAACGAGTTGTGCTTCTGCTTCCGGATCAATCCCAGCAAGCATCACTGCGCTCCCGTAACCGTAGATAGGAAACTCGCCTAATTCTTGCGGTGAAACATCTCGATTCAATCCGTCACTCTCAGGAGGGAACCAACCGGCTCCGGCAAAGAATGAATAAGATTCTGTTTCTTTCTTTAGCCCAGTATCTTGCATATCCGTAAACGAAATTTTGTAAATGCCCGGTTCTTTGAAATTATAGGTATCCGTTTCAGCATTCGTATTGTAGTTCCCAATCATTGCAATCGGTGCTGCGACTTCGACGTCAGCAATCTGCTTGATCGTCTCGTACTGCTTGCGGGTAATCCCACCGTCGAGCCCGCTCATATAGTTCGGCTCGAGCAGGTTCAAGTCTTCTGTCACGCTCCGGCTGCCTTCCGGACGAACGACGATATCATACGATGAGCCCCAGCGTTTTTGCAGTTCATCGACGACCGTTCCGTTATTTGCTTGCGTCGTACCGATTAAGTAACTTAGTCCGGTACTGACGATCAGAACGCCGACGAGGAGCAGAATGAACCGCTCCTTGTTGCGCCACCAGGAATTCCAGATGAATTTAAGCATCGATAAAACCTCGATTCCTTTCAATGACTGGACAGTCCATGTCAAGTTCCTCCTAGTGTTTAAATTATTTTTTCGTCAGATCGATTTTGACGGTCGTTGGTTTAGGGAACGCTGGATCAGAAGCGAACAGAACGAATCGCTTCTGATCGATTGGTACTTGATAAACCAACTCCACTCGTGACTTGTACGGTGCGAAATATTGAAACCCGTTTTTCCAGGCTTTCTCATTGCGATTCACATAATCGATCGGTTCATAATCGGTTCCTTGCAAGTCTGTCAAGGCATACCGATTGGGACGATAAGTGATGAATCCTCCCATATCATCCCCTGTATCTTGCATGACGACAGGGATCGTCAAGAAACGATAACCAGCACGTTGCTTTAGATTCAGTTCTTTTGGTGTGTCAATCAATGCCTCGACATGAAAACGATCAAATTGATGTTTCGGATTCCCGGGAGTTGTTTGCGTGACACCTCGCCTCATCAATGTTTTTAATTTTTCCGTTTCCTCTGTTGAAGGAGTAGTAGCGGACGCATTCGCTTTTTTGATATCGTCGAGCGTGATCTTGACGGTCGTCGTTTTTTCGACGGCCTCATCTTTTGCAAGCAAGACGAACACCTTTTGGTCAACCGGTACTTGGTAAACAAGATCGACCCAGGATTTTTTCGAATTGATGTATTTGAATGCATTTACCCAAGCCGTTTTATCGTGATTGACATAATCGACGGGAGTGAACTCTTTTCCGTCAAGAGCAATCAAAGAGAAGGTTTGTGGTCGATACGACGAAAACGAACCTGCAGCTAATTCATCCCGGTTATGAAGGAAAACTGGAATCGTCACGAAACGATATCCTGACTTCTCTTTGAGCTTTAACTCTTTTGGTGTTGAAACGAGCTTTTTAACAGAGAAGTCATAATTCTTCGCCGCCGGGTCACCCGGGTACGTCTGAATAGCGCCTGCGTTCATCAATTGCTCCAGTGCCGTGTTGTCTTCGGCAGTATGTTTCTTATCGTCAGGATCTTGAGCGAGATTTTTTAATTTTTGTCCGGTCGTTTGTACTTTTGGTGTCGTTATTTCTTTTTGAGCCGTTCTCGTTTCAGGTGCAGCGAGGAGGAATAAACTCGTCGTTCCGATGACGAGCGTAGCAGCGATGCTACCGAGTGCCCATTTAAAGCGACGTTCGGTCAATTGTTGATTATCGTTTACGCCACCGATGGCTGCGTTCGGCGTGATTCGCACAGCACGCTGGGCAGGAAGCAAGGCACCAAACACACCAGTCGTTACCGGAATCAGGAGCATAAGACTTAAGAAACCGAGTTCACTGGATGGGAACTGATTATAGACGAAGCCAATCATTCCTAAGGCAACAAGTAGACCGACGATTCCAGCGAAGAGTCCAGTCATCACACCCTCGCTTAAGACGAGAAGTCGGATTTGACCGTTGCGCCAACCGGTTGCCTTCAGGACGGCGAGTTGATTCTTTCGTTCGTTGACGTTTTGCCACATGATCTCGGTCGTCGTCAGGATGGCGATGAGTAAGGCGACACCCATTGCGACATAATGCATCGTACCGACTTCAAGCGCGACGTATTCACCGAGCCAGGTCGCATATAAGACGCCTTTCAGTCG
The DNA here is from genome assembly GCF_057772545.1 of Exiguobacterium sp. E17S. NCBI lineage: Bacteria > Bacillati > Bacillota > Bacilli > Caryophanales > Exiguobacterium > Exiguobacterium sp. E17S. The sequence continues at coordinate 733,837 of NZ_JBYLRU010000001.1, forward strand.
GAACGTGATGAACAAGAAGAAGATGAACAAGCTCGTCGGTAAGGCAATTGCGATGATGGACAGTAGCGTACGTTGCCAGTAAGTCGCGAGTTGATTGATGCTCATTCCAAGAACACTTTGTGCCCGGACGAAACGACGTCCTTTTGAGACTTCGCCAGAGCGCATGCTTTCAAATGGTTGAATGCGTCTGATGAGTAACGTCGGAACGATCGTACCGCCCCAGTAGATCAAAAGCCCGGACAATCCGATCAAGATGATGCGTCCGAGGGCAATCGGGTGATCCGCTGTTATCCAAAATGATCCGAGAATCACCCAGGCGATGAGTGCGACCAGCGTTCCAAGAAGTGTCGCTTCTAGGAAGAGGAGTCTCGATAGCTGCCGTGAACGCCATCCGAGCGAGAGTAAAATCGCGAATTCTTTTTTTCGAGCATAGAGCAAGATGATGTTCGAACTGAAGACGTAGACGAGCGCGACAGCGATGACGCTCGCGATGATGCCACTCATTCCGACTTTCGCCTCTTGGAAAATTGCGATCGACGACCCGAGTTTGATCCACGGTTGCTGGACCCAACCGAGTGCCGATTCTCCTTTTAGACCGGGTAAATACGTCAAGGCGAGTTGCGGGGAGGAACCGAGTGTGACGTCCGTGATCAGACCCGTCTTATCCTCGATTTCTTGTGCGACAGATTGCAATTTTTTCTCACTTGTTGCGTTCATCGTCTCGACTCCTTTGACGTTGACGCGAATCGCAGAAATTGCTTTATCCCCGCGTAACTTAAAGGCAGCATCGAGTGTCGTCAGCATCGATGGTGGTTTCGTCAGGAAGTCATAGGAGTCGTTGGCGGGCTTGACGTCACGGACTGGATTGACCGGACGATCATTTTGATCCATGACCCACTGTGCTTTTGCCGGGAAGTAAGTTTCCATTGGAAGTTCAGTCAACGGATCCTTTGAAACATTGAGCTTTTGTGGGTTAAAGACACCGATATAGTTGAGATGAACTTGTTTCCAGCCTTTAAAGCCACCTTCAAACTCACGTGCTTCGCGATACATGCTTCGTTTGAAGAGTAAGGATTCCTTGGCGACTTCTTTTGGTTGGACTTGGTAGGTAAAGGGCCAACGGGAACTGAACGGACTTTTAATCGTTTTGTATTCAACCGGTGAAGGTTTTAAAGTAATGGAAGACAGTGAATCACTATTGTTCGCATCGCCTGTTGATAAGGTGTTTTTAAGGATACCGTCCACGAGCTTTTTTTGGACGTCTTGAGTCGTGATCGAATAAGAGGTAGGCTCTTCCACTGGTAGTTTACTCAGGTATGCTTTCCCACCTTTTTGTTCAATCTTTTGGACCATGTCTGCAACGCCTGTTGCAGTGAACGGAAGCTCTACCTTTTCATATGTATAGGTGCGCATCGCATCGACATATTCGCGAGAATTCAATAGAATCGGAATCTGCGTCGCTTGATCACCGTACGAAACGGGAAGATCCGTTTCGCTGAAGAAACGGCTATACGTTCCGGTAGTGGTCGCTTTTTTCAAACCGACGAGCTGGTCTTCAGCAGCAGGATCGATTCCGGCAATCATGACTTCTGAGCCGTAGTCATAGAGGGGTTGTTCACCAAGTTTTAAAGGGGAGACGCCTGTGCGCGTTGCATCACCCATTGGTTCCCAGCCAGCAGCAAGAAACGTTGTCATGGTATAAGATTCGTTTTGGAGTCCCGTATTTTGAGAATCCTTGATTTTCAAGCGGTAAATCCCTTCTTCTTGAATCGTATGGGTACCGACGCTACTCGATGTCGATGTATAACCAATCATCGCGATTGGTGCTGCGACCTCGACATCAGCAATCTGCTTGATCGTCTCGTACTGCTTGCGGGAAATCCCGCCGTCGAGTCCGCTCATATAGTTCGGTTCAAGCAGGTTCAAGTCTTCCGTCACACTCCGGCTGCCTTCCGGACGGACGACGATATCGTACGACGATCCCCAGCGTTTTTGCAGTTCATCGACGACCGTTCCGTTGTTCGCTTGCGTCGTACCAATCAAGTAACTCAGTCCGGTACTGACGATCAGGACGCCGACGAGGAGCAAGATGAACCGCTCCTTGTTACGCCACCAGGAATTCCAGATGAATCTTAGCATGTACTATCCCTCGCTTTCGTTTGATTTGAAGAAAATTACGTAATGTGCCCTCCTTATCACTCATGTACATATCCATATATTTCTTTTTATTTTTCCATTATATACAAATAATAGTGAATTGACTAAAGAATCTGTTAATTTAAATGGCAATGTTTTAAGTTGTTAAAGGAGACTGGAACATAACTAGCTGAATTTAACGAAAAGAAGGAATTGCCATCACTCAGAATGTGCAATTCCTTCTTTTCGTTTTGAAACTGCGCTTTGTCCCAGCCTTTATCGTTCGTTGTGCATTGATGAAAAGGAATTGACATAACTTTCTTTTTTTGTTATTTTTCCTTACGAACGGTCGTCAGTTAATTAAGGAGGATCATCATGACTAGACAAACAATCATGCATGTTGCTTTAAGGCAATTTGCTAAAAAAGGATTTGAAGCAACGACGTTATCAACGATTGGTACTGAATGTGCTATGAAAAAACAATCCATCTATTCTCATTTTACAAGTAAAGACGCTCTTTTCTTAGAGATTTATGATGAAGCTTTAAAAAATGAAATCGCGTATATCGATATGTGGATCAGTCGTCATGAAGAGAATCACTTAAAGACGCTGTTGCCAATGTTTGTTGAAGAATACTTGTCACGACATCTATTGGATGACGGTATGACATTTTTCTATAGATTTGCTTTTTATGCACCTGAACAGTTCAAAACTCGGATCGAAGTAGGAACGGAGCAATTCATCTCGCATCTAGAGGCACAGTTCATCGCGTTATTTAAGAGACACATGGAACAGTTGACGTCGACCTCATCACCCGAAGCATGTGCTCTTCATTATTTGACATTGTTTGATGGATTGATTGTCGGATGTTTATACGATAGCCCAAAACGTTATATTCAGCGCAAGTCCGCAGCGCTCGATCTATTCATACATGCGTTCGTCAAGGACGATCTACTGGATGATTGAAGGTACGTCTTTTATAACGTGAATAGTAAGCCAGATATATAAGGATGACGGAACAAGTCACAAAAAGAACACCGTGCAGACCGCTTGTCCATGCGGTTACTCCAAATAACACATGAAGCATTAAAAACAACTTTTGATTGTTTCGCTCAAGCTGAAGATTCGTTGCAGGTTCTTCGTACTTAGCAATGAATAAACTGAAAAAGAGAGCAGTGATGTACCAACCCAAAAAGTTTTGAGTAGGAATGCCGTAATATATACCAGGCTCCTGCCAAACCCAATATTGATTAAGCGAAGCGACAGGATCTATCGCTAAATCTAACCAGACTGTCAAAAGAGGAACGATTAAAAGTGTACTGTATCGGATAGAAAATAGCCTGGAGAAGGCGTAACTAGCTCCGATTACAGATAACCATGCAGGTCCCATAGTGATAGGTACACCAAGCCAGAGAGGTCCGAACTCCGTCGTATAGATATATTTACCGAACAAGAGACCAGTTTTCGTTCCGAAGGATTCTATAAGAATCGATCCGAAAAAAATCAATGGAATAATGAAGCGTGCTTTTGGCAACACGTGCCATAAATAGAATGCGGCATAAGTGCCTGAAAGAAATAAGAAGACGGCATTTGCCCACTCTAGCCATGAGGGAAGTAAAGAAAACCCTACCAGCAAGAGACCGATTGAGAACCATATGACGAAAAGTTTCCATACATATTGTTGAAAGCGATCCATTAGTTGCCACCACCTATTGAAGTATTGGAAATGAGGAGATTGGATGATCAGACGGGTAATTAATGAACATACAGCATATTATGGACACTTATTCCATGCACAGAATATCTTTAATGCTGAAGAGAACAAAGGACGGTCTATTGAAATCTATGAGAGTAGCCAATTCAAGCGTCTGATGATGCTCGATCGGACGCTTGTTACATCAGAACGTGACGCTTTTGCTTACTACGAAATGCTCGTTCATGTCATCTTATACGCTCATCCGCATCCGAAACGAGTCTTGTTGATTGGTAATGCGCGAAAGTTACTGTATCAACAGATTTTGAAACATTCCGACCTTCTACAGGTCGATCATATCGTACTTGACGAGTCGATCGCACGTCATTATGATGAGTGGTTTAAAACGGATCCGAATGTATCACGCTTCATTAAACGACTTGAAAATGTCGTATGCAGGGACCATTATGACATCATCATATTTGATTTACCGAGAAATTATTCTGCTGCGAGTTGTAATGATGTGTTACGACGTTTCATACCGGCTCTACGATCTGATGGATTGTGGAACATGATTCTTCCTCATCCGATGTTTGAGTCGAAACGGTACAGAGAAGTAAATCGATTAATGCGGCAAAAAGGGAGTCAGTTTAAAGATTATCTATCCTATGCGCCGACTTTTCCGGGCGGAATTGCTCTATTTCGTATTGGAACAAATGCAGGAATCATTCAAACACGAGTCACGCGAGGTGTCGCATTCGAAACTAAGTATTTTGATGCAATGACCCATGAGGCAGCATTTGTTTTACCCCGTTATATAAAAGAGGCAAGATCCTCGTGAAGCTTAAGGGTCCTGCCTTAATATCATTCAAGAACTTTTAAGCCAATAACAGAGAGGACGATCATGCTGAGAAAGAGAATGCGTTTGAATGACTTCTCTTCATTAAACATCACCATTCCAAGGATGGTCGCTCCAACTGTTCCGATTCCGGTCCATACTGCATAAGCCGTACCCATCGGAATGGTCTTCATCGCAAGTGACAAAAGTGTGAAACTCAATCCGAAGAACAGTATGAAAATTAGAAACGATGACGTGTTACGTTCACGATTAAGTCGATTGATGCTCGAGACGCCAATCACCTCAAAAAGTCCTGCAAAGATTAATGTGATCCAAGCCATTATTCATGTGCTCCTTTCGTTGCCGATTTTTTATCGGATGTTGATAATTTTAATCCGATGACACCAGACATCAACATAGCGATCAATAATACCTTTATGAATGAGAGTGGTTCACCAAACAGAGCTGCTCCGACGAGAACCGTTCCGGCTGTACCAATTCCTGTAAAGACGGCGTATGCCGTACCGACAGGAAGCGTCGATGTCGCTTTGATGACGAACACAAAACTAGCGACGATACCAACGAGCGTCAGCGCCCATTCTAATGGGGAAGCAGCATGTTTTAATCCGATGACCCAGCCAATTTCAATCAGCCCTGCTACGAGGACGAATAACCAATTTCGATTCATTTGAATCACTCCTTTATCTAACTTGAGTCCAAGTATAAAGTTTTGTGTAACACAAAGGTCAATATGAAAGGAGCAACAAATGTATAAAGAATTTTTATCCATCAGTGAAATGGCGAAACTACGGCATATGACAGCGGAAACACTGCGGCACTATGACCGGATCGGATTAATCAAGCCTCACCGGATTGATGCGACAACCGGATACCGTTACTACTCGATTCATCAATATGAGGTCCTAGGTACGATTCGTGAACTTAAAGAGATTGGTCTGAGTTTAGAAGAAATTCGTACTTTCTTAGAGGAGCGCAACTTAGGAAAGTCGTTATCGATCATGGAATCACACCAAACGAAATTACAAAGGAAAATCAAACAGTTAGTCCGAATCGAGAGTAGTCTACAACAGAAGACGACATATCTAAAAAGAATTGCTGAAGAGGGAAAAACACCACAACCAAACGTCCGTTATATCGAGGAACGCTATTTTTTGACAACGCATGACGAGGTTGCGGATGATGTTGAATTGAGTTACGCGACGATTGAGATTGAAAAATTACTAGAGCTTCACGTATCGCTTGTCGCAGGAAGTTTTTTAGGTCTATTATTTGATGCCGATTCGCAAATCCAAGCGGATGCTGTATCCACTTCAATATTGATGGCACAAACTGCTTTTCCAAATGATTATCCAGAGATGAATCTCATTTGTATTCCGGCAGGATACTATGTATGTTTACGTCACTTTGGACAAGTTTGGGATCGGACGAAAAGTTTAAAACAAGCGAAGGATTACCTTGAAAAGAATGGGATGCGAATTGACGGAAAGGCAATTCAGATGGTCGAGGTGGATGTTTCAGTGACAGATCGATTGGATGAATCGTTGTTTGAAATTCAGATTCCAATTTCTTTTAAGAACGAGATACGATTATGAAAGGATTGAGGAAAACAGAGCAATCAATCTTTCTAATAACAATTCTGTTCGTTAGTGGTGTCATTGCATGGATACAAAGTGGGATAATAGTTGGCTTGTTTTGTACGACAGCATTGCTGTTTATATTCATTTCCCGAAGAAAATACGCATCAGTTGCGGGGTTATTTAGTATTTTTTTGATAGGTCTTGCATTCTACAAGTCTGCTCTATCGTACTTTAAACTATCTGGTATTTCGAACACTGAGTTTATTTTACTTCATCGGATTTCTTTACTTTTGATATTGATTCCATTGGTAATATTCGTATTAATCACGCATCATCGACAATCGTTATGTTCGATTTTTCTCCGCTTTCCAAACTTTAAGGAACATATTATGATGTTTCCGCGTCATACCCTTTCCATGAGAACGTTTTTATTTTTGGGGATTTTAGGATCGTGTAGTGTCTTTATTCCGCTTTTATTTGATGCACGACTCGAACTGACGTCAGGTTTAATCTTATTTAGTTTGTTCTTTTCTCTAGTGAATGCAACAATCGAGGAATTATTGTATAGAGGAGCCATGCTTACTTTCTTAAAAGATATAGTCTCGACTCGCTATGCGATAGTTGTGACAAGTCTCAGTTTTGGTCTCTTGCATCTAACGCTCGGTATCTCTTTAGTGTTCACCGTTCTGTTTTCCATTGGTGGTCTATATTATGCGTGGGTCGTTATAAAGAGCAACAGCATTTATCCGACTATTTGTTTTCATTTTGTAATCAACGTAGGAATGGTTTGGAATGGATGGATTTTATAAATGCTAAACCAACATCAGAGTAGACTGCTTTAAATACATACTAGTGAACATAAGGATGGATAAAGAAACTGATTGTAATCTTGAATCACTACTTATATGCGCAACAATAAACAAAAAGACGATGGAATTTTTAAAAATCTAAATTTCATCGTCTTTTTATTATCTTTCTAAGAGTTATCTGCCATCTTTCGCATAATCAACTCATCAACGAAGTCATGCTCATTTATCATGACGTTAACGTTCCTCTGAACGATGTCAAAGCCAACTTTTTTATACGCAGCGATGGCTCGTTCATTATGCGAAAACACTTCAAGTACAAGTTGATGAAGTCGAAGGTCCTCGAAACAAAACCGGATGATACACGCGATCGCTTCTGTCCCGTACCCTTGACCGGTCCAGGGGAGGGCACGCATCGAAATACGAAATCCCGCTTGTTTCAACTCTGCCTCAATGTCTAAAATGGAACATTCACCAATTATTTCACCGGAGTTCAAACAGATTGCGAAATCAAAGCGCGATGGATCAGCTTGAGTCGAAAGAATGTGCTGTTCGATCTGTTCGAGCGAAAACGTCGCCGTCGTACCAGTCAGGTAACGTAATGTCTCATCCTGGGTTTGTTCGAATAAGACGTGTGCATCGGTCACGTCAAGCGGACGGAGGAAAATTCGTTTTGCGGTCAGGTTCATGAATACCTTCCTTTCTCATGACGAAAGCTTGATCGTTTCGTCTGTTTCCGTCGTAAAATGATGACGCTTCGTTCGATCCTGGACGATCCAAACGATCCATCCACCGATGAACAGGAAGCTGACTGCAGCGACGGTATACGTCAAGCGAATTGAGGTCTCCGCATAGAAACCAATCAACGCCGTCAAGAGAATGACACCAGCTGACTGTACGACGTGGATACTACTGAGGAATCGTCCCATCGTTTCGACCGGAATGTGCGTTTGAGCGAACGTCATGAAGCCGGTGTTCGCAAACGCAAGGGCGAACGTCAGCAAGAAAAAGCCGATTGCTGCCGTCAGGAACGACGTCGCTGTGGCAAAGATCACATAACCGATCGGTGTCATCAGTGCTCCGAATTGAATCAAGAAGCGGAGCGACATGCGATGCGTGAAAATCGCATTGACGGCAGAACCACAGATGATGCCGATTCCAGCGATACTGACGAGAAATCCATACGTGCTTTCATCCAGTTGCAGAACGATCGTCGCAAATGAGGCTTCGAGCGAATCGAGTCCGCTCATCAGGACGATCATCAGCGCATAAAAGGCGTAGACGAGCGTGACGTATCGCCGCGTCCGTGCAAACTGAAGCGTCTCTTTCCAGTCCGCAAGAATCACTTGGAGTGAGAAGGACGTCGCTGGAGTCTCTGCCTGGCGGACGTCGGGCAAGACGGACAGTAAGGCAGCAGAACACAGCAACGCTCCTGCATTCAGGATGATTGCCGTCTCCGGAGAACCGATCAAAAATAAGAATCCAGCAATCGACGGTCCGAGAATAAAGCCGGCTGATTGAATAAAGTTCTTCAACGCATTGAACCGTTGGCGACTCGTCTCCGGAACGAGCTTCGTCATGTAGATCAATGACGATGTCTCAAACAGTGTGTTGCCGATGTTCAGGATAAAGACGAGGGCATAGAGGACATACAACGAATCGATCAGTGTCAGTGAAAAGACGAGCCCGGCACGCGAGACGTCAAGCATGACGAGCAAGCGGCGCTGATTGATCCGATCGACGACACTACCGGACCAGAGGCTCGTCAACAGTGCGGAGATCGGCAACAGAATATAGAGAACGGAGACGGCGAACGCTGATCCCGTTCGTTCAAGGACAATTAAATTCAAGGCGATGAAGTAGACCCAAGCGCCGATGTTCGAGACACCGACACCAAGTAATAGCAATCCAGGGTATTTCCAATTCGACATATGACACACTCCTTTTTATTGTTTTTTAAGCCAATAAAAAAATCCCACCTCCAAGACGTTGGTCTTGGGGACGAGACTGTGCGTGTCGTGGTGCCACCCCTGTTCGCGAGACCGTCACCGGTATCGCCTTCATCGGTACGACCGTTTTCAAACGGCAAATACCTGAGCTCGATAACGGGAGCACCCGTCACGATATCCCCGATTCGGTTCCACCGTGCTGCTCAGAGGCTTGGTTCGGTCAATGGCTGATGCTCCTTCTCACCAATCGGAGCTCTCTAGGAAAAGCCGAGATGACGTACTGTTCTCTTCGACGCGTTTAATTCATATGATTTGTCTCATCCTAGCATATACAGAATGAAACCGTAAAGAATTTTATCAATTTTTTACAATTATTGAAAATGATACATAGAAATCAGAATTAGAAAAAGCGACCTAAATGGTAAAAGATGTAACAGGTTGTATGATACATTGTCATGGTCACACGTTCACTTTCAAGAAAGTCGTACGAAAGGAGGGAAAGAAATGAAACGTTTGATTTTTTTCATATCTCCACTCCTTGTTCTAACCGGAGCTGTCTTTTTCACGACGTTCCGTCCAGTCGAGCAAGCAATCTATTTCTTAATCTTATTTTTACTGACCTGTCTATCAGCGATGATTCTAGTGGAGCGTTTCGTCAAACGTCATGATGTGATCCGTCGACTAAATACGATCCATCCACTTATCGGAATCGTAATGGGGACAGTTGTGCTTGCCGTATTAGTCGGTGGTCTCATATGGTTAGCACCTTCGTTGACGAATCCGAGTCTCATTGGTCTTCTCGTCATCTTCCTTTCCATGTATAGCGGAATCCTCGTTCTCGGTTTCATCATCAGTTGTTTCTTCGAAGGCATTACGCGTCAACCGAAGGATCAATTGATTCGCCCAGTCTTTCTGTTCATCGGAACAGGCTATCTCATCTTGACCGTCTTCGGAATTTTGCAACTGTATCGTCAAACCGGATGACAGCAAACCCCACTGAAGTCATGAGACGACAGTGGGATTATTGTATTTACTGCACTTTTAATAAGAATCCGAATTGTCCGTCTCCTTGTTTCCAGCGCGAGTTTAGTTCGTACGCATAGAGGCCGGGTTCTGTCGGAGCATTGAACTGATCTTTTTTCAAAACGACGGGGGATTCCTGTTTTTGGTCATCCCACTGCGATAGTTTCACGCTTTTAAGATCACCGGATAACTCGACACGAACGGGTGCTCCAGCAGAGACGGTAACTGGCGTTTTTCCCTTTGCTAGGTCAAGACCGTCACGGTACGTCTTATCGACACATTGACTGCGGAATAAGCTATCCCAGCAATAAGACCCTTGGACGGTCGGAACATCCTTTCCTTTTGCCTCGACTTCGGGATTCGGTGGCGCGCCACGGAACGGTTCGAAAACGATAACGCAAACGACGAGGATCAGTAGGACGGCTAATGTTAGACCACGTTTCATAAGACACCCCCGATGGATTTTCTTTATTTTACCAAAATAAATCGAGATAAGCTGAGGTGTCTTTGAAAAAAAGGATATTCATTTCTTAAATTTCGAAATACTTCTGTTCCCTATTATTTATCAGAAAACAGCTGCAATCGTTTATTCAACAACTCCGCGACATAAATCGTTCCATCCGAACCGACCGCGATGTCGTGCGCAATCCGGAGTTGTCCTGCTTCTTTGCCCCATGTACCGAATCGTTTCTCGATCTTTCCTTGTTTGTTCAAGATGACGATTTGGCTTTGCGCGTTCTTTTTTTGCCCATTAAGATAGTTTCCACCATCGGCGACGTAGACTTTACCGTTCGCGCCGACTTCGATCCCGTACGGTCGACCGAGTTCTTTTGACGACCACGTATCGATGTGTTTGCCGTTTCGATTAAAGATTTGAACCCGGGCGTTGTCCCGGTCCGCCACATAGAGATTCATCTCATCGTCGCTACTGATCCCATGCGGCAGATTGAACTGTCCGTCTTGTTTGCCGTGTTCATTGACTTCCCATTTGACTGTTCCTTTTGGATCGAACATGACAATGCGACTATTCCGGTAGCCGTCAGATACAGCGAACGAGCCGTCCTTGAAAACGGTGACGTCTGTCGGACGAGCGAACGTCTTTTCATCCAGCTGTAGCGGGATGCTTGGCAAGACGTTTCGGATGCGCAGACCGACTTCCGTGAACGGACCATATGCGTTTCCGAACGTTTGCAAGACTTTACCGGACGCATCGAGCTTGAAGACTTGGTTCAGATTGATGTCGGTAATCCAGATATTGTTTTGGTCATCGACTTCGAGACCGTGCGGTGACTTGAATAGTCCTGCGCCTAACCGCTTCTTCACCTGCATCGTCTTTCCGTCGAGCACGATCAATGTCGGTTCTGTGATGTAGGTGTCATCGCCGTATGAATTACTACCTCGGTGTAAATAGTAGACGTCACCGTTCGGAGCAACAGTGACGCCGCTCGCTTCCCCAGCAATCGAACGATCGCGCGTTTCTAGTGGCCAAGCGACCTGACCGCGATATGTCGTATCTTTTGGGATGGGTGAATAGTTGTCTTTCACGACGGGATCTGCGCCACCTCTTGACCAAGAAATACCCAGTACCGTGATGGTTGCTAAAGTCCCTATAAAGATTAATCGTTTTTTCATACATCGTTCCTCCAGACGTGAATTCGTATCCATATTATATCTAGATATTAAACGAGGACGAATCGTTCTATAGGAGGAGACAGCGGGTTACGGAAGCAGGATATTAAAATCGGGATGAAGGGGTAAAGAAGAGAGATATCATATGAGGGAAAGAAAGTGAGGCAAAAACATGAAGGCAGTCACCGTAACGGGGCATGGTGGGCTTGAGCAGCTCGCCTATATCGATCAAGAGACACCACAACCGAAACAAGGCGAGGTACTGATTGAAATCAAAGCTTGTGCCTTGAACAATACAGAAATTTGGATGCGGGAAGGCGCCTATGGTGCAGAGAGTGAATCAGGCTGGAAAGCAGAAGGGGTGAAGTTCCCCCGGATTCCCGGTTCAGACATCAGCGGACGGATTGTCGCGGTCGGAGACGGTGTCGCCGAGACGGAAATCGGACGCGACGTCGTCTTGTTCCCGTTCACGGCAAGTGGAGAAATCGCTGACGAACAGAGTGCCGAGGACTTATCGTTCATCGGCTCCGAGTATGACGGCGGATACGCGGAGTATGTCTGCTGGCCGCTCGAACTCTGCTACGATATGCCGCTTGCTTCCTATACGGATAGTGCGGTCTTCTCGGTCAGTGGATTGACGGCGTGGCACATGGTCGAGCAACTTGACTTACAAGAAGGACAGACGGTACTCGTAACAGGTGCCAGTGGTGGTGTCGGCTCACTCAACGTCCAGATTGCGAAACGGGTCTTCGGAGCCCGTGTCGTCGCACTCGTCGGTGACTTGAAGCTGACGGATCAATTGCACGAACTCGGGGCGGACTTGGTCGTTTCCTACCGTGAGCAGAACTGGAATCAGCAGGTCATGCAAGAAGTCGGTCCGGTCGATGCGATTCTCGACGTCGTCGGCGATGCGGTGTTTAAACAAGGACTGGATCTGCTGAAGCGCGGCGGAACGTACTGTATTTCCGGATCGTCCGGGGGGCAGGTGACGTCGCTCGATTTTCGGACGCTTTATTTGAAACATATCCGTCTACAAGGATCCGTCCTTGGCAATCGCCATGATTATGAGAAATTACTGGAGGCCGTTCGGACGAAAACGATTCAGCCGGTCATCGACCGGACGTTCCCGCTCGCTGAAGCGCGAGAAGCCCAAGCGTACTTTAAACAAGCTGGCAAATTCGGCAAGGTCGTCTTGCTACCATAAGAGAAACCGAACAAAACGAGCTATCCTCTTCCTGTGATGGAAAGGATAGCTCGTTTTCGTGTCAATTTAAGGGCTAGGCAAGATGTAAAAAAGCGTGACGGTCGAGCTAACAGGCTCCTCTTCCGTATAATCAACCAATTCCTCCTGTGATTCATGAATCGTATACCGGTTGCCCGGAAAGAGTTCCGTTACCCAGGTCGGAACGTGTGTAGCGAGAGGGAACGACTGAATCCGCTCGAGTGGGAATGGGGTTCCGTCCGGATTTGGCGTGTGGACATGTAGTGCGTCTTGTGAAGCATCCTCGAGGACAATCGTTATGTAAAGCTGATGTTCAATCTGTTTTTCCGCTAGTTTTTGTTGCATGTTCTGCGTAGCGCTCAACGCGATCCGAAGATGTGCTTTACGAATGCGCAGACTCGCGTTGCCATGTCCATAAAAGTCAGGGTGCTCGTGCCAGTCGTTAAACCAAACGTCTGAATCAATATAGGCTGAAGAAGAAAAACTGTTGAATTCCAGCTCGAGACTTTTAAAATAACGGCGTTTTCCGCGGAATTTTTTCATGAACAATGCACCTTTCATTAAAGGGATTTTATTATTTTTCATACGGGAAATAAGGCGAAGACACTAAAAATTGGGTAAATAAAAACCAATGACTTGAATGGTGTGACTCGTATTGATCGACGGTGGAAAGGTGGAGCCTTCATGGAAGCATCGGTCTATGATCTGCAAGAGACGAGAAACAAAATCGATCGGGAGCTGACGATTCGGTCGAGCAATGCGGTCATCTTGATGTGTGCGATTTTCATCGCCTCGATCGGATTGAACTTGAATTCGACCGCTGTCATCATCGGAGCGATGTTGATTTCGCCGCTGATGAATCCGATTCTCGGTCTCGGTATGGCTTTAGGGATCTCGGATATACCTCTGTTCAAGAAAGCACTTCGGCTGTTGCTCGTCCAGTTGACGATCAGCATCGTGACATCGACCGTCTATTTCTATTTTTCGCCTTTGACGGCAGCGAGTGATGAACTGATTGCGCGGACGTTCCCGACGATTTGGGACGTACTGATCGCCTTTGCTGGGGGAGTCGCGGGATGGATTGGTTTACGCAAGAAAGGGGCGAATAATATCGTTCCCGGTGTCGCGATTGCCACCGCCTTGATGCCACCGGTCTGTACGGTCGGTTACGCCATTGCGAATCAGAACATGACCTACGCGCTTGGTGCCAGTTATCTATTCCTGATCAATTGTAGTTTCATTTTGATCGCGACGTTCCTCGGTGTCAAATGGCTCTTACGGACGGATCAGAGTTTACGAATCCAGTCATCAAAACGAATCAATCGTTCCTTGATCGCGCTAGCCTGTCTCATCAGTATACCAAGTGTCTATACAGCCTATCTGCTCAGTCAGGACAGTCTGTTTGAGACGAATCTTGACCGTTATGTCGAGGAAACGTTTCAAGAGACGTTCGTCGTTCAGCATAGCTATGACGAGAAACGACAGCAATTGACGGTGACGACGTTAGGCAAACGCTATGATGCACGTGAGCGAGAACTTTTGGAACAGTCGCTCGACGACTATGATTTATCGCATGTCAAACTGACCTTGATCCAGATCCCTGATTTGAATCAACTTGATCCTGACCAACTAGAGAAATTGTTCAATGAACGTATGCAGTGATGACGGAACTGAGGAGGAAAGAGCATGCTAGCGTTCTTTATCTTGATCCGAAATTTTTTTCATGTCATCCGTATCTTATTCAAGCAAGAAGAACAGAAGGCATTGATGATCATGGTCGGGGCACTTTTCTTGATTGGGACGGTCTTCTATCACAATGTCGAACAGTTCAGTATTCTAGATGCCTTTTATTTCTCCGTCATGACACTCGCGACTGTCGGATACGGGGATCTCGTCCCACAGACAGCGTTCGGTAAATTGTTTTCGAGCGTTTACGTCATGCTTGGCGTCGGTGTTCTCAGTGCTGTCATTGTGAATTTCAATATGGCATTAAAACAATATCACCGGGACAAGAAGAAGGAGGAGCAGAAATGAAATCATATCTGACGCACTTCTTGCACTGTCTGATCCTCGGAGCAATCGTCGGATTGACGGCTGCCTTGTTTTTAAGTGGTGTGAACGCATCGATTCATTATGTATGGGATTGGTTACCGTCTGTACTCGATGTATCTTTCTATGGACTCGGCGTCGGTCTACTCGGTGGTATCGGTATTGGTCTGATTCAAAAGTCGGTGGGGGATTACCCGAAGACGATGCACGAGACGCTTGCTAACTTTAAGCATGAAGGTCGTGTACCTTATCGTGGTGCCCTCTGGAAAAACGCCGTTGCCGCATGGATCGTGCTGACGTGTGGAGCGAGTTTAGGACCGGAAGCTGCGCTGATCAGCATCTTAGGGGGAATGGTGACGTGGGTCGGTGATCGGTTACAGTTGACGGAGCCAGAGCGGCAAAGTTTCTTGCAGACAGGATACGCCGCGATGTTAGCGACGATATTTCATGCCCCGTTCGTCAGTTTCTCTGAAGCGATCGAGGAGGAACCGATGCAGCAAGCAACGTCACGCTGGCAAAAGATACAACGCATCTTTTATTACGGTATTTGTACGCTCGTCGCTTTTGCCTGTTTTCGTTTCATCATGCACCTCGTACCCCATGACCGCGTGTTCGCACTCAAGATACCACCAATTACGTGGAATGCGACCGTCATGTGGTTCATCCTTCCGGCGATTCTCCTCGGGATCGCGTTTGGACTCTTCTTCATATGGACGGAGCGAGTGACGAACTGGATGGTTTCCCGCGTCGGAAATCCAATTCTTCTCGCACTCATCGCGGGAATCGCGATTGGTCTTGCATCCATGATTTCCCCTTACTTATTGTTTTCTGGTGAACATGACATCTTCGATTTTACGAAAGAGGGATCCTCCTGGACAATCGGTGCCTTATTGTTGCTTGCCATTGGAAAGGTGGGGTTGACGCATCTTTGTTTTTCCTGCGGCTGGAAAGGCGGAAAGATATTCCCTTTGATTTTTTCGAGCACAGTCATGGCATTCTGTCTCAGCCAATTAAGTCCGTTCATGCCTGGATTGATCGTGACACTTGTCGTCACGGCAAGTTGTACTGTCGTCTTGCGTCAGCCACTCGTGACCGCTACGCTTCTCCTCTTTCTATTCCCGTTGCAGTTCTTTCCATTGATCCTACTTGTCTGTCTTGGCGTTCAACAATTCATGAAGTACTACGGAAACCGTCTTGTATTATCCAATAAATAAATTTATGACTTACTAGATTATTCGTTATTTGTCTTATGGATTAAATGAATCTATACTTTTTAGGAAGACCCAGCAAAAGGAGAAACCACATGATTGATTTTGAATGGTATCGGAGTTTCATTCACGTTTACCAACAGCGTTCCGTCTCGGCGGCGGCAAGAATTCGTTTTTTGACGCAACCGGCGGTCAGCCAGCATATCGCGGCACTAGAAGCAGAATTGGAGACGTCCTTGTTCATCCGTGCGCCACGGCAAATGATTCCGACGGACGCAGGAACAGCCCTCTATACACAAGTCGTCGGATTGATTGATCGGCTCGAGGAGTTATCACTTGAGATGAAGTACGAAGCAGGGGAACAATCTCGTCCGGTCTTGAAGTTCGGTGGACCGACGGAATTCGTGACGCATGGGATCGTACCGAAGCTACCGCTCGACGTCGCACAGTTCACGGTAGTCTTTGATTTGACGGTTCCCTTATTGCAACGCATGCTTGCAAATGAGCTCGACTTCATCATCGCAACGAAGCGAATTGATGAGCCGGGCGTCCAGTACGTTCCGATCGCTGACGAACGCTTTCATTTGATCGCCCCGATTGGCTACGATGCTCCGGAAGCGGATCTAAAGGAATGGATGGACCGACAGCGCTGGATCAGTTACGGACTCGAGTTACCGATCATTCGTCGCTACTATCAGACGCAGTTCGGAGAACGACCGGGCATTCGTCCGGAAATGATCTTACCAAACGTCGATGCGATACTAAAAGCGATCGAAGCAGGGCACGGCATCAGCGTGTTGCCCGATTATCTCGTCGAAGCAGCGGTCAGCGCTGGACGAGTACAACGGATTGCACCGGAACGATTCGCAACGAATCAGTTATACGTCGCTTATCGAACGGACTCGCGCCACGATCCGGTTTTGCAACAGACAATCGTTGCCTTACAATCGTAATGGAAATCCTGTTCATCAAAGATGGACAGGTTTTTTTGTTCGAAAAGAAAGACTATTCCGATAATTTACAATGTGATAAATTGTAAATATAACATAATTTATCCAAAATAAGGGTGGTTCTTTAAAATCCTTCAAGGAGGAATCAAATGCTGAAGTTCATCTGGAACGCATGGTGGCGAAACAAAGAACGATTCATTCTATTGCTAGTTGGTGTGTTGATCGTCAGTACGGGACTCAGTTACCTCATCGGTACCTCTCAAGCGAACAAAGGAACAGTCGTCGATGCATTGCAACAGCGCTGGCACTCTTCCTACGATATCGTCGTCCGACCAGCAGGAAGTCGAAGTGTCACGGAAGATTTGAAATTGCTCGAGCCGAATTACATGAGTGGTCTTGATGGCGGCATCACTCGCAAACAATATGAGACGATTAAACAGATGACCGATGTCGAGGTTGCGGCACCAATCGCAATGATTGGTGGAACGTATATCGGAACACCCATCGGTACGCATACGATTAAGAAACAAGGCATCTATCGGTTGCGAATCAACAGTCAACAAGATACTGGTCTGAAAACCGAGCAATCTATCACCGATCATTATTTAGGGGCTGGTTGGGAGCCTTTAAAAGATGCTACAAAAACAGGTCTTTCCCCGTTAGGTGTCGGGAAAGTGCCGCTGTATGAGCAAGGTACATACGAGATGATTGCCGGTGTCGATCCGGAAGCAGAAGCGAGGCTCGTCGGATTGAAGGATGCGGTTCATGTGACTGTGCACAGCCGTTATTTTGATCCGAACACGAAAATCACGAAGCGGGGAGACGGTGCCTTACAAATTCCGGTTCTCTTGAACGAACAAGAATATTCGACCGTCAAGACATCATATACCTATGAAGATGTCCTTCTTCCGCTACAAGATGATTCAATGAATGCGACCGTCAATATGATTGAACAAAAAGGGGGAAAAGAGTTCCTCGAAACACTAAAGACAGATCATCCGAAAACATACACGATTACAAGTCGTCAAATTCGAAAACAACTCGTCACGGATATTTTGAACGGAAATCATGAAGTTAACAGTGCTAGCGAGTTCAACTGGGTCAGTCACAAGCCGTCCCCTGTGAGATATCAACCGCTGAAGAGTCCGTTCGGGAACCGCTGGCCGTATACATATCAAGTTGAACCACAACGGGTCGAAGCGGAGTCGTTGTTGGCAAAACGAGCGATGTACCGAAAACCGAATCCGGTCGGTCAGACGAGTGACGATTGGATCAAGCTGGACATGAACTACATCGGCATCTTCAATGCGAAAAAACTGAAGCTATCCAAAGATCCATTGACCGAACTGCCGATGGAGACGTACTTCCCAGCAAAGGCGCAGTGGGTCATGGATGCACAAGAACGACCGGTCAATCCGCCGCGAGATGTCGAAGCGATGGACGATCCATTCGATTTCCTGACGAAACCACCGTCTGTCTTGACGACACTCGATGCTGCGTTTGCGATCCGGGGGGATAAAGCCATCTCTGCGATCCGGATTCACGTCAAAGGAGTCGAGACGCTGAACGAACAAAGCGAAGCAAAACTGCAAGCGGTCGCGCAGGAAATCGAAGACAAGACGGGACTGATCACCGACGTCACGCTCGGGTCGTCCCCGCAACTGGCCTTGACCTACTTACCTGGACTGGACGGGAAAAAAGCTCTCGGTTGGATCCAACAACCATGGATCAAGCTTGGATCTTCCATCTCGATTTTCGAAGAAGCAAAGGTCGGAATGGGTGGTGTCATCGCTAGTGTCATCGCTGTCGCCATCGTCTATGTCTTCAGTTCGAACATCATTTTACTGTATGCACGGAAAAAAGAGTTTGCGATCTTACTGTCGCTAGGTTGGCGACCGCGACAACTGTCAAAATTACTATTGCTCGAGGCGACCTTACTCGGAACGCTCGTCACGTTGATTGCCTGGCTGATTCTCGGCGGATTTTCATTAATCGGAAACGGTGGAACGAGTCCCGATCGTGTTCTTTTGATCGGTCTTGCTGGTCTTCTGATCTACTGGGGCGGTACGCTCGTTCCGATGGCGTTGATTCGTCGAATCCGACCGTATGAGACGATGCGAGCCGGAGAGGTGACAAGTGGACGACGGTTCGTCCGTTCGACAGGTGTACTTGGCATGAGTCTCAATCAATTGCTGACCTATTGGCAACGGACCGTCTTATCGATCATTGCGATTGCCTTACCGACGAGTCTGTTCATGTTCTTCCTGTTCGTCACGTTCCGTCTCAAAGGCGTCTTGTATGCGACGTGGCTCGGTGAGTTCGTCGCGCTCGAAGTCGGCACGATGCATTACATCGCGATGGGTGTGGCTTTGCTGATTGCGATTTTGACGACGACCGAAATCCTTTGGCAAAACGTCAATGAACGGAAAAGTCAGCTTGCCGTCCTGAAGGTCACAGGATGGTACGATCGCCGGATTCGTTTACTCGTTTTGATCGAAGGAGGAGTGACGGGGCTGTTAGCTGGACTGATTGGTCTCGCCGTTGCACTCGTCTTGATTTGGCAGACGTACCATACGTTCCCGACGGCAGACATCGGCTTTCTTTGTCTGACCTTACTGATTCCACTCACAACGGGTGTCGTCGGTGCGCTCCTACCGGCAGCACGGGCTGTCCGCATTACACCGAGTGCTGCCATTAACCAGACCGTCGTCAACAGTAAAGCAACAGAAAAACGGTTCAAGATCGCCCTTGGAACGATTGGGGGCGGTTTAGTCGCAAGCATCTTGATTCTCGGCTTCTTCGCGGTTGCAAAGACACCACCTGCTCCGGCTAAACCTGTTGCAAAATCGGCGAAAGTGATCCAGACGACAGGGACGAAACTTCACGATCAACAGTCACAAAAAGAGCGCGTCTTGCCTAAGAAGAAGTCGGTCAAGGAAAGCAATAAAACACTCGAAGCCGTCTTGCAAAAGGCAAGCTTACGGACGTATCCCGGAGATGCGAACATCAAACGGTACAACGATCTTGAGGTGAAGGAAGCGCGGACGTTGACGAATCGCAAGTCACCTGCTGGACAAAAAGCAATCATGATACGGATTGAAATGCAGGATTCAGACGAGATGGTGGTAGGCAGTTTCTATACGTATGAACCACAGTACTTCACGTTGACGAACGATCAATCGGGCACACATGATCCAGTCGACGTCATTAACCGAAATCCAAAAGCCTGGATCGAGCAGTCGAAGTATTTACCGCCATATAAATCCCGCATCGACTTGATCTATCACGTACCAAAAGCAGCAAAAAAAGCCGTCTTATTCATAAATGGCGATTGGACAGCGCAAACCTATGCCTTTGAAATGAAATTAAAGTAAGTAGGATAAACGGAAAAAAGCCCAAGATTGGCCTCAAGTGAGGGGATAATCTTGGGCTTTTTCATTCAGACGTCACGTAAGAACGTTACGTTTCGATCAGCGACGAGATGGGCACTGTCCGCACGGTATGTTTGATAATGATTCGATGTAACATGTGCATCGAAAGCGTCTTGATCACGCCATTGTTCATAAAAATAGAAGACGTTCGGATCATCGATAGCGCGATGTGTCTGATACGTCAGGCAACCTGCTTCTGCACGCGAAGGGGCGATCACACCTTCGATGATAGAAGCGAGCTGTTCGCCTTGATTCGGATGCGCTTCGATCCGGGCAATCAGTTGAATCATCGATAGAACCTCCTATGAAAAGAGATCCTTCATCCAAAGGATCCCTTGTTTCGATTAGTTAAGTGTATTGATGACGGCTTTCGCGACCGCAATCGTGGACTGTGGATTTTGACCCGTGACGAGGTTTCCGTCGACTTGGACGTTTTCCGTGAAGTTGTCAGCCGTGATGATGTTCGCACCGAGTTCACGAAGACGTGTCTCGAGTAAGAATGGCATGTAGACGTCAAGACCTGTCGCGCGTTCTTCTTCATCCGTGAACGTTGCGATCGTCTTTCCAGCGACGAGTGGTGTTCCGTCTGAGAGTGTCGCACTGACGAGTCCAGCTGGTCCGTGGCAGACCGCAGCGACCGTCTTGTTCGCTTCAAACAATGTCCGAAGGGCGTTGTTCAAGGCATCACTTTGTGGCAAGTCGAACATCGTACCGTGTCCACCTGGCATGAAGATTGCATCGAATGCTGAGAAGTCCTGGATTGCTTTTAAATCAAGTGTCTCTTTCAAGAGTGGAGCTGTCGCTTGGATCTCAGCTGGGACTTCGTCTTCAAGGCTCCGTGCGTCGATTGGTGATTCGCCGCCGTTCGGACTTGCGACCGTTACCGTATATCCTGCATTTTTGAACTCAATGTATGCTTCTGCGAACTCCGACAACCAAAGTCCTGTCGCGTGACCTTCCTTCATTTCCTTTGCGTTCGTGACGACCATTAAGATGTTTTTACTCATGATGTGTTCCTCCTTTTTCGTTTGCCGATTGGCTACGTGATTAGAATACGCCCGCTTGAATCAAAAAACAAATTAATAAAAGTGAGGTTATCGATAAATAAATTTATACCTAAAAATAAAAACTACTTCCACCATGACGGCGGAAGCAGTTTGAAAGATAGATTAACGTACGTCAGAAGAATAGTTAGCTAAAATCGAGTGACTTCGCACTGTCACGATGACACTAGCAAGACTTGCGACCGTTCCAAGGACAGCGACGATGATCGTCGAGGATCCGTTCGGAATCAAGAAACCGACGGGAATCAGTCCGACGAAGCTGAAGACGATCAGTGATTGATAGACGACATTGATGATCTTCAGGACAGGATGTTCGAAAAACGATAGGACGAGCGGTGGTAAGAATAAGAAGACAATTAGTCCAATCGCGATGTAAACCGATAATGGCTCTTCAAACGAAATGGTGTTTCCAGTTGAGTAGCGTGCAGCGACAAGGGTAGCGACAATCGCGACGCATAAGGTCACACAAACGAACGTTAGCCGTTTTAACATATGAAACCTCCTTTTTACTTTAATTCCATAATAAACCATTTTTCAAATGGAAGACAATCTTTTTCCGGACGTCCAGTAGTGACGAATCGCTTCGATGATGACGTCAGGGCGATCCCAGTGTAATAGATGTCCTGTCTCCGGAAAGAAATGAACCGTCGCTTGTGTCATCTCATGTAATCGGTTCGTCGCCTGCTGACGGATCGATGCTTGATCTGTCGGTAACGTAGCGACGTACAACTGAATGTCCGCTGGTGGAACGTCCGATAGAAAATCAAGAACATCCTCGTAGTGAAGCGCGCGTACGATCGCAGCAGCCGTCTCTCCTCTCGCATGCCAGTGGTATCGTCCTTCCTCCATCCGAAGAAGATCGGCACCAGCTTGATCAAGAGACGGGGAGCGACGGGCGTTTGGGGCATAAACGGCAATGTTCAAAAAGTCCTCCCATGTCGAAACGGAATCTTCGAAATCTTGTTCATAAAAAGCGACTTCTTCCTCTACGGAACGACCGTAGAGCCGTTTACTGTGATAGCCGCCGTCAATTAGGATCGTGCCAAGCACACGGTCTGCATGTTCAATCAAATAATAGAGCGAGAGAACACTTCCCCACGAGTGCGACAAGGCATAGAACCGCTTGACATCAAGGATGTGTAAGACTTCGTCGATCCAGTCCGTAAAGGGTTTCATGCGATAGTGTAGGGGATCTAAGAAAGCTGGTGTTTTGCCGTGACCGGGTAAATCAATCGCAATCAGACGGAATTCGTCCGCGAGCGCTTCGGCGATTTCGATGAAGCTGAGACTCGTACTGCCGAGTCCGTGCAGACAGACGATCGTCGGAAGCTGTTCGGTTCCCCATTCCGTAATGTGGACGGATTGTTGCTGACAGGTGATTGTATAACGTTTCATTTGCCATCTCCTTTTTTCTTTTACTGTAACATGAGGATAATATTGGGAATTAAAAAATAAGGAAACTTTTTTTCGAAAAGTAGCGTAGAGTAAGATGACACGTCATTTACATAGAGGAGAATTCACATGGAAACCATCATCACGATGCTCTTAACAGCCGTTACCTTATATGGACTCGGTGTCCTTGTCACGAAAGTGAAAGAACGCTTGAATTAAAAGCGGAAGGAAAAACGATCTTCTTGACCTCGCATAACTTGAATGAGATTGAAAAGATGTATGACCGTGTCGCCATCATGACGGAGGGAAGAATCGTCCGCTGTGGAACCGTTGCGTCCTTACAAGAAGCAATGAGGCAGGAGATTCAAATCCGTATTCGGACTGTTCCGCGATTAGAGCCATCGCATCTGCCGGCATACGCTCGACTTTTGTCGCAAACCGATGATTGTACACGGCTTGATTTATCAACGGAAGAGGATATTCCAGAGTTACTCGTCATGCTTGCGAAACAAGACGTCAAAGTCTACGAGGTGCAGATCGAACGTCAATCATTAGAAGAGATTTTCTTAGCGGTCTAACCGACTATCCTCTGATTCTTCCGTCTCCGGAACATCTTCGAGTAAAAGACGACCACCGTCATTCCACTGACCGTACATCTGATTCAGTTTCGTTTTTTCAATCAACGTCTGCAGACGTTTTTCATAGAGAACGGGATCCTTACGTACACTTTGAATCGTATCGATCCGGATGCGTCGATAGAGCTCCGGGAAGTCATTAAACTGTTCATAGACGATCGGGTCTTCTTGTAGGCGCGCTTGGATTGCGTCATCAATGACGAACGCATCAGCGCGCATGTCTGGTAGAACCTGTCGTCCGGACGGTTGCATCAAGCCGAGACGTTCCAAGCGACGGACTCGTTCCTTGTTCAGTTCGGTCCAGTTGCTGTTTTTTCGACGTGGGGTGAACCGTTGCGCCAGTTCACCGTCTTCGGTCTTCTTTGCAATTCCATCAATCCAGCCAAAGCAAAGTGCCTCTTCGACAGCATCGAGATAAAGTAGACCATCTCCGGCTTGTTTTCGACTGAGAATCACCCAACAGAAGGTCGCGCGATTCGCGTGTTTCGTCAGCCACTGTCGAAAGCCATCGCGATCGGTAAAGCGTAAGACATTCGTGATTTCCACGCTCGTTCCTCCATTTCAGATAGCAGTGCCCCCTCCACGTCACGCGAGGGGGCACTTTTTCTTTAACGCAACGGGTCATGATGAAAGACACAATTCCGACCACTCTTCTTCGCTTGATAGAGGGCAGCGTCTGCCTGCTGGATCGTCTGCAGAAAATTATGGGTCTCAGACGGTTGATGCGTTTGGCGAGACACACCAATCGATAACGTCACTTGCAGCGGTTCTGTCGCTGATAACTCATACGTCCGCTGGGCACTGGCTTCACAGATTTGTTCTGCGAGTCGACGCGTCTCCGGCAACGAATGCTCCGGCAACAGCATCATGAACTCTTCACCGCCGAATCGTCCGAGCACACAAGTTGGGGGACAATACGATGCAAGCAAAGAGCTGATTTGCCGCAAAATATGATCGCCGCGGTCATGACCGTAAGTATCATTGACCTGTTTGAAATGATCGACATCGATGATCATGATTGAAAAATCCGTCTGTTGGGATTTGTACCGTTGGACGGTCTCTTCTAGGCGACGTCGATTATCGAGACCTGTCAACGTATCCGTCAAGGCAAGACGCCGATGCATCCGGACTTGAGTGAAGTGCCAGCGGACTTGATGCAAGATGCTGTGCAAGAGGAGACCGGCGCAACCATTCCCGACGAGAAAGATCGTCATCGCTGTCATGTCATTCGGTTGAACATGTTGAACGTATGGTAAACAGAGAATGAGAGCAATGGTGAAGATGACCGGAAACGAGATGAATCGATCCGGTGCTTCATTTTGTAAGTACAAGACAACGATGCTGACGATCAGATACGTACCGATTAGCCAATAGGCATGAGCGGAATCAAAAACGAACGTTTGAAGGGAAGCGAAGACGAGGGTCGTGATGAAGCCGCTACTGATGCCTCCATAGATGAAAGCGATGACAATCAAAGTAATCGACAAATCGAAACGGAATTCCTCATAGGTGATGGCGTTATGGATGACCCAGTAGCCGGCACCTGTCGCAAGAATCAGTACTAACAGATTTTTCTTCAGCCAGCTGTCGAGCGTGTTTCGAAACTGAAATCGCTTAAAAAAGAACAGGGAGATGAGCACGAAGAAAAAGGTCAGAGCGACGTTGAGGATAAGATGGTTCAGCGTATTCCACATGTTCGTGTTCCTCTCAAATGAGTTCTGAAAATAACTACAAAAAAATGATTCATTCAGTGAATATTTATTCTATATAGCCAATCATACCCTAAAGATGTATGAGAATATCTTGATTTCCGTATATTTTAAAAAAGATTAGATTTCTTCAACTAAATCAATAATACTCTGAGATTTTCTCACGTGAAGACTCGACGAGATAATCAAGTGAGACGAAATTGCGAATGAATGCATACGAGCCAATTTCCTCGATGGATACGCCTAATCTCTCTGCCTGTTGATTGCGGTCATCTTCTTCCGATTGCAGCATCTCGAAGCCTGCTGCTTGCATCCGCTCTCCGTCGAATTCGAGCGTAACGACATCTCCATCCTGCCAATCACTCTTCAATTGATGAAAGTGCGTTTGATATGCTGCGCTTGGAGGATCGACTTCAAAGGCAATCCAGCCTGTTGGTGCATCGATTTGGAATGTCGGTGACAATCCACCGCGTGTCACGATTGATTTCATGTGATGCCGATGTGTCATATGGCGTAATAGCATGGTCAGACCACTCCTTTTTCCTCTATTATTACGCGACAGCGTCAGAATATCGAGAAAAATTTTCAAAAGAGATGGAAGAATCTTGGATTTTTCTGGTATACTACGTTTTTGGAAAGCGTTTGCACAAAAAGGGGGAGAATACATGCAACCATATGCCGTCAAAGCAACAGGACTGACGAAACACTATCAAATCCTACAACGGGAACCGGGATTACGCGGAGCGATCAAAGCGTTATTTCACCGGACGTACCGGACGAAAGAGGCGGTCAAAGCGATTGATTTGACGATCGCACCAGGAGAACGGGTCGGCTATATCGGTTTTAACGGTGCCGGGAAATCAACGACGATCAAGATGCTCGCTGGAGTCTTGCGTCCGGACGCGGGGAACGTCCGGGTATTCGGACTTGATCCGCATGCCGACCGCGTCAAGAACGCATCGCAAATTGGAGCCGTCTTTGGTCAGCGGACACAACTGTTCTGGGACATTCCGGTCCAAGAATCGTTTGAGCTGTTGAAGGAAATCTATCAAGTACCGACGTCCGAGTTTGCGGAGACGCTCGCGTGGTTTCGGGAGAAGCTCGATCTCGCACCGCTTTTAGACGTACCAGTCCGACAACTGTCGCTTGGACAAAAGATGCGCTGTGAACTAGCCGCAGCCTTCCTGCATCGACCAAAAGTCGTCTATCTCGACGAACCAACGATTGGGCTTGATATCGAAATCAAGGAGACGATTCGTCACTTCATCCGCGAGATGAGTGATCGCTGGGGAACGACCGTCATCTTGACGACGCACGACATGCAGGATATCGAGGAAGTCTGTGACCGGGTGATTGTCCTCGACGACGGCAAAATCATCTATGACGATACGATCGATCAGTTGAAGGCATCCTTCAGTCACGAGCGGACACTTCGAATCACGCTCGAAGAACCGGTGCCGTTCGTTTTACCGATGGCGTTGATCAATCGTGTGATCATGTTTGAGACGGATGAACTAACGTACGAGCTCGCCTTCGACGACCGAGAACTGTCAAGCGGTCAAGTCATCAAGGAAATCGTTTCGCTGTACGCCGTTCGGGACGTCTCCGTGTCCGTACCGAAGATGGAGACGTTAATCCGCAAGCTCTACCAAGCGGGGATCAGTGCATGAGAATCCGTAAATATACCGCGTTGATGCGGTCCCAAATCAAAGTTGATCTCGCCTACACAGCCTGGTACTGGGCAAGCATGTTTAGCGTGACGATGCGTCTGTTCATCCTCTATTTCTTCTGGCAAGCCGTGTATGCCAATAAGACCGATGTCTCCGGTATCTCATTGTCGACGATGCTGACGTATGCGGTGCTTGCGACGATGATCGATCAGTTCCGCGGGGGTGCCGGACGCGATCTCGCCCGGATGATCAAACAAGGGGCAATCGCAATCGAGTTGCTGCGTCCGTATCACTTGCTCGATAAGTTACTCGCCCAAGACATCGGCTCAAAAGTCTCGGTTTTGTTCCGCTCGATCATGCCACTCGTCCTCGTCTCGATCTTGTTCATCGGCGTAGATCGACCACAATCGTGGCTAGCTGGCATCGCCTTCGTTGGTAGTGTCCTTTGTGCCGTGTTGCTCGCGACATTGATTGATCTGCTCGTCGGCATCTTTGCCTTCTATACCGTCAACATTTGGGGACTATCCGTCTTACAGGACGCCGTCATCACGATCATGTCCGGTGCAATCGTACCGTTGACGCTGTTCCCGGACTGGTTTCAGACGATTAGTCTGTACTTACCGTTCGCTTCACTCGTCTATGTCCCGGTTGCGATCTATACGGGAGAAATTGGCGCAAGCGGCATCCTTCAGGCGTTACTGATTCAAATCGGCTGGTTGATCGGATTCTTCGTCATCTTGCGAATCACGTTCGCGCTCGCGATCCGGAAAGTGACGGTGTTCGGCGGATGAAACGATACATAAAACTCTACTGGCTATATGCCAAAAGTCATTTTAAGGTCATGATGGAATACCGAATTGATTTCCTGATCGGTGTCTTGTCGGTCTTCGGTCAACAGTTCGCCTCACTCTTTTTCCTGTCGGTCGTCTTTCAGCATATCGAGACGCTAAACGGCTGGGACTTTTACGAGATTCTATTCATTTACGGGATTGCTTTTTTAGGACGAGCCTTACATCATATCTTCTTTGATAACTTGTGGACGATTGGCTGGCAGTACATCCGGACCGGGAATCTGGATCGGTTGTTGATGCGACCAGTCAATCCGTTGTTTCAAATCATCGCGGAGCGCGTTCAGCAAGACGGATTCGGTCAACTGTTGATTGGTGGTTGGGTGCTCTATATTGCTTCCGATCACCTCAACATGATCTGGAGCTTCGGTGATGTCTTGATGCTGATCGTACTTGTTCTTTCGAGCGGATTACTCTATATCGCGATCAACCTGTTTTTTGCGACGTTCTCGTTCTGGATGGTCGATAGTCTACCGATCGTCTCAGCGGTCTTCAGTCTGAGTGATTTTGCCCGTTACCCGATGACGATTTACTCGAAGGTGTTGATGTTCGTCTTGACCTACATCATCCCGTTCGGCTTCACTGCCTTTTATCCGGCGATGTATTTCTTTGACGGAAGAGGTTACAGCGCGGTGGCAGTCGCGACACCACTTGTCGCCATCATCGCTTGTTCAATCGCCTATCGGTTCTGGTTGTTCGGACTGAAGGCATTCGCGAGTACGGGATCATGAAATAAGAAGAACCTTGAAGTGTTGTGATGCTTCAAGGTTCTTTTTGGATGTAATCTCTTTTTTCATCAGCTCGTTCGTAAAGATTTTGCATAGTTGAAAGATTAGCGATGTCAACTGTGTACAGTAATGGATGATGGTTAAAAATCAGGTTAAGAAAAATAACCCGTTCCCTTGATTCCTGAAAAAGGAAATTTTAAGTGTCTTGATTTTGTATAATGAAGAGGGAAGACGGAAGGAATATAAACATTTTTCAAAGGAGGAGTGTAGTGAGATGAGAGTCGTAAGAGTAGACCGATTGGTAGTAGCATTGAGCATCTTTAGTGGCCTTCTCGTATCCTTAGGTCGCTCGACGCAAGTGTATCCACAATCAAGCAGCGGCAATGGAAATCTAGGACTTATACCGCTCCTGCTACTCCTATTGATTTTCCCATTTGGCATCAGCCTCGTGGTGCAATGGATGAGAGCAGCGCAGTTACGTTTTTTATCCCTAATTGGTTTATCGATCTGTACGATGATCTATCTTGTGTGTGGCATCTTCTATCAAGTCGAGCAATTCAGCCAATATCAAGTTTTCGTTAAACAACAAGTTAGGGCGGAGAATGGAACAATCGATGAAAGTTACTTAACAAGTATTACTTCGGTACCTTCGCCCTATATGAACAGTCAGTTCTTTAACAGCAATACTTTCTTGATTTACTGGGCAAGCATCTTATTAATGGCAAGCTTGATTGCATGGTGGACTCGAAATAAATCGTTATTGCCGGTTTCAGATAAAAGGAATACGTTCCCATTTGAACGATGAAAGAGTCCTTCTCTCTACTGTGCTTTCAGAAGAGAGAAGGACTCTTTTTTTATAACGATTATGCGCATTTAAAAGTGATCGCTTTGCATCTTATGGAGCAATTGATCGAACGTCTCGTGGTCCTTTGATGTAAAGGCACGGAAATAGCGATCATCAATCTCTTCGATCTCGGGAGCTGATGTTTGAATCAGCGCTGCACCATCTTCCGTCAAGAGAATCCGTTTTTCCCGGTTGATACGTTTTCGAATGACGAGGTGTTCCGCAAGCAATTTCTTGACCGTTTGCGAAATGGCACCGCTTGAGAGTTCGAGCGTGCGTTCAAGTGATTTCTGCGTTGCACTCTCTTGATGATACAACGTCATCAGTAAATCAAATTGGGACTTCGAGAGTCCTTTTGGTTTCAATACATCGTTGACTTCTTTCGAATAACGGGCATGGATCCGCTGAATGGCGTTCCAGTGGTGCATTGAAGATTCGAATGTGAAGGTCATGATTTTTCCTCCTCTTCTGTCATGCAGGGTTGAGCTTATCGAAGAAACGGATTAATTCTTCCTGTTGTCGAGCCGTCAAGGCGGCGAATTGTTCTTGTTGAAAACGTTCGTATGCGGGCAACACTTCTTGCAAAATGGCTGTTCCTTTTTCCGTCAATAGCAAATAGTTCGTCTTCCATTTGCGCTTGCGGGTGATGAGTTGCCGATCGAATAAACGCTTGATTCCGTGTGAAATCGTGCCATCGGTCACTTGGATCCGTTCAGCGATTTCCTTCTGGCTCGTGCATGAGGTCGTCTGTAGACAACGCAATACTTCAAGATTCGTATGGGAGAGATCCCATTGTTTCAAGAAAGCATTGACGCGCTTGATTTGTTGATTATGATACGTTGAAATCGTCTGCCAGCATGCCATGGGATATGTCTCTGTCATTGTTGTCATGGGGAACCTCTTAAATGTAGAATGTACTGCTGATGAATTACTTTTACCATACCATATTAAAAATAAGTAGTGCTACTAGTTTGAACGCAAACCCATCACTTCCCATCATTGTCTAAGAACTGTACAAAAAAAGACCTGAACATGTCAGGTCGGTTCAGGAAGGAAGCCCGTTTGATAGGGTGAGATAAGAATTTATCAATCGGAATCCATACTTTGTAAAACATTGGTCTGAAACGCGTCCTTGCAAGGTAATTGTTGAATAATCACCACGAATCGCGTAATGGGTATACTTTTTTTCAATGTCATGAATTAACGACTCAAGTAACAGACCACGCTCACCGAGCCCTTCCTCACGGACGTTGATCTCAAGCAAACAGAATGTACCGTATTCGGTCAGGGACGTGCGCTCCGTCCGTTCATGAAGCACGGTTAAAAACGAACGTTTTGAGATGAGGGATCGATTATTTGGGGGTTCAAGAATCGTGACGTAATAACTGAGTGCCGGTGGACGCAAATTACGCGTGACTTCAACGACTTGACGTTGATTATTATAGGCGAGCCCAACGATTTGCTCCTGCGGATGATTTGGCACGGTCAGTCCTTCTTGCTCACAAACGGTTTGCCACTCGGCTTCTGGAATCCAGACAGCCTCTTCGGTTTTCGCTAAAGCTTTAAAGAACTTCACGTTGAACGGATGACCTCCTAAAGTGTATGTAAAATGACTATTCCCATCATGCCTGATGGCTAGACAAAAAACGAGTTACAATCTGACGACAAATGATCTCCCTTTGCTATAAGTATACCGTGAAATTTCGTTTTGAAACAGACTACACCTGAATCAATCGACTGTCTATACTGAATGTATCCAGTCAGGAGGCGAGCGTATGAAACCAGTCGAAGGTCCGTTTTTCCATGGCACGAAAGCCACATTGCGAATCGGTGACGAATTGAAACCAGGGCACGCGTCGAATTTTCGTGAACGACCGCTCCAGCACGTCTATTTCACAGCAACACTTGATGCAGCGAAGTGGGGCGCGGAGCTCGCACAATCTGACGCTCCGGAGCACATCTATCTCGTCGAACCACTCGGAGCGTATGAGGATGATCCGAACTTGACGAACAAACGGTTCCCAGGCAATCCGACCCGGTCGTATCGTTCGACTGAACCCATGAAGATCATCGCTGAACTCGGAACGTGGGAACGGCATACGGATGAAGAGATTGAGACGATGAAAGCATCCCTGCAGCGGTTACGCGTAGAAGGGAAGGATACGATCATCGACTAAACGAACGGGGGAGAAGACTTGCCTGTATATGATTTTAAATCGATCCAACCAACGAACGTGAACGTCATTGATCAATTATTAGTTAATCACTTGCATGCCATCCGCCTGAATCAAGACGACGAGCGTTTGATCACGATCCTCGAAGATCCATTCGTTCCACCTGTTGAAACGATCGTTGCAGTCTATTGTGTCTATCGAAAATCAATTCTTGATCTGTTGCAAGGTAGGATTGCCTCCATCGAATCGTATGACTTTCAGAATGCATCTGTGAAAGACAAACTCATGACAGCAGAAAGCGTCGAAGGCGTGCTTGATATGGCGACATTCGTCGTCATTGCCTCAGAAGACAACACTTATATGTCTCACTATTTTATCGGCGGTGAGGCAGAGAAACTTAATTCGATACTAAATGTATGCTTTGGTCATCCGAATTTGATTGACGAACAAGCATCAAACCATTCTATCAAACGCTTCGAGCAGGATGTTTTGATCGTTGCAAATATGGGCTGTCAAGCGTTCATCGGAAGCGAGAGATGATGTCATCACTTCCCTCATCGATTGACGAGTCGTTCGAGATGCCGTCGATAGTCCGATGATAAGGTGAAGACGAGACGATCGGTCCACTCTTGTTGGGTCACAACAGAAGCATTCTCGAGTCGATGCAAGATACGCCAAATGGAAACGAGGTTTGCAGCCAGTAGGTGATCAACAGTGAGAAGGCATGCACGTTCAGATTGATAAGCATCCAAAAACTTGATCAGCCATAGGTGACTTGAGTTTGGGTAATGAAAGGACGTAAACCAACACATCCAGCCAATATCGAGAAGCGGATTACTGAAGCATGCCCATTCCCAGTCAAGTAATGTCAGGTTATGGTCATCGATCAATCCATTATGAATCCCAAAATCACCGTGTGAAAAGACCTGTTCTTTTTTACCAAAAAAACGTTCAATCCATGAACGACTTTCATCTGCCCACTTGTTAGGAACGAATGAAACATTGCCCGTCCATTCAATCGAAACAAGTGGGAGGGGTGATTTACTCGAATACTTGATTGAATGGATTGAAGTCGCAAGTAGGTGACCTAATCGAGCGTACAAGTTTTCAATTTCATAATGCGGCATCTGCGTAATCCGTTCTTGCATCGGCTGCCCTGTTCGATACTCCATGAAAAGTAGGCAAGCAGGATGTAAATCAACGATTCGCAATACGTTCGGGACAATTGGCGCATCGTGTAACAGCTGAAGTGCCTTCGTTTCGGTCATGACCGAGCGGTGCGCACCGATTTTTGCGACTTGCTGAAACGAATCCGTTTCAATCAAGTAGACATCATTCGTATACCCACCATCTAAACGTTTGGCAGTAATTGGTGAATTACTTGAAACATAGTGCGACCAGTTCCACTTAGACATTAAACACCAGCTCTCTTTTTTATCTACTTCATTATCTATCTTACAAGAGAAGGTTCTAGTGGTACAATATGTTAAAAGGGGGTCATTGAAATGTCTCGCTTCAAACAAGAAAAGAAACAAACACTCGACCATTTCCGAGATGGTGTTGATCAAGGTCTTGGTAGTGCCGTCCCCCGAGGACAAAACGACGGGATGCGTGGATTTGAGATGCTTGCGGTGCTTGTCGTCCTCGGTGGAGGATATCTACTGTATCAATGGTTTTTTTAAAGCAAGAAGCATCGCCCTCGTTAGGACGATGCTTCTTTTTGTTCAATTTCACTAACGATATCATCCAGTGTAACGTGAGCGAGCACCTTCTCAAGAGCGGATTGTGCGAGCTCGAAGATTGGTGTGACCGTCGATTGGATGTTTCGTCCGACCGGGCAGTCTGGGTTCGGTGCGGCATGGACGCCGAACAATTCCTTGTCCGGTACGACAGCGACGGCGTGATAGACGTCAAGTAGCGTGATCCTAGATAACGGACGGGCAAGTCGCGCACCGGCGACACCCGGACGGACCGCGATCAAATCAGCTTTTTTCAGCATGCTCATGATTTTACGAATGACAACCGGATTTGTATTGACGCTGCCAGCAATCAAGTCAGATGTCATCTTCTCGTCGGTCGCGATCAACGAGAGAATATGGATGCCGACGGAAAAACGAGTACTGATGGCCAACGGATGACCCTCCTTCTTAAAAACATTGTTCTCTCATTATACGCTGTATCGTTCATTTAGCAAGAAACGGGGAATAGAAACAACACTGTTGACAAACAGAGTGATTGTAACTATATTGGTTACATGTAATCGGAATAGTTACATATCAAAAGGAGGAATCATCATGAACATTGGAATCATCGGCGCAACTGGTAAAGCAGGGAAATTAATCGTAAAAGAAGCAATCGAACGCGGACACGACGTCACGGCAATCGTTCGTAACGCCGCAAAAGTGACCGCAGACGTTACGATTCTCGAACGCGATGTGCTTGCGCTGACGAAAGACGATCTGAACGGATTTGACGCAATCGTCAATGCATTTAACGCTGCACCGGGTGAGGAAACGAAACATATCGAAGTCGGGCGTCATTTAATCAACGTGTTAGCAGGAAGCAAGACACGACTATTCGTCGTCGGTGGTGCGGGAAGCCTATTCATCGATGCCGAGCATACAGTACGCGTCATGGAAACACCGGATTTCCCGGAAGCGTATTATCCGACAGCCTCGAACATGGGAAAAAACTTGATCGAACTGCAAGGGCAACACGACGTGACGTGGACGTATCTCAGCCCCGCTGGATTCTTTGATCCGAGCGGTCAACGCACAGGAACGTATACAGTCGGCGGCGAGCAGATGATTCTGAACGCAAAAGGGGAAAGCTACATCAGTTACGCGGATTACGCCATCGCTGTAGTGGATGAGCTAGAAAACGCGCAACATCTCAACGAACGATTCTCGGTCGTTGGCGAACAAGGGTGATGGTGTCAGACCGACTCATGTAGTCGGTTTTTTTTGATGGGTAAAAGACGAGATACAGCGGAGGGCGGATGGCATAATAGCATGATTTGTTTAATATGAGAATAGAAACGACTAAAGGAGTATAAATCATGATGCGACGAATTTTTAGTATCATCAGTCTGTTAGCTGTCTTGATTGTCTGTACAGCATCGACGCAACCGTCCCGGTTCGAGCGTTCGGAACCCGTCGCGACGATCGAGGATCATTACGCAGGACAAATCAATTGGCCGAGTGAAAGCGATCCGTTGCTGGAGCTTAACGCCAAACCGTGATCTACATATTACCGATCAAAGCCCGTCTCCTTGAAGAAGACGGGCTTTTTGGTGACGTTAAATGATAGTCATTGTGTTCAAGAAGACGAACAAGAACGTAATGCCGCTCGTCAAAATCAAAAAGGGGAGGATGATCAGTAATTCAAGGTGCGGACGAACGCCGTGGTAAAACAGAAAGAACAGTGTCAAACAGGCGGTCGTGATCGTCAACGCAAGTGAGGCAATCAATTGATGAAGGGGTTTGACGAACGGAACGAGAGACGATCCTGTGACCGTGTCGAAGGCTAAACCGAAGGACAAGAATATCAGTAAGTACAGAAGTGATTTTTGACGAAACATGCGGCATGTCTCCTTTACTGAACGATAGATTCAGTATAATGCCTAGTCTGTCATTCTTATCTAACAAAAATGTAAGAAAGTGGCTGATTTCAAACAACCTGGTCTTCTTTATATAATAACGTCAAACGTGTCATCATAAAGTAGAGGAAAGCAGCGGTACTTGCAATCGCTTGAAAATAGAGCGGTTGAAACAGACCATTGAAGACGATTAATAAGATGCCACCAATAAGAAAGGCGATGCCTTGATTCAAAAAGAGATGTGATGTAAAGGAAAGTGGTCGCGTTCGGAAGCTGAAGTAACGAATCGCGTCAGTCAGGATGCCGCCGACCGTGATGACAATCATAAACGACAGCAATGTCTCAAAAACACCTGAATAATACCCAGCGTCCGCCTTGGCCATAAGGCGTGGTGACGACGGGAGATGTTGATACAGCATTAAAAAAATCCAGTTAGTCATCAGTAGTCGAAATGACAGACGGATCATGGTGTTCCTCCTTCCCGGTTTTCATGACGATGAATAGACGGGTGACCATCACATATAAAAAGGCAGCGACTACGTTTCCGGTGAAAAATACCGCAGGAAGCGAAGTCAACAAAATGAACGCGCCAGCAAACACGAAGACCGTGCCTTGATGAACGAGGAGATGTGTCGTCCACGGTAGCGAACGCTTCGTAAAACGAACAGCTAACAGCATGTCAGCCATCGCGATGCTGCTGAAGAACAGTAGCATGACAGCGTCTAACTGTTCATTGACCAACTGCTCCGTATAAGACAGAAACGGAATCATCATCGTCATCGATCCAAACAAATGGAGAAACAAAAAGAAGCTGAGGACGGTCCGACCAAGCCACCCGAACAGATAGGGGAGGAATGACGGATACTTTCGCGCTGATTCGGAGACAAGAAGATACACCAATGCTACTCCAGAACAGAACAAGACAAAATAGAACGAAAATGGATTGGGTTGCACAAGTAGATAGAGGACGATACTTGCGAACAACGCGACGATTTGATTGAGGATGATCCGCTGTGCGAATGAGATAGTCGAACGGAATAACAGGCGCGGCAGCCCTTCTGTCAAGAGTGCGCCGATTAGGATGACTGGACCGGCAAACAGTAGACCAATCAGGAAGAAGTCGGTGAAGGACGTGCCGTAGATTGCTGGATTCCCCATCTCAAGCCCAGCAATCAGTGCGTACAAGAAAGCGAACAATATCGCGGAAATGAAACTGTTCTCTACGATTGATGCCATAGAAATAAGTCCTTTCCGTTTGTTGCTCAAAATAATTTGTACCAATACAGCGTCAGATCGATGTGTGGATTGGCGGATTGTTTTAGGCTATCGACACCACCGAGCACGAAGCCTTCTCGCGCGTAAAACCGGCAAGCTATTAGATTATCGTTCTGTGCTTCGAGCGACAGACCCATCAGCTGGCGTTGTTGTGCCCACTTCGTCGCAGCGGCAAGCAGTTGGTGTCCGACGCCTAGTTTACGAAACGATTGTTTGACGGCGATGTTCTCGATGTAGGCGAAACGGTTCCAGTCACGTACGAGACGAATCTGACCGATACAAGAAGTGCCGGAGAAGGCGAGTAGGACGATCCGGTCCTTGTTATCGATATACGTCGTCCAGTCGAGTCGATCGTCCGGGAAACGGATTTCGGTTATTGTTTCAAACCGTTCTTCTGTGTAGGACCAAGTGGTACCGGAGAACTGCGGAACAATACGTCCAATGATTGGGAACGGATCGTTGGCATCATTGACCAATGGAATACTCTCGGTCGAGAGAGGGCGAATCGTCAGCTGTTTTGTCTCTTTCATCGTCATCCTCCTTCTATCCTTAAAAATATACTTCACTCTATTCATCATCTCCTAAATGCTGAGAACTGTCACGAGGAGAGGTACGAGAACAGGTCAATTTTTAGCTGAAAACGGGTTTTAATTTTTCTAAAAAAGGAATTGCATGAACAGGAACGAATACATAGTCAGAAGACGATGAAACAGTACAGAGAGACAGCAGTAGAGGACGTGACAACATGAACATGGATACGGTCAACCAGTATCTCGATGCCTATGGGTATGGCGTTATTTTCATCTTTTTATTTTTTGGCATCGTCGGGATCCCGGCACCGGAAGAATCACTACTCGTCCTGATTGGTATCTTAAGTGGTCAGAACGAAGAACGTTTGGTTTATTCGATCTTGACGGCATATGCCGGAACGTTCGTCGGCATGCTGACGGCATATGGCGCAGGACGTTTCTTTGGACCGACCGTCTTACGATACGGTCGTTTTATCGGATTGACGAGGGAGCGCTGGGAGCGGGTGTCAAACGACTACATGGGACGCATCAATCGGACGATCATCGCCGGTCTTTATATTCCAGGCGTGAGGCAAATCAATCCGTATTTTGCGGGGATGAAGCGGATTCCGTTCGGTCGTTATTTCTGGGTGTCGGCACTTGGTTCCGCGCTATGGGTCGTTCCTTTCGTCTTACTCGGTCACTTTGCCGGAAAGACGTTTCATATCAAGCCGGAAGTCGTACCGTATTTCGGACTTGCCTTACTCGTATTGTTCCTGCTCGGTGTACTCGTCAAATGGCTCAAGCGTAGACGGCTTGAAAAACGCGTCGTTTCAGGAAAAAACCAAGCGGGAAAAGAAGACTAAGCGATACTTCTTTTTAAAGGATTTTTGCGGATAGTTTGAAGGAGTGGACATACGATGCAAAAAATAGTGATCTTTCCTTTTTTAAGGATGCGATCCGGTCATCATCTCGTCGCGGAAGCCATCGCCGAACGACTGCAGGGACCAGATGTTGAAGTCAAGGAAGTAGAGTTACTCAGTACGATCAGCCCGTTCGCGGAATGGGTGACATCGAAGTTTTATCTGAACTGGATCCGACATTTCTCGAACGGTTATAGTCGTTTTTATCATCGGCATATTGCCGGGCGCTCGAGTAACGCGCGCTCAAGGGGATGGACGTCGCATTATTTCCAACAACAGATGTTACGGATCATCCGGACGGAACAACCGGATGTCATCATCTGTACGCATGCGTTTCCGTCCTATCTCTTGAATCAATTAAAGGAACGAAACCTTTGTGATGTACCCGTCATCAATGCCTATACCGATCTATTCGTCAGTCGCGTCTGGGGAAAGACGCATATCGAGTATCATCTGTTGCCTAATCGTGAGGCGAGGCGGGAATTACACGCGCACCATGCTGTACCAGAAGATAGGTTGTTCGTAACAGGAATCCCTGTCCATCCAGCAATTTCTGGTGGTTCGATCATTCGCTCGACGCAGTCGCGCAAACAAATTCTGGTTGCGGGCGGAAACGGTGGACTCGGTCAACTCGAGACGTTGCTGACGCAAATCGAACAGTGTGCAGAAGCCGATTTTCATGTCTTGTGCGGGAACAATCAAACGCTCTATAAACGACTAGCCTCGCGACGCCATCCACATATTCATCCGCTCGCCTATATCGATTCACGAGATGAGATGAATCAACTGTATGAACGGATGGATGCGATCGTCACGAAGCCGGGTGGCGTGACGGTTAGCGAAGCGTTCGAAAAACGTGTACCACTGTTCATTCAACACGTCCTACCGGGACAAGAAGAGATCAATCGCACGTATTTGATGGAGAAAGGGCTTGCGTTCTCCTTTAATCAAACGGATACACTCGCGGACGTCATCCGCCGGACGCTTGAGAACCCGGACGTCATGCATGCTTGGCAACAAGCGGTCACACAGTATCAAAATGATCGCGTCATGGCCGATCAGCGATTTTTCGCTGAACGGATTGCGGGTTGCCTGCAAGATCGTCGTCAAAAAGCAAATGGATAATAAGGGAGTTAGTTTACATGCGTTCACGTCTTGTCACAGCGGGAGTTCTCGCGACACTTGCCTATACGGTCGTTCCGTATATGGCGTCACGCGTCTTTGGATGGCGCGTGACGAAATCACTGGACTCACGATTCGTCGCCTTGACGTTCGATGACGGTCCAGATCCTGTCTATACGGCAGAACTGCTTGATCTCTTACAACAAGAAGGCATTCACGCGACGTTTTTCGTCGTGGGTCATAAAGCAGAAGCACATCCGGACCTCATTCGCCGGATACACGAAGAAGGACATCAACTCGGGATTCACAATTATATCCATCGCCCAAACTGGTCGATGCGACCGTCGACAGTCCGGACAGGCATCGAGCGGACAGCTACAATCATTGAACGGATCACGGGCGAACGTCCGACGGTCTATCGTCCACCGTGGGGCGCACTCAATGCTGGGGATGTCCTCTGTCCTTCTTCTTACAACATGATTCTCTGGTCGAAGATGGCAGAGGACTGGAAGCTAGAGGGCGGGAAGGCGAAAATCAAACGGCTGCTATCAAATGTGTCAGAAGGCGACATCATCTTGCTCCATGATAATGGGGATACGTTCGGTGCAGATCCACAAGCACCCGTGCAGACGATCGCGGCGCTGAAAGAACTCTTGCCGGAGTGGAAAGCACGCGGCTTACAGTTTCGGCGAATCGATCAAGCGTAAAGAAAGAGGACTTACCGGTTTCATGGTAAGTCCTCTTTTGCATGGATTAAGCATTGCGTGACATGTCGTCCTCGTCTGCTTGACTATGATGGAGGATCAAGCGTCGTACGACGAACGAGCGTAAGAATAAGATGAAGGTGATGAGCGGAAGTAGCAACCACCACGATTGCGTTAAAAATAAGTCATCAAACGTCGTGATCATGACGAAATGATGCCCGATGTACAGCCACATGAACAAGGAACTGACGAACAGAATCGCTTCTGATGTCGTCATGAACTCAAAATCGGATTTCATTGCTTCACTCCTTATGGATGGATGATCTGTTTTTGCATCACCCAGCGCAGTCTACTCAATAATCGAATCGGTATGATGAAGATTAAGAACGGACCGGTTCACGGTCTTGTGTCGTCATGGCTGCCTCAGCATCGACTTCGTACAGAATGACGCGGTTCCGTCCTTGTTCCTTGGCGGCATATAACGCTTCGTCGGCAAGGATATTCATCCGCTGAGCAGCAACGTGTTTCCCATGGGCGATTCCGACGGATGCTGTGATCGAGATGGCGGAAAAACCGTCGAGCTGAAAGCGCGTGTTCGCGATCCGCTCCCGGATTCGGTTGGCGACCTTCGCGACTTTCGAAGGCGTCAAATCATAGACGAGGACCATGAATTCCTCTCCACCGATGCGCGCCGTGATATCGTGCGGACGCGTTTCTTCCTGTAAGATCCGTGCGAACTGTTGCAAGACGAGATCACCGTTCGCATGCCCGTATGTATCGTTGACATGCTTGAAGTGGTCGATGTCGAGTGCGAGTACATTGTAGACACGTCCTTCTTCTTCGAGCAACGCCGTCCGTTCGTCCCAAACACGGCGATTGTATAGTCCCGTCAAGTGATCAAGTTCCGCTGATTGTTTATAGCGTTGCACCTGTTCGTTAAGCAACTGAAAATCAATCGTCAACAGACTCGATAAGAGTCCGACCGCGAGTCCGATCGTCCATGTCGAAGCGAGCAAACGAAGAGCGGCATCACTAAAGCCGAGATTAATCGAGACAGCAATCGAGATCATGAACAAGGCCCAAACGTTCATGATGAGATTTTGCAAGAATGGTCGTTGGAGCAGCCGTTTGTGGATGAAGTACATCCCGGAGCTGATGCCAAGGACTGCGAGAAAGGCGACGACTGCTTGGGGTGTCCAGCCGAAGTAGAACCGAGAGCAGCCGATGATTAGCGTTGCGATGATCAGTGGCGAACGGACGCCATAAAAAGCGAGTAGAACGAGAGGTAAATGACGCAAATCCATCCGTAACGACTCGTTGACGGCGATCCCCTTAAACATCAACAGTACCCCGAGCAGCCCGGTCGCGAGACCGACGATGAGGGTTTTCAAGCTACTTGACGCAAGACGCTGACTATAGATGATTTTGGCAATCAAATAAAAGCCGGTGAAGGCGATGCAAGCATTCAATAACAACTCGGCAATGAACATCGGTTCCACATCCTTGAGTATGATACCTTCACGATAGCAGTTTGATAAAGGATGTCAACGAGAGACACTCAAAATTTTAGTAAATCAGGTAAAGACTTGCTTCGATATGATCATTTGGTAAAATAAGAGAGCTTTAGGGAAAGGGAGGGATGAGGTTGGAACCGAAACATCTAACGATTGAAGCGCGAAAATTTGATGGACGTCCGCACTATTCGTGGGATGGG
This sequence comes from Exiguobacterium sp. E17S, assembly GCF_057772545.1. Lineage (NCBI taxonomy): Bacteria > Bacillati > Bacillota > Bacilli > Caryophanales > Exiguobacterium > Exiguobacterium sp. E17S. The sequence continues at coordinate 775,278 of NZ_JBYLRU010000001.1, forward strand.
TATGTCCTTGAACAGACGGAAGCGTATCTACTCGTCGCGAATACGCCCGGACGGACACTTTTACATCATCGTCGCGAAGCCGTTTATACATACGACAATTATAGTCTGGAATTCTATCCGCTTGATGCGGATTTTACGGTCGGTCTCGATTTAGAGCGGACGGGAGAGGTGACGTACTACTGTAACATTTGCTTACCGCCGGTTCTTCAAGGAAATAGCTTATCGTTCATTGATCTCGATCTCGATCTCGTCCACCGTGACGGAGTGTGGACGGTCGTCGACGAGGACGAATTTTTAGAGAACCAACAATTGTACGACTATCCGCCTGATGTGATTGAACGAGCCCGTGCATCGTTACTGAACCTACAAGAACGAATCGCGCAGCAACAGTTTCCGTTCGACGGCTTTTTGGATCCATTCATCCCAACCGTTCTGCAGATGAAGAGAAGGGGGAATGACACATGAAGACGATTCGTTGCCACCGGGCATTCGGTGTCTATGGATTATTGATGAAGGAGGATGCCTTACTCGTCATCGACAAGAATGGTGGACCGTATATCAATCGCTATGACCTACCAGGGGGGAGCCTTGAAGAAGGGGAGACGCTCGCTACGGCGATGCGTCGTGAATTCACGGAAGAGACAGGACTCGAGGTGGCACTCGAACGGCAAATCGGCATCGCGGACTTCAAGCTTCCGTGGGATTGGCGCGAGTTCGAAGAAGTCCATCACATCGCCGTCTTTTATCTCGTCCGACAGACGGGTGGAACGCTTAGTATCCCTGAACAATTTGTCGGACAAGACTCGCTCGGTGCGCGCTGGGTCAAGGCGAGTGACGTCTCGATTGATAACGCGTCTCCGCTCGTACTCGAAGCGTTTCGCTGGATCGAGGAACAGCAACTCGATCTCGAGGCACGACACTTCTCGAATTGGGACGTCTTAAAATGAACAGGAGCGCTCTTCGTTAACGGAGAGCGCTTTTTCTTATGGGCGATTCGCTAACGCAGCATCAAGCCGTCGTTTTTGATGGCGATGGTGGGCGAGATGATACGTGACGAGAGCATACCACTCGGCGGCATTCAACCAGCCCATCCCACCGTGGTGCGTCTTTTGGTCAGCGGGTGCCGACTCTGCGATGGAAGCAAGTGCAGTGTGACGATCGATCAGTTGCAGCCAACGCGTCCGCAATCGGTCGACGTGAGCCGTCTCGTCCGGTGGTGCGTTCATCGCATCCGGTAACCGAATCGGTGTCGCCGGAAACGCACCGGCAGCAAACAGTACCTCGCCAAACGGTGACTTCCCGGACGTGGTCATGAGTGCGAACTGGCACGACTCGACCTCATCCAAATACTCATGACTGACGACAATCAGATGATCGTACATCTGACTGATCGACAATGTGTCATGATCCAGATGATGAATCAAGGAATTCGGTTGATAGTGATCAAGCTCCTGTAGATAATAGGTGAATAGTTCGTTCATACTGTAACTCCTCTCAAAAAACATCTCCCTATTCTTTTCGAACAATCCTCGACTTCTTCCTGTCATATTTCCTAGAAAGGAGGAATCACCATGCAAGTCCCATATCTCCCGGTTCCCCATACGCTCTTACGGAGCGGGACGGCATTTGCGTCCGTCCATGAAAAGATGATCTACCTGATTCTTGAAAGCTTCAGCGGTCAGGATGGTCAAGCGTTCCCGTCCTATCAGACGATCGCCGACGCTGTTCCGTGCAGTAAATCGACGGTCAAGTCGTGTATCCAGTCCTTGATCGCAAGCGGTCGGATCGAGAAAGTCGAACGGTTCACGAAACACGGGGGACAGACCTCGAATGCTTACCGTGTCCTGCCCCGTGCCGACATACCGTCCCCGGCGAGTCACGAGACGACTGCCCCCGAGGTTTCTGCTGACTCCGAAGAAGAAGTCTTGAAGAAAACGACTTTAGAAAAGGAACTGGTGCAGCAGTACGAAACGAATCTCGGCAAAGCGACACCGCGAATCGAGCAGGAATTGCTACAGCTGGCAACAGACCATCCGATCGAGCGCATCCAGTATGCGATCGAAGAGGCAGCGCGGGCGAACAGTCGTCATTTTGGTTACATCGAGCAAGTCGTCAAGCGTCTCGCGACTGGATTACCAGCTGAACGGCGTAAACGAATAACCAAACGTTCAAGAAGAGACACTTCATTATTTCAATTACCGAATTGGGTAGAACAAGAAAAAGCAGCGCAACGAGCGTATGAAGCACACCAAAAGGAGAACCAGATCATACCTGACGACGCCGAAATTGCAGAATTATTACAAGCACTGACAAGGGAGGGAGCCTGATGCAACTGGAAGAATTACTCCGACGTGCCAATCAAAAACTATCCGTTCCGGGTATGCATCCGTCTGTCGTCCGGATCACGCGTGACGTGATTCGTGAGCTGTATCCGCAAGGGATCCAACTCGGTATAGCGCAAAGCTTTCGGAGCATTGCGGAACAGAATGCGTTGTATGCAAAAGGAAGGACGACACCAGGACCCATCGTGACGCAAGCCCGCGGCGGACAATCAAACCATAACTTCGGTGTCGCAATCGACGTCTTTCTCTATCAGGATGGAGCATTGTTCCTTTCTCCGCCAGATGCGCGACTCCGACGAATCGTTAGCGCGATGAAACGACGCGGAATGGACTGGGGAGGCGATTGGTCTCGTTTTCCCGACTACCCACACTTTGAACTGTACGATCATGTCAGTCTAGCGCGCCATCACGTGCCAAAACAAGGTCGCTATCTCCGGGAACGAATTCAAGCACCGGAACTCGTCCGAGCCCTTGAAAAACGCTTAGGTCTTGTGGTGACAGGAATCTTTGATGCCCGATTGACACACGCTGTTCGAACGTTCCAACAGACGTGTCGGCTAGTCGCTGACGGAATCGTTGGTCCGCAAACATGGCGTCGCCTCTTTCCGGTGTCGCCATGATAAGACTGCAGGCGTGGATCCGCCTCTTGATTCCGCTCTACGTTTTCCTTGAGTTACTCTTACCGACGCTCGGTTTTACAGCATTGCCAGTATCGTCAAGTGACATCGAGCGATTCGTGACGGGTCTAGTCGGACTAGTTGGTCTACTCGTCGCGTGGTGGAAGAACAATGACGTGACTGAGCGGGCAATGAGACGAAGGCAGGCACAGGAACAGCTGGAAAACACATCCCTGACCGATTAAGAAGTCTGGAAGCGTTTGGAATGTGCTAGCAACGGGCATTATTTCATACAAACGACTAACAGTTTGATTTCAAGACACCGATATAAGGGATAGACTTTAGTCAATTAGAAAGAGAAAGAAAGGTCGGTCTTTTTGTGAAATGGTCAACGTTGCAGCGCTATTTGTTTTTGGCACTCTGTGCGCTTTTATTTACAAGCGTTTGGAGCTATCAAGCTTTCCTGAAAATCGAACGAGAGAATGCACGCATCTTAAACGAGGCGATTCCGATCTCGACGGAAGCAGCGGAGTTGTTTCCGGCGTTACTAAATCTTGAACTGGTCGTTCGCAGTTACATCCTCTCACCGAACGAGGCGGATCTAGCGCAGTATGATCGGACGATTGATCGGCTTGATCAAACGGTCAAGCGACTCAATCAACTCGATGAGAATCATCCGATCATGCGAAAGCTCGTCCGGACGGAAGCGATTCCCCGGATCGAGACGGCCATCCGATTTTATGATGCCCAACTGGCACTCGTTCGAAACGGGGATCAAGCAGCTGCTGAGGCAAAGCGTTATCAAGGGATGCAGTTCATCGAGACGTTTCGCCCGATAGATGCCCGTCTACGGACGGACGTCAACCGAATCATTGCCGAAGCAACAAATCGTTCCGAACAAGCATCGAGTGCTGCGAAATGGGTCATCGTCGTCGTTGCAAGCATCGCTGTCATCGTCTTGATTGCCTTCATCCAGACATTTCGGATGGAACGTAGCAAACAAGCCTTGATTCATCGTTCGCTTCACGACGCCTTGACCGGCATCCCGAATCGACGAGCGTTCGATGAACGATTGGAGCAACTCTTCGAAGAAGCCAAACAGCACCAGACACCGCTCTCCCTGATTTTGATCGATGTCGATGCCTTTAAGTCGTACAATGATACGTATGGTCATTTAAAAGGGGATGAATGTTTAAAAGAAGTCGCCCGCGTCTTGAAGCGTCAAGCACGGCATGGACAAGTCGCACGGTACGGTGGAGAGGAATTCACAGTCTTGTTGCCGCGTGGAGCAGAAGAAACCCGGCGCATTGCAGAACGAATCCGTCAGGACATTCTCGATTTGAATATCGTACATGAACGGTATGAACCACTTTGCCGGGTCAGTGTCAGTCTTGGCTTGACGTCGCTCGTACCCGGAGCAGAGACGACGGAAAAAGAGGTGATCGATCAAGCCGATCAAGCGTTGTACCGGGCGAAAGAAAATGGTCGGAATCAAATCGGTGACATGGCAGGCTGAAAATATGAATTCGACAAAAATACCCCGCATGAGAGTGTACTTCTCATGCGGGGTATTTTTATGTTCATTGTAAGATGACGCAATACGATCGATCGGAAATGAGAGGCGCCGATATGACATAGACCGCTTTGACGGGAACACCACCGACACGTGCATCGAGTTGTTTGAGCTGAGACCGAATCTTGCGGCTTAAGCCATAGCGTGTTTCAGTACTAAGCTCATCGACATCTTCTTGGACGTGCAAGAGAAGTTGGAACGGTTCAAGTGAAAAGATTGAAAAATCACAGGAAATCCGCGGATCCTCGAATCTTTCATTCAATTCCTTCTTGATGTAATAGGCTTCTTGTGCACTAATCATCTTCTCTCACCTCACTCTCCTGGTTGAACGACTTTTTCTCTACTATAGTCTATATTACCCAGTTTTCTGGCAACTAATCGTCTGATTTTGAAAAATAGTCAATCCAAATTTCAAAAACACTTGAAACCTTCTTTCAAGACGTTATCCTTACTGATTTCAATAAAAAAACCGCCAAGCTTCACTGAGCAGGGCGGAAGAATTCAAGAGATCGATGACTGGACTTGGCATTTTCGAAGATACTGCTCCATCGCTTGAACGAAGAAGGTCAATTGATGCGTCGAGATGACAGGCACCTTCCCGTATCGCACTTCGAAGTAGAGCGGATCAACAGGAGAAGGGAACGCAATTCGGTCGAACCATTCCGTTACTGTCTCGTGGGTCCGGCGTTGTAAGGACAGCGGCAATTGTGCATTAAAGTGAGCGAGTTGTTTTCGAATCGAGTCAGCAGGCAGGTCTTTTGTCTCATAAATGAAGATTGGAAATCGTGGCGGAAGCACATACCCTGATGGATCGATACGAGGTCGACGCAACCACTGGAGATAATGCCAGAAAAACCAGCTACAAAACAGGAGAATGAGACATAGTATGAGAAGATAAGGAGGTGTCGTCACCGAAGAATCGAACCCTGTCCGGAACCATGGAGCTGGTGGATCGACTTCGCTCATCGTGACCGTGCTTTCACCATAAGACGTTCCTTCTTCGATCGTATCGAAGATTGATTCCTTTGGACCGCAACGGTCGACGCAATATGTATTCGTTGCTGGATCAATTCGTCCAAGAAGTGACGTATATAGCGACGGGACGAATTGTTGCACGGTAAGTAGTAGTAGACAGACAAGTGGAATAAGAAGCAATAGGCGAGTGCGAAGCGTTTTCACGATAGGGACACCTCCTTTGACGAGTACGTTTAACAGACTTTCGCTACACAGTATAGCAAAAGTGGAGAGGGAATATTTTGATTTTTTCAAAAAATAGTCATTGATTTAGAAGGGAATGAAAGAGATGGATTTACGATCGAGTTACCAAGAAACGACGAAACGTTTAGATGGACATGGTAGTCGGACGGTCGGCGTGTTACAAGAGGCGCTCCAAACTGTCTCGGCTGATCAACCAAGTGATATTTATGGCAACGGCGAATTAATCAAGACGTTCGAGCGTAAGATGATAGACTTACTTGGGCACGACGATGCGGTCTTTTTCCCGAGTGGTACGATGGCGCAACAGATTGCGTTACGTATCTGGTCGGATGAACAGAACAATCGTAAGGTCGCGTACCACCCTCTCTGTCATCTCGAAATCCATGAACAGGACGGTTTAAAAAAATTGCACGAGATCGAACCGATACTAGTCGGAGAAGCCGATCGATTGATGACGATAGACGACGTCAAAGCTTTGCAGGACGTCAGTTGTCTGTTACTCGAACTACCGCAACGCGAACTCGGCGGATTGCTTCCGTCGCGTGAAGAACTCGAAGTGATCTGTGCGTATGCCCGTGATCGAGGAATCCGTCTTCACTTGGACGGTGCCCGTTTACTTGAGGTCTTACCGTATTATGAGGCAGAAGCAAAGGACATCGCGCAACTGTTTGACAGTGTCTATATCTCTTTTTATAAGGGACTCGGCGGCGTCGCAGGAGCAATCTTAGCTGGACCAGAAACGTTTTGCCAAGAGGCACGAATCTGGAAACGTCGCTACGGCGGTGACTTGATCAGTCTATATCCGTATATTCTGTCTGCCGATTTTTATTATGAACAACGAAAAGACCGCATGGCAGAGTACCATGCAGCTGCAAAGGAGCTTGCGAGCAGTTTGAATGCGATTTCGGGCATCTCGACTCGTCCCCTAGAGCCAGTCTCGAACATGTTTCATCTCTACTTCAAGGCAGAAAAAGCAGTCGTCGAAGAAAAATTGATTGAAATCCAGTCGAACGGAAAAGTTGGTATCGCTGGTTATCTAGTTGATAAAGATAGCGGCTGTGCGACGGAAATCAACATCGGCGACAGTTTTCTTACGTTGACGCCTGACGAGCGTGAAACAGTCTATCGTCAATTGACGGAGGCGTTCTCAGAGGATTGAACAACATCAGGAGCGGGAATCGTAGGATGGAGGCGACGATAGGTGTCGACTTTTTCTGCAATCATTCGCTCCGTTTCTTGTAATGCTGCCAGTTGCGCTAAGACGCTCGCATGGTGTGCTTCAAGCAATGCGAGCCGTTCCCGCGTCGTATCCTGCTCGCCTTGAGCAAGGAACAGCGTCACGTAAGAACGGATTTGCTCGATCGGCATATGCGTTTCGCGCAAGCGAAGGACGAACCGAAGCCATGTCACATCTTGGTCGTCGTATCGACGTTGACCGTTCTGACGCTTCGGAAACAGTAGCCCTTCCTTTTCGTAATAGCGGATCGTATGGGCACTCGTATCGGTCAATCGACTGATTTCAGAAATCGTATACATACATCTCACCTTTCTGCTTGACTTAGAGTTCACTCTAAGGACTAGACTCTCACTATACCAAATCAAAAAGGGGATATGCTATATGAAGTACACGGTCATTACAGGAGCAAGTTCAGGAATTGGATATGAGACGGCAAAACTACTCGCAGGAAAAGGGAAATCACTCGTTCTCGTCGCGCGACGGACGTCTGAGCTCGAAAAACTTAGGGATGAAGTCAAACAAATCTCACCAGATAGTGATGTCATCCTCAAGTCGGTCGATCTCGCAGATAACCAAAATGTCCATGATTTATATGAGGGACTAAAGGAACTCGACATCGAGACGTGGATCAACAATGCTGGATTCGGCGATTTTGATCTCGTCCAGGACATTGAGCTCGGGAAAATCGAGAAAATGCTTCGCTTGAACATCGAGGCGCTGACGATTCTATCGAGTCTGTTCGTCCGCGATCATCATGACGTTGAAGGAACGACGCTCGTCAATATCTCGTCAGCAGGTGGCTACCGGATCGTTCCGAACGCGGTCACGTATTGCGCGACGAAGTTCTATGTCAGTGCCTATACAGAAGGGCTCGCGCAAGAACTGCAAAAAGGTGGGGCAAAACTCCGGGCGAAAGTACTGGCACCAGCTGCGACTGAGACAGAGTTTGCGGATCGTTCGCGCGGAGAAGCAGGTTTCGACTACAGCAAGAACGTCAAAAAGTACCATACGGCGGCTGAGATGGCAGGCTTCCTGCATCAGTTGATCGAAAGTGACGCGATCGTCGGCATCGTCGACGGCGAGACGTATGAGTTCGAATTGCGTGGTCCGTTGTTCAACTACGCAGGATAAAATGGAACAAGGTCCCTTTTTCGAATGAGAAAGGGACCTTGCTTATGTAAGCATAATTCAAACAAGTTTCATGAATGGATCAAAAAAGGACGTCCATCACTTATTTTTAAAGACTTTATTCGCTAATTTCCATACGACATAGACGACTGCGCCAATGATCAGAAGATTCATCAAGGCACCAAAAATCATGAATTGTCCCACGAGTTAACCACCTTTACATACTTTTTTTGGAGCGATAAGCATTCTATTTACGTTTTCGTTTTGAAAACCTCAAACTGATAAAAAATAACGCCATCAGCACGATAGCGATGTTCACGGCTAACGTTAATCGCTCATTTTCAATCACTCGACCATTCAATAGATTCAAGATGATAACAATCAACATCAATGACAATAAAAAGTATTTTATGGATTTTTTTATCATGAATGACTTCCTTTTTTTGTGTTATTGTATTAGTTTAAACATATGGAAATTTAAAAACAAGGGGAATGGAATCTGGAAATACGATATTTTTCTTACTTCTACTCGGGAGTGATGGTATGAAACGAATTTATGTATGGATTACGATAGTGATGATTCTAGGAGTGGGCATCATCGGTGCTTCAGCCTTTAAGGTGTTTTATTATGATGAAAAACAAGAGGTCACTCAGGAAATCGATCATTATTTGAAGCAACAGAAGTATATGACATATGTGAAGAACAAGGAAATTCGATACGATACGAGTACGGGTGAATTCATTGCACGGGTCGTGTTCCAAGATGAACCGGAAAATGAATATGAGATTTATCGATCGGGATCTCATCGCTTTAAAGTCACGGGATTCAAAGACGGCGAACAAATTACGAACAAACAAGAAGGACGGTATATTTCAGAATATTGACAGCAAGTAGTCAAGAATGGAAGTGAGGTGACAAAATGAAAAACATGATCTTTTTAGGAAGCGTCGTTGCGCTACTCATGGTACTCTTTTCACTTCATTACGGATTTCACGTAATCAGTGATACAACGCTTAAAATATTTTTATTGGCTTCTCTGATCGTTGTATTGATCGCGCGGAACAAATGGAAGATTTCGTTTTAATGGGAGATTGAATCGGATGACCAAAGATTGTTTGGAGGAAAAGATAAGTGAACGTCAGTGAATTTTTTGACTGGAAAATCAACTTAGAGGATGAACTGTATGCTGTCATTGATGAGGAGGCGAGAAAAATGGTAGTGATGGGGGACTTCATCGAACTGACTGCGGTCTTGTGGTTGGATCGAAATGATGTCCTTCAGTTAAAGCCGACATGGGATTGTGTCATATCCATCGATGATGCTACAAAACAAATTACGATTCGCTCGGCAGAATCACTGAACATGAAAGAAGAATGTTAAGAGGTACATAAATCGAGTCCATTCGTGCGATCGCTGAATGGGCTCGATTGTTATTTAAAGTACGATATCTACTTTAATTCATGTTGAACGGAGCCAGTCACTTCAACATGATGCTGGTCGTATACAGTCGTCAGTACATGATCTTTAACGATTTCATAGTTGTATGTATAGTCTGGTTCATTCGTGTATTTGATTTCCAACACGTATCTTCCGGTCTTCGACTCAAAGATCGTTTCTTTTTTTGAAATATCTTGGTCGTATCCTGATTCAACTAACATTCGTTCAATCTTGATTTCAGTCATCGTTTTAGAAACGAAGAGGTAAGTCGGATAGGCAGCTATCAAGATGACGAGAACGATAAGTGTATAGATGAGTGGACGTACTTCTTTTTTCATACAATCACATCCGTTCCGATGAAATGAACAGAGAAGCTAGGTATTCTATATTGAAGATGAGGAGAGATATGTGATGGGAAAAAACAAAGACGAGATACCGTACTATTTGAGGAACGTTCCGTTCTTCTTCCTAACGGCACTCCTCGCACCCGTCGCGGTACTACTTGTCCTGCTCAATTGGGATAAGCTCTCTACACAAATGTGAAATAATCATTTGACGTTCTCAATCTTAATGACCATGTTATATATCTCAAAAATACTGCCTGACGGCTTATTTAAAATTATATTCGCGGTTTTTACGTGGACGTTAATTCTATTCGTGACATACATCTACTTCGGTGGCGGTAGAAAAGGAGGGAAATCATGAGTAAATATCATCTGTCGAGCATTCGCTTAATCCTGATTGTCGTCATCACGTCGTCAATCTTGAATTATGGATTCGACTGGGAACTCGGGTATGGCATTATCTGGTTGATTGGTTTAGTAGGATTTACGATTTATCGCAACTTTGAGGCTGCTCGGAACGAGAAAATCGAAGCGCAAACGAAGAACGATTGATTTCATTTGAAGTCCATCGTTCTTTTTAAATATGACCTCACCGAACTAAATCTTCAAGGTAATCACGATACGATTCCATTTATTATCTTTTTCACCGACGCAATGGAATTCACCTGCTTTTACACAAATAGACCGTTGGACGAGTGACGAGTCCAATGGTCTATTTGTGTTATTTGTCGTCCTGTAGAACACATTTCATCGCCTTAGATCATTTTATATCCCATTCGTCTCGCCTCGATGAAAGCAGCAGCAAGAAAGGCGAAGACCCCCCAAAGGATCCATGCTGCACCACGTCCGACGAGTAAGGGATCCGTTCCATACAGAGATGTGCCCCACGTTAGAACGATTCCGTCTAAGAACGTAGCCACTAACAGTCCGAGACTGACACCTGGCACCATCTGTTCAGCATTCAAGCGTGCAACTTTTTTTATGATGATGACGGAAATCCACGAGACTGCTAAACCGATCAGGAAGGCAATCACGTTTCCGACATTTTCGAACATGCCGATTCCAGATCCGAATCTGACTGACAGGGCACCGACGAACCAAAACGCTGCACCAAGTACGACCAAGACGATAGCTTGTTCTTTCGAAAATAGAGGGGGCTTATCATGTGTCATTTTTATTTCCTCCTTAAAAAATGTAGTATTACTACATAATTAAATGTAGCATCTACTACACTTTTTGACAATGCCATGGTGTAACGTTTGTAACTGTCACAAAATTTTTATAGAAGTGATTTCGTTTTCGCGAAAAATCAACTTGGATAATCGCCAATTCAGCTATAAAAAAGATCAATCGATGACGATAGATAGGTACAGATTGTTCTTGTATAAAACTGTCATAGAACATGAATGATACATAGAAGGAGTTAATGACACCATGAATGAAACCTTACCGAGACCATTACGATCTCCAGCGATTTTATCGAGCCTGGAAGCAAACGTCGCGATGATTTGTTTTGATCGCCAACGACGCGTCGTCGACGTCAATGACTTGTTTGCGAAAACGATGAAATATAAACGAGACGAGATGATTGGCTTACAGCACCATACGTTTTGTACACCAGAATTCGCGAACAGCCGTGAGTATCAGGACTTTTGGACACGCCTGTTTTCGGGCTTCAGTACAGCGGATAAAATCAAACGGGTCGATGCCCGGGGCGACATCTTATGGCTTGAAGCAACCTACATGCCGATTTTTGAAGGAGAAGAGGTCGTCGGTGTCGTCAAGATCGCCAGTAACATCACGGACCGGATCGATCGTGTACAAGGATATGCGAAAAGCTTCCAGACGCTTGCTGAAGGACTGAATCTGCAATCGGTTCAAGGATCGAAAGAGGGCACCCAGCTTCAAGAGACGATGACCACGATCGCGAGTGAAACGGCAGAAAACCAACAGACATTCGAAACACTGTATGACCAAGCCATCGAGATCACGAAGATTGCTGATACGATCAAGGAGATTGCGGCCCGGACGAACCTGTTGTCTCTGAATGCGGCAATCGAAGCGGCACGGGCTGGGGAACACGGTAAAGGCTTTACCGTTGTTGCCAGTGAAGTCAAAAACTTATCGGATTTAGTCGGCAGTGCAGTTGTCGAAGTACGCACGAATACGGAAACGATGAACCGTCAAATCATGGCGATGATGAAAAAGATTGAAGCGTCCCATCTCGAAGTCGCGTCGAGCCTTGCGACGGTAAAAGAAACGATGCAACGCTTTACCGCAATCGAAGAGGTCGCACGACAACTCGAGCAGCAAACAGAGGATTTCCGGTCGTTTATTTGAAAAGGATATGGAAAAAGCGATGGCAGTGGGCATCGTTTTTTTGTTTAGTCAGATGAGTCGTTTTGGAAGAGTAAAGGCGTGGGATATAACAGATGAGCCCGTTGACCACAGAACGGAGGCACGTTATAATTCAAATAGACATTTGAATGTAAGGTAAAAGGAGGCAACGTCATGGCACATGATCATCATCACCACCATCATCATACCGACAATAAAAAGGTACTAGGCCTGTCGTTCCTGATCATCACCGCGTTCATGATCGTCGAGGTCATCGGCGGGATTTGGACGAACAGTCTCGCGTTGTTATCGGACGCAGGGCACATGTTAAGTGATTCGATTTCACTTGCGATTGCTTTGTTAGCCTTCCAGTTTTCGAGTCAAGCACCGGATGCGAGTAAGACGTTCGGTTCAAAACGCTTTGAAATCTTAGCCGCTATCATAAATGGAGTGACGCTGATCGTCATCGCACTCTATATTTTCATTGAAGCCATCCAGCGCTTCATCGATCCACCCGCTGTCGCAACGACCGGGATGCTGATCATCAGTGTCCTTGGCTTGCTCGTCAACATTTTCGTTGCTTGGATCATGACACGTGGCGGTGGACATGAGCACAACCTCAACATGCGCGGTGCCTATCTGCATGTCTTAAGCGACATGCTTGGATCGGTCGGTGCGATTGCAGCTGCTCTTCTGATCATGTTCTCCGGTTGGGGATGGGCGGATCCACTGGCGAGTGTCATCGTGGCGATCCTCGTCTTACGGAGCGGCTATTACGTGACGAAGGCATCCGTTCACGTCTTGATGGAAGGAACGCCGAGCGATGTCGACATCGATGAGGTCGTTTCGACGATTCAGACGAACGAAGCCGTCCTCGGACTACATGATCTGCACATCTGGTCGATCACGAGTGGCTATAACGCATTATCGTGTCACGTCGTCGTCAAGGAGGACATGACCGTCCGGGAGTCAGAGTCGATTCGCGAACAGATTGATCACGATTTGAAACACGTCGGTATTAACCACGCGACCATCCAGGTCGAGACGGATCAGCACGCACATGGCAATACGTTGTATTGTGACGGCAAACACGAATCGCATACGCATTAAAAAAACGAGCACGCGTCCAAATCGGACGTGTGCTCGTTTGCTTATGCTTAAATGATCGGCACCGTTGGTAGAAACAGCGTCGCGAACAGACTGATACTCAAGAACATCGAGTATCCGAAAAAGGTCGTTTTGGCATTTCCAGCAGCTCGGTTACCTAAGTACATGAAAAAGACGATGGATAAGAACGTCAAACCCGTCAATACGGACGAGTGGTGTTGATCCGGCGAAGGAGCAAGCGACTGGACAAGATGCGCGAGACCAAGCGGCAGGACGATCAAAAGAAAGTAGTAGCCTAGACGTGCCTCGGATGGGACGTCGACCTGTTCCTGTTCGGTTTCATAGTCATAACGCGTTTGCGTTTTCATGGATCTTCACCTCCCTATGCGTTTTAGTATAGCGAATGAACATGTCGGCTCTGTTACAGACGGGTAAGAATGCCTTAACAGACGATGACGATGTGATGACGAAAAAAGAATGTGCAGCAATTGAGAAAAATTGTAAGATAGACAAGAAGTCGTTTTAGGAAAGGAATAAAGCATCATGTCACGTGCGTTTCGTTTTATGTATGTCTCGGATTTGTTATCGACCGTCGGGACGAGTTTCGTTTATATCGCGATCTACTGGTTGAGCGCGGAAGAGATCAGTGCTTCTGGCGTCGCCCTGATTGCGACTGGTGTATTCTTGATTCGTTTTCTCGTTTCAACGTTCGTCGGACCATGGATCGACCGGTTCGTCAGTGCATCGTTGTACCAAATGTCGTTGCTCATTCGATTGCTTGCACTTGGTATTACGTTAGCAGGAATCGGGATGACGGACGTCGTCCTGCCGTGGTTACTCGGCTTACTCGTCGTTCAGACGATTTTACAAATCATTGGTGGCAATGCCGTCTTCACATGGGTCGTTGATTTAGTCGAAGATGACCAATTACCGCAAGCAAATGCGTATCTCGCAACGATTGAACGAATCGGGACGTTAAGCGGATTCTTGCTTGGTGGGATGATGATCGCCCGTTTTTCGATTGCGAGTATCTTATGGCTTGATCTTGGTCTGCATCTCGTCGCCTGGTTACTCGTTCGACATATGTCAGGGCAAGTCGCAGAAGGGGCGCGTCAAGGATCGTACCGCGAAGCGTTGCTCGAAGGGATCAGTCACGTCGTCCGTGACGGTCGCCTGAAATGGATCCTTGGTTGTGCGGTCCTCGCGAACTGGATGATCACACCGATGAATACCTTACTTGCTCCATATGCCAAGAATGTCTTATCGGGAAATGCCCAGACGTTTTCTGCACTCGAACTAGCGACGGTGATCGGGGGGATCACGATGTCGCTCCTTTACGGCAAGTGGGTCGTCTCGATCAGACAGGATAAGCTGTTTCGGATCGCAGTCGTACTGCAAGGACTCGCGATTGCAATCGTTGCCTATGTCTCATCCGTTCCAGTGGCAGTTAGTGGGTTCGTCTTGCTCGGCATGGCGCTGACGTTATTCGGGATTCCATTTGCGACCTTGTTGCAACGCTCGACGCCTGCGCATTTGCTCGGCCGGGTCCGTACGGCGATGGTCGCTGCATCAACGGCATGTTCCGCGCTCTGTTACGGATTGTCGTCGTACTTGACGTCGTTCTTTAGCGTCTCGTTCGTCTTTCTGTTCTTTGCCTTAAGTGGTCTTGTGATGACCAGTATCTGGTTACTTCTTCATCGTACCGTTTCCTTTACTGAGGTACGACAGGACAAGGTCGGATGAAATATCCGCCTTGAGGTGGAGGTAAGCGGTTTCGCACTCTTATACACTAGAGATAGAAATGAACGATGAGGAGTGGAGTCGATGGAGAGTTTATGGATCACGGCGTTATTGTTTTTGATTCCGATCAGTGGGATGACGGTCTTCTTGAATGTACTGTGGCGTCGAATGGAAACGGAAGGCGTTTCGGAGTAATCATGAACTAAATAGTGCGTCTGCTCGCCGATATTAGATCGGATAGCGGACGCTTTTTTCATTTGAGGCATGCATGGTCTAGGAGAATGACTTAGATTCGTTAAATCAACACTTTCCGTGTAAACTGAAGTAGCAAGTGATTTTATGAAGTTTCGATTGAAAATAAGGGGGATGAATCACAATGAAAGCAATCATTACAGGTATGAACGGAACGGTAGCACCCGTCGTTGCGGACGTCTTAGCAAAGCACGACATCGAGACAGTCGCCTGGGATCGGACGAAAGTCTCGACGACTGACGAATCCGCGATGCGCACGTTTTTAGAAACGGAACGACCAGATTATTTCTTACATATCGGGATGGGGTCCGTCAGTTGGACGGAAGCGCTCGTCCGCTTGTGCCAGGAATACGAGATTCCGTTCTTCTTCACGAGTACGGTGTCTGTTTTCTCGGACGACGTGCCGGCACCGATCGAAAAGGACGCGGTACCGGACGCGACCGATGAATATGGTGCCTACAAGATTGCTTGCGAGCAAGCAATTCAAGCAATCGATCCACAAGCGAAGATCGTCCGGATCGGCTGGCAGATCGGGGCGGAAGCTGGTTCGAACAACATGGTCGATTTCTTCACGAACGAGATGAAACAGCACGGCGTCATTCGAGCGAGTCGGCATTGGTATCCGTCGAGTTCGGTGCTTGAAGATACGGCTGAAGCGCTCGTTACGATTTTACTTGAACACGAAGCAGGTCTTTATCAGTTGAACGGTAACGATCGCTATTCGATGTACGACTTAGCGCGTGCCTTGAATACGCTTCACGCAAAAAACTGGACGATCGAACCGGTCGATGAACCACGCCGCGATAACCGAATGGCGACGGACGTCGTTTTGGTCCGCCCGTTGTCAGAACGATTGCCCCTCTAATCAAACATCCCGCTCTCCTTGACACGTGTCAAAGAAAGCGGGATGTTTTTTATTGAGCAACTGGAGTTTCTGCTGAAAAGGCAAGTGTTGGTCCAAAGATTTCGTAATGCAGTTTATCTGGTGATACCGTGAAGTGTTCGATCACATATTGAATCATCGCTTCCGGACCACAGACGTATGTCAGATCCGTGATGCTTGCGATAACGTCTTTCGAAAGGCGACCTGCCTGATCTGTCGCCTGATGCTCCGCGTAACGAATGACGCGCGCGCCGCGCTGCTCAAGCATAACGAGTTGTTCGTTAAATGGACGATTGCGTTCGTCTTGGACGGCGTGATGTAACGTTACATGGCGACCAGCAGCTAACGCTTCGTCTGCCATCGCAAGTATCGGTGTGATCCCGATCCCACCGGCAATCAGAACGACTGGTTCGTCTGACGCATCGAGTGTGAAGGCACCCGCTGGCGCACTGATCAATACCGTGTCACCGACTTGCGCTGCATGTAAATAGTCCGAGACGATGCCTTCTCGTTTGACACCAATCGTATATGTCTCCGTGTTCGATGCCGTCGTCAGACTGTATTGACGATTGTGCCATAAGCCATCTTTGTCTTGAATCCGCACCGTAATGTATTGTCCGGCTCGATAAGCGGGGAGTGGATCGTCCGTGCGGAAGGTCAAGGCGCGAATCCCATCGGCTTGTTCCTCGACATCCGAAATCTCGACTGTCTGATATCCGGAAAAACCTTTTGCTTGTTCATCCTGTGCGTAAAGTTCGGCTTCAAGCGTGATGAACAGATTGGCAATCTCCCCATATGCTTCTCCCCACGCGCGCAAGATGTCTGGCGTTGCGGCTTCTCCTAAGACTTCTTGCATCGCCCCGAGTAATTCGTGTCCGACGATGGGATACATCTCCGGTTTGATTTGTAGACTACGGTGTTTATGGAGCACAGGTAATAAGACCGGCTTTAACGTCTCGAGTTGATTGATGTGAGCAGCAGCGGCATACACGGCGGTCGCGAGTGCTTGCGATTGGCGGTCGCTTCGTTGATTCGATTGATTGAAGACGTGTTTCAGTTCCGGATGAGCCTGAAACAAGCGCTGATAAAAGACTTTCGTGATCGCGGCACCGTGCGACGCGAGGACTGGAACAGTCGATTGAACGATTTGAATGGTAGAGGTTGATAACATAAGACCACTTCCTTTTCTCTATGTAATGAAGACAGTCTTAGTATTTCGCAGCCTCAACTTTAATACAACATTTAAAATACTAGATTAAAGAATAAAGTGCGTTTTGTCACAAGCAGGTCAAGATTTCGTCAACGATTCGTCACGATTGGTTGGAAATCCAGAGCTTCGAGAAATCAAAGTAACCGAACGAGTCAATCGTGATGTTTTGCAGCTCGATCGGATACGGAATCAATCGTGTATCGTGATAGAACGGGATGAAGTACGATTCGTCGATCAAGTAACGCTCGATCGTTTGATGAATCGGGAGCCAGTCTTCGAACGGTGTCGCGTCATATTGTTCGATCGATTTCAACATCTCTGGTATCTGCTGAAACAGTCGGATTGGTGGTGAGAACGTGTTCGTCATGAACTGATAAAAGGCGTACTGGATATTTCGCTCGAACACTTCGGCATGGATGGCGAGATCGATCGTATCGTAGACATGAAAATCCGTGATGCTCTCTTCAAATCCGACCTCGACGAACTCATACGGAATCCCGTCTTGATCAAATCGCTGACAGAGCCAGCGTGTCACCTTGTCCGTAAAGTCAGTCAGCTTGATTCGGATCGGTTGCGTGAAAAAGACGGCAGGACCATCCGGGACAGTATACGGTTGACTATAGGACTCAAGAAAACCACAGTCGTTCGGTTGTGCCCGTTCATGGAAGTCATGAATGCCACTACGGACTTCCGCGACGAGCCGGTGGATATAATGACGCGCGGCTTTGGATTCAAACGGACCACCGGCGCGTGGATGGAGCAAGACAAGACCAAATCCGGATTGCGTTGCGATCGTATCAATCGGACTAGAGTCAGATGCCGATGTCCGGTAGACCGGGTCATATTGCTCCGGCATCTGGATGAACTCAATCCGGTCGAGCAGGGCACGGATGCCAAAGTAATTCGGGAACGCTGTCAGAACGGTTTTCTTGTCGTCATGTTGCGTCAGTTGGAACGGTCCTGTCCCAATGCCATCCTTGATGATGCTCGTATGTATCGAGGCAAGTTGCGGCAAAATTGAACTCCGGCGCTGATCGAGTGTGAGGTCGACCCGGTACGGACCGTTCGAGACGATCTTTTTCACGTGCCGGTAGGAATAAGCGTAAGCCGTATAAGCAATCAAGGCACGCAGGCTCTTCGTCACTTCCTTACTCGTCAGGAGCGAGCCGTCATGAAAGCGGACGTCCTTCCGCAAGAAGAGACTGAGCGTCGCCCCGTTCCAGACATAGTGATGCGCCAGTTCACCTTGAATATTGCCGTCGACGTCGATCGTAAACAGCCGGTTGAAGACGTTCTGGACGAGATGGGCACTATGGATATCGGCTGCTTCTAACGGGTGGGTCGTCAGGAAGTTTCGTTTTCGCGGAATCAGTAACGCATCAGACGTCGTCTGTGTATAGCCGAATTTTCGTTCCAGTTGCCGCATGAAGCGTCCGGCTTGCGCCGGCGACCAGTCCCACGTCAATTCCTCCGTCACCGATTCGATCGAGTCACGGTCAATCCGCTCGAGCATCCGTTTCGCATATTCCCGTTCAACGTGGCGCAACCAGACGAGTTCACTTAAGTTGCCTCGTCCGCGACCACTCGTGTAACCAATCCAACCGTCTTCCTGCCATTTATTGAGATATCGTTTCGTTTGTTTAGGACTGAGATGGATGGCGTCGGCAAGCGTCGCAATCGAGTAATGTCCATTTCGGCAAGTCTTCCATAACATAAAAAGATAAGCATCCATCGTACTTCTCCTCCTTAAAAAGGGGACATCTTTTTTGAATGACGTCCATTTTTTATGCGTCTTGTCTTGTTTATGATACAGGTAGAGAATGGAAGGTGACAATATGAAATGGAAAGAAATACCGAAACCAATTAAAGTACGTCTTATCACATCGTTTTTCAACCGGGCTGTCTCGTTCTCCATCATGCCGTTCATGGCCCTCTTGTTCGTCCAGGCATTCAACGAAGTCATCGCCGGTGCATTTTTGATCGCGATGGTCTTCGTCAGCTTCATCACGAATCTACTCGGCGGATATCTTGCCGACCGCTTTTCCCGTAAACGTCTGCTTGTCACGACTTCTGCGCTCACAGCGCTGACGTTCATCACAATGACGATTTCGTTGACATTCGATTGGATGCTGTTGTTCATGGTCATCTACGCTGTCTTCTCGGTGACGAGTAATCTTGGTCGACGGCAATGAGCGCAATTATCATCGATGCAACGACGAAGGAAAACCGCCAAGCGGTTTATGCGCTTGACTACTGGCTGATCAATCTCTCGATCGCCATCGGTACGGCGCTCGGGGGCTGGCTCTACGTCAGTAATCAACTGCTGTTGTTCGGGATCTTAAGCTTCACGTCGTCCGTTTTACCGATTGCGTACTACCTGTTTCTCGACGACACGCCACGGACGTGGCAGCGCCAAAAACTACGTGGTGTCCTCACGGATATCTTCACGAGCTATCAGCTCGCTTGGCGGGACCGCCCGTTCGTTAAGGTCGTCTTTGGTTCGATGTGTATCTTAGCGGCTGAGTTTTCGATGGGCAGTTATGTTGCCGTCCGACTCGCCGATTCGTTCGAACCGCTATCATTTGCCGGGTGGTCGATCAACGGGGTCCGGATGATGAGTATCATCAACATCGAAAATACGTTGCTCGTCGTTACGTTGACGTTCATCGTCCAGCGACTAGCGAAGCGTTTGTCTCCGCGCCGGACGCTCGCTGCGGGTCTCATACTGTACACGATCGGCTACGTCGTCGTGACGAGTGCCAACAGCATGACGGCACTGATGGTCTTCATCTTCATCGCAACGATCGGCGAGTTGCTCTACTCTCCGGTCTTGAACACACAAAAAGCAAACATGATGCCAGCCGATCAACGTGGGGCGTACTCAGCGTTCGCGGGAACGTCGTTTGCTGGAGCGGACTTACTTTCTCGGTCGACGATTCTCGTCGGGACCTTCTTGATCCCATCGATGATGAGTGTATACATCGGATTGATCCTCTTAACGGGCTTTGGATTAGTCTATACGAGTCTGTTCGTGAAGGAATCGGTCGAACGAGAGCGAAACGCATCTTAATAAGGGGGAATACAGATGAACTTACCAGATACTATCGAAACGCCACGGCACCTGTTACGCCGTTGGCAGGATGAAGATGTGGCAGCCTTATATGCATACGCGAAGGATCCAAATGTTGGACCAAAAGCAGGCTGGGCACCGCACGCGTCACTTGACGAGAGTCGGGAAGTGATTGGCATTTTCCAAGCGTCACCTGGCGAATATGCTGTGACCGATAAAGAAACCGGTGAAGTGATCGGGAGCTTCGGGTTTCACTTCAATCGTCGTCCGGACGAATCAATCACCCATGACCGTCAAGTCGAGATCGGCTATGTCCTCGCACCTGATTACTGGGGAGAAGGGCGGATGCCGGAAATCGTCGAAGCAATACTTGATTTCATCTTCCGGGAACTGCCGATCGATATCGTCTGGTGCGGGCATTTTGATTTCAACGACCAATCACGTCGTGTCGTTGAAAAAGTAGGCTTTACGCATGTTCTAGATCGACCATTCGTCTTAGAACGAATCGACGGTCGGACCGTGACGAGTCATATCTACAATTGGACGCGTGAGCGGTATGAAGCATGAAGGATTCGGTCCAAGCGGTTCAATGGTCATCGTCGAAACGTTGACGAACAACGTGAACCGGACGGCTTCTGACGTTCGCGCTGCATTCGGAAAAAATGGCGGAAACATGGGCGTGAGCGGATCCGTCGCTTATATGTTCGATGCGACGGCAATCTTTGCGTTTGAAGGTAAAACTGCAGATGACGTTCTCGAATTGATGATGGAAGCGGATATTGATGTGCGCGATATCCTCGAAGAAGACGAATCTGTCATCATCTACGCTGAGCCGGAACAATTCCATGCTGTACAAGAAGCGTTGAAAGCTGCAGGCATTACTGAGTTCTCACTTGCCGAACTGGTCATGCTCGCCCAAAACGAAGTCGCGTTGTCTGAAGACGACGTCGCACAATTCGAGAAAATGATCGATGCACTGGAAGATCTTGAGGATGTGCAACAGGTCTACCATAACGTAGAACTATAATTAAAAAGACAAGGGGATGGTCACGACCATCCCCTTGTCTTTTTAATTATAGTTTCTGTATCGGTTAACGCCCGAAATCGGTCACGCACCGTCTGTTTTTATCATAAAGTATGAAACGCGTTTCATAACAAGAATAAAAAAAGATTCATTTGTGATGTTTATTTCTTGTATTTAATGGGAATAGTAATATTCGGAGTTGATTATAACTTATTTTGCTTTGAAGAAATAAAAGGAGGAACGAACGATGACATATTCTTTAATTGAAACATTCAAACACATCGTAAGCGAGGCAACTAGCTTTAAGCGCGTTGATTTCGGAGGTTACGATATTTATATGCAGACAACAGATGGACGAACGATTACGGCACACATCCGCTATGATGGTGGTGGTACGGACTTCAATGAAGCTTATTTAATGCTTGAATCGAGTACCGGTCAACGTCGCACAGCGACCTTAACGCTTTATCAATTCGAACATCTCTCTTCTTATACTGCACACAGTGAACGGACACGTGCCCTAGTCACAACAAGTGCTTAATGACCATAAAACACGTCTCTCATTTGAGAGACGTGCTTTTTTAATTTTCTTCTCGCTCGAGGCGTTCGAGTTCTGCGTGTGTTTGTGGGAATCCATTCGCTTGCCAATCTGCCCGATGAATGGAATCCAGTTGTGTCAGTCCGACTTCAGCCGGATCGCGTTTCGCGTCGACACTTGGACGATGGTCAATATCATCTGAAGTCGATTTTCGTTGTTGGTATTGTTGATAGGCGATTGTCGCAATCGCTGCTAGACCACCTAAAATAACACCTGTCTTGAATGTTGCTCGCATGAAAGTTCCCCCTCTATGGTCATTAGTTGTGCTCTAGATAAATGTACCCGCGTTCCTTGAGTTTGAATCATTCTTCTCATGGATCCACGTGTTTTTTGAAAAAAATCAAAAAAATTTTCAGCCTATTTCTGCCGTGTTCCTACATATTTAATAATCAAGAGAAAAAATGGCTCTATCCCTTATGCTTCAACGCTTCACGTCATGCAAGAAGGAAAAAAGTACGCTATACTTGATTCAGAAACATCTTCGACGAACAAAATGAATCGTGTCTTCTACTGGACAGTTCCGAGCTTCAACAGCTTGCGTTCGCGTCCCTTTTTCATTTTTGGTCGTCGATGTCACAAAGGAGGGAATTTCGTGTCCGTGATGCACGGGGCTATTTTACTGCCCATATTGATCAGTCTTTTCATTCCGCTTCTAGCGAAACGCCTTCCGAACATTCATACCGGTTGGTTTGTACTTGTCGTACCTGTACTGCTCGTTTCGTATTTCAGCCGCTTTCTCCCTGGTACGATGTCAGGTGAGACCTTTACGGCACGCATGCCGTGGATACCATCGCTTGGTATCGATTTCGTCACGTATCTTGACGGACTCGGCTTATTGTTCGCACTATTGATCACAGGAATCGGCTCACTCGTCGTTCTTTATTCGATTTTTTATTTAGATGCGAAAAAAGAATCACTCGGAACATTTTATGTCTATCTGTTGATGTTCATGACCGCCATGCTTGGGGTCGTACTGTCAGATAACATGATCGTCCTCTATCTGTTCTGGGAATTAACGTCGATTTCGTCGTTCTTATTGATCGCCTACTGGTACGAGCGGGAACGTTCTCGTTACGGCGCTCAAAAATCGATGCTGATCACCGTCTTTGGTGGATTAGCGATGCTTGGGGGAATCGCGATTCTCTCTACACTCAGTGGATCGTTAAGTATTCGTGAGACCTATGCGTCGCTTGAGTCGATTCAAGGTGAACCCTTCTTTACGGTCGCCCTTGTTTTATTCTTGCTAGCCGCCTTCACGAAATCGGCTCAATTTCCGTTCCACATCTGGTTACCAGATGCGATGGAAGCACCGACCCCTGTCAGCGCCTACTTGCACTCGGCAACGATGGTCAAGGCAGGGTTGTATCTTGTCGCTCGTTTCAGTCCGATTTTTGCGGATGAGTCGCTCTGGTTCTATCTCGTCTCATCTGTCGGAATATTCACCTTATTCTGGGGTTCACTCAATGCGGTGAAACAACATGATTTAAAGGGAATCCTTGCTTACTCGACGATTTCTCAGCTTGGATTGATCATGTCATTACTTGGACTCGGAGCAGCTGCCTTGCACGTCGACGCGTTAGATGACGGATTATATACGATTGCGACAGTCGCTGCGATCTTCCACCTGATCAACCACGCGACGTTTAAAGGCAGTCTCTTCATGATGGCGGGAATCATCGATCACGAGACTGGTACTCGCGACATTCGGAAGCTCGGTGGTCTTGCGCAACTCATGCCGATTTCGATGACGATTGCGATGATCGGGACCCTTTCGATGGCGGGGATTCCACCATTCAATGGTTTCTTAAGTAAAGAGATGTTCTTGACAGGTGTACTTGAAGTTTCAGGATCTGACTTGTTCCACTTACCGTCTTACGGTTGGATCATTCCTGTACTCGCCGTCGTCGGAAGTATCTTTACATTCGTCTATAGCATCTTGATCGTCCGCAGAACGTTCTTCGGTAAGCGTCAAAACGACAAGTTACCGAAAGCACCACACGAGGCACCGATTGGAATGTTGATTCCACCTCTCGTCCTCGTCTCGCTCGTCGTCATCATCGGACTCTTCCCGAATATATTATCGGATACGTTGATTCGACCGGCAGTCGAAGCAATCTTACCGCAAGTCGTTGATGCCGGTGGCAAGATTGACGTTCACATTACGATGTGGCATGGATTCAAACCAGAATTTTTCCTGACGTTACTCATCTTTACAGTCGGGTTCATCTTGTATAAGACACTGCCGCGCTGGCAATCGCTCTATAACCGGATGCCTCGTGCCATCTCCTTAAATCATCAATATGACGCTTTGTTACGCCGTGGTGAACAGACCTCGACAAAGATCCATGATACGGTCATGACCGGATACATGCGGTCGTATCTCGTCTACATCTTCGGATTCATCGTCATCTTGATTTTGACGGCATTATACGGGTTTGATGCCTTCCGCTTCGCGGTTGATCCCATCAGCACGATTGACGCGTATGAGATCATCCTTGCACTCGTTCTCGTTTCGAGTGCACTCTCGATCACCTTTGCGCGTTCACGACTGACATCAATCATCTTGCTCGGTGTGACAGGTTATACGGTCGCTCTGTTCTTCGTCTTATTCCGAGCGCCAGACCTTGCTTTAACGCAACTCGTCATCGAGACAGTATCGGTCGCTTTGTTCCTGCTCGTTTTCTATCGTTTACCGGAAATCAGCCGGAAAGAAGAACGCATCCCGTTCAAGCTCGGCAATGCCTTGATTTCGGCACTCGTCGGATTGACAGTGACACTCGTCGCCCTTGCTTCTCTCAGCCAACGATCGTTTACTTCAATCGCCAAGTATTACATCGATAACGTCGCTGATCTTGCCGCTGGCGGTAATATGGTCAACGTCATTCTCGTCGACTTCCGTGGCTTCGATACGTTGTTTGAGATTGCCGTTCTCGCACTGGCTGGAATCGGTATTTACACGATGATTAAATTCAGACGAACAGGAGGGATGGATAAATGAAAAAGCAGGCAAAAAAGCATACGAATGACGTCATCTTAGAGTCCGCGACTTCCTTTATCACGTTCATCATCTTCCTGTTTGCTGTCTACTTGTTCTTTGCTGGACACTACACGCCAGGTGGCGGATTCATTGGTGGTCTCGTGACGGCTTCTGCTCTTGTTTTGATCCTACTTGCTTACGATATCAAGACATTGCGCCGGATTTTGCCATTCGACTACAAATGGATCACGGCTCTCGGTATGTTGATTGCCGTACTGACGGCGTCAGGAGCGCTTCTGTTCAACGTACCGTTCTTCACACATGCACATGATTATTTCAACCTGCCGTTGTTCGGCAAGACATCGCTTCACACCGCGATGCTGTTTGATCTTGGAGTGTATCTTGTCGTCGTCGGTGTGACGATGACGATTATTCAAACGATTGGGGAGAGTGATTAATATGGAAATCATCATGCGATCGCCGCAGGCATCCTGACGATGTGTGCCATTTATCTCATTCTTTCGAAAAGTATTCTTCGCATTATCATCGGAACAGGGTTGCTCAGCCACGCTGCCCATCTGCTTGTCATGACAATGGGTGGACTAAAACGAGGCGCGGCTCCGGTTTTAAAGGACGGCGTGACTTCCTATACGGATCCACTACCGCAAGCACTCGTCTTGACCGCCATCGTCATCAGCTTTGGTGTCACTGCCTTCTTCTTGGTACTCGCTTATCGTGCCTATCAAGAACTCGGAACCGATAATATCGAAGAAATGAAAGGAACCGATTCGAATGATTAACTTACCGTTATTACCAATCATCATCCCGTTGTTGACGGGTGTCATCTTGATGTTTTTCCCGCGACACCTCAAAGGACAACGAATCGTTTCCCTCTTTTCGACGATTTTGACTGTCTGTGCCTCCATCTATCTTGTGCTGACTGTCCGGTCGAACGGTATCTTAACAGTCACACTCGGTAGTTGGCCAGCACCTTTTGGTATCACGCTTGTCTCTGACATGCTATCCGCTTTACTCGTCACGACGACGAGCATTCTTGTTCTTTGTATCATCTGGTATGCCATTGTCTACTTGAGCGTTTCCTATCAACGGTACTACTATTTCATTGCCGTTCAATTCCTGCTCGTTGGTGTCAATGGTGCCTTTACGACAGGTGATATCTTTAACATGTTCGTCTTCTTCGAAGTTTTCCTGATTTCGTCTTATGTCTTGATCGTTCTCGGCGGGAAACCGGCACAGTTACGAGAATCGCTGAAGTATCTTTTGATTAACGTCATCTCGTCCGCATTATTCGTCATGACGGTTGCCTTCTTGTACGGTATCATCGGATCGCTCAGCATGGCGGATATCAGTCAAAAGATTTCAGAAGTCGGACAACCGGCAATCCTAAACGTCATCGCCTTGTTATTCTTGATCGTCTTCGGATTAAAAGGTGCAATCTTCCCGCTTTACTTCTGGTTACCTGGTTCTTATCAAGTACCACCGACGCCTATTCTTGCTCTGTTCGGTGCCTTGCTGACGAAGGTCGGAGTCTACGGGATTTTACGGACGTATAGTTTGTTCTTCTCAAATGAGATTGGAACGATTCATCAAATCTTAAGTATCCTTGCGCTCAGTACGATCGTCATCGGGGTGATCGGTGCGCTCGCGACACGAGATGCGAAGCAAATCATCATCTACAACATCATCGTCGCAGTCGGAGTCATCTTGTACGGGGTTTCCCTCATGACACCGCAAGCGCTAGAAGGTGCGATTTTCTATCTTCTTCATGATATGTTGATTAAAGCCGCTTTATTCCTACTCGTAGGAATCATGGTCGGAATTGCCGGCTCGAGTAAGCTGAAAGATATGGGCGGGATGATCAAAGCCTATCCTGTATTAGGTTGGACGTTCTTCATCGCGGCGTTATCACTTGCCGGGATTCCACCGCTCAGCGGATTCATTGGGAAATTCCTGATTGTTCGTGGTGGTATTGAAGCCGGTGAGTTGATTGGACCAATCATCGTTCTACTATCCAGTCTACTCGTCTTGTATTCGGTCTTTCAATTGTTCATGCGTGCCTTTTGGGGAACACCGAAGACCTATTCTGGTGATAAACAAGCGCTTGTTCCAAAGCTGCTCGTTCCTACGATTGCCTTAGTTGCGCTCAGCGTTCTCTATGGAGTAGGTGCTGAGGCGATGCGTCCACTGATTCAACAAGCCGTCGAACCGTTGACGAATCCAACGCTCTATATCGATGCCGTACTAAAAGGAGGTCGTTAATTCATGGCATTTCAAGTCTTGCTCAACTTATTTCTTGCATTCTTGTGGATGTTTCTCTCAAACAATTTCTCGGCCTCCGGTTTCGTCATCGGTTACGCGCTAGGGCTGATTGCGATGTTCGCTTTCCGTCGCGGCTTCAAAGGTCGCTTTTATCTCGGACCTGTCGTCGCACTCGTCCTATTGTTTTTCCGCTTTCTCTACGAGCTTGTCGTCGCGAACATCGATGTCTTGAAAATCATTTTAAAGCCGAAGTTAGATATTCAACCTGGTATTTTCGCCTATGAGACCGAACTCGATCAACCGTGGCAAATCACGTTGCTGTCAATGCTGATCACGCTGACACCGGGAACGCTTGTCGTTGATATCTCGGATGATAATAAGACACTCTACATTCATGCACTCCACATGCCAGAGGTCGATGAAGCGGTCGCTTCGATACGTGATAGTTTTGAGAAAGCCATTCTGGAGGTGAGTCGGTGATGTTCGATATTTTAATCTATATCGCACTCGGGGGTGTCTTTCTCTCGATGCTTGGTCTGTTTTACCGGGTCATCAAAGGACCAAGTGTTGCGGATCGTGTCATCGCGCTTGATTCAATTGGTATCAGCTTGATTTCAATCGTTGGACTTGTCTCGATCATCTTACGGACGAGCGACTACCTCGAAGTCATCCTGTTGATTGGTATACTCGCCTTCATCGGTACAGTTGCCTTTTCAAAATATATCGAGAAAGGAGAGATCATCGAACGTGATCGCAACCAATGAATTGATCGTCGCGGTCTTCGCCTTGCTCGGTATGGGATTTAGTCTCGTCACCGCGCTTGGTCTGATCCGCTTACCGGATGTCTATACGCGTGCTCACGCTGCATCTAAAAGCGCGACATTAGGTGTCATGTCGATTTTAATCGGCGTCATCATCTATTTCGTCACTGAAGATGGATTCTTCTCCTCTCGTGTCGTTCTCGGCATCCTGTTCGTGCTCATCACAGCACCGATTGGAGGACATCTGATCGCTCGTGCTGCATATTACAGCAATGTTCCGTTGTGGAAATCGTCTGTTCGTGACGACTTGTCCCAGAATAAAGAACATGTGGAACCAAAGAAACGCCAAGATGACGTATAAGTATCGATATGACAAAACCCTCGCTTCCATTCACGGAAACGAGGGTTTTTTGATTAGGAACGCTGTAAAGATGAGGCAGCAAACAAGAGCGCCAACTCATCACGATTATTTAACAATTCTTCTAATGTATGCTGTTCCAGTTCCCGGATAAAAGCTCGAAGCGCTCGTCCGAGCACACCTTTTAGACGGCATCCTGGTTCGATGACACAATGACCGTTGCTTCCAAAACACTCGACGATATCCATCGGTTCCATTTCCCGAACGACTTTCCCGATGTTGATGTCTTTTGGATCACGAATCAAACGGAGTCCGCCTGACCGACCTCTTGTTGATTCGACATAGCCAAGTTTCGCTAATTGTTGTGTCACCTTCATTAAATGGTTGGATGAGATGCCATAATGATTTGCAATCTGCGGCATTGGTGTGATGACATCCCGGTGCACCCCGAGGTACATCAACACACGTAATCCATAATCCGTATACTGTGTAATTCTCACGATCCTCACTCCATTCCTTCCCAAAACTGCACTGTTATCGTACCATGAAATACGAAACTGACTACATTGTTTTGTCTCATGGTTCGAAATTCTGATAAACCTCTATAGGGTTTACGTATGGAATGAAATATTGGATTTAAAATACGAGTTTTAAAAACAAAAAAACTATTTCTTCTTTCCTGTTCAGAAGAGAAATAGTGCTATTTCCTTTTTACCTTATTTTTTGTACAGTCCTTTCACGACATCATGAAAACGGTCGGCATAGTTCGTAAAGACTCCCGTGACACCATAGTCAAGCATACGAACCATATCCGCTTTTTCATTCACTGTGTACGGGTGAAGTAACAAATCATGCGCCCGAATGGCTGCGACGTTCTCACGTGTCAATGCTTTGAAGGAAGGACCGACACCGACCGCATACTGGCGGATTGCTGTTAATCGATCATCCGTCAATGCCTTGACTTCATTTGCTTCCATCAACTGAACCAAGGGAACGTTCGGGTCGATGGCTCTGACTTTTTGAAGACTCGCTTCACTAAACGACTGAATCAAGACTTGTCCTGATTTGACCTTGTTACTCGACAATCCGTTCTGCTTTAGTACGTCGAGCAATTTCTGTTCCATTCCCGGGTACACTTCCGGTGATTTCGTCTCGATGTAGTAATTCGCATGCTTCCCATACTTACTCAAGACTTCTTGAAGCGTCGGAACTTTCAAACCGACATACGATTTTTTCGCAAGGGTCGGGTTCGCTTCATTGAACCAGCTACCGGCATCAAGTTTCTTGATTTCAGCAAGCGTTTTATCTTTGACGGCACCCGTTCCGTTCGTCGTCCGATCAACCGTTTCATCGTGCATCGCAATCAATTGACCGTCTTTCGTCATCTGTAAATCAATTTCGATGTAATCTGCTTTGAATGTCTTATGTCCCATTTCATAAGCTGGCATCGTATGCTCTGGCGCGTATCCTGAAGCTCCGCGGTGGGCAACATTGATGATTCGATTTGGATCGAGTAACGATTTTCCTTTTGAATGTGCGCTGACATCTTCTGTCGGAAAACCTGTGCTTAATACGGCTCCTGCTACCATCGTCAACCCAATTTGTTTCAACATAATCAATTCCCCCTTGAAATATTCTTACAACACTTATCCTAAATCGTATGTATGAAGCTGATATAGAGATGATGTAAATGTCGTTTCGTGATTTGATGACAAAATGATATCAACAAAAAAAAAGACCCGCATCTAAAACGGGTCTTTTTATGATTACGCTTCGAAAATCAATGACTCTGGATCTTCAAGGAGATCTTTAATGTGCTTCAAGAACGTAACGGCTTCTTTTCCATCAACGATTCGGTGATCATAAGAGAGTGCGACATACATCATCGGACGGTTTTCCATGCGCTCAGCATCAATCGCTACAGGACGCAAGTTGATTGCGTGCATTCCGAGAATCGCGACTTGTGGACCGTTTAAGATCGGTGTCGACATGAGTGAACCGAACGTACCACCATTCGTGATCGTGAACGTACCACCCGTCAAATCAGATAGACCGAGTTTATTATCACGCGCCTTAACCGCTAGTTGAATGATGTCTTTTTCAATCTCAGCGAAGTTCTTCTTATCCGCATCACGAACGACCGGAACGACGAGACCGTCTGGTGCTGAAACGGCAATACCGATATCATAGAATTTTTTGAGGACGATTTCATCGCCTTGAATCTCAGCATTCAAATATGGCATCTTTTTAAGTGCTGCGACTGCTGCTTTCGTAAAGAATGACATGAAGCCGAGCTTGACTTCGTTTTCCTTCACGAATTTCTCTTGGCGACGTTTACGCAGTGCCATGACCGCTGACATATCGATCTCATTGAATGTCGTCAACATTGCTGCTGTTTGTTGAACTTCAACGAGTCGGTTCGCGATTGTCTTACGACGGCGTGACATCTTGATTCGCTCTTCCGGTTTCCCAGGAGCGGCTGCTGGTGCTGGTGCCGGTGTAGCAGGTTTCGTAGGAGCCGGTTTTGCTTGCTCACGTGGTGCTACTTCAAACGTCGCGACGTCTTGCACGCGAATCCGACCGAGCGGATCTTGCGTTGCCACTTGTGCTAAATCAATTCCTTTTTCACGAGCCAGTTTACGGGCAGCAGGTGAAGCAATCGGACGATCCGCAACAGATGTACTTTCAGTCGCTGCTGCAGCCACCGGTTGTTCCGCTTTTTCTTCTGCTTTAGGTGTCTCTTTTGGAGTTTCTTGTACTGGTTCTGCCGCAGCCGGTTTTGGAGCCTCGCCACCAGCAGAGATGACAGCAATCGTTTCCCCGACGCGGACTGTATCTCCTTCAGCAACCATCACCTCCGTCAACGTACCAGCTTCATCTGACGGTACTTCGATGTTGACCTTATCTGTCTCGAGCTCAACGATGGCTTCCCCTTTTTCCACGTGATCACCTGGTTGTTTTAACCAAGACGCCACCGTTCCTTCTGTAATTGATTCGGCAAGTTCTGGTACTTTGATTTCCATCGTATTCTCCCCCTATGACTCGATTCTATCTTAAGTTATGATGTGTGATTTGATACGTGTGATGGTGCTGTTGGAGTAGAAGCAGTCGCTGTGAGTGCATCATTGATGATACGTGCCTGCTCTACTTTATGACCTGACGGGTCACCTTCTGCTGTACTGGAACGACGACGACGACCGATGTAACGGACGGTTTGGATACCATTCGGTGCGACTGTCTCAAGTCGAGGTTCCATGAAGGACCACGCCCCCATGTTTTTCGGTTCTTCTTGCACCCAGAACATCTCTTCGACGGATTCATAGCGCGCGATGACTTCTTTTAAGGCTTTTGCCGGGAATGGATACAACTCCTCGACCCGGACGATTTGTAGCCAATCGAGATTCTCATCTGATTTCGAAACGGCTTCAGCTAGGTCGATTGCCATCTTACCAGAACAGAACACAAGACGTTTGACACGATCTGGCGCTTCTCCGAGCCCTGACTGTTCGATGACACGTTGGAAACTACCTTCCGTCAACTCAGAGACATCCGATGTTGCAAGCGGATGACGCAAGAGACTCTTCGGCGTCATGACGACGAGCGGTCGGACTTCCTCTTTTCCGAGAATCGCTGCTTGTCGGCGCAATAAATGGAAGTACTGGGCAGCACTCGATACGTTCGCGACCGTCCAGTTTTTCTCACCCGATAACGTCAAGAAGCGTTCTAAACGACCACTCGAGTGTTCTGGTCCTTGCCCTTCATAACCATGCGGAAGCAACATGACGAGACCTGATGTTTGTCCCCATTTCGCTCGGCTAGCTGAGATGAACTGGTCGAAGATGACTTGACCTGAGTTCGCAAAGTCCCCATATTGCGCTTCCCATAATACGAGCGTTTCCGGAGCGAAGACGTTATAACCGTATTCAAAACCAAGTACACCTGCTTCAGACAACGGACTGTTGTAGACCGAGAATGATGCAGTTGCCGTTGATAAGGCATGGAGTGGCGAGAAGCCTTCTCCTGTTTTCACATCATGAAGATTAATGTTCCGTTGTGCGAACGTTCCTCGTTCAGAATCTTGACCGCTCAAGCGGATTGGTGTTCCATCTGAGAGAATCGAAGCAAACGCCAATGTTTCGGCATGTCCCCAGTCAATTCCGTTCTTTGTCGAGAACGCATCCGTCCGGCGCTTCAGGACCTTCTCAAGTTTATGGAACACTTGGAAGCCATCCGGCCACTGTAACAATTCTTCGTTGTACGCCGTCAATGTTTCAATCGAGACCCCTGTCTCAATCGTCGGAACGCCTTTAAAGACGACGTCCGGCATGACCCCACCATACTCTTTCTCCGCGTTCGGTACTTTTTCACGAGCCGCTTTCATTTGATCATTGATCGACGTTTCAATCGATTGAATTTCGTCAGCTGTCGCATCCCCGTTCGCGACAAGCGTTTTCCCGTACAAGACACGAATTGGATCATGTTTATGAATCAAATCGTATAAGACCGGGTTCGTATTCATCGGTTCATCCATTTCGTTATGACCAAAACGACGATATCCGATTAAATCAATCATGACATCCTTCTTAAACGTTGCCCGGTACTCGCTCGCGAGCAACGCGACTGCGAGACAGCTTTCCGGCTCATCCGCGTTGACGTGGAAGACTGGGATCTCGTAACCCTTAGCCAGATCACTTGAGTAGCGCGTCGAACGGGAGTCCGTCGGCTCCGTCGTGAAGCCGATCGTGTTGTTCGCGATGATGTGAATCGTTCCGCCTGTGTTATATCCTTTGAGATTCGCTAAATTCAATGTTTCAGCCACGATTCCTTGACCTGGGAACGCAGCATCACCGTGTATCAGGATTGCAGCAGCAGCCGCTTGCTCTTGGCGTGGTGCACCTTTTTGTGAGCGATCATCTTGTGCCGCACGTGTGAAGCCTTCGACGACTGGGTCAACGAACTCAAGATGCGACGGATTGTTCGCAAGCGTCATCCGCACGTTACGTGTCTCTTGCTCGAGTTTTCGGTTTAAACCGAGGTGATACTTCACGTCGCCCGTCCAACCGTACGTGATCCCGATCGATCCTTCAGATGGTACGAGGTCGTGGTTCGGTGCATGCTGGAACTCAGCAAAGATCATTTCATATGGCTTCCCAAGTACGTGCGCCAAAACGTTCAACCGTCCACGGTGTGCCATTCCGATATTGATCGTCTCCGACCCATTCGAGATGAGGTGTCCGACGATCGTGTCGAGCAATGGCACCATCGCGTCAAGTCCTTCAATCGAGAAGCGTTTTTGACCAACATATGTTTTGTGCAAGTATTTTTCGAAGAGGTCCGTTTCAGCTAAGCGTTTGAACAACTGTTTCTTTTGTTCAGCGTCTAGCGTCGCCGTCAAAGCACCTTGCTCGATTTTCTGTCGGAGCCATTTCTTTTCATCGAGATCGTCGACATGCTGGAACTCAACTGCGGCTGCTCCCGTGTACTGCGCTTTTAAATGTTCGATGCCTTCAAACGCGTCCTGTACACCAGTTGGTGGTTCAGGACAGACGAGTGAGACTGGCATTTTTCGAAGATCTGCCTCTGTCAATCCGTACTGACTCAATTCGAATAATCCTGTTTCTCGCGGATGGTCCTTCAGCGGATAGATATCCGCCGCAAGATGTCCTTTTGCACGAATTTGTTCCGCTAAACGATTCGCCGCAAGATATTTTTCGAAATCTCCTGTCTCGACTTGCATCGGTACGACTGGTTCCGTCACGGGTGCACCATGCTCTTCGAAATAAGCACGTGTCTCCTCATCAACGGATGTCTTGTCTTCTAAAAAACGCTCGTACAATTCAATGATGTAGCCAAGGTTTGGTCCATAGAATGCTTGTTGATCTTGCTCGTGGCCTGCCATGTACGGTTCCCCCCGTTTCTATATTTCTCCCCACACATCCAGTGGATACTCGATGTGTTTCCAGCCCTCTACCTGTTAGCGCTTTCAAAAGGAATTGCATGAATAAAACGCTGAACGTCATGAGAAGGAATGATCGTGTCATTCTTCCATGAAAGTGCCTTCGTTACTATATTACTACTCTTTTCCTGTGTGTGCATTTCGAATTCCCAAATTCTCACGCTTAAATGTATAAGTTTTTCTTATGAGCGCTTAGCCAGTTATTTATGATTCGTCAAAAAACCGGCGTATCCGCATTTAGATACGCCGGTTCCATCATAAGACTTTACTAAGGAACGATTGCGTCCGTTCGTGTTGTGGAGAATCAAACAATGCTTGTGGTACGTTCTCTTCGACGATATAGCCACCATCCATGAATAAGACGCGATCTCCGACCTCACGAGCAAATCCCATCTCATGGGTCACGACGACCATCGTCATGCCTTCAAGGGCAAGTTGTTTCATGACGGCAAGCACGTCACCGACCATTTCCGGGTCGAGCGCTGACGTCGGCTCATCGAATAACATGATTTTCGGATTCATTGCAAGCGCGCGGGCAATCGCGACCCGCTGTTTTTGCCCCCCAGATAATTCGCCTGGATAATTATCGGCTTTTTCCCGTAATCCGACTTTATCGAGGAGTTCAAGTGCCCGCTGTTTCGCCTGTTCTTTATCCACTTTGCGTACTTTGATCGGTGCAAGCGTGACGTTTTCTAGCACGGTCTTGTGCGGGAAGAGATTAAAATGTTGAAAGACCATCCCGACTTCTTCCCGGACCTTGTTGATATCGACTTTTGGACTCGTGATGTCGAAATCATCGACGATGACGGTACCACCTGTAATCTCTTCCAATCGATTCAAACAGCGTAGAAACGTACTTTTCCCAGATCCCGACGGACCGATGACACAAACGACTTCTTTTTCGGCAATCGAGACGTTGATGTCTTTTAAGACTTCATTCGAACCAAATGATTTCTTTAGATTCTTTACTTCAATGATACTCATCGTAATGTAAACCTCCGTTCCAAGAACTTCGCCACTAAGGACAAGAGATAAATGATGACGAAGTACATCAATCCGACGACGGACCAGACGATGAATGGTTCAAACGTCGTTGACTGCTGCACTTGACCTTGTTGCGTCAAGTCAGCGATGCCGATAATCGACAACAACGAGGTATCTTTTAAGCTGATGATCGATTGGTTCGTAATCGTTGGTAACATCCGACGAAATGCTTGCGGTAGGATGATCTGTACCATCGTTTGACGCCCTGTCATCCCGAGTGAACGTGCAGCTTCTGTTTGTCCTTTATCAATCGACTGGATACCAGCTCGAATGATTTCCGCAAAATAAGCACCGGCATTGATTGCGACCGTCAGTATCCCTGCATACATCCGGTCCATCGATAACCATTCGAGCGAATTGAGTCCAAAGTAGATGAAGAATAACTGAACGATGAACGGCGTTCCGCGAATGACATCGATGTAGACGATCGCGATCCCGTTTAAGATTTTTAATGGTGATAATCGCATCAATGCGACGACTAAGCCAATCAGAAAGCCGACGATGACCGCGATGATGAAAATATACAATGTGACTTGAAGCCCTTCCAAGAAAAATGGAAATGCGGTTTTGACCACTTCCATTGGCTATCCCACTCCCTTATCGCCTTGCGACTTATTTCAGATACGTGTCAACGATTTTATCGTATTCACCGTTTTCTTTCAGATTCGCAAGTCCTTTGTTGATTTTCTTCATCAGATCCTCGTTCTCACCTTTTAAGACAGCGATTCCGTAGTTGTCCCCGTTGAGACGATCTCCGACAAGTTTTAATCCAAGGTTTTGTTGTTTGTTTGCATATGAGATGACAGGATAATCTTCGATCAAGGCTGCTGCGTTACCGTTCTTCACTTCTTGGAACATCGCTGGGCTGTCATTGAACTGTGTGACCGTGAAGCCAAGCTTATCTGCGTTGTCCGTTGCATATTTCGCACCCGTCGTTCCCTTTTTGACGGCTACTTTTTTCCCCTTTAAATCGTTGACGGATTTAATACCATTCTCATCTTCTTTGACGACTAGAATAAGACCAGCTTTGAAGTATGGATCCGAGAATGTGACGACTTTCTTCCGTTCTGGCGTAATACTCATACCGGCAATGGCAACGTCCAATTGGTTTGCTTGAAGTGCCGGAATGATACCGCTAAAGTCCATAGCTTCAAATTGAATCTTGAAGTTCTGATCCTTCGCGATTGCTTTCATGAGATCGATGTCGATTCCTTTGTACGTATCCCCGTCTTTATATTCGAATGGTGGATACGTGACGTCAATGCCGACCTTGTACGTCTTTCCTTCTGACGACTCTTCATCTTTCGAACCGATACTACATGCACCAAGCACGAGAACACAGCTCATCAAGAGCGCTAACAAGATACTCCCTTTTTTCATGTTTGTTTCCCCTCTCCTATGTGTTAAAGATTGTCTACTTCACTTAGTACTTTCCCTGAAGAGTACCCTCTTTAAAACGTATTTTACCAGAAAAATTCTAAAAAGATAAACATTTCTGAATTTTTATTCGTTGAAATCGTTTTCTATTCAGCAACAAAAAAGGAGGCAATCCCTTACTGGGATTGCCTCCTTCAATCATTTATGCCGCCGAGAGGACTTGAACCTCCACGGTGTTGCCACCACTAGATTCTGAGTCTAGCGCGTCTACCAGTTCCGCCACGACGACGTTGATTTATGATATTAATATAGCGGGTAACGAACTGAGTTGTCAATCATTTCGCAAGATGTTACGTACGAACTTCTCGACGACATCATCATACAATGCTGGATCCTCAAAATAGGCCATCGCGTGAGCGGCATTTGGAATGACGACGAGCTCTTTTTCCGTCGGACAAGCTTCATATAGCTCATACACCATGTCTGTCGGTACGAATGTATCCTCCCCACCATGGATGAACAAAATCGGTACTTGTGCCTTTTTGACCTGTTTCAGCGCAGATGCTTCACGGAACGTATAACCTGCCTTTAGCTTCGTCAATACACTCGTCATCCCTAAGAACGGGAAGTGTGGTAGTCGGTACATCCGCTTCATCTGGTACGCAAGGACAGCATTGACGGACGTATAGGCACAATCAGAAATGATTCCTTTGATTTGTGGTGGGAGTTGTTCGCCACTCGTCATCAATACGGTCGCCCCTCCCATCGATACGCCATGCAGGAATAGTTTCGCCTCCTGTCCGATCCGTTCAATCAGATAGTTCGACCAACTGAGACAATCTTCCCGGTCATGCCATCCGAATCCGATATAGTGACCGTCACTCATCCCGTGACCACGATTATCGGGCATCATGACATGGAAACCGGCCTGATGGTACAGATAGGCGAATCCGGCTAAATCCGTTCCGACGCCTCCGTACCCGTGCACGAGAATGACGATCCGATCTGACGGAACAGGTGACGGAAGGAAATGCCCGCGTAACGTTAAGCCGTCTTTCGCTTCAATCTCGATCCGCTCAAGCGGTTGCTCCTTGATCCACGTCTGACCAGGTTGCATCAATCGGACCATCTCGTCACTCAAATCTCGATTATTCGATAAGAATGGCTTTGGATTCGTAGCGATTGCCATCTCATAAAAATAATAACTCGCTGCTACTAATCCGGATCCAATGACTCCGATTCCAATTTTTGTTCTGCGCCGCATCTGCCCCACTCCTTCTTTCCGTTATAGCTCGATCTTCAGTTGAGCAGCATGGTCATCCTCTTCATCCTGCAAGACTTGTTGACGTAATCGTTGTTCTTGTTGCTGACGCCGGTAGGCAAACTCTTGAATGAGCTCTGTACCCGTGAATCCATCTTCTACGAGTTCGCTCAATAAATCCGTTTCTGTCTCGACGACCTCCCCCGGACGTCGCATGACGAGAACATCTCCGACTTGTGCAATCAGCAATTCATCTTCTAGACGAAGTGCATCGTAAAATGGTTCCGGTAACGTCATCCGACGGGTCTCCGGGTTGATATGGACGCGTTTATAAACGCCTAATGCTTGAAACTTACGACGTGCCATTGCGTGCTCTCCTTTTTAGTTGAACGTCAGATCGATTCGTGAATCTTTTCCTTGAATACGAACCGTACCCGTCGCTCCATTGATTAACGTCAACTGTGGCGGCTGATGACCGATGTCAAGATCGTATAAGACTGGTAAGCCCGTCTCATCCGCTAGATATTGATACACGTCTAGCCATGTCAGGTCTTCTGTAATCCTTGCAGACGTGCGCCCGAATAAAAAGCCAGCCGCATGGTCGAACCACCCAGCATACGCCATTTGTCGTAACGTCCGGTGCACCTCTGCAGAATTCGCTTCAGACACCTCGAAGTACCAGAGGATCGGTTCTCCGTTGATCTCTTCACGCTGGAAACGCTGCACATCTCCATACGGTGTGCCAATCAGATGGCGAATCGTCTCCAGACACCCACCAAGTAACCGTCCAGTCACTTCTGTTCGCTCATCAAGTGCTTTCCATTCCGTCGCTTCCGTTAGCTGAAATAACGAACCCGTTGGACGTTCTTCATCAGTCCACTCGGATTGATAACGATCGGAAGCCCATTGTGTGACGGTTCCTCCAGTTGGCGTCGCGAGCACCCGTCGCCAGGCACTTGTCGTCTCGTCCCATTCTTCACTCCGAAGCTCAACGAAAGTCGGACCATGTGCTGTCGCGATTCCCGTCTGAAGCGTCAGACTGAGCAATAACGTACTGATATCGGAATAGCCAAGCAACCATTTTGTTTGGTAAGTAGCTAGCGTCAACTCGGGTAAAAGATCAATGGCGCGTTCCCCGCCAAATGGCGGGATGACGGCATCAATCGTCTCATCCGTCATCATGTGATTCAATTCTTCGGCGCGTTGTTTGACCGGTGCACTCTCAGCAAGTTGATGCGACCAAATCGTTTCGCCTAAACGGACGTTCATTTGCCGTGCTTGTACCTGTTCAACTGCTTGTTCGACCCATTCCTGTTGCTGTTCACGTAATCCGGAGGAGGGCGCCGTCACTCCGATCGTTTGACCTGTCCAACCTAAAAATGGATATTTCATGGTGACCCCCTATAATGTCATAGTGTGAAACTATCTTCTCGTCAAAATATGAGTTCATTATACCGTTCTTATGCCGCATTACCAACTTTTATCCTGTTCGAACGTTGTGATACGAACAAAAAACACGATTCCGTACAAGCGACCTGAATGAACAAGTCGCATCGACGAAACCGTGTTTGATTCCTTTATTAGCTTGATGCTGATAGTTCAGCGTATTCCTCTTGCGTGAACGCACGGGAGCGTGTCAAAAAACGTTTCCCTTCGACACCTTCAAGAGAGAACATTCCGCCTCGACCATCCACGACATCAATGATGAGTTGCGTATGTTTCCAGTACTCATATTGATCTTCATGAATATAAAACGGACAACCACCGATCTCTCCCAGTTTTTTATCCTGATCTCCAAGGAATAGATCACCCTGCGCAAAACACATCGGGGAACTGCCATCGCAACAACCACCAGATTGATGAAACATCAACGGACCGTGTTTTTCTCTCAACTGGTCGATTAACTCTAGACAAGCTGCTGTCGCCTGAACACGTTCCACCATTTGCATCCACGTCCTTTCCGACTTAGAAGAAACCGAGTTTATTCGGGTTGTAGCTAACGAGTAGGTTTTTCGTCCGTTGGTAATGGTTGAGCATCATCTTATGGTTTTCACGTCCGATACCTGACATTTTGTAACCACCAAACGCCGCATGAGCTGGGTATTGGTGGTAACAGTTCGTCCAAACGCGCCCTGCTTCGATCGCCCGACCAAACCGGTAAGCACGATTCATATCGCGCGTCCAGACGCCGGCTCCAAGACCGTACAACGTATCATTCGCAATTTCGAGAGCTTCTTCTTCCGTCTTGAATGTCGTGACCGACAAGACCGGTCCGAAAATTTCTTCTTGGAAGATTCGCATCTTATTGTGTCCCTTAAAGATCGTCGGTTGGATGTAATACCCTTCTGCGAGATCGCCTTCGAGCATGTTGCGCTCTCCACCGATGAGACATTCTGCGCCTTCTGACTTACCGATTTCAAGATATGAAAGAATTTTCTCCATCTGCTCGTTCGAAGCTTGAGCACCCATCATGACGTCCGAATCAAGGGGATTTCCGATCTTGATGGCTTTGACGCGCTCAAGAACACGTTCCATGAACGGTTCGTAAATCGATTCTTGAATCAAGGCACGCGACGGACACGTACAGACTTCCCCTTGATTCAACGCGAACATCAGTAATCCTTCGATTGCTTTATCGAAGAAAGCATCGTCTGCCTGCATGATATCCTCAAAGAAGATATTCGGTGATTTCCCACCGAGTTCGAGTGTGACTGGAATCAAATTTTGTGATGCGTACTGCATGATCAAACGTCCTGTCGTCGTCTCACCCGTAAAGGCGATTTTGGCTATCCGTTTGCTCGACGCGAGCGGTTTCCCTGCTTCAAGACCAAAACCGTTGACGATGTTAAGAACACCCGGTGGGAGTAAATCCTCAATGAGCTCAACGAGTACCATGATGCTCGCTGGTGTTTGTTCTGCTGGTTTTAAGACGACGCAGTTCCCTGCCGCGAGTGCTGGCGCTAGTTTCCAGACAGCCATCAGGAGTGGGAAGTTCCATGGAATGATTTGACCAACGACGCCAAGTGGCTCATGGAAGTGATACGCGACCGTATCTTGATCGAGTTCGCCGACCGAACCT
The DNA here is from genome assembly GCF_057772545.1 of Exiguobacterium sp. E17S. Classification (NCBI taxonomy): domain Bacteria; kingdom Bacillati; phylum Bacillota; class Bacilli; order Caryophanales; genus Exiguobacterium; species Exiguobacterium sp. E17S. The sequence goes on from NZ_JBYLRU010000001.1 coordinate 816,489, forward strand.
TCTTGGGCACGGATGACGCCGGCGAAATAACGGAAGTGATCGATTGCGAGCGGTAGATCGGCGTTGAGTGTCTCACGGACCGCTTTCCCGTTCTCAAGTGTCTCTGCATAAGCGAGCATCTCAAGGTTTTCTTCCATCCGATTCGCGATTTTATTTAAAATGTTTGAGCGTTCCGTTACAGACGTTTTCCCCCATGCTTCTTTTGCCGCGTGTGCTGCGTCAAGAGCCAGTTCGATATCTTCCTTACCGGAACGAGCGACTTGGCACAATACTTTACCAGTGACAGGTGTGACATTATCAAAATATTCTCCCCCGACAGGTGCCGTCCACTTTCCGTTGATGTAATTTTCATACCGTTCCTTGTACTGTACTTTTGACCCTTGCTTGTTCGGAATGTCATAAATCATGCATTATTTCCTCCCTCAACTAAAATGGTCAAGCAGTGAGACGGATGCTTGTATGCGCTTACATTTTAATATAGGCTAAAACAGCCCCCTCGATACCATCGTACCAAAATTATATGAAAAGTCAAAAAATTCCGGTAACTATTTATGATTTTTTTCGAGAAAAAACATCTCCATTTTCGGGAGATGTTTTGCCGGTCAAGACCGTGTCGGGTCAATTCCGTCTTCTTGGTCAGACGGTGTATCGGAACTACCGAAATCACTTACTTTCGAGAATCCATCCGTATCACCGTCGATGTCTTTCCCGCGGGCTGTGACAGATGGATCCAGTACGTCTTCTTCGCTTGGTCGCGAATTCGGGTCGTTCTCGTTTTGTTCTGCTTCTTCTTTTGCATGCTCGATGCATAATAACGTTTCCGGAATGATATCAAGACGTTCAATCTCAATCTCTTTTCCACAGACCTTACAAATGCCATACGTTCCGTCCTCGATCGCTTTTAGGGCACGGTCCACATCCGAGAGCATATCCTCTTGCATGTCCGTGATTGCTTGATCGCGTTCCCGCAAGAACAATTCATCGCCGGAATCGGCAGGATGATTATCGTAACTCGACAATTCACCTTCATCGTAGTCGGTATCGCGTTGTTCGATGTTTGATGTCGTCTTTTCTTTTTCCTTTAATAACCGTTGCTTGAATTCTTCCGTCTGTTGTTTAGATAACATGATTGTTCGACTCCCCTTCGTTAGAACCTCTGTTAAGAATGTAGCCTATTCGAAGAAGAGTTAAACCATCACGAACACTTATAAGACCGAATTGATCCATGAAGATCACAGATGACCGTCATGCATTCATTCCCATCGTTAAAACAAATCTGATGTGATCGTCCGTTCTTGGATGTCGTGATGTCATCAATCCACAGTTGCGAAGCATCTGCCGAAGACAGCATCGCAATTTTGTCACGAATCAAGAATAAATCAAACGGTAACAGATTCAAGGATTGAATCGTCAAACCATGTTTACGGAAGAGTGGATCAAGCTGATATTGCGAAAGACTATACAAACACTTCTCGGCCCCACCAATCAACAACTGAATCGAATGGGAGGGCTCATGACTATCGATGCGCTCCTTGTGCAGGATGATTCGTCCTCGAACACCAGACTCATTGAAAATTCGTTGCGTATCCTCTTGTGAAAGGCGTGGTCCACCTTCCTTCACCTTTAAGACGATGTGGGCGAATTCAGCAAAATCAGGTTTCCCGATTTCAAGAGCCGGGATATGACGGACTTCTTCGCGTTCAATGATTTCAATCAAGTCACGCTCAACTTGGACACTGACCGTATCTGTCGAAAAGACACGGACGTCGATCACGAATTGATCAAGTACCGCATTTACTTCGATCGTGTACGTCAAATCAAGGTTTTTTTCTTGTTCAACCAATAGTCGATTCAAGATGAGTTGATGCAATAAATGGACTGGCGTACGCGAAGAAAATTGACTCGAATAAATCAAATGTTTTGGTCCGGTTCCTTTTGTAGTTTTTGGTCGTGCTCCGTTTAATCTATATACGTTCACTTTATAATTCAACATATGATCACCTTCTCTTACCTGAAAAATCGGAATAGAGATGTTCCGTTCATATAGCGTACAATGTATTTTAATCGCTAAATATTCGTTTTCGAATATTCCAAATTTAATATACAAATTGTAATCAAATTGTGATAGAAGAATTTCAAAAACTGATCATTTCGATGACGACACGTCGCATTTAATTCGATATACAAAAACACCTTTCACATCCCGTGAAAGGTGTTGAGAACACTTATTCTTAAGCAATCGAATTGACTTGGTGTTGCATCGCTTCATAATGTTCGATGATTCGAGATCCAAGTGGATCCGTTGCCGATAATTGTAAATACGCGTTTAGCGCATCTTCGATTCCATGTTTCGTAATATATGCATTTAATTCCGAAGATTCTGAATCATTTGGATCGAAATAGGTTAGAGCTGCTGCGATCCCACGCGCTAATCCATCTGCTTCGATGCCACGCTCCATCAATTCCTTTGCTGGTTTGACGAGTCGGTCACTTGGACTCAGTTTACGAATCGGTGAACGAGCGACACGTATGATTTCATCATGAATCCGCGGGTTTTCAAAGCGTTTCATATTCTTTTGGATATACGCACTATGATCGACCGGATTAAAGCCGTACTTTTCAAGTAATAGCCATCCTGTTTCGTAAAGTGCTGTCTGGACACCACGACGGATGCGTGGATCCGTTAGACTTTCAGCGATCGTCTCTTTATGGAATAGTGCTCCGAGATAAGAAGCGATCGCATGTCCCGTGTTGACGGTGAACAGCTTCCGCTCGATGAACGGTTCGATGTTCTCGACATAGGTGACACCTTCGATCCGTGGATAGGCTTCCGGTAGTCCAGTCGTCTCAATCACCCATTCAAAGAATTCTTCCACTTCGACGTACAACGGGTCTTCGTGATGTTGAAGCGGTACGATCCGGTCAACCGCTGCATTCGGGAAATACCAGTTTTCCGCTACGGGGTGATGTTTCGCTACCTCTGCTTGCAAGTGTTTTGACCCACCAATCATGTTCTCACACGCAATGACGTAGACAGGTGTCTTTTGATCACGTTGACGTAACCCTTCCGCGATCAAAGGAGCGACTTTCGACAACAAGCTCGGTCCGACAGCTGTTGTAATCACATCTGCATCGCGAATCGCTGCAATGACCTGATCCGGTTCAGACAAGCTGTTGAGCGCTGTCACGCCGTCGACCCGTTCACGTCCTCCTTGTTCAGAGGCATAACCGACTTCATAGGTATGACGTGCTTTTAATGCATCGACGACCGTCGTATTGACATCGACGAAACAGACTTCGTAACCCGTCTTGACGAGTTGTAAGCCGATGAACCCACGTCCGATGTTACCGGCACCAAAATGAATGGCTTTCATGCTTACACCTCCGCTGTCAATAAGGCGATGATTTCTTCTTTTGATGTCGCTGCCACGATACGCTCGACGTTCTCCTCATCGGAGCAAATGACCGCGATATTCGAGAGCAACTCGAGATGTTCGTCCCCGACGCCAGCGATACCGATGACGAGTCGTGCTTGTTCCGTTCCGAACGTTACGCCTTGCGGTACTTGTAGAATCGATAGTCCTGTTTTCTTGACTTGTGATTTAGCCGACTCTGTTCCGTGGGGAATTGCGACATGATTACCGATATAGACCGTTGATAAAGCGTGACGCTCTTGCATTGAATCGATATAACCCGCTTCGACATATCCATGATCGACGAGGAGTTGACCGGCAGCCGTAATGGCTGCCGTCTCGTCTGCGAATTGTTGGTCCAGTAATACAAGTTCCGGTGAAAGGTTCATTGTCGTTGTCATGTTTATTCCTCCTTGAATATCTCTATCTTTATTTTTAAGAAATCTTATTTCTTGCTGTTTCGATCTCATGAACGAGTTGATCATAATATCCGGCATTTAAGAAATTATCGACTGATCGGTGTTCTGCCGTTGGTACCTGTTCCTTCGCCCGCTCCGTCAAATCACGATGCGTGATGATCAGTTCGGCGTTTGGCGGCAATTGACTGATCGACGTATTCGTTACCTTGATCGGTAAGCCCGCTTTATTGATCTTATTGCGAAGGACGGATGCTCCCATCGCACTCGATCCCATACCAGCGTCACAAGCGAAGATGATATGTTCGACTTCCGCAAGTGGTTTGGCATCAGCTGAAACGAGTGTCGAGGCAATCGATTGTTTTCCTTTCATCGCACTGACGTTCGCGCTTGCTTCTTCAAGGGATGTCTCTTTTGCTTTGCTTGTCTTCAGCAGAACAGTTGAGACAACGAAGGTCACAGATGCTGAAACAAGAACACCGGCGATCAATCCGACGTAAGAACCGCGGGATGCCATTGCAAGAACCGCAATGATACTACCTGGTGAAGCAGGTGCAACTAAACCGACATCAAATAGGACGAATGTGAGGATCCCACTCATACCACCTGCGATCATCGCAAGCAATAAGACCGGCTTCATCAAGACATAAGGGAAGTAAATTTCGTGAATCCCACCGATGAACTGAATGAACGCAGCACCCGGTGCTGTTTTCTTTGCTGCGCCAGAACCGAAGAACGAGTAAGCGAGTAACAATCCGAGACCCGGACCGGGGTTAGCTTCGAGTAAGAACAGAACTGATTTGCCCGCCTCGTTTACTTGATCGAGACCAAGTGGACTTAAGATGCCGTGGTTGATGGCGTTGTTCAAGAATAAAATTTTCGCTGGTTCAATGAACAAACTCGCTAATGGTAGCAAGTGTGCACTGACGATCGCACCAACTGCTGCAGCCATGATGTCGTCAAGACCTGTCATGAGTGGTCCGAATACTTTGAATCCACCGAGCATCAACAACCCACCGATGATTCCGACCGAGAAATTGTTGACGAGCATTTCGAGACCTGGTTTGATTTTTCCTTCGATTAACTGATCGAACTTTTTGATGACGTATCCGCCAAGTGGTCCCATGATCATGGCACCGAGGAACATCGGAATCTCTGTTCCGACGATGACCCCCATCGTCGCGAGCGTCCCGACGACGCCTCCTCTGACGTCATGCATTAATTTCCCGCCTGTGTATCCGATCAGCAACGGTAAGAGATAGGTGATTGTCGGACCGACGAGTTCACCGAGTTCCTTATTTGGTGCCCATCCAGTTGGGATGAACAGTGCCGTGATGATCCCCCAGGCGATGAATGCACCGATGTTCGGCATGACCATACCGCTTAAAAAGCTTCCGAACCGTTGAACTTGTACACGGATGCCCCGTGCTCCATTTTGAGCTGTCGCCATTGCGTTAGCCTCCATTTCGTGTATGAGTTGATAAGATGATTGCTTTGCTATGACCTTATTGTAAGAGTACTGCAAGCGCTTACTCAATCTTTCCTAGTTCAGTCTTTGTCCAAGAAGTTGGACAGACTGAAAAGAAGCCTGCTTGACGTGAAAAAATCCCTGTCACTTCAGGAATGGAGTGACAGGGATTTTTCAAGTGTGACCTAAGAATTGATCAATGACCGTTCGAAACGTTCGATTCAAAAGCAGACGAATCGTCTGTTCCTCCCCGAACTCGAATTGATCCATTTGTTCGGGACTCTCGATGATCGCAGCACTGATCGAACTGAGTAATTCAAGCAGTTCGTTCGAGGTCTCTTCCGGTGCGACCAAGACGAGGAGCCGTTCGACGGATTGTAACTGTTGATCCATTCCGAGCAAGTCGATCGGTTTAGGCAATTCAAAGATGAGGAATCCCCCTCGTTGAATCGTCGCATCGCGTCCGTGAAACAGCGCAAGCCGCGTTCCCGGAATACCAAGACCTGACATCTCATGACGACGTAGCAATTGTCCAGAGAGCGAAACAGCTGACTTCGCTAATCCTTGCTCGACCATGCGTGTACTGATTTCAAACAAGAGCGATTCAATCCCATCGTCTACACGCTCTAACCGTTCCATTCGGAATCCGTCCGATACTTGAATGGACGATGCAACGAGCCGATGCAATTGTTCAAGATCGAGCCATTCCGTTTTCGTCTTTCGCGGTGCCGGTTGAAAGGATTTAGGCAAGGCGAGAATTAATTTCCGGATCCGTTCGACCTCATCCTGAGGAAGCAACGGGTTGACGAGAAGATGTGGTGGGCGAATATCAGGCAACGGCACAGTCGACAAAACGAAGTCGTACGAGTCGATTGGTAACCGTTCGATGCCAAACAGGGACGAGTTATCGATGTGCTCGAGTTCAGCGAATTCTTGTCGTAACCGGTTCATCAATAACTTCGAAGAACCGAGTCCAGCAGAGCAAACGACGAGAACACGATATGGTAGTTTAGGTGTCGGTTTACTCAGGACAGCTCCGAAATGCATGACCCAAAATGCTAAATCTACGTCTTCAAATGTCGCATCGGTGAAGATAGACAGCGCTGCTTGTTTGACCGCATCGAACAAGCGCGGATATTCCCGTTCGATTTGTTTGATGACATAGGACGGATTGACGCTATTTTGACGGGTGTACGATTGAATATGCGAGACGAGTCCGCGTTCTAGTGCATGATCCTTCGTAAAGTTCGTTCCATATAGTAAGGAGACATGCTCAATCAATCGTTTTACACGAAGGCGCGTGACGAGTTCTTCCGTATCTCCTGCGTCCGATTGAAAGAAAGCACGCAATTCTTCTGATAACCATTGGCGTTCGGCAATCGACAACGTGTCAGGTAATCGCTCTTCGACGCGTTCCACCCATTTGAGGATTTCGACCGGATACGCTTTTAACTCGTAACGCATCGGAAACTGATCTTTGCGTAACGCTTGTAAAGCTAAGCTGAGTGTCGCACGCATGATTTGTCGGTCATTGAGACGCCCTTCTTTCGTCAATGGCGCTATGACCGCGTACGCTTGATTGATCATCTCAAGCCAGGATGTTCGACTCATGCGTAACAGATGAGGTAATTGCCCGGCGTCGCCTTGTAACAAGCGATAGAAAGCAAGAACATCCCATTGCGTAAAGATCAATGAAATCAGTAAACGGCGTTTGTTGATTTCTTCGCCGATGACTTCGGCACCAATCCCTTTTTTGCGCTTGATTTCAAGGTCATATTGTAGAAACCACTCATCAATCCGCTCTAAATCCTGGCTAACCGTGCTCGGAGCCACATACATCGCATGGGCAATTGCCTGTAATTTGACCATCCCTTCTTCTTGTAGTAGCCGATACGCTAACTCGACTTGGCGATCTTCAGCGTTCGGTAATTGTTTATGTGACAACAAGAGTTGGTCCCGTAATGCATGTTTGGCTTCGTCCGTTCCCTCAATTAAGAGACCTCTGCCGCGAACATATGTCAAACGCAAATCATGATCTTCTAAAGACTGGGCAAGACGATCGCGTTCACGTTGAATCGTTCGTTCCGATGTCTCGAGCGTTTCCGCAATCTCTTGTATTTGAACAGGTTCCTCGCGTGATAAGAGGAAAAATAAGATATCATGTTCCCGTGGTGTAAATTCAGTCATGCAGCCTCACTCTTTTCTGCCAAGATTCGAGGATGACGTCATATGCAGTCGGATCAAGAATCCGCTCGACGGCATGAACAGTACAATGCGCTTTCCATACGTGTCGATGGACGAGTTGTGCCTCTCCAACGATAAAAGATGCCTGATTAGGAAGGTCTACGATTCGACATGTCTTGACGTCCGTCGAAATCCCGCACTCAAGTAAGCGCTTTCTTAAAATCGTAGCTCCCATGACACTACTTGCCATTCCACTCTCGCATACGAAATAGATGATTTCTGAATTCATCTGTCATACCTCCTCTTCATTTTATAAGAATAGCAGAAATATTTTCGGTGTTTCACCTTGAAACAAAATCAATAGTTATTTTTGAACTGGCAGCTTTCTTTGCCAAACACAAAAAAGCCTGGATTTCTGATGATGCCAGAAATCCAGGCTATGTGATTTAGCCTGTTTGTTGCATTGCTTTTAAATATTGTCCGACGGCTTCCGCTACTTCACGACCTTCGCGAATCGCCCAGACGATCAATGATTGACCCCGTCTTGCGTCACCTGCGGCAAATACGCCTGGCCGGTTCGTCGCGTAACGCGTCGTCTTGATTTTCCCTCGTTCCGAGGCGACCGCTAAATGTTCGAGTACATTCTCTTCGACACCACTGAATCCGATGGCGATCCAGACTTGATCGACCGGGAAGTAACGATCGCTCCCTTCGATCTCCTCAAAGATCACTGCTCCCGATTCATTTTTTGTTTTCGTTGTCTGAATCGTCCAGACACCCGTGACTTGACCCGATTCACTTGTTGTGAATCGCTTGATCGCGATCAAGTATTCACGAGGATCCCGACCGAATTGTTGAAACGCTTCTGCGTACCCATAATCGATGGAGTAGAGTGACGGTGTATCCGGCCACATGTTTCCTGTTGCACGCGTCGTACCCGGTTGTTCATGTTTACCGAATTGGACGACGGAGCGACAACGTTGACGGAGTGCTGTTGCCACACAGTCCGCTCCGGTGTCGCCTCCACCGATGACGAGAATATCTTTATCTTTTGCGTCATGATCAGCAGACAACGGTTCTTGCGAGAGCACGTGACGTGTCACCCCTGTCAAATAATCCATCGCATAACCGACTCCACGCGTTGGCGCGTCCATCAATTTGCGTGGTTCCGTCGCGCCGACACATAAGATGACGGCGTCATACTCCGCTTCAAGTGTCTCGAGAGTGATATCTGCGCCGATTGTGACGTTCGTCCGGAAGTGGATTCCTTCCGCTTCAAGCAAATCAACACGGCGCTGTACGACCTCTTTATCGAGTTTCATGGCTGGTATACCGTACGTGAGTAATCCGCCAATCCGATCTTCCCGCTCGTAGACCGTCACTTGGTGACCGGCTTGATTCAGCTGATCGGCAGCCGCAAGACCGGCAGGACCAGATCCAACGATGGCAATCGAACGTGTCGATCGTATTGCTGGAATTCGGGGCACGACCCATCCATTTTCAAAGCCGATGTCGATGATCGTCCGTTCGATATCTTTGATTGCGACCGCAGGTTCATGAATCGACAACGTACACGACCCTTCACATGGCGCCGGGCAGACGCGACCCGTGAATTCCGGGAAATTGTTCGTCTCAAGAAGGCGATCGAGTGCCTCTTGAAAACGTCCTTCTTCTACGAGCAAGTTCCATTCTGGAATCAAGTTATAGACTGGACAACCAATCTTCACTTGATCAAACACTTCCCCTACATGGCAAAACGGGGTGCCACAATCCATACATCGACTGGCTTGTTGACTCGCTTCTGCTTCCGTCAAAGCCGTCTTATATTCCTTAAAATCACCCACTCGTTCGCTTGGATGTCGTTCCGTTCCACCCGAACGAGCAACTGTCATGAATTGATCGCGTCGTTTCATCGTACCCCTCCTGTTCTGCGCCCTAGATGTGTCTCAAATGCGAGCAACATCGCTTCTTCGGTGTTGTGTCCTTGTTTTGCGAAATCAGCCATCAACGTCGTCACTTTCTCATACGTCGAAGGAATGACGCGGATGAACGAATGAATGACATGATCCCAGTTCGCTAGAATCGCATCTCCCTGCTCACTTCCGGTCCGTGCGACGTGACGTTCGATGAACGTCTTCAGTCGCGCAATCTCTTCAACATGCGTGACGGGTCCCGTCGAAACGAGTTCGCGGTTGACACGTTGTAAAAATTGTTCAGGATGACGCGGCAAGACATATGCGACACCACCTGACATACCGGCAGCAAAGTTTTTTCCGACATCGCCAAGGATGACGACGGATCCACCGGTCATATACTCGAGTCCATGGTTGCCGATTCCTTCGACGACGGCGACGGCTCCACTGTTTCGAACCGCAAATCGCTCACCTGCCTGACCGTTGACATAAAGCTCTCCACTGGTCGCCCCGTAAAGTGCGACATTACCGATGATCGACTGATCGGACGAGACGAACGAAATCGAACGTGGAGGATGAACGGCGATGATTCCTCCAGACAATCCTTTCCCGACGTAATCATTCGCTTCTCCCGTGACATCAAGCGTTACGCCGCGTGGTAAATACGCACCTAAACTTTGTCCGGCAGATCCATTCAGTTCGAGTTTCAATCGATCCGTTGGCAGACCGAGAGCCCCAAACCGTCTTGTCAGCATGGCACCGGTCTGTGTTCCGATCGCACGGTCTGTATTTTGAATCGTTAAACGTAGTGTCTGAGGCTGACTGAAGTCTGCCGCCTCCAAATACGGCGAGATTTCACGCGCGTCAAAGGAACGCTCGACATGATGCTGTTGTTGTTCAGCCGGACCGTGTGTCACATGGACGAGAAGACGCGAAAAATCAAGACTCTTCGCTTTCCAATGTGTCCGTTGTCGTTCTGACGGTTCGAGTAGGTCTGTCCGCCCTACGAGATCTTGTAGTCGGCTTACACCGAGCTTCGCTAAATGTTCTCGTACTTCCTCAGCGATGAACGTCATGAAATGGACGACGTCATCGGCAGATCCCGTGAATTTCTTACGGAGCTCTGGATCTTGCGTCGCGACACCAACAGGACACGTATCGAGATGACACGCACGCATCATGATACATCCGACGGCGATGAGCGGAGCTGTCGCAAACCCATACTCATTCGCTCCGAGCATTGCGGCGAGGATGACGTCGCGACCAGTCAATAGCTTTCCGTCGGTTTCAAGGACGACACGCTCGCGCAACCCGTTTAATGTCAACGTTTGGTGCGTCTCAGCAAGACCAAGTTCCCATGGCAGTCCGGCATGTTGAATACTCGTCTTCGGCGAGGCACCCGTGCCGCCGTCATGACCACTGATGACAATGACGTCCGCAAGCCCCTTCGCAACTCCAGCCGCGATCGTTCCAACGCCACCTTTTGCGACAAGTTTGACGCTAATCCGGGCTTGATCGTTGGCACGTTTTAAGTCATGAATTAACTGGGCCAAATCTTCAATCGAATAGATATCGTGATGTGGTGGTGGGGAAATCAATCCAACACCCGGTGTCGATGCACGCACCCGTGCGATCCACGGATAGACTTTTTCACCAGGCAATTGACCACCTTCTCCGGGCTTCGCACCTTGTGCCACCTTGATTTGTAATTCGTCCGCGTGAACGAGGTAATGACTTGTCACCCCAAAACGACCAGAGGCGATCTGCTTGATTCGGCTCATCCGGAAGTCACCATTTTCATCCCGTTCGTATCGTTCCTCCTCTTCACCGCCTTCACCACTGTTACTCTTTCCGCCTAAGCGGTTCATCGCGATCGCAAGCGTCTCGTGCGCTTCTTTTGATAACGAGCCGTATGACATCGCACCCGTCTTGAAGTATTTGACGATTTCGCTGACAGGCTCAACTTCTTCAATTGGGATCGCCGTCGTCTCCTTGAACGTCAACAGATGTCGTAGCACCGTTGCCGGTTCCTCCTGAATGCGTTGAGCGTACTTTTGATAAAGCCGGTAATCATTCGTACGGCATGCGTGTTGCAACAAATGAATCGTTGCTGGGTTAAAGGCATGATGTTCTCCCGCTTGACGGTACCGAAAGACACTGCCGGATTCTAAATAAATCCGTTCATCTGCAACCTGTTGTGCTCGTCGGACTTCTTCTTCCATCAGTTCAAGCGTCATCCCGCTCAATTGAGAGACCGTACCAGTGAAATGCTGGTCAATGACGGAGCGATCGATTCCGACTGCTTCAAAGATTTGCGCACCACGGTAGCTGAAGACCGTCGAAATGCCCATCTTCGACATGACTTTGACGACGCCTTCCGTGACTGCTTTTTGGTAACGTTTGTCGACATCCGTAAACCGATCTCCTACTGCTTCTTCAAGCGTCGCATATGCCAGGTACGGATAAATCGCATCCGCACCGTATCCGAGCAACGTCGCGACATGGTGGACTTCACGAATCTCTCCCCCTTCAACGATCAAGCTGAGATTTGTACGTAATCCCTTACGGATCAGCGCATGATGAATCGCACTCGTCACTAAGAGGATGGGCATCGGCAATGTGCCGGGGCGTACGAGACGATCCGATAATGTCAATAATTCATATCCGTTTCGTGCAGCGGTCACAGCCTCATCAACGATCATGTCGAGCGCTTCTGCAAGCGAGTCGGTGAACGTCGTCGATATCGTTTTTTGCTTGAGCCCACTTTGTTTAAGCGCATGGGCTTCGTCTGGTCGCAGAATCGGTGTCTCTAAGCGAACACGACGACAGTTCGCGCGGTTCGGCGTCAGCAGCTCCCCTTGTCGACCAAGCCAAGTCAGCGTCGAGGTGACGATCTCTTCGCGTAACGCGTCAATTGGTGGATTCGTGACTTGTGCGAACAGCTGTTTAAAATAACGGAACAAGGATTGAGGGCGTTCACTTAAGACCGCTAGCGGTATATCCGTCCCCATCGCGCCTAACGGATCCTTTTGTTCTTCGACGAGCGGGATCAAGTATTGATCGATATCTTCACGCGTGTATCCAAAATGCCGTTGTTTCGTTCCCAGTTCAACGAGTGTTTCCTTGAAGTCGTTACTTGAGAGGGAAACGACTTCTTGAGCGAGCCACTCCGCGTAGGGGTGCCGTGTCGCGAGTTCCCGTTTGATCTCTTCGTCTGCAATCAACTGACCGGACGCAAAGTCGAGTAAAAGCAGCTCACCCGGTGCTAATCGTTTTTTGTACAGAATGTCTTGTTCACGAAGAGGGAGTACACCTGCTTCTGACGACAACATGAAGTGACCGTCGCGCAACAATACATATCGCGCTGGGCGTAAACCGTTTCGGTCAAGCGTCGCACCAATCTGCTTCCCGTTCGTAAAGACGATTGCAGACGGACCATCCCATGGTTCCATCATGCTACTGTGGTACTCATAATACGCGCGCTTCGCTGGTCTGATCTCAGCATGTTCGAATGGTTCCGGTACGAGCATCAGTGCTGTCTCAGCGAGTGAGAGTCCGGACAGATGAAGAAACTCAAACGCATTATCAAGCATCGACGAGTCGCTACCTGTCTCATCTAGAATCGGTAACACTTCCTCTGCCCGATTACCATATGTCGTCTCAGCAAGTCGACGTTCTCGACCGCGCATCGCCCGAATATTTCCTTGCAACGTATTGATTTCGCCATTATGAATCAAATAACGGTTCGGATGGGCACGTTTCCAACTCGGAAACGTATTCGTACTAAAACGCGAATGCACGATACCAAATCCTGATTGATAACGCTCGTCTCGTAAGTCATCGAAGTACGCGCGCAATTGATCCGTCGTCACGAGTCCTTTGTAAACGATTGTTTCACTCGAGCTACTCAGGACGTATTGTTCAAGACCGAGTTGCTCCGATTCACGTTCAAATGCGCGACGAATCAAAAAGAGTGTTCGTTCAAATGTCAATCCTTCCATCGCCTGTGCACCAATGAAACATTGACGAATGACTGGCTCCGTGCGGCGGGCACCCGACCCAAGCACTTCGGACTGAACAGGTACGGTACGCCATCCTAAGACGTCTTGTCCTTCCGTCAAGATGATTGATTCTAGCGTTCGTTCGAGTCGCATCCGTTCCCGTTCCTCACGTGGTAAGAACATCATGAAAACGCCATAATCCCCTTTTTTAGGGAAGGAAATATGACGAACCGTTTCACGAAACAAACGATCTGGTAATTGCGTTAAAATACCCGCCCCGTCTCCCGTCTTCGCATCGCTTCCTTGTCCACCACGATGTTCCATTTGACAAAGCATGGCCAATGCATGTTCAACGATTTCATGACTCGCTCGTCCTGTTTGATGTGCGTAAACCCCGATCCCGCACGCATCATGTTCCATACGAGGGTCGTATAATCCCTGCTGTTCAGGGTATTGATGAAATGTCATAGTAGCACTCTCCTTGCCTTCTTAATTTTCTGTATATTCAGTTAAATTATACTTTACACTCTTTTATGTTTATTCGCTACTATGCATAATCACCATTTTGTCTAACCTTTGAAGTTAGAATTACCATATATCAACATTGATAACGCTTACATAAACTTGGATATTCATTCAATATTTTTTTGGTTGAATTCTACACTTTGTGCGCGTATTACTTTGCCCGAACATATGATTCCGTGGTATTTTTAACTATGAAAAGAGTTATTGATCTTTGAAATAAAGAGAGGAATAATACGATGAAAAAAACAATGCAATTTACGGGTCTCTTGATCGCAGGAAGCTCGATCTTATTAAGCGCATGTGGTCAGCAAGAGGAGAAGGCAACCGCATATGACAAGATTCAAAAAGAAGGAACGATCGTCGTCGCGACGGCTGGTACACTTTTTCCGACATCTTATCATGAAGAGAAAAACAATAAGTTGACTGGATTTGATGTCGAAGTCGTCAAAGAAGTAGCAAAACGTCTTGATTTGAAAGTGAAATTCAAAGAGATGTCATTCGACGGTATGTTGACAAGCGTCAATACGGGTCAAGTTGATCTTGCCGCTAACGACATTACGATCACCGATGATCGTAAAGAAAAATTCGCGTTCTCAAAACCATATAAATATACGTATGGTACGGCAATCGTCCGTAAAAGTGATTTGTCAGGCATCAAGTCTCTTGAAGACTTGAAAGGGAAAAAAGCTGCCGGAGAAGCTACAACGACGTATATGCAAATTGCTAAAAAATATGGTGCAAAAGAAGTCACGTACGATAACGCGACGAACGATCAATATCTTCGAGATGTCTCAAATGGTCGCACAGACGTCATCTTGAATGATTATTACTTGCAAACACTTGCTGTCGATTTCTTCAAGGACTTCGATATTACGATTCATCCTGATATCGCTTATAATCCAAGTCAAGTTGGTTTAATCATGGATTTAGATAACAAGGAACTTCAATCCAACATTAACGAACAACTCGATAAAATGAAGGAAGACGGCACGTTAAAGGAAATTTCGAAGCAATTCTATGCCGGAAAAGATGTTTCCCAAATGCCTGACGTCAAAACGACGATCGTCGATGTGAATTAACGATGTCTTCGATTGATTGGCGGTCCGTCTTCAATCCAGAATTGGCGGTCGAATCGTTTCCTTATATTTTGAGTGGACTGGGGCAGACGCTATGGATTTCCTTGCTCAGTATGGCCATTGGTCTCGGAATCGGGTTAATCCTTGCCCTTTGCCGTCTGTCTCACCTTCGACTTTTACGCATCGGAGCTAGCGCTTATATCTCGTTTATGCGTGGTGTTCCGATTCTCGTGTTGCTGTTCATGTTGTATTTCGGACTGCCGGTCATCAATATTCAACTTGACGCGTTAACAGCAGCAATCACCGGTTTTAGTTTGAATAGTGCTGCGTACATGGCAGAGATCATTCGTTCTTCCTTATTATCGATTGATCGTGGGCAAGAAGAGGCGGCAGCGTCACTCGGTTTATCCAGGTATCGGACGTTTGTTGGAATCATTTTGCCACAAGCGATCCGGATTGCCATCCCACCACTCTCAAACGTCTTGCTTGATCTGGTCAAAGCTTCATCGCTTGCTGCCATGATTACAGTTCCTGAGATTTTTCAAAAAGCAAAAATCGTCGGTGGGCGCGAATTCGATTATATGACCGTTTATTTTGTTGTTGCGTTCATCTACTGGGGAATCTGTTCTTGTATCGCAGTCATTCAAGAGGTTCTCGAACGTCGTTTTGCGCGGTATCTGTGATTCATTTATATACAGTTATACAAACAGGCGATGGACATGGTCCATCGCCTGTTTACTTTCTTTTTTTGATATACCATGTCGTCAGCCTTCTCGATACATCGTTAAAAAGTGTTCTAATTGTCTTGGTTGTAACGGGCGATGGAAGAGATATCCTTGCAACGTATGACATCCCAATCGCTCGAGCAATGCCGCCTCTTCTTCTAATTCAATCCCTTCAGCTACGATTGTCATATCTAATCGCTTCCCTAACTGAATGATCGTCTCGATCATCGCTCGTTTCTTCTCTGAATGAATGGCTTCTTGAACGATTTCTTTTGGAATCTTCAATTGATCGAACGGTAACTCCACTAATGATTGCATCGATGAAAAGCCCGTTCCGAAGTCATCGAGTGCAATCCGGATCCCGTATAAATGAAGTGCGTTTAATGTCTCGATGATTTGCTCTGTTCCTTCAATGAAGATGTGTTCTGTCATCTCGATTTCGAGTAATGACGGAGGGAAGCCAGACTGTTTTAAAATCCCCAATACGCGATCCATAAAATCGGGTTGACGTAATTCCCACGGTGAGACATTCACGGAAATCGTTAACGGCTCCTTCCCCTCTTCCAACCATGCTTTTCCTTGGAAACAAGCTTGACGCATGACCCAAACGCCTAATGTCTCAATGAAACGTGTCCGCTCCGCAAGTGGAATGAACTCATTTGGCGGAACGAAACCATATTCCGGATGATTCCAACGAATCAATGCTTCGACTCCTGTAATTTGACGCGTTTTTGCATTGACCTGAGGTTGAAATAAAATAAAAAAGTCGCGATCCAGCTCTGCATCGTATAAGTCGCGTGTTAATTGAAGCGCCCGTTTTCGTTCATTTTGTGTCGCTAAATCTGTAATGGCATACGTATTTTTCCGATTGGATTTAGCTGTGAATAAGGCAATCTCCGCATCATTAATGACATGGTCCGTCGTTTCGTCATTTACATAGGAAACACCGATACTTGCAGTGACGTTAATCTGTTTAAAGTCAATTTGAACGCGCTCTGATACACTCGATAAAATATCGTCACAAAGAGTTCGTGCATCATAATGGTTTGGAGCATGCAGTAAAAAGGCACTTCCACTCGCTTTTGCAATCGTACAATCTGGAAAGCGATTCATTAACCGACGACCAATGATGTGCAAAGTGCGGTCACCTGTCCGGTAACCAAAAGCATCATTGACGGTTTTAAAATCATCCAGATCAACAAGACAAATCATGTCGCCTTCTCGCTTTTTCTTATCCACTTCAATGACAAAAGAAGAACGGTTCGACAACCCTGTCACGGGATCCGTAAATGCTTGTTCTTGTAAACGTGCTAAGTAGTCAATATTACGTTCAAGACGGGTGACGTATTGATTATGGATCAATAAACTGATGATCGTCGCAATTAAGATAAGTCCAATTCGTGCGATATGATCAGATGCAAACATCGTAACGTTTTCTATTGAAGGGGTTTGATACCAGATATAGAGTAAGGAGATCGTCGTGATGCTCGTTGCGTATAACAACATCGTCCGGTTAATAACAACGAGAGACGCTAAAATAAAAAGTAGTGCGCATGCCCAAACGGACTGAACACCTCGATCAATGAATGGATAATAAATATAAGGAATCAATAAAAAAATACTCGACATCATATGTGGCTTCAATCGATCCGACAATGTACTTTTACCGATGAAATATTGCACGATTCCAGCACTTGCAATGACGATTGCTCGTACCCAATCGTCTCCATCTAAACCGGAGCGACTGAATATATTCGCCACGATGTATAAAACGGCACCACAACTCGTCAACACAAAAATGATCATCCCGAACAACTGATAATTTGCTCGAATTTCTCGATGATATTGCAGACTATTGGAAGAACGTCGCTGTGTATTCACCGCCATCCCCTCTTTCTAGTTCCTGTCGTTTATTTTCCTTATCAGAACCAAAATAAAACCTGAATTTTCTAAAAATAATAAAATATTGGGAAGTCATGATTTTAAGTAGAATGGGAATAGAGAGGTATAGAAAGGAGTAATGATTATGTCACATTTACTATTCATCGAAGCGAACGATAGCACACATCAAAAAAAAGGCATTAGCTCTGAATTGAACGATGCCTTTTTGAACGCGTATCGTGAAACACATCCGGATGATACAGTTACGGTTTTAAATTTATTTGAAGAACGTCTTCCCTTCTTCGATTTGAAACTGGCGAGCGCGGCAGGTCGCCTCTTTAAAGGCGAGGAATTAACTGGAGAGGATGCGACACATGCACAGCGACTTCAGGAGTATTTAAACGGTTTCTTAGATGCCGATAAGGTCGTCTTCTCATTTCCGATGTGGAACTTGACGGTTCCGGCACCGCTGCACAATTATATGGATTATCTTGCTCAAGCTGGTCAAACATTTCGTTATACGGCCGAAGGTTCGATTGGACTTGTTGAAGACAAACAAGTCCTGTTGATTCATTCACGTGGTGGTGATTATTCGACGAAAGAGAAAGCATCGAGTGAGCACGCTGTTCGCTACATGCTCGATTTATTAGCATTCTTTGGCATTGAAGATGTATCGACTGTCATTCTCGAAGGACATCAGCAATACCCGGAACGTGCCTCTGAATTAATCGAACAAGCACTGCAAGAGTGCCGACAATTCGGTCGTAAGTTTTAAATGGTGAAGAGAACGTACTCTGCATGTTCTTCCAGAAGTATTTTTTCGTGAAGTGGCATATCAAATGCTCGAAAGACAGAATAGGCCATCGTAAAATCACGTTGGATAGCTGAAAGATCGCCATTTAGTTGTTGAGTGAAATATCCTCGCTGATAATAAAAGTGACCTAAGAAATGACCATCTTCTATTTGAAGACTCTCTTGAATACCTTGTTCGGTGATTTTTAGACCGGCAAGGTATTTTTTTTGCATTAATAGTTGTTGTCCATAATTATATAAAATCTTGATTCGAACCTTTTTCAATTCGATGGATGGATAATTCGATTGAATCAATGTCTGGAAGATCCCCTCCGCTAAATCGAAGTTCCCGTGTTTAACATACAAATTTGCTATCGCCATCTGAATTCTTACATACAGAGTAGCTGATTCAAACCAAAGGTGTTCTTTTTTGAGTAATCGTCCGAGCGATTGAATGGCTTTTAGATAGTGAAGTTGACCACTTTTTTCCTGAACGATGA
Source organism: Exiguobacterium sp. E17S (assembly GCF_057772545.1). Taxonomy (NCBI): domain Bacteria; kingdom Bacillati; phylum Bacillota; class Bacilli; order Caryophanales; genus Exiguobacterium; species Exiguobacterium sp. E17S. The sequence goes on from NZ_JBYLRU010000001.1 coordinate 835,383, forward strand.
CTTGATAATATGCTACTAAATCACGAACTTCCTCAAAATCAACCGTTGAAAGAACATGTTCAATCATCTTTAAAGCATCAACGTATTGATTAGTCCGCAATAGTTCTGCTAATTGCTCGTCATACGTTTGAAAAACATCACTTCGTAAATGATCTTGAAACAACATCGACAATGGTACCTTTAATCGTTTTGCGACTTGTTGTAGCAAATCGATGGTGGGTGAATTTTTACCATTTTCGATTTTACTGATTTCAGCTTGGCTACAAATGCCCTCACACAATTCTGCTTGTGTAATCTTTTTTTCTTTTCGAAGCCGCTTGATTTCATAACCAATCGAGACGGGTAAGTGATCCATTATATCATCCTTTCTTTCACTTCCATCCTCACATTTGAAAGTGGAGAAATTGTTTTTTACCTTTTAAGACTAACGCGGCATGATTCTCATTGCCGAAGGCAGTAAAAAGTGAATAGGCATGAGTAAACGCATCATGGATATCACACTTTGGATAATTCAATTCTTCATAGAAACATCCTCTTTGATAAAAGAAATGTCCTAACATCGCTGTATCTTTTCGTTCGACGGATAAACAAATTCCTTGTTCAGTAACCTGTAATCCTGTTTTAAAGTCATTTTGAAAATACAACTGTTGCGCATGATTATACATGATTTTACACTGTAATTTTTTAAGTGCATATGTCGAATAATCATACGATAATAATCCTTCATAGATTTTTCGCGCATATGGATATTGACCGTTCAAGTAATAATAGTTCGCAACCGACATTCGAATACGTAAATAAAGAACAGGATACTCTATTTCCATTTGGTGTTCATCCGATAAGCGAAGCAATTGGGAGATACATGTCCGGTAATCAATATCTTTTTTATCTTCGCGAGCGACCCATTCAAAATAATGAATCAATAATTGAACGGAAGGAGGAAGACTAGGTGGTAAACGTTTCATAAATTCTAGCATTTCATCATAACGACGTTGCCTAGAAAAGTCCGACAGTTGTACGTCATAGTCATGAAATAGCTTTACTTCATTTGAATCGATGAAGATTTGTTCCATTGAAATATGTAGCTTTTGAGACAAACGTTGAACAAGATCGATTGTTGGCATTATTTTTCCATTTTCAATCTTACTTAACTCCGCTTGACTACATACATCCTTTGCCAATTCTTTTTGTGTTAAATTTGTCTCGATTCGTAGTTGTTTTATCTGTTTACCAAATGACTCGATACGCAACCTTTCCTCCTCCTTTCTTGTATTTTTTAGTCATGATCTTAGTCCAGTACATATTGTAAATAAGAACCTTTCGTTTTTAGAACAATAGTAGCGTAATGTTTCATCTGAAAAGCAGAGAATAATTCATACGCCATCGTATAATCATATTTCATCTGTATGACGTCCGTATCCATCCGTTCATGAAACTCACCACGTTGATAATACAAGTGTGCTAAGTAGGAAATCTGTTTCAATTGTCGACTGAGCAGTATGCCTTCCTCGATGATACGAAGACCCTTTTGAGGCTGATCCATTTTATATAATAATTTTGCATAGTTATAAAGAATCTTTAGTCGTTCACTCTTTAGACCGCTGATTTCTGTAGTAATGCGTAATACTTCATCATATATTTTTTCTGCTTGTTGGTACTGTCCGCATTCCGCATATAAAATGGATAATGCCATCTTGATTCGAAAGTAAAGCACCGGATCTTTCACCCATAAATCCTCTTGGTCCATCCATCGCGTAAATAAAACGGAGGTCGTTCGATAATCAACTTGTTTTTTTCGATATGCAATCACAATTTCATAGTAGGTCATTAATCGTCTTATTTCATCAGAAGATTCACTTACTGAGATTTTTTTCATTTCATGAAAACATTCATCGAAAGCATTCTCGCGTAGTAAGGTACTGAGTTTTTGATCAAGGATATTTACCTGCTCCAATTGATGTTCAGAATTGCTCTTTAATAATTCTGATATAGGAACACGAAGTACTGTTGCGAGTTGTTGTAATAATTCCACAGTCGGCATCGTCTTCCCGTTCTCGATCTTACTAATTTCAGCTTGACTACAAATCCCTGCACTCAGTTCTTTTTGCGATAACCCCTTCAATTGTCGAAAAAATTTGAGTTTCTTATCAATAGAATGTTCGTCCTTCATCTAATCACCTCTTTGAAATAAACGAGTTGCACTTTTCATGAAAAACCTCCTTGTTTACCAAGAAGGTCACGTATCCTTTTTATTAATTCTCAAAAGTGAACAACATATACGACTCCTTCATGCGAAGAATCATTTTCTTTCGAACGTCGTGCTCAAATGCATGAAATAGTGCATAGGCGACTGAATATTGTTTTTGGAGTGACTTCTCATCCTCACCTAAGTATTCATCATAGTGAGCGAGTTGATAATAAAAATGACCGAATAGAAATGTATGATTATGCATCAAGCATAACTCATATCCTTTTTTTGCGATGACGATACTTTCCTCAGACTTCCCTTGGTACTCAAGGATCTGACAATGATTGAAGTAAATTTTCAATAGCGCATTCAGATGGGTATTGGACTGAAGAACTTCGATTTCATTTTCTAATTCCTGATACACGGATTCCGTTAAATGAAATAAATCCTGCTCTGAATACATATTCGCAATTGCCATTTTGATTCGAATGTACAATTGAATGGACTGAGACCAGACTTCTTTTTCGATCAACAAGTTGCTGAGTAGGCTTGCTGCTGCCCGAAAATCGATTCGATTTTGCTTTAATTCAATGATCGTCTTGATGTAGCTTTTTAAAATGTCGATTTCGACGATGCTATCCTTTTCTTGCTGGTGAATTCGCTCTAACGCCTCTTTGTATTTCTCTTCTCGAAGCAAATCGGATAAGAATCGATCTAGTTGAAAGAACTTTTCCTCATCGGTATGTTCTTGAAACAACAAAGAGATGGGAACTTGCAACCTTACAGCAAGTTGTTGTAATAAATCAACAGTCGGAGAATTTAACCCGTTTTCAATTTTACTAATTTCAGCTTGACTACATAAATCAACACATAGTTCTTTTTGAGTCATTTGCTTTTCGATACGAAATTGTTTGATTTTTGTACCAATCGATGAAGTTAAAGTATTCATCTCCATCGTTTATTCACTCACTTTCATTAATCGGAAATAAGAGGTGTTCAGAAAAATAGGTTTCAAGGATTTTTAGATAAGAGTGACTCTGAGTAGCAATGAAAAAAGAATAAGCGGTCGTATACGCTTCCTTTGTTTCTGATTCAGATCCTTTTAACGCCTCTAATAAAATTCCTTTTTGAAAATAAAACTGTCCAAGATACGTTAAATCCTGCAATTGTTTTGTCTCTTCGATGACCTTTTCAACTTCCTGCAGCCCTTCTTCGAATCGTTCAAACTCTACTAAATTACGTATGAAATTATACATGATCTTCATTCGAATTTTTTTATATTCTCTTGTTTGATAAGGTAAGTCTAATAGTTCCTTATAAATTTGATGGGCACGACTATATTCTTCGTGGTTCGTATACAGAACAGCAATCACCATCTGAATTCGTGTATAAAGAAGAAAGGATTTGTCTTTGACCTGTTCCTGTCTGACAACTTGTAATAAAGAGGCGATACATGTCCGAAAATCAATATTTCCTCTTTCATAGTCTAGTAATTCTTGGTGGTAGCGAATTAAAATTTGAGTTTCAACCGCATTATTGACGTTCTCATATTTTGCTAAGTCTTTTGCCATATCTGAATACGTTTTTTCACGCAAATGCCGAATCATTCGTTGGTCTATCTCATTTAACTTTTGTGAGACGATCTCATCTTCAAAAAACAATGAAATCGGGATGCGTAGTCTTCGACAAATCTGCTGTAACAAATCAATCGTTGGAGAATTTCGACCATTTTCGATTTTACTGATTTCAGCCTGACTACAAATTCCTTCACAAAGTGCTTTTTGTGTCATTCCTTGTTTTTTTCGTTCTTGTTTGATTTTATCACCAACAGAATGAATGACTGGATGCATAGAGGTCACTCCTCAAATCAAAAATATCGAACTCATGAAAAAAGTCTTCCGTTTCAAGTATATATCACTTGAGACGGAAGACGTGTCTATGCTTCCGGCGAGAATCGAACTCGCACTGCAGCATTACCATTGCTGAGGTCTGCCATTAACCTACGGAAGCTTGCAAAACCTGATTCTAGTATAACTTATAAAAAAAGACAAAACAAGAAGTCGATGCTTTTCAGATCAACTTCTTGTCACTAATTTACAATGTAGTTTTCGTTAGCGAGTTATCATAGACGACTAAAACTGAATAATGTTCATCCGCTTTAGACGCAACGAATGTTGAAAATTTTAATGTAATGATGGCGTTCGATCCGACCCCATTATTTTCAAAAAATTCATTTAGTCTCTGCTCTAACTCCTCAGGCGATCGCCCGACGACTACTTTAGAATGCAACATGATCATCACTCCGTTTCGTTATGGTAGGTTCGAGTTTAGTAATTACCTGATCGTATAAATGTTAAACCTTTATTTTTTTCGACTTGCCCCACACTCTCTCTATCCGCTATGGTGAAATGGAGTCATTCAACTATTGAAGAACAGGAGTGAAGTCTGATGGAACAAATCAATTTTGATGAAACGATCGAGAAACGAAATACAGGATCCGTCAAGTGGGACGGGCTCCCTTCGCTATATGGATCAGATGAGCTAATTCCGATGTGGGTCGCCGACATGGACGTTCGTCCACCACACCATTTGACAGAACGATTGACTAGACGTGCTGCTACAGGTCATTTCGGTTACTCGATGTTTGAAGACGAAGCAAAACGAGCGATTCAACAATGGTTTCAAAAGCGATATGACGTCACAATCACTACTGATTCCATTCTCTACTCGAGCGGTGTCGTTCCAGGACTTGCGCATACCGTCCTCGCATTGACTGAACCGAGTGATGAAATCATCATCCAGACACCGGTCTATCCTCCATTTCATCAAATCATTCAGTCTAATCAACGACAACTCATTGAAAATCCGCTTCTTTTAGACGGTGAGACGTATCAGACAGACTTTCCACTTCTCGAACGGCAAATGCGAACAGCACGTATGATGATTCTCTGTAGCCCGCATAATCCAAGTGGTAAGGTCTATCCGAGAGAAGAATTACAACAAATCGTCGAACTCGCGAAGCAACATGATGTTTATCTTGTATCCGATGAGATTCATGCGGACCTCGTCTATACAGGTTCCGTTCACACCCCTATTCTCGGTTTGGATTATGAAAAACTCATTTTAGTGAGTGCACCATCCAAAACGTTCAATATTCCGGGGCTATATGCGTCTTATTTGATCGTACCTGACATCTCGATTCGTCAACAGATCGAGCGTATCCAGCAACGTCATTTCGTTCACCCGAATGCATTAGCTTCGACTGCGATTACAACAGCATATGGTGATGTTGCGAGTGAGCAATGGCTGTCACAATTACTTATGTATTTAGAAGGCAATCGTGACCACGCCATCCGTCGGATTCGCCAAGAGATGCCAAAATTAGACGTCGTCATTCCAGAAGCAACTTTCCTGTTGTGGATCGACTTCAAAGCACTAGAACTAGATAGTAAAACACGATCAGATTGGCTCGTCAAGGAGGCAAAAATCGCTCTAACGCATGGTTCTTCGTTCGGATCTGGTGGCGAAACGTTTGAACGTTTAAACATCGGTTGTCCTCGTGCACAATTAGATCAGGCACTAGACCGTTTAAGCGCCGCATACCAACAGTTTTGGACCAATTAACGTGACATAAATGATCCTAATTTATTAGGGTCATTTATGTTTTATTTCATTATTCTGAATATTTGGATTAGTAGAACTTCAACAGGGACTAAAACCGTCCCAACCCCTTAAGGCACTAGGCGTGGCGGCACTTTTTATGAAAATGAAGTGACTTGCAAAGTCGTTTTATCCCCTGTAAGGTGGGGAACATATCATTTGGCGAACAAGTCAATACATGCTTGATCGCTGAAAAAACTATTGCATTTGGAGGATTTAACTTTATGACGCAAGAATGGATTTCGATCATCCTGTATCTTGTTCTCATGTTGGCAATCGGTTATTTTGCCTACAAGCGAACGACGAATACAGAAGATTACATGTTAGGCGGACGCGATCTCGGTCCAGGTGTCACAGCACTCTCTGCTGGTGCATCGGATATGAGTGGATGGATGCTCATGGGACTTCCCGGCGCCATGTATGCAACAGGTGTATCAGCCCTTTGGCTCGCACTCGGTTTATTGATTGGATGTTACGTAAACTACATCGTACTCGCACCACGTTTCCGTCTCTATACAGAAATGGCAAACGAATCAATTACGATCCCTGATTTCTTAGAGAATCGTTTTGAAGACAAATCACGCGTGCTTCGTACCGTATCAGCACTCGTTATCATCATCTTCTTTACGTTCTACACATCAGCCGGAATCGTATCTGGCGGAAAATTGTTCGTCAGCTCATTTGGATTTGATTACCACTATGGTATGCTCTTGACGATTGCGGTCGTAATCGCCTACACACTTTTCGGCGGTTTTCTCGCAGTTAGTTGGACCGATTTCGTCCAGGGCTGTATCATGTTCATCGCACTCGTTCTTGTACCGATCGTCGCATTGACAGACGTCGGCGGAGTCGATGGTGCATACAACTACGCTGAAAAATTAGACCCTTCGTTGTTTGATCCACTTAAAGGAACAACAGTTCTTGGAATCATCGGATTCCTTGCTTGGGGACTTGGTTACTTCGGTCAACCCCATATCATCGTCCGCTTTATGGCGATTCGTTCTGTTAAAGATTTAAAAAGTGCCCGTCGTATCGGGATCGGCTGGATGTTCGTCTCAATCATCGGTGCCATGATGACAGGACTTGTCGGAATTGCTTATTTTGAAGGACAAGGCAATGGACTCGGTGACCCGGAAACAGTCTTCATCCGTTTCTCGGATGTACTATTCCACCCGTATATCACAGGATTCCTAATGGCTGCGATTCTTGCAGCAATCATGTCGACGATTTCATCACAATTGCTCGTTACTTCGAGTGCGTTGACAGAAGACTTTTATAAAACGTTCTTGAAAAAAGACGCATCGGATAAAGAACTCGTCCTGACAGGTCGAATCGCCGTTCTTGTCGTTGCCGTCATCGCAAGTATTCTCGCGTGGAACCCATCAGCGACGATTCTTGCACTTGTCGGTTATGCATGGGCTGGATTCGGTTCTGCCTTTGGTCCGATCATCTTGCTTTCTCTCTACTGGAAACGGATGACGAAACAAGGCGCACTAGCTGGTATTATCTCAGGTGCCTTGACTGTCATCATCTGGGTTCAACTTGGACTTAGTACGACGCTTTATGAAATGGTACCTGGATTCTTCACAAGCTTGATCTTTACGGTCGTTGTCAGCTTGATGACGAAACAACCGGTCAATGCCGTTCAGGAAACGTTTGAAGAGATGGAAGACGAATTAAAAGACGCAGTTCAATAATCAGCGAATAGCAAGTAAGACCTCTGCCGTATGATTGGCAGAGGTCTTTTTTTGATCTACAGTTCAATCACGCCATAATGCAACTTCGACGTCTTCCGCTTTGTTCGTTCGAACCCAAACCGTCCAAACAAGGGACTCTCATAATGTGCTTTTAACACGATGCGCTGACGTGCCACACGCTTCGCCTCCACCATCGCTTCCTCGGATAAGGCTTCATAGTTCGCAAGCGTTCGTAAAGCATCGAGATGTGTCGATTCTTCGACAGTCTGTTCGAACATGGGATCAAAGTAGATGACATCAAAGGAATTATCCGGACATTCTTTCAAATAAGCGAGATGGTGTTTGACTTTCACTTCAATTCGTCGCATCGCTTGATTGATCGGTTCGTAGGATTCTTCCCACCGTTTTAATCCGTTCTTGACGACAAACGCTGTCTCAACGCGGCTTTCTAAGCCGGTGATCCGCCCCCGCTCTCCGATGGCATGACTCATGACGATGGCATCTGCTCCAAGACCAAGTGTGCAGTCAAGCACACGCATCCCTTCCGATAAGCGTCCGATCGCAACGAGAGGATCGCCTCCTCCTGCATCAATTTGTTTGATGCGAAACACCGCACTCGAAGGATGGAAAAAGAACGATATCGCCTCGCCTAGTGGATATAAATCAAGCCGTTGTTTATCGACGACAAGCACCGGTAATCCTGTCTCCTGTTGCAAGTGTTCTATGCTTTTTTTCTGACGCACGACGTAGATAAAATGTATCGTTTCATCCGCTAACAACTGTTTCACACGATGATGCACATCGTCAGTCGGACGAAGACATGTCGTCAGTCCAATGGTTGGTTTCATAATGTGTTCCTCCATAAAAAAATAAGCTAGCCGGAGCTAGCTCATTTCTTTTTCTTCAATAATCCTTCGATATCTTCAATCAATGCTTTTTTCGAAATCAGGTCTTCTTGCTTTTCCTGTTCGACTTTTGCATCGACCGTCGTCCGCTTCATGAGTGCCTGAAGCGTCTCATCGATGCTTGACTTCAAATGATCGCGGTCTTCTTTATTAAGGGAAAGATCATGTTGAACTTCATCCCCTTGTTCATCTAATTGGCGTAAGCGTTCCGTCAATTGTTTCGCTTCACGATTCAAGTCCGAATACAATCGTTCGATTTGCTCTAGACGCAATTTGATTCCGTCACGTTCTGTGAACACGTTTTCCAGCCCCTTCCAGTATGCAGTTGTCTACATCATTACTTTACCATATTCCGAGGTAATTAAAACAATCACAAGATGATTACAGAATGACTTTTTTTAGATTTCTTCCTGCGAATCGATTCCAGTTAATTTTTGCAATTGCACGGAGGGTATCGCTATAATGTAAACGAAGCATCAATTGGGATGAGGGAGGATTTTGTGATGGAATTGAGACGTCGAACATTACGTCATGTCGATCAAGCTGAGTACGATCATTTCTTGAAGTATGGCGAGCAAGCATATGGACTGACTCCGCAAGAAATCAAAGGGTATGACCATGAGCTTGGAGAAGAGCGGGCTTTTGATTCCGTCGAGCACAGTTATCCTGAAGATTATTACTTTGATATCGTTGAAGCGGATACGATCGTGGGGCGGGTTCTGCTCTTAAAAATGGGTCACTACTTCCAACTCGACTTCATGGTGTTTGATCCCTATACGCGTCGGGGTCTAGCTACTCAAGCAGTTGCTGAAGCATTGACGTATTCTGGGGTACTAGATCGTCACGAAGTACGTGCGCGTGTCCTTGAACAATCACCGCACGCTTCGTTTGCAAAACGCATTTTAGAAGCGAATGATTTTACATCGACAGAGAACTATTACGTCAAAGGAAGACGTCGTCGGTACTCTCTGCAACGAATGGGCTAAAGAACGTCCGAAAGACCATGGAACTCATGGTCTTTTTTTATGCCCTTATCGCTTCATCACCTTTGACAGTTGATCGATTTCAGCGTACAATTTTCATCTGTATGAACAGAAAGGAGTACATCTCATGAACGAATGGTTATGGATCCCTTCCATTTTCTTAACGATGGGATTATTGATTTTCAGTTATTATTTATTTGGTAAGACAGGATTGTTGATGTGGATTGCCATCGCAACAATCATTGCAAACATCCAAGTTACACAAACCGTTGATATTTTCGGTTTCGTCTTTACGTTAGGGAACGTCGTATATGGCAGTTGTTATCTAGCGACAGATATCCTTAATGAAAAATACGGAAAACAGGTCGCTCGTAAAGGCGTCTATATGGGGTTCTTCTCCCTCATCACGACGACCGTTCTCATGCAGTTCAGTCTCTTATATACACCACTTGCTGATAAGGCTGCACTCGAAACATCCGATTCCTTGCATTTATTGTTCGGACTCTTACCATGGATTGCTGTCGGTAGTCTTGCCGCTTATCTTGTCTCGCAACTATTCGATGTCTTTATCTATTCAAAGATCCGTCAGAAGACAGGCGAACGGAAGCTTTGGTTACGGACGACAGGGTCAACTGTATTAAGTCAATTGCTTGATACATTGACGTTTTGTGCGATCGCCTTCCACGATATGCCCTTCTCCATCTGGTGGCAAATCTTCATTACGACGTATCTCGCAAAATTCGTTGTCGCTTGGTTCGCGACACCATTCATGTATTTAGCAAAACGTATCCATCCGACGAAACAATCGACAGACGCTGCCGCATGACCTAAAAAAAACTAGAAGACTTGACGAAATTGTCGGATAATGGGATTGGAGGTGCCTACATGAAAATCAAACGCAATGAACCGTTTCGATATACGCTGAAGACTCCTATAATTGGTGAATTTTACTTGCTCAAAGATGAACAGCGTACACCGAAAGGGTTGATGAAGATTCATAATATCTCACCGAACGGACTAGCAATCAGCACAGAACTAAAACTTCCACTCCTCAAATCAATGAAAATCGTCGTTGAATTCTCATTGATTGAAGGACAAGTGCCACTATGCATCGAAGGGTTTTTATTGCATGAGAAGCCTTCCGGTCCTGGGCGGTTGTACGGTATCCATCTCAATTCGACAACAACTGATCGTGAAAAAATCATTTCACAAGTGAAACAGATCGCGAAATCAGAACGATCCCTTCTTAATGATTAAAATGGCATTGCCCCTACATATGTAAGGGCAATGCCATTTTTTATCGAAACAATTTATGCGTCAAACGTACGGAAGACGACGGCTTCATAAGGTCGAAGCGTGAGTTCATCGGTAACAACGGACCCATCATAGTTTCCTATGACCCGGTCTGACGTATCATGCGTAGACGGAATATTCACATCATGATCCGCAAACGAACAGTAGACATACCAGGTCTCCCCTTCAAGCGTTCGTGAGTAGGCGTATACTTTTGGATGATCTTCGAGTAAGAGTTCATAGCGACCATAGACGACGAGCTCATGGTCATGTCGTAGACGAATCAACTGTTGATAGTAATAAAAGATGGATTGCTCATCTGCAAGCGCCTGTTCGACGTTGATTTCTGGATAGTTCGGATTGACCTTCAACCATGGTGTTCCCGTTGAGAAACCAGCGTTCTCCGACGCATTCCACTGCATCGGTGTCCGCGCATTGTCACGTCCTTTGACATGGATGGAACGTAGTAGTTCAGCCGGTGATGCCCCTTGTTCCGTACGTTCTTTCCACATGTTCCGAATTTCGATATCTTCATAGTCCGCGATGTCTTCAAAAGCGACGTTCGTCATCCCGATTTCCTCGCCTTGATAGATATATGGTGTCCCTTTTAACAAATGCAATAATGTAGCAAGCATTTTAGCTGACTCGACGCGGTACGTCGTGTCATTTCCGAATCGACTAACGACGCGTGGTTGATCGTGGTTATTCCAATAGAGCGAGTTCCAACCCGTCTCATGTAAGGCCGTCTGCCATTTGGTGAAGTTTTGCTTGAGTTTGAGTAAATCGAACGGAATGACGTCCCATTTCCCATTCGGACCTGAATCGAGATCCATATGTTCGAACGTAAAGACCATGTTGACCTCTTTACGTGCCGGATCCGTGTAAAGAATGGCATCATCCGTCGTCGCTCCTGGCATCTCACCGACTGTCAGGACATCGTATTTACCGAAGGAAGCTTCGTTCATCTCGTGTAGAAACTCATGGACACGTGGTCCATTGATATAATGTTCTCCACCATCTCCATACAGTGCTCCTGGATGGACCGTCGCATCTGGTAAGCCGGGTGTCTTCGAAATCAAGTTGATGACGTCCATTCGGAAACCATCAATCCCTCGATCCAACCAACGACGAATCATCCCGTACACATCGTGACGCATCTGCTCATTTTCCCAGTTCAAGTCAGGTTGCTTCTTCGAGAATAAGTGTAAGTAATACTCATTCGTTGTTTCATCATATTCCCAGGCAGGTCCAGAGAAAATCGATCCCCAGTTGTTTGGTAGCGAACCGTCTGGATTTGCTGGGCGCCACATATAATAATCCCGATATGGATTGTCCTTGCTTTGACGCGATTCCGCGAACCACTGATGTTCATCTGACGAATGATTGATGACGAGATCCATGACGATTTTGATATCTCGTGCATGTGCCTCATCTAGAAGACGATCAAAATCTTCCATCGTTCCAAATTCCTTCATGATGGCTTCATAATCACGGATGTCATAGCCATTATCGTCGTTTGGTGAATCATAGACAGGACTCAGCCAGATGACGTCGATACCAAGCGTCTTCAAATAATCCAACTTCTCGATGATTCCGTTCAAATCACCGATTCCATCCCCATTCGAATCATTATAACTACGTGGGTAAATTTGATAAACGACACTATCATGCCACCATTTACGTTCCATCCTCAACACTCTCCTCTTTTATGTACGTACCGTGCTACATATTGAGCAAACGATTGCACCAATTTGTAAAAGCGCTTTCAATTCTCACAACGTCATCTTAACATGTCCATGAGAGGGGCTCAAGCAAGAACCTTAACATATTTGATATCATGAAATATGAAATACAGGTGTTTACTACATCCAAGATGATGGGAAAGAAAGGTATGAGAAAGGAGTGTGGACAAATGTATCGTCGATATTTGCTCTTCCTTGTCTGGGCGATTGCTATTGTCTTCATCTTATTATTTGGAAATAATCGTGTCTTTCCAGAAGGTTTCTTGATTTCGTTTTTACGTTTCGACCAAAGTCAATTTGATACATCCGCGTTAAGTTTATTTGCCTTACTCGGTATTTATCCGTTCGCATTCTTTTTACTATTTCTAGATGAGAAACGATTCATGCGACCCGGACCGCTCGTCGCAAGTATTGGATCGTTCTTCTTAGGCGCCTTCGTGTTGATGCCTTATGTCGCCCTCGCTATTCCAAGGAAAACGTTTCTTCCTTTTCGTCGTCGCGGGTGGATTCCGACCGTCGTCGCCTTACTTAGCGTCGTGACGACATTATTGCTTTGGATTGCTCTTGCTCGATCTGACTGGAGTATATTCCGCATCTACTTTGAGACCAATCAATTCGTTCGAACGATGACTGTCGATTTGTTATTATTCTACATTCTGCAAGTCTATTTGCTCCGGCGCATTCGTCTTCGGAATGCACAGACATTAGAGTGGCAAGACGTGATTCCTCTCTTTGGTTTATTCCGTTATCTATTCGCAAGACATTTACCTTCATCCTCAAAATCTTAATTTATGGTACAATGAAATTTGGATTTTTTGAAAAGGAGCTGTCATCCGATGGAACAATATCATGCACTTTGCGAACACATTTTGGAACACGGAACAAAAAAGGAAGACCGGACGGGAACGGGAACACTCAGCGTGTTTGGTCACCAAATGCGCTTCTCCCTTCAAGATGGTTTTCCTCTCATTACGACGAAAAAGTTACATATGAAGTCGATCATCCATGAGTTGATTTGGTTCATCTCGGGTGATACGAATATTCGTTATCTACAGGAAAATGGTGTGCGGATTTGGAACGAATGGGCCGATGAGAACGGAGATCTAGGTCCTGTTTACGGGGCACAATGGCGCTCTTTTCCACGTCCAGATGGCACGACGGTCGATCAGCTGGCACAAGTCATTGAACAGATCAAAACGAATCCGGATTCTCGTCGTTTGATCGTCAGTGCTTGGAATCCTGGACAAGTCGATGAGATGGCTTTACCGCCCTGTCATCTCTTGTTCCAATTTTATGTCGCTGACGGAAAACTATCATGCCAATTGTATCAACGTTCAGCTGATGTTTTCTTAGGCGTACCATTCAATATTGCATCTTATGCGTTACTGACACATATGATTGCTCATGTGTGTGGACTTGAAGTCGGAGACTTCGTTCATACGCTCGGTGACGCTCATATCTATTCAAATCATATTGAACAAGTCAATCTTCAGTTGACGCGTACTCCGAAAAAATTACCGACGCTGCGCTTCGCTCGAACAGTCGATCGTATCGAAGACTTCCGCTTCGAAGACATCATTATTGAAGGCTATGATCCTGATCCGCACATTAAAGGTGTGGTAGCCGTATGATCACACATATCGTAGCGTATACGAAAAATCATGTCATTGGTCGTGACAATGCGATGCCTTGGCATCTTCCAGCTGATTTGGCTCACTTCAAGCGTACGACGATTGGCAAACCGATCATCATGGGACGAAAGACGTTCGAATCCATCGGACGACCGTTGCCCGGTCGAGAGAACATCGTCATTACGCGCGATCAGACGTTTGCAGCCGAAGGTGTAACGGTATGGCATGATCTATCTGCTTTACAACCATACGTCGATTCAGAAGAAGAAGTCTTTTTGATTGGTGGTGGAGAGTTGTTTGCTCAAACGCTTCCTCTTGCTCGCCGCCTGTATGTCACTGAAATTGATACGGTTCTTTCTGGAGATGTACATTATCCCGAAATCCCATCTTCATTTCAGATTACTTCCGAAACACATTATGATGCGGTCGAGGGAAACGATTATCCGTTTATCATTCGTCGATATGATCAGTAACTAAAAAACAGCCACATTGCTCCGTATGACGGACAAATGTGGCTGTTTTTTTTAAGGAATTTGCATGATCCATTCAGCAATCCATTCCTCCATATCAGAATCGAACTGTGAGGTCATGATATAGTCTGTCGCACCGCATGATAGCGCATTGGCTAAACGATCGTCTTCTTGATTTGTCACGATCAAAGCATCAATGATCGATTCCCGTTGTTGTCTCCACTCCTCTAATCGTACAAAGTTCTCGCTTGCTAACTGATCGAGTGAAAGAATCGCCAATTGTATTGGCGACGTCCGTTGATCGTCTAGCGAAATCACCTCAATATGGTATTTCGGATGATCCGGCATATCAAGCGTATGTACCTGTTTAAGGAATCCTTGCTCGACACGGATATAGACCGGTATTTTTTCGATCGATATCGCTGTTGAATAGGACACCACTTGATTACGGCCGTTACGTTTCGCTTGATACAGTGCTTCATCTGCCTCTGCTGTTGCTTGCGCCAGGGATGTGTGGAGATCAAAAGCAAAAGACAGACCAATCGAAACTGTTACTTTTAATCCATTCGCAAAAATATGGCGCTCGACACGCTCGCGAATTTTATTCATACTCGCAACTGCTTGCGGTACTGTTTCTGCAGAAAACAATAAGATGAATTCCTCACCACCGAAACGAATGAATTCATCATCGAGACGAGCGGCTTGTTGAACGACGGTAGCTAGTTCGGAGAGGACCAAATCCCCCGTTGGATGTCCATGTAAATCATTGATCCGCTTAAAATGATCGATATCAAAAATCGCTAACCCAAATGTCCGCTGTTCACGTTCGAGACGTGCTACGCGACGATCATAGGCACTTTGGAGGTATTTCCGGTTATAAGCTCCCGTCAGTTCATCGACTAAGATCGTCGAAGATACGACCCTTAATTTTCGTAATAGTCTCGCTAGACGAACATGTCGTTCTTCATTCGTCACTGTCTCATCCCAGTAGTCATCAGCTCCCATCTCATAGCTGACTTGACGAATGTCAGACCGGTTCGGACCTACGATGATGACGGGAACGAATGCTGACTCCATTTGTTTGATCAGTTTTTGAGTCAATTCTAAGGATTCCGCGATAGATGCATGGTCGATGATGACAGCATCCATAGCAATATCATGTGATATCGACAACGTGTCTTCCACCGAACTGAAGAATCGTGACATATAGCGCTCCTGTTCGAGCGATTTCTTCCATTTGATATTCTCAAGAAAACGTCTTGTCACAGTGACGACCAATTCTTTTCGAATCCGATTGGCGCGTGAGCGTTCAGACAACTGATCGACGATTGGCCGCAGTAATTCTTTAACGATCGGCTGAGTGATGACCGCATTCATTTGTTCCCACGTCGCTTTTTCCCGACTCACTTGATCGGCAAGTCCTTTAAACAGTTCCTCTCTCCCGAGCCCTTCAAGCCAGCTTGCTAATGCGAGTAATTCTGTCCGTGGCACGGTCGGCATCCGAAGTAACGTCTCCACCATGATGATCGTCTGTTGCAGTTGTTTTTCTATCCGTTTTCGACTCCGTTCCATCCAATCCCCTCTCTTTCCATACATCCGAAGAACCGTCCTCGGATAAAGAGAAAGCGAGGGAATTCCCCCGCTTTTTCATCTCACGCTTTTAAGTTCGGACGGACCATATCTGCTGGTACGATCCATTGATCATATTGTTCTTCTGTTAGTAGACCAGTCGCAAGTGCTGCTTCTTTTAAGGTTGACCCGGATTGATGCGCTGCCTTTGCAATTTTCGCCGCATTCTCATATCCAATGTGCGGGTTGAGTGCAGTGACAAGCATCAACGAACGTTCGACGTTCTCAGCGATGACGGATTGTTCTGGTTCGATTCCGATCGCACAGTGGTCATTGAACGAATGCAAGGCGTCTGTCAGTAAGCGAACGGATTGTATGAAGTTATACATGATGACCGGCTTGAAGACGTTTAGTTCGAAGTTTCCTTGACTTGCAGCAAAACCAATCGTCGCATCGTTTCCAAGGACTTGTGCAGCGACCATCGTCAACGCTTCACTTTGAGTCGGATTGACTTTCCCAGGCATGATTGAGCTTCCCGGCTCATTTTCTGGAATCGTGATTTCGCCGATCCCTGCTCGTGGACCTGATGCGAGCCAGCGAACGTCGTTTGCGATCTTCATCGCGTCCATCGCTAACGCTTTGACCGCACCATGCGTAAAGACGAGTTGATCGTGGCTTGTTAGGGCGTGGAATTTGTTTTCCGCACTCGTGAATTCATATCCCGTTTCTTCACTCATCTTTTGCGCAGCCAAATCACCGAAGTCCGGATGTGCGTTGATGCCCGTTCCAACAGCCGTACCGCCGATTGCTAATTCCGTTAACGGATCAAGCGTCCGTTCGATCATTTGCTTCGAAAGTGCAAGCATCCGGACCCAACCGCTGATTTCTTGACCGAGTGTGATGGGTGTAGCATCTTGCAAGTGTGTCCGTCCGATCTTGACGATATCCGCAAACGCGTTAGCTTTTTCGTCAAGTGTCGCATGCAAAGCATCGATTGCTGGGAATAGTGATTCCAACAAGACTGTCTTCGCCGCTAAATGCATCGCTGTTGGATATGTATCATTTGAACTTTGTGATTTGTTGACGTCATCATTCGGATGAATCGTCGTCTCACTGCCTTGTTCTTTCAACTTGCGTGTCGCGACCCGAGCGACCACTTCGTTGACGTTCATATTTGACTGTGTACCTGAACCCGTTTGCCAAACGACAAGCGGAAACTCATCATCGAATTTCCCCGCGATGATCTCGTCACATACTTCAGCGATGACACCCGCTTTTTCTGCCTCAAGCACGCCTAAGTCGCGGTTCGCAAGCGCCGCTCCTTTTTTCAGGACTGCAAAGGCACGAATGACTTCAATCGGCATTTTTTCCGTTCCGATCTTAAAGTTTTCTAGACTACGTTGTGTTTGTGCGCCCCATTCCTGCGCTTCTGGTACACGAATTTCCCCCATCGTGTCACGTTCTACACGGTATTCCATAAACAAATTCCCCCTTTTGATTATTTCTCTTTTAGTTTAACGCAAAAGTAGACAGAATGGGAATGAGAGAGACAGTTTTGGGGAATAGTTTATTATCGAAAAAGGAGTGAAGATTTCATGTGGTTGATTAACTTAACGATTGTACTGCTTTTGATTCTAGCAAACGGTATTTTTGCGATGACTGAACTCGCTTTGCTTTCCTCAAAACGGTCGAAATTAGAGAAAGCAGCGAATGATGGCAAAAAGTCAGCCCATGTTGCGTTAGAGTTACTCGATCGACCAACCGATCTGTTATCGACTGTTCAAGTTGGCATCACGTTAATCGGCATCGTCAACGGTGCTTTTGGAGGCGCCGCTCTCTCAGGACCGGTCATCAAGTGGCTTGCTCAATTCGCATGGCTCGCTCCTTATGCCAGTACGATCGGCTATATTCTCGTCGTAACGATCATCACCTATATTTCACTCGTCATCGGTGAACTCGTTCCTAAGCGTGTCGCCCTTGTCAGTCCAGAACGGGTCACGATGTGGCTTGCCCCACCGATGCGCTTTTTCTCAATCATTCTTCGACCATTCATTTGGGTTCTAAGTAAGTCGACGAGTTCCATCTTCCGTTTGATTGGTCTGGATCGCCTGCAAACAGAAGATGAGACGGAAGACGAAGTTCGGCAATTACTGATTCGTGGTACGCAAGAAGGAACCTTTAATCGGTCTGAAGCGGAGCAAGTCTCTCGTGTGTTTGATTTTCATGATTTGTACGCGTACGAACTGATGGAGCCGCGTACCGTTACCGAATGGATTGACTTAGCGGATGACTCCGATACGATCTTACAAGAGCTCCGGCAAGCGCGACATCGAAACTTACCGGTTGGTCATGGTGACTTGGATCACTTCGTCGGTTTCATCGATGCGAAAGAGGTGCTATCAACGGAACGACCTGTTCAAGAACTTGAACGGCTGATTCAATCACCGCTGATCGTTCCCCGTCAATTAAAAGCAACCGTCTTGCTTGAACGGATGCGCAAAGAGACGGTATCAATCGCATTTGTTCTCGATGAATACGGTGGTTTCCTCGGCATGATCACCTTATTCGACATCCTCGAAGCATTCGTTGGCGAAATTTCAAGCGTTGAGGAAGAACCGGAACTCGTCATGCGAAAGGATGGCTCCTTCCTAGCGGATGGTCTATTGCACATCGATGATTTAAAGCGGACGCTCGGTTATACAGAAGACTTACCCGGTGAACAGTTGAACGCCTATCATACGGTTGCTGGTTTGATTCTATATACGTTAGGTGATGTCCCCTCTCGTGGGAGTACTGTCGAAATTGGACCGTACCGGTTTGAAGTCGTTGATTTAGACGGACGACGCGTCGACCAAATTCTGATTGAGCGAATCGAACATGAACAAACACCCCTACCGTGAGGATAGGGGTGTTTGTCGTCAATCATGCTTCGTATAATCGTAACGCCTCTCGTGCGACACGATCTGCTTTGTTCTCCGACCGTGGAATCCACTTCACGAAAGCGAGTGGTAAGAGTTGATAACGCGCAAAGGCAGGATCAAAAATCGTCTGCGTTCGTTTGTTCTTGACGAATTCGCGTTCGACTGCGAGTGCAACGGCTTCTGAATCCGTCCGAAACGAAATGACGCTCTCGCCTTGTGCAATCAGTTCGTGCGCCCACTCGACGGCTGTCGCAAAAGCAATAAATTCTGCTTCATGATTATTGATCGCTTGAATTTGATACATTTTTTCCGTGACTTCGCCCTCGGAATTTTTACTAAACAGCCCAACCGCCGCTTCATCATTTGAAGGACGGACCGTACCGTCAAAATAAAGTTCAACCATGTTCAATTGCCGCCTCGATTCCTTTTCGTATCGCTTGTTCATCCAGCCCTTTCCCAATGAAGACGAGCGTCGTCTTTGGTTGTTCGCTAAATGGTTCTCTGATTGCTGTGCCATAAATCATGCCAGTACCTTGTAAAATAACCTTTCGATCCGTATCTGCAAAATGAATGATTCCTTTATAGCGATAGAGATCTTCCGCATACGCTTCTAACACCTCACGTAGGACCATTCCAAATCGATTTCGGTTCAAGGGTCGTTCCTCGACAATCGTCAATGCCGTGAAATCCTCAACCGATTGATGAATCTGATCCGTTTGTTGACTGAGTCGTACTTGCTCTTCTTTTGGAAAATGGAACGTTTCAAACAGTCGGTCCGATTCAAGTTGAGCCTGTTCCGTTTCAATGATAGCTGCAGAAGGATTTCGTTCGCGAAGTAAAGCGGACAACGTTTCGCGCTTTGACTCGTCAATCAAATCCATTTTATTCAAAATCAGGACGTCAGCAAAGCCGATTTGTTTCACATTTTCTTGGAACGTCAGTTGACGTTCCAAGTGATACGCATCGATGACCGTAACGACACTTGAAATCTGATAGGACTGTTCAACAGCCGGCTCAAAGTAGAATGTCTGTAGAATCGGTCCTGGATCAGCAACGCCTGTCGTCTCAATCAATAATCGATCAAACGATAACTCCCCATCTCGACGGCGTTTTGCGATCCGTAGCAACGCATCCCGTAAATCACCGCGAATCGAACAACAAATGCAACCATTCGTCAATTCGATCATCTCTTCGTCACTTCGTTCAATCAATGCTTCATCAATATGAACAGAACCTACTTCATTGACGAGCAAGGCAAACTTTTCTGTCGGTTGAGAAACGAGATGATTGAGTAGCGTAGTTTTACCGGCACCTAAAAAACCAGTAATGACGGTCGTACGTATTTTGTCTTGCATGATTTCACTCCTTAGCGTCCTTGTTGCTGACGCCATTTTTCTTTTCGTGCATCGAGTAGATCAATCGCATGAAGATACCAAGCATCTGTCGTTTGCGGCGTAACACTTGATCCCCACTCGCGTTTACCATGGTGTGATAATACCATATGCATGAGACGGTGATAAACAGCACGAGGTAATCGGATATCTTCTTCTCGAAGTGTTTGTTCGAGAACAAAACAACCATACGGCATATGACCCATCAATACACCGTCCGGATCAAGCGCAATACCCGCCAGTTCTTCCTCTTCTTCTGTTACGTGCAACAGTCTTGAAAAACGATCTGTCGATGCACCCGCATGCGTATACTCCCATAGCTTTCCGATGTCGTGCAATAAAATACCGAGCAACAACTCATTCGGATTCGGTCGTTGATCTAACAGAGCAATCCCTTTTGCCGCTTGATAGAGGGCATCAAAACTGTCATCCCAAGAAAATTGACGTATCTCTCGTTCAGCTGCTTGGAAGAGTTCATTTTTATGATCGGCTTCTGCTTCTTGAATACATTTGAGTAGCGTCAAGTATGGTTGTTCACTATCACAAATTCCTCGACCAATCGTCATCATACAAGCAGTATGTTTCAGCAACCCACCGATATAGGCATGGTGATGAAACAGCGCAGCCGGTCGTGTTGAAAAATCCGCCCAGTACTGTCGCAGAATCGAGAGCGCGATTTCTTGGTAAGGAGAATCAAGTTGACCGACTAGTCCAAGCAACTGATCACGATACGTTTCAAGCGATTCATCTGCTGGTAATTGTGGTAGGAACTGCGTCGGTGAGGCGTCATGAATCGGAGTGACGCGCTGAACGGTCAATGACTTGTTTCCGGATTGCGGCGGATATTCCTCTACCTTTGCCTCGACCCGAACGATCCGTGTTTCGAGATATGGACGAAGTGCTTCTTCTGCCGTTCCTTGATTGATCCACTGTTTCCCCTTACAAGATCCAGCGGGCGAATTGAACGTGAACTGCAGCCACTCTCGTCCGGTTTGACCTGTGCGGATTTCACCCGAGGCAACGAGTAACACTTCTTCGATTCGTTCACCCGAAACAAGCGTCTCTATCGAAAGTCCAATCGGTTGATTCGATTGATGGATGGAAAAAGTATCATTTCCATAAGAAGGCATCGTCACTTCCGGAAGTGCTTTGAATAATTGAATCACGTCATCTCACTCCTTTTTCTTCACTCATATCATAGCAGACACGATTTCATCACGACTACTAGTAAACAGATATTGTAAGCGTTTTCTAAATGAACTATGATGAAACTGGAAGTCCATTTTATGCTTAAGGAGGAGAAACGATGATTCGACCACTTACTCAACTATACAGTGAAGCTGTTGGCACACTCGATCAATGGACGGTATCCGAAATCGTGACCCGCGATCAAATTCGGCAAGCTGTCCAGTTGTACGATCCATATCAAATGCATACGTCGTATGCTTTGGAACATTTGTTGATTCATGAATTGCGTGAGGCTTGTCATTATGTCCAAGAACAAGGGCTAACGTTGGCTGATGCGCAAACAGAGCTTCTCATCCTCTCTGCTTTCCAAAGTGATGCCGGCTATCAAGCAGAGGAAATTCAAGATATGTCTCCCACTGCAATCAAACGGCACTTATCTTCGCTAGACGCCGCCTTCAACCGACTATTACATCAACTATTCTTACATCAATCGCAACCAGACATCCTCTGTCAGCGATTCATGACGATCCTTTCAGGTGCGGTCGCCACAAAATGTGCAATCCGTGCTAAACGCCTCAAGGAAGCGACACTTGTTCATCCATAAAAAAAATCCTGACTCATGTGAGTCAGGATTTTTCATTCAACGACCTGGCATTCCAGCTCCTTGATTGGTTTTGTATGAAAATGCGGCGTTCCGCTTCGTCATATTCTATAGTCATCATGCCAAACTATTCAAGGTCTGTCAATTCTTTTCTAAAAAAAGTGGACCGATTTTCGATTGAAAATCAGTCCGAATGGAAGAGTGAATAATTACCATGGCAATGCTTGATTTCATCATACAATGCAATGGAAGCGTTTACAACCCTTTTTCGTTAAATTTTTTCAAGAAAATATTCGTTTGCGAGTGGCAAGTGGATGACTTCGATTCCACTTTGTCGCATGAGATTCAATCCGTCCCCATATTCATAACCTGTCGAATAAACGACACGATCGATTTTAGAAGCGATGAGCGCTAAACTACACGCATGACACGGACTATGTGTTACATAAGCTGTTGCATGACGAGCGCTCGTCGAATCGGCTGCTAGCTTACCGAGCGCGTTGATTTCAGCATGAATCTCGTGTTGCTTTGACCATTCATGGTGTTCTTCCTGATTTTCGCACCGATAAAAGAGAATCCCGTTTCGTTCAACCAATTCTTCAACAATCGGGTGGTCAGGTCGTGATGTATAGAGAATACCATTTTGCTTTAAGTAAATTTCGTTGCAATTCACATGCTGACTAGGTGTTCCGTTTATTCCAATTGAAATCGGCTTTTCATCCTTGACGATGACACAGGCAACGGATTTTGAGGCACATTTTGAATGACGGTCTGCCATCATCCGTGCGAATAATAACCATGTCGTATCCCATTTCAACTGCTTCTCTTCATTATTCATTCAAACTCTCCTTTCATGAAGGAAAGGAACACGAAATGTCGTGTTCCTTAGTATGGTCGATTCGGTAATTCTCTGCTTTTTGAGGCGACTTCGATGACTTTTTGTTTCAATTCATTCTCCATTCGCTCTAGTTCATGCTCTGCGTCGCGGCGCTTTTGTTTTCCTTCTTGTTGGATGCGTAATGTCTCATCCAGTGTCTCGATCAAGTTTTGGTGCGCCACTTTTAACGATTCAACGGATACGATGCCTTTTTCGTTTTCTTCCGCAATTTCAATTGACGATTCCTTCAGCAACTTCGAATTTTGCTCAAGTAACTGGTTCGTCGTATTGGTGACATCCTTCTGCATTTCAAGCGCTGCTTTTTGACGCGACAGACTCAAAGATAGGACAACTTGGTTCTTCCAAAGTGGAATCGTATTGACGACTGCTGATTCAATTTTTTCCGCTAGAATTTGGTTATTTTGTTGAATGACACGAATTTGCGGTGCCATCTGCAAGCTAATCGTTCGGGATAATTTTAAATCATGGATTTTCTTTTCAAAACGATCCGTCAATTGAATCAAGTCATTCAATTCCTGTAGCTTTGTTTGATCCCGCGATACCTCGACTTCCGTTCGTAGCGGTTCGATTTCATGTTGACGAACGTGAGCGATTTTCGTCTCGCCAGCCGCAATATAAACGTTTAATTCTTCAAAATAACGCTTGTTCTTTTGATACATTTGATCGAGTAACGTGATGTCCTTCATCAATCCAAATTTTGATCGATCAAGATTGTGTACGACTTCTTCGAGATAAGCGCTCATTTTCTCGTATTGTAAGAAATACGTTTCCGCTTTTTTCTTCGCCCGACCGATGACCGGCACGTTCGACCAGAAGCTCTTTTTTTCTTGAAGTGTATCTGGATCCATTTGGCGGACACGCTGCATTAAGTCACTCAGCAATTTCCCTGCTTCCCCGCCGTCCTTCATCTTCACTTCACTTAAGACTTGATCAGAGAATTGGGATAGTTCACGCTGGACGGGCGCCCCGAATTGCATGACGGCATCCGTTTTTTGTAGATCGATCACCTGCAGTAGACGTTCAATCTTTTGTCGTTGTTCTGCCGGAACATCCGAAGGAATCATTTCTTCGACAGGGCGAGCCGGCATTTTAGGCGGTGTCTCCGCTACGTTTAAGTCGACCGACGGATCAGAAATCGTCGGTTGATCTTGCTCATCAGGCCATTGTTGCCATGTATCTTTATCAGAATGGGTCATGTCGGTAACTCTCCTCCTGTTTTCGTTGTTCAGTCTCTTGCGTCAACACCTTTTCAATCGTCAAGAGTTCCCGTTCTAAATCAACGGTATCCCCTTCAAGCAACAAGGTTTGTTGTTGCTTTAATTTTTGTCCGATCATTTTCAAGTTCGAAATCAATTGATTTTTCGTATCCAATTGAACTTGAGCGCCACGGCGTTCCAAATCGGCATATTTTTCTGAAATCGACAATAAGGAATCCAGATAGAACGTAAAGAAGTCCCGAACTTTTTTGACGTCGCGTGGACTTTCATATAACTCCTCGAACAAGACATGTGCTTCCCGTGAGACGATCCGCATCTCACTTCTGATTTCACCATCTCGAATCGAGGGAACGATTTGATCGTACGTCTGGATTTTAGTGAATCCTTCTTCGATCGTCCGTTGCAATACTTGAAGTTCTAAATCATCCGTCTCTTCAAATCGGCGTGTCGCCCGTTCCGGTTTTAAAATGACACTTCCGACGAACTCATCTTCGTCATCAAGTAGTAATTTCTTTTTCACATTTTTCCGCTTGATTTCGGTCGATTTCCGTTCTGTCCGATATCGTCGACCTGGTTTTGTTCGATAACCGCTCCAAATGAACCACAAACCAAGAGCGATGAAGATTCCCGAGAAGTTGAACGTATCGGCCAATTGTAGAAATACGAACATCATACCGATGGAACCAAATATCCACCATGAAGACTTCATGTCATCCCCTCTTCCTTCGTACTGATTCTTCTATCAGGTTTACGTGTCTTTATTTTAACATTACGTAACGTCTAACAAAAAGTTTCCCGTTTTTCCGAAATGTTACGCCTCGTGTATTTATATTTCAACATACTTTTAAAAATATCGCATCAGACCGAAGAATGAACTATCCGTTCTTTCTTTCGCATGATTCTTTTGACAACAAATAAGGTAGTCGACAATTTTGTCGACTACCCTAAAAAAGTGATCAATTATCCGAATAATGGCCATACAAGAATGATCAAAATCGCGATCGGACTCAAGTAACAAACACTCACACGCCACACAGGTACGATTTTTTTCATGAATGGACTCGTCA
Organism: Exiguobacterium sp. E17S; assembly: GCF_057772545.1. Lineage (NCBI taxonomy): Bacteria > Bacillati > Bacillota > Bacilli > Caryophanales > Exiguobacterium > Exiguobacterium sp. E17S. The sequence goes on from NZ_JBYLRU010000001.1 coordinate 860,804, forward strand.
CGAGTTCCTGTTCGACAAGAGTACGATCGAGCTTGTACCCAGCAAAAATCGAAATCAGTAAAGCACCAATCGGCATTAAAATATTCGAGACAAGGAAATCAACGCTGTCAAAGAACGTTTTCCCCATGAATTGAGCATCACTCAACATCCCGAACGAGAGTGCGGACGGAATTCCGACGATCGCAATCGCAAGTGTCGCAAGCCATGTCGTCCGCTTTTTATCACGCGATGTCGCATTTTCCTTACGATCCGTTAATGAAGCAACAACGACCTCAAGCATAGCGATCGATGAAGTGATCGATGCGAAAGCAAATAGAAGGAAGAACAGTGTCAAGAACAACGAGCCAAACTGGATCTGACTGAAAACAGTCGGCAATACGATGAAAAGCAATGCCGGTCCTTCTGCAGGGTCAAGACCTGAAGCAAAAACAGCTGGGAAAATCGCGAATCCAGCTAATAATGAGACCGCGACATTCATCGCGACGATCCATGCGGCGGAACGATTAATCTCGCCACGTTCCTTCATGTAGGAAGCATACGTCAGCATCGCCGATACACCGAGCGATAAGGAGAAGAACGCTTGGCCAAGCGCACTCAGGACAGAAGTTCGGTTGAGGACCGAAAAATCAGGCTGTATGAAGAATTTAACACCTTCCATTGCACCATCAAGTGTCAATGATCGAACGACAAGGATGATGAAGCACACGAATAATAATGGCATCATGATTTTACTCATTTTTTCAATACCGGATTGAACACCACGTAAGACGATCCAACATGTCAAAGCGAGGAAAATCAATTGCCCTGAAATGACATATAACGGTGAGGCGGAAATCGTTCCGAACAATTCACCAAGCGCACCACTGTCCATCGTCGTCAGGCGACCTGTGAAACCAAGAATGGTATAAATCAAGACCCATCCTCCGATGACGCTGTAGAAAGAGAGCAACAAGAAACAGGCGATGACACCAAGTACACCAATGAATGTGAACTTCTTATGTCCAAGTGCCGAGAACGCTTGAAGTGCTGTTTTTCCACTCGCACGACCGATTAAAAACTCGGCAATTAAAACGGGCAGTCCAAGTAATAAGGTAAACACTAGGAACAAGAGTAAAAACGCGCCTCCTCCGTTCGTTCCAGTCGTGTACGGGAATTTCCAGATGGCCCCCAGACCAATGGCGGATCCCGCTGCTGCTAAAATAAATCCAACTTTTGAAGCCCATGCGTTTCCTTTCATGGTGCTCCACCTCCTTTTCAAAATACTTTTTCATTGTACAGAAAGAATCATTGAAAGTCATCCTTTATCAAATATTTTCTTTAAAGCGTCAAAGCATAACCGCATATATGTACTGAAAGATAAAAAGAAGGCCGTTTTTTATGACGACCTTCTTTTCATTCATTACTTTATATTATTGTGTGCCTCCATACATGCGCAGATACTCCGGCAATACTTTAACTGTAACCGGCGTATGGATGGCTTTCTCACCATCTGTATCGATGACTTTTGCGTCTTTTGTTTTCAACTGAAACCCACTCGTCAAGATATGTGTAAAGGAAGGATCATTGGCAAGACCAATTTTTTGAAGGATCACATCTCGAATGGTTGTCAAGTTTACTTCATCGACGATCACTAAATCAAGTTTGCCGTCATTATAGGCTCCATCTGATAAGTTCGTCTCGATTCCACCGAGCGATTCTCCGTTTGCTGCAAGAATGAGAACCGCTTCGCCGGTCATGTGACGGCCTTCATCTAAAATCAGTTCATATTCGAAGGGTTGTGCTTCTAGACTTGAGCGAATCGTCGATAGATAATACCCCATCTTCCCGAGGCGTGCTTTTTCTTCTGTATCGATGCCAATCGATGCCTCTGCGACAAGACCGACACCAAGGAAATTCAAGAAATAACTATTTTCGACTTGTCCGAGATCGACCTGAACAACGTGTTGCATCGCGATCGCTTCTGCAGCAAGCCGAGGAGCCATCGGTAAGCCAAGCGTTCGAGCGAAGTCGTTACAAGTCCCTCCAGGAATGATACCGAGTATCGGGCGATCATCCAGTTTTGCGACCCCGTTGATTGTCTCGAACACCGTTCCATCTCCACCGATGACGACGACCGCATCAAATGCGGACGAATCTTCCGCAAATTGCATCGCATCTCCAGCTTGCTTTGTATTCTTGATGACGATTTCATCGAATAATGTACTTAATGGTTCGATGACTTCTCCAAGTAACCCGGTGCCGTTCGTCCCAGCTGTCGGGTTACTGATCAGTAAAAGTTTCATTGAATGACGCCTTCCTTCTTCAGGTAATCACGAGCGACCTCATTCGCCGTCTTTCCGCCGTATGCGACAGCTTCATTCATTTTTGACATCTCTTCATCTGAAATTTTACCTGACAATTGCTCAAGTGCTTGTTTTACTTCTGGATACTCCTCGATCGTCTCTTGTCGCAGAAGAGGAGCTCCTTCATATGGAGGGAATAGTTGCTGATCGTCTTTTAAGACGACCATGTCGTATTTCGCAATCTCCGGATCTGTCGAGTAAGCATCAATGACATCGATCTCACCTGACTCAATTGCTTTATAGCGCAATTTTGGTTCCATCGTGACGACTTTCTGGAAATTAACATCATATTTATCTTGAATCCCTTTATACCCATCCTGTCGGTCCTTAAATTCTAATGTGAATCCAGCTGTCAACTGATTCGCGACCTGTTTTAAATCAGAGATCGTCTTCAAATCGTAACGGTCTGCTAATTTCTTTGGAACAGCTACAGCATAGGTATTGTTATAGTTCATCGGTGGTAGCAAGGCTAAATCTTGTTTTTCAAGACCGGCTTTTGCCTGTTCATACACTTCTTTTGCATCATTCGACTTCGGTTTTTCATTCGTCAAACTAGCGAGCACCGTTCCTGTAAACTCTGGATACGCATCAATATCACCTGATTCGAGTGCCTTATAGACGAAGGTCGTCTTCCCGAAGTTCGGTTTGACTTGTACCGTCAAATCCGTTTCATCTTCAATGACAATCTTATACATGTTCATTAAAATTTCCGGTTCTACACCTAGTTTTCCAGCGACGACGAGATCTGGTCGTTCACTACGACCGAAGGCAAAAGGTGCGACGACGATCGCAACCATTAAGACAACTGCCGTTACGAGACGTGCTGTTTGTCGTTTACGAGTCGCTACTTCCGTTTGACGTAATAAGCCATCAAATAAAAGCGCGAGCAGTGCTGCCGGAATCGCACCGAGCAATAATAGATAGTTATCGTTACGGTCAATCCCGAGGAGAATGATCGAGCCTAATCCTCCAGCACCAATCAAGGCAGCAATCGTCGCTGTACCAATGATCAGTACCATCGCGGTCCGAATCCCGGCCATCATGACAGGTAAAGCTAGTGGGAGCTCGACTTTCCAAAGGCTCTGCATCGGAGTCATCCCACATGCACGTGCCGCTTCCTTAATTGAAGGATCGACTTCAGCAAGCCCTGTATAAGTGTTTCGAACGATCGGTAATAAAGAATACAAGACAAGTGCAATGATCGACGGTACTGTACCAATCCCGACAAGTGGTATCATCAAACCGAGTAATGCGAGTGATGGAATCGTTTGGATGACTGAGGTCACACCAATCGACCACTCACTCAGACGTTTGTTACGTGATAAGTAAATCCCAAGCGGAATAGCGATTACACAGGCAATGAGCAAGGAGATAACAGATAATTGGATATGTTCGATCAACGCTTGAAGCAATTCAGTCTTCCGGTCTTGATACGTTTCGATCAATCCATTCATTCGACACTCCCCCTGACTTGACGCATGAATTCTTGAACGAACGGATCGTTACTTGCTAATACCTCTTCCTTTGTACCGATGAAAGCAATCTCTCCAGCGTTCATCAGACAGATACGACTGCCTAGTTTCAACGCTTCGTTCATATCGTGCGTGACGAACAAAATTGTTTTACCAAGCTCTTCGTTTAGATGCAACAAATCATTTTGTAGTTGTTCACGTGAAATGGGATCAAGCGCAGAAAATGGTTCGTCCATCAAGATGACGTCTTGTTCTGCTGCGAGTGCCCGCATAACCCCAACACGTTGTTGTTGTCCACCAGAGAGTTCACTTGGATATTTTTTCTTAAGTGAGGTATTTAACCCAGTCAACCGAAATAATTCATCGACCCGTTGTACTACTTTCTCCTTATTCCACTTCAATAACTCAGGCACGACGCTGACGTTCTCCTCAATCGTCATATGTGGAAAGAGGGCAATCTGTTGTAAGACATAGCCAATTCGCCGACGGAGTTCATGTTCATTGATCGACATGATCGGTTCACCATCGATCCAAATTTGTCCTTCCGTATGATCAATCAATCGATTGACCATTTTCATCGTCGTTGTTTTACCGCACCCTGAAGGGCCAATCAAACAAAAAATCTCGCCTTGTTCAACCGTAAAATTCACGTGTTGCACTGCCTTTGTTCCGTCTGCATACGTTTTGCCGACATCCTTGAATTCAATCACGAACCATCCCTCGTTTCCCGGTTTATTATCTTTGTAAAATTCCCCTTTCTTAGACATTCTAAAACCTATTCCGTTCACTCTTTCCCCTGTTTTCTAAATCCAACATCGAACAGATCGTTATTATATTCTTCATCAAAACAAAAAAGACGATGGAAACTATCCATCGCCTAACCATATACGTCTCTTATTCGAACGTCACCGTGACTTGACGGCGACCCCATTCTAAAGCTTCTTGTTTTGAACCGACAAGAAGATCCATGATTTTCCCGCGAATCGCACCACCTGTATCAAGCGCAATCGCATCGCCGAAACCTTCTACATGTACCTTAGTTCCAAGCGGTACGACCGATGGATCGACAGCAACGATGCGACGTCCTTCGTATGTAATCGTATTCGTGACGTCATAACCCGATGCCGTTAAGGCACGACCATTATACAAACGGCTTCCATTGTTTTCTGGATTCGTCGTATATGCTGTCGTCTCAAATGTTTCCGTACGTTTTGTGGAACGGTCAGCGTTTGCTTGTGTTCGACTTTGTTTCTTTACCTGTTGTGCTTCCTTTTTGGCTTCTTGTGCTGCTTTTGCTTTTTGCTCTGCTTTTGCTTTTTGCTTAGCCAAGGCTTTTAGACGCGCTTGTTTTTTCGCCTCTGCTTGTTCACGCTTTTCTTGAGCAGCTTGACGTTTCATCTCTAATGGATTTTGTACGATCGTCTTCTCCGTACCGATCCCGATTTGTGCTGCCGATGCTTCATGATGCGGCAAAAGAATAAATATGAATCCCGTTAAACAAAGGGATAAAAGGAATGATGTTCGTTTCATGTTGATGCCAACCTTTCTCGCCGTTTTACGACCCGCACAACGTATCATGGTGACAAATAGTTTGAAAAGCGAACACTATAAATTGAAATATATCTGTCAAAAAGTAACGAAATGGTTACACGCTTACAAAAAACGCTCTCAATCGTTGTGTATCAACGTTTTTATATTTTGTAACCGTTCTGTTACGAATTAGTCTTTGTTACTCTTTTGTAATAAATGTATCTTTTCGATGTTTTCAGTCATTTTGTCCAATTCTTCAAAAATTAAAAGAATGTATGATTTCATTATTATTCAGTTCACTGGATGAACATAAAAAAGCACACCAATTATATGGTGTGCTTTCATACATTATTTTGTTTTACGTTCTAACAATTCAATCTCTGACTTTAATAAGACTTGTTTTTCGAACTCTAAGCCGAGTGCCTCAAAGTTTTTCGTGTGGGATACATCACCAACGACCGTATTCGTCAATACAGCCGTTACTTCTGCTACCCAGCCTTCTTTCGTTTTTACCATATCGCCAACGATATAATCGAATAACTCTTCTGTTTCTTCCATTTGACTCATCTCCTGACACGTTCAATTACAGTTAATCATATAAAATAACGACCGAAAAAGCTAGTCACGCGTCAATTGAGCTAAGAACTGGCGCAAGATTTTAGCAGTTAGTCCCCAAATCAGATAGTCCCCGTGCTCATAAAAATGCTCCGTGACTGTATACGTACGATCCAGGTATGCTTCTCGATTCGCCATTCGTTCGGTCGGCACTTCCTTACCAGGGCGAATCCGCCACTCCATATCTCCTTTAATCGGCTTCGAAGTCATTAATTCCGTTAATGACACGAGAAACACATGATCGACTTCGGCCGGAGAAGGATTAAAGTCTGTCGCATGGAGAATGCCAAGATACGGGTAAATGATCGACCGGTTCGGTGTCACGAGTGGTTCTAGCGTTCCAATCACTTCAATCTCAGAAGCACTGACATTTAATTCTTCGACTGTTTCACGGATAGCCGCTGCTTTCGGTAATTCACCGCCATCGATCCGACCACCCGGAAAAGCGATTTCACCTGGTTGCGAACGTAATGTCTTGGCTCGTACTTGAAATAACAAATAGACTTCGCCATCCTGCTCAACTAACGGAACGAGTACGGCTGCCGCATGACGAGGTAAACGTTCTTCAGAATCTACGTAATGCTTTCGGATATCGGCTAAGTTCACCTGTTTCATCGCCCTTCTTGTGCAACGTGTTGGTACGCCTCTTCCAGATGGCGCATACGGACGATGAGATCCGCATTCTTAGCAATCCGGTCCGATAAAATCGATCCTGCTACCGTCTTGTAATAGGCGTTTAAGGCATGTCGTTTCGTCAGATGTGCCTCGTTCTGACGGATGTATTCCTTAAAATTCGCAATCAATCGTTCTGTCGTAAAAAGTTGTTCGTTCACAAGTTTCATCCTTTCACACGTCAAGCGTGTCATCAATAGTTTAATGGTAACGAGTTTTGGCTAAGATGTAAATTAAGGGGGGTTATCCGTGAATAAAAAATTAGATGTCCTCATTATCGGTGCCGGACCAACCGGTTTAACACTCGCACTCGCACTCTCGCGCTATGGATTATCCTTTCGCATCGTCGAACGTGCAAGCGGACCATCCGTCGTCTCAAAAGCGATTGGGATTCAAGCGCGTTCTCTGGAGTTGTTCGCAAGGCTTGGTGTTGCAGAAGACTTGATGGAGAATGCGATTAAAATCAATCAAGGAAACCTCTATGTCAATGGCGCATGGCAGGCAAAACTTGATTTTACGGATTTGAACACACCCTTTCCGTTCGTCACGCTGTTACCTCAAAGTGAGACGGAACGGATTCTTGAAGCACGACTCGCCACATATGGACACGTAGTCGAGCGCGAAACAGAATTAACAGGGTTTGCTCAATTTCCAACGTTCGTTACTGCATCCTTACAACATAAAGGAGAAACAGAGACGGTCGATGCTTCCTTCATTATCGGAGCAGATGGCGCGAACAGCTTCGTCCGTCGAGAGCTCGGACTCCCATTCAGTGGAAAGTCGTTCAAAGAATCGTGGGCACTGGCTGACATCGAGGTCGACTGGCCGCTCTCTTCTGAGGAGGTTCATATCTTCTTCTCTGATCATGGCGTCATCGAGTCTTTCCCACTTCAGTCGAACTTGTTCCGGATTACCGGCAATCTAACGAGCGGACCTGTTCCGACCGACCATAAAGCGATTGACGATTTTTTACAAAATCGAGCCAAAGTACCGTTTGAGCTCAAAAAAGTCCATTGGTATTCCATGTTTCGCGTCCATAACCGGATTATCGAGAAATTCGGACACCACCGGATTTATTTGATCGGGGATGCAGCACACATCAATTCACCCGTCGGTGGTCAAGGAATGAATACCGGAATTGCTGATGCGATGAACCTCGCTTGGAAACTATGGTGTGTCCATCAGTTTAAGGCGAGTTTTCCGTTACTTGATTCTTATAGCGTCGAACGTCGAGAAGCGGCACAAGGGATCTTACGATCAACCAATCTTGCGACGGAACTTTTGCAAATCAATATTCCTTTTTTATTGCCCTTGCAGGAAAAAGTCATTCGAAATAGTCTCAAGATCGCACCCTTACATCATTTCGTGACGAACCGAATTGCACAGCTTAACAGCCACTACCCAGCGAGTTCGACCTTCGTCACACAAGGACACTTTAGTCCATTGACACCAAAACCAGGTGAACCGATGCCTTACAGTGAAGTCGTTCACCCGCGGACGAAAAAGAACGAACTATTGTTACGTCGTGCCGATCGGAATTTCTTATTACTACTGTTCTTACCAAAAAATGCAACCGATGATCTTCTTGAGCCATTCAAGGAACTCGCCTATACCTATCCCGATCTATTTGAGACAGTACCGATCCATCAATCCCTTAAAGAGGATGGTGTCGTCGATCAAGGCGGTGAACTGGCACGACGCTTTGGCATCAAGCAATCCGGATTATATTTAATTCGCCCTGACGGTTATATCGCGTATCGCCAACAAGGTTTGAAAAGTAAATCGTTCGCCCGCTATGTTGAACGTTTACTTTATGCGCGTTAACTCGGTATGATAGTAAATGAGGTGAAGGCAAAGATGGATATACAGCTAGTTCGAACGGTTTTAATCATTCTTTTAGTCATTGCATTTCTCGTCATCGTCAGCAGACGAACGAAGGAAAACCTTCGATGGTCACTAATCGGGGAAGCATTTGGTGAAAAAGGAGAAGATTTATTAAAGGACGCTGCGCGACTCGAAGCAGCTGACTTAGAGATTCGAGTCGAACGCGGCGTCAAAACTTCGTTTTTATTCCGACGTTTCAGTAAAGACTTGGATGATCGCGTAGCGGTGTATGTCTTGAAAGAAGACTTGGATCAAGCTGAAGACATTCTTGCGTCTCGACCAAGACGATGAATTCAAACGAAAAGGCAGTGAAGCGAGCGCTTCACTGCCTTTGTTCATTCCTGTTGCTGCGCGAGATAAAACGCAACTTGTTTTCGTTCTTGCTCTTGAACAGGGGAGGATTTCTTTGAGACGATGAACGCCCGCACATCTTTAAAGCTGTGCCCCGTCGGGAATTTAATTCGTTCCGTCCGCATCTGTGGTGCATTCGGAAAAAGTGTAATGCCATGAATCGGAATGATGATCCCTTGTTTTTTTAGCGTTTTTCGAACCGCTTGAACGATTTGTTTCGACTGATGGATGGGATGAGGTGCAAACACTTTTCTTCCATGCTCAGAATCCATGACATGACAAGATTCCTCCGTCATCCATTCTACGACCGCATCGTTTTGTAACACGAGGAACAATCCTTTTGGTCCGATCAGCGCAAAAGGAATGACAATCGTGTCAGAAAGACGAATCCGATCAAACAACATCCAATCAAAACGACAAACATGACGGATTTCATTACAGAGTGCATCCGTCTCACTCGTCGTCGTACTCACTTGTTTACTTGCAAAAAAACGACGGCGCGGTGGTTCAGGAACAGAAGCAGTCATGACTTGTAACATGGTTCATCATCCTTTGTAGTATGTATTATTAGTTATCTTAACACCGTTTTCGTTCAGAAGACGATTCTTTCAAAAAGAAGGAAATAAAAAAGACACTTCTGATCTGACAGAAATGTCTTTTTTGATGCGTCAATCTTGGTGCGGACGTCCGAAAACGGCCTTCTCTAGATTCGAAATACGACGTAACATATCATAGTTCGATGAACTTGATACTTGTGGTTCCGCTTGTTCGACGCGGCGTTCTTCACGTCTTACCGGTTGTGCTGGTGCTTGTTTTAACGCCTCGTTCTCTTTCTTGAGACGTTCGATCTCACGTTCGAATCCTTCATAATCTTTAATGATTTGATCCAAGTATCCATCGACATCTTCGATGACATAGCCACGGAGGCCGGTTTTGAATTCCTTTTTGTAAATATCGTCCGCTGTCAACAATGGCTTATACATCCTATTCACTCCCACTGATCATTGTATTGTAATTCTTGTTCGAGCCAAGATAAATCATCTTGTGTAATTAAAAACAACTGATAATCGGATTGTTCCATTTCTATTCTAGCACGCTCTACTAAAAATTTCGCCGATCCTCCATGTTCTTCATCAAATACCGACAATAATCCTTGGCTTTTTTGAATCATGAACTCGGTTTTATTCCGTAACTGCGATGGATCCGTATACGGTTTCTGACTGATTGCTTCGACGAAGTCCGCTTGTTCAAGAATGGAAAGGTACTGCGCTTGAACGGGCTCTTTCCAGCGTGCTTCCTGTTCCAAGAACGGCAAAAGAATACCGAGACGAATATGAGGATACTCTTCCTTTAACTCAAGTACGACCTCGCATGCCCAGATTTCGCAACCCGGTGAGGCATTCGTGATAAACCACTCTGTGCCTCGATCCTCAATTAAGCGAATCATCCGCTCTCGATAGGCTGCCTTTAAGACCCGGATACCAGGGTGTTTTTGATCAAAGATACCTAGTTCATTGGGTTTGTATCCTGTGATAGCGACAACTTTCACGCGTCACACTTCCTTTTCAACCGACGTCCTCGATGATCCAGCTCTGCCAAGATTCGTTCTTTTTTAGTAATCAACCAATGATGTCGCTCGACGTGTTGTCGTGCTCGTTCCGTATAATCATAAGCAAGCACTGGATCTTTTGCAATGTGCTCTGCCCACTTCGCAAGCTCAACATACCCTAAATAACTGTCGCTCTTCAAGAAACAATCTCGAGCTTGTTCATGGTTCTTCATTTTTTTATGCAAATATCCTTGGCGCAACCATCCTTCTGCTGATAGTTCTTTGACTTGTTGAAAATGAGCGTGTGATCCTTCATGAATTCCGAGATCTGCCAGCCAAATCGCGATGTTTTCTTGAATTGGGGAAGGCGCCTCCGCTCGATGTGTGACGAGTCGGTTGCACGCATCATACAGTCCGACAAGCGTCAGACAATCATCCAGATGATGTTGCAAGACCCCTGTCATGATATCCGGATGCTGGTGTTCGACGTACTGGAAGTAATGCATCGGTGCCAAAAATCCAGGTAGATCCCCTTCCCGTTCAAATCCGATTCGCTCTTCCATCGCAGTCAATCGATAGGAATCATACATTCCTTTAAAGATTCGCCGCGCAACATGAAGTAAATCGAGATGGCCGACTTTCGGCAAACGAGGAACACGTTCCCGAACGAAGACATGACGTGTCTTGATTTGCGGCCAATCAAAGCTTTTCCCGTTATAGGTCACAAAGCGGACATCATCTCCGATATCGTGCAGGAAGTGATGGTAAAAGGCAGCTTCAAAGTGCGGATGCGGTAAGAAATATTGTCGCATCAGCAATCCGCCCTGCTCAAAGCGCGCGAACCCGAGTAAAAAGATCGTCGTTCCGGTTCCTCGTAATCCTGTCGTCTCTGTATCAAAGAAAATGACCTGCTCGAGCGGGACATCTAACGCAAGCGGCGGATGCGGCAATTGTAAGGACTCATACACTTCAGCAAAGCTTCGGTCTCCATGTCGATCTGTTAATGCATATCGCTTGTCGATCCTGACAATCCACTCTTCTTCGAACGTCAAGATATCGGCCCCACGATCAATCCAGGCTTGCTGTTCGTCAGTCCATCCGATTGGTGTCTTCAGCGTCTCCACTTCAGGAGCGGAAGACACTTGATCCTCCGTTGCGGCGTCTGATGTAGATTTCAGCATACGTCTAAGACGATTTTTCATGATAATTCCTTCTCCATTTCTGCTAACAACTGAATCGTTCGTTCTTTCTCGTCTGCTACGCCAACCATACCGATACAAGCAGGGCAACCGTCCTGACAAGGGCATGTGACGATCGAATCACGGGCGGCACGCAACATGACACCGCGTTGCTTATAAATCGACTCCGCGAGACCGACACCTCCAGGGTAACGATCATATAGATAAACAGTTGGCTGTTGCGTGTGTGTCGCCTTGACTTGCGGCACGACGAAGACATCACTGGCATCACACATCAAATAAAGCGGTGCGACACGTCTGAGACTATTCGCGACCCCTTCTAACACTTGTTCGAGCTCTGTCGAAGAGCGTGCGTGATCGGGTAACGTGAACCAGACACCTGTTGTATGAATTTCTCGTTCCGGTAAGTGAATCGGACCAGACCCGATGTTCTCATGCGTACCGAACTTAATCTTCTTAAACATCGTTGCCATTCCGCGGACGCTGACATCGCCGCGCGCAACACTATATTCTCCCTCTGTATACTGTTCATCTTCTTCGAGCACGGAAAGGTCGACTGAAAAATTAGCATCCGTATAATAATCAACGTCCACGGCACGGACGAACGCTTTTTTCTCTTCAAAATCCAAATGCTCAACTTGGTATTGATCGGCTCCGTGAAGATAAATGGCCTCGTCATGTAACAACGTCATCGCACTAAACGTATCCATTTCACCGATGACTCGATTCGGTACCTCGGTCTGATCGACGATGATGACGTTCTCTTGATCACTCGACCGAAGCGATATTCCATGAGCCGGAAACGCATCGTTCATCCAATAAAAGCGATCGCCACGTTCGTTCAGGACACGCTCTTCGACTAAGTATTCGAGGATATCTTCCGTCTCGAGCGTTCCAAATGATTCTCCTTTCGTAAAAGGCAGTTCAAACGCTGCACATTTGACGTGATCGACGGCAATGATCAGATTATCTGGATCAAGTCGGGCTGCTTCCGGGGATTGATTCAAGAATAACTCTGGTCGTTCTGCGACATATTGATCGAGCATACCGGAAGAAGCGACGAGAATGATTAGTGCATCATCTTGACGGCGTCCCGCACGCCCTGCCTGTTGCCAGAGCGAAGCAATCGTTCCCGGATAACCATTCATGATACAGACTTGCAGTTGCCCGATGTCGACACCAAGTTCGAGAGCATTCGTCGAGACGATACCGGTGATCTCTCCTTGACGTAACCGTCGTTCGATATCCCGTCGCTCACTCGGCAAATAACCGCCCCGGTACCCTTCAATCGATCGCGGACCAAGCTCATGCGGATAGATGCTTCGTAGATACGTCAGCAAGACTTCAACGCGAACGCGTGACCGTGCAAAGACGATCGTTTGGAACTTTTTTTTTGATGAAGCGCATCGCCAGTTGTTTCGTCTCAAGCGTCGCTGAACGTCGAATGCCGAGTTGTGCGTTGACGATGGGTGGTTGATAGACGAGAAAATGTTTACGTCCTGTTGGCGCACCGTTATCATCAATCAAACCGACTGTTTTTTCTGTCAGACGTTCTGCTAGTTCCTGCGGATTGGCGATCGTTGCACTCGTCATGATGAAGACGGGATCACTACCATAATACCGACAAATCCGTCGCAGGCGACGAATGACATTGGCGACATGGCTACCAAACACACCACGATAGGTGTGTAATTCATCAATGACGATATACTTCAAGTTCTCGAACAGTTCGATCCATTTCGTATGGTGTGGTAGGATGCCGGAATGTAGCATATCCGGATTCGTGATGACGATATTACCAGCTTTTCGTACTTTTGTTCGAATCGTCGGTGACGTATCTCCATCATAGGTAAAACATCGGATCGGCGCCTCTAATTGATCGATCAGTTCAAGTAATTCACTATTTTGATCCTGTGCGAGGGCCTTTGTCGGATAGAGATATAATGCCCGCGCGTTCGGATGCTCGAGCAGGTGCGATAAGACCGGTAAGTTAAAACAATAGGTCTTTCCGGAGGCAGTCGGTGTGACGATGACCGTCGACTCTCCCGCTTGTACACGTTCAAATGCTAACCCTTGGTGACTGTACAATTGTGTGATCCCACGTGTGCGAAGAGCTTGTCGTAAACGCTCCGGTAGTCGTTCTGGAAAATCGACATACCACCCAGCTGTCGCTTCCATCGTTTTCATATACGTAATCCGCTCCATGAACGAGCGGTCCTGTTTCAATTCTTCGAGAAATGCAACGAGCGTTTGTTTCGCTTGCATGCCTTCACTTCCTTCCACTTCTCATTATACAAAAAAAGAGGCAAGACCAAAGAACGAACTACTCGTCTTTGGTCTTGTCTTTCTTTAAAAGTCGTGCTTATGGTGTTGTAGAATTCGTAGCGTCGTTTCCACGACCATTATTTCCATTATTATTCGAATTGTTTCGTTCCGTCGAACCATTCGAATTGTTTTGCGCGTTTGCTCCATCATTCGAATTCGGTGCATCTGTTGCTGGTTCGTCCGTCGTTGGTTCATCCGTCGTCGGCTCGTCCGTTGCCGGCTCGTCCGTTGTCGGTTCGTCCGTTGTCGGTTCATCCGTTGCAGGTTCATCCGTCGTTGGTTCATCCGTCGTCGGTTCATCCGTTGTCGGTTCGTCCGTCGATGGTTCATCCGTTGTCGGTTCATCTGTCGATGGTTCGTCCGTCGCCGGTTCATCCGTCGATGGTTCATCCGTCGTCGGTTCTTCTGCTTCAGGATCGGTAACGGTTACCGTCGTCGAGACCGGACCAGATTCCTCTCCAGACGCTTTCGCTACGACTTGGAACGTTGACCGTCCTGGTTTCAAACCATTGATGGCAATTCGATTCGTCGTGCTCGTACCAATCGTTGATGTTTCACCGTCAGCATCTGTCATCGTCACTTCAAACGATACATCGTCATACCCATTGGCACGAAGCGCAGCGTCATTATAGTTCCATGTCAGTTCACCGCTCTTTGTGTCTTCATCGTAAGATGCTTGTAATCCAGTCGGAGCGGGTACTGTCTTTTTTTCAACGACAGGTTCCTTCGTCCCTTTCACGTACAATTCGTTTCCGATACTGAGGACAGAACTAGGTTGTTCAAATGGTGCTGGCGTACGATCACGTGTCTTCGTGATGAAGTCTTTCCAGATTTGCTGTGCCATCGTACTGTTGTACGGACCGCTAAGTCCGGCTCCATTGTTGTTTCCAGATTTCGTTGTCCCAGTCCAGACACTGATTGAGACATCCGATGTATATCCTGCGAACCAGACATCTTTATAGGCATTCGTCGTTCCTGTCTTACCGGCTGCATCAAATGACAATCCAGCACTCGGGAACGTACCACCTGGTTTTAAGACGTCACGCAGCATGTCCGTCAACATATACGCTGTATAGTCTTCCATTGCCTTTTTCGATTTGATTGGTGATTTGATTTTCGATCCATCACTATACTCAATCGATTTGATGACGTGTGGCTTGATATAATCGCCACCATTACCAAGTGTGGCGTACGCTCCTGCCATCTGTGTCGTATTGAAACCGTGTTTCATCCCACCAATCGCATACGCAGGCGAAATCGACTCATCGTCTTTCATCTTTAAGCCAGATTTTTCAGCGAACGCCTCGACTGAATCACCGCCGATTTCTTGATACGTTTGGATGGCCGGTGTGTTTGCCGAGATTTTTAACCAGTGGCGGATCGTATTCGTGCCACGGTATCCATCATAATAGTTTCCAATCTCTTTTCCGTTGACTTCTGTTGGTTTATCCGTCAATTGTTTTGCAGTCGACCACTTATCATTTTCGATCGCTGGTCCGTAAGCGAAGAATGGTTTTGCGGACGATCCCGGTTGATGCGGCTCATTCGCAAAGTTTCGTCGCGCTGTGCCTTTACCTGGATTTTTACCATCAACGACCGCAAGGATTTCTCCGGTTTGCGTGTTGACCGCTGTCGCAGCTGTTTCCGCATATTCCGGTAACTGAACGATTTGGTCTTTCTTGATCGCTTCATTCATATAGTCGTGCATCGGTTTATCGATCGAAGTATAGATCTTCAACCCTTGACCGTAGATGTCTTTTCCTTCTAAACCAAAATCATCTTCTAACTCTTTTGATACCATATCGAAGATGACGCTGTCGTATGATTCATCCTTCGTCGACTTTGGCGCCGGGTTGATTAATTTTGAGATCGGTTGTTTGACTGCCTTGTCTCGTTGCGCTTGTGAGATGACGCCTGTCGTCAACATCGCATCAAGAACTTGTGTCTGGCGCCATTTCGTCAGTTTTGGATCTCCTTTAATTGGATCGTATGCAGTCGGACGTTGTGGCAGTCCTGCGAGCATCGCGGCTTCCGCATAATTCAACTTATCTACTGATTTGTTGAAGTAAGCTTTTGAAGCCGTCTGAATCCCAAACGAGTTTTGACCATAGTAGTTTTTGTTCAAGTACATCTCTAAAATTTGATCTTTTGTATAGTCCTGCTCTAACCGGATTGCGAGCCATTGTTCTTGGACTTTCCGTGTGACCGTTTTATCGAAGCTAAGGAATGATTGTTTGACGACCTGTTGTGTGATCGTCGACGCTCCTTCCGATCCGAAACCATCCGTCACGTTCGCGATGATGGCTCCGCCCAGACGACGGAAATCGATTCCGTTGTGCTGATAGAAACGACGGTCCTCGATCGAGATGAATGCGTCTTTAACGACTTCCGGTACTTCATCGATTGACACGTATTCTCGACTCGTTCCGCCTTTCGTAATTTCTTCCTTATTGCTCGCATAGATTTTCAATGGCAGAGCATCTCGAAGTTCTGTCTCATCGAGCTCAGGTGCCGTAGCAATCGCATAAGCGGCAAATCCGCCTCCGACTAACATCATGACGATGAATAATCCGGTAGCGATCAGCAATAATTTTTTCCAAAGTGGACCTTTCCCACCGGAACCTCCACCTGACTTTTTCTTTTGGGGACGTTTCGTCCGTTTCATCTTTTTCTCAGATGACTTCGTCTCTTCACGACGTGCGACACGACTTCTTTCCATATGCTATCCTTCTCCTTCAATCAAAAAGTGTCTGAATTGAAATATAGTTCGTCCACTGCCTTTAAATAATCGATGGCAGGGTACGCGCCAGTCTCGACTTTGATACCGTCTCGTTCAATGACCGTCAGCGGAATTGATTTTCGTCCGCTTTCTAGTTGATCCCACCAGGGGAACACGTGCTCGACTGAAAGCACATATTGCACATTATACAGACTGAAACGAATGATGACAAAACAAATTCCTCCATGTTCGACACATTGGCGCATGTGTGCGATTTGATGGGGGTGAAAATTTTTTATCGGGAAGGATGTTTTATTCGTCGTCTCCTTCGCTTCGAAATCAATATATTTTCCGCGATAAACACCGTTATAGTCCGTCGTCGACGGTTGCTTGAAATAAGCTTCCTTGACGACCGCTGCCGATCGTTTCGGATAATCGACTTGGACAATTTGTAACGGAGTGGGTTTCTTGTGAATGATTGCCCGATTATGGGTCAGGTAAAACGTATTACTTTCATTCAATAATTTTTCGAGCGTCATCCCTCGATTCGAAAAGGTGGAATCGGTTGATCGCGCCTTCTTGATTCGGGTTCCATGCGACTCGAGTGGCTTTTGAAATTTTTTCCCATTCGGGTAATTCAAAACGATTCCCCTCCTATCGCGTTTATTGTACCATGATATGTGATTGTACCGTATCGGCCGAGAGGAGTAGTTAAAAACCAATGACAATTGAACCGTTATTACAAGAGATTGAACGTATTTATCAAGAAGGACGTGCCGGAACCGAATATGACTTCAATCGAGACGTTGTACCGTTCGTTGAACGAGCGGATCAACTGATTGCACAGTGGCAAACGAATGCCCAAGATAGTCCTTACTTACGACCTAGCATGGTCGAAAGCGCCGTTGATCAACTGAAGCAAATTTCCGTCCAAGCATTTCAGCCGAAAACGAGTCTGAAGCGCTTCAATGAAACGATTAAATCCGTTCGTTATATCGATCGCTTAATGAATGGTGAAGAATAACGATTTAAAAACAGGAATTATCTTCCTTAAGTCGAACACCTAATCATACGAGGGAATGTTTCTACGGTTTCACTTATCAGGCTATGGCTTTTCAGCCGCCTAGCGTGTAAAGTGGCATCAAGAGCATTTCTTTCGAAAAGACTGTGTAATTATTGTGCAATTGGAGGAGATTCATTTGAACAAACGGGTACAATTGAACGTCAAAGGCGTTGACGTCAAAGGATTTCCTAAGAATTCGACCCCTGCCCCGAAGAAATACATCATGTTCGTCGACGAAACTGGGACACCGAAGGGTAATACACAATTCAATTTAACGGGTGTCTTGATGGAATATAAATATGCCATCGATTCGGACGAGACCGGTGAACCAAGTCCGCTTCGTCAACGTTTGATGGATTTTAAGGCAAAAGTTTTTGAAGATCCACATATTCCTCTTCATTTGAAGGAGATTTTAAAAGCTGAGCATCCGTATGGTAAAGAAGATGGCATCACGATCGATATGTTACGTCATTTCTGGATCGCCTTGCCGGAATTTTTAGTTGATATCGATTGTACGATCGTCAGCGTCGAAGTCGATAAACAGAAGCTACAAGACTTCTTCTCGACACCAAAGGATCCATATGTCGTTGCCTTTGCTCATCTGATGAAGTCGTTTTATTCCTTCCTTGATGAGACAGAAGCAACGAGTGCGCGTGTCGTTCTTGAAAGCCGTGATGATTATCAAAACTTGCTCATTCAAAAGGCGTTCTTCGATATCTTCAATTCGGGAACGGTCCATCTCGACGTCGAAAAAAGCCGTCAAAAAATCAAAGGCTTCATCTTTGCTGAAAAAGACAGCGACCTCTACCAATCTGGTCTTGAGATTGCCGACTTGGTCTGCTTACCTTTATCTCGCGTCCGTCGTGGTGTCATCGAGGTAAAACCACGGTTTGTCCATTATGGGGACGAAAACCGGATTTTTAAAGCCATCAAAGATAAGATTTACATTCGACGCGATAGTCCGGACCAAGATTTCCGAAACTGGGGATTCAAAAAAGTACCGATCACGAAAAAGCGTCGTGAATGGTCCGATACTCCTTGGAATGGGTAATGACTCAAAAATTAGTCTCTACAAAGATAAGGGTGGCAGAATGATCTGTCACCCTTATCTAATAAAAAAGAATGACTCGTCTTTTCACGCTCTTTCCTCAGGTCTTGTTTGTCTCTGACAGCGCAAATGCGCTTTTTCCTGTAGGAGTTGCGTGTGACGAGTCATTCTTTTTTTGAGTCTGTCCCTTTTTAGGGTGTAGCAATTCCTTTTGTTCGTTTTTTCCCTTCTCGACACATGTCGAGTAACGGGCACGCTTCACAGTTCGGACGTTGTGCCTTGCAGTGATAACGTCCAAAGAAGATGAATTGATGATGGAGCTTTGACCAACGCTCCCGTTTGAAACGACGCATCAGTGTTGCTTCGACCTGCGTGACATTATCCTTCCAGCGACAGATCCCGAGGCGTTTCGAGACACGTTCGACATGTGTATCGACCGCAAAGGCCGGTACATCAAAGGCGACAGACAAGACGACGTTCGCCGTCTTGCGTCCTACGCCAGGTAAGGCTTCGAGCCCGGCGCGTTCCGTCGGGACTTCTCCGTCGTGTTGCGCAAGGAGCTGTGCCGCAAGCGCCTTGATGTTTTTGGCTTTATTCCGGTACAATCCAAGTCGTTTGATTTTGTCCTCGATTTTCTCGACGGGTGCCGCAGCAAGCGACGCAGGATCCGGATACGCTGCGAACAACCCAGGCGTCACCTGATTGACAAGTACGTCGGTCGCTTGTGCACTGAGTGCAACCGCTACGACCAGTTCAAACGGGTTGCGATGAATCAACTCACAAAATGCATCTGGAAACATCTCTTCTAACGTTGCTTCAATCCGATCGATTTCTGCCTTTCGTAACATTTCCTTAACCTCCCCGCCCTGCGAGATCCTCAAGCGTCTTGATTCCTTCACGTTCCCACGTCCGTAAAATTTGATTGATATAGGTCATTTTGCGGACATTATGATAGACCGCTTCTCGAAGTGCGGCAAGTACTAGCTCTTCCGAAATGTTCTCGATCGTCAACCACTGAATGATCTGCTCCATCTGAAACGGTGACATCATCCCGAGTTCACGCTCGAATTGTTGGAAGACGGACGGATTGATCGTATCAAAGTTCGGTGCTTCCTGTTCCGGTGGTGCCATCAGCTTTTCGTAAAGCGGAACAAGCGAATAACGTTCAGACCCGTTGACGTTCTCCATTGCCAGTAATCCTTTTTGTAATAAACCGAGTGTCGTCTCGATCGTTTCAGTCTCGGATAGTCCAAGTCGATTACTTAACTCTTCCGGTGACGGCATCTCCATGCCCTCTGCCCGGCAAGCAAACAATTGACCAATTAACGTGAACTCGACAAAACTGATGCCTAACCGTTTTGCCTCGGTGAACAATCGTTTCGGTAAGACGACCGTCCCTTCCTCGAATAATTGCACTAAATTATGATTCATCGTATTTCCTCGATTCTCTAGTCTAAACAAGAAATCGACCCGTCGAGACGATGGGTCGATGTTTTTCCTTACTGCTTATGGATAGAGGCGGTTTAGCAAACGTGGGAACGGAATTGTTTCCCGAACGTGCTCGACACCTGTGATCCAAGCGACTGTCCGCTCTAAACCAAGACCGAAGCCACTGTGTGGAACAGAACCGTATTGGCGTGTTTCGAGATACCATTTATAAGCACCTGTCTCGTCAAGACCATGTTTCTTCATCTCAGCGAGGAGTTTTTCATGATCTTCTTCACGTTGTGAACCACCGACGATTTCCCCGTATCCTTCAGGGGCAATCAAATCATCACACAAGACGAAGTCTGGGTTTTCCGGATCTTCTTTCATGTAGAACGGTTTGATTGCTTTTGGCCAGTGCGTGATGAAGACAGGACGTGCGAAGCTGTTTGCGATTGCTGTCTCGTGTGGTGCACCAAAGTCATCGCCGAATTCGATATCGTCGAATCCTTGCTCCTTGAGCATGTCGATTGCTTCCGTGTACTTGACGCGCGGGAACGGTGCTTTAATGTTTTCAAGGACCGTCAAGTCACGTCCAAGCAACTCAAGTTCCGCACGACAATTTTTCAGTGCTGATTGCACAAGGTGCGAAACATAGTTTTCTTGGACTTCGAGGTTCATCTCGTGATCGTGGAATGCCATCTCAGGCTCCATCATCCAGAATTCGATCAAGTGACGACGTGTTTTTGATTTTTCAGCACGGAACGTTGGACCGAACGAGAAGACCTTTCCAAGTGCCATTGCTGCCGCTTCCATGTAAAGCTGACCCGATTGTGAAAGGTACGCATCTTCATCGAAATATTTCGTGTGGAACAATTCTGTTGTTCCTTCTGGTGCGCTACCTGTCAAGATTGGCGGATCCACTTTAATGAATCCTTCTTGGTTAAAGAATTCGTACGTTGCACGAATCAATTCGTTCCGAACGACCATGACCGCATGCTGACGCTTTGAACGCAACCAGAGGTGACGGTTATCCATCAAGAAGTCCGTTCCGTGTGCTTTTGGTGTGATCGGATAATCGATCGCTTCATGGATGACTTCGATTTTTGAAATTTCCATTTCATGACCGATCGCTGTCCGACCGCCATCTGATTTGATGACACCTGTCACCCAGAGTGATGATTCCTGCGTTAAGCCTTTTGCTTGCTTGAATAAGTCTTCGCCGACTGTTTCTTTGACGACGACACCCTGCATGAATCCAGAGCCATCCCGAAGTTGGAGGAAGGCGATTTTACCGCTTGAGCGTTTGTTTGCTAACCAACACCCGATCGTCACTTCTTCTCCTACATATTTGTTTACATCCCGAATCATTGCTTTCAACAGTCAACATCCTCTCTCTATTAAACGGCTGTATGTGCCGTGATGAATCCTTCAATCCGGTCGAGTGCCTCTAGGACACGTGCCGGATCCGTCGCGTAAGATAGGCGGACATAGTCCGGTGCACCAAATCCTGAACCTGGAATCAAGGCGACCTTCGCTTCAGATAAAACAGCTGTACACCAGTCATCGACATTATCGAATCCACACATCTCGGCAGCTTGCTTTGCATGTGGGAACAAGTAGAATGCCCCTTCTGGCTTCAGACACGTCAATCCTTTGATTTCAATGAGTCGTGCATAGATTTTCTCAAGTCGTTCCTCAAAGATGACACGCATCGCTTCGACCGGTGCATCGCCTTCTGCATACGCAGCAACCGATGCTGCTTGCGCAATCGATGTCGGGTTCGACGTCGAATGGCTCGCTAAGTTCGTCATCGCTGAAATGATCTCTTTCGGTCCGATTGCATACCCGATCCGCCAGCCTGTCATCGCATGGGACTTCGAGACACCATTGATGATGACCGTCCGTTCGCGCATCTCTGGCAAGGACGCGATCGAAATATGTGTCGCACCATTATAGAGCAACTTTTCATAAATCTCGTCACTGATGACGAGTAGATCGTGCTTGATCGCAACATCTGCTACCATCTCGAGCTCTTCTTTCGAATAGACCATTCCTGTCGGATTCGATGGTGAATTCAAGACGAGTGCTTTCGTTTTTGGGGTAATGTGTTGCTCGAGCAATTCCCGTGTCACTTTGAAGCGAGACGATTCGTCCGTTTCTAAAATGACCGGTACGCCGTCACTGAGTTTAATTTGCTCTGGATAACTGACCCAGTATGGTGCTGGGACGATGACTTCATCGCCTGGATCGAGAATCGCTTGGAACAACGTTGATAGTGCATGCTTTGCTCCTGAAGCGACCATGACTTCTGAGCGTTCGTATGGCATCCATAAGTCACGGCGTGTCTTTTCGATGATTGCATCCTTCAAGGCAACCGTTCCGCCAGACGGCGTATACTTCGTATCGCCCGCTTCTGCTGCCTCGAATGCTGCTTGGATGATGAATTCCGGTGTATTGAAGTCGGGCTCTCCCGCACCTAAACCGATGATGTCTTGACCTTCTTCACGTAGTGCCTTGGCTTTCGCTGTGATGGCTAGCGTCGTAGATGGTGTCAATTGTCGTACGCGTTTCGATAACATGTCGCCCACTCCCTTTACTTGATTCGTAATCGTTTGATGAAAGAACCTTCTTGATACGTGTAATACGAATAATCATAGCCTGTCGTCGTCTTTGAAACAATCTCGATGACGGCACGATCCTCAAAGCCGTACTTAGCAGACACGATGTCTCCTAGTTCCGGATGATCCGCGATGACCGTTTTGATGGCAATACCATCAGCAACTGGTCGTGTCTCAATCGTTCCTTTTTTCGGAACGAACGCCCGTACCGCCTGTCCATTCTGCTTCATCGTAAAAACGACATATTGACGTTTCCCGTTAAAGACAGATTCGAACCGGACGTCCGTCGGTTTGAGTTCTTTTTTCAGACGCGCCTCTGCTTGTTCGGCGACGCTCTGTTCCCGGTCTTTTGCCTCAGCGATCGTCACCTGATAAACGGCGGTGCCAAGTACAGTCAAAAGGATGAGTGCACTTAGCAGACCAAGCGTGATTTTCCACTTCATGTGCGGTAGATGGTAAAGACCATCTGCTCCTTGTCTTTTTCATCGAGAGCAAGACCGAACATTAAATCTTCCGTTTTCAGTGTCCGATTCAATAAGTCGACGATTTTATACGTATCGTCATGGCGGTTCACTTTGACGGTCGCAAGTGTTTCAATTTTTGAATCCATCTGTATGTCCTCCCTCATTTTTCTCTATCTATTATAATGCGATAGGGTTTATCTGAATAGACTTAATCGCCATCATTCAAGAACAATTCTAGTTCTGCCGTCAGTTCATCAAGTGGTTTTGATAAAACAGGTACTTTCGGCAGACTCGTGACGAACCGTTTTCCATAACGCGTCGTCTCAATCCGGCGATCAAGTACGAAGACGACACCTCGGTCGTTCGTCGTCCGGATCAAGCGACCAAAGCCTTGCTTAAAGCGAATGATCGCTTGCGGTAAGCTGTATTCGAAAAATGATGATTTCCCGAGTTTTTCGATCCGTTCCGAGCGTGCCTGGACGATCGGTTGATCCGGTGGCGCGAACGGTAGTCGGACGATGACGAGACAACTGAGATCATCTCCTGGGATATCGACCCCTTCCCAAAAGCTAGCCGTCCCGAACAAGATACAGGCGTCGAGTTGCTTGAACTGTTTCATCAGTCGTTGCCGTGAACCTTGCGTGACCCCTTGCGAGAGTAACGTAAACCGGTCAGGTAGTAACGGTTTCGTCGCTTCATGCGTCAGTCTTAGCAAGTCATTTGAGGTAAACAAGACGAGCATCCGTCCTTCCGTCACCTCTGCGATTTGTAAGATGGCTTCCGCAATCGTCTCTGCGAATTCCGGCAATGGTACATCCTGTAGGAGCGGGAGATCCGTCGGAATCATCAATCGCACGTTATCGGCATATCCGAACGGCGACGGAACGACGAAACGACGTGTCTCAAACGCATCGAGCCCTAAACGGTTCTCAATGAACTGGAACTTGTTCGAGACTGTCAGCGTCGCAGACGTCAGGATACACGTCCGTTTCGAAAAGACATCGCGTCGCAGTCGCTCTGAAATGTCGATTGGTTGTGTGTAGACCCGTGTTAGTTTCCGGTTCTTAACAGACGTCTCGATCCAAGATACCGTCTCATCGTGCGGGGCAAGCATCGTCTCGAAGATGGCGAGTTCCGCTTCTTCGATTTGTGACGTGATCGCTTTTAAATCCGCGACGAGTGAGCGTTCGCGATAACTCATCTGCTCCCGGTGTTCATGGAACAGTTTATGAATCGCCCGGATTGCTTGACGCAAACGCCGCAACACCAATTCAACCCGCTTGGCACTTTCCTGGACGGCACGCATCGAACGGTCGAGTCGCTTGAAGCGAATGCTGACCATTCCTTCCCGTCGTGCTTTGCGAGAAGCCAGTTCAAGCCCGTACGCTTGAATGATCATCAATAGACCGTCTGCTTCTTCGAGTAACGTCGTCAGTGCCTCATCGACTGTCTCACTATGGGCTTCGACCATCTCAGCGATGTCCCATTCTTCCGACAGATCGAGCAAGCGGTGTAATAATTTTTTATCGGACGAATACCCGAGTTGTCGGAACAGACGATCAAACGTATGTCCATCAAAGACAAGACCAAAATGATGGCTCGCGACTTCTTCGATTTGGTGTGCCTCGTCAAGAATCAACGGACTTCCTTTCGGCAAGACCCCTGCTTCGAACTGCAGGTCACTAAACAACAAGGCATGGTTCGTGACGATGATCGTCGCATCCTTTGCTTGGCGAATCGCATGTTGGAAGAAGTCCCGGCTGTACCACGGGTCAAATCGTCCGAGCTGCGATTGGCTATCAGACTGGATCAACTGTTTAATGCCGATATTGCCTTGCGCTGCACCGCCTGGTAAGCTGACTTCCTCTAAATCTCCCGTTTCCGTCTCCGTCAACCAGACGAGCAGAATCGCTTTTGCGAGCGTGAAGTTATAAGCATCCTCTTGATCATTCAAGAAAAATTCGAATTTCCGTAAATCAATATAGTTACTTCGTCCCTTAAGCAATGCAATCTGGACCGGCGCATCGAACAGTTGACGCAAGAGCGGTAAATCACGCGCGAACAGTTGCTCCTGCAATTGAATCGTGTGCGTACTGACGACGATCGGGACTTCATGTTCGAGCGCGTAATGCGCTGCCGGAACAAGATAACCGAGCGATTTCCCGGTTCCCGTTCCCGCTTCGACGAGTAACGGCGTTTCTTGATCGAGCGATTGATAGACATGACGCATCATCTCGAGCTGCCCACGTCGCTCTTCATATCCTTCGAATAAACGAGGGAACGTCACGGCATTCAATTCATCAACGAATGGTCCGAACGGTTCAAGAACGGGTGGATGTGCCAACCGCTCTGTCGTCTGGCGTTTTTTCAAAGCGATTTTTCGAAAACGATCAAACTGTGAATCCTCCTCGATGCCGACTAAACGAATCGCATGGTCGATTTCCTCTTCGATGGCACTGAACAGGCGTGGTGATAAACGTCTTAAGTGCTTCAATGTCTCAAGCGGCAACGTATGTAGTCGTTTGAGTAGTTCAAGCAACAATTCAGCCGTCGCCGAAGCGTCACTCCCTGCCCGGTGCGCTTCTTGATGGGCAAGGTGTAATGACTCTGACAGATGCGACAGCGCGTGGCTTTCTGCTGTCGGAAGTAAGATTCGTGCGAGTTCGACCGTATCGATGACAGGACCTGTGTACGGCAAGTATCCTTCCTCTTCTAACGCATCGTTTAAGAAGTTTAAATCGAACTGCACATTATGTGCGACGAAGACACCACCATCGAGCAATGATAAGACACGCGGTGCAATGACATCGAATGTCTCGGCCTCTTTGACATCCTCATCCGTGATGCCCGTCAACTGGGAAATGAACGGAGGAATCGGTTGGGTCGGACGCACGAAGGCAGACAATTGTTCTGTCAACTGTCCATCTTCAATGACCGCCATGCCGATCTCAATCATCTCATCGCCAGCCTTTATGGAATGACCTGTCGTTTCCAGGTCGACTACGACGTACTTTTTCTTCAACACTGATCCTCCACCTTTTATCCATCCTCTCCATGACCGGATGGCATTTCATTCTTCATCTTAACAAAAAAAGAGACCCGCTGACATGATCGGGTCTCTAAAATTTCATAAGATCGTGTGGGCGATTTCTTGAGACAACATTTGTTTGATGTCGTTCTGTTCATTTAGAACAGCCACTTTTGGAACATGTGTCGCGATTTCTTCCGTCGATAGTTGCGCGTACGCCATGATGATGACCTCATCTCCGACTTGGAAATGGCGAGCTGCCGCACCGTTCAAACAGATGACACCTGAACCACGAGCACCTTTAATCGCATACGTTTCAATCCGTGCACCGTTCTGATTGTTCGTCACTTGGACTTTTTCATTTTCAAGAATCCCGACAGCATCGAGTAAATCTTCATCGATCGTAATCGAACCAACATAGTGTAAGTTTGCCTCGGTGACCCGAGCTTTGTGTAGTTTAGCGTGCATGAATGTGCGTAACATCGTCATGCTCCTCTCGTATATAGTAAATTATCGATCAAGCGTGCCGATGCAAACTGCACGGCGACAGCTAAGAGAATCGTCGTCGTTTGTTCAGTGACGGGTCTTAGTGACGGGTAGTCGACGGCTTCGACGTAATCGATCGTCGTCCCTTCGAATTGAAGTGCTTCGCGCGTCCGCTCGAGAACCGTTTCAACAGGCACCCCTTGATCGAGTGCTTGTTTCGCTTGTTGCAACGCCTGCTGGATGCCCGGTGCTTGCGCCCGCTCTGTTTCCGATAGATAGACATTGCGTGACGATTTTGCTAGACCATCCGCTTCGCGGATGATCGGGCAACGGACGATCTCAACCGGAACAAAGTAATCAGCGACATACGCTTCAATCAATGCGAGCTGTTGTGCATCCTTTAAGCCGAAATATGCACGGGTTGGACGGACGACGTTCAATAGTTTGCTGACGACCGTCAACACACCATCAAAATGTCCTGGTCGTGATGCGCCGCATAAGACATCATCACCGGAGCGGACCGTAACACGGGCCATATCCAGCGGATACATCGTCTCGTTCGTCGGATAGAACAGATAATCGACCCCTTCTGCCTCCGCGATCTTCTGATCGCGTTCCGCGTCTCGTGGATAACGATCTAAATCTTCGTTTGGTCCGAATTGTGTCGGGTTGACGAAAATACTCAAGACAACGACATCGTTCTCTTGTCGTGCTTGTTTGAGCAAGGAGGCATGCCCTTCATGCAAGAATCCCATAGTCGGTACAAAACCGATTGAACCGGCTCCCGCTAAACGTTCGCGTAACGTCTGGACGTCCTGGATGATTTTCATTCTTTGGTCCCTCCATAAAGCGCACCAATCAGTTCTTCGTCCATCTGGAACGAGTGTGCTAGTTCAGGGAAGGCACCGGCTTTGACGTCTTTGACGTAAGCAGCGATTGCTTCCGTTCCTGAAGTATTCCAGTCCGTGTACGCTTTGACGAACTTCGGTAAACGACCGACACCATACGTCAAGATGTCATGATAGACAAGTACTTGACCGGCGACGTCTGCGCCAGCACCGATGCCGATGACCGGAATCGAGAGGAGCTCTTGAATGCGTTTCGCGAGCGGATGCGGTACACATTCGAGGACGAGCATCTTCGCTCCGGCACGCTCTGCTTCCAAACTGTCTGCAATCAGTTGTTCGGCTGCTTCTAATGATTTCCCTTGGACTTTGAATCCTTCAAGGACACCAACGGATTGTGGTGTTAATCCGAGATGCGCGACGCAAGGCATCCCAGCGTCCGTCAAACGACGAATCGTCTTTAAGATCTCCCCTGCCCCTTCCAGCTTCAAGGCATCTGCCTGCGATTCTTGGAAGATACGCGCCGCTGATTCAAGCGTGCGATCAAATGAACCATGATAACTTGCGAACGGCATATCGACGATCATGAACGTCTGTGGTGCGCCGCGGCGTACCGCGCGCGCATGATGAACCATGTCGTCGACCGTGACGGCAATCGTTGAATCATAGCCGAGGATGACGTTCCCGAGGGAATCGCCGACGAGCAACATATCGACTCCTGCTGCTTCCGATAGTTTTGCTGAAGGATAATCATACGCCGTCAACATGACGAGCTTCTCTCCAGCTTGTTGTTTTTTGAGTAATGGACCCATTGTGTGCATCGTGTTCTCTCCTTACGTGTGTAGGGAGGACAAAAGGAAAACGCCTTCTTCTCCAAAATAAATGCATGCGGAAAAGAAGGCGGAATAATTGAATATCGTCCTTCTGTCCCTGTCCGTTAAGATCAAGGCAGTTGAAACAGCTAAAACTGGCACCTGTCAATTCGGTATGGTTCCGGCAAGCGGATACCATCCGTGGTTTTATTATACATGACGGGAAAAGCTCTCTGCAAACCGTCTGATTCAAACCTTTATTCTTTTTCCCAGTAAATCAGCTCTGCCGAATGGAAACGGGTCTCCCCCGTTTCCGTCTCAATCCGAATCGTGCCCGTCTCGTCAATACCGAGCAATGTTCCGGAAGCGGTCATCTGACGTGTCCGTAGCGTCACTCGTTCATGCAAGCGATCTGCGAGTGTTTCCCACTCCGAGACGAAAGATCCGAATCCTAGCTCGAGCCACTGCGTGTATAGTCGTTCAAATCGATTCAAGAAAGTCGCGACGACCTCCGCACGTCGGAAAGTTCTTCCTGATTCTCGGACGAGCGAGGTAGCACGGTCCTCGATCCCTTCCGGAAACTGCTCGTGATGCACATTGATGCCGATGCCAATGATGACTGAACTGATCCGATCCGCCTCGGTCTGCATTTCCGTCAAGATGCCTGCCACCTTACGACCGTTGATCAAGATGTCGTTCGGCCATTTAATCGTAACTGGAACATCGAATGTCCGGAGAGACTGTGCAAGTGCAATACCTGCTACGAGCGTTAATTGACCTGCTTGGTGCATCGGTACATCTGGTCGGACGAGTAGACTCATCGCGATGCCCTCATTTTTCGCCTCATGCCACGTTCTCCCTAGCTGTCCGCGTCCATTCGTCTGGTGATCGCATACGACGAGTGTTCCTTCCTGCGCTTGCTGTTGCGCTTGCTCATGTGCAATCCGCTGCGTCGTGTCCAGTTCTTCGAAATGAAGGATGTGGCGACCAAGACGCGCTGTCGTTAACCATTGTTCAATCGCAATCGGCGTCAGCAAATCGCCTTCATCGACTAATTGATAGCCTTGTTTTTTATTCGAGATGATCTGGTATCCTTCTTCCTTCAAGGTTTGCATATGTTTCCAAATAGCGGTACGTGAAATATTTAACGTCTCTGCTAATTCCTGTCCGGAGTACCACGTCCGCTGACGAAGTGCGATCAAGATTTGTTCTCGGACTGAGTGCGCCATCGCTCTACCTCCTTCAATAATGTTACGCGGTCGTTTGGGCAAGCGCGGGTGACGACATTGTATTCCAAATGCAAAAGTGCTTCTTTGATCTGTTGTTTTTGAAGACTGAGGCGGATCATGTCTTTTCCGTCTACAGCGAGCTCTTTACGACTGCGGATCGGTAAGTCTGATCGCTCCGGATAATCCGTTCCTGTCATTTCCCGAAGGATCATCAGTTCTTCATCCGACAATTGATAACGATCCCAGTCTTGTAATGGTCGGTGTAACAGAGGTGTTAAACGCGTTGCAAGCTGCACTTGATGTTTCGATCGTTTCCAGCGCGTCAATTGATCTTTCGCAAGACCGGCATCGAGTACGAGTGTCCAGACGGCATCTTTTGAGACACCCCGAAACGACTGCTGCGCTAGCCCTTTGACGATTTCTGAAGTCATACCGGGGAGGTAGCGTTCGATTCCTGTCCGGAACATCGCCTGTAACGCCCGCTGTTTTCCAGGACCAAGTAAGAGTTTCTCGAACTCGATCGCGATCCGCTCAATCGCAACGGCCGCTAGATGCGGAGCGAGTTTAACGATTGCTTGTTCAGTTGGCTCGTCAAGCGAGAAATCCAGTTGGCTCATGAAGCGGAACGCCCGCATCATTCGAAGTGCATCTTCATTAAAACGTTCGGCTGGTTCGCCGACCGTCCGGATGATTCGCTCTTCGATGTCACGCGCTCCTCCGAACAGATCGACACGTCCTGATGGTCTGAGTGCCATCGCGTTGATCGTAAAGTCTCGCCGGGTCAAATCCTCTTCCAAACTAACACCAAGCGTCACCGCATCCGGTCGCCGGCGATCGCTGTACGTTGCTTCCGAGCGGAACGTCGTGATCTCGTACGGCACGTGGTTGAGAACGACCGTCACGGTTCCATGCTCGAGTCCTGTCGGAATGACGACAGGGAATAAGTCGATGATCTGTTCCGGTAACATCGAGCTCGCTAAATCATAGTCTCCTGGTGTCCGGTCGAGTAACATGTCGCGAACGGCGCCACCGACGATATAGGCTTCACCACCGGCCTCCTCGATCGTCTGAATGATATGATGTGCCCCTTCAAGCAAGTTCATGACGCGCACACACCCGTTCATAGACTTGTTCATAACGACGGACGATCTCATTCGAATCAAAACGACGACGCGTATCACGAATGCCCTCTTCTGCCATCCGTTCCCGTAACATCGGATCATCCGCGAGTTCACCGATTCGTGCCGCAGCCATTTTGACGTCGTAAGTCGGAACGATATATCCGGTTAATCCGTCCTGGATGACTTCCGGTAAGCCACCTGCTGTCGAGACGACACTCGGGACCCCAATTGCCATTGCCTCAAGGACGACGAGTCCGAACGCTTCTTTTTCAGACAACAGGACATGAATATCACTAATGGCGAGCAATTGCGCGACGTGTTCCTGTTTACCTGCAAAGATCACTTTATCGTAAATGCCGAGTTCCTTTGCGCGACGTCTCGTTTGTCCCATCTCTGGACCATCCCCGACGAGTAACAGACGCATCTTCCGGTCTTTCGCTGCAATGGCGAACGCTGCAAGCGTATCATCGATTCGTTTGACCGGTCGGAAGTTCGAGATATGAATGACGACGACTTCGTCCGCTTCGATGCCGTAATGCCGCTTCAAGCGTTCATCCCGCATCGGATAATAGACACTCTCATCAATCGAGTTCGCAATGACATCGATGTCATAGTGTGCGTTAAGCGTCGCATTCGTCTCAAGCGCTAGACTCTCGGAGACGGCCGTGACCGCGTCTGATCGTTCAATACCGTACCGAATTGCCGGTTGCATCTCTAAGTCTTGCCCGATGACCGTGATGTCCGTCCCGTGTAACGTCGTCACGACGGCGACGCCTTTTTTCTTTGCCATGTTTCGTCCGAGATCAGCACAGACCGCGTGCGGAACGGCGTAATGGGCATGGATGACATCAAGATCGAATAAATCAATGATTTCTGCGACTTTTGACGCCAACGTAATGTCGTATGGTGGATATTTAAAAACGGAATACTGGTTGACTTCAACCAAGTGGACCGTGATGTTTGGCCGATATTCCGTCAGGCGAAACGGCATGCTCGACGTAATGAAGTGGACGTCATGTCCACGGTCCGCTAATTTCATACCGAGTTCCGTCGCGACGACCCCACTCCCGCCGACGGATGGATAACAAAGAATCCCAATTGCTTTTTTCATGATAAAACCACACTCTCTTTATGACTTCTATTCGTCTCTATTCTAAGCAATATCAATCGGAATGACCATACTGATCACTTTTCGACTGATTTTCATAGGAAAAGCTAGTCTTTTTCCGACCGTGCCGTTACCCTAGAGAAAGAGTCTTGATTTGAAAGGAGCATACGGAAATGGCACCTCCATTCCAATTTCCGATTCGGATCCAGAACATTTTCTGGATTTTGGTCGGATCATTCATCTTTGCTTTTGGTATTTATCATTTTAACGTTCAAAATGAGTTAGCAGAAGGCGGTTTTACTGGGATTACCTTGATCTTAAAAGGACTGTTCGGATGGTCTCCATCGATCACGAACTTAGTATTGAATGTCCCACTTTTTTTCGTCAGTTATAAAATTCTTGGTCGGACGACCTTCGTCTACACGTTGATCGGTACATTCAGTTTTTCCTTCTGGTATGGATTGATTGCGAAGTATTCACCTCTCGTCATAGACCTGCGCGACGATATGGTGCTTGCTGCGCTTTTTGCGGGTGTATTCATCGGAGTTGGTCTTGGTATCATTTTCAACAACG
This sequence comes from Exiguobacterium sp. E17S, assembly GCF_057772545.1. NCBI lineage: Bacteria > Bacillati > Bacillota > Bacilli > Caryophanales > Exiguobacterium > Exiguobacterium sp. E17S. Next base: position 893,285 of record NZ_JBYLRU010000001.1, read on the forward strand.
GCGGTACGACAGGTGGCGTCGATATTATCGCGCGTTTGACGAAACGCTACTTCGGTTGGTCGATCGGTCGAACATTCTTGATCTTCGATTTCTTCGTCATCGTCGCATCCTTGACGTATCTCGATTACAAACAAGCAATGTATACGTTACTTGCCGTCTACGTCGGCGCTCGCGTCATCGATTGGATGCAAGAGGGCACTTATGCTGGTAAAGCAGCGATGATCATCAGTGATCACCGGACGGAAATCGCCGACGGCATTCATGCGACGATGAATCGTGGCACGACCCGTCTGATCGCGAAAGGCGGTTACTCTGGACGGGATCTCGAAGTACTGTACGTCGTCGTCGCTCGCAATGAAATCAATCGCTTGAAGACGCTCGTTAAAAGTGTCGACCAGCACGCCTTCATCACGTTGCATGACGTCTATGAAGTAACGGGAGAAGGTTTCACGTTCGACGAAAATCGGGTCCCAATCAAAGAAACGTAAAAAAACACGGATCGCTCAAACGAGCAATCCGTGTTTTTCGTTTTAGTCATCACTTGACGGGTTGAAGACGAGCAGTGCGAGACGAAGGAACTCGGCAACGGCAACGAGTGTTGCTGCCACGTACGTCCAAGCCGCTGCATTCAAGACACGACGTGAACCACGTTCTTCTTCGGCATCAATGATACCATGCTCCGTCAACTGCGCCATCGCTCGATTTGAGGCATCAAACTCGACCGGTAACGTGACGAGTTGGAAGATGACGGCACCAAGCATCAAGACGACACCAAGCATCGCAAGACCACTGAAACCAGCGAACAGACCGATCAATAACAGTGGAAACGATAAGTTCGATGTGATCGACGCGACAGGTGCGATCCGGTGACGGACACGCATCATGTTGTAATCCGTCGCATCTTGAATGACGTGACCAATTTCGTGCGCTGCGATCGAAACGGCTGAGACCGTCGAACCGTAATAGACGTCTTCCGACAAACGAACGACTTTGTTCGTCGGGTCATAATGGTCGGACATTGTTCCACCGATTGGCTCAAGACGGACGTTCGTGATGCCGTTCTGCTTCATGATGAAGTCTGCGACCTGCGCTCCCGTCACCCCACTCTGAATCGGAACATCTTGATATTTTTTATAGGTGCTCCGCACCCGCATCTGAGCCCAGATCGGGACGATGATGATGATCGCGAGATAGATCAAATAGTTTGCCACGAGACATCGTTCCTTTCTTTTTTTGATTATAGGTCTATTTTATGTTCAAGTGATCTTATTGTCAATTGAATCGCGCGCGACGAGCAGATATCCCATCAAAAGACATATTCCGGTCAACCAGAAGGAACCATATCCGATCCACTGGATATGCTCCGCAAGTGCCGGGTAACGCGGCCATTGTCCGAGGACGTAATCGACGACATCGTTGTGGATGACCCAGATGGCGACGAGGACGAGTTCCTTGACACGAAACGTCATCAGCGGACTGTATAATAACGCCTGGAACGCCATCGCTCCGTGCGATACCATCAACATCAGTGCCATTGCTGTTAAGAACGGATCCTCCGTTCCGAGTTGATTCAACATCAACGCATTCATGACGACTGCCCAGACACCATATTTAATCAGTGTCACGAACGCAAGCGCTTCAAACAAGCGAGAACGTCGTCCGAAAATCCAAAGAAAGACGATGATCGTAAAGAACAGGGATGCAGTCGGGCTATCCGGAATGAACGGATAGTAATACCACTTCGACGTTGCGAGTTGTGGTTCATACCAGTAGTAACCGTATAATGTGCCTGCTAAGTTGATCAACCCGACAATCCAGAGTACTGCTTTATGTCGGAGTAATGTCAAAATACCTTGCAATCGTTTCACCTCATCATCGACAAAAGCCGGAGGATTGCTCCCCCGGCTTTTGGCTTATTTATTGTTTTCGCCGCCTTCACCGTATGAAGCGATGAATTTCGCGAGTTCTTTATGATCGGCATCTGATCCTTTGAACTGACCAGCAGGCATCGAACCGATACCTTTGACTGCGATATCATAAATTTCTTTTTCTGTCTTTTTCGTACCAACGAGTGCCGGCGCTGCTGCGCCACCCTCGAGGTTCTTACCGTGACAGTTGACACATGACTGATTCGAATAAATTTCAAATCCTTTAGCCGATGTATCAATTTTTGGTCCTTCGTTCATCGTCAATTCACCTTGTTTATGGATTGTATCCCAGTGAGTCGTTTGAACAGATTCCCAAGTCAAGAAGACGATCGAGACGACTGCGAGGAGCATCATGCTGACTGCGATCGGACGTTTCGCAGGACGACGTTCAAGACCTTGGTCGAGCCATGGCGCGACGAGAAGTGCTGTGAACGCAAGACCTGGGAGGATGACCGTTCCCATCAAGATGTATGGACCTGCAGCGAATTGGTATTTCAAGAGCTGATAGAGGAATAGGAAGTACCAGTCCGGAAGTGGAATGTACGACGTATTCGTCGGATCGGCAATGTTTTGAAGTGGTGCTGCTTCTACGATTGTCAATGTCATGAAGCCGATCAAGAAGACCGCTCCAACCATCCATTCGCGAAGTAAGAAGTTTGGCCAGAACGCTTCCGTTCGACCTGGATATTCCGAGTAGTCTTTCGACTTGTTCGGCATCCGGTTGTTGATCGACACCCGTGAATCGGTGACGAATTTCATTCCTTTACCACGATGCATCGTGTTCTCCCCCTTTTTTGTTGTCTAGATGATAGTCGGTTTAAAGTGGTCCAGAGATCCCTTGTTTACGGATCATCATGAAGTGGGCCCCGAGCAAGACGAACAATGCTGCAGGAAGGAAGAAGACGTGAATCGCAAAGAATCGAGCGATTGTACTTGCGCCGACGATTTCTCCACCCGCAAGGAGGGTCTTCGCGATACCACCGATGACCGGAATACTTTCAGCAATCTGAATCGTAACTTTTGTCGCGAACAACGCTTTCATGTCCCAAGGCAATAGGTATCCTGTCAGACCGAGAGCTAAGACGACGAAGAACAAGAGCACTCCGACAACCCAGTTCAATTCACGTGGTTTCTTGTATGAACCAGTGAAGAAGACACGTAATGTATGTAGGAACAACATTACGATAACGACCGACGCACCCCAGTGGTGCATACCACGAACGATTTGTCCGTGTGCGACTTCATTTTGAAGATAGTAGACGGACGCGTGTGCGTTGATGATGTCCGGTACGTAATACATCGTCAAGAACATCCCCGAAAGAATCTGGATGACGATCGTAAAGAACGTCAATCCGCCAAAACAATAAACGAAAGCTGAAAAGTTATGTGCCGGGTTGACGTGCTCCGGTACTTCATGATCGGCGATATCTCGCCAAAGCGGCGTAATGTCAACGCGCTCATCGATCCAATCATAGATTTTTTGCATCATCGCTTACGCACCTCTTTCGACTGGTTTACCAAGGTAGAGGTAACCATCTTTCTGTTGCATTTCATACTCATCGAGTGGTTTCGTCGGAGGCGTACCAGGTACGTTCGTGCCATCCTTCGTATACCGTCCGAAGTGACATGGGCAATAGAATTGCTCCGGGTGCGTCGGATCTGCGCCGAAGCTGACTTGGCAACCTAAGTGTTTACAAATTGGTGAGAGGGCTAAAATTTCTCCCTTATCATCTTTGAACACCCAAGCAGACAATGTTTCTTCGAACTCATACCACGCATCTTGCGTTTGTTTCTTGAAGTCGACCCGTTTTGGTTCTGTCGTGATATCCGACAACTTCATTACTTTTACTTTATCGCCTGCTCCTGATTTCTTCAGGACTGGATCAACTGCGAAGTTGACCATCGGCATGACCATTGTCGCAGCCATGAAACCGCCGACGCCTGTCAATGTATACGTCAAGAACTGACGACGTGTTACGTTAGACCCGTTTTGAGCCATCTCGATCCCCCCTTGTGATGTACGCTGTGCCCCAAGACGACAGTACTTCACACAAATTTCTCACATGGTAATAGTATCTTAATAAAATCATTGCGTCAACCGCTTCATAGCGCGGTCCAACGGTTTCCTAACTGTTCGAGAACTTGTCCTACGAAATTCCCGACCATCTGACCTTGTTGGTCACGACTCATCGTCTCAAGAGCTAGACGTGGCACGTAGATAATCTCTTCGGCGGCAGTCTCCTTCCACCTTAAATCAGCAGTGATGAAGGTGATGAAACGGAATTGCCCGGAAGCAGCCGCTTGACGCCATCCTTCCAACTGTTCGATCGACGGTGCATCGATATAGGTCAGAGCAGGAACGAGCAACGCCCGTCCGGATAGCTGGCGTTCGACTTCGGACGCCACCGTCAATGTCATGTCTGCGCATTCCGCGTAAGCATGCATCGCCTCATCGAAACCGACCGGAAGCAAAGGCACGATCAGCGTATCGATGTACGCTTGCTCGCTTCGTGTCCGCTGTACGTCGGATGGTTTGAAACGCAAGTCATTTCCCCCTTTCTTCGTACTTACAATTCGTCACATTTAATGTATCATATCCGCATTTCCTCCTACTCTCTTAATGTGAACGTTTTATGAAATTCCACTCTATTTTTCTTCATATTTTGCACAAATCTTCACATACGAAAGGACCCTACTACCTCTGCTGGGCAATAGAGTCCTTCTGTTAAGGAAGTTGACTTCGAACGAGCCGTAACTGTTCGGAAAGAGAGTGGAATCGATGTTGATCGCGTGCATCCAGCGCTTCATCGATCAAGCGGACTAAACGTTCTTCTTCCTGCCGATTGACCGTGACCGCGATGAAATGTGTCGCTTCATCCGCTAAGCGCGGTTCAACAGCAACTTCTGGGCGAAACGGATTTTCTTCTAGTAAAGACAAATACTCGTCATCCATCATCATACCTTGGAAGTTCAACTCGATATAGATATCTTCCGAGGTCAGGCGGATGTCATGATACGCTTTTTCTGGATCTACGTCGTGACATCCCCTTTTTTGAAGAGAAACGGTTCTGCGTCGAATCCGTATGTCGTCATGATGATTGCCTTCGGAGCGAAGGTCGCATTTTGAACGAAGTGTACTTGCTCGAGTTTTGCCTCATTGCGCAGCCAATAATCGATGATCCATTTCGCTTCCCGTCGCTTTAACGTGTAATAGGTCAAGATGCGGCGTAAGAATCGCTGCTTTCTCTCTATCATCTCAATCCTACTCCCTTCTCCCGTGAAGTCATCCATCCATTCGTTCAACATAGTCGACGAGTTCGTTATCTTCTGGTGTCAACTTAGCAGCGCGGCGGAGAAGACGTTGTCCCTCTTCACGCCGTCCTTCCTCGACGAGTGCGAATCCATACTCTTTCAAGAAGAGCGCATCTTCCGTGAATGCACCTTCGACTATCGCATAATTCTCCATCGCTTGCGTGTATTCCTCTAAGGCATACAAAGCGCGTGCCCGGTACCATGTTAGAATCGGAGCCGTGACGTGTTCTTCGATGGCAGAGATCGTCTCGATCATCGCTTCGTGGTCCTCGTCTTCAGCAAGTAACGAAAGCAAACGTTCCGCTGCGACGATTGATTCCGGATTCAAGCCAAGTGCCTCACGCAACGCTTGGACGCTTCCAGCGCGATCGCCGAGTTTTAGAAGGAACAATGCTTCCATCGTCCGCAACTCATCATTGTAATCGTCGCGCTCCATTCCTTGTTTGATGACGTTCAGTGCTTCTTTTGTCAAACCAAGTTCGGCTTGGCTTTCCGCATATGGTACGTACGCCGACGTATAGTCCGGATCCTGTGCAATCAATTGCTGGAATGTCTCGACCGCTTTTTGATGTTGACCGACACGGTGAGCCGTCATCGCAAGACCAAACAGCGTATGCAGGTCGGAGCGTTCTGCGACAGCACGTTCGTACAGTGGAATCGCATCTTCAAATTGTCCTGTCATCGCGAGTGATTCCGCGTAAAGGGCATCGAGCGGCAATTCAGCACGTAACTCTGGTCGCTCCGCGATTTCGGCGAATAACGGTACCGCCTGATCAAACGCACCGAGCGTCATGTAGAGTTCGGCTAAACCGTATGCCAGTAACGGTTCGTCCGGTGCAAGGTTACGCGCTTCCTTCAGCTTCGCTAACGCTACTTCGTCAAGACCTTGCGACTGATAGAGGTCAGCGAGTAATACGAGAGAACGCGGACCATATTCCGTGTCCATTGTGTCGACCTGTTCGAGGACGGAGATCGCTTCTTCTTCGCGATCCAAATCGATATAACATTCTGCTAGTAACAAGGCTACTCCCGCGTTACCCGCATATTCGACGTAAAGCGGCGCCAAGAGATCGACCGCTCGGTCAGACAAACCGAGTTCGATATAGAGATCGGCAACGGCGAGGCGGTCCTCATCCGTTCCTGTCTTTTCGAGTTTTTCTAATGCTGCTAACGCTTCTGAGGTGTGACCATGTTCTAATTCTTCGATGATGCCATTCAATAGTTGTTCATTCAAGGCAAACGCCCCACTTTCTGTCATCCGCCTATTGCTTACTCAGATTGGTCGGATTGAAGTTTCTTTAAATCATCATAGAACGTTGGGTAGCTGACTTCAACTACTTCGCGTCCATGAACCATAATTTCTGGATTGATCGTCGCCGCGATCGTCAACATCATCGCGAGCCGGTGATCACCTGCACTGTCGACTTCCGCTGCTTGCAGAGGTGTCGGTCCTTCGATGATCATGCCGTCATCCGTTGCCTCGATGTTCGCTCCAAGACGCTGTAATGCCGTCACGACGGTCTCGATCCGATCCGTTTCCTTGACACGAAGCTCTTGTGCATCGCGAATGATTGTTCGTCCTTCCGCTTGCGTCGCAAGCAAAGCGAGTAACGGAATCTCATCAATCAAGGATGGAATCTGATCACCTTCGACCGTGATTGCTTGTAACGATGTCGTCTCGACGGTCACATCTGCCGTCTCCTCTCCACCGTCTTCTGAGCGATGATTGATTTCGACACTTGCACCCATCTGTCGTAACGTCTGTAAAAAACCAATCCGTGTCGGATTCATCAAGACGTGAGTCGTCGTAATGCGACTATCCTGCCCGATTGCTGCCGCCGTCCACCAAAACGCTGCTGACGATGGATCGCCTGGAATGTCGAGTGACGTTGCTTGTAAGCGTACAGGACCTTGAACACGAATATGCCGACCATCCTCGCGTTCATCGATCGCTACGTCAACGCCGAACTGCGGCAACATCCGTTCCGTATGGTCCCGTGACAGGATCGGCTCGATGACAGTCGTCTCACCCGTCGCATGCAGACCTGCGAGCAACACGGCACTTTTCACTTGTGCACTTGCGACTGGCAACGTATACGTCGTTCCGACAAGCGGCGTTCCTGTGATGTGAAGCGGCGCCGTCTCACCTGTGATGTTCGCTCCGAATAAGGCAAGCGGTTCCGTGATTCGTTTCATCGGACGTCTGCGCAAGGAAGCGTCTCCATCGAGCGCATATGTCGCTTGACCGCCTGCTAGGATACCGCTCAAGAGACGAATCGTCGTCCCCGAGTTTCCGCAATCGATCGTCGCTTCTTGGAACGTATCCGTTCCGGTGATCCGAATTTCCTCTGATGTTCGATCGATTTGTGCACCGAGCGCCTGCATCGCTTCTAGTGAAGCAAGACAATCGGCCCCTTCAAGTGCGTTTCTGACACGTGTCGTTCCCTCGGCGATTCCGCCGAACAGGAAAGCACGGTGCGTCATTGATTTATCACCAGGTACTTGTACTGTTCCTCTTAAGCCCATTCTAGACACCTCACTGTTTGATTGAATGCTTGACGCAATCGTTCTTCGCTGATCGCTTCTAAAATGAAGCGCCCTTCTTTTTCAAGGACGAATCGAATCGTTGCTTGGTGGTTCTTTTTGTCGCGACGCATCAGTTCAAGGTAGGTCTTGAACGATTGTCGATCCGGTAATTCCGTTCCAAGACGATGGAGCAATTGTCCGAGCTGCTTCGCCTGTTCGTCATTTCCTTCTAAGAACTTGACGAAGACGAGTCCGATCCCTACTGCCTCGCCATGCGCAAGACCAGGACTCGCATATTCAACGGCATGACCGAATGTATGTCCATAGTTCAAAAAGGCACGCATCCCTTGCTCCGTCTCATCTTGTTCGACGATATCCCGTTTCACATTAATCCCCCGTGCGAGCCAGTCTTCCAAATCGAGTCCTTTGACAGTATCCAGCGAAACATCGAGTAACGAGTCTGCAAATGATGGTCGCGAAAGGAACCCATGCTTGACTAACTCAAAGAAGCCACTTCGCCATTCCCGGTCTGGTAATGTCTGAAGGAGCGTTAAATCATACACGACACCACTTGGCTGATAAAATGCACCGACTAAGTTTTTACCGAGGGAGAGGTTGAGACCAACCTTTCCACCAACACTTGAATCGTGCGCTAACAGTGTCGTCGGAATTTGAATGAACGGGATGCCGCGCAAAAAGGTTGCCGCGACGAATCCCGCTAAATCACCAATCATTCCACCGCCAAACGCAAGGATCAGACTATGACGTGTCATCCCATACCGAACCCCTTCTTCGAGTAGAGCGCCATAAACGGCCAGCGACTTACTGTGCTCCCCAGGCGCAACGGTGCTGATGTGAACGTCGATCGACGGCGATACATCCGCTAACGCATCCTGCAATCGATCCATCTGCAAGTGATGTACCGTTTCATCCGTGATGACCCAGATGCGGTCCGCCTCGTTCAGCGCTGAAAGATGCGATAACCGGGCTAATGCCCCATTTCCGATAAGTACTTGATATGACGTGTTCAACCGGATATCAAATTCGATCAAAACGTCCGAACCTCCTCTTTATAAGCAGCGACGGCAGCCTGAAGACGATCGAGTGTCGATGTCCCGAACATTTCAAGGATAGCGACCGCAATCTCAAATGCGACGACAGCTTCTAGAACAACCGATGCGGCTGGAACGGCACAAGCATCACTTCGCTCGATTTGTGCCGTGAATGCTTCCTTCGTCTCGATATCGACTGATTGCAGTGGACGATAGAGCGTCGGAATCGGCTTCATCGCAATTTGGACGCGAATTGGCATGCCTGTCGACATCCCGCCTTCGATTCCGCCTAGATGGTTCGTCCGCCGATGATAGCCGGATGCATCATGAACGATTTCATCTTGGACGGTACTCCCCTTGCGACGACCAAGTTCATATCCGTCACCAAAACCGACTGATTTCATCGCATTGACGCTAATGACAGCTTGTGCAATCCGGCTGTCGAGCTTTAGATCGTTTTGGGTGAAGGACCCGACGCCTGGCATCATGCCTGTCACGACGACTTCGATTTCACCGCCAAGTGTATCCCCTTCTTTTTTGGCCGCATCAATTTCCTCCATCATCCGTTGTCCTGCTTGTTCGTCAGCACATCGAACGGGTGAAGCGTCAATCGTTTCCTGATGTTCGACGGGATCCTTCCACGGTGCATCGATGCCACCGATCGACCGTACGTGCGAGAACACTTCAATCCCGAGTTCATTCAGTAATTGTTTAGCGAAGGCGCCGACCGCGACACGTGCTGCCGTCTCACGAGCGGAAGAACGTTCTAGTACATCGCGTAAATCGCGATGACCGTACTTCAATCCACCAACGAGATCCGCATGTCCAGGACGTGGACGCGTCAACGTCCGCGGGCGCTCCAACTGTTCTTCGAGCGGTTCCGCTTGCATGACTTGTGTCCAGTGTGTATGATCCTTATTCTCGATGAACAAACTGATTGGTGATCCCGTCGTATATCCATGACGAATCCCGCCACGTGCATCAATTTGATCCTGTTCGATTTGCATGCGTCGTCCGCGTCCGTATCCGCCTTGGCGACGTGTCATTTCACGCTGGATGGCTTCGAAATCAATCGTGAGTCCTGCTGGCATCCCATCAATGATGACGGTCAACCCTTTTCCGTGTGATTCTCCTGCTGTCATGTAACGCATTCGCTTCATCCCTTCCTGTTTAACCGATTTTTTCGTAAAAGAAGCTCTGTTTCATCTTTAATCCAAACCGTTCGGGCTGGAAAATTTGTTCCGTTCCACCAACGAATAGGATTCCGCCTGGCTTTAAGGCCTCGACGAACGAACGATAGACGTGCGCTTTCGCTTCTTCTGTAAAATAAATCAGCACGTTGCGGCAGATGATTAAATCAAACCCTGTATCGTACCGGTCTCCTAACAGATTATGTTTACTGAAACGAACTAGTCGTTTGATTTCTGGAACGACTTCGAACGTTTGCTCTTGCTCGATGAAATATTTCTTTTTACGCGCTTCGACGACTTCATTTAATGCAGAAGCTCCATATCGACCAAGCTTGGCTTTTTCAAGAACGAGTTCATCCAAATCCGTTGCTTGAATCGTAAAGGCGGATGGATCGAGCCGTTCACTTAAAATCATCGCGAGAGAGTATGGTTCTTCTCCGGTCGAACAAGCTGCGCTCCACGTCCGGATTCGTCCATGTGCTCGCGACTCTAGGATCGGTAAGATATCTTGTTCCAATTGTTGCCAACGAATCGGATTACGGAAAAATTCACTGACATTGATCGTCATCCGGTCTAAAAACTCGTCGTATAACGATGTGTCCTTATCCATTGCCTGCATATAAGAAGCAAATGTACTATATCCTTTTTTGTCACGTAACGCCGTCAATCGCCGTTTCATCTGTGCTTCTTTATACTGACCGAGATCAATCCCTGATTTGGTCTTGAATCGTTGAATAAAAAGTTCATAATCTTCCAATTGGCACACCTCGCTCACTCTCGATATCGAATGGTCATTTCCATGACCGGTTCAACTTATTTTCTATAGTAGCATAAAGCTATAGGCATTCCAAAAAGCAATTAGACAATTGGGTCATTCCGTTTTACAAGAACACGACAAAAGGGATTCGATCAAATCGAATCCCTTCCCCGTTGTCTTTCTATTCATGTATTACGCGTTGACTGGTTGTCCTTGAAACCAGAGGGCAAGCTCACGCTCCGCACTCTCGACACTATCCGAACCATGGATGACGTTCTCACTCATCGTGTTCGCAAAATCACCACGAATCGTTCCAGGTGCTGCTTCAAGTGGTTTTGTTTTCCCAATCATCAAACGCGAGACGGCAACGACGTCTGTGCCTTCGACGCGAAGTGCAACGACAGGACCCGATGTGAGGAAAGTGACCAACTCTCCAAAGAACGGTTTCTCCGCATGCTCTTCGTAATGTGCTTTTGCTAGCTCTTCTGTGACGTTCATCATTTTCATTTCACGAATGATGAATCCTTTGCGTTCGATCCGTCCAATGATTTCCCCAATCAATCCACGTTCTACGCCATCCGGTTTGACCATCAAAAATGTCTGTTCCATCTCTAGTTCCCCCTATGAAATGCTTTTAGAAAAGCGCTTACATAGTAAGTTTACTGGCTTTTGAGAAGAACAGCAAGAAATTTTTGACAATCTTCATCCTTTTCGTTTTCCAACGTAGCGTGCGACTTCTTCAAGCGATCGTTTAGCAGAGGATTTAGGTAATGGTTCGAGACGTTTGATGGCACGATGGATATAATGATCGACTGTTTGTTGCGTTCGTTCAAGAGCTCCTGAAGTTTGAAGAAACGATAATAAGGGTGCGACTTCTTCATGTGTTGGCATACTCTCGATTTTTGAAAGACGTTCATAAAAGACAGCATCTTCTGCACCATAAAAGACAGGTAACGTTTTGTGTCCATGACGCAAATCTTCTGCTACGGGCTTACCAAGTTCTGTGCGATTCGCTGTGAAATCAAGCAAATCGTCAGCAATTTGAAAAGCAAGTCCGATATCTCGTCCAAACAACCGTAACGCTTTCGTATCGGCTGCAGAACAGTTCGCAACAATGGCACCCAGGTGACAACTCGCTTCGATAAGAATGGCTGTTTTTCGTTCAATCCGTTTGATGTAGCGTTTAATCGACTGTTCCCAATCATATTGGTCATAGATTTGTTCAATCTCACCTTCGCAAATTTCACGCATCGTATGGACCATCACTTGGACAAGTTCCGGCTTTCCGACTTCACCAATCAATCGAATCGCCTCTCCAAACAGATAGTTCCCGGAATACAGTGCTACTTCTTCATCAAAGTATTGCATGACGGTCGGTTTTCCACGTCGTAGTTCTGCGTCATCAATGACATCGTCATGAACAAGTGACGCCATATGCACAAGTTCAAGACTGGCTGCCACACGAATCAGCTCATCTCGATCTGCCTCCCCGAATTTAGAGGCTAACAATACGAACGCCGGTCGAATCCGTTTTCCACCAGCCTTCAACAGTTGCTTTCCAGCCGCATCGATCGTTGGTTCCTCAGAAGCGATATGATTGATCAGAAAACGATCGACTAAATTAACTTCCTTCGTGACATCACGGTATATGGAATGCAGTGACATCTCACCACTTCTTCCCAAGGTGCATCGCAGCAGCCCCACCCGCGAATGCCTTGACTTCCACTTGCATGAAGCCTGCCTGTTCGAAGAGTTGTTTCAGTTCGACGCGGTCGAGGAACACTTCCGTCGATTCTTGTAGCCAGTTGTATTGATCGTATGATTTCGCAAGCAATCGTCCGACTTGTGGCATGATTTTTCCGAAATACAATGAATATGCTTCGCGGAAAATCGGTGCCGTCGGTTGACTCGTCTCGAGACAGACGACCGTTCCACCTGGTTTTAAGACACGATGCATCTCTTTGATGACCTGTAGATAATCCGGTACGTTTCGTAGACCAAAGCCGATCGTCACATAATCGAACGAGTTATCACCGAACGGTAGATCCATCGCATTTCCGTGAATCAATTCGATATTTTTCATATCGAGCGCTTCTACCTTCTCCACGCCGACTCTTAGCATGTTTTCTGAAAAATCAAGTCCTTTGATGACACCTGTCGGACCGGCTGCTTTCGCTAGTTGAATCGTCCAGTCCGCTGTCCCACAACAAAGATCGAGACATTTAGCGCCCGGGAAAACTTGCATCCGGCGCATCGTCTCGCGTCTCCATAATTTATGCAATCGAAAGCTGATGACTGAATTCATTTGATCATAGTTCGTTGATATCGATTGAAACACTTCATATACTTTTTTTCTTTATCTTTTGCCTGCACACCGCTCACCCTTTCCAAGATCTCATGCTACCGCCATCTGCTCGAGATGCGATAACAGTAATTTCTGTGCGACCAGATCCAATTGTTCTGCCTGTTGTTGAATGATCTGTCGCCCCTGTCGTGTCAGCCATTCTCGTTTCGTGATTGCCGCGAGTCCTTGCATTAATCCGAACTCTGCTGTTAACCACAAGAGAACCCGTTCTTCCGTCGATGCATAATTCATTTCGTGAAGGGCACACTTTGCTTCGTTGACCCGTTGAATCGTCCGTCCGAGTGAAACGAGAATCTCTTTTGGTAACCCAGCTAGCTGTTCGAAAAAGTAGCTCGAGAATAAATCCCCTGCTAATACAAGCAACTGTCGCTCCTTCGAACCGCGTAGCGTTTCATTGACACGCTCATGCAGACGTAGCGCTACTTGTGCGAAATGAATCGCTTTGACGAGTGCTTCCGTATCCAGCGTGTCATGTTGAGCGACATCAATCAACCAACTGATCTGTTCACGATCGATGGAAGGGAAATCCACATGTCGAGCCAATCGTGTCGTTTGTTTAGTGGTGAGTGCAGTGATGATTTCATCCACGCGCAGCTCATGTTGTTCCATGCTTTTACCCCCCGATCTCCAGTGCCATCTCGTTGATGGACGTTCTTCTTTTTTAATATACCATAATCGGCGGGCTTTCACGCTTCTGAATGTCCACAAAAAAGCCGCCCGAGAAAATCTCGGGCGACTATGTAGCCGGATTACTTCACAGCATCTTTCAATGCTTTACCTGGTTTGAAGGCAGGTACTTTGCTTGCTGGAATCTCGATATCTTCTTTCGTACGTGGGTTGCGACCTTTACGGGCTGCACGCTCACGGACTTCGAAGTTACCAAATCCAATCAATTGGACTTTCTCTCCAGACTGAAGTGTCTCAGTGATCGATTCGAATGTTGATTCAACAACTTTCGTCACGTCTTTTTTTGTAAGACCTGATTTTTCGACGACTGCTTGAATGAGTTCAGTTTTGTTCATTACTTTCACCCCCTCCCAATCACTTCTTCGAGGGTAATCATACCCCATAAACGTTGCTATTACAACATTTTCGTGTAAATAACGTTCAATTTTCAGATTCTTCGCTCGATTCCTCTGAAAACACAGGTTCGCCTTTTTCGTTTATCGTGTAGCTTTGAGAATAGGCAGGAACAAAAGGTTGATCTTCATAGAGCAAATACCGAATATCTTGACCGACTTTCGGCTTTTTCTTCGCAGTTTGAACAGCTTTCTTCAACTCAGGTAAATAGTTGATGAAGAGGCGTCCTTGACCATCGACATAGATCGACAACTTTTCATCTGAGTACGGACTTGGGACAGTCGGTTCTTTTTTGATAAATAATTTTTTATAGTCAAGCGTAAACTGGTTTTTTCCGAACGATCCTTTAAACGGATACTTTTCGTTCTTCTTCCGATACGCATCAATCCGAACTTGAAGCTTCTGTAACTCTTCTGCAACAAGTAAATCCATCAACTTAACAGTCGGTTTCGTATCGACATCGACTAACAGGTAGATGAATGTTCCGCCACCTTCAAAACTGTTCGATGGTGGATCACTCATGTAACGCGGAATGAGCCGCCCTAATTCGATTTGATAACGCTCCATGAGCGGAGTATCTGCTTCCATCGTCTTGATTGGCAAAACACCCGTGTCTTTTTGATACGCATCGACAGCATCCTGTACGGTACGTAACTGTTGCGGATACGGTACGCGGTTCGACGGTTTCTGACTGTCTGGAAACAGACAACCCGATAACAACGTCACCGGAATGAGCATGAGGATCACGAACCACTTCTTCATGCGCTTGGTCCCGCCATGACGATGAACACCATGATGATCGACGCAACGATGAAACATACGAATGCCAAAGTCGATACGAGAACCTGCCATATCCCTTTCAACTTCGTCCGACTGACCGTGACCAGCAAGACACTGATCGCAAAGAGTCCAATGCCAGCGAACGAGATCCACATTTTTATTAATCCTGGACTCAAGGTTTCCACCCCACTCCGTTAATCTTTCGTCGTGAAGAGATGCTCGATCTCATTTTTCTGTGGTCGTTGCATCAACTTTTTGACTTCTTCTTCCGGTGTATGACCGTCAAAGAGAACATGGTAGAGGGCGGAAGTGATTGGGAGCTCACACTGCTTTGTCTCCGCTAAATCATACGCCGCTTGGGTCGCACGAACACCTTCGACGACCATTCCCATGTTTTCTAGCACCGTCTCTAATTTTTCACCGCGACCGATGGCATTCCCCGCACGCCAATTTCGACTATGAACCGATGTACAAGTAACGATCAAGTCACCCATTCCCGTCAATCCAGTGAACGTCATTGGGTTAGCTCCAAGCATCGTACCAAGACGAGCCATCTCGACCATTCCACGCGTAATCAACGCTGCTTTGGCATTGTCCCCGTAACCGAGACCATCCGTCATACCTGCGGCAAGCGCAATGATATTTTTGAGCGCCCCACCGAGTTCAGCTCCAATGATATCCGCATTCAGATAGACGCGGAAGTTTTCATTCGTAAACAGCTCCTGTACACGACCAGCCTCTTCTAAATCATCCGATGCGATGGTCACTGTCGTTGGTTTACGTAACGCGACCTCTTCGGCATGCGAAGGACCGGTCAAGACACAAACCGCTTTGCGTTTCGCAGGATCGACCTCTTCTTCGATTAATTCTGACAACCGAAGATGCGTCTTTGGCTCGATTCCTTTTGATGCATGAATCAAAACGACTGGTTCCGTCAACAATTCATTCAATTGTCGGGAAACCGAACGAATCGCAGAGGACGGTGTGACGATCAAGATATGCGTTGCGCCTTCGACCGCCACTTTAAGATCCGTCGTCGCCTTCAATGATTGTGGTAACATGACACCTGGCAAAAATTGCGCGTTTTCATGATGTTCATTGATGCGGTCGACATTTGTTTGTTCACGACCGTAAAGCATGACTTCCTGATCATTATCGGCTAAGACGAGCGAGAGCGCTGTTCCCCAGCTCCCCGCTCCGATGACAGCGATTTTGGTCATACTGACTCACCTCATTATTGTTTTTGACGAGCTAAAATCCGGATTGGTGTACCTGTAAAATCAAATGCTTCCCGAATCCGATTCTCAAGATATCGTTTATAAGAGAAGTGCAACAATTCTGGATCATTGACGAACAAGACGAACGTTGGCGGACGTGACGCGACTTGAGTCGCATAGTTGATCCGAAGACGAACTCCTTTATCCGTCGGCGCTGGGTTCATCGCGACAGCGTCAACGATGACATCGTTCAAGACGCTTGTCTGAATCCGTTGTGCATGGCTGTGCGCTGCTTGTTGAATGACCGGTAGCAACGTCTGCAAACGACGTTTTGTTTTCGCTGAGACGAAGACGATGGGTGCATAGTCAAGGAAACGGAATTCTTCCCGAATCTCTTCTTGCATCTTTTTCATCGTCTTATCATCTTTTTCGACAGCATCCCATTTATTGACGACAATGATGACCGCGCGACCTGCTTCGTGAGCATATCCCGCCACTTTTTTATCTTGCTCGATGATGCCTTCTTCGCCATCAAGCACGACACAGACGACATCTGCCCGTTCGATTGCTTTTTGAGCACGCATGACGCTGAAACGTTCTGTTGATTCATAGACTTTCCCGCGTTTTCGCATCCCGGCCGTATCGATGATGACGTATTCTTGCTCATCTCGCGTAAACGGTGTATCGATCGCATCGCGTGTCGTACCGGCGATGTTTGAGACGATGACACGTTCTTCACCGAGAATCGAGTTCGTCATACTTGATTTCCCGACGTTCGGGCGACCAATCAAGGCAAACTTGATCGTGCTTTCGTCATATTCTAATTCTTCTTTATCTGGTGCGAGTTCAAGGACACGGTCGAGTAAGTCACCTAGACCAAGACCATGTGTACCAGAAATCGGGAACAAGTCTCCGAATCCAAGGGAGTAAAATTCATACATTAAATCACGCATTTCAAAGTTATCGACTTTGTTGACAGCTACGACGACTGGTTTGTTCGAACGGAATAACATGTTCGCGACTTCCTCATCCGCTGCTGTGATTCCTTCGCGTCCGTTCACCATGAAAATGATGACATCCGCTTCATCAATGGCGAGCTCCGCCTGATGACGCATCATTTGAAGTAGGGGCTCATCCCCGACTTCGATTCCACCTGTATCAATCAAATGAAAATGACGATTCAGCCATTCTCCAGTTCCGTAAATACGGTCGCGGGTAACGCCTGGCTTGTCTTCTACGATTGAAACCCGATCTCCAATCACCCGGTTAAAAATCGTCGACTTTCCGATATTTGGGCGACCTACGATCGCCACGACTGGAATTGCCATCCCAACACCTTCTTTCTCTTCTCTCGCTTCATAGCCGTTCTATTGTATCAAATCAAACTGTCATATACCATAACAAACCGCATATAAAAAGCGGACACGCTTGTGTCCGCTTTGTGTCATTGCTTATTCTTTCTGATCAGAATCGTCCTCAGTCAAGTCAGCGACCGAGAATCCTTCTGATTGATTCGTATAATCCGAATAATCGTCAGCGGATGATTCTTCCTCTTCAAGGACACGTGTTGATAGCGAAATCTTATGCTCATCAAGACGTACTTCAAGTACCTTCGCCTCGATTTCCTGTCCTTCTTCGAGTACTTCTGAAGGTGAACCGATGTGACGGTTCGCGATTTGCGAAATGTGCAAAAGTCCTTCTACTTGCGGTGCAAGTTCGATGAAGGCTCCGAACTGGACGAGACGACGTACACGTCCTTTAACGATATCGCCAGCTTCGATCTTCCCTTCCATCTGTTGCCATGGACCAGGTTGTGTTTCCTTGATCGATAACTTGACCTTTTCTGTATCACGGTCGACACCAAGTACTTTGACTTCGACTTTTTGACCTTCCGTGACGATATCTGAAGGACGCTCGACACGGTGGTGTGCCATCTCAGAGATATGAACGAGACCGTCGACGCCACCGATATCAACGAAAGCACCAAAGTCCGTTAAACGTTGGACTGTACCTTCGAGGATTTGACCTACTTCTAAATTTTCAAGTGTCTCTTTTTTCTTCGCGTTCAATTCGCCTTCAACGACAGCTTTGTGCGAGAGAATGACACGGTTCTTTTCTTGATCGAGTTCAACGACCTTGACTTCGATCGAACGACCGATGTAATCCGAGAAATCCTCGACATAATGCCGTTCGACGAGTGACGCTGGAATGAATCCGCGGACACCGATATCAACGACGAGTCCACCTTTGACGATGTCCTTGACGACAACTTCAAAGATCTCACCTGATTTATACTTCTCTTCTACTTGCTCCCACGCTTTGAGCGCGTCGATTTCTCGTTTCGAGACGACGACCTCTTCATCCGTGATTTTCTTGACCTTCACTTGTAGTTCATCTCCGACGTTCAGCACGCCGCGAATATCATCGAGATGAAGACTCGATACTTCGCTGATCGGTAAGATGGCTTCTGTTTTATATCCGATATCAATGAGTGCTTGCTTGTCTTCAATTTTCACGACCATTCCGGTAACTACCTGGTCCCGATGAATTTCAAAATCAGGCATATCTTTCATTTCTTCGACCATTCCAAAACAACCTCCTCACGATGAGTACAAGAAACGCCTGACACGTGTCAATGCGTTTATCCTGCTTCTAACTTCTTACAATTCTGACTATTTGTCAAGGTATTAAGCGTGATTGAAGTAGACGGATTTGATTTCGTCCATGATTCGGTCAGAAATCGATTTCGCTGCGCCCCGTTGATCACGTAAATCCGAAATATCAACCGGTTTCCCGACCGCGACGTGCATCCGTTTGAACGGGCGGTATGATCCGATGATGGCAATCGGTAAAATCTGCGCATTCGATCGTAACGCAAAGAACCCGACTCCTGGTTGTGCTGCTGTAAATTCACCTGGCGCAGATCGCGTTCCTTCTGGGAAAATACCGACCGTCTCATCTGAATTCAATAGTTCAATCGTCCGTTTCAAGGCTTGACGATCTCCTTGACCGCGACCGACAGGGTATGTTCCTGCCGCAATCATTAATTGTTTTAAGGCAGGAACTTTGAACAGTTCTTCTTTTGCCATGTAACGCACCGCGCGGTTTGGCGGAATCGCACTGACGAGGAAGACCGGGTCCCAGTTCGAACTGTGATTGGCACAGACGAGTAAAGAACCGTCTTTTGGAATGTTCTCTTGTCCTGTCACTTTCAATCGGAAGACTGTTTTCGCAATGACCCAGACGACAAACCGGGCAATCCGGTAAATGGTATCTTGACGTTTCATTTTAGGACACCCTCTGCTAGCTCCATCAATCGGACGACGACTTCATCGATCGTCATCTCTGTCGTATCGAGATATAGTGCATCGTCAGCTTGGCGCAATGGCGAGACTTCACGTTCGCTGTCGCGCTTATCACGCAGTGCGATCTCTTCTTGAAGAATCGTGATGTCACTGTCTATCCCACGCGCGATATTTTCACGGTGTCTTCGAGCTGCACGCTCTTCGACAGTTGCCGTCAAAAAGACTTTTAATTCTGCATCCGGCAATACGACTGTGCCGATATCACGTCCATCCATGACGATTCCACCGCGTTCAGCTAATTTCCGCTGTGCCGTGACGAGTGCAACCCGGACTTCTTTTTGACGAGCGACGAACGAGACATTATTCGTGATTTCGATGGAACGAATCGCATCCGTTACTTCGCGATCACCAATAAAGACACGTTGCCCGTTTTCGCCTGGTGTTAAACGAATATCAAGCGATTTCATTAATTCTCCGAGCACTTCCCCATCGTTGAGATCAAGTGATTGTTCAAGTGCTGCCAGTGTGACGGCCCGGTACATGGCTCCTGTATCGATGTATACATAGTCAAGGCGCGCTGCCAATTGTTTTGCGATCGTACTTTTTCCAGCACCCGCTGGTCCATCTAAAGCGATTTGAATCTTTTTCATCATCCATCCAATCCTTCCATCTTCCCTATAATTACCGGGAATTCATTCTTCCGAACGTTATCATAGCAAAAAAATGCGGTCAGGTGAATGGATTCATGCCCCTTCTTGAACTTTTCATTTGCATTTGATAACAGTGACGCAATACAAGTTCGCGACTTCTGTCGGGAATCATCGTAAATTGGAATGCTAATTCATATCGTTCTTCACGCCGATCAATTCGAACGAGTTCAGCGATGACATCTAATGTACTCGATATGCCCTCACCTGTAGGCAAAATGAATGTCATTTCCACCTCTTCCTCTTTTTGAACCGGTAATTGATCCGACAAGATCATCATTCCTCCAGCCGATAGATCGAGCGTCACCGTCGTAAACGGCTCGAAATGCGTTTTATGAGGGTGTACAGCAACATCGAGTATTTGCGGTACTCGGACGAACTGACGTCGTTGGATGCGTTCGATTTGATCATCCTTCGGTCGTTTCAAAGCATATCGTTGACCGCGAAGTGGATCATTTTGTCGTTCAACAACAACCGTATCAAATCCAAATAATTTGCCTTTTTCCTTAAAGAAATAAAATGAAACTTCTTCTTGCTCTGACAAGATGAATGTTTTGAGTGTCGCGACCTCACTCGGTGCTTCAATCCAAATCAATCGATTCGTCACGGCCGTCACCTTTGTGCGACCTTGTCGATCCTCACTATTCGAAAGCATTACCAAATCCCCAATTTCCATCATACTATTTCGCTCCTACTCTCTATTCGATGCCATCTGAATGTTGTTTTTTCGTTTAAATCGCTGATTTAAACGATTGGCACCTCGTACTTGAAATAATCCAATCGTCCATAGGATGACCATGAAGACGATTGGCAAAAAAGATATACCACCATTTTCCAATATTAACAAATTAAATAAGATATGCGCAAATACCGGAAGCGCAATCGAGAGGGACAACCAGCGATAAGGATGAGGCGAGAATTTCGCCATGCCCATGAAGAATCCCATGATGACCGCAAACAAAGCATGACCAGATACTGGTAAGAGTGCCCGGAACAGCATATGTTCGACTGTTCCATTCACCATCAGATATAAAATATTCTCAAGCGTTGCGAACCCAAGTGAACAGGCTACCGCGTAGATGATCCCGTCGTAATAATCATTAAACCGTTGATGGATATAGACCGTATAAAAGACGACAAACCATTTGGCGAATTCTTCCGTGACAGCTGTTCGAATCAACTGTACCTCTTCACGCCCACCAAACTCTGTCTGGACGATATAGTCGATGAACATCAAGGGAAAGACAAGTAAAATACCGAAAATGAAACTTCGAAGAATATATCCGACTGGCTCCGATTCATGTTCGTGACGTAGATAAAAATAAGTTAGGAGTGCGATGCCTGGGGCAACTCCGGAGAAAACGATTTGAACCACGCTTCCTCTCCCCCTTTCTTCCTCATTTATAAGAATAAAGGTTTCTTGGAAAAAAGAAAACGTCCTCGTTGTTTCAAGAGGGAAAAAGGTTACAATATGGGAGAACGAATTGAATCCGCTATAGAAAGTAGGTGAAGGTCTTCTGTCTGTAGACAAGGACCCTTTAGCATGAAATCATTATTACTCATTCATACGGGTGGAACGATCGCCATGGCACAGGATCATTCTGGTCATGTCTTACCAAATGATATCAATCCACTCGACGCTTCACTCCCGCGAGCAACAGATATTGCCAATATTACGACGCGTCACTTCGCAAACTTACCTTCTCCGCATATGACACCTGACATCATGTTACGTCTAGCCCATTTCATCGAGAGTGAGCTCAAGAAGGAACATTACGACGGCGTCGTCATCACTCACGGAACGGACACACTGGAAGAGACGGCTTATTTCTTACATTTGACGCTTGGTGCACCTGTTCCGATCGTTTTGACAGGAGCCATGCGTTCTTCCAATGAGGTCGGATCCGATGGTGAGTTTAATCTGATTACGGCACTTCGTGTCGCTGTCAGTGAAGCTGCGCGCGGAAAAGGTGTCCTCGTCGTCTTCAACGGGGAAATCCATTCGGCATTCAACGTCACAAAAACGCATACGTCATCCGTCGATACATTCAAATCCGTTCATTTCGGAAATCTTGGTATGGTAACGAAGGATCATGTCTACTTATTCAATACACCACTCTTAAAACAAACACATATGGTGACTTCGCTCTCAAAACGGGTCGCCGTTCTTAAAGTCTATGCCGGTATGGAGCCCGACCTATTACTTGCTGTGAAACAACTCGGTTATGATGGGCTCGTCCTTGAAGTTCTTGGTCAAGGGAATGTACCACCAAGCATCGTGGATGCCATCGCTGAATTGATTACCGTCATGCCGATCGTCATCGTCAGCCGTTGCTTCAACGGAATCGTTCAAGATGTATATGGATATACGGGTGGCGGACAACAATTAAAAGAACTCGGCGTCATTTTCTCGAATGGACTGAATTCACAAAAAGCGCGGCTTAAACTGATGGTCGAACTTGAAATCGATGCCTCACAACTAGAACTCGAAGAATCATTCCGCGTTGAATAAATGAAAAAACCTCTTGATCCGGAAATTTATCTTCCAAATCAAGAGGTTTTGTTTAGGCTTGTACCGATGCACCACGTAAGCGTTCAACGAGATGGTTGGCAATGCTTGCACCGTGAAAACGTCCGTTTTCAATGAATATTTTATTGGCGTCATATCCTGCTGCGACGACACCTGCGATATAGATGCCCGGGACATTCGATTCCATCGTCTCTTCGTCATGACTTGGAATGCCTGTTTTACGATCAATCGTAATACCTGTGTCAGCGAACAATCCGACATCGGGTGTGTAACCTGTCATCGCAAAAACAAAATCAGCACGGACAGTCTGTTTATCTCCATCTATTTGATAAATCACCTCTTGCTCCGTAATTTCTTCGATTGACGCTCCAAAAATCATCTTGACCTTTTCCGAACGAACGAGAGATTCAAAGTTCGGCAACACCCAAGGTTTGATGGATGGACTATACTCCGGTCCACGGTAAAGGACAGTCACACGCGCTCCCGCTTTTTCAAGTTCAATCGCTGCATCGACGCTCGAGTTTTTCCCACCGATCACGACGACATCTTGATCAAAATACGGATGTCCTTCCGTAAAGTAGTGCGAGACATGAGGTAATTCCTCTCCAGGAACATCCATCCGGTTCGGTAAACCATAATAACCTGTCGCAAGCACGACGGAGCGAGCTTCTCGGCTTCTTTTTTCCCCGGAACGCTCCGAGTGGATGATAAAATGATCTGCTTGACGTTCAATCCGCTCGACGGTCTCAAACGGACGAATCGTCAACTGTTTTCGTTTGACGACTTCTCGATAATAGACGAGAGCGTCGAGACGTCGCGGTTTTAATTCTTTATTGATGAACGGTACACCACCAATTTCTAACTTCTCACTACTTGAAAAGAACGTTTGATGCGTCGGATAACGATAGATCGCTTCGACGATATTTCCCTTTTCGAGCACTTCGACGTCTAGTCCCCGATCTTGCATTTCGATCGCTGCCGATAACCCACACGGTCCTGCACCGATTACGATACAATCTAACATTCGAATATCTCCTCTTCCGGTTGCTTTTTTTATATCTTAGCAAATCTCTACCATAGACGAAAGAAATTGCAATGCAAAACGCCCGCTCTTCGCAAAGAAGAAGCGGACGTTCATTATCATATTAGACCCAACCACGGAAACGAGATGCTTCCGCCATCTTCCGGACACCGACCATATAGGCGGCAAGTCGCATGTCGACATTTCGCGTCTGCGCTGTCTGATAGACTTGGTTGAACGAGTTCACGAGTACTTTTTCAAGTTTCTCGTGTACTTCCTCTTCCGTCCAGTAATACCCTTGGTTGTTCTGTACCCATTCGAAGTAAGAGACCGTTACGCCACCACTCGAAGCAAGAACATCCGGAACGATCAGGATGTCACGTTCAGCGAGAATTTTCGTCGCCTCGTTCGTCGTCGGACCGTTAGCCGCTTCAACGACGATCGCTGCTTTGATATCGTGCGCATTGTCTTCTGTGATTTGATTCTCGATTGCTGCCGGAACAAGAATATCACATTCAAGTTCAAGCAATTCTTTATTCGAGATCGTATTTTTGAACAATGTCGTCACGGTACCGAACGAGTCACGACGGTCGAGTAGGTATGGAATATCGAGACCGTTTGGATCATGGAGTGCTCCGTACGCATCACTGATCGCGATGACTTTTGCACCTAAATCATACATGAATTTCGATAAGAAACTTCCGGCGTTGCCGAATCCTTGAACGACGACACGTGCGCCTTCGAGCGAGATACTCTTTTTAGCAGCCGCTTCCCGAATCATGATTGCGACACCTTTCGCCGTCGCTGTCTCACGACCGTGTGAGCCACCGAGGACGAGCGGTTTCCCTGTAATGAAACCAGGTGAGTTGAATTCATCGATTCGACTGTATTCGTCCATCATCCATGCCATGATTTGCGAGTTCGTGAAGACGTCAGGTGCTGGAATATCCTTCGTCGGTCCAACGATTTGACTGATAGCACGGACATATCCACGGCTGAGACGTTCGATTTCACGGAAGCTCATCTCACGTGGATCACAGATGATTCCGCCTTTACCGCCGCCGTATGGTAAGTCAACGATACCTGCCTTCAGACTCATCCAGACGGATAATGCTTTGACTTCGACTTCCGTCACGTTCGGGTGGAAACGAATTCCACCTTTCGTTGGTCCAACGGCATCGTTATGTTGCGCACGATATCCTGTGAAGATTTTCGTCGAACCATCATCCATCCGTACCGGAATCCGGACTGTCAACATCCGGAGTGGTTCTTTAAGTAATTCGTACATCTCGTCTGGATAACCAAGTTTCCCTAGTGCCTCCTTGACGATTTCTTGTGTCGCTTCCAGTACGTTCTTGCGGTGATTCGCATGTTGTTGGTCAGTGATCATTCCAACGTTCCTCCCCATAAGTGGCATCCCCTATGCCGTTTCCTTGTTCGGATAAAGTATACTCTTTTCTCGAACGTAATGAAAGGGGTTACGCCTATATTTGTAAGCGCTTTCTCACTTCTTTTCCTAGGATATCATTGATTTGGTTGTTTTGTTTGACGATGTCGTTCGATCGCCAGTTCCATGAAATATTCGACCAATTCCGGATATTCGATTCCCACTGCTCGTGCACCGTCCGGGAATAAACTGGTCGAAGTCATACCAGGAAGTGTATTCGTCTCCAAGATGACTGGATTTCCGGATTCCGGTACTAGGAAATCAGATCGCGAGTATCCTGCACAGCCAAGGACTTGGTGCGCTTTAACAGCCCATTCTTGAAGTTTTTCTGTCGTTGTCTCATCCAACTCAGCAGGACAAATATGCTCCGAACCTCCGATGGCATACTTTGATTCATAGTCATAAAAGGCGTTCTTCGGAATGATCTCGATGACCGGCAGTGCTTTTTCTGCACCTTTATGACCGACGACAGGGACTGTCACTTCACGCCCTTTTATGAACTGTTCGACAAGCACTGCATCGTCCGCTTCAAAGGCTTTAGCGATTCCTTCACGTAACATCGTCTCATCTTGAGCAATCGTCAATCCGTTTGATGAGCCTTCTTGTGCTGGTTTGACGACACAAGGAAATTGACCATTCCACTCTGCGATTTTTGCTTCGATATCATCTCCACGCTCTAACAGCACATCACGGGCGATCGTAATGCCTGCTTTATCAAAGTGAACTTTCGAACGTGCCTTATCCATCGCTAGCGCTGACGCTAACACACCTGAACCTGTATATGGAATGTCTGCCAGTTCAAGCAATGCTTGTACGCGTCCATCTTCACCAATTTTCCCGTGAAGAGCGATGACAGCCACATCTACATCCAGCTGGAAGAGTTCATGCGCTTGATCAGGGTGGAAATCAACAGCCGTGACCTCATGCCCTTTACTGTTTAATGCTTCCATGATCGACTTTCCACTGTTTAATGAAACCTCCCGTTCTCCTGAAGTCCCACCGTATAATACTGCCACTTTCATCCTACTTCACTCCTTCTTCTTACGTTCAATGATTATCATACCATCCTTCTGACGATGAAAAAATACAAAATGGTGCCACTTCCAGCAGAAGACAAAAAGGTGCGGCATCCCCCTATGAGGGAATGGCGCACCTGATGTTTTACATATTAAACTGTTCGGCTATCGTTGCGACAGCATGTTCCGCCTGAATCGTTTTCCCATACTCCGCCATGACGAGTGGACTTTTCGGGCTCGGTTCACCGTATTCAGATAAAATCGTCGTCACCGTTCGCTCGAGCGCCTCATTCATTCGTTCTTGGAAATAGAGATAATAGCTTCCCTCGAAGAAGTAGAGGCTACCCCCTGTCTCTGTACGAGGCATATGTCGCAATAATCCATGACTCGCTTGAATGACGTCTTCTAGCGATTGTAGAGCATATAAGACGTGATGGACGATATCAACTGTCATACGGATTTCGACTTGATCGAACTCCTCGTTCATCTCTTCTGGCAAATCGCCTTCACGACGTACATCAACGAGCATCCCGTCATTCGGAAAGAATGTGACGAAAAATTCGAGTGTTCCTGCTGCTTGAAAACCAAAATTCGATTCGGCTTCTTCTAATAGATTACGCAATAAAGCTTGTCCCTTCCCGACAGCCAACGTTTCTGGTCGAACGTCGTGAAGCGATAACTCCTGCTTTGTGATGAAGACACGAAGGTGTCCTTGTTTCATTTGTTCAAACCTCATATAGACTCCTCCAGTCAAAACCGGAAACCTGATGTCTCCGTTCGCTATGAATCATACTATACACCAGTTGTCGGAGTGAGTCGACTTAACCAACTTTTCCAAGATTGATCGTCTGCACCAAGTAAATGTGGACCATACCGTTCCGGGAGCTGATCGACCGCATAACCTCCAAGACCAATCTCAAGATCCGGAAAATCAGCCATCAAACGTGCCAACGCTTCATCGAGCAACGGTAAATGATCCGATAACGTGCAGGAAAGAATAACGGCTTTCGGTTGCAGCTGGTGTGTGACCGTCACTAAGTCCTGAACCGGTATACCGGAACCGAGGAAAATGACATCAAATCCAGATTGTCGTAAATAAAGTGTAAAGAAAAGTAGTCCGAGTTCGTGTTCTTCTTCCGGCGCACAGACACAGACGATTCGTGGTAAGAACGGATTGATCGGCATCTGTAACGACAATGTCGAAAGGCGAGCTCTCAGAAATGCCGTCGCAAAATGCTCGTGGGCAATCGTTATCTCACCCGACTCCCACTTCACTCCGATCTCATGCAAAAGTGGACCGACGATGTCCTGAATGACTTTATCGAAGCTAAACATCGAGAATGCTTTATTCATGATGTCATGCGCATGTCGTTCTTCAAAGTTCGTCAATGCCTGAAATAACTGATCTCGCAGTTCGACTCCGTAATCGTGCGGTACTTCAGCCCGATTAACAGGCATCTCATACAACTGGATTGCTTTAGAGACAGATAACCCCTCTTTTTGTTTATCGACGATCCAGCGTAATTTCGCGACGTCGTTATCACTATAGATGCGATGTCCGGATTCACTTCGATCCGGATCAAGCACCTGATATCTCCGCTCCCAAGCACGAATGGTCGTCGGGTTGAGTCCCACTAACGCAGCGACTGCTTTGATATTATATTTCCCACGATCCATGCATCGTGCCTCCTTCCCCTTCCTTTCTAGTATACGCTGAAAGGAAAAAAATCTCCGTTCACAATGTGCCCTTACATCATGAAACCGATGGAGACGAAGGCGATGATGATCGTGATCATGAGCACCGTCAACGTGATTGCTAACGGATTTTTTCGAAATGGTTGTTTTAATCGCTCGTTTCGAACGTGTTCGATACGCGAAGAACGCGGTGGAAGTGACTGCCCCTCTTCGTTCTGATGCAACCGTCTCTGATCTTGTTTACTCAATGTTCATCACCTTTTCTTAAAAAATATAAGGATATTGTCTAGTTTACACCGAATCTGGTGATGAAAAAAAGACTTGTTCTAAACGCAATTTCCAATCTACCGGTTGATGCGTCCTTCTCTGCACTGGACTTTCCCACTCAATCGTTCCACATATATCACAACAACGTGGTTGTACGATTGCCTGCTCATCAAAATGATGCAACAACATCGAACGGCGACATTCGTTCCGGTGAACGTAGTCCATCATCTGTTTGATCTCTTGTCGTTTCAATTGTTTACGTTCTATTTGCCACTGGATGATGCGTTCCTTCGACCACCCATTCTCGAGTTGTGATTTAAGTAAGCGGTATGCCGGATCTTCCGGATTAAAACGAAAACGACTTTCCATCTTGGCATAGGATTCGCCTTGATTCATTCCTTGTTGCAATTGATCGATCCACAAGACGGGCGCATATTGCGTGTCGATCAAGTACGTTTGTAGTTGTTCATCTTGAGTAGCGTAGAGTAAGATCGCAGTCGCCTCTTTACCGTCACGTCCGGCACGTCCGACTTCCTGCATGTAAGCTTCGATCGTCGCAGGCATCGTATAGTGAATGACCGTACGGACGTTACCTTTATCGACACCCATTCCGAACGCACTCGTACACACGAGACAATCAATCTCATCATGAAGAAACTGTTGTTGAACAAGCTGGCGATCTTCTATCGTCAACCCAGCATGATAATAGGTCGCGCCGTCAATGATTTCAGCAATTCGTTCCGCTTCTTTACGGGTTGTCGTATAGATGACGCATGGGCGAACGATGCGTTCCATCCACCGATTGACTGCCGCATCCTTTTCTTCTCGATCAACGCGATCGACAACATATTGGATTTCTGGTCGGTTGACAGAACGACGGATGATTTGTGGCTCATGCATACGCAGTTGTGTTTGAATATCTTGCTCAACAGCACGCGTCGCTGTTGCCGTTAAGGCAAGACATGGTGGAAGGCCAAGTTCTTGTCGAATGTGACCAAGTCTTGCATACTCCGGTCGAAATTCGTGTCCCCATTGGGAGATACAATGCGCCTCATCGACGACGAAGAGCGCGATATTGATCTGTTTTAGCCGAGCCCGAATCTGTGGCAGCGCGAGTTGTTCCGGTGATAAGTAAAGATATCGTAGATGTTCGAGTACAGATAAGATCTGCTCCTTCTCTTCTCGTGTCTCGACAGAAGTTAATTTAGCGACAGATCGCTCCCCTCTGCGCTTGATTTGCATGACCTGGTCTTCAATCAACGAGAGTAACGGAGACAAAATCAACGTCAGTCCTTCATTTTGTACATAAGACGGAAATTGATAACAGACAGACTTTCCTCCACCAGTCGGCAAAATTGCTAGTGTATCTGTTCCGTTTAGGATGGAATCGATGATTTGGCGTTGTCCAGGTCGAAATGCTTCGTAGCCAAAATGACGATGCAATAACGCTTCCATTAAATCCCCTCCCATTTGCTACGTGCTAATACCAATCGAATCTGAAAATAAGATATCTCGGATTGCATCTCACTCTTGATTCGCTTTAGCGCGTAAGTTCCGAGTCGCTGTGCAATCTGTCGAACCTCTTCTTGCTGAGATAACGTAACAAAATGATCCAGCGGAAACGAAGGAGCATACATTGCAATCTCAACGAGATGATCTTCCATCGTACTATTTTTTAATCGTCTTCGGATCGCAACCGCTTCAACGGTTAATCCCTGTTGTAATAATTCCCATGTCGTTTGCGCAGACTGGGTCATTTTTGACGTGTGTAGATCAACACCTATTTGCTTTAGAAATGGTGTTTTTTCTAAGTCATCGATGCACTTTCGCCAAGCGATCGTAAATTCGTATTGAACACTCTCCACATCCGTTTTCATCATTTGAGCTAATTGCGGATAAGACCATCCTGCCTGCACGCCAGACAAGCGGTAACTGATTAATGTCGCTTCTCGCTCTGGTAAGCGCTCAAGGAGAAATATCAACTCTTGGTGCATATGATGTAACCATTCTGCTCGATTCGAGATGGTCGGAAGAACACTTTTTACCCATTCACGGATGATGGTTTCCTGTTGCACAGGAATAAACGGCTGTTTCGCTTTCAAACAAACCATCGTTTGAACCAAAAGGCTGAGTCGTTTCCACATCATCTCAGCATAACCACGAAGTTCACCACCTAGTTGATCAATGATCGCACGATCCGTTTGCTCTACTAGTCGCGCGCCTTCGTACGTCAGTCGCAGTGTCTCTTGCCGCTCAATCCAATTCTTCTGCGCAAGTTCAGCCAAGATTGTTTCGAATCGCTGTTTACTGACTAATACAGTACCGAATACCGACTCTAAATCATAAAAATGAGCATCTTGCAGAGAAGTCGCTGATTTCTTTCCTTGAAAAACATGATAAAGACTGCGGTCAGATCGTTCATTTCGAAGGCGCTGGATCGATTCCAGAAAAATACGCTCGAGTAAAGAAACTTCCATATGTCACGCTCCCTCCTGTTGTATGTCGTTTCCAAATCAAAGATGCTCTGCTATTCCTGTTTCATCGTTACGTTTTAGAGAGACCGTTTGCGGGCATGTGATGATATATACATTTTCTGCTGTCACTTGTGCTTCGTCATTGAAATGCAACGATGAGTCCGATACAATGACATATAGATGAGAACAGCGTGTTTCAATAATGTTTTCGTATAGAGAGGAGACCGTTCAATGGCTAAATTTACGATTGTCGACAAAGATACTTGCATCGCTTGTGGTGCTTGTGGAGCAGCGGCACCAGATATCTATGATTATGATGATGAGGGTTTGGCGTATGTCATTCTTGATGATAACAATGGTACTGCCGAAATTCCAGAAGCATTATTCGACGATATGATTGATGCATTCGAAGGTTGCCCGACGGATTCAATCAAAGTAGCAGATGAATCGTTCGAAGGCGATGCGTTAAAATTCGAATAAGCGAATTAAAAAAGATGTTTCCTCGCGAAGCATCTTTTTTTATTGGACTTTTTCTCATTCAATCTATCGATCATCTAAAAAAACCGGATGTCACCAATTGGCAACATCCGGTCTATGATTAGTAAAAATTTAGCGTTTACCTTTGATATACGGTACACCGACAGCTTTTGGTGCATCCGCACGACCAACGACACCAGCAAGTGCTAAGATCGTCAATAAATACGGCGCAATCAACAGATACACTTGTGGAATTTGATCGAGTAACGGCAATTGCTGACCGATGATCGAAATCGCTTGAGCGAACCCGAAGAAGAGGGCTGCCCCCATGGCACCGAGTGGGTTCCATTTTCCGAAGATCATCGCCGCAATCGCGAGGAAGCCTTGACCGAGAATCGTCGTCACACTGAAGTTCAATGAAATCGACGTCGCGTAGACAGCACCAGCAAGACCGCCGAAACCACCAGAGATCATAACGCCGATGAAACGCATCTTCGTGACGTTGATTCCCATCGTGTCCGCTGCCATCGGGTGTTCCCCGACAGAACGTAAACGAAGACCAAATGGTGTCTTGAAGATGATGTACCATGCGACGAACGCGAGAACGATCGCGATATACGATGTGTAGTAGACGTTCGCGAAGAACATCTTCAAGACTGGAATATCAGACAAGAATGGTACATTTTCTTTCGAAATCCGGTTTGGAATCGAATCTGTCTGTCCTTTACTGTAAAGTGCACGGACAAGGAAGATCGCAAGACCAACCGCAAGCAAGTTGATCGCTACTCCAAGAACCGTTTGGTCTGCTCGGAATAAGATTGCTGGAATCGCAAGGAACAGTGAGAAGACCGCTCCGACGACGATCGCGATGAGCATCGCAAGCCAAGGACTCGCAGCACCTAAGCCCATTTTCGATAAAGTCAATGCCGTGACGACACCTGTGAAGGCACCCATGACCATTAATCCTTCTAACGCGATGTTGACGACGCCAGAACGCTCACTGAAAATGCCGCCAAGTGCTGCAATGATCAACGGAGCCGAATAGGCGAGTGCGATTGGCACGATGATATAAAGTACTTCAAGAAAGCCCATTATTGACCGGCTCCTTTCGCTTTTTTAGATTCTTTCTTAACCGTAAACTTCTCGATGACGAGACGAATCGCGTATCCAGAAGCAACGAAGATGATGATGAATGCGATGATGATTTTGATCAGTTCCGGTGGAATACCAATCTGTTGCATAGACAGACCACCGATGTTAAGTCCCGCAAACAGTAACGCCGCGAGAACGACACCGATCGGGTT
This sequence comes from Exiguobacterium sp. E17S, assembly GCF_057772545.1. NCBI lineage: Bacteria > Bacillati > Bacillota > Bacilli > Caryophanales > Exiguobacterium > Exiguobacterium sp. E17S. The sequence continues at coordinate 925,735 of NZ_JBYLRU010000001.1, forward strand.
ATTCGCACCTAACAAGGCAACCGCAATTCCGTCGAATCCTACCCCAGTGAAGGATGCATTCAATGTCATGTTTTGGAACGTCCCAAGACCTTCCATCGCTCCAGCGAGACCTGCAAAGACACCAGAGATAACGAACGATAGGATGATGTTCCGGTTAACGCCCATACCTGCATACTCTGCAGCATTCTTGTTGAATCCAACTGCTCGGAGTTCATAACCAAGCGTTGTTTTCCACAAAATGAACCAGAAGACGAGGGCAGCAACGACTGCGATGAAAATCCCGTTATGCAAACGTGAAAAATCCGTGATCTCTTGTAAGAACGGTGACGCAAGGGATGCTGATTCCTTGACTGACTCCGTTCGCTCGTTCGTAATACCGATGACGTGACGTAAAATATCATTCGTCACATACAACGCGATATAGTTCATCATGATTGACGTGATGACTTCATGCACGTGGAACTTCGCTTTTAAGATACCAGGAATCGATGCCCAAAGTGCACCTGCTAAACCTGCTCCAATTAGAGCAAGCGGTAAATGAATCGCCATCGGTAGATCAAACTCAATCCCGATCCAAACTGCGACCATCCACCCGACGAGAACCTGACCTTCAACCCCGATGTTAAAGAGCCCCGTTCGGAAAGCAAACGCGACAGCAAGACCAGCAAAGATCAACGGAGCTGCTGCTCGCAATGTTTCACCGATGCTGTATGGTTCGCCAAAAATACCATAGAATAACTGATCAAAACCGGCAATCGGATCATACCCGCCGATGACCATGACGATCGCCCCGACGACCATTCCAAGGATGATGGAAAGAATCGGAATGAGGATGCCGTAAAAACGCTCTAACTTCATGAATGACCTACCTCCTCTTTCTTACCGCCGGCCATCAAGAAGCCAAGCTCGATCTCATTCGTTTCTTTTGGATCCAAGAAGGCAACTGTTTTTCCTTCATAAAGAACGGCAATCCGATCTGATACTTGAAGTATTTCTTCGAGTTCGAATGAAATCAACAAGACAGCGCGACCTTTTTCGCGTTCAAGAACCAACTGTTCATGAATGAACTCGATTGCTCCGACATCAAGACCACGTGTCGGTTGTGCTGCAATCAATAGGTCTGGTGAACGATCCACTTCACGCGCAATAATCGCTTTTTGCTGGTTACCACCTGACAAGGCACGAGCAAACGTCTCTGGACTTGGAGTTCGGACGTCGAACTTCTCGATGAGCGTTTTTGCTTTTTCCATGACTTGTTTATAGTTCATGATGCCTGCTTTTGAATACGGTTGTTTGTAATACGTTTGTAAGACCATGTTATGTCCGATTGAATAATCGAGGACAAGTCCATGTTTATGACGGTCTTGCGGAATGTGACCGACACCTGATTCCGTCACTTTACGTGGCTTCAAGTTTTTGATCGATTTATTGTTGAGGAAGATTTCCCCACTATCCGCTTTACGAAGACCAGTGATGGCTTCAATCAATTCCGTCTGCCCGTTTCCGTCGATTCCGGCAATTCCGACGATCTCTCCAGCACGAATGTCGAGATTTAATCCATCGACGGCTTTGATGCCACGACTGTCCTTGACGACTAAGTCCTTGATGTCGAGAACGAGTTCTTGTGGAGTTGCCTTGGAATACTCCGCATTAAAGTTGACTTCACGACCTACCATCATTTCAGCAAGACGCGACTGTGTCATCGTCTCGTCGATATCGACCGTTCCGATATACTTACCACGGCGAATCGTCGTACAGCGATCAGCTACTTCCATGATTTCTTTCAGTTTATGCGTGATGAGGATGATCGACTTTCCTTCTGCGATCAAACGATTCATGATCTGAATCAATTCCTTGATCTCTTGTGGTGTCAAGACAGCAGATGGTTCATCGAAGATCAAGATGTCTGCACCACGGTACAACGTCTTTAAAATTTCAACACGCTGTTGCATTCCGACTGAGATATCCTCGATTTTTGCATCAGGATCAACAGCAAGACCATACTGTTCAGAAATCTGGCGTACCTTCTCACGTGCAGTTGCACGGTCGATCTTAATTCCGGCACGTGGCTCTGCACCTAAAATGATGTTTTCAGTAACAGTGAAATTTTGAACGAGCATGAAGTGTTGGTGCACCATACCGATTCCAAGATCGTTCGCGACGTTCGGACTCGTAATATTGACTTTTTCACCACGTACACGAATTTCTCCAGCCTCAGGCTGATACAAACCAAATAAGACGTTCATCAGCGTCGATTTTCCGGCACCGTTTTCACCAAGTAAAGCGTGAATCTCACCTTTCCGAAGCTGGAGCGTGATGTTATCATTTGCGACGAAACTGCCAAACTCTTTTCTGATGTTTAGCATCTCAATGACGTATTCCAAGAAAATCCACTCCCATGTTTAGTTTAAAAGGGGGAGCCGCAATGCTAGCGACCCCCGCTTTCATTATTATTTCAGTGACGCTTCGTATTCTTTGTACTCGTCGTCTGTCGCTGGGACTTTGATGTCACCATCGATGATTTGTTTTTTGTACTCTTCAACTTTGTCGAGCGCTTCTTTCGAAACGTTGTCTTTTGAAGGTGCGATATCAACACCGCCGTCTTTCAGACCGAACTCAACGACTTTACCTGCTGGGAAGTTGCCGTCTTTCGTATCTTTCGCGACTTGTTCAACTGCTGTATCAACGCGTTTGACCATCGATGTCAATGTGACGTTCTCTGGCATACCTTCTTCGACTTGGTCACGGTCTACACCGATAACCCAAACATCTTCACCGTTTTTCTTACGGTTTTTCGCTTCTGTGAATACCCCTTGTCCTGTACCACCAGCTGCATGATAGATGACGTCGACTTTTTTACCGTACATACCTGAAGCGATCGCTTGTCCTTTTTCAGCAGCGTTGAAGTCTTCTGCATATTGAACTTCGATGTCAGCGTCTGGGTTGACTGCTTTAACACCTGCTTTGAATCCACTTTCGAACTTCTTGATCAAGTCAGAGTTAACGCCGCCGACGAATCCGACTTTATCTGATTTCGTCGTCAAACCAGCAACGACACCAACGAGGAACGATCCTTCGTTTTCTTTGAAGACGATTGACGCGACGTTTGGCTTGTCAACGACCATATCGACGAGTGCGAAGTTACTCTTTTTGAACTGATCCGCTACTTTACCGATATCTTCTCCCATCAAGAATCCGATACCGAGGATCAAGTCGTATTTAGCACGAGCTAATTGCTGAAGGTTTGGTTGGTAATCCGATTGTTTTGCAGATTGAAGATATTTGTAGCCAGTACCTTCTTTTAGGTCGTTGTCTTTTCCAAACTTCTGGATACCTTCCCAAGCAGATTGGTTGAATGATTTATCATCCACGCCGCCTGTATCTGTAACCATACCTACTTTAAAGTCTTCTGATTTGCTGCCGCTACCTGAATCTTTTGAATCGTCGTTGCCACCACATGCTGCAAGGACCGAACTCATTGCTAAACCTGTTGCTGCTAATGCGAGAAGTGACTTCTTTTTCATCTGGAAAATCCCCTTTCGAATATGGTCATACAAAGTTCAAGACTACGTCTAGCACCCGAGGCTGGCGATGAGGAGCGTTACGTAGGTTATGACGGAAAGCGCTTTCAGTATTCATCCTAAAACAATGGCTCACACACGTTTACGGATGACGTGGAAATCAAACTTATCTGCTCGGAAATAGTTCGCTGAAAAAAGAACGGAACGGTCGAGCTCATCATAATGCGTTTGACGCAAAGCGAGCAGAGGTTGGTCCGTATGTAATTGTTCAGCGATTTTCGGATCAATACGTGGCTCGATGTGCGTCACGGCATGCGTGACACGTCGTCCAAGTTCTTTTTCTAAAGCATCAAATAATGATGTCGAAGAGGTGAACTGCTCTTCATTTTTAATATAATGGCTTGGAATCTTATCGATACAATAGACGACAGGAACATCCCCTGCGAGTCGGATTCGTTCGATTCGATAAACCAATTCATCCGGACCAAGTTGAAAACGCTCTCGGTCGCGCTCAGTCGGTTGGACCATCTCGGATGATAACACTTCTGATGTCGGAACCATACCTGCGCGCGCAATCATTTCTGTTACGCTGTACAATTCTTCGATTCCAGAAGTAAACGGTGGTCTTGCATTGATAAACGTACCGACACCGTGTTTACGGATGACGATGTTCTCATCTTCAAGAATTCGTAAAGCCTCTCGAAGAGTAGCTCGACTGACGCCAAGTTGCTTTGAAAGTTCAAACTCTGAAGGGAGCTTCTCGCCTTCCTTGTAAACGCCGTCATCGATGTCAGACTTGATCTTTTCAATCACACGTAAATAAAGCAAACGATGATCTAATTTAATCGACATGACGCATCTCCATCCTCTATCTAGTTGTAACCAGTGCTCAGACTTCTGACGTATGAGAACTCCAGCCAAGATAAGTATATGACGCCCAACACAATCCTGCAATCATTTTGTAACAGGTTAGAAGTCTGACTTCTGGCGCTTTTGTAACCCTTTTCATAACGCAATCAATAATGGAAGAAAATAGGGCATTCTACCTAAGAATGCCCCTTCTTTTTTCAACGCTTATTGCTCAGGTACTGCGATTTTTCCAGAAACGACATCTGTTTTTGCTTTCTCAAGCGCAGTCAACGTCTTCTTCGAAATCTTTTCAGATGGTACGATATCAACGCCATCTTCTTTCAGACCATAACGAATCGTTTTGCCGCCCTCGAGTTTACCGTCCTTCGCTGCGTTTGCTGTATCTTCGACTGCACGGTCGACACGTTTGATGACAGAAGTTAATGTAACATCTTCCGGCATACCCTCTTCTTTTTGGTCTCGGTCGACACCGATGACTGAGACGTTTTCACCGTTTTTCTTACGGTTCTTCGCCTCTGTGAAGACACCGTTTCCTGTACCACCTGCTGCTGGGAAGATGATATCTGCGCCTTTACCATACATTCCAGCTGCGATCGCTTGACCTTTTTCTGGAGCTGCGAAGTCTTCCGCATATTGGACATCGATTTTAATCTTCGGATTGACGGATTTGGCACCTGCTTCGAAACCGGCACGGAAACGCTCGATGACGTCCATCTTCATCCCACCAACGAAACCGATGTGATCTTTTTTCGTCTCCATTGCAGCAACGATCCCTGCAAGATACGCTCCTTCATTTTCCTTGAATGTGATCGACGTGACGTTTTTTCCTTCAACGACGTTATCGATGATTGCGAATTGTGTGTCTTTGAATTGATCAGCAACTGTTTTGATATCCTCATTGAACGTGTTCCCGATTCCGAAAACTAAATCTTCTCCCCCACGAGCAAGACGTGATAGATTCGGCTGATAATCTTGTTGCGATTTAGATTGTAGATAAGAGAACCCTTCATTCTTTTGAAGTTTGTTGTCTTTACCGTATGCTTGCAGACCTTCCCAAGCGGATTGGTTGAACGATTTATCATCGATCCCACCCTTATCGGCTACCATCGCTACAGAGAATTGATCTTTTTGATCGGCTTTCTCACCTGAACCACCACAAGCAGCAAGACCAACCGTCGCTACTGACATCATCGATACGATTACCTGTTTCTTCTTCATTTCATCCATCTCCTCTGCAATTATGAGAGCGCTTTCATTATCTATTTGTGAAAAAGCCGCTCCCAGCCCTCGTGTTGAAGGTCGGTCACTCATATGACTGAGTATGCCAAAAACACTACTGAAAATCAACAGACGTCTGACAACTATTTTCATGAAAACGATTTTATTTTTGATGCATTTATGAGTTTTTCCAGTCATTTCTATTTATACAAAATCATCATGTCTTTTTTTCATGTGTCTTTTCTTTTTTTCGAGACACCGGTTCTTATCTATACATTTTTTTAGAAAAGAAAAGAAGCCTTGGAATATTCCACGACTTCCTTTCTACTCGATTAACGTCCCATGACGCGACGTGGTTTAGATCCTTCAGATGGACCAATCAGACCGTTTTCCTCTAACGCATCAATAAGACGGGCAGCTCGGTTGTAACCGATGCGGTACTTTCTTTGAATCATCGACGTAGATGCCGTCTCTTGTGTCAGAATGAACTGGACGACCTCATCGTAAAGTGGATCGTCAACCTCTGTTTCGCCCTCTGGCACATCTTTTGGAATCATCGCTTCAACATACTGTGCCTTTTGCTGACTGATGACATGATTAACGACCTTCTCGACTTCTTCGTCCGATAAAAAGGCTCCTTGTACACGGACCGGTTTGTTCATGCCGTTACCAAGTAACAACATATCTCCTCGTCCGAGCAATTTATCAGCACCTCCCGTATCAAGAATCGTCCGCGAGTCGGTTGCGCTCGATACACTGAATGCGATCCGCGACGGGATATTCGCCTTGATGACACCAGTGATGATATCAACACTCGGACGCTGAGTCGCGATGACCATATGAATTCCTGCTGCTCGTGCCATTTGTGCAAGTCGCATGATCGCATCTTCGACTTCGTTTGACGCGACCATCATCAAGTCGGCTAACTCATCGACGATGACGACGATGTACGGTAATCGTTGATGCACTTTTTCCTCAGCATTCATCTTATCGATCAATGCATTATAGCCTTCGATGTTACGCGCTCCGTTTTGACTGAAGATCTCATAACGACGTTCCATTTCTGAGACGACCTGTTTTAACGCCTGCGCTGCTTTTTTCGGATCGGTGACGACCGGCGCTAAGAGATGCGGAATCCCGTTGTAGACGTTCAATTCGACCATTTTCGGGTCAATCATCATCAAACGGACTTCATCTGGTCGTGCCCGCATCAATATCGAGACGATCATCCCATTGATACAGACCGATTTACCGGAACCGGTCGAGCCGGCAACTAAGACGTGTGGCATCTTATTCAACTTCGCTGTCACCGTCTCACCAGAAATGCTTCGTCCGAGTGCAACGAGCAAACGATCGCTGTCGGATTGGACGCTCTCCGCTCCTAGTACTTCTCGAAGTGATACCATGGCGACTTCACGGTTCGGCACCTCGATTCCAACAGCCGCTTTACCCGGAATCGGTGCTTCGATCCGGATATCTTTTGCGGCTAATGCTAGCGCTAAGTCATCGGCGAGTCCCGTGATTCGACTAAGCTTGATTCCTTGTTTTGGTTCAATCTCGTACTTCGTGACACTAGGTCCGAGGTGAATCTTTAAGACTTTTGCTCCGATCCCGAATGACTTTAAGGTCGCAATCAATTTCGTCGCATTGTCCTTCAATCGTTTGTTCTCACCGGACAAGTCTTTCGATGTTGGTTCTGCTAACAAATCAAGCGACGGCAATTGATAACCGTCGGGTGTCTCTGTCATCGTCAACGGTCCTTGTGTCTCCGCTGCTTGCGGTTCAACGTGATCCGTGAAACCAATGATCGGAACGTCTTGAATGTTGACGGAAGGATCTTCTGCTTCTTGTTCCGTTTCGATCGGTTCCTCGACAGTTGCTGGTCGCAACGTCTTCGGTTTTTTCTCACGAACCGGTTTCGATTTCAACTCTTTTTCGACACGAGGACGTGGTGTTCGTTCACGATTGCGAAACTCTTCTGCGCGTTCCCGAAGCCCAAGCCACAGCTCACCATAAAACGATGGGCGTAGGATATGAACGGCCGTTCCGATGAAGAACAGACCAATCAAGAAGGCACCCGCGCTCGAAATATAATAAGCTGCGTTTTGATAGAGCCATCCATTGAGAATGCCACGCGGTGCTCCGAGCAATAGATCAATCCAGACGACTGAACCCATCAGTAACATCGACCATGCCCATTTCTGAGCACGTGACGCATTCGAGAGTAGTAAAAGTAGCACAGCACCGATTCCACCATATAATAAGGAGCCGAACTGACCAATTAACCGTTCTCCTCCATCAGCTAGCATCAGTCCGACTTTACCGAACTCCCCAAATGCGAGAACGAAGGCAAGTAGTGAGACGATTGCGATGATGGTCGCATATGTACGATACGCAATCGGCTGACGCTGTTTCTTCGCTGCCGGTCGTTTCCGTGGCGGCGTTTTTTTTCGTACGGGTTTTCGTTTTGTCGTCGCCATACGTCATCCCTCCTGATAAAAAAACGGCTCAGTGGACCAGGTATTGGTCAATCTGAGCCGCTCGTTTGTTAAATCTCCATGATGATCGGAAGAATCATCGGGCGGCGTTTCGTCTGTTCATAGAGATAAGCACTCAGTTTATCTCGAATCAACGACTTCATCTCCGTCCAATCCAATTCTCCGTTTAATTTACCTTGTAGTTGTTTCGCAACGATTCGGTTCGCTTCATTGATCATATCCTCTGATTCACGCATGTAGACGAATCCGCGAGAGATGATTTCCGGTCCCGAGACAATCGTTTTGTTTTTCCGGCTAATCGTAATGACACAAAGGACGACACCGTCTTGCGATAACAAACGACGATCACGAAGGACGATGTTTCCGACATCACCCACACCGATTCCGTCGATCAAGACGTTTCCGGCGTTCACTTTGCGCGACATCCGTGCTTTGCGCTTCTCGAACTCAACGACATCCCCATTCTCGATGATGAAGATGTTGTTCGCATTGACGCCAACCGTCTGTGCGAGACGACTATGTGCCTTTTGCATCCGGAATTCTCCGTGAATCGGTAGGAAGAATTTCGGTTTGATCAAGTTGAGCATCAGCTTCAGATCTTCCGCATGACCGTGACCGGACACGTGTACTTTCCGTTGGTTGTAAATGACATTCGCACCAGCACGGAATAAGAGATCGATCGTTTTCGAAACCGACTTTTCGTTACCTGGAATCGGCGAAGCCGCAACGACGACCGTATCGTTCAAGCGAATATTGACTTGCTTATGTGCGTTACGCGCCATTCGTGTCAAGGCTGCCATCGGCTCACCTTGCGATCCTGTCGTCAAGATGACGACTTGGTTATCGTCGAGGCGGTTGATGTCAGATAGATCAATCAATGTTTTCTGTTTGAAGCGTAAGTAATTCAAACGCTGTGCCACTTCGACGTTATTGACCATGCTACGACCGACGACCGCTACTTTTCGATTGTTCGCTTCTGCTGCCGCAAACACTTGTTGTAGACGATGAATGTTCGAAGCGAATGAAGCGACGATGACACGACCTGGTGCCTCATAGATGACGTCGTTCAGTTCAGAACCGACGATCGATTCTGATCCAGACATCCCTGGCCGCTCTGCATTTGTTGAGTCAGACAGTAAGCAAAGCACTCCCCGTTGACCAATTGCTGCAATCTTCCCGAAATCCGCCTGTTTTCCATCAACTGGTGTGTAATCGAACTTGAAATCCCCTGTATGGACGATTGCACCTTGAGATGTTTGAATACATACCCCGACTGCATCCGGAATCGAGTGGTTGACCCGGAAGAACGTAATAAAATGACCTGCAACGGTTAATTTCGTCTTGGCATCAATTGGACGAAGATCTGCCTTTTTCAATAAACCGGCTTCTTTTAATTTGTGTTCAATCAAACCGAGCGTCAAACGTGTTCCGTAAACCGGTACTTTTAAGTCACGCAAGACGTAACTGAGTGCTCCGATATGATCCTCGTGACCATGGGTAATGAAAATCCCTTGAATCCGCTCTTTGTTTTCTTTTAAATAACTGATGTCTGGAATGACTTTATCGATTCCAAGCATCTCGTCTCCTGGGAACATTAATCCGGCATCGATGACGAAGATGTCCTCGTCGAGTTCGACGACGTACATGTTCTTCCCGATCTCACCGGCGCCACCAAGAGCAAAGACGCTTACTTTTTCCGTCTTCTTCTTTGACACAACATGACCTCCTATAATTCATATTCACTTTTCGTGAGCCGTCCACTTATCACTATCACTATTCTAGCCGAATTTTCACAATCTGCCAACAATCGGACTAGGAAATCTAAAAAAAAACGTCATTCCTGCCACATTACTCCAGGAATGACGTTGATCACGTATTCAACAAATCTTCGACCTCTTCCGTTCGTTTCGCTTTTTCCGAACGGCTTGGACGTTCACCAGCCTTCAGTTCGTCGAGCGAATACCCGAACGTCATCTCGAAATGAGGATAGTCGACGAATCGTTTCCAATCGCCTCCCCATTCGAAACCGAGCGCTTTTCCGATATCCGCGACTTCACGCCAATCACTTTTCCCTGACCGATTCCCATCATACTCAAGATCATATGAAATCTCTCCATTCACGAGCTGAACGAAATCGACAGCGAGTCCATAATTATGCATCGATTCACCACCACGTGCATTCGTGACGACTTCACCTGCCTTAGAACGTCCTTGTTCATAAAGCGCGTTCTGTTGCTGAATCGAGCGGTATCCTTGCGTAATCTTGATATCGATATTGTAGCACGAATGCGCCACACGGATCAGATCCTTTGCCCCTGCTTCGACAGCAGGGTGGAGACGCTTCAGGTTCGTCTCGCTTGCATTAATCAAACGATTTTCTCCCGCTACGTCCCGTGGACAACTATCAATCCCGAGCTCCGGTTGATCCATTAAAATCGTCGGCATCCGATTCATGGATGCCGCAAGAAACAATCCAATCGCAAACATCGTCAATAAAAATACGATCCAACCGAAGATTGTTCCCCGTTTCATCAGCGGCGAAGCTTCTTCCGAAGTTTTTGTAGAATCGGTAACCCAGTCTCTAGCAACAGATAGAGCGGACGATTGAGTACATAATCGAACTCACCGATTTTTTCAATCATCCGGCTGCCCCAACCAGATTTAAAGGCGTAGAGTCCTGCGTAATGATCATCCGGGTCTGTCGAACCACTGACTCCACCGAAGTCATAAGAGAGCGCGCCATGTTCTTTCGCATATTGCATCATCGTCCATTGCATCAAGTGGTTCGGCATGAACTCCCGATATTCGTTCGATGAAGCGCCATATAAGTAATACGAGCGACGACCAGCAAGCGTCAAAAGACCACCAGACAGGATGACACCGTTTGGATGTTTAGCAGCAATCGTCATCAGTTCTGTCTTCGACTTCTCTGCTTTTTCGATTTGTGCTGTCGTCTGCTCCAAGCGATTGTTTAAGCTTTTTAGCTTCTTCTCGGCCGTCTCTTTCTCGAGCTGACGATGAATTTTCGAGAGTTCCTTGTCAGCTTGAAGTAATAAGGCTTCTGTATTCTCAAGCGCACGAACGACATCGAGTTTCGTCAAAAACAAGACCGCATCCCCTTTTGGGTGAAGATGATCGTACAGATTTTCGAAATAATCCAGACCACGGATCGAAAAACCATCCCGTTCGCCCGTCTCGACCATCAGCTTTGCGAATGTCTTTAGCCCTTCGCGATCCGCTTGTTCGCATACGATCCCTTTACGTTCAGCAAGGCGGACGTTGTAGCGGAACTTCGAATGGAAACCGTCGAAGATCTCTTTTTCTGTCCCTACAAGACTCGTCTCCATCGTAAAGCGTGGTTGCGCATAGTCAAAACCGCCACCGAAGCCGTTATGTTTGAATCCGAGTCCTTGCATCTCCTGCAACAGACCAGGATATTCTTCCCGCTCGACGTTTGGATCAAATTTAATCGCAATTGCCTTCTGTTGTTTTGCGACACGAATCGCTTCGTCACGAAGGGCGCGAAGTGCGTCCGTATCCGTATAATCGACGACGAAACCGCGCGGTGCATAACAAAGCGTGAACGGTAGCTTCGGTACTTTCTTGAACAAAAGAAGACCAACTCCGGCAATCTCACCGGAAGCCGTTCCGACCGCGATCCGTTCATGTGTCCATCCTGTCGCGCTTTTGACTTCTCCCCATGCTGGAAGCTGGAGTAAGTCGCCTTTGGGATGTGTTTTTACGAATGTTTCAAATTGATCTATGGTTACAACGATTGGTTGATAAGTCACTTCTGTTCCTCCATTTGCCGTATCATCTCTTTGACGATGATTTCCTCATCGAGCGGGAATTTCTCATCCCCAATGATTTGATATTTTTCATGGCCCTTACCGGCTAAGATGACGATATTGTCTGGTCGTGCGAGTCGCGCTGCGTAACGCACGGCCTCTTCCCGATCACCGATTTCAACGAACTGATCGTGAGTCATCCCTTTGGCGATGCCGGATGTAATCGACTCATATGCTTCATATCGTGGATCATCCGTCGTGATGACGACGGTTCCTGCGTACGTCGAAGCGAGTTCGCCCATTTTTGGTCGTTTCGTCACATCGCGATTTCCACCTGTCCCGATCAGGAAGACGATCTTTTCCTTCGGTACGTCAACGAGTGCTTTCAGACACTGTTCGATGCCGTCAGGCGTGTGCGCATAGTCGACATACACGTTATATCCTTCAATCGGCAAGCGTTGCATCCGACCTTTTGCCGGACGGATTGCTGAAATCGCGCCTGCGATCGTCGCTAGATCATATCCGCAAGACAAGAGGATCCCTGTCGCAAGCAACAGATTGTAGACGTTGAAGCGACCGATGAAATTCGCCGTGACATCGACTTGTTCTTCCTTGTACAGCATCGTAAACGTCGTTTGTTGAAGCGACTGTTCAATCGCTGTTGCTCGTAGGTCAGCTGCGTTGTCGATGCCGTATGTCATGACACGAGCACCTGTCATCATCTCATACAGCTCACTCGTCGGATCATCCGCATTCAAGACCGCAACTTTCTCTGTCGACAGCCGTTGACCGAGTTGTGCGAACAACAATCCTTTGGCACGCGCATAGTTTTCAAATGTTTTGTGGAAATCAAGGTGATCATGCGTCAGATTCGTAAATCCCGCAACGTCGTAATCGACACCCGTTACCCGACCAAGCTCTAATCCATGTGAAGAAACTTCCATGATGACATCTTGGACATCTTCTTCATGCATCTGATGCAGAAATGCTTGTAACTCGGAGCTTTGTGGTGTCGTATTGCGACTTGGCACGACGCGGTCACCAATCTTGACTTCAACCGTACCGATGATGCCCGTCTTCCGACCAAGGTGCGCTAATATATCACGGACGATCGTCGTCGTCGTCGTTTTCCCATTCGTTCCCGTAATACCAATCATCCGCATCTTTTCAGAAGGATAATCATAGAATTTGCCAGCCAACTCGGCAATGGCACGTGATGTACTACGAACAAGAATGACAGGAATCGACACGTCGACCGGTTGTTCCGCGACGATTGCGACCGCTCCTTGTGCTTCCGCCTGTTTAGCATAGTCGTGTCCATCAACAGTATATCCTTTGATGGCGACGAACAATGTTCCCGGTTTAACATCCCGTGAATCGGTCGTAATGGACGTAACGTCCACTTCTACCATTCGTTCGATTTTTTGCGTCTGTATGACTTGAATCAATTCAGCTAAATTCAACGGTATTCCTTCTTTCTCGACATCGTCATTTCATATGTTTCATCTATTCCGTTCTGCTATCATGCTTCCTCTTCTTCGTCTGCCGGAAGAATATAGGCCTTTGCCGGTTCCTCCGAAAAGATGTGCTCAATCAGCCCCTCGATATCCGTTGGACGAATCCGTTCGACATCCGCTAACACTTCTTCAAGTGATGGGTGACGATGCAGATGCAACTCATTTCGGGCGTTTCGATTCATGTGACTCGATGTGCCTTCGTTCCCTAGAATCAGAGAACCTTTCAGCTGTTCAATCCCATCTTCGAGTTCCTTCGTCGATAATCCATCCTTTTTCAAGCGATCGATTTCAGCAGCAAGGACCTGTTCGACCTCTTCGACTGATTCCGGAGACGTGCCGACATAGATCGTGAACGTTCCATGATCGTCAAACGTCGTGTAATAGGAAAAGACTGAATAGGCAAGACCGCGTTCCTCTCGGATGGATTGGAACAAGCGACTCGACATCGTCGCACCGAATGCATTATTGAGTAAGGCGAGGGCAGGCAAACGTGGGTCAGCAGAAGGAATCGCACGGAAATTATAACAAATATGAGCCTGCTCCGTATCCTTTTCCTTACGAATCACACCATTTTGTAACCTTGGCTCTGTCGTCTCGCGTGTCTTCGATCGTGATTCGAGAATCGACATCCGCTCTTGAATCTGCGCAATCAACTCGTCTGAGACGTTTCCGGCAACGGAAATGACGATTTGATCCGGAGCATACGCTTCTTCGAGATATCGTCCGATCATCGCACGATCAATCCGAAGCACACTCTCTTCCGTTCCAAGAATCGGTCGAGCCATGACATCTTCTCCGTAAGCCGCAACAGCTAATAACTCATGGACGAGATCATCCGGTGTGTCATCGTACATCTTGATCTCTTCAATGACGACCTTTTTCTCTTTTTCCAGTTCATCCGCGTCAAACGTCGATTCAAGGAACATGTCCGCCAATACGTGAAAGGCTTCTCCTGCATGTTCATCTAGTGTCTTGACGTAATAACACGTTTGATCCTTACTCGTGAACGCATTAATATTTCCACCAAGTCGGTCAAAGTAAACCGCAATCTCTTTTGCCGTATGGCGTTTTGTTCCTTTAAACATCATATGCTCGATGAGATGACTGATCCCATGCTCCTCGATCTGTTCCGTCCGGCTTCCTGCTTGAATGAAGATTCCGGTCGCGACGCTGCGTGCTTCCGGCATTCGTTCAACGATCAGTCGAACTCCGTTTTCTAATTGTATCCGTTCGATCATAGTAATTCCTCCAAATATAGGAAACAAGGTGGCTCTCGTTGCATTCTCTGCACCGTCGAGCCACCTTGGATTCATTAGTTACGACGTGGTGGACGTTGTCCGTCACGTGGTGGGCGTGAACCCTGATCCCGGCGTGGCGGGCGGTTCTCACGCTCTGTCTTTTTCTTTTCTTCATACGCTGCACGATCTTCTTCGCTTAAGCCTTCGACGAGCAGGACTTTGTGCGAAGCGTTGACGCGTCCCTTGTCATCGATTTCTGTGACACGGACTTTTAGCTTATCTCCAAGTTTGACGACATCTTCCGTTTGACCGACACGGTTAAGTGCGAGTTCCGAAATGTGGACGAGTGCGTCTTTTCCTTTGAACAATTCGACGAATGCACCGAATTTCTCAACACGACGAACTGTTCCATCGAACTCTTCTCCGACGACGACTTCACGGACGATATCTTCGACCAATTGACGGGCACGATCGATGCCAGCTTGATCCGTCGATGCGATGAAGACGGTTCCGTCTTGATCGATGTCGATCTTGACGCCTGTCTCATCGATGATACCGTTGATGACTTTACCACCAGGTCCGATGACATCACGAATTTTATCTGGATTGATTTTGAGTGTGACGATTTTTGGTGCGTATTGTGACAATTCGACACGTGGTTCAGCGATGACCGTTTGCATATGCTCAAGAATGTGCAAACGACCAAGACGTGCTTGTTCGAGTGCTTCTTCGAGGATTTGACGCGTGATCCCGCCAATTTTCATATCCATTTGCAGAGCTGTGACACCTTCGTGAGTTCCAGCGACTTTGAAGTCCATATCTCCGAGATGATCTTCCATCCCTTGGATATCTGTCAAGATCGAGTAATTGTCGCCTTCCATGATCAAGCCCATCGCAATACCAGCGACAGGTGCTTTGAGTGGAACACCCGCATCCATCATGGCAAGGATCGAACCACAGATTGAAGCCTGTGATGAAGAACCGTTCGACTCAAGGACTTCCGACACGAGACGAATCGTGTACGGGAAATCGACTTCATTCGGAAGAACTGGTAAGAGTGCGCGTTCTCCAAGTGCCCCGTGACCAATTTCACGACGACCTGGTGCACGCATCGGACGTGCTTCTCCGACTGAGAATGGCGGGAAGTTATAGTGGTGCATGAAGCGTTTCTCTTCCTTCAGACCAAGGCCATCGATGATTTGAGCGTCACCCGCAACACCGAGTGTCGCAACAGACAAGACTTGCGTCTGACCGCGAGTGAACAAACCTGAACCGTGTGCACGTGGTAAGAGACCGACTTCTGAATCGAGTGGACGGATCTCAGCAAGACCACGACCATCTGGACGAACTTTGTCTTCCGTGATGAGACGACGGACTTCGTCTTTGACGAACTTGTTGAGAACGCCTGATACTTCTGCCAGTTGCTCTGCTGTGACTGACTCGTCAGCTGCATACAACTCGATGTATTTTGCGATGACTTCGTTGATGGCAACGTCACGTGCTTGTTTTTCTTCGACTTGAACTGCTTGTGTGACTTCTGCCAATGCTTCTGCTTTCAGGCGATTGACGATTGTCTCATCGAAGCTTGATACCGTATAGTCGAACTTCTCTTTACCGACTTGTGCGACGATCTCCTCTTGGAAAGCGATCATTTCCTTGATGACATCGTGTCCAAGCAAGATCGCTTCAAGCATTGCTTGTTCCGATACTTCCTTCGCACCTGCTTCGACCATGTTGACGGCATGTTTTGTTCCGGCAACTTGAAGGTCGATATCGCTAACTTCCATTTGCGCTGAAGTCGGGTTCACGACGAACTCTCCGTCGACGCGACCGATCGTCACGCCTGCGATTGGACCATCGAATGGAATATCCGAGATCGAAAGGGCAATCGAAGCCCCGATCATCGCAGCGACTTCTGATGAATTATCAGCATCTGACGAAAGGACCGTCGTCGCCACTTGTACGTCGTGACGGAAACCGTCCGGGAATAATGGACGGATCGGACGGTCGATCAGACGCGAAGTCAAGATCGCACTCTCTCCAGGGCGTCCTTCACGTTTGAGGAATCCACCTGGGATTTTCCCTGCCGCATATAATTTTTCTTCATAGTTCACTGTTAATGGGAAGAAATCTAAGTCCTTCGGTTGTTTTGATGCAACGACCGTAGCAAGAACGGCTGTATCGCCGTAGCGAATCAATGCTGCTCCGTTCGCTTGTTTTGCTAATTGACCGATTTCAATCGTTAATGGACGTCCACCGAGTTCGGTCGAAAACGTCTGTTTTGTTTGTGACATGCACAAATCTCCTCTCACTGCTATCCGTTTTTTCATTCAAATCTAATTATGTAGGTTCTTGCGCAAAAAGTCCATGAATCGGCAAAAAAAAGAAACAGGAGACGATGCTCCTGCTTCCCTACCTCGTTCTCGTCGGGATTAGCGACGAAGACCAAGACGCTCGATCAACGAACGGTAACGTGCAACATCCTTGTTACGAAGGTATGTGAGCAAGTTACGGCGACGACCGACCATTTTCAAGAGACCACGACGTGAGTGGTGATCCTTTTTGTGTGTACGTAAGTGATCGTTCAAAGTTGTGATCTGTTCAGTTAAAACAGCAACTTGTACTTCCGGCGAACCAGTATCGCCTTGTTTCGTAGCATATGCTTCGATGATTTCGTTTTTACGTTCTTTTGTGAGTGCCATTGTCACTCCACCTCCATCTTATGAATGACCGTATTCCCGAGCATCGGATGGTGAGACCAGATGCCAAGCGAATCGGCTGTACGTGATCGTACTGACCTATCATAACGAACCCTGTCCGTACTGTCAAACGCTTAATCGTTCATTTGCCTCTTCACGGTCCCGCGCCAGTTGTTCTTTCAATTGATCGATACCATTGAAGGCTTTTTCATCGCGTAAGTAAGCGATCCATTCAAGCGTCAATTCTTGACCATAAAGATCCTCATCAAAGTCAAGAAGATGTGTCTCAATACTGACGTCTCCCGTCTCATAAAACGTCGGGCGTCTTCCGACGTTCGTCATCGCTTTGAATCGACGACCGTCCGCTAAGCGAACGAATGTCGCATATACACCGAGTTTCGGAATGACGTAAGAAAATTCCGGACGCATGTTAGCTGTCGGGAAGCCAATTTGTCGACCGCGTGCGTCACCGTGAATGATTGTACCTTTGATTTGGTAGGGTTCTCCAAGCAAACGTGCAGCCGGTTCGACTTCTCCTGCAGCAAGTAAACGACGAATCCGGGTTGAGCTGATTTTTTCTGCTTCTTCTTGGAACTCTGCTACAACGGTGTGTGTGAACGTGCCCCGACTATGAAAATCAAGCGTCGTCATTTTGCCAGCTCCGAAGCGACCGTAGGAATAATCAAATCCAGCGACGACATGCTCTGCACCGGACGCAATCAGATATTCATCGACGAAAGCTTGCGGTGACAATTCCGAGAAAGGAATCGTGAACTCAATTACATAAACACGATCGACACCAAGGCGTTCGATTTTCTCTAATTTACGTTCAAGCGGCGTGATGTAGCGGACCGGTTCATCCCCTTTACCAAGTACTTGTTTCGGATGTGGATCAAAGGTCATGACAGCCAAAGGCAGGCGACGAGCCTCCGCTTCTTTCCGTGCTGCTGCGATGACTTGCTGATGTCCGAGATGTACACCGTCAAAAAAGCCAAGTGCGATGACAGCAGGGGCTTTTTGAGGCTGTTCCGGATATGTCAAATGTATGATGTCCATGATGCTCTCTCCGATCTTAATCGATTTGTAGCATGACCTCGACGCGTGCTACCTGTTCTTCTGGAAGACGTCGATATAGCGCTAAAGGTACGTCCTCTTCATTATAGACAGTAAACAGCTCGAATTCGACTGGAATGCTTGTCAGCTTTGCTCCGTTCAAGACACGTTGCGCTGTTGCTGCATCAACCGTCAATCGTGGCCATTTTTGGATGACGTGTTCGATCGGTAGGACGTGCTGCATCCGTTCTTCGACCGTCTCATACGATTCGAGTGTTTCGAGTGTGACGGTATCCGTCTCAGCAATCGCACCAGATCCTGTCCGGCGTAAGTCGCTCATGTGTGCCGCATAACCAAGTCGTTCTCCGATCTCGACTGCTAGCGTCCGGATATACGTCCCTTTCCCGCACGCGATATCGAGGCGGAATCGGCAGAGACCATCTTCGAACACAAGGTCCGATGTCCGTTCTAATCGATCGATGCGAACGATCCGGGTCGGTCGCTCGACTTCAATCCCTTTTCGTGCATATTCGTATAACTTCTTCCCGTTCACTTTGACTGCTGAATAATACGGTGGTGTCTGCTCGATCTCCCCTGTCAATGCGCTCAGGATATCAGCGATCGCCTCTTCAGTAATACTTCCGGGTTCGACCAGCGTTTCACGAACCGTCTCTCCGTGTGCATCTTCTGTCGTCGTTGCGAAGCCGATCGTCACTTCCGCCGCGTAACGTTTTCCTTCATCCGTGATGAAGCGGGCAAGCTTCGTCGCTCGACCGAGACAAATCGGTAAGACACCTGTTACTTCCGGGTCAAGCGTTCCTGTGTGTCCAACCTTTTTCGTCTGAAACAAACGACGTAGACGAAAGACACAATCATGACTCGTCATGCCGGCTGGTTTATCTAGTGGTAATACTCCGATGGGTTCCACGTGATGTCCTCCTTGAAAAAAGGCAACCACACGCGTGGTTGCCTTAGGTGTTAATCTTTGTTCAAATTCCGAAGCAACTCATCAATGCGTGATCCGTATTCGACAGAAGAATCGACCTCGAACAATAGTTCAGGTGTTTTCCGTAGACGAATCCGCGATCCGATTTCCTTACGCATGAAGCCTTTCGATTTTTCAAGACCGACGCGCGCATCCTCACGTGCTTTTTCGTCACCGAGGACCGAGTAGAAGATCGTCGCTTGTTGCAAGTCTCCTGTCACTTCGACACCTGTGACGGTAATCGGCTTGACGCGTGGATCCTTGACATCTTTGATGAGCAGTTGCGTAATTTCCTTACGCACCTGTTCGGCGACACGATTCGAGCGTAAACTCATGTTTGTTCCCTCCAGTTCGGAAGAATGGATTCCGTTCTGTTACTTCCGTTTGACTTCTTCCATGATGAACGCTTCGATGACATCATCAACTTTTATGTCATCATAACGTTCGATCTTAATTCCACACTCGTAACCAGCAGCGACTTCTTTGACATCATCTTTAAAGCGGCGAAGTGTATCGAGTTTTCCTTCGTAGATGACGATACTATCACGAACGACACGGACACCTGCATCACGCGTCAACTTACCTTCTGTGACATATCCACCTGCAATCGTACCGACTTTCGATACTTTGATGACATCGCGGACTTCAGCTTGACCGATGATTTTCTCGACGAACTCAGGATCAAGGAGACCTTTCATCGCTTGCTCGATTTCTTCAATCGCATTGTAGATGATCCGGTGAAGACGAATTTCGACTTTCTCCTGATCTGCCATTGATTTCGCGTTACCATCCGGACGAACGTTGAATCCGATGATGATCGCATTTGCTGCTGAGGCGAGGATGACATCACCTTCCGTGATTGCACCAACACCTGAGTGTACGATGTTAATTTTAACACCTTCGACATCAATTTTCTTCAATGAACCGGCTAAGGCTTCAACTGAACCTTGGACATCACCTTTGATGATGATGTTGAGGTCCTTGACTTCGCCTTCTTTAATGCGGTCAAAGAGATCTTCTAAGCTAACTTTCGCTGAATCGCGACGTTGTGCTTCGATTTCACGTTGGTAACGTGCTTCACCGATTTGGCGTGCTTTTTTCTCATCTTCGAATGCGAAGAATTGATCGCCCGCTTTCGGGACATCGTTTAAACCTGTGATTTCGATTGGCGTCGATGGACCGACTTCTTTGACACGACGACCGATATCGTTGACCATTGCCCGGATACGACCGAACGTGTGACCGACGACGATCGGGTCACCGACACGAAGTGTTCCGTGTTGGACGAGAAGGGTAGCGACAGGACCGCGTCCTTTATCGAGTTTCGCCTCGATGACTGTTCCGCGACCGTTCATGTCTGGTGTTGATTTGTATTCTTGAACTTCTGAAACGAGAAGGATCATCTCGAGCAATTCGTCGATACCGTCTCCTTTAAGAGCTGAAACGGGTACGAAGATCGTATCGCCACCCCAGTCTTCTGCAACGAGTTCGAACTCTGTCAATTCTTGTTTGACACGGTCAGGGTTTGCGCCTTCTTTATCCATCTTGTTGACCGCGACGATGATTGGAACGCCAGCTGCTTTCGCGTGGCTGATCGCTTCTTCCGTCTGCGGCATGACACCGTCATCTGCTGCAACGACGATGATCGCGATATCCGTGACATCTGCTCCACGTGCACGCATCGTTGTGAACGCCGCGTGACCTGGTGTATCGAGGAACGTGATCTTCTTGCCGTCGATCTCAACTTGGTAAGCACCGATGTGCTGCGTGATCCCGCCGGCTTCGCCTGCAGTGACCTTCGTGTTGCGGATCGAGTCGAGCAATGTCGTTTTACCGTGGTCGACGTGTCCCATGATCGTAACGACCGGTGGACGCTCAGACAATTCGTACTGGTCAAGGTTCAATTCGTATTGATCAAAGTCCGTCTCATCGACTTGGACTGTCTTTTCGACTTCAAAACCAAACTCTGTCGCGAGCAGTTCGACTGTTTCGTCATCAAGATCTTGGTTGATCGTCGCCATGACACCGAGACCCATCAATTTCATGATCAATTCATTCGGTTTTTTCGCCATTTTTTCAGCGAGTTCTCCGACTGTCAAGTTATCAGAGTATTGAACGACGTTTGCCATCGCCTCTTCTTGAGCCCGGCGAGCTGCTTTCCGTTGACTCGACTTCGAGTTCGGATCCGCTACTTCGAGTTTACGCGGTTCTGCTTTCTTTTGGTTCGGACGACGTTTGCCGCCACGGTTGTTACGGTTGCCGAATTCTGGGCGTCCGCCTTTGCTGTTACGTGATTGGTTACCTGCTGGTTTGTTTGTACTTCCTGGTCGGTTCGGTTTATTATCTGATTTCACTTGTTTTGGAGCCTCCGTCTTTTGAGCCCGATATTTCTCGGGATTAAATACTTGATCGAGTTGCTGTACTGTCTGTTCATCTAATACTGCCATATGATTCTTGACTGGTTTCTCCAGCTTTTCGAGCTGGGTGATGACCTGCTTACTTGTTACGTTTTGTTCCTTGGCGAATTCGTATACACGTTTACCCAAAGGATCCACCTCCAATTAGTCGTTCGAGAGGAGTTCAGTTAGCTTTTTCGCAAATCCGGCTTCATTGACTGACACGACAACACGCGCATCCTTTCCTAATGCTTGACCGAGAATCGTCCGGTCGGCGACTTCTAGGTAAGGAACCTGATAACTCGTACATTTATCTGTGACTTTCTTACGCGTGGCAGCCCCCGCATCTGCTGCTAAAAGAACAAGCTTCGCTTGTCCTCCTCGTACTTCTTTCAGTACGAGTTCTTCTCCCGTCGTCACTTTTCTAGCTCGATTCGCGAGACCGAGAAGGGATTCCCATTTACTCATTTGTACCTCCCGCGATTTCAAGCAATTCATCGTATAAGGCATCTGTCGTCTTGACCTTCAAATGATGATCAAGCGTCCGTTTTTTCTTCGCCGTCGCAATGACTGCCGCATCTTTCGATAAATAGGCACCTCGCCCATTCATCTTACCATTTAAATCGATGACGACCTCTTGTTCAGGTGTCCGGACGACACGAATTAATTCTTTTTTCGGTTTCATTTCTTGTGTGATGACACACTTACGTAATGGTACCTTTTTTTGCACAAATTATTCCTCGCCTTCGACTTGGACCGCTTCTACTGCCGGCTCTTCCGTCGCGAAGACATCTTCGAGATCCATTGCTTCCGCTTCAGACTCGCTCTTGATGTCGATTTTCCATCCTGTCAATTTCGCTGCGAGACGCGCGTTTTGACCACGTTTCCCGATTGCAAGCGACAATTGGAAATCCGGAACGACGACGATTGTCGCTTTCGCTGGTTCGTTGACATAGACCGCAACGACTTGAGCTGGGCTGAGTGCGTTCGCGACATATTCTTTCGGATCATCCGAGTAACGGACGATATCGATTTTTTCCCCGTTCAAATCATTGACGATGCGTTGAACACGCGCCCCTTTTTGTCCGACACATGCACCGACTGGATCGATGTCGTCCGCTGCGACTGCGATTTTCGAACGGTCGCCCGCTTCACGCGCCACAGACTTGACTTCGACTTCGCCACTTGAAATCTCTGGTACTTCGATTTCAAAGAGACGTTTTAAGAGACCTGGATGTGTCCGTGATACGAGAATCGATGCCCCTGATCCCTTGACCATCGGATCAACCTTCGTGACGTACACCTTGATGCGATCACGAATCCCGAAACGCTCGTTCGGCATTTGCTCGTGTGTCGTCAAGACAGCTTCGATACCTTCTAGGTTGACGTACAAGTTGCGTGCATCTTGACGCTCGACGATACCTGTCATGATCTCGTCTTCACGATCCGCGAAGTGATTGTAGATGCGTTCGCGTTCTGCTTCACGCATTTTTTGTGTGACGATCTGTTTCGCCGTTTGTGCTGCAACACGACCGAAGTCGCCTGGCGTCACTTCGACTTTATGGAAATCGCCGAGTTCATATGTCGGATCGATCTCGTGCGCTTCTTCAAGCGAAAGTTGCTCTTCTGGTTGTGTCAATCGTTCGACGACTTCCTTAAGCGCGAAGACACGGATGTCTCCTGTCTGCTGGTCGAATTCGACTTTTACAGCCTCCGATTCTTTTCCGAAGTTGCGTCGGTACGCTGAAATCAATGCCTGTTCGAGCGCATCGATGATGATGTTCTTGTCAATTTCCTTCTCTTTCGCGATTTGATTGATCGCCTCGAGTAACTGTGGTCCCATCGTTCTCTTCCTTTCCGTCAGAACATTACCGCAAGTCGCGCAAGTGAAATCTTGTCGACCGGTATCTCAATTTTCAATTTTCTTGTTTTGACACGCACTTCGATTTCAAGCATCTCAGGTGTGTACGCGAGCAACGTTCCTTCGAATTCAACCGCATTCTTTACTGGATCGTGCGTTTTGATGTACACATGTTTCCCAATCGCCTTTTCGAAGTCCTCGTCTTTCTTCAGTGGACGTTCCGCTCCTGGACTAGCGACGTCGAGGTAATACGGCTCGTCGATCGGATCATTGTCATTCAATGCTTCCGATAACTGTTCATTGATTTTGACGCAGTCTTCAAGATCTACGCCACCCTCTTTGTCGATGGAGACACGTAGGAACCAATCCGCCCCTTCTTTGACGAATTCAACGTCGACTAGCTCCATCCCCTCTCGTTCGACGATTGGTTTTGCGAGCGCTTCGACCTTTTCCGTTACGTTCGTCATCTTCATCCTCCTTCAAAAAACAAACAAGAAAGGAGCAGGTCCCCCTACTCCTTCCAAGTCGTAGTATAAAAAACATTTCCTCACTCAATATAGCATAGGAAAGCGCTCAAAGCAAGTGTTCCTAAGGGCTTACAAGTCGAACAAGGAGAGCTGATTCTCGTCCGGTAACCCTTCGAGACAGCCTAGGTTATCGAGCGTCTCAATGATCGATTTCGATAACTTAGCGCGTTTTTGGAGGTCTTCCTTCGAGAGGAATTCGCCGCCTTTACGTGCTTCGACGATCTGCTTCGCTGCATTCGTCCCGAGACCTGTCACGGCATTAAACGGTGGTAACAACGTATCTCCGTCAATGAGGAATTCCGTTGCACTTGAGCGGTAGAGATCGACCTTTTGGAACGTAAAGCCACGTTCGATCATCTCAAGCGCGATTTCAAGAACCGTATACAGCCCTTTATCCTTCGCCGTCGCTTCAAATCCTTTATCCTTGATGTCTTGCAAGACTTTGCGAACGGCAGCAGAGCCTTTATTCATCGCACCGATATCAAAGTCACCCGCACGAACCGTAAAGTACGAAGCGTAGTAATACATCGGATGATGGACTTTATAGTAGGCGATCCGGACGGCCATCAAGACGTAGGCGGCAGCGTGGGCTTTTGGGAACATGTACTTGATTTTTTTACAAGAATCGATATACCAAAGCGGTACGTCATTCTCGATCATCGCCTCTTCCATGTCAATCGAGAGTCCTTTCCCTTTTCGGACCGACTCCATGATTTTAAAGGCAAGCGACGGTTCAAGACCGGCGTAGATCAAGTAGACCATGATGTCATCTCGACAACCGATGACGTCTTTTAGTTCACATGTTCCGTTGTAAATCAATTCGCTGGCGTTTCCGAGCCAGACATCCGTTCCGTGCGAGAGTCCTGAAATCTGGACGAGCTCCGAGAACGTCGTCGGTTTCGTCTCTTCTAACATTTGGCGAACGAACTTCGTCCCAAACTCCGGAATACCAAGCGTTCCCGTTTTCGAATCAATCTGCTCCGGCGTTACGCCGATCGATTCCGTCGAACTGAAGATTTTCATGACTTCCGGGTCATCGACCGGAATTGTCTTCGGATCACGTCCTGATAAATCCTGTAGCATCCGGATCATCGTCGGGTCATCGTGACCGAGGATATCGAGTTTGAGTAAGTTATCGTGAATCGAGTGGAAGTCAAAGTGTGTCGTCTTCCATTCAGAACCCATATCGTCTGCCGGATACTGAATCGGACTGATATCGTAAATATCCATATAGTCTGGTACGACGATGATCCCACCCGGGTGTTGCCCAGTCGTCCGTTTGACACCGGTGACACCACTGACGAGACGATCGACTTCCGCATTCCGATACGTCAGCTCATTCTCCGACTGATACCCTTTGACGTAGCCATACGCCGTCTTCTCGGCGATTGTTCCGATTGTTCCGGCACGGTAGACGTAATCGTCACCGAACAGGACTTTCGTATAGGCATGTGCTTGCGGCTGATATTCTCCACTGAAGTTCAAATCGATATCCGGTACTTTATCCCCTTTAAATCCAAGGAACGTCTCGAACGGAATATCATGACCATCCTTAAACAATGGGATATCACATTTCGAACAAGACTTATCCGGTAAATCGAATCCCGAACCAACGGAACCGTCATCGAAGAACTCCGATTCCTTACAATTCGGACAGACATAATGCGGTGGTAATGGATTAACTTCCGTGATCTCGGTCATCGTCGCAACGAGACTTGATCCGACCGATCCCCGTGAACCAACTAAATAGCCGTCGTCGAGCGACTTTTTAACGAGTTTATGGGAAATCAGATAGATGACGGCGAATCCGTGACCGATGATCGACTTCAACTCTTTTTCGAGTCGGGCTTCGACGATCTCTGGTAACGTGTCACCGTAAATCCGGTGCGCCATATCGTACGACAAGTTTCGGACTTCTTCATCTGCCCCTTCGATCTTCGGTGTATAGAGGTCTTTTGGAATGATGTCGATGTTCTCGAACTGTTCCGCGACGGCTTGACTGTTCGTGATGACGAGACGTTCCGACACATCCGGTCCGAGGAACTTGAAGTCGTCCATCATTTCCTTCGTTGTCCGGAAGTGCGCCGGCGGCAATTGTTTTCGCATGTTCAGCATGTTCGCTCCACCTTGCGTCCGGATCAAAATCTCCCGGTACGTGGCATCATGTTGATCGAGGTAATGCACATTCCCTGTCGCGACTGGTAAAATATCATGTTCTTCCGCAACGCGGATGATCTTTTTAATCAGTTCGCGCAGTTCGAGTTCATTCTGAACGATTTCCCGTTCGATCAAATGTCCATACATCGCGGGTGGCTGAATCTCGATGAAATCATAGAACTGCATCACTTTCGCTAAATCTTCGTCCGACTTGTTCAAGGCGGCATCAAACACTTCGCCATTATCGCAAGCTGATCCAATGATCAATCCATCCCGGTGCGCGACGAGTTGCGAGCGCGGTGTGCGGACGACACGGTGCACGTGTTTCGTGTGAGCAATCGAAATCAATTGGTACAGATTCTTCAAGCCTGTCCGGTTCTTCGCATAGACCGTCGCGTGGTATGGTCGTGCCCGCGAGATATCTTTCCCCATCTCCCGGTTGAGCGAGGCGTGTGTCTTCATGTCGAACATCTCATCTGCCATTTGAAGCAATTTGACCATCAAATAGCCTGTCGCTTCCGCGTCATAGATGGCGCGGTGATGCTGTGTCAATTCGATGTCAAATCGTTTCGCGAGTGTGTTCAATCGGTGGTTTTTTAGCGTCGGCATCAAGACACGGGCTAGCTCAAGCGTATCAATGACCGGCAAGACCGATTCATCGTGTCCACCGGATCGTAGCGTCGCATTCAAGAATCCGATATCAAACGAAGCATTATGGGCAACGAGAATCGAGTCGCCGACCCAGTCCATGAATTCCTTGACGACTTGTTCCGGATCTGGTTTTCCCCGGACCATATCATCGGTGATCCCTGTCAAATCAATCGTTGTCGCCGACAACAGATGCTTCGGATCCGCGAATGCTTCGAACTTATCGATGATATCACCGTCGTGGATTTTGACGGCTGCAAGTTCGATGATCTTGTTGTACATCGCGGATAAACCAGTCGTCTCGACGTCAAAGACGACGAATGTCGCGTCATCTAAGTTACGTTCCACCGGATGATAGGCGACTTGCACCCCATCATCGACGACGTTCGCTTCGATTCCGTACAATACTTTGATATCGTTTTTCTTTCCGGCATAGTAGGCATCCGGGAAACTTTGTGCACCCGCGTGATCCGTGATCGCAACAGCAGGATGACCCCATTTCGCCGCGCGTTCAACGTATTTCGTCACGTTCATGACGGCGTCCATTTGACTCATTTGCGAGTGCGCATGTAACTCGACACGCTTCTCGCCTGCCCAAGGGTCAGCAGGGGCTTCCATCTTCACCTCTGACAGTTGGGCAATCATCATACAAAGATCGCGCAGGAACGTATCGAACTCAACGCGACCTGCCGCCTGAATCCACATGCCTTTTTTGATGGCTGAGAGGATCTTGACGTCTGTTTCGTCACGCGCGAACATCTTGACGACGAGGGAGTCCGTATAATCCGTCATCTTAAACGTAAAGATCGTCTTTCCACTTCGTAGTTCACGACTCTCTGCCGAGAAGACGAGACCACGGATCGCAATCCGTCGTTCCTCATCTTGGATCGTCTTAATCGGGACAATCTCATCTTGAATTGGTTTCCCGATCCGGATCTCAACCGGTCCTTCATCGTCATCCCGCGATTGTTCCCGCTTGAATTGCAACTCGAGCATCCGTTTTGCTTCTTCCATGTCTTCCTGTTTCACCTGATTGCGCAACGCTTCTTGTTTCGATTCGTTGATTTGAACAATCGGTTCACAGTTGAATTTCGGAAATCCGTAAGCACTGTAAAGTAACTGCAACTCTCCACATAAGCTACTTTTTAAGAATCCTGCTTCCGGTTCACTCCGGACCGGAATGAATAATTTCTGTTCTTTGAACTCCGGTAAGACCCGTCCAAGTTGTGTCCGCATCGCCGATGAGACATCTGCGAGATCCTGCACGACGTATGGCCAGTAATCATGATACAGGCGTTCGTCTGGTCGACCATCCGCGTATAGGATGACCTTGACTTCGGCGAATTGCTGATACCGACTTATCAAGCGACTCGTAAAGAGTTGATAGACGTTTTGTGGCAAAACCTGTGGCAAGCGGATCTCAAATGTCCAGGTTGCTTTTGCTTTATTGACGCGAAGCTTCTCAAGAACTGCTTCGTTAAAGTATTCTTCAATGATACCGTTCGGTAATTCCAAGTCACTCAGCAACAGTGACATGCGTTGTTGTGTATCCACTCGCAATTGTGCTGTCTGATCGCTTCACACCGTGACAGCAACTCCTCCTCCTCTTGCGGATTGCCCAAGGGGCGAATGGGTGTGAGACAAGAAAACAGTCACTTTATGAAAAGTGACCGTCTCCATTCTTTATTCTAAACCTTCATAGAGTGAACGAACAGCCTCAACGACTTGTTCTTGTCCAATTTCTTCTGCATCGCCACCACGACGGGCTTTTAATTCGACGATTCCTTCTGCCGCTTTTTTGCCGACGTTCAAGCGAACCGGTAGACCGATCAAATCCGCATCGGCGAATTTGACGCCTGCTCGTTCTTTCCGGTCGTCAAGTAGGACGCTAAAACCTGCAGCTGTCAACTCACGGTATAGTGTTTCTCCGAGTTCAAGCTGTTCCGCATTTTTACCATTGACGACGATCAAATGGACATCGTATGGTGCGATCGCTTTTGGCCAATGATCCCACGCTCATCATAATGCTGTTCGACGACTGCCGACAATGTCCGCGAGACACCGATGCCGTAACATCCCATGATGAGTGGTTGTGCTTTACCGCCTTCATCGAGGAAGGTCGCTCCCATTCCTTCAGAGTAACGTGTTCCGAGTTTGAAGACTTGACCGACTTCGATGCCACGTGCGAATTTAACGTTTCCGTTGCCGTCTGGTGACGCGTCACCTTCTTCAACGAAGCGCAAGTCTGTATATTCTGCTTCGAAATCACGACTTGGGTCGACATGGATATAATGCGTTTCCGCTTTGTTTGCACCACAGACAGCGTTCGTCAAGGCACGAATCGCGTAATCGGCGACGATCTTCATGTCTGCCCCGATTGGTCCGAGTGTTCCAGGCGTTGAGTGAAGCGCTGCTTCAATCTCTTCGTCGCTCGCCATCGTGATGTCGAGTGCTCCCAGATAGTTTTTCAACTTGATATCGTTGACTTCGTGATCGCCCCGGACGAGTGCCATGACAAGCCCTTGCTCCGTCTTGAAGATGACGGTCTTGATTGATTCGTTTGCTGGTAAATTCAGATGTGCGCTGACCGCTTCGATCGTCTTCGCATCTGCCGTATGCA
The DNA here is from genome assembly GCF_057772545.1 of Exiguobacterium sp. E17S. Classification (NCBI taxonomy): domain Bacteria; kingdom Bacillati; phylum Bacillota; class Bacilli; order Caryophanales; genus Exiguobacterium; species Exiguobacterium sp. E17S. Next base: position 955,331 of record NZ_JBYLRU010000001.1, read on the forward strand.
CTTCTTCAAGTGCTTCTGGTGCTTTGTCTTGCTTCGGATAGGCATCGATGGACTCTGCCATCTCTAAGTTCGCTGCATAATCCGATTGGTCCGAGTAGACGATCGTATCTTCACCGATTGCTGCTAACGCATGGAACTCATGTGTTCCACTACCACCAATCGCACCTGAGTCAGCGACGACTGGACGGAACTCAAGACCAACACGTGAGAAAATCCGCGAATACGTATCAAACATGTTTTGATACTCTTCGTCTAAGCTCTCTTGTGAAGAATGGAACGAATAAGCGTCCTTCATGATGAACTCACGACCACGTAATAAACCGAAACGTGGGCGACGTTCGTCACGGTACTTCATTTGAATCTGGAAGAGATTGACCGGTAACTTTTTGTACGAGTTCAATTCATCACGAACGATTGAAGTGATCAATTCCTCGTGCGTCGCTCCGAGCGCGAACCGGCGATCATGACGATCCGTCAAGCGCATTAATTCAGGTCCATAGATATCCCAGCGTCCTGTTTCTTCCCATAGTTCAGCTGGTTGAATCGCTGGCATCAGTAATTCTTGCGCACCCGCCGCTTCTAATTCCTCGCGAATGATCGTCTCGATGTTTGCGAGTACTCGTTTTGCGAGTGGTAGATACGAATAGATCCCAGCGGCATTTTGACGCATGAATCCTGCACGAAGCAAGAGTTGGTGACTGATGGCTTCTGCATCAGATGGTACTTCACGCAACGTTGGCATGAATAGTTTTGATTGTTTCATAATGAGTCACGAACTCCTTTGACTGAGTGATTAATTAAAAGAATTTTTGAATGTCGTTCCAAGTGACGACGAGCATGAGTAGCATCAAAAGCGCAAAACCGACGAAGTGAACCAATCCTTCTTTTTGAGGATCAACTGGTTTACCGCGTAAGGCTTCAAGGAAGAGGAACAACAATCGTCCTCCGTCAAGTGCTGGAAGTGGCAATAAGTTGAAGACTGCTAAGTTGACGGACAACAATGCTGTCCATGTCAATAGCATCGAGAACCCACTATCTGCGACCTGATCGGTCATTTTGACGATCCCGACTGGTCCTGATAATTGATCGACGCCAACGACACCCGTTACGAGATCTCCAACAGCTCCGACGATAAGCGTCGACATCCGCCATGTTTCTGAAACGCCCGTTTGTAGTGCTGTTCCGAATGATTTTTCTGTCTCATTCGTGACACCGATGATGCCAACCTTCTGTTCCCCTTGCTGTTGCACTTTTGGCGTGATCTCAGTTGTCGTCTCTTTTCCATCACGCTCATATTTTACTTCTGTCGCTTTCCCAGCACGATCTTGGAATCCAGCACGTAAATCCGTCCATTTTGCTGTATCCTGTCCGTTGACCGAGATAATCCGGTCACCTTCAACAAGTCCTGCTTGATCGGCAGGTGAACCTTTTTGTACTGTTCCGATGACGCTTTCCCCTGTCGGAGAACCATTATATAAGGCAAGACCGAATAAAATGACGAACGCAAGGACAAAGTTCATGAACGGTCCTGCAGCAATCGCAAGGACGCGTTTCCATACGGATTTCGAACCAAATGTGCGGTCATATGGCGCAATTTGTGTCCGTGTCTGACCTTCGACAAGAAATGCTGTCGGTGAGACAGGATAGCGAACCGATGTCTCGTCTTGTAATCCAACGAGTTCGAGTTGACGCAACAAGTCAATCCGCTCGACAGTAACGACTTGATCGACTTGTGGCTGATCCGCATCGAAATAAATCGTCTCGATGACGCCGTCCTTTAACTGTAATCCAACGGTTTGACCTGATTTGATCTCTACGAGTTCAGGTTCTTCACCCGCCATCTTGACGTAACCGCCAATCGGCAACAGGCGTACCGTATACAACGTCTCATTCTTAAACACTGAAAAGATCTTCGGTCCAAATCCAATCGCGAATTCCCGACAGAGAATACCTGCCCGCTTCGCCATTACGAGATGACCCCATTCATGGACGGCGACGAGTACACCGAACATCAGCACGATTGAAATAAAGGTCGTCATTACTTATCCCATCCTTAGTTAGCGAATGTAAGAGACGATACGAACTCACGCGCCCATCGATCAGCTTCAAGGATTTGATCCAAGGAAGGTTCGTCGATAAGCTCATGAGCTTGAAGCGCCGCCTCGACGCTCGCTTCGATTTCTAAAAAGCGAATGTCCCCTTTTAAGAAACGGTCCACCGCTTGTTCGTTCGCAGCATTGAGTACTGATGGCATCGATCCACCGGCTTGACCCGCTTCAAAAGCAAGTCGTAACAACGGATAACGATCAAATGATGCATCAGCAAAGTGTAAGCGTCCGATTTCCTTTAAGTTTAACCGTTCTCCCCCTTGGATTTCAAGGCGGGACGGATATGTAAGAGCGTACTGAATCGGTTCTCGCATGTCGGGCATACCAAGCTGAGCCATGACAGCTCCATCATTGAATTCGACCATCGAGTGGATGATGGATTCACGGTGAATGACGACATCGATATCCGCATAGTCGACATCAAATAACCAGTGCGCTTCAATGACTTCGAACCCTTTGTTCATCATCGTCGCCGAATCAATCGTGATTTTTGCTCCCATCGACCAGTTCGGATGCGCGAGTGCTTGTTCGACCGTCACGTCTGCCAGTTCTTCACGTGATTGATCACGGAAGCTTCCGCCTGACGCTGTCAAGATGATTTGACGCACATCTTCTCGCCGCTCCCCGTTCAAGCATTGGAAAATGGCCGCATGCTCACTATCGACTGGTAAAATCGTCACGTTTTTTTCGCGCGCGAGCTTCATGACAAGGTGCCCTGCCGTGACGAGTGTTTCTTTGTTCGCAAGACCAATCGTCTTACCCGCCTCGATCGCGGCAAGCGTTGGACGTAAGCCAACAGCTCCTACGACCGCTGTAATGACCGTATCGACTTCAGGATGCGTCACGACATCAAGCAACCCTTCTTCACCGATGACGATCGTCGGCTGATAGGTCAACTGTTGCTCGAGTTCTTGACGTGTTGCCTCATCTTGGACTCCGACAAGCATCGGTTGCAAACGATTCAACCACGGTACGGCGACCGTCGTGTTGCGACCAAATGCAAAACTCGTCAATTCAAAAAGATCTGGATTAGCCGCAATGACATCAAGCGTTTGCGTACCAATCGATCCCGTTCCACCGATGATACTGATTTTCTTCATAATGAAGCGCCTCCTCAAGCAAAGATATCGAGTACGACGAGGACCGTAAAGACGATCATCATGCTGTCGAACCGATCTAGAATACCACCATGACCCGGTAGCAACGTTCCAGAATCCTTCACACCATAATGGCGTTTGTAAGCGGACTGGACCAAGTCACCAAGTTGCCCAACGACGGCAACGATGATGGCAAGGACAATGACTTTCCCAAAACCGACTGTCGGTTCGATACTTTCGAACACGACACCGAGTAAGATGGCAAGTAATACGCCACCGACTGCCCCTTCAACGTCTTGTTCGGGCTGATTGACGGCCACAGTTTATTCTTACCAAATCGCTTCCCGACGAAGTACGCCCCTGAATCCGTAAACCAGATCAAGAGAATGATCAAGAGCGACCACGTTAATCCATGTTCGAGTAAGCGGATGTAGGCGAACGATGCAAAACCGACACCGACATAAACCGCAGTCAGCAGTAAAAAGGCGACATCATCGAACGTAAAGACATTTTTCGAAAACACGTTCCAAAAGAGACCGATCAATAAAATGATCATTGCCCAAGCGATTGGTGAAAGTCCGATTGGGAGTGTCCGATCGACTGCCTCTTCATAGATACCGACGAATGGTAATAATGTGCCGATCCCGAATAAAATCCGTGGAATGCGCGAGCCGCTCCATTGTCGCATCCGGACGAGCTCGGTATAACCGAGAATCGTTAGTACTGCCATAAACGCTAAAAAGGGAAGTCCACCGATGTACAAAAGCGCCAAAAAGATGGCGCCTGCCCATATCCCTGTGATAATCCGAGTTTTCATAAGCTAGTTCCTCATTTAATCAGACGCCGCCAAATCGGCGTGTCCGTTGATTGTAATCTTCAATTGCTGCCAAGAAAGCATCCCGACGAAACTCTGGCCACAAGACATCTGTAAAATAAAACTCTGCGTACGCCGCTTGCCAAAGTAAGAAGTTCGATAACCGTTGTTCGCCACTCGTTCGAATCACGAAATCGACATCGGTTACGGATCCTGTCATTAGCTCGCGCTCGATCGTCTCCGGTGTAATCGCATCCGGTGACAATGTTCCTGCCTGAACCTGTGCGCCCAGTTTTTGCATGACTTGTACGAGCTCATCGCGTCCTCCATAATTCAGAGCGAAAATCAGACGAAGTCCTGTATTGTGTTGCGTATCCAGTTTCGCTTGTTCCACTGCCTCACGTGTGAAATGAGGGAGGCGTGACACTTCTCCTGCTACCTCGACTTTGACATTTTGCGCGTCTAACTCTTTTAAATCCGACTCTAAAAATTGTGCCGGTAGCTTCATGAGAAAACTCACTTCTTCTTCCGGACGCGTCCAATTCTCCGTCGAGAAGGCGTATAATGTCAGACTCTTAACGCCGAGTTCATTTGCAACCCGAACGACCTCACGAATCGATTTCATGCCTTCGCGATGTCCCATGATACGCGGAAGTCCGCGTTTTTGTGCCCATCTACCGTTTCCATCCATGATGATAGCGACGTGCTCAGGCACCCGGTCATAGGTTTCGGTTTCTTTCGTCTGATTCAACCATTGAAACATCCGCACTTCCTCCTCTCTCAATTATGAAGAAAGGGACTCTTCGTGTGACAAAGAGTCCCCCCCATGACGATCCGTCGCGTCATACTTCCATGATTTCTTGTTCTTTTTCCGTTGCTGTCTGATCAAGTTGTTTAACGAACTTGTCTGTCAACGTCTGAACATCTTCTGTGTATCCACGCAAATCATCTTCTGTCAATGCACCATCTTTTTCTTGTTTCTTTAACTGCTCGTTCGTATCACGACGAATGTTACGGAGGGCAACCTTACCTTCTTCCGTATACTTCTTGACGAGTTTGACGAGTTCCTTCCGGCGCTCTTCCGTTAGTGGTGGAATCGCAAGACGGATGACCGTACCATCAGATGATGGCGCAAGACCAAGATCAGCACGTTGAATCGCTTTTTCAATCTCGCTGACCATTGATTTATCCCATGGAGTGATCAAGATCAGACGTGCTTCTGGTGTGTTGACGTTCGCTACTTGATTGAGCGGTGTCGGTGCACCGTAGTATTCGACTTGAACGGGATCTAAAATCGCAACGTTCGCACGACCGGCGCGGAGTGTCGCAAGTTCTTTCTTAAGTGAAAGATGTGCTTTTTCCATCCGTTCTTCGGCTTGTTTTAAGATTTCTTTTGACATATTATTTCCCCCTTACGATTGTCCCGATTTCGTCACCGATGACGACACGTTTGATGTTACCTTCTTCCATCAACGAGAAGACGATGAGCGGGATGTCATTGTCCATACAAAGTGAAGTTGCTGTAGAATCCATGACTTGAAGTCCATCCTTTAAGACATCCAAGTAAGAGAGCGTTTCGAATTTCTTCGCTTCTGGATCAACATTCGGGTCAGCTGAGTAGACACCATCGACGTTGTTTTTCGCCATCAAGATGACCTCTGCTTCAATTTCAGCTGCACGAAGAGCAGCTGTCGTATCTGTTGAGAAGTACGGGTTCCCTGTACCTGCTGCAAAGATGACGACACGTCCTTTTTCGAGGTGACGCATCGCACGGCGACGAATGTACGGTTCTGCTACTTGGCGCATCTCGATTGATGTTTGAACACGTGTTTCAACACCTACATCTTCTAAGCTGTCTTGAAGCGCAAGCGAGTTCATGACTGTCGCTAACATCCCCATATAATCGGCGTTGGCCCGGTCCATCCCAAGTTCTGCACCTGTTTTGCCACGCCAAATGTTTCCAGCTCCGACGACGACCGCTACTTCAACGTTCAATTCAACTAATTCGCGAATCTGTTCCGAGATAGATTTGACGATGACAGGATTGATCCCAAACCCTTGATCTCCTGCGAGCGCTTCTCCGCTCAATTTTAACACAATCCGGTTATATTTCGGTTGCATGACTATGTCCCCCTTGCTAAATTCCGTAAAAAAGGAACACGAACCACTTCCACACGAAAGTGGATTGAAGCATACGTGTTCCTTCTCTTGTCATCAGGATGATCCCGATTCTTATTTTTTAAGTTGGTTCATAACTTCTTCAGCGAAGTTCTCTTCGCGTTTTTCCATACCTTCTCCAACTTCGAAGCGTACGAATGACACGACTTTACCGCCTTTAGATTCTACATATTTACCAACTTTGAAGTCTGGATCCTTGACGAACGTTTGATCGACGAGGCAGATTTCCTCGAAGAACTTGTTCATACGACCAACGATCATTTTTTCAACGATGTTAGCTGGTTTTCCTTCGTTCAATGCTTGCTCAGTGAGGACTTTTTCTTCACGTGCTTTTTCTTCTTCTGTGACAGAAGTACGGTCAACGTAAAGTGGACGTGCTGCTGCAATGTGCATTGCAACGTCTTTTGCAACTGTTTCGTCTGTCGTACCTTCGATGACGACGACTGAACCGATGCGTCCACCCATGTGGAGGTAAGAACCGAAGACTGCATCATCTGCTTTTGTGAAGAGCGCTACGCGACGGAGTGAGATTTTCTCTCCGATTGTTGAAGCTTCTTCTGAGATGTATGTGTCGATTGTTTTACCTGCTTCGTATTCAGAAGCAAGAGCAGCTTCTGCTGTCTCAGAACCGTTACGGAGAACAGCGTCTGCGATGTTTTGAACGAGTGTTTGGAAACGTTCGTTTTTCGCAACGAAGTCTGTTTCTGAGTTGATTTCGACGAGTGCCGCTTTGTTGCCGTCAACTGCAACTGCAGTCAACCCTTCAGCTGCAATACGATCGCCTTTTGCTGCTGCTTTAGCGATCCCTTTTTCACGCAAGAAATCTACTGCTGCGTTCATGTCACCGTCAGTTTCAACGAGTGCTTTTTTGCAGTCGAGCATCCCTGCACCTGTTTTTTCACGAAGTTCTTTAACCATTGCTGCTGTAATAGCCATTCGATATTCCTCCTTATAACATCCTTAGTTTCAAAAAAAAGGTGATAAAAGGTCGATTCCCTTTATCACCTGGCATCACGAATTACTCAGCGTCTGCTACTACTTCTTCAGTAGTTTCAGGTGCTACGTTATCTTCGCCTTGTTTAACTTCGAGGATTGCGTCAGCCATTTTACCAGTGAGCAATTTGACTGCACGGATCGCATCGTCGTTCGCTGGGATGACGTAGTCGATTTCGTCTGGATCACAGTTAGTATCAACAATCGCAACGATTGGGATGTTGAGTTTGTGTGCTTCTGCAATCGCGATACGCTCTTTGCGTGGGTCAACGATGAAGAGTGCATCCGGAACGCCTGGCATATCTTTGATACCGCCGAGGAATTTCTCAAGACGAGTCATTTCTTTTTTAAGAATGATGACTTCTTTTTTAGGAAGAACTTCGAATGTACCGTTCTCTTCCATTTTTTCGAGTTGTTTCAAACGGTTGATACGTTTTTTGATTGTAGAGAAGTTCGTGAGAGTTCCACCCAACCAACGTTCGTTGATGAAGTATTGACCTGCACGGATCGCTTCTTCTTTCACAGTGTCTTGAGCTTGTTTTTTCGTACCAACGAAAAGAACGTTTCCGCCTTCAGACGCTACTTCACGGATGAAGTTGTATGCTTCGTCTACTTTTTTGACCGTTTTTTGAAGGTCGATGATGTAGATTCCGTTCCGTTCTGTGAAGATGTATTTTGCCATTTTTGGGTTCCAACGGCGTGTTTGGTGACCGAAGTGTACACCAGCTTCTAACAATTGTTTCATCGAAATTACTGCCATGATGAATTCCTCCTTTTGGGTTTTGGATGTCCTCCGCGATGATCGTCTGTCCAGCTAACCTATTAAAGGCACCGCAGCTGGCGATACATGCGTGCGTAATTAACACCGTAGACTAATATAGCATAAAGATTACCGAGGGGCAACCTTCGTTTGATGAGAAAGTTTAGCAATCAAAGCAACCTCGCCCGTCCCCCGATTCAAAGACCGTGCAAGCGTCTCAAGATCCGCTCCTTCTCGTAGCGCCTGCTTGACATCTGTTAACGGTGGTTCTTGTGAAATGGATTGTTCAATTTCGACGGTTTCCGATTTCTCGTAAGTAGCCGCCTCCACCATTTGTGGAGACGCATCCGGTACTTGATCAACCTGTTCGTTCGCTACATTTACGGATGTCTCCGTCATGGCGTTGACGTTCTCCATGAAATGAAGCAACACTTGTTCCGTCTCATTCTTTTCACGTTCCAACCGTGTAATTCGGTTTTTGAGCGCTGCCTGCTGGCGAAACAACACCAGCAGCGCATAACAGACTAAAGCAGCTAATAAAATATAAACGACAGTCATAATTCTTCCTTTCACATGGCGACACGATCTGCTAAGTAGGCACTTCCGAGCGCATTCTTCAACTTACGAAGCGCTTTTGAATGGATTTGTGAAATACGGGAAGTCGAGAGCCCGAGGACTTCACCAATTTCCGTAAGCGTCAATTCTTCATAATAGAACAACGAGACGACAAGTTGTTCTTTTTCGGATAGTCCTTCGACTTCCTCTGCCAGTTTAGCGATCAACTCCCGCATTAATAACATATCTTCCGGTGTAGCAGTATCTGGATCTAAATAGGAGACGGTCATCGCCTTCCCCTCATCCTGTAGCGTGACTGCTTCATCGATCGATAATACATTCGCAAAATAGCTTTCTGCTAAAGCACCCTTGACCTCGTCCGGTGTCATGTCGACGATGGAAGAGACTTCGTCTAATGTCGGCGTCCGTTGCAAAGATTGTTCAAGGATCTCGACGGCTGCCTCGACCCGTTTTGCTTTTTCCCGTAAGGAACGTGGTAACCAATCGATTTTACGAAGCCCATCTAAAATAGCTCCTCGAATCCGAAAGGCGGCATACGTGTCGAATTTATTATTATGATTTTGATCGAATTTTTGAAGCGCATCGTACAATCCCATCATCCCTAAACTTTTCAACTCGTCTCGATCGACACTTTTAGGCAACGTCGCACTTAAACGCTGAACGTGGTATTGAACAAGTGGTTCATAATTGTGAAGTAACAGGTCTGCCACCGCAATATCGCGTGTGGTCAGCCATCGATCCCAAAGTTGTTGTAATTCCTCACGCATGACCATTCCTCCTCTAGATTTCCAGCGTCCCGACATTCACCGTCCGGATGACGAGACGCCCTGATTGTGAGTGGAACTCGATCGTTCGTCCATTCGTGCCGCCAACATCTTCGGCAACGAGTGGAATTTTGACTTGTTGAAGCATTGCTTTGACCGCAGCGATGTTTCGCTCACCAATCCGCATTGATTCATGTTCATACTTAAATTGAAACATCTGAGCCCCTCCCGCAATCTTCGCACGTAATCGGATGGCTCCACTTGCTCGTAATTCGCGGGCTACCTCTAGAATTGCCGTATCCGCGAACTTTCCGACTTCAAGCTCCCGATTCCGACTGATCGCTGAATCAGGCAACATGACATGCGCCATACTCGATAACCCTCGTTCCTGGTCATAGATGACAACGCCTACGCACGATCCAAGACCCGCTGTCCGTAAAATGACGGGGCGTTTACTGATGGCGTACTCCGCAATCCCAATCCGTACGATTTCATCCATTCAAGTCCACACCCAATCGTTCGAAGACCGTCTGAAAGGCGTTCGCTTCAGGCAACAAAAGTAAATGTCCGGTCAAATCGTTTCCTGCACTAGACAAGTGCGTGTCGATATAGACAGCCATATTGCCTGGAGTCGTAGATTCAAGTAAGGCTACTTCAAGTAACGCACCAACCATATCAAACGCTGATGCAGGAACACTGACATGTAACGATAAATCAAGCCAATCGGAGATAGCCCGAGCATATGCTCCTATTAAAATATTCCCAATTTCTTCCCAAGCAGAAACCCCCATTTCGTGGGAATCGGAAAAAAGTGGAATTCCGTCTGCATCAATTGGCTCACGAGCTTCTCTGCATCACGAAGTGGCATCAAAAAAAGTAACGTCGCTTGAATATCGCCAGAAAAACGTAACAATGCACCAGCGGTATACGTTTCCGCTCCTCCACTTCGCTCGATGATCGTCGTGAAATCCTCAAGTTCAGCGGAAGGTACCTCGATCTCAATCGGTTGTCCAAGTAAGGTCGAAAGTGCTGTCGCTGCGTGACCAGCTCCAATGTTGCCGACTTCCCGTAAAATGTCCCGTTCGTTTGGATTAAGCATGAACGATGTCCTCAAATAAGCGATTCGGTTCAATCAACGAAAATAATTGCTGATCGCCTTTTGCGACTGCAGTCAAATACGAGGCATCCTCCTGCTTTTGTTCACTGAGCGGTTCAATCCGAACATCCGTTGATTCGACGACTTCGTTTGCCCGGTCGACGATGAATCCAGCGTCCCCATGCTCCAAAGTGGCGATGATGATACGTGTTTCTTCCGTTTCTTCCATTAATTCGAATCCAAGACGGGCACGCAGGTCAATCACGGGGGTGACGACACCTCGCAAATTGATGACTCCTTTGACATAAGATGCAGCGTTCGGAATCCGTGTGATCGGGATGAGCCGTTCGATTGAACGAACAGACTGTACATCAATACCGTATGCATTATCTTCTAATTGAAAAACAACCCATTTTTGTTCCATCTTCGTTCCCCTCACTTCCGTAATAGTGCATTGCTGTCAATGATCAATGCGACCTGTCCGTCTCCAAGAATCGTCGCGCCAGAAATGGCACGGATGCCTTCTAGATAACTACCGAGTGGCTTCATGACGATCTCCTGTTGACCGATCAATTCGGATACGATCAACCCTGCTAATTTTTCGCCACTCCGGACGACGACGACCGAATAGGCTTCTGCCTCATGTTGTGGCAATCCGTAAACTTCATTCAGCGAAATAAGTGGAACCAATTGTCCACGGAAATCAAATACTTTTTCCCGGTGCGCTTGCAGGATCGCCGATTTACGTAAAGATGTCGTCTCGATGATGGCAGTCAGTGGAATTGCATACGTTTCTTGTCCGAGCTCAACGAGCATGGCCGAGATGATCGAGAGCGTCAATGGTAAACTGATACGGAAAATCGTTCCTTCTCCGCGGCGTGTCTCAACGAACACTTCTCCACCCAATGATTCGATCTTCGATTTGACGACGTCGAGACCAACACCACGACCAGACAAGTCCGTGACTTCTTCTGCTGTCGAGAAACCAGGTGCGAATAACAGCATCGAAGCCTCTTCGATCGTTAATTGCATCGCTTCTTCTTCTGTGATCAATCCTTTTTCAATCGCAATCCGTGTGACACGTTCGTGATTGATACCTGCTCCATCATCTTCAATCTCGATGAAGACTCGGTTTCCTGAATGGTAGGCACGAAGCGAAAGATTTCCTTCGACCGGCTTATTCGCTAAAATCCGTTCCGCTTTGTTTTCAATTCCATGATCGATCGCATTACGGATCAAGTGGACAAGTGGATCACCAATCTCATCGATGACTGTGCGATCAAGTTCCGTCTCAGCACCCGTAATGTGTAGTTTGATATGTTTTCCGACATCCTTCGAAACGGAACGCACCATTCGTGGGAAGCGGTTGAATACTTGTTCGATCGGCATCATTCGTAACGTTAAAACGAGTGATTGCAATTCGTTCGTGCCCCGTTTGATCCGTTCGACCGTATCTGTCAATTCCGGTGAGCTGACTTCTGCTGCAATACGCTCCAAACGTCCGCGGTCGATGATGAACTCTTCGAACAGATTCATCAAACGATCAATCCGCTCGAGATTGACACGAATCGTTTTCGAAGCGACAGGCACAGATAGATCTGTCTGTTCTGGTGAATCCGGTGAAGCTATTGGTGCAGGTACTGATGTCGCAACCGGCACTTCCTGTGGAAGGGTGGATGTCGCCACCTCTGCTTCTGGTGTTGCTTCGAACACGTCCATCGTTACTGTTGCGACTTCAGAAACCGAGGCAACCGCCTCTTGAATGACCGATTGCTCTTGTTGTGTCACGAATAAAACAGAGAATGACGTCTCAAAATGTTCTTGCTCCAGTTCATCAGATGTCGGATTCGACAAAATGACATCTCCGAGCTGTTGTAAACGATCAAAGACCATGTAGACACGTGCCGCTTTTAAGATGACGTCTGCTGAAAGTTCGACTTGGACGATATAGGCTTGATAACCGGACGCAATCGATTGTTTGACGACCGCTTCCGAATAGACATCACATTCGAATGTTGATTGTGCAGTTGATGGCGTAACCGAAATGATCTCTTCTTGTTCGGGACGAATGAACTGCTGTAATCGTCTCACTGTTTCCGTAACGTCAAGTTTCCCTTTTCCACCGCGACTGATGTCTTCTACCATCGTTTCCAGTTGCTCAGCAGCAACGAATAGGACATCGATCAACTCAGCTGTAGCGGGTTGTTTCTTTGATCTGACTAAATCAAGGGCGCTCTCCATCTCATGCGTCAAATCAGCGATCGCATCATATCCCATCGTTCCTGCCATCCCTTTTAGCGTATGGGCAGAACGGAAAATTTGATCGATGACCGCTTCATCGTCTAATCGTTCTTCAAAAACCAATAAGCTTGTGTTAATAGCTTGTAAATGCTCCATCGACTCATCGAGGAACAACCCCACATATTCATTTAAGTCCATGACTGATACCCTCCTTTAATCTTAACGGACATGATCTTTTCGTTTTTTCAGACGATGTAACAATCGATCTAAAAACTTCCGTTCTTTGACTTGTACACCTGTTAGAGACGTCGTGATATGATCGAGTCGCCAACTGACGTCACTCGTTCGATCCATCAAGTAAAATGGCATCTGTGCCTTGACTGCTTTGACGACTGTTGGATCTTCCGGCAAAAAACCGGTAAAGCGCAGTGGCTTTTGTAAAAATTGTTGGCTGACGAGCGCTAGTCGATCAAACGTTTCAAGTGCTTCTCCACCATTCGTCGCCCGATTGACGACTACGGAAATCGGAAGATCCGTCGCATGATGGTGTGCCAGTTTGACGAACGCATAACCGTCCATGATTGAAGTCGGCTCTGGCGTGACGATCAACCAGGCTTCGTCTGCACTACTGATAAAATCGAACGTCTGATGATTGGCGCCGGCTCCTAAATCGAGCAACACAAAATCATACTCATAGAAAAATTGGAATTCCCGCAGTAGGAACACGACATCCTCCTTCGTCAGATTCGTCAGTTCCGCAAATCCACTCCCGCCATGAATGAAATGAAGGGATGGCGACTGTTCAACGATTGCGTGCTGGAGTGATTCTCGTCGTTTGACGCATTCCATCAAGGATGACTTCGATGATTTACCGAATAGAATACCAATGTTCGCCATCCCGATATCAAGATCAATCAAGAGTACTCGTTTTTCTTGTAACGATAATGCCACGCCAAGATTCACCGCGACATTCGTTTTTCCGACGCCACCTTTTCCACTCACGATGGCAATCGTCTTCGTTTCCTTGACGGTCACTTTTGATCGTAAGACACGTGCTTGATCTTCTCGCATCATCTCATCCCTCTCTCGACGATCATTCGGGATAACTCATCCGCCGTAGCGAACGTGATGTCTTCTGGCACTTCTTGACCCGTTGTCACGCAATAGATTGGTAACTCCGTCTCTGTCATAAGTCCAAACATCGACCACAGTTCACTTGTTTCATCTGCTTTCGAAAATACGATCCCTGATAAGGGAATCTTGCTGAAACGATCGTGGATCTGTAATAAATCTCGATATTTCGATGTCAAACTAAGAACTAAGAATACATCCGTATCCTCAAAGTCATGACGACTTCGTAATTGCTCTACATATGCTTCGTCAAGGAAATTCCGTCCCGCTGTATCGACAAGTACGATATCGCATGAAGCTAGCGCCTGCTTCGCTCGTTCGAAATCTTCCAGGTCGTATGCAACATGAATCGGAATACCTAATATGTCGGCATATGTCTTCAGTTGTTCAATCGCTGAGATCCGGTATGTATCGGTTGTGATGAGACCGACTCGTTGATTTTTGATGAGCGTATGGTGTGCAGCGAGTTTAGCGATGGTCGTCGTCTTACCGACACCAGTTGGTCCCGTCAGCATGACATAACGTGCAGTCGACGGCGTCACGCGCAATGCCGACTTCACTTCTTCCGTCAAGAGATCGGTTAATTCCGTTTGCTGCGTTTGATAGTACGCAGTCAGTAATCGCTCATGCAATCGGTCAGACACCTGTTGTAACGCTGGTTCTGCCAACAGCGGCGCATAATGTCGCAATTCTTTTGGCAATGGTCGTTCGCCTATCGTAACGATCGTTGGACGCATGGGGATCGGTTGGATGGTTTCCACAATGTCCTTCCGACTCGTTGTTTGCTTCGAGACGATCGGTTCGTTCGACACATGTTCATCCACCGATGCAACCAGTTCCACTTTTTTCTTCGCAAATAAGCCAAAGAATCCGCCCACTTTGATATGGCGAGTATTTAATATGATGGCATCGTTACCGAGTTCGCGTTTGATGCGTTCCATGGCTTCGCTAACGGAATCCGCCGTGACTTTTTTGACTATCATCGCTTAAATCACCCCAATACTCTTAACTTCAATCGTCGGCATTAATTCGTTATAAGACAAAATCGGAACATCTGGAAAATACCGTTCTGTCAATTGACGGACGAACATCCGGATACTTGGAGACGTCAGGATGATCGGATGCGCCCCGTACCGTTCGAATTCCGCTGCCCTCTCTTGCAATGTCTCGATGAAACGTGTCGCTTTTTCGGGATCAAGCGCTAAATAATTTCCGAACTCCGTCTTTTGGATGGCCGACTGGATATCCAGTTCCATCTCACTCGAGACCGTCACGACATGCAAGACATCTCCTTGCATGACCTGTTCCGTAATTTGCCGCGATAAGGATTGACGGACATATTCAGCAAGCAGTTCGCTGTCTTTCGTCACAGCTGCATAGTCCGCGAGCGTTTCGAAAATCAATGGTAGATTTCGAATCGAGACTTTTTCTTTTAATAATTGAACGAATACTTTTTGAAGTTCCCCGATTGATAACAGTTGTGGTGTTACTTCCTCGACCAAAATCGGATGCGATTCCTTCAAATGATCAACCAACTGTTTCGTCTCTTCTCGTCCGAGTAATTCAGCGGCATGTTTCTTCAAGAGCTCCGTTAAATGTGTCGCAACAACGGATGGTGGATCAACGACCGTATAGCCTGACATCTCTGCTCGACTACGTGTCTGTTCATCAATCCAGAGTGCCGGCATACCGAATGCCGGTTCGACCGTCTCGATGCCTCGAATTTCCGGATCATCGACACCCGGGCTCATCGCTAAATAATGATCCAGTAGTAGCTCACCACTTGCCATCTCACTTCCGCGAATCTTGATTCGATACTGGTTCGGTGATAACTGCAGGTGATCACGAATCCGAACGGTCGGTAGAACGAATCCAAGTTCGAGTGCTAGCTGCCGACGAATCATGACGACACGATCGAGTAGATCGCCACCTTGCGCTTCATCAGCGAGTGGAATCAAACCGTAACCGAATTCAAATTCAATCGTATCGACATTCAATAAGGAAATGACCGATTCACTCGAACGCAAGTTTTCGCTCGGCGCTTCCTCAACGGCGACCTCTTCTTGCATCGTCTTCGTCGTCTGTTTCATTCGCCAAGCGAAGAAGCCGAACAACGCTGCAATCGGCATCGTGACGTAATCAGGAATCGCTGTGAATAGTCCGAGTAAGAAGATTGCTCCAGCCGCGATTCCGACAAGTAATGGTGTGCGTGTCAATTGACCGATGACATCTTCACCAAGATTTCCGTCGGATGTCGAGCGCGTGACGATGATTCCGGTCGCAACCGAAATCAACAGTGCTGGAATCTGACTGACGAGACCGTCCCCAACTGTTAACAACGTATACAATTTGACTGACTCCGCCATCGGTAAGCCTTGCTGAACGACACCGATGATCATTCCGAAGATCAAGTTAATGATGACGATGATGATACCAGCAATCGCATCTCCTTTAACGAACTTCGAGGCCCCGTCCATCGCCCCATAAAAGTCTGCTTCCGATTGGATTTTTTGACGACGAGTCCGGGCTTGTAATTCGTCAATCATACCGGAGTTCAGGTCGGCGTCGATTGCCATCTGTTTTCCGGGCATCGCATCAAGCGTAAAACGTGCCGACACTTCCGAGACTCGTTCTGACCCCTTCGTAATGACGAGGAACTGGATCAAGACGAGAATCAAGAAGACGACGAAACCGACGAGCGCCTTACCGCCGACGACAAAATTTCCAAAAGCCTCGATAACTTCGCCACCATTTCCGTTTGATAGGATCGCCCGTGTCGTCGAGACGTTAAGTGCCAGACGAAACAAAGTGACGATCAATAACAACGTCGGAAAGACAGAAAACTCAAGTGCCTCTTTGGCATTCATCGCAACGAGTAATACCATCAAAGCAATTAAGATATTGATGATGATTAAAAAATCGAGCATGATAGCAGGCAGTGGGATGACGAGCATGAAGACGATCATGATGACGCCTAGCAGAACCGTTAAATCTCGTGTTGATATACTCATGATGCTTCATCCTTTCATTTTGCTTGTTTCAGTTGATAGACAAAGGCGAGTGTTTCAGCGAGCGCCTGATAGAACGTTTCATCCACTGCCATACCAATCTCTGTTTGAGCGAACAACGCCCGCGCCAGCGGACGATTTTCAACAATCGGGACATCAGCTGCTGTCGCCTTCTCCCGAATCCGGAACGCGACAGCATCTACGCCTTTTGCAACGACAATCGGTGCCATATGTTTTCCGTCATCGTATTGGATCGCTACCGCATAATGGGTCGGGTTCGTGATGACGACATCGGCATTCGGTATTTCTTGCATCATCCGCCGCATCGCCATCTCCCGTTGTTGTTGTTTAATCTTTCCTTTGATTTGAGGGTCACCTTCCGTGTTCTTATGCTCATCCTTTAAATCCTGTTTACTCATTCGAATCGACTTTTCGAAATCAAATTTTTGATAAGCGAAGTCTAGAATGGCTAACGCGATCAAGGCGATACTGACCGACAAACCGAGTAAAAATGTTAAATGACCAATGATAGCTAACGCATCGCCGATTGGTTCCGAGGTCAACCTCGAAATCTCGACTTTGTTGTTCCAAAGAACCGTGCCACTCGTGACACCGATGACTAACAGTTTAAAAACGGATTTCAAAAACTCGACGAGTGCTTTAACGCTAACGATCCGTTTGACGCCTTGAAGCGGATTGATCCGGTCCAGCTTCGGCTGAATCGCCTCACCACTTAAGAGCACACCAATCTGAACGAAATTGCCAAGGATTCCGATGACGACCGCTGTTAAAAAGAACGGTGCGACTAAAATCCCCATTTGAATCAGCATCTCGACTAAAATCTGTTCAATTCGTCCCTCTTCAACAGCTTGCAGAACTTGACTTGCACTGAGACCATCTTGTAGGACGAGTACGAATCGCCGTCCTAGAAATGGACCGAAAAAATAGAGAACAAGAAACATCGCGAATAACATAAAACTACTCGTTAAATCTGCTGATTTTGCGACCTGTCCCTTTTTACGCGAGTCATCCCGCTTTCGAGGTGTCGCTTTTTCCGTCTTCTCACCAGCGAAGTACTGAAGATCAAGGCGTAATCGATATGAATGCATGTCCTTAACCTCCTAGTAATCGAATGGCGTCTGCAAGTACATCTTGCAACAATGGAACGAATCGACCGATTCCTGTGATCGTCGCTCCTGCTAATAAAAACAGAATCGCGTATCCCATTAACAGTTTGACGGAAAAACCAATCGCAAAAATGTTGAACTGGGGTGCCGTTTTCGCTAAGAAACCAAGTGCGAGATCCACTAAAAAGAGTGAAACAACAAGTGGCATCGCCATTTGTAAGGCAGTCAACATCGCAAGTCCGACGACACGGATGACCAAACTCATTCCTGCGTCGCCTGATACCGCAATCAGACTGCCCGGCGGAAAGATCTGAAAGCTCGTATAGATGCCGTCCAGTAAAATGAGATGCATATCAGAAGCGAGCAGGACGAGTAACGTCAGCATGTAATAAAATCGTCCGACGATTGGTGACTGTCCGCCAAACATCGGATCATAGGCGGAAGCCATCGCAAGACCCATCTGTAAATCAATGATCGAACCCGCAATTTGTGGGGCGTATAATAAAAAACTGGCAAGTAAGCCAAGAGCTAGACCCACTAAGACTTCCGTTCCCATCCGAAAGAAAAAATCGAAGTCTTCTACACGAACGTCCGTCTTCACAGCGTAACTCGCAAAGTAAGCAAGACCCGCCGCAAGTGCTAATTTATGTTGCGCTGGTAATTGTCTTGATGAAAACAAAGGCGCCGCAACGAGAAAACCGACGATCCGTCCAAAGACGAGCAGAAAAACACTCAGGAAAGAAAGTAATGTCATTTTCGGGAAACCTCAGCGATTTGTTTGAATAGATCAATCGTAAAGGTCTGTAACTCCTGCATAATCCAAGGTCCAAAGAAGACGAGTGCTAAAAATACGGCAACAATCTTTGGAACAAACGATAACGTCTGTTCCTGAATCTGCGTCGTCGCCTGCAAAATACTGACGAGCAGACCGACGACGAGCGAGACTAGTAACAAGGGGGCCGATACTTTGAGTAATGTCCAGACAGCAGAACTCGCCAACTGAATAATCATTTCTTGAGTCATCTTTTCTCCCCCTAACGCATACTGACGAGCAGTGATTCAACAATCAGGTGCCAGCCATCGACTAAAATAAATAACAGCAATTTAAACGGTAACGCAATCATGACTGGCGGTAACATCATCATTCCCATCGACATCAAAACACTCGAGACGACCATGTCGATGACAAGGAAAGGAATGAAGATCATGAAGCCGATTTGGAAGGCTGTCTTCAATTCACTAATCGCATATGCTGGAACGAGTGCGACGAGTGGAATATCTTCAATCTTTTCCGGTTTTTCATAATTACCGTATTTTAAGAATAGTTCTAAATCATTCGTTCGCGTGTGCTTCGACATGAAGCGTTTCATCGTATCTCCTGCTTTATCAAACGCTTCATCTTGACTGATTTTATCAGCCATATATGGTTTTAGAGCCGTCGTGTTTAATTCCGATATGACGGGCGACATGACGAAAAGCGTAATGAACAGCGCCAGTCCGACGAGTAGCTGGTTCGGCGGCGTCTGTTGTGTTCCGAGAGCCGAACGGACGAACGACAACACGACGACGACACGCGTGAAACAAGTCATTAAAATTAGTAACGAGGGCGCCAGTGATAACAACGTCAGTAATACGAGCAGTTTAATCGATGTTGCTGTTCCTGACGGAGTATCGAGTGAGATCAGGTTTTCAATCGTATTCATGAGCGCCCTCGATTCTTCTGCAGTTGCTCGAGTTGTTGTTTGAACGTCTCAAGAAATGGTGAAGGTGCTGATTTCGAAGATGCCTCTTCAAGATCCGTCGGTTCGTATCCCTCTAAATCGTCCAGCGTGTCTAAGAGTTGCACGTTCTCACCAACACCGACGACATAAATCTTATCCTGCACTTTCACTAACTGAACCGATCGATCCTTACCAAGTGGTACACCACCTAGATGGGTCAATCGTCCGGAATGTCTGACGCCTCGCGTCCGCTCGTGAATAAAACGTGTCACGAGGATGAATCCGCCGATCAAGACGACGAGAACGACGACTCCTTTAAAGATGGTCAATGCCATGGAAGGACTCTCATCGACTTGCTGAGTCGTCGGTGCATCGTTCTTGGTTGGATTTAATTTTTCTTCGACCGTTTCAGCCTGTACAGGAAGTGTCAGCAGAAACAGAAGACAAATCAGCAAAGTCACTTTTTTCATGACGAGACAGTTTTCGAGACCGCTTCAAGCACACGATCCGCTTGGAACGGTTTGACGATGAAATCTTTTGCACCTGCTTGAATCGCGTCGATGACCATCGACTGTTGCCCCATCGCTGAACACATGATGACTTTAGCGGCAGGATTGAATGCTTTGATTTCTTTAAGCGCAGAGATTCCGTCCATCTCAGGCATCGTAATGTCTAGCGTGACGAGGTCCGGTGTCAATTCCTTATACTTTGAGACCGCTTCGCGTCCGTTTTCTGCTTCACCGACGACATCATAGCCGTTCTTCGATAGGATTTCCTTGATCATCATCCGCATGAAAGCGGCGTCGTCTACGATTAATACTTTTGCACTCATAATAGTTCCTCCTTAGAACATCCGAAGACGTTCTTTTGTATTTACGATTTCCGTAATGCGTACACCGAAGTTCTCTTCGATGACGACCACTTCACCCGTTGCGATCAATGTATTGTTGACAAGAACGTCAACTGGTTCCCCTGCCAGTTTATCCAGCTCGATGACAGAACCTTGTGTTAATTCCAATATGTCACGAACGGAGCGGCGTGTCCTTCCTAACTCAACCGTGACGTTCAACGGAACATCATATAACATTCCGATATTTCCTGGCGTGCCCTCTACTTCCATCTCACCTAACTGACTAAATTGAACTGGACTGACACCGACTGGCGTTGCTTTCGGTTCAGGTGGTGGGACGACCGTTCTTTGTTCCATCGCTGGTGCCGGTGTTGGTTGCGCTTGTGGTTGTGGTTGTTCTGATTGCGCTTGTGCCGTTGCTTGTGGTGCAGGTTCTGCTTGTTGGGTCGTACTCGCGCTAAAGAGTTTTTGAATCAATTGTTTCGAGAAATCCAGTGGTGCTAATTGAACGATTTTTGAATCAATCATCGTGCCAATCTTCAGATCAAACTCGATGATGACCATGTTCTCCCAAAGAGAAAAGCTATCGACGATACTCTTATCTTGTGAAAAATCAAAAATTTCAACAGCAGGTGGTGAGATATCGATTCGCATGGAGAACACGGTCGACATCGATGTCGCAGCAGCTCCCATCATCTGATTCATCGCTTCCTGCACAGCAGATAGAGCAATCGGCTCCATCTCCAGCGACTCGTCGATGACGCCGTCGCCTCCCATCATCAGGTTCGCGATGACGGAAGCATCTCGCTGTGTCAGGATCAGGACATTTTCTCCTTTAAATCCTTCTGTATAGCCGACACGCAACGCGACGTGCGGAATCGGATAACGACTTCGTAATTCTTCCATCGAAATCATCCGAACATGTGGTGTCGTGATTTCTACTTTTTGATTCAACAATGCCGATAAGGCCGTTGCTGAATTCCCAAGTGAGATGTTTCCGACTTCCCCTAGCGCATCGATTTCCATATCATCTAATATTTCCTCTGCGTCCGAATCTTGCGGTTCATCGATTGATGGTGTTCCGCGTAGCAACGCATCGATTTCATCTTGCGAAAGCATATCGCTCATGTTATTCCTCCTCAATTCGTTGTAAGACTTGCAAAGCGAGGTGTTTCCCATTTAGTCCCGGTCGGGCTTTGAACATCTTCCGGTCATCGACGAATACATCGACGGCATCCGAGGCTCGCGTCTTCAGGGATAAACAATCGCCTACTTCGAGGTGTAACAATTCACCAAACGATAGCTCTGTTTGGCCGAGCACTGCTTTTAAATCGACGACGGAACTCATCAACTGCGTTTGCATGTGTTCAGACTCTTGATTATCTGCTGTCGTTCGCTTTTCTTGTTGCATCCAATAATGACTTGATAATTTCGGAAGAACGGATTCAAGGGTCACGAATGGCAAACAGACATTCAACGTACCGCTCACTTCTCCAACCGTTACGTAAATCGATACGAGGATGACCGTCTCATTCGGAGAAACGAGCTGTAGAAACTGCGGATTGATTTCTAAATCGTCGTACTCCGCCTCGACTTCCGTCACCGATTCCCAAGCGGCGCCATATTGGACGAAGGCACGTTTGAACAATTGTGTCAGAATACGCGTCTCGATCTCCGTCAAATTTTCAATCTTGTTCATCCCTTCACCCGGTCCTCCAAGTAATCGATCGAGCATCGCATAAGCAATGTTCGGATTGACTTCGAACAAGACTTTTCCATCAAGCGGATGAAGGTTCACAAGATTGATCAATGTCATGTTCGGAATAGAATGAATGAATTCATCGTACGGGAGTTGCTCGACTGTATTGACCGTGAACTGGACGTACGTCCGAAGTTGTGCAGAAAAATGCGTCGTCAACACTCGGGCGAACTGTTCATGGATACGCGTCAAATTCCGTAATTGATCTTTTGAGAAGCGAAGCGCTCGTTTAAAGTCATAGACTTTGACACGGCGCTGCTCCTCTTGGCTTCGGATTTCCTCGACTTCCATATCTCCGCTTGAAATGGCTGATAGCAAGGCATCGATTTCATGTTGGGATAATACTTCGCTCATGCTGCCACCTCACTGGATGATTTTTTTCGTCGTATAGACACGCTGGACATCACCTTCTTGGATGAGCTTCTTGAACTGCATCCGTAACCGTTCTTCGAGCTTCTCCATATCCGCTTTTGAGTCTAAGTCCGACTTTTTCATCGCAGATAAATCACCTAAGATGATGTTATTGATTTGAAACTTTCGTAATTCTAAATCATCACGCGTTGCTTGATCGTCCGTAACGATCGTGAATTGGACATTCAAGAACCGTTCGTCTGCGATGTTCGTCGTCAAGTCGTCTGTCTGAAGACTTCGTGCATCAAGTTCTTCACCCGTTGGCTGTTCGACTTTCGCTTCTGTCGTATCATTAGCTAAAAAGTAATTC
The DNA here is from genome assembly GCF_057772545.1 of Exiguobacterium sp. E17S. Classification (NCBI taxonomy): domain Bacteria; kingdom Bacillati; phylum Bacillota; class Bacilli; order Caryophanales; genus Exiguobacterium; species Exiguobacterium sp. E17S. Next base: position 978,275 of record NZ_JBYLRU010000001.1, read on the forward strand.
ATGATCATATAACCTGCCCCAACCATCAGTGCTGCGACAATGATCATGATTAAAGGGATTTTTAGTTTACTCTTCTTCTTTTCTTCGGCCATCTTCGAGCCTCCTCATACTGTTCAAGCCCGCTAATCCGATTTGTTGATAAAAAGCGATTGCGATTGCTTTAACTTCTTCCATTGATTCTTTTACGACATAAATCTGTCCGCCGACTAATTGAATCGTCGTATCCGGCGTGGCACGCACCGATTCAATTAATATCGCGTTCAGTACAAGAGGGGCGTTACGTAACGTCGTAAGCGTAATCATCGTTTCAGGTTGACCAATTCCTCAAGTACTTGGTCAGACGTCGTAATGATTCGCGTATTCGCTTGGAAACCACGTTGAGCGATGATCATCTCCGTGAACTCTTCTGATAAATCGACGTTTGACATTTCGAGCGTTCCAGATGTCAATTGCCCCATCCCATTCAAACTTGGTGTTCCAAGTACTGGCTCACCTGAGTTTTGCGACGCTGCGAACACGTTGACACCTGATTTTTCTAGACCACCTGGGTTAGCAAAGTTCGCAATCGTGATGTATCCGACGTTTTGTAATGCACCTGTCGTATCCACATAAGTGACAAGACCGTCTTTCCCGATCGATAGGTTACGTGCATCCGTCGGTACTTTTAGTTTTTGGAATCCTGCGCCACCTGCTTCCGGAAGCGGTACCGGTGGTGTCTCGCCATCTGCGATTGCTTGAGAGTCACTACCAATCAAATAGTTTCCGTCGCCGGTAACCAAGTTTCCTTCAAGATCGGTATAGAAGTTACCAGAGCGTGTATAACGAATCCCTTCTGCCGTGACAACTTGGAAGAATCCTTCCCCAGAAATCCCGACATCGAGGACGCGACCCGTATTTTGAAGCGCACCTTGGTTATACACGTTATCAACTGTTGACATCGATGCTCCGAGACCGACCTGTTTCGGGTTCGTCCCACCGACATTACCACCAGCACCTGATGATGAACCGACCGATTGACTGACGAGATCCTTAAACGTCACCCGTCCTTTTTTATAACCAAACGTATTGACGTTGGCGATGTTATTCCCGACGACATCAAGTTTCGTCTGAAAGTTCTTGAGCCCACTGATTCCTGAATACATTGAACGTAACATTATTTTTCCTCCTTCGATTGAATCTGCGTCAACTCATACACACTGATTTGTTTTCCGTTCGATAGCTCTGCCACGACATCCAGTCCATCTCGCTTTACGCTGACGACACTGGCTGTCTCTTCGACGGTCGTCGTCTGCTCTGCTCCTGAAGCATCAGTCGTCTTCGACTCCGCTTCATAACTGACGTTCTTACCAATCAGATTGCTGTAGGATAATAACGCCGTCGCATGTTGGTTCAAGACCATCGTGTCCATCGTCTTCCCGATTGATTGCATCTGTTCCAGTGAAGAAAACTGCGCCATCTGAGCGATGAAATCCTTATCTTCCATCGGTGCCGTCGGGTCTTGATTCGAGAGCTGGGCAATCAGAATCTTCATGAACATATCTTTATCCATCGCTTTATTCGTCGGTACTTGTGACTTTTCAGGAAGCTGGTATGAAGTACCATCTGTTTTGATTGCATCAGTCATCGTCTTCCTCCTCTTCTTCCTCTACTGGAGCGGGTGTTTCTTGATAAGGGGACTCATGCTCCTGCTGATCACGTGTGAAGGACTGTTGAAACTCCCGTGCACTAGATGCGATCATCCCCGTCTCGATCTTCACGACCGGCGTCTGCTGGTGTAAAGCTGTCTGCAATTTTCCAAGTTGTTGCTCGATCGATTGTTTCGCTTGTTCAGTACTCGCAAACAGTTTGATGGTCAATGCCCCCTCCTTACGATCGAGTTGAACGACGACCTCTCCAAGCTGCTCTGGATAAAGACGAATCGACAATCGAGTTGACCCGTCAGCACCTTTTAAGAACGGTGCCTGTTGAAGTGCAGCTTCAATCCGCTGTTGAATCTGTTCTGGTACGGGTAGCGGCACTGGACGAATCGTTTGCAACGGGGTACCCTTGTAAATCGGAATGCTCATTGGAGTCAGCGCGGCTTTTCCTTCTGGATCAACGGGTATGGTCGCTTTTCGCATGAGTGAAGCGAATACCAACGGAAGCGGTGTCTTTCCTTTGGCCTGCTCAGCTACAGCTACAGTGTCCGACTTGAGCGTTTCGACAATAGGACCAGTTTGCGGGAGCGTCTGTTTCACAGGCAACGCGGAAATGTCTCCTTCAATCGTAGTAAGTAATGGTTGTTTTAAGTTGTTCGTATGATGATCTTTCATTTTGATCGTATCGTTTGTTACTGTCTGCAAGACGACTTGCTGAAGCAATGGTGGCAATTGATCGAACTGATTTTTCGCCTGCTCGACATTTCCCTCAAGCAATTGTTTGACGAACGCTAGTAGTTGTTCCATTTTCTTCGGTTCTTGTTTTAACGCCTCCACTTCCGGTTGTTTCAGTAAAGAGAGAAGCTCGTCCGGTTGATCTACGAGTTCTTGTATCCAATCCGGTAATAGTGGTGTCTCCACTTTCGTCTCGAGTGCTGTCAAATCAGCTGAGACCGGTGACGATGACGTTGTTGGTAACTTTGTCAGATAATCCAGTAACGAAGCAAATTGACCACCAACCGTGGTCATCTCTCCTTTTTTCCCTGTTCCAGTATTCAAGTTCGGGGAGGATGATTGTATTACTTCCGTCATGTTCATCTGGCTTCCCTCCTTACTTCGTCGCGAGTAGCTGTGTTAAGGCCGCCGCTTTTTTAGCATCCATCTTGGCAATGATCGCCGCCTGTTGTTCCGCATCGATGTCCTCGATGATCGGTACGACTTCTGTCGGACTGAGTTCGTTTAAGATGAGCGCAGCATCCTTTGGTGCCATTTCAGCATAGACATCAGTCACAGATGCTGCTTTTTTCTTCGTCGTCTTCGTTTGATCCGTCGTCGCGGGCGTCGGTGTTTGTTTTAAACGATCTCGTTCTGCAATCAAACGTTCGACTTCCTGTTCTTTCGCTTTTAAAGTATCCGATTGTTCCTTGCTTTGATTGCGTAGTTTCTTGATTTCTTGATTCGCTACTTTCAGACGACGTTCGAGTTCTGCTGACGGATTTGCTTGATTCGTAGTCGTTTTTTCCGTTGCGAACGGTAAGGATAGCAGTGGGCGTCCATTCGCATAATTTAATACGAAATAAGCTGTCAGCAAGATTAAAATCAAAGGGATGATCAATAAAGGTAAGATCCATCCTTTTGACGTTTTATTTTCACTCATATCATCCGTCCTCTTCCAAACTGTAACAATGCCAGTTCATCTAATTGATTTTGTTCCGTCAATGCCTCGATTCGTTTTGTTTCAACGGTATGATTCTCTTGCAGACGACTAAACTTCTTCTCCTCGATCAACGCTCGTTCGAGTGCTTCCTGTGCGCGTTCATAGCGATTTTTCGATTGTGTCACGTACAGTTGTTGCCGTTCGATTTCTTGCTTCACGACATCTCGAGCCCGCTCTCGATATTGCGAAGACGTTAATTCGACGATGCCAATCTCATCTTGCGCTTTCAGAAAGGATTCATAACGGACGAGCAGATGGTATAGTTTTTCGACTTCGATCTCATATTGCTTTTTATGAAGGCTCAATTCTTTTGCGACGCGATCTTTCTCTGCTTCAGCCAAGGGAATGATTCGTTCATAAATCGTCTTCATCTTCCGTCCTCCTTACTGAATCGTAGCCATGAGTTGCTGACAAGCTTTCTCGAAGTCACTGTCTTCATGGATTTGTTGTTTTAAAAAACGGATCAGCTCCGGATATTTATCAACGGCACGATCAATTTCTGGGTTCGTCCCTTTTTTGTAGGCGCCGATATTGATTAAGTCTTCCGAATCAAGATACGTCGATAACAGCTGTCGAAATGCGACGGCAGCTGTCTTTTGTTCAGCAGTCGTGATTTGATTCATGACACGACTGATGGATCGTAAGACATGAATCGCCGGAAACTGTCCTTTGTTCGCAAGGTTACGATCAAGAACGAAATGACCATCTAAGATCCCTCGTACAGCGTCTGCAATCGGTTCATTCATGTCGTCTCCATCGACGAGCACCGTATAAAAAGCCGTAATCGAGCCATCTTGCGTTTTCCCGCTACGTTCGAGTAACTGAGGAAGAAGAGCAAAAACGCTTGGTGTATACCCTTTTGACGCAGGCGGTTCACCTGTCGCAAGACCAATTTCTCGTTGTGCCATCGCAAAACGTGTGACAGAGTCCATCATCAAGACCACATTCTTACCTTGATCCCGAAAATGTTCAGCGATGGCTGTTGCCGTATAGGCGCCTTTTAAACGAACAAGTGGCGGTTGATCACTTGTCGCTACGACCAAGATGGAGCGTTTCATTCCTTCTTCACCGAGTTCTGCCTCCACGAATTCCTTGACTTCGCGTCCCCGTTCACCAATCAAGGCAATGACGTTGATGTCTGCTGTCGATCGTTTTGCAATCATACCGAGTAATGTCGACTTCCCGACTCCTGATCCTGCAAACAAACCAACGCGTTGCCCTTGACCGACTGTTAATAGCCCATCGATGGCACGGATGCCCGTCGAGAGAACATCACTGATACGAGGTCGCTCCAATGGACTAGGTGGTTTACGAACAATTGATGTCGTACGTAAATTTTCTAATGACTCCCCGTCCAGTGGTCTCCCTAGACCATCGAGCACCTTACCGATCAGTTCATCCCCTACAGGGACGTGGAGTGGTTTTCCTGTCGCAAGAACAATCGAGCCTGGAGCAATCGATGTCGTTTCACCATACGGCATGAGTAGGACGTGACCTTCTCTAAAACCAACGACTTCCGCTTCAATCGTCTGCCGTTGTTGAATTTGGATCAAACAACGCTCGCCGATTGCGACAGCCGTTGGTCCACGTGATTCAATCATCAATCCAATCACTTGTACGACCTTTCCGGAATGCTGAACGAGTTCTTCCGGACGAATTTCTCGAACTGCGGCTTGAATCGCATTTACGTTAAACATGATGTAAAACCTCTTTGATTTTGGTTTGTAGGGCTTCAAAGCCACTTGTCAAACCACCTGTGATTGCTCCATTCTCCGAGTCGATCCGATAATCGCGTGCTTTAAGCGCTGGATCAAATCGTAATTGAATCGTCGCATTAGCACCTAGAACACCTTGGAGCTGCTCTTCAAGCAGAACGACCCGTTCAAAATCCGCTGGTGAAGCGTAGATAATGATCTTTTCACGATCTCGGAACTGAATGATCAACTGATGTAATAATTGGTATAATGCCTCTTCTTCTTCATCATGTAACTGCTCTAGAAACTGATGCGTCACCTGGAGTCCAAGCACACATAATTCATGTTCCAATCGCATCAATCGCTCTTGATTTTGCTCTTCGATTCGTGCAGTAAACGTATTTGTCGTTGCGATTTGCTCTTCGAACGTTGCTTGTCCTTCCGCACGTCCTGTTTCAAATCCAGCCTGGTGTCCTTCTTCATATCCTCGTTGACGTGCTTCCTCTAATGCCTGAAGACGTTCTTGTTCAAACTCACGCTGACGCTGTTCAAACTCTAGAACCATCACCTGGCGAAGACGTTCTAGTTCAGCGTGACCTTCTGCCATCCGCTCTTCATAGAACGTATCTGGAACGATTATCGATTCTTCCTGAGCATTTCGGACTTGAACGAGTGTTCGTTCCTGTCGTTCAATCACAGCTTGTCTTTTGATGACGTTAGACAACAATATCATCTCCTCCACCACGAGCCACGACGATCTCACCCATGTCTTCTAAGCGGCGGATGATTCCGACGATTCGACTTTGTGCTTCTTCGACGTCTCGGAGACGAACAGGACCCATGAATTCCATATCCTCTTTGAACGATTCGACCATCCGTTGTGACATGTTGCGGTAGACCATATCCTTGACGTCGTCTGACGATACTTTGAGTGCCAACAGTAGATCTTCGTTCGATACTTCGCGAATGATGCGCTGAATCGCCCGTGCATCGAGCGTGACGATATCTTCGAAGACGAACATCCGTTTTTTGATCTCTTCTGCGAGTTCTGGATCCTGAATCTCGAGCGTATCGAGAATCGTTCGTTCCGTTGTCCGGTCGACCCCGTTCAATACTTGAACGACCGCCTCGATACCGCCAGACTGCGCAAAATCTTGCATGCCTGCTTGTGACAAATTCCGTTCGAGAATTTGCTCTACTTCGCTAATGATCTCCGGGTTCATTCTGTCCATCGTCGCAATCCGCCGTGCTACATCGGATTGTGCTTCTGCCGGTAGCTCCGAGAGAATCTGTCCTGATTTGGCAGGATCAAGATGGGCAAGAACAAGCGCGATTGTTTGCGGATGTTCATTTTGAATGAAGTTCAATAGCTGTTTTGGGTCTGCCTTTCGTGCAAACTCAAACGGTCGGACTTGTAACGTCGATGTCAGGCGATAGATGAGTTCCATCGCCTTTTCTTCACCAAGCGCCTTCTCAAGAACCGATTTAGCAAACCCAATTCCACCTTGAGTGATGTAGTTTTGCGCCATCGCTAGTTCATGAAACTCATCGAGAACGACTAACTTATCTTCTGGATCGACTCGTTTCATACTTGAGATTTGAAGGGTCAACCATTCCATCTCTTCTTCCGATAAATGTTTATATACACTGGCAGCGACTTCAGGACCTAACGAAATCATGAGAATCGCAGCCTTTTCCCGACTGTTCATTTCTAGCTTCTTCATCTCATCAATCCTCCGCTAACCAAGTACGTAATAATTTCGCAAACTCATCCGGATTGGATTCAGCGAGTTTTTCAAGCTGTTTGCGTTTGACTGCACCATCGCTCGTATCTTCTGTTGATAATTCCGGAATTTCCGTCTCAATCGGTGTCCATTCCTCAAGTTCTTCGATTTCATTCGCTCTCCGTCGACGCATGAGGAGGATGACTGCTCCAATGACGAGGATTGCCGCTCCACCAAGGGCGAACCAAACCCACATCGGTGTTGCCGTCGTCGTTTTCGTCGCTGCCGTCGTTTCCGCGAATGGTCGAGACATGACAACGACCTTATTGGCAAGTTCTGCATCCGTCAGCGTTGCTTTCGCATCTGTCTTCGTTAATGACGTCCGGATGATCGAGTACATCATCGTCTGTAAGTCCGTTTGTAGTTGTGGATCGATTTGATTCTGACCTTTTGGTGGCTCGACGATGATTTGAATTCCTAAATCACGAATCTCGTAAGGAGCTCCTGTGATTTGTTTTGTGATTCGATTGACTTCATAGTTGATGATATCGTGTGTTTTCTCACTCGTATCACCCGTCGTTCCAGTACCCGCCGGGAAATTCGTCGTCTCATTTTGCCCCGTACCTGCTGTACCAGCATTTGCAGAGCCTGTGTACGCTTCTGCTACTTTTTCAGCAGACGTGACGATCCCTTCGATTTTATCGGGATCTACTGGCTCAACAAGCTTTTGTTCTTCCTGACGTTTCGTGACATCGACATCTGCCGTAACGGATACGAGTGCTTTTTGTGGACCGAGAACGACAGATAGCATCTGCTGAATCTGCTTGCGTAAATCGTTTTCCGTCGTTTTCTTCAGCGCCATCGGATCGGTTCCACTTGCCGTTTGCGTAGCAGATCCTGGCTCGTAATACGTAAAATACTGATCCATGATCGTAATGTTTTCTTCTTTAAGGTTCGGAATACTCTTTGCAATCAAATGATACAACCCTTGAACCGTCTGATTGTTAAGATTACTACCCGCGCTAGAAGTCAAGACGACAGAAACCGTTGAAGATTCCTTTTCATCAGATAGAAAAACACTCTTCTCCGGGAGAGTGATCATGACTTTTGCTGACTCGATCCCATTAACTTGTGTGATCAAGTTTTCAAGTTCCGTCTGCATCGTATCGCGTTCGAGAATGTTCATCTCTTTATCCGTCGTTCCGAATCCAGCGTTTTCACTGAAGAAGGAATAGTCGATTTGACCGGATTTTGGTATACCAGCCGTCGCTAATTCGACTTTTAAGTTTTCAACGTTTGCTTCTGGAACAAGTATCGTCACGCCATTTGCTTCAGTGACGACTTCTGATGCGATTCCATCTTCATTTAGCTTTTCCGTCACTTGCCCCGCCTCTTGAGGGGATAACTTCGAATAAAGAGGCGTCATTGTTGGTTTAGATAACCAGATGATCGCAACAATCAACGCCGCTAAAACGACGACGATGATTCCTAAAATCGTCGCCTTCTTCGCAAGTGACCATTCTTTCCATGTCGTATTCATAGCTCCTAATCGAGCTTTTAAACGTTCGTTCATTCAACATCTCCCACGCTTTCCTTAACAGTCACAGTTGCATACGCATCATTTCTTGGTATGCTTCGATGCCTTTGTTACGGACTTCAAGGGCGAGTTGCATAGAAAGCGATGCCTCTTCTGTTTTAATCATGATGTTATGTAGATCCGTCGTCTTTCCTGTCGCGAGATCGACGCGCGCTTGAGATGAGGCATGTTGCGTTGCATTCAGTCCGTTCATCGCTTCGCTGAGCACCTCACTAAAATCACTTGGTGTCGTCTTAGCGACTGTCTGCGTGGGTAGTACCATCTGCATGTTTTGAATTGGTTGAATTGCCATCTCGTCATCTCCTCTACTTATTTACCAATCTCCATCGCTTTGACGAGCATCGCTTTTGTCGCGTTCAAAGCCGTTACGTTCGCTTCGTAAGAGCGTGTCGCGCCCATCATGTCGACCATTTCTTTTAAGATATCGACATTAGGCATCTTGACGTACCCGAGTTCATCCGCATCTGGATGCGTCGGATTATATTCTAATTTGAATGGTTCAGGATCCTTCTTCAATTCACTGACCGTGACACCATTGGCGGTCTCTTTCAACACAGCGAGTTTTCTCGCATACGGTTGCCACTGTCCATTGACGAGCTCACCTCTTGTCGTTTGAGCATTCGCGATGTTTGCCGAGACTGTATCGAGCCGCAAACGCTGGGCAGTTAACCCGGATGCAGACGTATGAAATCCGTTGAACATACTCATTGATTACTTTCCTCCTCGGATAACAGACTGAATGCCAGAGAATTTGCGATTCAACTGTTCGACCAACGCCTCGTACTCAATTTGATTGCGTGATAATTCAGACATCTCAAGATCGATATCGACACCATTTCCATCGTTACGCATCGTATTTGGTCGATCGACGATGCTACCAGAAGTTCCGATTGTTGCATGTCGCTTTAAACTCATTTTCATCTCTGAATCGAGCACATCTCCAAACGTGACACGCTTTGCCTTATACCCAGGCGTATCGACATTCGAGATGTTCTTAGCGATGACTTCCTGTGCCATAACCGTTCGATTGACAGCTTGTGTCATTACGTTATAGTCAGACCCTAACCAATTCATCTTCTTTCCTCCACTCATGGAAACTATATTTAAATTCACGACAAAAAGTAAGTCGTTAGTAACATATCTGAAATAATTGAAACAAATAGGTCAATGTTTGAAAAGAAGTTTTTTGAAAAATAGGGTAATGAGATGTTAATATTCTGTTTTTTATTCCCTTTTCTTATAAAAATGATAAATAATACCTAGTCAAACAAAAAAGACCTAGTGCTTAACTAGGTCTTCTCTCTATAAGCAGCAATTCCATTTTTAGTTCGATTTAATTCGTTCTAATTCATATAGGAAATTATCGTTTAAGATTTTGATGTATGTTCCCTTCATCCCGAGCGAACGTGACTCGATGACTCCTGCACTTTCGAGCTTACGAAGCGCATTGACGATGACGGAACGAGTAATACCGACACGATCCGCAATCTTTGAAGCGACGAGTAACCCTTCATTTCCTTCAAGCTCTTCGAAGATATGCTCAATCGCTTCGAGTTCCGAATAAGACAGTGAATTGATCGCCATCTGAACGACAGCTTTCTTCCGTGCTTTATCTTCCGCCTCATGAGCCTTTTCACGAAGGATCTCCATCCCGACGACTGTCGCACCATACTCTGCCAGCACGAGGTCTTCTTCGTTGAAGTCTTCAACCATACGACCGAGGACAAGCGTACCAAGGCGTTCTCCACCACCGATGATTGGTACGATCGTCGTTTTCGACGTTTCGAACGTGTCACGGTTATCGACCGGGAATGCCGTATGTTCGCTATCGATGGCAATGTTTGCCGTCGTTTCCGTGACGTTAAATAATTTTTTCGTGTAATCTTCCGGGAATTGACGTTCTTCTAAGAAACCACGGACCCGGTCATTTTCGATTTGTTGCTTGATTGCGATACCCAGTAACTTACCGCGCCGACTTACGATGAATGTGTTTGATTCCATGACTTCACTGAGACGGTCAGCCATGACCTTGAAATCAACATGTGTGCTCGCTTCCTGTTGTAACATCGTATTCAGCTTCCGCGTTTTCGCCAATAAATTCATTTTTTCTTCCTCCACTTTATAAGATGAACTGACTTAAGTCACGATCATCTGCTACTTTTCCAACTCGATCCGTCACGTATTGTGGCGTGATCGTCACATCCGTTTCCGGCATATCTGCTGCTTCGAAAGATAATTCCTCGAGCACGCGCTCCATGATCGTATACAAGCGCCGCGCTCCGATATTATCCGTCTCATCGTTCACTTGTGCAGCAATCCGTGCGATTTCACGAATGGCTTCTTCTGTAAAGGTGACATGAACATGCTCTGCACCTAATAATGCTTTATATTGTTTGAGTAATGCTTGATTCGGTTCAGTCAAAATTTTGACAAAGTCATCTTCTGTCAAACTATCGAGTTCGACACGGATCGGAAAACGACCTTGGAGTTCAGGAATCAGATCAGATGGTTTCGCCATATGGAACGCACCTGCAGCAATGAACAAGATATGATCCGTCTTGACTGGACCATATTTCGTAACGATCGTTGATCCTTCAACGATCGGTAAGATGTCCCGCTGAACACCCTCTCGTGAAACACCTGCTGAATCATGTCCTTTTGTCGCAATCTTATCGATCTCATCGACGAAGATGATCCCCATTTGTTCTGCGCGACGGACCGCTTCGTCATGGACTTCGTTCAAGTCAAGCAACCGTTCCGCTTCTTCAGCTGTCAAGATCGGTCGCGCTTCTTTGACTGTGAGTTGACGCTTCTTCGTTTTCTTCGGCATGACTTGTCCGAGCATATCCTGAAGATTCGCAAGCCCCTCCATACCTTGTTGCCCAGAGAATAAATCCACTTGACGTTCTTCGACATCGACCTCAATCATTCGATCCTCGAGTTGCCCCGTCAGTAATTGCTGACGAAGTAACGAACGGTCGGCTGTCGCTTCCGATGTATCCGGCTCTTGTTGCTTTTGGTTCCCGCCGAACAACATCTCAAATGGATTCGTTCCACCACCGAGACCAGATGACGCTTTTTTCCCAGACAACGCATCAACGATTCGTTCATTCGCCACTGCTTCCGCTCGATCCTTGAGCGCTTCTTTTTTCTCATCTTTGACAAGACGCAGAGACGCTTCCACGAGATCCCGCACCATTGACTCCACATCACGACCGACGTACCCTACTTCCGTGAACTTCGTTGCTTCAATCTTGACGAACGGCGCCCGAACGAGTTTCGCGAGGCGTCGCGCAATTTCCGTCTTTCCGACACCGGTAGGTCCGATCATCAGAATGTTCTTCGGTGTGACTTCGTCCCGCATCGATGCATCGAGTAACTGTCGACGATAACGATTTCGTAAAGCAATCGCCACCGCACGTTTAGCATCTGCTTGTCCGATGACATGTTCATTCAACTTCTCGACGATTTGTCTTGGCGTCAATTCATGCATGGTCATTGCCTCCGATCGTTTCTAGGATGATTTGATCGTTCGTAAAGACACAGAGTTCACCAGCCGTCTCAAGAGCTGCGCGGGCGATTTCCTCTGCCGTGAGATGACTTGCGTGTCGAGCTAACGCGCGACCTGCTGCAAGCGCATAATTACCACCTGAACCGATTGCGAGAATGCCATCATCCGGTTCAATGACTTCCCCGTTTCCGGATACAAGTAAGAGATGTGTTCCATCCATGACGAGTAAGAGTGCTTCTAGTTGACGCAGCATCTTATCGCCTCGCCATTCCTTCGCTAGCTCAACTGCTGCCCGTTGTAAGTTCCCGTTATACATTTCAAGCTTCGCTTCGAATTTTTCAAAGAGTGTAAACGCGTCCGCGACACTTCCAGCAAATCCGGCAATGACTTTTCCACCATAGAGGCGCCGTACTTTTTTCGCACTTTTCTTCATGATGACTTGGTTTCCGAAAGTCACCTGTCCGTCTCCGCTCATCGCGGATTGTCCGTTATGTTGAATCGCAAAAATCGTCGTTGCATGAAACATCAATGTTTCCTCCCTTAGGCACGAGGATGTGCTTGTTGATAAACATGTCGTAATCGTTCCGTCGTTACGTGTGTGTACTGACCGGTCGTCGACAGCGATGCGTGTCCAAGTAACTCTTGGACTGCTCGCAAATCGGCGCCTCTTTCCAGTAAATCTGTCGCGAAACTATGACGAAGCGCATGTGGTGTCACATGTTTCCCAACAAGTTGTTCCCCTTTTTTCATGATTTTCCGAATCGCATCCGTCGTCAATCGACGCCCAGAATGAGACAAGAATAACGCTTGCTCATGACCTGCGACTGGATCTCGTGATGGTAAGTACAGTTCTAATGCATCTTTAGCAAAGGTTCCTATTGGTGCGATGCGTTCCTTCCCACCTTTTCCATACACATGGACGTAGGAGTGATCAGTCGCGAGATCACGAAGATCCAGTTGAACGACCTCGCTGACCCGCATACCCGTCGCATATAAAAGTTCTACTAACGCCACATTCCGGTTGCCAAGCGTATCACTCGATCGAAAGGCATCGAGGAAACGTTCATATTCCGTTGGGACGAGGAATGTCGGAAGTCCTTGTTGTCGTTTTGGTGCTTTTAATCCATCGAATGGATTGGGCTCATCGGTGTCACGTGTCAAAAAACGACCAAATTGTTTGAGGCAGGAAACTTTTTGTGCAATCGTCGCCCGCGCCAGCTCCTGATCGTAAAGAGCATACAAATAACGCCGTGCACTTGCCAATTCAATCGATCGTAACTGATGATCGCGGCAAAAAGCGGCGTATTGTCGAAGTGTTTGATCATAAGAGCGACCAGTATTCGGAGATAATTGACGTTCAATATGAACATACCGCATGAAATCTTCTAGCAGTCGCTCAAAAGCAGTGTCTATCCCCATGAATGCGCCCCCTTCTGACCATTTCATTCTCGAATCGCCCTTAGCATAGCACAGACCAAGTAGTCTGACAATAGACCAAAAACCGAAAAATTAACGAAATTATCGCGCTTTTATGACAAATTAAGAAATGGGGAGAAAGAGCGCTGAATCACGCCTTTCTCCCCATCAAAAATCACATATCCGTGAAATCTTTGATTGCTTCAAGTGCTCGCTCTGCGTAGAGCGCATACTTCTCAGGTTTTTTCATCCGAACCGGATGACCAACGAGTGCTGGTACCAATCCGAAGTTGGCATTCATTGGCTGGAAGTTCTTCCCTTCCGTCGTCGTGATATAGTGCGACATCGCACCCATCATCGTTTCCTGCGGGAACGTAACCGGTTCCGCCTCATTGACGAGACGTGCCGCGTTAATTCCTGCCGTTAAGCCGGACGCTGCTGACTCGACGTACCCTTCGACACCTGTCATTTGACCAGCAAAGAACAAGTCGTCACGTGTACGTGTCTGATACGTTGGCTTTAACAAATTCGGTGAGTTGACGAACGTGTTACGGTGCATGACACCATAACGGACGATTTCTGCATTCTCAAGACCAGGAATCAAGCGAATGATCCGCTTTTGTTCGCCCCATTTCAAATGTGTCTGGAAGCCGACGAGGTTGAACAATGTTCCAGCTGAGTTATCTTGACGCAATTGAACGACAGCATATGGTCGTTTGCCTGTCTTCGGATCTTCAAGTCCGACTGGCTTCATTGGTCCGAACAAGAGTGTTTTCGGTCCGCGAGAAGCGAGAACTTCAAATGGCATACAGCCCTCGAAGTAAATCTCTTTTTCAAATTCCTTCAGTGGAACAACTTCCGCATTGATCAGCTCATCATAGAAGAGCTGGAATTCTTCTTCCGTCATTGGACAATTCAAGTAGGCAGCTTCGCCTTTATCATATCGTGATTTCAGATAAACCTTCTCACGATCGATTGTGTCTCCATCGAGAATCGGTGCCGCTGCATCGAAGAAGTATAGATAATCTTCACCTGTGAATTGTTTAAGTGATTCCGATAATGCCGCACTCGTCAACGGACCCGTCGCGACGATCGTCGGACCATCTGGAATCGCTTCGATTTCTTCATGATGGACTGTAACGTTCGGATGGTTTTTCAACGTTTCCGTCACATATCCTGCGAAGTCGTGCCGATCGACAGCAAGTGCTCCACCTGCTGGAACGCTCGCTAAGTCTGCTGCTTTCATGATCAAGGAATCGAGCTGACGCATCTCTTCCTTTAAAACACCGACTGCGTTCGTTAACTGGTTCGCTCGAAGTGAGTTCGAACAGACGAGTTCAGCGAATTGGTCTGTATGGTGCGCGGGTGTCTGCTTGACAGGCCGCATTTCATATAAGTCTACTTGTACGCCGCGTTTTGCAAGTTGCCATGCTGCTTCAGAACCTGCAAGTCCCGCGCCGATTACCGTTACACGTTTCAACGGTCATTCCTCCTCTTGCTCCTGATCGATGCGTGTTTCATGATGTCCACAAGATGTACATTCTACTTTCACACCGTTCTTGATTTTCTTTTGTACCATCATACTGCTACATACCGGACATGGTTCTTCGACCGGTTTATCCCATGAGACGAACTCACATTCTGGATAGTTCGAACAACCGTAGAACAAACGTCCTTTTTTACTACGACGTTCGACGATGTCGCCCGTTCCACATGTCGGACACTTCACACCGATCTCGACTTGGATCGGTTTTGTATTACGACACTCTGGGAAGTTCGAGCACGCCATGAACTTCCCATAACGTCCCATCTTGATGACCATCGGATGACCACAGACTTCACAATCTTCTCCAGCCGGTTCATCTTTGATTTCAATCTTCTCGATTTCTGCTTCTGCTCGTGTCAGACGCTTTGCAAAGGACTTATAGATTGGATCGACGACTTCCGTCCACTGCATGTCACCTTTTTCGATCGCATCGAGTAAAGCTTCCATGTCTGCCGTGAACTGGACAGTGATGAACTCTTGGAAATAGTCGCTGATCATATCGATGACGAGTTCACCAAGTTCCGTTGGTAAGAATTTCTTCTCTTCAAGCGTCACGTAACCCCGTTTTTGAATCGTATCGAGTGTCGGCGCATACGTCGACGGACGACCGATGCCGAGCTCTTCCATCGCCCGGACGAGACGTGCTTCCGTATAGCGTGGCGGTGGTTGTGTGAAGTGTTGTTTCGGTTCGATTGCTGATTGTTTCAACTCTTCCCCTTCAGCGAGTGGAGGAAGTAGTCCTTCCTTGACGTCTGAAACCGCCTCATCGTCCGTATCTTCGATGTAGACCTTCATGAAGCCCGGGAATTTAACGGTCGACCCGTTCGCACGGAACGTGACGTCGTTCGAGACGAGATCGATTTTGACAGTATCGAGAATCGCTGGCGCCATCTGGCTTGCGACGAACCGTTCCCAAATTAGTTTATATAAGCGGAACTGATCACGCGATAAATACGATTTGACGAGTTGTGGCTCGCGCATCGTCGAAGTCGGACGAACCGCTTCGTGTGCATCTTGTGAGTTCGCTGATTTCTTTTCTTTACGTTTCTCGCTTGCGATGTATTCTTTTCCATACGCCTGCTCAATGAACCCGTGTGCTTCGAGGTTCGCCGAATCTGACGTCCGTGTCGAATCGGTACGCATATACGTGATCAAACCGACTGTACCTTCTTTTCCAATTTCGATTCCTTCGTATAGCTGTTGTGCGATCATCATCGTCTTCTTCGCTCGGAAGTTCAGCTTACGTGCTGCTTCCTGTTGCAAAGAACTCGTCGTAAACGGTAACGCCGGATTCCGTTTCCGCTCTTTTTTCGTGACGGAATCAACTGTAAAGTCTTCTGAGAGTTGATTCAAGATTTGATCGACTTCTTCTTGCGAATGAAGTTCACGCTTCTTGCCATCGACTCCGTAGAAGTTCGCTTCGAGCTTTTCACCGTTTGCATCGAGTTCGAGTTTGATCGTCCAGTATTCTTCAGGCATGAACGCATTGATTTCTTGTTCACGATCGATGATCATCTTGACGGCAACGGATTGAACGCGTCCCGCAGATAACCCTTTTTTAATCTTCTTCCATAATAACGGACTCATGCTGTAACCAACAAGGCGGTCCAAGATACGACGGGCTTGCTGCGCATCGACAAGATCATAGTTGAGCTTGCGTGGTCGCTTGAACGAATCCTTGATGGCATCTTTCGTGATTTCATTGAAGACGACGCGGCACTCCGTTGATTCATCAACGCCTAATGCTTTAGCTAAATGCCATGCGATCGCTTCCCCTTCACGGTCGGGGTCGGCTGCGAGATAGATTTTTTGTGCTTTTTTCGCAGCTGTCTTGAGTTCTTTTAAGACCGGACCTTTACCACGAATCGTGATATATTTCGGTTCATAGTCATGTTCGACGTCGACTCCCATTTGGCTTTTCGGCAAGTCAATGACGTGCCCCATCGACGCTTTCACGGTATAGTTGGATCCGAGATAACGTTTAATGGTTTTTGCCTTAGCGGGTGACTCGACGATTACTAGATATTTTGCCATTGCAATCGCTCCCTATTAGAGGCGTACTCGTATTTTAATCTCACTTATCATAGTAGTCTCGATTCCCATTTGTCAACGTTCAGCCGAATACTTTTTGAAACTTCTTCCGGATCAAGGAGAGGAATCGCTCCTTCTGCAATCAATTGATTCGTTCCGGTAAAGAACGATTCCGTGGGGCAACCCGGCAAACAATAGACATCTTTTCCTTGGTCAAGCGCATGACTGGCAGTATTCATCGTACCGCTTCGTTTCGCCGCTTCGACGATGATCAATGATGAAGATAATCCAGCAATGATCCGGTTCCGTTCTAGAAATTGAAATTTTTGAATAGGAGTTCCGGGTGGATATTCAGAGAGAAGAAGACCGTTCGAGAGGATGCGTTCAAAAAGAGAAGCATGGGAAGTAGGATATAGACGATCAAGTCCTCCTGCGAGAACCGCAATCGTTGTCTGCTGATGTTTTAAGGACAAGCGATGGACGAGGGCATCGATACCATAGGCACCTCCGGAAACGGTGGCGAGATCTGGATGAAAGAAGGGTTGCAAGAAACGCATGCGGGAAAGATGGTGCGGTGAGGGGGTTCGACTACCGATGATACTGACGCGTGGAAGTGTTAGGCGGGACGGATCACCGCGGTAAAAGAGGGCATAGACCGGTTGAGGGATCGTCAGTAACACAGTCGGAAACAGTGGATCTCCTTTGACTAGAATCGACTCTTCGATCCAATCAAGCTGTAATGCTTGTTCATACCGTTTTCGAAGACGCGTCGAAACGGGTAATTCATGACTTGGAACGATTCCAAATTGCTCAATCAATCGGACGATCGTGTAGGGTACCTGACACATGGCGAAGCGGACATACAGTTCACGTTTCATGAGATCAGCGCTCCTTATTTAAGCTTCTTATTTATATAGAAGAAAGCCGTCCTGATTTGATCAGGACAGCTTCTTTTTTTGATTTATTTGACTGTGCTGTTCGTCACGCACTCGTCATAGATCCCTGCTTCTTTGATGACACGGATTAACGTCTCACCAATGACAGCTGGTGTTTCTGCCACTTCGATTCCGTTTGCACGGAGTGTCTTGATTTTTTCAGCAGCTGTTCCTTTACCGCCAGAGATGATCGCACCTGCGTGACCCATCCGTTTGCCGGCAGGAGCTGTTTGACCACCAATGAAACCAATGACCGGTTTCGTCATGTTTGCTTTGACCCACTCAGCCGCTTCTTCTTCAGCTGTTCCACCGATTTCCCCTAACATGATGACGGCTTTTGTTTCTGGATCTTCGTTGAATGCTTTGAGCGTATCAATGAAGTCCGTTCCATTGACCGGGTCGCCCCCGATACCAACAGCTGTCGATTGACCGATACCAGCAGTCGTCAATTGATGGACAGCTTCATATGTCAAAGTCCCAGAACGTGAGACGATACCGACATGACCTGGTGTATGGATATATCCTGGCATGATACCAAGTTTCGCGACACCTGGAGTGATGACGCCCGGGCAGTTCGGTCCGATGAGACGAACTGGTTTGCCTTCGAGGTAACGTTTTACTTTGACCATATCAAGAACTGGAATACCTTCCGTGATACAGATGATCAGCGCGATGTTCGCATCTGCTGCTTCCATGATTGCATCCGCTGCGAATGCTGGTGGAACGTAGATGATCGATGCGTTCGCTCCCGTTTTTTCGACCGCTTGTGCGACCGTATCAAAGACAGGAACACCACCGAGTACTTCCGTACCGCCTTTTCCTGGTGTGACACCGCCTACGAGGTTTGTGCCGTAGTCGATCATCTGTTCACCGTGGAACATCCCTTGGTTACCAGTAATCCCTTGAATAATGACTTTCGTCGATTCGTTCACCCAAATACTCATCTTTAGCTCCCCCTTACTTCACGAGCGCAGCGATTTTTTCTGCGCCGTCTGCCATTGATGTAGCTGCTGTAATCGCTAGACCTGAATCTTTGAGAATTTGTTTCCCTGCATCAACGTTCGTCCCTTCAAGACGAACGACGAGTGGCAATTCGAGACCGACTTCTTTTGTCGCCGCAACGATACCTTCTGCGATGACGTCACATTTCATGATTCCACCGAAGATGTTGACGAAAATCCCTTTGACGTTCTCATCCGACAAGATCAGTTTAAAGGCTTCTGTAACTTTCTCTTTTGTCGCACCACCACCGACATCGAGGAAGTTCGCAGGATCACCACTGAAGTGTTTGATGATATCCATCGTTGCCATGGCAAGACCAGCACCATTGACGAGGCAACCGATGTTTCCATCGAGCGCGATGTAGTTCAAATCACTCTTTGATGCTTCGACTTCGCGTGGATCTTCTTCTGTTTCATCACGTAACGCCACGATGTCCGCATGACGATACAATGCATTTGAGTCGAAGTTCAACTTCGCATCGAGTGCGAGGACTTCGCCATCTTTCGTCGTAACGAGTGGGTTGATTTCTGCGATCGAACAATCCTTGTCGACGAAGAAGTTGTAGAGTTTCGTGACCATACCGACGAACTTGTTGACGAGCTTCACAGGAACACCCATTGCGAACGCAAGTTTACGCGCTTGGAATCCTTGAAGACCAACTGCAGGATCGACGACTTCCTTGATGATTTTTTCTGGTGTCGCTTCCGCCACCTCTTCGATGTCCATACCACCTTCGCTTGATCCCATGATGACGACACGGCCTGTCACACGATCAAGTACGATTCCAAGATAGTATTCTTTGTCAATCGCACACCCTTCTTCGACGAGAAGACGTTGAACGACTTTTCCTTCTGGACCTGTTTGGTGCGTGACGAGCGTTTTGCCGAGTAACTCCGTCGCATATTCCTTCACTTCTTCTTGCGATTTCGCAAGCTTGACGCCACCTGCTTTACCGCGTCCCCCCGCGTGAATTTGAGCTTTGACGACTTTAATCGGACCTGACAATTGTTCTGATGCATCGACCGCCTCTTCGACGGTGAAGGCTGCGATTCCGTTTGGTACGGGTACACCGTACGAACGAAGTAATTCTTTTGCCTGATACTCATGTACATTCATGAAAAAATCCCCCTTAACCCCTTTAGTTTCGGCTCTTTCATTGTAGTTAAAATTGGAAGCGCTGTCTATCGTTATCGACCGAAAGCTTTATTTTTTCAGAATTTCATCTTGATCGAGACGATATAAAAAGGCGAATAACTCAGCGATGACACCGTATAATTCTTCTGGAATCTGTTCTGATACTTGAACAGCATCTAGTAGCGTCATCAACGTTTCGTCCTGCCGGATCGGAATATCATGTTTTAATGCCTCTTCTAAAATCCGTTCTGCGATGTGTTCCGATCCCTTAGCAACGACCTTTGGGGCATACATCTGTTCTTCGTATGATAGAGCTATTGCTTTTTCATATATGAAGATCCACCCTTCCGTTACGCGTTGAGATATCATGCGGTACGCGCTCTTTCGTCTGTTCGACCCAATCGAATCGCATCAATGCATAGCCTTGTTTCTCAAGACGAGTCTGGATTTGCGGTGTGTAGGCTTGCATGAACGTATCGACGTGCGCATTTGGATGAAATACAGAAATCGAGACGTTTCGGTCTGCGATCAAGACGTCAACAGCGACCTCACCGAGCGTCGGTAAGTGAAGATACAAGACGACGCGAGCATGATTCGGATCAAACGTCCGTTCGAACGGCGCTTCCATCATGAGATCAACATCTTCGAACGGTCCAAACTGGGGTAATTGAAATAAATAAACTCCTTTACCGGCTTCGTTCGTTGCTTGAACGAGTTGTTGTGCTAAAATTTGATCGCTTGTCTTTCGATCAAGCGTTCGACCTGTCTCGTCACCCTTTGCCAATTGAACGAGTTCCGTAAGAGCGTGCTTTAACTGCTTCGCTTCTCCTTCCGTCACTGGTTGACCGATTTGCCTCAGTAGTTCTCGTGTTTCTGCAGTCGGTACAGTCTGACGTTGTAAAAAGGAGTCAAGTAGCTGCGGTAAAGCCGACTTTTGCGGAACAGACTCGGTCGAGATGATTTTTAAGACCGGTTGCCCCTCTGCTGAAACGACTTGAAAGCGATACATGTTGCCTTCTTTTAGTTCAGCCGTCGTTCCTGCCGTCAAGACGCGTTGACCGACTTGGAGTTCCATCAATCCGTCCGGCAACAGCTTTAATACTTTACCGACGATGTTTGCGCCTTCCCGTAACGGTAGGTTCGCATGATCGATGATTTTAAATGGAAGTAAGGCGCGATGTTCGATTTGCATGCTCGATTCCTCCTAAAGACGTTCTTTGACAGGACGGAATGTTTTCCGGTGAATCGGTGTGACGCCCAGTGTATCGAGCGCTTGTAAATGTATCGGTGTTCCGTAACCTGCATGTGTTTCAAATCCATATCCCGGATACTCGATCGCATATTGTTCCATCATCGCATCTCGTGTCTCTTTCGCAACGACACTTGCAGCAGCAATGGAGACACTCCGCGCATCTCCTTTGATTAAAGAGAGTTGTGGTGTATCGTCGTCGAGTGTCATCGCATCGACAAGTAAGGCATCCGGTCGTAATTGGTGTACTGCGTCTTGCATCGCCCGTTTCGACGCCTGATAGATATTGATTTCGTCGATTTCAGCCGGTTCGATGATGCCGATCGCAATCTCAGCAACTTCTTGCAGATGCTTAAGTGCCGCTTGCCGCTGTACTTTACTCATCTGTTTGGAATCCGTTAGTCCTGGATGATAAAAACCGTCTGGTAAGATGACAGCTGCTGCGACGACAGGACCAGCTAGTGGACCTCGTCCGACTTCGTCCACTCCCGCAATTCGAACGTACCCTTGCTGACGATACTCGTCTTCAAATGCGAGTCGCTCCTTGAAATCGATCCGTTGCTGCTCTTCGAGTGCAAATCGTCGTTCTGTCTGACGAAACAGCGTATGCACCCCTTTTCGCGTATCTGAAGCCAGTTCCTGCTTCAATTGAATAAATTCTTCTAGTGTCGCTTTTTGCAATCGTTCTTTTACTTCTGCTATCTTCATACATCCTGCTCCTTTGAAAAAAACTTGGACATCAAAGGATGTCCAAGTCCGTTATGCATGCGTTTCCCATTCTTCGACTGTTTCAAGCGTCACCCGACCGAGCTTTTCCGTTCGTAGTTCATGCAGGAGCATTTCGCTCGTCCGCTCGAAATCGACATAGCCACCTGAGACGAAACCACGTTTTTTACCGATTGCTTCGAGTACATCAACCGCTTCTCCCGATACTTCGTCGAGACGATAGCGCTCACGCAACTGCTCCGGATACCGTGTCTTTAGCTCACGAAGGGCAAATAGCGCGATATCGTCGATGTTTAAGATATCATCCTTGATCGCTCCTGTCGCTGCTAAACGATACCCGACGACTTGATCGTCGAACTTCGGCCAGAGGATACCTGGTGTATCAAGTAATTCCATCTCACCTGTCTTCATCTTGATCCACTGCTGGCGTTTCGTCACACCTGGACGGTCACCGGTGATGGCAATATTTCGGCCAGCAAGTCGATTGATGAGCGTCGATTTCCCGACGTTCGGAATGCCGATGATCAAGGCACGGATTGCACTCGGGTTCCGCCCCTTCTCCCGCATCCGTGCATGTTTTTCTTTCATTAGTCGTAAAGCGCCCTCATGGATTTGATTCAATCCTTTATTGTGCTTCGCATCAACCGCGACGACATCAACACCATCTGCTCGTAATGCCTGCATCCATTGCTCCGTCACTCGTTTGTCCGCCATATCCGCCTTGTTGAGGACGATCAATCGTGGCTTACCTGCTGTGATCTGCTCGACCATCGGATTACGGCTCGACATCGGAAGACGTGCATCGACGAGTTCGATCACCACATCGATCAACTTTAATTTTTCTGTGACTTCCCGACGTGCTTTGGCCATGTGACCGGGGAACCATTGAATCGTCATATCCTTCACCTCGTTCATATATTCCTGGACTTCTTACTAATCATACGATACATGAAAAAACATCCACTCCTTAGTATACGCAACTTCAG
Source organism: Exiguobacterium sp. E17S (assembly GCF_057772545.1). NCBI lineage: Bacteria > Bacillati > Bacillota > Bacilli > Caryophanales > Exiguobacterium > Exiguobacterium sp. E17S. Next base: position 1,001,180 of record NZ_JBYLRU010000001.1, read on the forward strand.
ACAAGAAAAGAAGATGAGCTGCTTACTTTTCACAGCAAGCGTCTCATCTTCTTTCGTTTTAATCGACAGAGCGTACATCATTGAATGGATAGAAGACGAAGTTCGTCGTTCCGACGATTTGTTCTTCATCCACGAAACCGATATCACGACTATCTTTTGAATTTTGACGATTGTCTCCCATGACGAATACTTTCCCTTTTGGAACAGTCGTCTCTCCTGTTCGCTCTTCAAGCGTGAAGTCTTCTGTCAATGGCACACCACTCATCTGGGCTTTGTATTCTTTCAGATACGGTTCGGCGACTTTCTTATCGTTGACATACAACGTATCGTCTTTGTAATACATCGTATCTCCCGGAACAGCGATGACCCGTTTGATGTAGTCTCGCGTTTCCGTTGCATGGAAGACAACGATATCGCCTCTTTCTGGTTCATTAAAATAGTATGGGACCTTATTGACAATCATTCGATCCGCATTGTGTAAGGTCGGCATCATCGATTCCCCATCAACGATGACGGGTACGAACAGGAACGTTCGAATGATGAACGCGATGACGAGCGCTACGACGAGCGCCTTTACCCAACTGAATAACTCCTTCACGAATTCCACTCCCTTGATTAACGCAATTTCTTCCTAAGGACTAGTATACGCATAAACTGCAAAAAAAAGAAGCTTGTCCGGAGACAAGCCACTTTTTCACATGATTAACGACGAATTTCTTTAATACGCGCCGCTTTACCACGAAGGTTACGGAGGTAGTAAAGTTTCGCACGACGGACTTTACCGTAGCGAACGACTTCGATTTGTGCAACACGTGGTGAGTGGAGCGGGAAAGCACGCTCAACGCCAACTCCGTAAGAAATTTTACGGACTGTGAATGTTTCACTGATGCCGCCACCGTGACGTTTGATGACTACGCCTTCGAAGAGCTGAATACGCTCACGCGTACCCTCGACGACTTTAACGTGTACACGGACTGTATCCCCAGGACGGAACGCAGGGACGTCTGACTTGATTTGTTCTTGTGTAAGTTCACGGAACAATTGTTGTGTGTTCATGAATGATTTCTCCTTTTTTCACCAATGTTCTTATCTTCATTTGCTTCAAGCATCCGACAGCGGAACATCGTTAATGGGTGGCTTTTGCCACATGTTTTAACTTATCATAGATTCAGTCGTTTGACAATCCTGAAATCGAGTCTAAATAACGTTGATCTTCATCCGTTAACGATGCATCCACGAGAAGATCAGGGCGTCGCTCATATGTCCGCTTCAGCGACTGTTCCCGTCGCCATTTTTCAATCCGGGCATGGTTGCCTGATAACAAGACATCGGGTACTCGATACCCTTTATATTCTGCCGGACGTGTATAGTGCGGGTATTCGAGAAGTCCTGTTGAGAAGGAATCATCTTCGTGACTCGCAGAAGCACCGAGGACGTCCGGTAAGAGGCGAACGACGGCGTCGATCATCGTCATCGCAGCGAGTTCTCCTCCCGTCAAGACGAAGTCTCCGAGCGAGACCTCATCCGTCACCAACTGATCATGGATTCGCTGATCAAACCCCTCATAGTGACCACATAAGAAGACAAGTTCTTCTTCGTTTGCCCATTCTTCCGCCATTCGTTGCGAAAACCGTTTACCGGTCGGAGTCATGACGATGATTCGTCGTTTTCGTTCCGGTAGACTTGCCATCGCATCGAAGACGGGTTGAGGTGTCAACAGCATGCCGGCTCCTCCACCATACGGATAATCATCGACCTTACCATGTCGATTCGTTGAAAAGTCTCGAAAATTGATGGTTTCGAGTATGACGTGTTGATCGTCTTGCGCTCGCTTGACGATCGAATGATCAAGCGCTGAAAACATCTCTGGAAACAGCGTCAATACACGGATGTTCATTCCTCGATCAGTCCCGGAAGCGGCGTGATCTGAATGCGTTTCTGTTCGACGTCGACGGAAGCGACGACTTGCTCGATATACGGAATCAGGACATCTTTTTTTCCGTCGCGTTTGATCGTCCAGACGTCATTTGCGCCCGTTTCGAGAATGTCGGATACGACTCCGATTTTCGTCTCACCGTCATAAACCGTACAACCGATGATTTCATGATAGTAAAATTCATGCTCGTCTAAGTCCTGCAAGTCTTCTGCGTGGACGTAGAGTTTCAATCCTTTATACTTCTCGACGTCATTGATATGATGCATCCCTTTGAACGTCACCATGATGAATTGTTTATGTTTTCGGTAGCTACTGATCGTCACTGGTGTATACGTGCCTTCAGAGCCGAGAAAGACTTCCTTCCCGACCTTAAAGCGTTCTTCCGGGAAATCCGTGCTTGCAAGTAACTTCAATTCCCCTTTTAGACCGTGCGTATTAGCGATTTTCGCAATTTCCAACCATTCCATTCGTTTCACTTCCTTTCTTGAATTAAAAAAAGGAGGTAAGCTTTCGCTCACCTCCTAATGTCTTACTTCGCGAGTTTCGCGTTGTGGAATTTCTCCATGATACCAGCTTGTGAGAAGAGGTTACGAACTGTGTCCGAAGGTTTAGCACCTTCAGAGAGCCATTTAAGAGCTAGCTCTTCGTTGATTTTAACTTCTGCTTCTGGTTTAGCAACTGGATTGTAGTATCCGATTTGCTCGATGAAACGACCATCACGTGGTGCACGTGAGTCTGCTACTACCACACGGTAGAAAGGTGATTTTTTTGCGCCCATGCGCTTAAGACGAATTTTAACTGCCATTCGTAAGTCCCTCCAAATAATAAATGATTTTTTCGTTTAGTCAAATTGACAACTTCATTAGTATACAACGTTACAGCAAAAGAGAAAAGACTTTTAAAAGAATGGAAGGCCAAAGCCTTTCTTTTTCCCTTTGCCCATCTGTCCGGAAAATTGTTTCATCATTTTCCGCATGTCTTCGAACTGTTTAATGAGGCGGTTGACTTCTTGGATACTGCGTCCGCTACCACGGGCAATCCGCTTCCGACGGCTCGCATTCAAGATTTCAGGTTCAGTCCGCTCTCGTTTCGTCATCGATTGGATGATCGCTTCGACATACACGAGTTGCTTCTCATCGATTTGGGCGTTTTTCAACCCCTTCATCTTCCCTTTACCTGCCCCAGGGATCATTCCCAACAGTTCGTCGAGTGGACCCATCTGTTTCACTTGCTGCAACTGCTCGATGAAATCATCGAATGTAAACGATGCATCGCGCATTTTGCTTTCTAACTCTTTGGCACGCGTAGCGTCCATTTGTGACTCTGCTTTTTCAATCAGTGTCAGCATGTCTCCCATGCCTAGAATCCGAGACGCCATCCGCTCGGGATAGAATGGTTCGATGGCATCGAGCTTCTCTCCAAGACCGACGAACTTAATCGGTGCTCCGGTGACTGCCTTGATGGAGAGTGCTGCACCACCTCGCGTATCTCCGTCGAGCTTCGTCAGAACGACTCCCGTTACGCCAAGCTTCTCGTTGAAGCTCTCTGCGACGTTGACGGCATCCTGACCCGTCATCGAATCGACGACTAGGAAGATTTCATGCGGTTTGGCGATTTCCTTCACATCAACGAGTTCCTGCATCAGTTCCTCATCGACGTGTAAGCGACCTGCCGTATCGATCAACACGATATCGTGATGATGCTCTTTTGCATAATCGAGTGCACCGGTAACGATTTCTTGTGGACTAACCTGATCTCCCATCGAGAAGACCGGTAACTCCAATTGTTTTCCGAGTGTCTCTAATTGTTTGATTGCTGCCGGACGATAAATATCCGCCGCAACAAGCAAAGGACTACGATTATGTTTTTTACGTAAATGATTGGCAAGTTTACCCGTTGTCGTTGTTTTACCTGCCCCTTGCAGACCCGTCATCATGATGACGGTCGGAGGACGGTTCGCAAGCGTCAATGGTGACACTTCTGCACCCATCAGATTCGTCAATTCATCGTGGACGATTTTGACGACTTGTTGTCCTGGCGTCAAAGACGTCATGACATCCTGTCCGACGGCGCGTTCCTTTACATCATTTACGAATTGTTTGACGACCTTGAAGTTGACGTCGGCTTCGAGTAGCGCTAAGCGAACTTCGCGCATCATCTCTTTGACGTCTGCTTCAGAAATCTTACCTTTACCTCGCATTTTAGCGAGACTGGCTTGAAGCCGTTCCGATAATCCTTCGAATGCCATTAAGAATGCCTCCTACTCTAATTGCTCCAATGTCTCAATGATCACTAGGGCTTCACCCGGAAGGTCGCATTGCTTCAGCTGATCGAGTAACTGCTTTCGCCGTTCGTGTTTCTTGAACAGCGATAGTCGTTCTTCATACTGCTCGAGCATGGCTTCCGTGCGTTTTATGTTGTCGTAGACTGCTTGTCGGCTGACTTCAAACTCATCGGCGATCTCACCTAAGGAAAAGTCATCTAAGTAATAGAGTGACATGTAATTCCGTTGTTTTGGCGTCAAAAGCTCCTGATAAAAGTCAATCAGATAATTCATCCGGTTCGTTTTATCAAGTGTCATTCGAGCACCTCCGCAATGTTAAGTGAAATTCCTTTACAGATAGTATAGTACAGCCCTCACAGTGTGTTGTCAAGTTTTTTTCTTTACATGAAACGTCGCTTATTCCGCGCTTTCTTCCGTGTCGACGTTTTCTTTTTCTTCAAAGACATCGCCGAACAGTCCATATACGAATTGTTCTGCGTCAAATGGTTGTAAATCATCGATTTTTTCACCGAGACCCACGAACTTCACCGGTAGATTCAGCTCGTTCTTGATCGCAAGAACAATCCCACCTTTCGCTGTGCCGTCAAGTTTCGTTAAAACGATTCCGCTAACGTTCGTCGCTTGTTTAAAGGCTTTTGCCTGCACCATCGCGTTTTGCCCTGTTGTTGCGTCAAGTGCTAGTAACACTTCATGGGGTGCGCCTGGAATTTCACGTTCAATGACGCGTTTAACCTTTTCAAGTTCGTTCATCAAATTGACCTTGTTTTGTAGGCGTCCTGCCGTATCACAAATCAGGACGTCGACCTTACGTGCTTTCGCTGCTTGGACGGCGTCATAAACGACAGCAGCCGGATCGGAGCCTTCGCCTTGACGGATGACCGGTACGCCTGAGCGTTCGCCCCAGACTTGCAGTTGATCGATCGCACCAGCCCGGAACGTATCTCCCGCTGCTAACATGACGCTCTTACCTTCTTGTTTTAATCGGTTCGCAAGTTTCCCAATCGTTGTCGTCTTACCGACCCCGTTGACACCAACAAAGAGAATGACATTCAGCTCATGATCAAGATCAAGTGCCGTCTCTTCCTCTTCGACTAACATCTTCGCGACGACTTCTACAAGGACGTCTCGGACTTGTTTTGGATCCTTGACGTTACGGCGTTTGACTTCTGTCTTTAGTTCCTCGACCAAATCCATCGTCGTCGTCACACCGACGTCGGCTTGGATCAATACTTCTTCTAACTCTTCGAAAAAGTCTTCATCGACTTCACGGAAGCGGTAGACGAGATCATTGACGGCACTCGCTAATCCGTCGCGTGTCTTCGTCAAGCCTTCCGTAAATTTAGTCGTGACTTCTTGTGTCGAAGTCGTCAAGCGGTCTTTCAGTTTTTTAAAGAAACTCATCGTTTAATCTCCTTTGGTTCTTCACTTAATGTACGTCGTGCCTCTTCTAGTTTAACGGATAACACTTCAGATATCCCGTTTTGCTGCATCGTGACGCCGTAAAGGACATCTGCCGCCTCCATCGTTCCTTTCCGATGGGTGATGATGACGAACTGTGTCTCGCGTGCTAGCTGATGGACGAACTCGCCGAATCGCGCGACGTTCGCTTCGTCAAGCGCCGCCTCGACCTCATCGAGGACACAGAATGGGACAGGACGTGTCTTTAGAATCGCAAATAATAAGGCGATGGCTGTCAAGGCACGCTCTCCACCGGACAAGAGCGACAAATTCTGCAACTTCTTACCAGGCGGTTTGGCAACGATATCAATTCCACTCGTCAACAGATCACTCGGGTCAACGAGGACTAGATCGGCTTCACCGCCCCCGAATAGCTCGCGGAATGTTTCCCGGAAGTGTTCTCGGACAGCATCATACGTTTGACGGAACAACCGAATGACTTCTCGGTCCATCTCTTCGATGACGCCATAGAGATCCGTTTTAGCAGCGACGAGATCATCCCGTTGCGCGGATAGGAACGTAAACCGTTCATCGACCTCTGCGAATTCCTCAATCGCACCGATGTTGACGATGCCGATTTCTTCGAGTTGGCGTTTGAGCAGATGAATTTCCTCTTTTGCCTCTTCATACGATAGATCAAGTGGTGCAATCAGTTCGAGCAGTAATCCTATCTCTTCCAGCATTTCTTGTCTTGTCTCAAGACGCGTGCTCGTTTTCCCTTGCGAGAGTCGTAGCTGCTCGAGTGCCTGTTTCGTCGTTTGTTGATCGTCCTTCGTCTTCGCTTCGCGGATCCGGATCAAGCGCAGGGATTCTGCTTGTACTTGAATCCGTTGCCCGATCGCGACGAGTTCGGTCTCGACCCGTTGTTGTTCCTGTTCCTGTTCGCGCTGTTCCGCGTGCAAGGCATCGATTTTCGCTTCGTCGAATCCTTCGAGGACATGACGCAAGTCACGGCGTTTATGACCACGTTCAAGCTTCGCGTGACTGACCTGTTCCGTCAGGCGTTCGATCTCTTGCGAAAGTTGCGCTTGTTTCATTTGAATCGTCCGCTCTTCGAGAACTGCTTCTGCTTGTTCCTTCTTCAGTTCGTCCATCGTGACGGCACCACGGGCTTGCGCATCCTTGAGACGATCTAAGGCTTGTCTAAGCTCTGTTTGACGCTCCGTCCATTTTGCGATCTCGACTTCCGACGTCTCGATGATCTGACGTGCTTCCTGTTCTTGTTCGAGTACACGTGCCATCTGTCGATCTTCAACCGACAATTCAGACGTCATGACAGCAAGATGACGGTTCGCATCTGCTAACGTATCGCGCGATTGTTCGAGTTGCCCTTGTAATGTTTGAATCGTTTCTGTCCGTGTCCGAGCCGTAGCATCAAGAGTCTGGATCGCCGCTCTCAGATCTTCCAAGCGGCGCATCTGCTCCCGAATGACCGCTTGTCCGCGCGTCAGTCCCTCTTTTAACTCGTCAAGTTCGCGCGATTGACTAAACAGTGGTGTACCTTTTTTCCGACTTCCGCCGGTCATCGTACCGCCGACGTTGACGACATCTCCTTCGAGCGTGACGAGACGATAGCGATGTCCTGTCGAACGGGCGATTTGGTTCGCCTGTTCAAGTGACTCTACGACGAGTGTCGTACCGAGCAAGTTCATCTTTAATTTCGTCAACGTCTCGTCTGTCGTCACGAGATCACTTGCGATCCCGACGAACCCAGACATTCCACCGACTTGTTCTCGTACTGAACGATTGACTTCGCGTGCTTGGAGTGAGGCGAGCGGCATGAACGTCGCTCGACCGGCATTTAACCGCCGAAGCTCTTGGATCAGACGACGTCCTGTCGCATCGGTATCAACGACGATGTTTTGCATTGCCCCACCAAGCGCTGTCTCGATTGCCGCTTCAAACCGCGCCGGAACCGAAATCAACTCCGCGACCGCTCCGTAAATACCTGGGTGCTGATCTCGTTGTTTTAAAATCGTCTTCACGGCACCGAAATAACCGCTATAGTCGGCTTTGACGGATTCAAGGAATTCAATCCGGTCTTCCGTCTTATGCCGACGTCGCTCTAAATCCGCAACGGACTGTTCGACTTGTCGTAACGCATGTTGTTGTTCATTTCGTGCTGCAAGTGCCGTCGTCTCTTCTTTCGTTGCTTGGTCCAACTTCGTCCGGATCGAAGCGACATCCGCCTCTAGTCGAGCGACGTCTTCCTCGAGTTGACGACGCGTCGATTGTTTCGTACCGCTGTCCGCCGTAAATGAACGTTTTTGTTCTTCTGCCTGCATGAGATCTTGCTTCGCCCGATTATAGGCATTATTCGTCGCAGCTAATCGACTCGCCACTTCAAAGGCTTCCGAACGTAATACTTCGGCTTCCTTATCAAAATCACGATCGGTTTGTGTCAGCGCTTGATCGGCTCGTTCCCGTTCAGCTGTGATCCGCTTTGCTTCCTGATCGACTTCTGCTTGGCGTTCCTGTAAAGCGGTCAGTTCGAGCTCCAGTTCCTTGACGCGTTCTTCGACGACGGCAACCTCTTGTTCGAGTCGCTCTTTCGTCTCGGTCCCGTGTTTTTCACGCTCTTTCGCTAGGTTAAGGGCACCTTGGATTTCAACAAGTCGCGTCGAGACATGTCGAAGTTGCTCCTGCAACGCGTTTTCTTGTTGTCGTTCTTCTTCGAGCATCGATTCTTGATTTTCTCGGGACACGACGGTCTCTTCGTAAGTCGTCTTTTGAGACGCAAGGCGTTCTTCACATTGTGCGATGTCACGCGCTAGTGTTTCGAGCTCCGTCTGATACGTCGTGATTTCATGCGCCAAGATACCACGCTCGAGGACATCATGCCGTTCTCGAGCGACGAGATACTCTTTCGCGAGCGCCGCTTGTTCACGTAACGGCTCGATTCGTCCGCCAAGTTCATATAAAATATCATCGACACGCGATAGATTCGCTTCCGTATCACTTAATTTCCGCTCGGCTTGCTTCTTGCGATGACGATACTTCAAGACGCCTGCTGCTTCCTCGATGACAGCACGGCGTTCTTCCGGTTTACCGGAGATGACTTGTTCGACCCGACCCTGTCCGATGATTGCAAAAGCATCACGCGACAAGCCTGTGTCCATGAACAGATCAAGGACATCCTTCAGGCGACATGGTTTTTTATTTAAAAAATAATCGCTGTCTCCGTTGCGGCTGACACGCCGCGTGACACTGATTTCCTGATACGGCAACGCAACCGTTCCTGACTCGTTGTCTAAGACGAGCGTCACCTCGGCAAATTGTTTCCGGTGTTCAGACAGACTGCCGGCAAAAATGACGTCTTCCATCTTCGCCCCGCGCAGTGACTTCGCAGATTGTTCTCCGAGCACCCAACGGACAGCGTCCGATATATTTGATTTCCCACTTCCGTTCGGTCCGACGACTGCCGTGACACCCGGAAGGAATTCTAATTCAGTTCGACTGGCAAATGATTTGAAGCCATTGATTTCAATTCGTTTTAAGTACATCTTGATCACCCGTATGTTTAAATTTCTTTTGAATTTCTTTCAGTTTACCATAGCCGAAACGCTAGCAACATGATAGGTTTTAAGGTAGTATCACGCGAAACAAGAAGAAGAGGAGCGAATAACACGATGACGATTGAACAAATGATTGAAGCAATCTTAGATAAATTGAACATCATCAACAAAGGGGTCATTAAAGCAGAACAGTTCGATGGCTCAAAAAACGAGGACTTAAAAGAGATTTATGAGTTCGTCATGATGCGCGACTCGTTATCACTTGCAGAGGTCGATGCGATCGTCGACGAACTGAAATCCCTCAAGACTGTCTAATCAAGCGAACTTCACACGATAAAGGCCGATCATCTCTCACGCATTCGAGAGATGGTCGGCCTTTTGTTGCTTAAAACTGTTTCTTTAATTCAAGTAAGGCTTGTTTTGCCGCCTGTTGTTCTGCCTCTTTTTTCGAACGGCCAGTCCCGATCCCTTCAAGCTCATCCGCGACTTGGACACGCGAGATGAATTCCCGACTATGCGCCGGACCGCGCTCCTCGATGATTTCATACTCGATGACACCTAAGCCGACACGTTGAATCGCTTCCTGTAATTGACTCTTGAAATCTGTCTGTTCTTCAAAAAAGCCTGTCGCCACTTTCGGAAAAACCGCTTCGGCGAGGAATCGTTCGGCTGCTTCGATGCCTTGGTCAAGATACAAGGCGCCAATGAAGGATTCGAAGACATCCGCAAGTAAGGCTGGACGATTCCGACCACCGGTCAGTTCTTCCCCCTTACCTAACAGAATCATATCGGAAAACTGATAGTGATTCGCAAATTGGACGAGTGACGGTTCACAGACGATTGCCGCTCGCAATTTCGTTAATTCCCCCTCGGAACGTTCCGGGTAGTGTTCGAATAGATAGCGTGACACCGTCAACTCTAAGACCGCGTCCCCTAAAAATTCTAGGCGTTCGTTATCCCCTTCAGACTCGCGTTGTTCATTGACGAACGAAGAATGCGTGAAGGCTTGTTTTAATAGCTCGACATTAGAAAACGTGATATTCAGGCGCTCTTGTAACGCTTCGAATTTCTGCTCGATTTGAGCGAGCGTCCGAGCATCCTTGCGTCGTTTTACATAGGGTCCTTTTCGGACACGACGTCCTTTTTGATTCGTCATAGTTCCTCCTAAACAGCTAAAGCCCACCGCAAATTGCGGTGGGTCAGCTTCAATGATCAGACTTGTGTTTCGATGTAGTTGACGACATCGCCGACAGTCTTCAAGTTTTCTGCTTGCTCATCTTCGATCGTGATTTCGAACTTGTCTTCTAAGTCCATGACGAGTTCCATGACTTCGAGAGAGTCAGCACCGAGGTCGTCTTTGAACGATTTATCAAGTGTGATTTCACTTTGTTCTTTTCCTAATTTTTCTGCGATTGCTTCTTGTACGTCTACTAAGATTTGTTCTTTTGTCATTTTAAAATCCCTCCATGAGTTGAGTATATAAGATGATTGCCGATTTGGCAAAGTACTACCGTTAGTTGTGTTACATCGTCATGCCGCCATCGACGGCAAGAGTTTGTCCTGTGATGTATCGCGCTTCATCTGAAGCGATGAAACTGACGAGTGAAGCAATATCGTCGGTTTGACCGAAGCGTTTCAACGGAATTTGCCCGAGTGACAGGTTCCGCTGTTCTTCTGTCAATTCGTCCGTCATGTCCGTTTCGATGAATCCTGGACAGATGGCATTGACTGTGACGCCTTTACTAGCGAGTTCACGTGCGACGGATTTCGTCAGCCCGATCAGACCCGCTTTCGCTGCGACATAGTTCGCTTGCCCTGGATTTCCGGAAATACCGACGACTGATGCGATGTTGATGATACGACCGCTTGTTTTTAACAACGGACGTGTCGCGGCTTGTGTGACGAGAAACGCCCCTTTCAGGTTCGTATCGATGACAGCATCGAAATCCGCTTCCTTCATGCGCATCAGCAAACCATCACGCGTGATGCCGGCATTATTGACGACACAATCCAGTTGACCGAATGTGTCGATCGTCTGTTTGATCATCTGTTTGACAGCATCTGCTTCAGCGACATTCGCTTGAATCGCGAGTGCCTCTCCGCCTGCTTCCTTGATTTCACGGACGACAGCTTCCGCCTTGTCCGTGCTTCCTGCATAGTTGACGACGACACGGAAACCATCTGTTGCCAATCGCTTCGCGATGGCAGCTCCGATGCCGCGTGACGCGCCAGTGACGAGTGCTACTTTACTCAACGAATTCCCTCCGCTTCCAATTGCTCAAGTGTCGTGATGCTGATGATCTTCGCATCTTTTTTGATTCGTTTCACGAGACCGCTCAACGGAGATGATGGACCGAACTCGATGAATGTATCCGCACCTTCTTCGATCAGACGCTCGACGCATGATTCGAATCGAACCGGTGAGTAGAGCTGCTGAACGAGCAAACGAATCAATTCGTCTGGTTGATCGTGGAACGCACTGTCGACGTTCGAGATGAATTTCGTCTTCGCCGCTTCAAACGGTGACGAAACGAGAATGTCTTCGAATCGTGGTGCGAATGGTGTCATGAGTGACGAATGGAACGCACCTGAGACATCAAGCGGTAAGACACGTTTTGCTCCGAGCTCTTTTAACTTCGCTGTAGCGGATTCGACCGCTGCGATTTGTCCGGAGATGACGAATTGCCCAGGACAGTTGTAGTTGGCGATCTGGACGATCTCTCCCGTTGCCGCAATCGATTCGACCGCGTGATGGGCTGCCTCGACATCATTCATGCCGATGACCGCCGCCATCGTTCCACCCGTGACTTGATTCATGAGTTTTCCGCGTTCTCGGACGAGATAGACGGCTTCAGACGGTGTGATGACAGAAGCTGCGACGAGCGCACTATATTCTCCAACACTGTGTCCGAGTACGAAATCAGGTGTATGTCCTTGTGCTGCGTACTGCTGTGCGAGTAATGCACTGTGTGCGACGATGGCTGGTTGAGCGATGTCCGTCGCTTTCAATTCATCCTTCGTCCCTGTCGTCATCAGCGTCGTCAGATCCAGACCAATTCGCGTTCCAAGGTCAGCGAGTGCTTGGCGTGTCTCGTCTTGCGTGATGAGCGTCTGTCCCATTCCAGGGGTTTGTGACCCTTGTCCCGGAAACATCCAAACTGTTTTCCCCATCTCGTCTCACTCCTTCTTAACGTGCTTCTGTTGCCTTCGCTTGAACGATTTTAGCAACGACTTCTTGTTCGACCATCTTCTCAGCTTGAACGAGCGCTCGGCTGAAGGCGTAGGCATTACTTGAACCATGCGCCTTAATGACCGGAGCCGCTATGCCGAATAGTCCGGCACCGCCATATTCTTCATAAGCTAGCAACTGCTTCATTTTTTTCAACTTCGGTTTTAGTACGAGAGCGGCTAGCTTTGATGTCCAAGAGCTCATGAATTGTTCTTTCATGACACCCATGATCATACTGGCAGCCCCTTCTGTACTCTTAAGTAACGTATTGCCGGCAAAACCTTCCGTGACGATGACATCGACGTCACCGCTCATCGCTTCTCTCGCCTCGACGTTCCCAACGAAATGAATCGGTGCTGTCTCAAGTAGCGGATACGTTTCCTTCGTCAGTGCATTCCCTTTACCGGCTTCTGATCCGATATTCAGGAGTCCGACTTTTGGACGTGTGATGCCGCGAACTTGTTCTGCGTAGACAGACCCCATGATGGCATAATCGAGCAAATGCTCTGCCTTCGCATCCGGGTTGGCGCCAACATCTAAGATGACGACACCTTTCCCATTACGTGTCGGGAAAGTCGGGGCCAGTGCAGGACGGTCAACTCCTTCGATTCGACCGATGACGAACAATCCGGCAGTCATGAGCGCTCCCGTGTTGCCTGCTGAAATCAAGGCATCTGCCTCTCTTGATTTCACCAGGTTTGCAGCCACAACGAGTGAGCTATCTTTCTTGCGGCGAATCGCACGTACCGGTTCATCTTCTCCGGTGATGACGGATGCCGCGTGGACGATCGTCACGCGCGGATCCTCGATTGTGTATGAGCGTAATTTCAACTCATCTCCGACTAGTCGGATATCGATGTTTTCGTTTGGACGTTCTGCCAAATAGGCAACGACCCCTTCTACGATGGCACGGGGTGCGTGGTCGCCCCCCATAGCGTCAACTGCTAAAATCATTTCGATTCCTCCTTACTACTTCGATACACCGTGAACTCACCGATGAAGACACATTCTTCACCGACATAACTCTCCACCGTGATGTCAGAACGACCATCTTGACGATGGGAACTGACGAATGCCTTCGCAACGACGCGTTCTCCGACGTGAACGGAGCGTGTGAACTGAACGTTCGCACGTGTCGTCAACGCGAGTTCATCGTCGATGAGCGCAATCGCAAGCGAGTTTGCCTGCGCGAACAAAATATGTCCGCGGGCGATCGCATTCCGACTAAACGCATGTTCCGGCAAAATCTCAAGGATCGAGATCGCAGATGTATCGAGTTTCAGGTCAATCATATCACCAATGACTTCATTTTCAGTCAACGTACGCACATCATCCAGCCGTTCGGTCGCGACGTGTTTAATTCGCTCCCGTAATTCCGGAATCTTTAATTCCATCCGGTCGAGACGAATCGTCTGGATACTGACACGGAATCGTGTCGCCAGCGCTTCATCCGTGATGAACGGATTTTGCTCGATCGTCTGTAATAATTCTTGTTGTCTCTCTTTTTTAGGTACCCGCATGTATGTTCCTCCCACAAGAAGGATGACCACTATTATTACCTGGTACTAACAGTAGTATATATCCCTTGTTGTTCACTTTCAAGTATTATTCGATTCTTTCTCCTTCAAGTAGCCCTTGTCGTTCGATATAGTCACGCAAGACATCGTATTCCGGCGCTTGCCAAAAGGCGTCCGATCGCAGTAAGCGGACTGCATCTTGTCGCGCAGTTTCCATGACTTGTATATCGAGCGCAGGATCAGTCAAAACGAAGCGCGGTAATCCACTTTGTTCGGTACCGAAGAAATTTCCGGCTCCGCGCAGTTTTAAATCCTTTTCCGCTAGCTTGAAGCCATCGTTCGTCTCCGTCATCGTCTTGATCCGTTCTTTTCCCGTATCGGAAGAGGGATCGGCGATTAGAATACAGTAAGACTGGGCATCGCCTCGACCGACGCGCCCTCTTAATTGGTGTAACTGCGCAAGACCAAAGCGTTCTGCATCATGAATGACGATGATCGACGCGTTCGGAACGTTCACGCCGACCTCGACGACCGTCGTCGAAACAAGGATTTGAACAGTATTCTCCTTAAACGCCTGCATGACCTCGTCTTTTTCAGAAGAAGTCAAGCGCCCATGCATCAAACCGACATGATAGGGCTTGAACCGCTCGGTCAATGTCGCATGTAATTCGATCGCATTTTGAACTTCGAGTGATTCGGATTCCTCGATCAATGGCGTGATGACGTAGGCTTGTCGACCTTGCGACAATTCTTTCTCGACGAACCCGAAAACGCGTTCCATCTGTTGCGGTTTCGCCCAGTAGGTCTCGATTTCCTTTCGTCCCGCCGGCATCTCATCGATGATCGAAACATCCATATCTCCAAAGACCGATATCGCAAGCGTACGCGGAATCGGTGTCGCTGTCATATATAATACATCTGCCTGTTCAGCTTTCGCGCGCAATCGTTTCCGTTGTTCGACACCGAAGCGATGTTGTTCATCGGTGATGACGAGGTGTAATGCCTTGAACTGGACGGTGTCTTGAATCAGCGCATGTGTTCCGACCAAGACGTCGATCTCTCCTGTTACAAGAGCTTCGAGCAAGTGTGCACGCGCTTTCCCTTTAACGGAACTCGTCAGTAAACCGACCCGAATCCCAAGTGGTTCAAGCAATGGGGCGAGCGACGCTGCATGCTGTTCCGCTAAAATTTCGGTCGGCACCATCAAGGCGCCTTGTTTTCCGGCACGAACCGTCGCGAACAAGGCGATGGCAGCGATGACGGTCTTCCCGCTTCCGACATCCCCTTGCAACAACCGATTCATTCGTTCGCCGCTACCGATGTCGTCTAGGATCTCTTTTGTCACACGTTGCTGGGCACCTGTCAGCGGAAACGGCAGGCTCTTGATGAAATTGGCAATATCCGTTTCATGAAGGGGAAGAGCAATCCCTTGACCTTTCCGTCGTCCAAGACGTAACGCCTGTAATTTCAGTTGGAAATAGAGGCACTCCTCGTAGACATAACTGCGACGAGCAGCCGTTAACTCTTGTCGATTCGTTGGGAAATGAAGCGACTTTAACATCGTCATCCGGTCTTGTAACCGGTATGTCTTCCGGATACTATCCGGGATCCGTTCAGCTAATGCCTCAGTCTCCTTGAACGCCAAGTCGACGACGCGTCGGAATGTCTTCATCCGCATGTCACCCCGTAGCGAGTAGACCGGTGTCAATTCGCCTTCGATTGCTCCAAATTGCAATTCCGTCGCAGAGATCGTCATCCGGTGTAAGTCCCACTTGCCACTGACCGTCACTTCTGCCCCAAGTTGCAATTGGTCTTTGTAGAATGCTCGGTTGAACATCGTTACGGTCACACTATACCGTTCTTCGACGAGCAAACGGAACGTCAAACGGTTCTTTCCTTTTCCGTAATAGCGCACAAGTGGTTCAGATTGGACTTGACCCGTGAACTTGACTTTATCCTCATGGATTGCTTCCGTTAGACTTCCCGTCACGAAGTCGTCATAACGAAACGGGACGTGCTCGAGCACGTCCGCAACGGTGAGAATATTCATCTCTTCTAGTTTTTTCGCCAAATCCCGTCCGACACCTTTTAATGTCTTGACGTCACGTGATGGATTCATTCGATAACTCTCCGAAGATTTTTGCTTCGAGCCAGCGACCCGTCGGCGTATTCGCGAGTCCACCTTTTGCTGTCTCGCGAAGCGCAGACGGCATCATCTGACCAATCTCATGCATGGCTGAGATGACTTCATCACATGGAATCCGTGACGTGATTCCAGCGAGTGCCATGTCGGCAGCTACAACAGCATTCGCCCCACCCATCGCATTGCGTTTCACGCATGGCACTTCGACGAGTCCTGCAACAGGATCACAGACGAGTCCGAGCATGTTCTTCAGCGCGATCGCAAAAGCATGCGCTGACTGATCCGGTGTTCCGCCCGCCATCTCAACGATGGCAGCAGCTGCCATCGCTGTTGCTGAACCGACTTCTGCTTGACAGCCACCAGCCGCTCCGGAAATCGACGCATTGTTCGCGACGACGAAACCAAACGCACCGGATGTGAACAAGAAGCGTAACATCTGCTCACGCGTTGGGTTTAACCGATCTTTGACAGCAAATAGTGTACCTGGTACGACGCCGGCACTCCCTGCCGTTGGTGTCGCACAAATTTTTCCCATCGCAGCATTGACTTCATTCGTTCCGATTGCCTTACTAACGGCGTCCAATAATAAATCACCGGATAATCCTTTACCTGAAGCACGGTACCGTTGAAGCAAGACAGCATCCCCACCGGTCAGTCCTGTCACCGACTGGACACCGTCACCATCAAGTGAACGAGCGACTGCTTCTTCCATCACTTGTAGGTTTCGTTCCATCATCGCATAGACTTCATCTCGCTCTAAATGACGAACCGTCATCTCTTGCTCGATCATGACTTCCGAAATCGGAATATTTCGTTCCGTCGCGATGGCGACGAGTTCTTTTACGGATTTAAACATGTCTTCACTCTCCCATCATGACGGCACGCTCGACTTGAGGTAACCGATCGATTTCTTCCAACACTTCTGCCGTTATCCGGTCATCAATCTCAATTGCCATAAGTGCTTGTTTTCCTTTTCATGCCTTGACACTTCCATATGCCCGATATTGATTTCGTAATCAGCCAAAATGCTCGTCACGGCTGCGATCGCACCAAAGCGGTCATGATGCAAGACGACGAGTGCCGGTCCCCCACCGGACAAACGAAGCGGTACACCATTTAATTCTGTGATTTCAATCGTTCCCCCACCAATTGAAATACCAACCAATTCAAACTCTTCTACTCCATTCGTCAAATGGACACGAGCCGTATTCGGATGATCCGTCAACGCTTCACTCGTCTCGAAATGAATCTCAATCCCTTTTGACTTCGCGATATCGATCGATTGTGGAATCCGGTCGTCAAACGTATCGTATCCGAGAACACCGCCGATGATGGCGACATCCGTTCCATGTCCACGATACGTATCCGCGAATGAACCGTAAAACGTGATGTGGATGACAGTAGGTGTTTCCCCGAATAATTTACCTGCCATCAATCCAATCCGTGCAGCTCCCGCTGTATGCGAGCTTGATGGACCAACCATGACTGGTCCGATGATGTCAAAGACGCTACGATATTTCATCTCTTTTCCCCTCTCTATGAAACAAACGAAATCCCACCTCTATTATCGCAGATGGTGGGATTCGTGAAAAGGCTAGTCGCCCTTTTTCAGTATGATGGTTTTATTCGACGCTTAAAATGTACGAATAAAGTGGTTGTTTGCCGTCGTGGACTTCCACTTCAGCATCCGGATTGACCGATTCGATGTACGCGACGAGTGCGTCAACTTCTTCTGTTGAGACGCCTTCACCGTAAAGAACCGTGATGATTTCGTCGTCCTCAGTGACGAGTGTATCGACGAGTTTCTTGACTGCACCAAGACTTGAAGCGTCCGTAGCGACGATTTGTTTTTCAGCAATCGCCATATGGTCGTCCTTCTTGATTTCTACACCATCGATGTTCGTATCACGTACGGCATATGTGACTTGTCCCGACTTAACGGCTGCAATCGCATCTGCCATGTGCGCTTCGTTCTCTTCGACAGTCGCTTCTGGATTATAGACGATTGTTGCTGCTAAACCTTGTGGAACTGTTTTTGATTTCACGACCGTCACACCACAATTCGCAACAGATGCTGCTTGTTCAGCGGCCATGATGATGTTTGAGTTGTTTGGATAGACATAAACGTGTTCAGCGTGTGCATCCTCGATCGCCTTAACGATATCTTCAGTCGACGGGTTCATCGTTTGTCCGCCTTCGATGACGACACTGACACCGAGTGATTTAAAGAGTTCGCTGATTCCTTCACCCATTGCGACTGTCACGAGGGCTGCTTTCGCTTTTGCCTTCGGTGCAGCGACTGGAGTGACTTGGTTCGCACCTTCTTCTTCAAGGATCGTCGAGTGTTGTTGACGCATGTTTTCAATCTTAACAGCGACGAGTTCACCGAAACGTTGTCCTTTTGTGATGACTTCTCCTGGTGTTTCAACGTGGACGTGAACTTTAAGGAGTTCTTCATCCGCTACGACGAGCAATGAATCACCGAATTCCGCTAATTCGTTACGGAAGTCTTCTTCGCTGAATGGTGCATTCGCAAGCTTGTCATCTTGGAAACGAACCATGATTTCCGTACAGTAACCGTAATGGATTTCTTCTGTCGACATGAAGCTTTGAGCCGTTTTATGATGCTCTGCTTCGACGAGTGCTTCCATGACAGGCGCATGCGGTTTGTCGAGTTCTTTTCCTTCGAGTGTTGCGAGGAATCCTTCATAGATACAGACGAGACCTTGACCACCAGAGTCAACGACGCCGACTTCTTTTAATACCGGAAGAAGTTCTGGTGTACCGTCGAGCGATACTTTCGAAGCTTCGACGAGTTGACGCATCAACTCTAAGAAATCCGTCGTCGTCTCAGATTGTGCGATAGCAGCGACAGCTGTTTCACGGGCAACCGTCAAGATTGTTCCTTCAACCGGTTTCATGACTGCTTTGTATGCTGTATCGACACCTTTTTGTAACGCATCTGCGAATTCCTTCGTATCAATCGTTGTTTTGCCTTCGATTGATTTCGAGAATCCACGGAACAATTGACTTAAGATGACGCCAGAGTTTCCGCGCGCCCCCATCAATAATCCACGTGCGAAGACGTTCGCGACTTCCGATACAGAATCCGAAGTTGATTTACCTGCTTCTTTTGCACCTGAAGTCATCGTCAAATTCATGTTCGTTCCCGTATCACCATCTGGCACAGGGAAGACGTTCAATGAATCGACGAAATCTGCATTTTGATAGAGATTCGCCGCGCCATTTTGAATCATCTTGACTAACTGCGCTCCTGTTAAACGATCTACACTCACTAAAGTTTCCTCCTCTATTCCCGCCTTAGACATTCGTCAAGCGGACTCCTTGGACAAAGATGTTCACAGATGTCACGTCAAGACCTAGTGCCTGACTGAGCGTGTATTTCACGCGACTCTGTACGTTGTTCGCCACCTCTGAGATTTTCGTTCCATAGCTTACGATGATATGCATATCGATATGGACCTGCTCTGAAGCCTGTCGAACGATGACACCGCGTGCAAAGTTCTCACGTTTTAAGAGTTCAGCAAGACCATCCTTGATTTGAGACTGGGATGCCATACCAACGACACCAAAACATTCCATTGCTGCGCCGCCCGCAAGTTGCGCGACGACATCATTATCTACATCAATCTTTCCATAGGTCGTTTTCATCTCGATCGCCACCTGAGTAGCCCCCTTTGAATATTGTATTCTTCTCATAATTCTACTATAAGGACCTACTATTGAAAAGTCGCCGTACTGACTATACAATGAATAAGTGAAAAATAGTAGCGGTCAAATGAACTTTTACCATCATCCTCATCCATTATTTTAAATTTCGAGGTTGTCTGTCAAGTTTTTTTCTTGTCAGCTACTTTTTTTATGTTGCAACCGCCCTGACACCATGCTAAGATAGCAAAGTGTCTATTAGGACGAACGCAAAACAACATAAAAGGAGGCGGAACGCATGGCACGTAAATGCTACGTTACTGGGAAATCGCCAAAGTCGGGTAACAACCGTTCACACGCATTGAACAAAACAAAACGTACTTGGGGAGTCAACGTACAAAAAGTACGTATCCTCGTCGACGGTAAGCCGAAAAAGGTTTGGGTTTCAGCTCGAGCTCTTAAATCAGGTAAAGTCGAACGCGTATAAGGCGCAACCACCGGATGGGAATCTTCCCTTCCGGTTTTTTTATGCCCTCATTTATTTTTCTCATAAACTAATTGTCGCTTTTATTGAAAACGCTTACAATAGGAACGTACTTTATTTTGTCAGAATTGGGGGAAGTCATCATGCAACTCAAACGAGAGATGACGAGTCGACACCTGTTCATGATTTCACTCGGCGGAATCATCGGAACAGGCTTATTTTTAGGGTCAGGATTAACGATTTCACAAGCAGGACCTCTCGGGGCGGTCCTCAGTTACATCGTGGGTGGGACCATCATGTATCTGACGATGTTATGTTTAGGAGAATTAGCGGTCTATCTGCCGGTCTCGGGGTCATTTCAGACCTATACGACCCGATTCATCGGACCAGGGGTCGGCTTTGCCGTCGGTTGGATTTATTGGCTCGGCTGGGCCGTGACGGTGGCACTCGAAATTACAGCTGCCGGCAGTTTGATGGACCGCTGGTTTCCGAACGTACCGGTCGTCGTCTGGTGTACCGTCTTTACGGTCTTGCTGTTCGGTCTGAATGCCGTCTCCGCCAAAGCATTCGGTGAAGCTGAATTCTGGTTCTCGAGTTTGAAGGTCCTCGCGATCCTGTTCTTCATCATTCTAGGTGGCGCTGCTTGGTTCGGCTGGTTACCGATGGAAGCAGATCGTCCGACATCGTTATTTGCGAACTTTACGGCAAGCGGTTGGTTTCCAAACGGGATTCTCGGTGTCTTGACGACGATGATTGCCGTCAACTTCGCCTTCCAAGGAACGGAATTGATCGGTGTTGCGGCTGGGGAGTCCGACACGCCCGAAAAATCGATTCCAAAAGCCATCCGCAATACAGTCTGGCGGACGTTCATCTTCTTCGTCTTATCGATTACGATCGTTGGTGCATTAATTCCGTATGAAACAGCTGGCGGAGTCAGCAGTCCGTTCATCATGGTCTTTGATGCGATCGGTATTCCGTACGCTGCTGATTTGATGAACATCGTCGTCTTGACAGCGTTATTGTCCGTCGGAAACTCCGGATTATATGCGGCGACTCGGATGTTATGGGCAATGGCGCAAGAAGGGATGATTTCAAAGAAATTATCTTACGTCAATGCACGTGGTGTGCCGATGCGGGCGTTGCTCTTTACGATGATGTTCGCGATGTTATCGCTTCTGACCGCATTTTTCGCAGAAGATACCGTCTTCATTTGGCTCTTGTCCTTAGCCGGACTCGGGGCTCAAGTCGGCTGGATTTCAATCTCTGCTTCGCAGCTTGCATTTCGTCGTCAGTTCGTCCGAAACGGACACGATGTATCCGAACTGAAATTCAAGACACCACTCTATCCGGTGTTACCACTGATTTCGTTGACACTTAACGTCGTCGTCCTCGTCAGTCTTGCGTTTCAAGCGGATCAACGAATCGCTCTATACATCGGTGTTCCTTTCTTCCTTGTCATGTGGGGAAGTTATCATCTCTTCGTCAAAGGAAAACATCTATCCGCTCAAAGCGACATCCGTGTCGCCCCTTCTCAACTCGAAGAATAATTTCATCTAAAAAGAGGCCGCGGAGTCATCCACGGCCTCTTTCCTATGATTGTGCTATTCCTTAAGCGTCCGCATCATCAATAGTTCTCCTTGATGGAGCTCTACCTTCGCTTCTGACGCACACCATTCATTACTGACGGTCAATGAACCTCCGACCGGTACTGGATGTGCATCAAGTGGATATTTGACTCCGGATAAGCTTAAAGTCGATGGTACGAGTGGAATGAACGAAAGATAATGATAGCTCCCTGCTTCGACTGCATACGTTCCCTCAGCCAAGTATCGTACCTCTTCTCGTTTCGTCACGAGTCGTGCCTCTGGGTATCGCTTTAATAGATATACATTTTGGACGGTCATGTCGAGCCGCCCACCTGTCGCCCCGATAATGAAGGTATCCTCAAACTGTTTCTTCTCTGAGACTGTACGAAGTGCCAGTTCGAGATCCGTTTCATCTTTCTCGGCCGGATGAACGATTGCCCCTTCTGGTACATAACCAAGAGAATCAAAATCACCAATCGTCAGGTCGCATGTCAGCCCAAACGATTCAATCGTCTGAACACCACCGTCGACACCGACGATAAAGTCACCTGGCTGACAAAACGTCCGTAAATCCGGCGCTTCTTCTCGCGGACCGGCACAGACGAGAATCGCCCGCATCTCAGACGCCTCGTGCCGAATAACGGAGTAAGCGTGGCGCAGTCGTGAATAAAAGACCCGCAACGACACCACAAAGAACGTAAGACGGTACCATGTATGTCGCGTTATAAATCAATGAATACGGTACGACTGGACCTTCGGCATACTCGGCAAAAAAGACGATTCCACTGATGACATGACAGATATAACGGAGTCCTGCGCCTAATAACGTCGCCAGGAGAACGAACGCCATCAAGCTTTTCTTTTGTCCATTGCGCGCGGCTAGTCTGACTTGACGCGCGAACAGACCACTTAATCCGACGACACCATACGCAATCGTATAGTCAAGCATCGGTTGAACGATCGTCAAGACTTGTGGAGCGAACATCAATTGAATCGTACCGACAAGCGCTCCCGTGACGACCCCTCCGACGACACCGTGGCGAAATGCCATGACGAAGATCGGTAACATCGCTAAGCTGATTGAGCCTCCTTGTGGCATTTTGAATGGAATCAGTAAATCAAAGACGACTCCGAGACTGGCGAAGATGGCAATTTCCATCATCATTTGTAACCGTTTCATGCTATTTTCCTCCTTCATTGTACGAGAGGACGCAAAAAGGCAGTACGACGAACGCCGTACTGCCTGCGTGCGCCACATCCCTACGTCCGTTTGAACGGAACAGGTTCGAAGGGTTAAAGTCTAAAAGACTCCTCTCAGCCGCTTTTCAAGCGACACCCCTTGCGGTCATCATATTTCGTTTTCTCGTTCTTATTATACGGCAGCCCCTTGACGAATGCTAGTGATCGCTTCCGCATAATCTGGTGCATTGTAGATTGCTGATCCTGCGACGAGAACGTTCGCACCGTTATCGATGCAAAGCTTTGCCGTTTCCGGATTGACGCCACCGTCAATCTCGATTTCAAATGTCAGACCACGCTCTGCTTTCATTTGCGCAAGTGCTGCGAGTTTCGGCATGACACGCTCGATGAAGGCTTGTCCACCGAAGCCCGGATTGACCGTCATCAATAAAACCATATCGACATCCTCAAGGACATGTTCAATCGTTGATAATGGCGTATGGGGATTCAAGACGACTCCTGCCTTTGCGCCCGCTGCTTTGATTTGTTGCAAGACACGATGGACATGATTCGTCGCTTCGACGTGGAACGTCACGATGTCCGCCCCTGCTTTGACGAAATCCTCGACGAAACGTTCTGGCTGGTCGATCATCAAATGGACATCGAGAATCATATCCGTCTTTTGACGTAAGCTGCTAAGCACAGGTAATCCAAATGAGATGTTCGGTACGAACTGACCGTCCATGACATCAAAATGGATATAGTCCGCGCCTGCTGCTTCGACTGCTTTAACATCGCGTTCGAGATTCGCAAAATCTGCTGATAAGATAGATGGTGCAATTTTAATCATCTTCAATACCTCCGGGCTCGATTCTTGATTTCGTCTATAAACATACCATAGTTCTCATAACGAGAGGACATGATTTCTTGGGCTTCGACGGCTTCCTTGACGGCACAACCGGGTTCATTCAAATGCAAGCAACCTCGGTATTTGCAATCATCTTGTACAGCCACGAATTCAGGGAAACTCCACCGTACATCCTCGATTTCCATATCATACGGAAAATCGAGGTTCGAGAAACCTGGCGTATCGGCAATCAATCCTTCGGCAAGCGGCATCAATGTGACGTGGCGCGTCGTATGACGTCCGCGTCCGAGTGATTTCGAGATCGCACTTGTTTCTAAATCAAGAGAGGGCTCCAGTGCATTGAGCAATGAACTTTTCCCGACACCGGATTGTCCGGCGAGAACGCTCGTTTTTCCAGCAAGTAACGGACGGACTTGCTCAATACCTGCTAACGTCTCACTTGATGTCTCGATGACCGTATACCCAATCTTCCGGTAAGCGGCAATCGCCTCTCGGACAGCCGGTCCTTTAACATCGTCCAGCAAATCCATCTTCGTCAACAGGATGACGGGTTGAATTTCCTTCGCTTCGATCAAAACGAGAAATCGGTCGAGCAAGTGCGCTGAAAAATCAGGTTCTGCCGCCGAGACGACGAGCAATGCCTGGTCGATATTCGCGACTGGAGGGCGTACTAAAAAGTTGTCCCGCTCCTTCACTTCGAGAATATATCCCGTCTCACTTTCGATATGAAGAACGACCTCGTCTCCGACAACTGGACTGATGCCGCGTTTTCGGAAATTCCCTCTTGCCCGTGAACGGACCTCTCCTTCTGGTGTCATGACATCATAAAAGCCACCCTGCAGACGTATGATCGTTCCTTCTCGATTCTCTTCGATGCGTTGTTCCGTCATCCTATGCACTCCTTTTTCATCACATTCATTGTGCGTCTTTTGCTTGATTGTACGTGATGGTTTTTGAACGATACACCGTATCGTCTTTATAGATCGTAATTTTTCCTTCTTCTCCTGGATCAATCGTCACCGGCACGTCGAATGTCTCATCTTGATCAATCGATTCCTCGATGACGGTCCGCTTCCCTTTCGCATCTTCCGTCTCAATCCGGATGACTTGTTTCGGTGGTTCCTCGTCCTCGTTCTCGCTGACCGCATCATAGACGACCTTTTCAGGGAACGTCGCTGTCACCGTTTTTTCTTCCTCACCTTTTGAGATGAAGACCGTCACGGAGTCGTTCGGTTCGACTTGTGCTCCTGCTTGCGGGAATTGACGGATGACTTGATCGAGCTTGACATCACTTGAGAATTCTTGTTCAAACGTACCGTCGAGACCCATTTCATCGAGATACGCTTTCGCTTCATCACTCGATAAGTTCGTCAAGTCTTTCAATTCAAAGGACGACGTTCCTTCTGAGACAGTGATCGTAATCGTCTGTTCTTTTGCGATCACTTCCGTCCCAGCAGAGATCGATTGCCGGATCACATTACCTCGCGCGATTTCATCCGACTTTTCGCGTTCGACCTCGACTTTAGCGAATCCAGCCTCTTTTAACGTCGCAATCGCTTCTTTTTCAGCGTCATCTGTCACATCCGGTACTTCGACCGGAGCACTTCCAGTAGAGACGACCAAGTTGACTGTCGAGCCCTTCTTAACCTGTGCGTTTTCACGCGGTGTCTGACTGATGACGTCTCCCTCATCGACTGTATCGCTATTTCGTTCTGTCGTCTCGACAACGAATCCAAGTTTCTCAAGCTTCGTTTCCGCTTCGTCTCCATCCGTCTTGACGACAGATGGTACGGTGACCGTTGGATCTGGCCACATCGCAAACGTCGTAGCTGCACCACCTAGCAATATGAGCAATAAGAGGACGATCCACCAGCGTTTTTTCTTTTTCTTTTCCGGTGTTTTCGGTTGAACGGTCGTGACAGCGGGTGATTCTGGTTCCGCTTTTGATTCTTCTGGCACTTGGACAGGCGATAAGACCATCGTCTTTTCCATCTCATCCTCTTCTGCACCTCGGATGCCTTCATTTGCTCGTTCGTCAGACAACGCCGTCACCATATCTGCCTTAAAGGCTGCGACGGACTGTTGGCGGTCATGCGGTGCTTTTGCGAGCGCCTGCATAATACAGTTCTCAAGCGCTTGTGGCACTTTCGGATTCAAGACGGATGGACGACGCGGTGTATCTTGCAGATGCTTCAAAGCAATCGCAACCGGTGAATCACCCTCGAACGGGACTTGTCCTGTCACAAGTTCGTATAAGACAGCACCCAGTGAATAGATATCCGACTTCTCATCCGCAAATTTACCTTTTGCTTGTTCCGGTGAAAAGTAATGGACAGACCCAAGGACGGACATCGTATGCGTCAGCGTCGCATTCGACATCGCCACAGCGATTCCGAAATCCGTTACTTTGACGGTACCATCCTCTCGAATCAACATGTTTTGCGGTTTGATATCGCGATGGATGATCCGGTGTGCATGGGCATGATCGATCGCATCACAAATTTGAGCGATGATATCGACGGCCTGCGGCACAGGTAATGCTTGATTTTCACAAAATGTCTTTAATGTCATACCATCGATATACTCCATGACGATGTAATAGATGGCATCTTCTTCGCCTACATCATAGACGGCAACGATGTTTGGATGATTCAAGCTGGTAGCAGCATGCGCTTCACGTTCGAATCGACGAATGAACTGTTCGTCATGCGAAAATTCAGTCCGTAAAATCTTAATGGCAACATGACGCTTTAAAATCTCATCATAGGCTTGATAGACATTCGCCATCCCGCCACTTCCAACTAGCCGTTCTATGCGGTAGCGGTCATTTAATCGATCTCCGTATCGCATATTCAGACCCTCTTTCTTTCTTTGAACCGGATGGCGGCAATCGTAATATTATCCGCGCCTCCTCGAGCATTCGCTTCTTTCACCAATCGTCCGACGATCTCATCAAGCGGCTCATCCTGTAAGATGATCTGTTCGATGACATCATCTGGCACTTCATCGGTCAACCCGTCACTACAGACGAGGACGAGGTCATAGTCTGGAGCATCTCTGACTTGAATGTCGACTTCGACCGTTTCGTTCGAGCCGACCGACCGTGTGATGACATTCTTACGTGGATGATTTTCGACTTCCTCATCCGAAAGTTCCCCCAATTGTCGTAACATGTTGACGTAAGAATGATCATCCGTCAATTGTTTTAACACCGTACCTTCAAGGGCATAGACCCTACTATCTCCAACATGACCGATGACGAGCAAATCCTCGACCCAGCATACGCAGGCAATGGTCGTTCCGACGATTGCAAGTTGCTCGTCTTTTGAAAACTGAAGAATCCGGGCATTTGCCTCGGCAACACGTTGTTCTATCCATTCAGACAATTCCATCGGACGATTTGGCATGAGTGAAAAGGATGCTTCAAATACCTCGCGAACGATCGCACTTGCGATATCGCCAGCAGCATGACCTCCCATACCGTCCGCAACGACGGCAAGACCACGTTCAGCGTTCCCGACGAGTAATACCGTATCCTCATTTTTAGTCCTGACTTTCCCAGTAGTCGAAAGGTGAGCTAACTCCATGACAGTCCTCCGTTCGTGTCAATCTTCTCGTTTTTTAAACGCGGCAATATAGAAGCCGTCCGTTCCAACTGTCGTCGGTAACAACTTGAGTTCTGCTCGATCCCCGATCAGATGTCGCACGGATTCCGGCATGCGTGCCGCGAAGGATGTATCAAATTCAAATCCTTGATCGAGAATGAACGCTGTCTGATCCTCGTTCTCGATCGGATCAATCGTACAAGTCGAATAGACGAAGGTTCCACCCTTTTTAACGAGTGGTAAGACAGATGTCAGAATATCTCGTTGAATTTTCGGGAGTTGCTCGAGTTGTTCCGGGCGTTTCGTCCATTTGATATCTGGTTTTCTTCGAATGACACCGAGTCCTGAACAAGGTGCGTCGACAAGAATCCGATCAAACGATTCTACTTCAAAGCGGTCTCCTGCTTTACGGGCATCTAACGCTTCTGCTTGAACAGTCGTAAGACCTAATCGTGTCGCTTGCTGTTCAATCAATTTAATCTTATGTGGATGAAGATCAAGTGCCTGTAGTGTTCCCGTCGTCAAACCTTCAGCAATATGCATCGCTTTCCCACCAGGTGCGGCACAGCTGTCAAGTACATGATCAGATGTTTCTGCACCGAGTGCACGGGCGACGAGCATTGAGCTCTCATCCTGCAGAGAAAGATACCCACGGTCAATCAGATCCGTTTTTTGAACGCTTCCTCGTTCGATTTCGAGACCGTCTGGCGCGACCGTAGATGGTTTTGCCGTCACACCTTGATCGAGTAGAAGCTCGATCGCTTCCTCTCGCGTCGTCTTCGTCCGATTGATGCGAACCGTGACCGGTGCAGGTGTGTTATTCAATTGACAGATTTGAAGTGTTTCTTCTGGACCAAACAGTTCAATCCAGCGTTCGACGAGCCACTGCGGGTGACTCGTTTCGATGCTGATTCGTTTTGCAACAGGCTCGATTTCAGCGAAATGAGGCATTCCCGCCCGTAATACATTCCGGAGCACTCCGTTGACGACTTTCGAGACGTGGACTTTTCCACGTTTTTTAGCAATCTCGACAGCTTCATGGATGACGGCATGATCCGGTACACGATCAAGATAAAACAATTGATACACACTCATCCGTAACAACGGACGCATGAACGGATCAAGTTTTTTCTGTTTCGCTAGATACGGCTCCAAAATATAATCCAGTGTCAATTCACGACTGAGCGTCCCGTAGACGAGTTCCGTGAACAAGCCGACATCTGTTGCTGAGATAGCACGCTTTTCAAGCATTTGATGGACGGTGATTGTCGAGAAGGCACCACCTTGACCAATTTTCATCAGTGTCGTTACTGCTGCGTCACGTACATTCATGCGTTCTCACCTACTTGTTGTCCGAGTTCAAGCGATTGACCGATCCCGCGCATGAACGTGGCACCATCCATCCGTTTTTTTCCGGACGGCTGCAAGTCGATCAGCTTCAACGCTGTCTCCGAACCTGTCGCGATGACGGGACCATCCGCTTCTAAAGCGATGATTTCGCCTGGTCGTCCCGTTCCTTTGACTTTCGTCGCGAAAAAGACTTTCAATCGGTCATCACCAAGCATCGTGTACGTACTTGGGAAAGGATTCATTCCTCGGATTTGATCATAGAGTGTCTCACCCGGTAACGTAAAATCAAGTCGTTCCCGCTCGCGTGAGATGTTCGGCGCAAACGTCGCTTCTGCCTCATCTTGCGCTTCCGGTGTCAATTCACCTGCGAACAGACGCGGTAAGGTCTCAAGCAATAGTCGCGCTCCTGCGTCCGCTAACTTTTCAAACATCGTTCCGACTGTATCGGTCTCTTCGATCGGAACAATGATTTTTGACAACATATCACCCGCGTCAAGTCGATCGACCATGTACATGATCGTCACGCCTGTCTCTTTTTCTCCATCGATGATTGCTTGATGAATCGGTGCACCGCCACGATATTTCGGTAGGAGTGACGCATGGACGTTGATCGCTCCAAAACGTGGTGCTTCCAAAATCGCTGTCGGTACAATCTGACCGTAAGCTGCCGTGATGATGAGATCTGGTTTTAAATCGAGAACATCTTGATAATCCTCGCGAATCCGTTTCGGTTGCAACACAGGAATATCGTGTTCCATCGCGACGAGTTTCACTGGTGTCGGTTTGACTTCCCGTTTTCGTCCGACCGGCTTATCGGGTTGTGAGACGACACCGACGACGTCATATCCGGCATCGATCACTTCACGCAGTGTTCCTGCCGCAAACTCAGGCGTCCCCATGAAGACGACGCGCGGTTTTTCTTGCTCGACAAGTTTATCCGTAAACAGGACACCGTCTAAATGATCCATCTCATGCTGGATCGCACGTGCAAAAAAGCCGTTTGCTTTGATTTTGACCGTCCGTCCGAGACGATCCTGCGACTTGACGACGATGCGGTCGAAGCGGTCGACAGGACCAAAGATGCCTGGCATGCTGAGGCAACCTTCGTCATCGATCTGTGAACCATCGGCTTCGATGATTTCCGGATTGATCAGCTCGATCGGTCCTGTCTCATCATCCGTATGGACGACAGCTACACGGATCGGTTGATTGATTTGCGGTGCCGCTAAGCCGACACCATCATATTCGTACATCGTATCGAACATCCGGTCGATCATCTTACCGAGTTTTTTATCGAACTTCGTGACAGGTTCACATACCTGTCGTAATACATCATTTGGTACTTCTACTACTTTATACATACAGACACCTCACATGAATACAAATGGATTCAAGTCGATCGCGACTTGTGTTTTTGATTTTTGACGACGGGCTAAGATATCACGGAGATGTGTCCGGACATCTTCCTGCCCTTTATGTTTAATTAAGACCTGTTGTCGGTACATATTCTTCAGTCGAGCAAGTGGCGCATCGAACGGTCCATTGACGACTAAATCCTCCGATTCGAAAGCCCGCAGCTCGGAAGCAATCTGTTGCGCTTCTGCTTGTGCTTCGAGTGGATGTGTCGCTGAGACCGTGATCAAGCCAAGGAACCAAAATGGAGGGTGTCCCCCGAGTTTGCGCAACTGCATCTCCCGCTTATAGAACGTTTCGTAATCATGCTGTTTTGCCGTCTGAATGACGTAGTGCTCAGGATTATAGGTCTGGATGATCGACTGTCCGGCGAGTTGCCCCCGCCCGGCACGACCCGACACTTGCGTGATCAACTGGAACGTTCGCTCACTTGCCCGAAAATCCGGAATACCGAGCGTCGCATCAGCAGCGAGCACCCCTACGAGCGTGACATTTGGAAAGTCGAGACCTTTTGCGATCATCTGTGTCCCGAGAAGAATGTTCCCTTCCTTACGCTCGAAGGCATCGAGTAGCTTCTCGTGTGCGCCTTTACGAGACGTCGTATCCTGATCCATCCGGATAATGCGCGCTTCCGGAATCAAATGCGCCAACTCTTCCTCGATCTTTTGTGTCCCCGTTCCGAACTGACGGATCTTCGTCGATTCACAGGACGGACAAGTTTTCGGCATCGCCGCCTCGAATCCACAATAGTGGCACTTTAAGCGATCTTCATGTTGATGATACGTTAAATTGACGGCACAATGCGGACATTGAAGCGTCTCCCCGCAATCCCGACATAAGACGAATGTCGTGTACCCACGACGGTTCAAAAGTAATACCGTCTGTTCCCCACGCTCGATTCGTTCTTTGATGCCTTCGACGAGCGCGAGGCTGAACGGAGTACGATTGCCCCGTTCAAGTTCCTTACGCATATCAACGATGTCGACCGGAGGCAGTTCCCCACCGAATCGTTCGCGAAGCGGTAAGTAACGATAGACCCCTTTTTGTGCCCGCGCATACGTCTCAAGTAATGGAGTTGCACTTCCGAGCACGACGGGACAACGATGATAGGCCGCTCGCCATTTTGCAACATCACGCGTATGATAGCGCGGATTCTCTTCTTGTTTATAGGTTGTTTCATGTTCTTCATCGAGAATGATGATTCCGATATTCGTCAGCGGCGCAAACACGGCGGACCGAGCACCGACGACGACATCGACCTCGCCTTGAGCGATTTTGCGCCACTCATCATACTTTTCTCCGAGCGATAGACCGCTATGCAGGACAGCGACCCGTTCTCCGAAACGACGTTTGAACCGTTTGACCATCATCGGTGTCAGACTGATTTCTGGAACGAGCAAGATCGCTTGTCTACCGCGTTCGAGTTGTGCATGAATCGATTCAAGATAGACTTCCGTCTTACCGCTTCCTGTTACGCCATGTAACAAAAACGTTCCGGTCTCAGCTTCAGCCGTAATCGCCGAGACAGCTTCCTGTTGCTTTTCCGTCAAAGAGGACGGCACAAAGATGTCTTGGACGAGATGTTCGTAAGGATTTCGCCGTACATCAATCGTCTCGACTTCAATGAGGCTTTTTTTCTCGAGGGCGTTCAATGTTGCGCTCGTTGCGCCCGTCGCCTGCTTGATTTCACTCCAAAGCGCATTCGGAAATTCTTGGATATACGCATACAGTGCCGCTTGTTGACTCGCTTGTTTCGTAAAAGTTGCCTGTTCCTTTAGGAGACGAATCCGTTTATCCGTCTTTGACGTCTTTTTCTCGCGAATGACCGGTTGAAGCGTCACGTCAGCTTGTTTCGCCGCTGTTAAGATGATTTGTTGGACTTCCGTTGGTAATTGACCCATTTTCTTACCATGATATGCCCGAAGTGGGCCCGACTCGACTATGACCAGTTTATCATAACTCACCTTCAACGCAGCCGGCAGCATCGCAAGCAGTGCCGTCGCCTGAAAACACAATGTCGTTTCTGATAGATAAGCCGACAGCTCGAGTAATTCTTGCGTATAGGTCGGCGTCTCATCTAAGACACGAACGATCGATTTGACGTTCGTCAGATCAGAGGTAGCTTTCGTTCCGACGACGATCCCAAGCAACGCACGTGGACCGAACGGAACCTCTACGCGCATCCCGGGAACGATCAGCTCCTGCCATAGTTCCGGCACGGCATAATCAAACGGACGATCGACGGTTGCTGCTGCGACATCGACGATGACTTCGGCTATCATGCCAATGCCTCCGCGAATTGGCGCATGAGCGCTTTAGCGAGCGTCGATTTCAATTGTTGATCGTATCGCGTGACAGAATCATTCTTCCCGAAGACGACGACCTCGTTTTCGTCGCTGACAAATCCGATGTCAGAACGAGAGACATCATTCGCGACGATGAAATCCGCTTTCTTTCGGGCGAGTTTCTGTTTTGCGAACGTCTCGACGTCCGTCGTCTCCGCTGCAAATCCAACTAATAGCTGATGTTGTTTCTGCTCACCGAGCGTCTTCAGGATATCCGTCGTCTCCTCGAGTTCAATCCGTAATGGTCCATGAATTTTCTTTTGCTTTTGCTCGTATTGGACAGACGGTCGATAGTCAGCTACAGCAGCGGACATGATGACGATGTCTTGCGTCTCATAGTCACGTAACATGGCTTCAAGCATTTCTTCTCCCGACTCGACGGCAATCGTCGCTATCCCGGTCGGTAATCCGATCCGAAGGGGACCATGGACGAGTGTGACATCGGCTCCTGCATCTCGTGCCGCCTCTGCGAGCGCAATTCCAGTTTTCCCGGAAGAATCATTTGTCAAATAACGGACCGGATCAATCCGTTCTACTGTGGGTCCTGCACTGATCAAGACTTTTCGCCCGGCTAGATACTTATCTTCAAAGAAGGTTGAGAGTGTTGCGACTAAGTCTTCCGGTTCGGGTAAACGACCTTTTCCGACCCAACCACATGCGAGATTTCCGACTCCCGGTGCAATCACCTGGACACCGTCCTGCTTGAGTTGTTCAATATTGCGAACTGTCGCCGGATGTTCGAGCATGTTGACATTCATCGCCGGTGCGACGATGACGGGACACGTTGCTGCAAGGATCGTCGTCGTAATGAAGTCATCTGCGATCCCGTGCGCGAGTTTTGCAATCAAGTTCGCGGTCGCTGGTGCGACGACGATTAAGTCCGCTTCGTCCGCTAAATCGATATGGGCGATTTTTGACGGATCATGCTCGATGAAGACATTGTCATAGACCGCTTTTCGCGTCAGTGCTTCAAACGTCGTCTTACCGACGAATTGTTGCGCATTACGCGTCATCGCGACTTGAACGTGTGCGCCTGCTTGAACGAGTTTTGAAGCGAGTGCTGCTGATTTATAGGAAGCGATTCCACCGCCGACACACAGTAGAATGTTTCGGTTGGTTAACATGTAGGTGTCCTCCTTATTGAAAAAAACAGCCACGATGACAAGTGGCTGCTTCAAAATTAGTCTTGCGGTTGGTTCGTGACGGATACTTCTTCGAAATAAAGCTCTTCTAAAGCTTTCCCGACCGGTTTATGCGATTTTGGGTTCGTGACTCTCACGCGTTTCCCGTCTTGGATTTGACGCGCACGCTTAGCGGCAACTGTAACGATCGTATATTTCGATGGCACTTTCTTTTGAAGCTTATCAACTGATGGATATAACATATCACTTAACCTCCATGGCTTTTTTATATAGGGACGCGACACGTTCCCGACTGCAATGTTCCGCTGTGACGATTGCTTGAATTCGATCACAGGCTTTATGAATTTCGTCGTTCGTCACGACATAGTCATACGCATCCATCATCTCAATCTCTTCTTTAGCGACGAGAAGACGTTGCTTGATGACTTCCTCTGATTCCGTTCCACGCCCTACGAGGCGGTTCCGTAATTCTTGGAGGCTTGGAGGTGCAAGGAATAAGAAGACAGCTTCTGGAAAATGTTCTTTGACCTGCATGGCCCCTTGAACTTCGATTTCGAGAATGACGTCTTTTCCTTCATCTAGGATCTGGTTCACCCATTCGACAGGTGTTCCATAATAATTCCCTACGAATTCAGCATATTCCAAGAGTTGATTGTTCGCAATCATCTCTTCGAATTCTTCACGCGATTTAAAGAAATAGTGAACACCATCTATTTCTCCTTCGCGCGGTTGGCGCGTCGTACAGGATACCGAGTAATGCAGATCATTATCCTGATCTTCGCGCAAAGCACGACAGACCGTTCCCTTTCCGACACCACTTGGACCAGATAATACGAGTAATAAGCCACGCTCTTTGAAAATCACTTCAAAACCCCTCCATCTCACAAACTTCACATTGTTTCATATTAGCAGTAGAGACGGGAAGTTCGCAAGTCATCTTTTTTAGCTCGACTGCTTTATCATACCATAACGATGCCATTTCTGTTACCTTTAGAAAGTGAGAACGAAATCAAGAAAGAAGGTAATCGTATGGCTTTTGACGGATTGATGACGACACGCGTCGTCGAAGAACTCCAACCGCTCGTCGGAGGACGGATCAATAAGGTATACCAACCGTATACATTGGATTTAGTATTCCAGGTCCGGGCTGAGCGAAAAAACGTATTGTTGCTCGCCTCTGCGAATGCCATGTATGCACGGATGCACATTACGTCGGAAGCGGTCAGCAACCCGAGTGAACCCCCACTCTTCTGTATGATGCTCCGCAAACATGTCGAAGGTGGGTTCATCGAATCAATCGAACAACTCGAACGTGACCGAATCATCGTCTTACGCGTCCGGTCCCGGAACGAACTCGGTGATGAGGAAGCGAAAAAAATCTATGTCGAGTTGATGGGACGTCACTCGAACATCATTTTGACCGATGGACAAGATAAGATCCTCGATGCGATCAAACACTTGCCACTCAGTCAAAATACCTTCCGGACGATCATGCCAGGGATGACATACCAGCTTCCGCCGGCGCAGGATAAAGTGGATCCGCTTACGGGAGATATCGAAAAGACCCTTCACCGAATCGACTGGAACGCTGGGAAACTCGATCGACAGTTACTTGGTCTCTTCAGTGGTCTGTCCCCGCAAATCGCAAAAGAAATCGTCTCGCGGGCAGGTCTTGCCAACCGGACGAATCTTGCATCTGCCTTTCAAGATGTCCTGAAGGAACTCGATGGTCCTTATGTCTTACAACGGATGGAAGGTGGTAAGGAACGCTTCGCGCCGGTCCGGCTAACGGAAGGATCCATCATCGACGAGAAGACGTTCGAGACGAGTGGTCAAGTCCTCGACGCCTTCTTCCATCAAAAAGCAAACCGCGATCGCGTCAAACAACAAGCAGCCGATCTCGAACGGTTCATCAAGAGCGAGTACGATAAGAATATCTTAAAGCGCTCAAAACTCGAAAAAGATTTAGAAGCGACGTTACGGATGGATGAGTGGAAACATAAAGGGGAACTGCTGACGACCTATCTTTATCAGCTCGAACGCGGGATGAAGGAAGCGACCGTCGTCGATTACTATGACCCAGATGGTGCTGAAATCACGATCACGCTTGATCCTCGTTTCTCGCCGAATGAGAACGCGCAACGTTATTACAAACGGTATAACAAATTAAAAACCGCCAAAGTCGAAGTCGCGCGTCAGCTCGAGAAGAACCAAGCTGAGATTGCGTACTTCGAAGGCTTACTTGCGCAACTCGATGTCGCATCCCCGGAAGACATCCGGGAAATGCGCGAGGAACTCGTCGAAGAAGGTTATCTGCGCGAACGACAAAAGAAGAAAAAGAAACCGCAGCTCCCACAACTCGAAGCATACCGTTCTTCGACTGGTCTTCCATTCTTCGTCGGAAAGAACAATAAACAAAATGATTACGCGACGTTCAAGTTCGGCCGCAGGTCCGATACGTGGTTACACACGAAGGATATCCCGGGATCGCACGTCATCATTCAAAGTGATGCACCGGACGAGACGACGTTGAAGGAAGCAGCGATCGTCGCGGCTTATTTCTCGAAGGCACGTGAGTCGAGCCAAGTCCCGGTCGACTTCACGGAACTACGTTATGTCAAAAAACCGAGTGGTGCAAAGCCCGGATTCGTCATCTACACGGATCAAACGACTCTTTACGTCACACCTGATCCAGATGTCGTCCAATCCTTACGTCAATGACGCTACACAAAAAAGCGCTGTTTTTCCTAAGTGTTACTTAGGAGAAACAGCGCTTTTTCATCTTCACTTCATTTTTTCTAACTGTTCCCGGTAATCGAGCAAATGCCCATGAATGATATCCTTCGCCTCGCTTAATTCTTGATCGAATGAGAACATCGCCTGTTTTCGTTCGTGGGAGAAGATGACATCGTAATGATGGCTGAGTAAGAAATCAATTTCCTGACCGAGCGTCTTTTCCTGTTCTTCTGTCATCGGGATATCCCGATGACTGGCAATGCTTTCAAGCAAGACGAGCAACTTGTCTTCAAGATCGACAAGCTCCTTCAGTCGAATGAACGCTTCACTTTGACCGCTCGCCACTAGTGGATATTTTTGATCTTCTTGGAGCATCAACATCATTTCCTCATGTTTGAGGATTTGTTTACGGACGGCAAGCAAGCGTCCATCATCTTGCACAAGGCTTCGCCAATCTTCCATCAACTGTTGCGTCGTTTTTTTGACGAGCAAGAGTAAGCGGTCTTCATAATGTGGTGGGAAGACGATGTAATTGACGAGGACGGCAGATAACACACCGACGACGGTCAGCAACGATCGTGATAAGGCATAGTGGACATAGTCGGCGGTCGGGCTCTCGAACATCAAGACAATCGCAAAGGCAGCGAACGTCGACATATCCGTTCGTCCAATCATCGAATTGAGGACGAGCGAGACGACGACGGCAAGTCCGATCGTCAGTGGATTGGCGCCAAGCGTCGCAACAATCGCGAGTCCACACATCAGTCCGAGTACCGTTCCGAAAATCCGATTGAAGACGATTTTAAATGAACGATGGATCGTCGGTTGCATCGCAACGATGGCTGCGACAGCCCCCATTCCTGAATAAATATCAAAGACATACCAAGAGATGCTGAGTGCAAGAGCTACCGCGATGCCGGTCTTGATCGTCCGAAGTCCAATCCGAAACTTTAATTTCACTCGAGCGTCACCTGCCCGACTTCACTATTGACTGTCACTTCCGGTTTTTCTTGTTTCGACAGTTCATAAATCGTCTCATCCTTATTCTTTTGTTTCGTATATCGGTCAGAGGCTTTAATATCGCCTCCCGTATCAATCGTGATCGTACCGGCTGCTTTATTTGGTTTTAGCTTCGTCGCGCCGTCAATCGTCGTAACGTCAAGACTCAATTTCGCCATATAGTCTGCCAACGAGACACTCTCGCCTGTCACCTGCGCATGGACGGCGTCCATTTCCTTGACGGAAATCGCACGTGTTGCATTCAGTGTAATCTCATCACCTTTTACTTTATCGAGACTCATCGCTTCTCCGTCCATCTCGATCGTTTTTGCGTAGATACCGATTCCTTTCAGTGTACCGGCATCGACATCGACACGGTTCATATAACTTGGTAGTCCCACTTGAATCGTGTAGTCTGCTGTTTTTTCGCTCGGACGATTGCCAAGTCGAGACAGCCAACCATCTCGTCCTGTCACCGTCACCGTATTCGTCGATGTACTGATTTTCAGTCGTTTGCCACTCGACGCACTATCGACGAGCTTGATTTGGACGTTTCCATCTGTGCTTCGAACGAATTGTACCGTTGCGTGCGGCGCCTCGATGGCGAGAGATTTATAGCGATTCGTCGTTTTGAATGTTTCGCCTCGTGATAACAATTCCGTTGAGACGAGCAATGTGATCGAATAGATGACGACAAGTCCGAGAATGACACCACCGTATAAATAGAGCGGTCGCTTCACTGGTCCTTTTTCTCCAATCCGGTTCAACCGTGCATCCATCTTTTGTTTTTGTTTATTTTTTAAGCGTGTGAACGACGATTGTTTTCGTTTCCGCACACTCCTACTATTATGCTCTTCCATGTCAGCCCCTCCATCTCATGTCTACCATTATTCCGAATATCTGAATCGGCTGTCAACAGCCCCCTTCTTATCATAGAAGAAGTTCACCGTTTCGCCATCGGGCGGAAGAAGGAAGCGTCATCGGATGAACCGCTGACATTCCAGAAGAATAATCGACAAAAAGGAGAGGAACATTGACGTTTCCTCTCCTGTGATTAAGAACGGATTATAATTCGAGTGACTCGCCGATCGCGAGCGGTTGACCCGTTTGACCTTGTGCTTCAATCTTTTCACAGAATGCGTTCGCATCTTGTTTGATTAAATCAAATGTATCGTAGTGGATTGGTACGACGGCTTTCGCTTGCAACATATCTGCAGCGATCAACGCATCATCCGGACCCATCGTGAAGTTATCACCGATCGGTAAGAAGGCTAAATCGATTTCGTGATGAGCGCCATAAAGGGCTAAATCCCCGAACAGTGCCGTATCGCCTGCATGATAGATTTCCTTTCCTTCGATCGTCAGCAAGAATCCAGCTGGCATCCCCATATACGTAATCGTTTGTTTC
The DNA here is from genome assembly GCF_057772545.1 of Exiguobacterium sp. E17S. Lineage (NCBI taxonomy): Bacteria > Bacillati > Bacillota > Bacilli > Caryophanales > Exiguobacterium > Exiguobacterium sp. E17S. The sequence continues at coordinate 1,040,046 of NZ_JBYLRU010000001.1, forward strand.
TCTTCATCGATGATACTTGATGAATGGAATGCCTGTGTCATCTTCACTTTACCAAATGGGAATTCAAATTGTCCGCCGAGGTTCATCGGGTGAACGTTGAGTCCTTTGAAACTCAGATACGTCGCCAACTCATGCGTAGCAATGATTGTCGCTCCCGTCGCTTTCGCGATTCGCTCTGCATCAAGCATATGATCGGCATGCGCATGCGTTAAAAGAATGAAATCCGCTTTGACGTCATCGGGATTCGTCGTCGCTTTGTCGTTACCGCTAAAGAATGGATCGATGACGAGATGATGCCCGTTCGTCTCGATTGTTACTGTCGATTGTCCGTGATAAGTCAATTTCATGAATGTCACTGCCTCTCGTTTAGGATTCGGATAATTGATTCCCTTCCCCCCATGCACATAAACCTTTCATGGCAGGTTGCAGTGTAAAGGCCGCTTCTGTCAATTTGTATTCGACATGTAAGACGGCTTCATCATACTCAATCCGCTCGATCATTCCGAGACGTTCGAGTTCTTTTAATTGATCCGTCAAGACTTTCCGAGAAATCCCGGGAATGGCACGTTGTAACTCTAAAAAACGTTTCGGACCGTTCTCTAACGTGCAATATAATTGTGGACGCCATTTTCCGCCGATGATGGCGAGCGCCCGATTGACCGGAAATTGTTCTGTCGACATGTTGTTCTCTCCTCCAGAGTAGTTACTTCAAAGTGCGTACTATGCAATCGAGTGTAGCGTAAGTTAGAGTATGCGTAAATCATTTTGCAAAAGGAGTGTTAAGCATGACGTATCCACGTAATTTTTCACACATCGGTCTTTCCGTACCGAATCTTGACGAAGCCGTCCGTTTTTATCAAGAGGTGATGGGTTGGTATATCATCATGGAACCATCTGATGTCCTCGAAGATGACTCTGCCATTGGCGTTATGTGTACGGATGTCTTTGGTGCAGGATGGAACAAGTTCCGGATTGCCCACATGGCGACGGGTGACCGCATCGGCATCGAGTTGTTCGAGTTCCCGAACAATGAACAGCCCGAGAACAACTTCGAATTCTGGAAAACAGGTATCTTCCATTATGCGATCCAAGATCCAGACGTCGAAGGTCTCGTCGAAAAAATCGTTGCCCACGGTGGCAAACAACGGATGCCAATCCGCGAATACTATCCGGGAGACAAGCCGTATCGAATGGTCTACTGTGAGGATCCATTCGGTAACCTCGTCGAAATCTACTCTCACTCGTATGAACTCACGTATTCGGAAGGAGCGTATTAAACATGAAAGCATGGTTAAATCACTCAGGTACAGCCATTGATCAATGGACATTCGAAGAAGTCGCAACGCCGACGCCAGGAGAAGGTCAAGCCTTGATTCGCGTCAAGACTGTCGCGCTGAATCCCGTCGACTATAAGGCGACCAACAATCCAGCTTGGACGTTCCCGCATATTCCAGGCGTCGATCTAGCTGGTGTCGTCGAACAAATCGGACCCGGCGCAGAAGTAAAAATCGGCGATCGTGTAGCGATTCATACGAATCTGCAACGCGATGGTGCTTTTGCTGAATATGCACTCGTCGATACACGTGCCCTCGCCCTGATTCCGGAAGACGTCTCATTCGCTGAAGCCGCTGCGATTCTTTGCGCAGGAATGACTGCCTATGAAGCCATCGTTCAGAAGATGAACACGACAGGGAAAGAAACGATCCTTATCCATGCTGGTGCAGGTGGTGTCGGTGGCATCGGCATTCAACTCGCAAAACGCCTTGGTCTTAAGGTCGCGACGACTGCTTCGACAGAAAACCATGAGTGGGTCAAGCGACTCGGTGCCGATCTTGCCATCGACTACAAAAAAGAAAATGTCACGGATGTCATCCGCGATTGGACGAATGGTCGCGGTGCTGACTTGATTTTCAATACGGTCGGTCGAGATGAAGCAACAGCGGATCTCGGACGTCTTGCCTTCTCGGGGCAACTCGCTTTCATCGCTGGTGGTCCCGATCAGTCGGTCGTCAAGCCGTTCACTCTCTCCCCTTCGATCCATGAAGTGGCACTCGCGGCTGCTTATGCCAGCGAAGATGACCGTGCGATCCGAAACCTCGGTCATATGGCAAGCGAGTTATTAAAACTCGTCGCAGCGAAAGAACTCGATCCACTCGTTACAGAACAGATTCCAGCAGCTGACATCGTCAAAGGATTGCAACGTTTATCTGAACGCCACGTCCGTGGTAAAATCATCGCTACATTCAATTGATTTCTCAGTTTGACATGAAACAGCCGATCGTCCTTAGATAACAGGATGATCGGCTGTTGTTGTGCATATCAATGTCTAGACATCGAAACAAGAAACTCGATACTTACCGGTAGCGGTCTTGTTTCTTGATATGTAAGGATCGTCCGACTAACTCGAAACCGACATGCTGATAGATCTTATTCGCTGTTTGATTCGACCAATCAGTGTAGAGCGTCACGACCGGATAAGACTGTAGTAGATGTTCAGATAGTTTGGCGACAAGATAAGAGGCATACCCATTTCCACGCAGTTCTTTTGGCGTATAGACGTAAGAAATCGTAATCCCCGTTTGCGTCGGACGTGTCGCTGCCGCCATCGCGACAAGCGTATCTCCACGAAACAGTCCGAACAAGCTTCCTTGGTGGATGTGTCGCGTCATCGACTGATGGAGTTGCGTAAGCTGTCGCTCAGAAGGTCGCGTTTCAACTTCATATAAAAATCCGGACGCAAATGCTAAGGCTTGTTGTCTTTCATCGTCCGAAATCGGTCGGAAGACGACATTTTTCGGAACCTGCGGCATCTCGACCTTCGTCAATGCATACATCCCCTGTTCCATATGTACCTCATACATGGAATGTGGGAGTAACAGCGGCGCTAAGATAGCCTGTTCTCCGACGAATCCTGGACTATCCAAAATTCTGGCAAGCTTTCGGATTCCTTCTTGCGAGAACACATCCCCTGCGACGATGGCTTGCTCCGGTATCGTTTGCAATATGACGAGACGATGATCGCCTTCTTGTGCCGTTGCCATCAAGAGCGGTTCATCCCCACGTTCTAATATGCCAAGAATCAACTGATGGGTATCCGGACGTTCAAGCAAAAACGGGAGGACGACCTTTTTGAACTGTTCATAATCACGATAATGCGTCACCATAGTCGACGACCTCCTTTATTTTTCTAGTGTACCAAAACATTCACTAGAAATCGTAGGGCGTCCGACGGAATCTATCGATTTTAGACGTTCGCTGTAAAACGTTCGCTCCAAGCGACTGGATCTTTCGACCAATCCGCCAACTGTTTTTGCTCTTCTATAGTAATATCGCCTTGTTGTTGTGCGGTTTCGAGTAACGCTTCGAACGTCAGTAATGCATCCGCTTCGATCTTTGCGTCGCGGAGATTGTTTGACAAGCGCTCCATCCCGTACGAGAAGATCGCTTGAATGCGAATGACATTTGCTCCCTTCGCTTGCAGAGCTTCCGCCGCTTCGATTGCTGACATCCCCGTCGATAATAAGTCTTCGATGACGACGACACGTTGTCCAGGTTGAATGACACCTTCGATTTGATTCCCTTTACCGTGTTTCTTGTTGCCACTACGTACGTAGACCATCGGTAATCCTAGTCGTTCCGCGACGAATGCTGCGTGTGGAATACCTGCCGTCGCAGTTCCAGCAATCACATCGACTGCAAGTCCCTTCACTTTCTCAGCGAGTGCATCTGCAATCAAGGAACGAACTTCTGGGTACGAGAGCGTCAAACGATTATCACAATAAATCGGAGAACGAAGTCCACTTGCCCATGTGTATGGATCGTTTGGCGATAAGGTGACGGCTTCAATACGGAGTAACGCACTAGCGATTGGATTTACCATGAGAATTGCCCCTTCCATTGTTCAAGTAACATCAGATAGATCTGTTCTGGATGTTCTGCACGCGTAATCGGACGACCGATCACTAAATCCGACGCTCCATTTTGACGAGCGTCAAGAACGGTCGCGACCGCTTTTGATCATCCGCTTGACTGTTCGTCGGACGAATGCCGGGTGTGACGAACCGAAAATCTGTCCGACAAGCTGAAACTAGTTCCGGAAGATCGAGTGCTGAACAGACGATACCATCTAGTCCTGCTGCTTCTGCGAGTTGCGCATATTCACGAACGACTGCCGGCATCGCTCCTTCAATCTTTAAATCGCGTAACATCGCTTCATCCGTCGATGTCAACTGAGTCACGCCAATCAGTTGTGTCTCGGCGTTCGTCTCACGCAGTCCTTCTCGCGCCGCGATCATCATCTCTTTTCCACCAGCAACATGGACGTTCGTCAGTTCGACGCCTAATTGTCCGATGATGCGCATCGTCCGGCGTGCCGTTTCTGGAATGTCGTGGACTTTGACATCGAGGAATACCGCGTGTCCACGCTCGACGAGTTTTCGGACGAACGTTCCGCCTGCTGCATAAAACAATTCCATCCCGATTTTCACGGCAGGTCGTGTCTCTTCGAACCGTTCGAGAAACGAAAAGACTTCTGCTTCGGTCGGAAAATCAAGCGCGATGTAAAGTTGATTCATATGCTTTCCCCCTGATGTCTAAAATATGATCGATGCCAAGTTCGTCCATCCGTTCTGGTAACTGCTGAATCAATTCTTGACAGATGTATGGATTGACGAAGTTTGCGGTACCAACGGCAACAGCCGAAGCCCCGGCGTAAATCATTTCGAGGACGTCATCGACCTCCATCACGCCACCCATACCGATGATCGGGATCGAAACGACTTGCGCGACATCATGAATCATCCGAATCGCGACTGGTTTGATTGACGGACCCGATAATCCACCGATACGGTTCGCAAGGATTGGTTGCCCCGTCCGGACATCGATTCGCATCCCGACGAGTGTATTGATCATCGTCAGACCGTCTGCACCAGCTGCTTCGACGGCACGCGCCATCTCGACGATCGAAGTGACGTTCGGTGATAGTTTGACGTAGACCGGTTTAGTCGAGACCCGTTTCACACGTCGTGTCAACTCAGCGGCAAGCAACGGATCCGTTCCGAATTGAATCCCCCCCGATTTGACGTTCGGACAGGAAATGTTTAATTCCAGTGCATGAATGCCTGGATGCTGACTCATTTTCTCCGCGACGAGCTCATATTCTTCCGGTGTCGAACCTGCGACATTGGCAATGATCGCCGTATCGAACGTCTCGAGGAAAGGCAATTTATTCATTAAGATGCCATCGACACCCGGATTTTGGAGACCGATTGCATTCAACATCCCCATCCCACTCTCTGCGACACGTGGCGTCGGGTTTCCGTAGCGTTCTTCACCCGTCGCTGCTTTAATCATGATCGCCCCAAGCTCTGATAAATCATATAACTTCGCATATTCCTCACCGAATCCAAAACATCCGGATGCTGGCATGATCGGATTTTTTAAAGAGAGTCCCGGCAACTCGACACGCAATCGTTCTGTCATAATACGACCTCCTCTGCCCGAAAGACTGGACCATCGGAACATGTCTTAACGTACCCGTCCGTAGGTGTTTTACAGACACAGGCAAAGCATGCTCCGATACCGCACCCCATTCGGTTTTCGATCGACAGATACTTATGTTCGATCGGTTGTTGCTGTAACGTTCGCAACATCGGTTCCGGTCCGCAGGCGAGTAGGACGTCGTAGCTTTCTGGACGTAAGGCTGCCGTGACGAATCCTGCTATACCATGCGTCCCATCGACGGTCGTGACCGTCGTCTTACCGAGTGCTTGAAATTCCGCTTCGTAAAAAACGCTTGTTGCCGTATCGAATCCTAGAATCGCTTCACATGTCACACCCCGGGCGACAAGTTGGCGCATCGTCTCATACAGCGGTGGGACACCGATTCCCCCACCAACGAGGACGACGCATTGAGTTGGATGGATAGCGGCAATCGGAAACCCGTTTCCAAGCGGTCCGAGGGCATCGATCGTATCATCCGGACGCAAAGAAGCCAGTTCTGCTGTTCCTTGTCCGATTTCTTTAAAGAGAAACGTGATCAGATCATGATCGACCCGGGCAATCGAGATCGGTCGGCGTAAGAGTGGACCGACGCGAAGATGCATGAATCGCCCTGGCGCGATGTCCTGAGGTTGCTCGAGGCGACAGACGAGTTCTGTCGCACCTTGAGCTACCGTTCGTCGAGAGACGACCGTCAAGAGTTGCTTCATTGGATCACCACTTTCTTTTCGTGTGTGAAGGCTTGGATCGCACTGGCTTCAAACGAGCGACTTTCGATGACACGAAGAATTGCTTCCGCCGTATCGAGTGATGTCAGACAGACGACTTGATTCTCGGCTGCTGCCCGACGAATGATGAAGCCATCTTTCGTGACTTGCGAGTCCCGACTCATCGTATTGATGACGTATTCAATCTCCCCTTTTTCAATCACGTCGAGCATCGATTCGGAAGACGAGTCGATTTTGCCGACCGTCTGGACCGGTAATCCTTGCTCCGTCAAGTAGGCTGCCGTTCCTTCCGTTGCAAGTAACGTGAATCCAAGTGAGGCAAAGCGTCGTGCGAGATCCGTCATTTCTGCTTTATCTGGATCTGCGACTGTCAAGAGGACACGACCGTGCTCTGGAATCGCCATCCCTGATGCGAGCAACCCTTTATAGAGCGCTTTTTCGAGCGTCCGGTCCGTTCCAATGACTTCACCAGTTGATTTCATTTCCGGTCCGAGTGTCGGATCAACTTCTTTAAGCTTCGCAAATGAGAAGACTGGTACTTTGACCGAGACGAGTGGTTCTTCCGGTAGAACACCACTTGTTAACCCATAAGAAGCAAGTGTCTCACCGAGAATGATGTCCGTTGCGAGCCGTGCGACCGGAAGTCCCGTCACTTTCGAGATGAATGGCACCGTCCGGCTAGCACGCGGATTGACTTCAAGGACATAGAGGGCGCCGTCCGCGTAGACGAACTGGATGTTGAGTAATCCTTTGATGCCGAATGCTTTCGCAATCCGTGTCGTGTAGTCGACGATCCGGTCCTTGATGTCTTGGGAGACCCGTTGTGGCGGATAGACACCAATCGAGTCACCCGAGTGAACACCGGCACGTTCGATATGCTCCATGATTCCTGGAATGACGACATCCGTTCCGTCGCAGATCGCGTCGACTTCGAGTTCGATTCCTGTCAGGTAGCGGTCTACGAGGACTGGTCGTTCCGGTGAGGCGATGACCGCGTGTTTCATGTAATGTTCCAGTTCTTCTTGAGCATAAACGATTTCCATTGCCCGACCGCCGAGAACATACGATGGACGAACGAGGACCGGGTAACCGAGTGACGCTGCTGCCGTGACCGCTTCTTCAACCGTCACGGCCGTTTTACCTGGTGGCTGTGGAATGTCGAGCGCCGTCAACGCTGCTTCGAACTGTTTCCGGTCCTCAGCCCGGTCGAGATCCTCAAGCGATGTCCCGAGGATTTTCACACCTTCTGCTGCTAATGACTCGGCTAAGTTGATCGCTGTCTGTCCACCGAACTGGACGATGACACCGAGCGGACGTTCATTTCGGATGACTTCAAGGACATCCTCCGTCGTCAATGGTTCAAAGTAGAGCCGATCAGAAATCGAGAAGTCGGTCGACACGGTTTCCGGATTGTTGTTGACGATGATTGCTTCGTATCCGGCTTGTCGAATCGCTTGAATCGAATGGACTGTCGCATAATCGAACTCGACTCCTTGACCAATCCGGATCGGACCTGATCCTAAGACGAGAATCGAAGAACGGTTCGTCGCGATGGCTTCATTTTCACGTTCGTATGTTCCGTAGTAGTATGGCGTATCGGACGCGAACTCTGCCGCACACGTATCGACCATCTTATAGACCGGATGAATCGCTTGTGCTTCACGCATCCGGCGAATTTCCGTTTCCGTTTGTCCTGTGATTCGGGCGAGCATCGGGTCACTGAATCCATACCGCTTCACATGCAGGAGTAGTTCAGGTGTCAAACCAGTTGCGACTGATTGCTCGAGCTGCCAAATATGGTGCAACTTTTCAAGGAACAGGCGATCAATCGCCGTCCAGTCATGAATCTGTTCGACGCTGTAACCGCGGACGAAGCCTGCGTACAAGGCGAAGAGTCGATCGTCGGTCGCTTGGCAAATCGCTTGTTGTAAGGCATCATCTGCCAGTTCGATGAAGCGTGGCATATACAAATCAGCTGTACCAATCTCGAGTGAACGAACGGCTTTCAGTAATGCCTCTTCCATCGTCCGTCCCATCGCCATGACCTCACCAGTTGCTTTCATCTGTGTTCCGAGTGTCCGGTCTGCCGTTTCGAATTTATCGAACGGCCACCGCGGAATCTTGGCGACGACATAATCGAGTGCCGGTTCGAAGGAAGCAAAACTTGTCTCGGTGATCGGGTTCTTTAATTCGGATAAGGCGTACCCGACGGCAATCTTCGCAGCCAGTTTTGCGATTGGGTAACCCGTCGCTTTTGACGCGAGTGCGGACGAACGCGAGACACGTGGATTGACCTCGATGACATAGTAGTCGAAGCTCGTCGGATCCAGTGCGAACTGGATGTTACATCCACCTTCAATCCCGAGTGCACGAATGATATCGAGCGAGACGTTTCGTAGCAATTGATAATCGCGATCCGATAGCGTTTGTGTCGGAGCGAAGACGATCGAGTCTCCGGTATGAACACCGACGGGATCGAAGTTTTCCATCGCACAGACGATGATTGCTTGGTTCGTCGCATCGCGCATGACTTCGAACTCGACTTCCTTCATCCCGGCAATTGATTTTTCTAGAAGTACTTGTGTTGCCGGACTTGCCTTGAGTCCTCCTTCGACGATTCGCGTGAACTCTTCTGGTGTGTTGGCGATTCCGCCGCCCGTTCCTCCAAGCGTATACGCTGGACGGATGATGATCGGTAGACCAATCTGTTGCCGGAATTGTTGTGCCTCTTCGAGCGTATGCACGATTTCACTGTCCGGCACACCATGACCGCGTTTAAACATCAGTTGACGGAACAAATCACGATCTTCTGCCTCTTCGATTGCTGACAATTTCGTACCGAGTAACTCGACACCATACTCAGCAAGGACACCGAGACGATCCAGTTCGACAGCTAAGTTCAGACCCGTTTGACCCCCGAGTGTTGCAAGCAAGGCATCCGGACGTTCCTTGCGGATGATCCGTGAGACGAACTCTGCTTGGAGGGGCTCGATGTAGACACGATCAGCGACCGTTGGATCCGTCATGATCGTTGCTGGGTTCGAGTTGACGAGGATGACTTCATATCCTTCTTCCTTCAAGGCTTGACACGCTTGTGTTCCGGCGTAGTCGAATTCAGCTGCTTGTCCGATCACGATAGGACCGGACCCGATAACGAGAATTTTCTGGATATCTTGACGTTTAGGCATGAGAGACCTCCTGTTGTTTCGTGATTTCTTCTAAAAACTGTTGGAATAGACCGTTCGCATCCATCGGACCAGGTGATGCTTCCGGATGGTACTGGACCGAGAAGACTGCTGCTGTCGTATGACGGATTCCTTCGACCGTTCCGTCGTTGATCGCAAGATGCGTCACTTCAAGCACGGTATCGCGTAATGACTGTTCGTCGACGGCATACCCGTGGTTTTGCGACGTGATATCGACGCGACCTGTCCGGATATCTTGGACTGGATGGTTCGCCCCTCGGTGACCGAATGGGAGTTTGAACGTATCCGCGCCATGCGCTAGTGCGATCAACTGATGACCGAGACAGATGCCGAAGATGACGACTTTTCCCGTCAATTCTTGAATCATCGGAATCGCCGTTGGGACATCCTTTGGATTCCCTGGTCCGTTCGATAGCATTACACCGTCCGGACGATAGCGTAAGACTTCCGTTGCACTGACGTCGTAGGGCACGACGACGACTTCACAGCCGCGTTTGACGAGTTCGCGGACGATTCCGAGTTTTGCACCGAAGTCGACGAGGACAATGCGCGGTCCAGCTCCCGGAATGATATACGCTCGTTCCGTCGAGGCCCGCTTGACTTGATCCGTCTCGATTGGCGCGTTTTGAAGATGAACCAGTTCTGCTGCTAAATCGAACTCACCGTCAACGAGTCGACCACGCATGACGCCTTTCGAACGGATATGTCGTGTCAGTTGACGCGTATCGATTCCACTTAATCCTGGAATATCAAGATCTTGAAGTGCCGCATCGAGTGACATCTCACTCCGGAAATTCGACGGCGTCTGACAATGTTCACGGACGATCAGTGCTTTAGCGAGCGGACGCGTCGTCTCATAATCTTCTCGGTTAATCCCGTAGTTTCCGATTAACGGGTTCGTCAACACGATCATCTGATCGCAGTAAGATGGATCCGATAACATTTCCTGATACCCTGTCATTCCGGTCTGGAAGACGACCTCTCCTGTTGTTGTCGTATCTGAGCCAAACGCCGTTCCTTCAAACGTCATCCCATCTTCTAGTATCAGTGTCCGTTTACGCATGTGCTGTGTCCTCCTTGAATACGATTTCTCCCTTGACGAGCGTCATGACCGGGAATCCTTTTAACCGTTCTCCTGCGAACGGTGTGTTCTTACCTTTTGAGCGGAATCGTTCCGGTGATACGGTACGCTCCGTTTCTAGATCAAGTAAAACCAGATCTGCTTCCGCCCCCACTTCGAGTTTCCCGTAAGGAAGTTCAAAGATGGCTGCTGCCTTATCCGTTAAATTCCGAATCAGTGTCTCAAGTGTCATCTCTCCTTCAGCAACAAGCTTCGTATAGAGGAGTGGGAAGGCCGTCTCGAACCCTGTGATGCCGAACGGGGCGCGTTCGATACCGAGTGCCTTCTCTTCTGCCGCATGGGGAGCGTGATCGGTCGCGATGCAATCAATCGTTCCGTCCGCTAACCCCTCGAGCAATGCTTGGCGATCTGCTTCACTTCGTAAGGGAGGATTCATTTTAAAGTTCGGGTCCTGATTCGGTATGTCTTCATCGATCAATACCAGATGGTGCGGTGTGACTTCTGCCGTCACCCGGATCCCTGCTCGTTTCGCGTCACGGATGACACGGACCGATTCCTTCGTCGAGACATGACAGACGTGATAATGACAGCCGGTTTCTTCTGCAATCAGGACATCACGTGCGATGTGGATGCTCTCAGCAAGCGACGGAATACCTTGTAGTCCTTCCCGTCGACTGTAGTTCCCCTCGTGCACACATCCTGCTTTTAACGAATCATCTTCACAGTGGGCAACGATCGTTTTCCCGAGGCGTGCCGCTTGTTGCATCGCTGTCCGCATGACTGCTGCCGTCTGGACGCCGACACCGTCATCCGTGAACGCGACGGCATCTGTTAATTGGTCGAACGCGACGAGTTCTTGTCCGAGTTGATTTTTTGAAATCGCCGCGTAAGGCAAAACCCGGACGGACGCCGTCTCTTCAATCTTTTGGAACAACGCATCGAGTGTTTGACGATCGTCTGGTACGGGGCGCGTGTTCGGCATCGGACAAATCGTCGTGAATCCACCCGCTGCCGCCGCTGCCGTGCCGGTCGCAATCGTCTCCTTATGTTCGCCACCCGGTTCCCGCAGGTGGACATGGATGTCGACGAATCCTGGTGCGACGAATAAGCCGGACGCATCAATGACCGTTTCATTCGCTTGCGGTGTTGCTGCTAAATCCGTGATTTTCCCGGCTTCAATCCGAATATCTCCAGTTCGAACTTGTCCCGCCTCGTACCATCTCGCATTCTCAATTCGTGTTGTCATCTGCATCGTCTCCTTTGATTGATTTCGTTGAAAAGCACCATTCCAGAATCGCCATCCGTGCAAAGACACCATTTTTCATCTGTTCAAAGATCCGCGATCGCGGATGTTCGACCAGTTCGTCGGCAATCTCGACTCCCCGATTGACCGGTGCCGGATGAAGCACGATCGCGGAATGCTTCAGACGGTTCATCCGCTCATGTGTCAATCCGTGCGTTGTGTGGTAGACTGCTGGATCAAATCGTGTCGTCCCGTCATGCCGTTCGTGCTGGACACGCAGTAACATCAAGATGTCGCACTGCTCGACTGCTTCATCCATCGGAAGATACGGTATGCCCATCGCAGGGTCGTACCACTCAATAGGTCCTGATCCATAAACGATGGCACCGAGTCGCTTTAAGATGTCCGCGTTCGATCGGGCGACACGACTATGTTGTAAGTCCCCACAGATGACGACGACTTTTCCTTCGACCGTTCCGTACGTTTCGACCATCGTCATCAAATCGAGTAAGGACTGGGACGGATGTTGACCGCTCCCGTCTCCCGCATTGATGATCGGAATATCGAGTGTCTGCATCAGTTCTTCGTAATATCCGGTTGCTCCGTGGCGAATGACCAAAGCATCTGCGCCGATTGCTTCGAGTGTCTTGCATGTATCGCGTAACGTTTCTCCTTTTTGCACGGAGGAAGTCGCCGTTTCGAACGGCAGTAGATGCATGTTCAGACGATGCTCTGCCATCTCAAAGGAAGAGCGTGTCCGAGTCGAGTTTTCAAAGAACAGATTGACAAGCGTCTTATCGGAAAAATCTGGCGCTGGCTCGCCTCGTTTAAAAGCGAGACTGCGTTCAATCAAAGAATTAATTTCTGTCGTGGATAAACTTTCTAGGTTGACGAAATGCCGGTTTTTTAGGATCGTCTTCATATCATTCACTCCTCTTCAGGTCATGAAAAAGGCGCACCTTCTAAGTGAAGGTGCGCCGAAAGAAGGCAGAGTGATTCCCTGCATCTTTTCATGGCCTTCACTTTATCGTTCTCTCGGAACGTCTTAAAAGTTGTTAGCTACCGATTGAGTTGTAGAGGTTTCCGTTGTTTCTTCGACCTGCTCTGTCGTTTTCGGAAGGACTAGATTCAGGATGATTCCAAGAATCGTCGCTAGTGCCATTCCTTCGAGAGAGAAGTTGCCGATTTTAAGCGCTGCGCCTCCGATACCCGTGACGAGAATGACGGCTGTGATCGTCAAGTTCCGTTTATCAGCAAGGTCGATCTTACTTTCCGTCAGCGTCCGGAGACCGTTCGACGCGATGACTCCGAACAAGAGGATACTGATTCCACCCATGACCGGTGTCGGAATCGTCTTGATGAACCCTTCGACATATCCGAGGAATCCGAAGCTGATCGCAAGAACCGCCGCGCCACCGAGGACATAGACACTGTAGACACGTGTGATTGACATGACACCGTTGTTCTCACCATACGTCGTAACCGGTGGTCCGCCAAGCATCGACGCGACTGTCTTCGCAATCCCGTCACCCAGTACGGTCCGGTGCATCCCTGGATCGAGGAGCGTCTCGCGCCCGATGATCCGTGATGTCACTTTTTGTTCGCCGATGTGCTCCGTCAGTGTGACGAGCGTCACGGGAACGATCAGAAGCAAGGCGGCTGTATTCCACGATGGTGTGTAATTCAAGAACGGAATCGTGAAGTCCGGCACGTGGAACAACGTGGCTTGTTGAAGTGGTGTGAAGTCAATGATTCCAACTGAGGCCGCAACGAGATAACCAACCGTGATCCCGAACAGGATCGGAATCGTGCTCCACATTCCTTTTAAGTACGTCATCGCAAGGAGTGTGACGCCGAGCGTGACCATCGCAACGAGGAAGTACAGTCCGTTGTACTTACCGTCCGCTCCGTTCATCGCCATGTTGACAGCGGTCGGGGCGAGCGATAGACCGATGACCATGATAACCGGTCCGATGACGACCGGTGGGAGTAAGCGAAGCAACCAAGCAGCTCCCGTGTAGCGGATGAGGAGTGAGACAAGTCCGTAGACGAGTCCAGCGACCATTCCGCCGATTAAGGCATCCTCGACACCCCACCGTTCACTGACGGCAATGATCGGGGCGATGTAGGCAAAACTTGAACCAAGATATGTGGGTACTTTGAAGCGGGTGACGGCGAGGAAAATCAGTGTGCCGACTCCGCTTGCGACGAGCGCGACCGATGTGTTGAGTCCCGTTAAGAGCGGGACGAGCACGGTCGCACCAAACATCGCGAAGACGTGTTGCAGGCTGAGCATCAGCCAATTTAGAGGGTGAGTAGGTACTTCTTGTACATCAAGTACTGCGGCATGTTTTGCCATATGGATGACTCCCTTTCTGGTCTCTCTGGACCACCTTAAAGGTTTTGAATTTTAGCGTTTAATGAATACTTGATCGGCTTCATCGACTTCGGCGAGTGCGACGACGACTTGTTCCTCACGGGATGTCGGGACGTTCTTACCGATGAAATCTGGTCGAATCGGTAACTCCCGATGTCCTCTGTCGACGAGGACAGCGAGTTGAATCATACTCGGTCTTCCGTGGTCGACGAGCGCGTCCATCGCGGCGCGAACAGTGCGTCCTGTGTAGAGGACGTCGTCAACGAGGACGACGATTTTCCCGGTGATGTCTTCCGGCAAATCAGAACCTTTGATTTCTGGTTCTAAACTTCGTTTCGACAAGTCATCCCGGTACATCGAGATGTCGACGACACCGAGTAAGACCGGTTTTCCTTCGATTTGTTCGATGCGCTTCGCAAGTCGGCGAGCGAGTGTCTCGCCTCGCGTCTTGATTCCGACGATCATCAAATCATGAATTCCTTTGTTACGTTCGATGATTTCATGGGCGATCCGTGTCAGTGCACGTCCGATCGCAGCTTCATCTAAGATGACGGCTGGTTTCATGGTTTCTCCTTTCATACAAAAGACCTTCTGCGGAAATCCGCAGAAGGTCATCGAAGACAGAATCATGGCATACGTGTTGTATGCATGCCTACGCACGATCGTGGTAGGTTCTCCCTTTCGCAGCCTCTCCGGACTCGATTAAAGGTGATACTAGTTAGGTAGGATCGTCACTCGGACGACCGAAGTGTTAGTAGAGGATGTCTCGCATCGCTCTCTAGGTGATACTCTACCGTTTTATTAGAAAAACGTCAAGACTCTAATTCAAGTTTTTTCAATTGACCGATTTCAAATGTCATCTCTTCTGGGAGCGGTGCTTCAAAGCGCATCCACTCACCTGTGCGTGGATGTTCGAAACCGAGAACCGCAGCATGCAAGGCTTGACCGTTCATTTTCATCGTCTTACGTGGACCATATTTCGGGTCACCCGCAAGCGGGAAACCGATATAACGCATATGGACACGGATTTGGTGCGTCCGTCCTGTTTCAAGTTTACATTCAACGACCGTAAAGCCTTCGTACCGATCGAGAACACGGAAATGGGTCACGGCAGACTTTGAATTCTTATCCGTTACCGTCATCCGTTGACGGTCGTTCTTATCGCGTCCGATTGGGGCTTCGATCGTTCCGAGTTCGTGCGGGATTTCACCGTGCACGAGCGCAATGTAGAGACGTTCCGTCGTCTTCTCTTTCAATTGATGCGCAAGTGATTCATGCGCTAAGTCGTTCTTAGCGACCATCAACAGACCTGACGTATCCTTATCGATTCGGTGAACGATCCCTGGACGTTTGACGCCATTGATGCCTGAGAGATCTTGACAGTGGTGTAATAAGGCGTTAACGAGCGTTCCTGAGACATGACCTGCCGCCGGGTGGACGACCATCCCTTTTGGTTTGTTGACGACGATGACGTCCGAGTCCTCATACACGACTTCAAGTGGGATGTCTTCCGGTAAGATCTCGAGCTCCACCGCTTCCGGGATATGAACGACAATCGATTCCGTTCCCGATAATTTATAGTTCGGTTTGACGACACGACCGTCGACTTCGACACGTCCCGCTTTCAACCATTCCTGTACTTGCGAACGCGACCAATCGTTTTGTTCTGCGAGCCATTTATCAATGCGCCCTGTCGCTCCATCCGCTTGTACGGACCATGTTTCTACTTCATTCATTTATCCATCGTTCCTTTCTTAGTCAACCGTTCTTCAAACATGACGCTGATCAGCATCGTGATGACACCAAACGTCAAACAGACGTCTGCGACATTAAAGATCGGAAAATTATAGCCGAACGGGAAGAAGTGGAAGAAATCAACGACTTCTCCTCGTGCCATTCGATCAATGAAATTTCCGATCGCACCACTGAGCAATAACGCGATGCTCCAAGCAAATACCTTATTTTTCGTGCCTTCCTTGTAGAGGAAGTAAATCAATCCAATGACGACGACGACTGTAACGATGAAGAAAAAGCCGAATTTACCTTCGAGCATTCCCCACGCAGCGCCCCGATTCCGATACGAGTTGAGATAAAAGAAATCCGGAATGACCGTGATCGCTTGACCGATCGTCATGTTTTGAACGACAATCCATTTCGTCAACTGGTCGATTCCAACGAGTAAAGCAGCAATCCCTAAGTAAAGCCACATCCTATTGTCCTCCGCATCCAAAAATAATGAGGGACGTCCTGCGAAGTCGCAGTCGCCCCTCCCTTTGTATCATTATAAAGAATTGACGACTTCAGTACAACGTGGGCAAAGCGTCGGATGAGCCGGATCTTGTCCGAGTTCCGTCGAATATGTCCAACAACGTTCACATTTTTCACCGTCAGCTTTTTGAACCGTGATGCCGGTCGTCTCATACATCTTATCCGCTGTTTCCACGAATTCGAGTTGTGAGACTTGGAGTAACTGCTCAAGATGATCGATTGTTCCGAGCAAAGCTTTTGTTTCTTCCTTCGGCGCAAGCAAGAGTTTCGCTTCAAGTGTCTTACCGACGAGTTTCTCAACGCGTGCTTCCTCAAGTGCTTTTAAGACATCATCGCGGAACGTCAGGAACGCGTTCCATTTCTCGATGAGGGCAAGTCCTTCTTCTGAGACTTCGACCGTTTCCGGAAGGTCTGTCAGGAAGATACTCTTCGTCTCAACAGCTGGTACGAATTCCCATGCTTCGTCTGCTGTGTGAGGCAAGACCGGTGCCATCAATTGCAACAATGCGACGACTGTATCATACATGACCGTCTGAACCGCACGACGCGATGTCGCGTCTGCTTTTTCGATATACAGGATATCTTTCGTGTAATCGAGGTAGAACGATGACAAATCAAGGACACAGAAGTTGTGGAGCAATTGATAGACCGACATGAAGTCGTACGCATCATATGCCGCTTTTACTTTTCCAACAAGTTGGTCCAATTTCGTCCGCATGAAACGATCTGACTCTGGTAAGTCTTCGAATGCGACACGATGCGCCGCAGGATCAAATTGATCCAAGTTTCCGAGAAGGAAACGAACCGTGTTGCGGATTTTCCGGTATGACTCTGAGACTTGTTTGAAGTTATCCATCGATGCCCGGACATCAGCTTGATAATCGACAGATGCCACCCACAAGCGAAGAATCTCAGCTCCGAATTGTTGCATGACTTGGATTGGTGCAATCGTGTTACCGATCGATTTCGACATCTTGCGACCTTGACCATCCAGAACGAATCCGTGACTGACGACCGCTTTGTATGGTGCTTTTCCTGTCGTTGCGACGGCTGTCGATAGCGACGAGTTGAACCAACCACGATATTGGTCAGATCCTTCAAGATAGAGATCCGCTGGACGTGTCAATTCAGGACGTGTCGCAAGGACACCGGCATGTGATGAACCAGAATCGAACCAGACATCCATGATGTCCGTTTCTTTTTTGAAGATACCGTTCGGGCTTGCTGGATGTGTGAACCCTTCAGGAAGCAAGTCGACTGCTTCGCGCTCATACCAGACATTTGATCCGTGAGCTGCAAATAGATTCGCGATATGATCAATCGTTTCTGGTGTGACGATTTCCGTTCCATCTTCAGCGTAGAAGATTGGAAGTGGAACGCCCCAAGCACGTTGACGTGAGATGACCCAGTCGCCGCGGTCTTTGAACATGTTGTGGAGACGTGTTTCCCCCCACTCTGGTACCCACTGGACGCCTTTGATCTCATCAAGGATTTCCGCACGGAAGTCTTTGATTGAAGCGAACCACTGTGGTGTTGCCCGGAAAATGACCGGTTTTTTCGTCCGCCAGTCATGTGGATACGAGTGTTTGATGAACGATAGTTTCAAGAGTGCACCGGCTTCTTCGAGGGCAAGACCGATTTCTTTATTCGCATCTTCATAGAACATGCCTTCGAATCCAGGTGCTTCTGCTGTCATGATCCCTTTATCGTCGACTGGGCAAAGGACGTCTAGACCGTAAGCTTGACCGATGCGGAAGTCATCTTCCCCGTGACCTGGAGCCGTATGAACGACACCTGTCGCTTCCGCTGTAACGTGATCGCCAAGCATGACGAGTGATTCACGGTCGTACAGTGGATGTTTTGCTTTCATGTATTCGAAGTCCGCACCATTAAAGACACGTCCGACTGTTGCATCTTCCCATCCGAGTGCTTCGATGACTTCAGGAACAAGTGTTTCCGCTACGATATAGCCTTTTCCTTGATACTCGATCCGCGCATACGTCAATTCCGCACTGACAGAGATTCCGAGGTTCGCTGGAATCGTCCATGGTGTCGTCGTCCAGATGACGAAATGATCCGTCGGCTCTAGGATGTTTTTTCCGTCCATGACTTGGAACGCGACATAGATGGCCGCTGACCGTTTATCTTGATATTCGATTTCTGCTTCAGCTAGTGCCGATTCAGAAGACGGTGACCAATAGACCGGTTTCTTCCCTTTGTAGATATAGCCTTTGTTCGCCATATCCCCGAATAAACGAATTTGAGCTGCTTCAAATTCTGGTTGAAGAGTGATGTATGGGTTGTCATAGTCCCCGAGAACGCCGAGGCGTTTGAATTGTTCGCGTTGGTGATCGACTTGTTCCAGCGCATATTTCGCACATAATTCACGGAATTCTGCGACCGTCATCGATTTACGATCAACACCGGCTTTTTGAAGCGCGGTCTCGATCGGTAATCCGTGTGTGTCCCAACCAGGCACGTACGGAGACTGGAAGCCATTCATCGATTTGTAGCGGACGATGATGTCTTTTAAGACTTTGTTTAATCCGTGACCCATGTGGATGTCACCATTCGCATACGGAGGACCATCGTGGAGGATAAACGTTGGCTTTCCAGCATTCTTTTCCTGGACCGCAGCGTAGAGATTCATCTCTTCCCATCGTGCTTGCATATCTGGTTCACGTTTTGGCAAGTTGCCTCGCATTAAAAACTCCGTTTTCATCATCAATAAGGTTTCTTTATAATCCATCTGACCATCTCTCACCTTTCGCTTTAAAAGTACAAAAAAAGCCAAGCTCATCCCTGAGATAGGGACGAGCTTGGCTGAACTCGCGGTACCACCCTACTAATCCTGCTCGCCATTTTGACGACGCAGGACCGCTTAAGAACTCGATAACGGGAGTGAGCCGGCATGACTTACTGTTCAGCGAACGTTCAGTCATACACTCCAAGGGGATACCTCATCTTTTTCGTTGCTCGGGCTTCCACCATTCCCCCGATTCGCTGTCAACCGTCCAAGATGCGACGTGTCCTTGTCATTGATTTTATTTATACGACATCGTCGTCATTATACGCAACTGCTGGAACATCGTCAAGCGCTCCACGAGAAGAGAAGTCAAACGCATCCCAGTCATGGCTCGTCAATAATTCCATCTGCGCATCGATCAATACTTTGAATCGATTACGATAAAGTTCGATTTTTTTGCGCATTTGCTCTACTTCGAAGTCTGTCCGTTGTGCCCGACGTTGCGCTGCATCTTGCAACTGCTCTGCTTCACGTTCTGCTTGCTTTAGGATCAAGCTCGCTTCTTTTGAAGCATTGGCTTTGACTTCTTCAGCTGCTTCCTGTGCGACGATGATCGATTTATTCAATGTTTCTTCCATCGAACTGAAGTAATCAACACGTGCTTGCATGTTTTGGATGACTTCCTGTTGTTGACGATTCTCACGTAACAACAATTCAAAATCCTTGATGACTTGATCTAGGAATTCGTTCACTTCATCTTCGTCATAGCCGCGAAACTTTCGTGTGAACTCCTTATTATGAATATCGAGTGGCGTTAATGGCATGATGAATTCCTCCTCCGCATTTATCTTATCCTTTTAAAATACCGTATTGTAGCTTGATCCGGTCACGTTTCGTTGATCCGAGGATTGCAATCAACTTGACGCGTCCTGTTCCACGCAAGGAAAGCAAGTCGCCTTCTTCTAGCATGAAGCTCGAATCATCCACTACTTTGTAATTGACCTTACTTTCACCTTGTTTAATGAGCGTCTGTGCTTTTTGACGTGAGAAGCCTAAAATTTCACTCACGACCGTATCGAACCGAAGTGAACTGACGAACCCAAGTGTCTCTTCCCACTCTTGATCCTTCACTTTCAAACGGTCTTCCGCCTCAACACGCGAAAGACGAATCTTCGTCTTCCCTGCTCGTTCGACGTTTGCTTCGATATAGGTCGCGACTTCGTCCGCGACGGCAAACTGTACTTGATCCTGAATGATGACGTCGCCGAATTTTGCTCGTTTCAATCCGACGTTCAATAATGTACCGGTGACTTGACGATGAGAAAGTTCAACGAATTTAGTAGGATAATGAATGCGATAGATGGAAATGTCAAAGTCATCCGCGTTGTATTCATAATAATCTGGTGCGAGGATTGCCCGTTTACGTTCAGCGCCTTCGAAACCGCCCTCAAAAAAGAGGGCGCATTTCGAACCGACGAGTTCTTGTGTGATTTGTTGTTCACGTGGATCTAGGAAATCCGTTAATTTGAACGTATAGGTCGCTTCCACATGATCGATCCAGTTCAAGACTGAATCGACGAATTCCCGCTCGCTTCCACGATAATGATCGTATACGCTCATACTAAAAAGATTGCTCGGATACCCGATTGAGCCAAGTTCAAGACGAGGAAGGCTACAATCGGCGAGATATCCAGCATGCCCCCGATAGGCGGGATGATACGACGGAAGGGCGCTAGGAATGGCTCGACTAACATCGCGAGCACTTGTCCGAATTTAGAATCACGGGCATTCGGGAACCACGAAAGCAGGATATAAACGATCATGACGTAACTGTAATACTGTAATAACGTACTTAATGTACGACCAATCGCGTACATCACTTGAGAATCCATACTTACCACCCCTTATGATTAATATCATCTTCTCCAAGAAGATTCGAGATGCTACCAGCCAACTCGACGTTGTTCGGAACACAGAGGAGGGTATTCTGACTGATCGTCGTAATCGTTCCATCGAGAGCGAAGACGACACCAGATAAGAAATTGATCATCTGTCGTGATTGATCTTTTGACATACGCTGCATATTGACGATGACAGCACGGTTCTGACGAAGATGTTCCCCGATTTCCTGGGCTTCATTGAAGACACGTGGTTCACTCAAGATGACTTGCGATTTCGTTTTTTTCGTCGCATGAAGCGGCACGATATTCGATTGTCTCACGCTGTCCTCCTTTTGAGTAACACTTGGGGTAGATTCCTCGTAATACTCTTCGTACTCTTGTTGTGAAGCACCTCTACCTTTATTTATTGTAGCATCATTTTCATATTCAAGTTCATCTAAATCGTCGCTGTTGCCGAGAAATAGATTTTGCATTTTTGATTTAAAACCCATATCCATTCTCCCTTCTTCTCGTTTAGGTATGAACGAGCGTTGTCCCGATTCGGACGAACGTCGCCCCTTCTTCGATGGCGATCTCAAAATCCGATGACATTCCCATAGATAACTCCGTACATGGAGCATACGACAATTTTTTCGCCTTGACCTCTTCTTGCAATGTTTTTAATGACCGGAATACCTCACGGATACGCGTCGTATCTTCCGTTAACGGTGCCATCGTCATCAGTCCGATGACACGAATCGCTGGATACTGACCGATTTCATGTAAGAACGACGGTACATCCTCAGGCGCGATGCCTTGCTTCGATTCTTCTCCCGAAACGTTGACTTGAATGAAACAATTAATGATTCGGTCCGTTCGTTTATTGATCTCTTCCGCCAAATGAAGACGGTCAAGGGAATGCAGCACGTCAATGGCATCGATGATTTGACGAACTTTACGCGTTTGTAGCGTACCGATGAAGTGCCATGTACAGGCGGTTCGTCCGAGCTCTGCCTGTTTTTCGAGCAATCCGTCCGGGCGATTTTCACCGAGATGGGTCACACCTGCTGCTAATAATTCAGAAGCAACTTGACTTGAGACTGATTTCGTCACGCCAATCAACTGTACCTGCTTTTCAGAAGAACTCTTTTCACTTGCTTGTTCCATTCGTTTCGTAACCTCTTGTACATTATCAAGAATTGACATCCAATGACTCCTTTACGATCAAACTTGCAAAGCGACCACCGTGGTCGCCGTGGCGATAAGAGAAGTAATCTTCCGCCTGACAGTGTGTACATAGACCTGTGTCAAGGACATCACCGACTCCACAACGCTCAGCTAGCGCAGCGTTCGTTTTTTGTAGCGATAACATCGCTTTTCCATCTTCCTTGCGTATGTAAGGAGACTCATCGAGTTCAAGCGAATCGATTGCATCGATGACGGGTTGATCGACTTCGTAACAACAATCACGGATCGATGGACCAATGACCATTTGAATCGATGAACGACTCGCACCCACACGTTCCATTTGCTTGACTGTTTCCTCGACGATATTGCCGACAGTTCCGCGCCAGCCGGCGTGCGTATTCGCGATGATTCCTGTCGTCGGATCACAGAAGACAAGCGGCACACAGTCAGCGAACAGCATCATCAATAAGACATTTGAATCGGTCGTCACCAATCCATCTGTACCCGGAATCGCTGTTTCGTAATCCAAAGCACCGCGCCCAGAGTCAAGTGTCGTCACCTGTTCGACGTGATTTCCGTGAACTTGCTGTGCCCAAATCGAGTTCTCGAGGGAGAGATCAAGCTGACGTGCGATGACTTGTCGGTTCTGGATGACACCGTCGCGATCATCGTTGACATGTAATCCTAAATTTCCGTTCTCATGAGGGGCTGCGAACTTCGTCGTAAAGGCGGCACGTACGGTACCCGTCGGTGTATCCCATTTGATCCATTGTCCAAACATGTTCATGCCTCCTTTGATTTTAAAAAAAGAGGCGCCGCTTTCGCGACACCTCATCGTTTAGCAGTCGTGTCACTGGAACATCGATCAACGATTATTCCGGCGAAGGAATGATGGGATGTCCATCGTTTCTTCGACATCTGGCGCTTTAGCCGGTTCAGGATTCGAGCTGACAGGTGTCTCTTCGACTTGTGGTTTAGACTCCTCAGTTGGTGGTGGAGTCGCTTGTTTTTTCTTCAAGAGGTTTTTCATCATCTCTTGTGCCGATGGAATTTCGAAATCGAGTGGTTCGTTTTCGAATTCCGTCGCGATGACTGTGACGATGATTTCATCTTCTAGGTTATCGTTGATGACAGAACCGAAGATCAAGTTGACTTCCTCATCGGCTGCACTCTGGACGATTTGTGCGGCTTCCGTCACTTCGTACAAGCTGAGGTTCGCACTACCCGTGATGTTCATCAGAACACCTTTTGCGCCTTCGATCGATGTCTCAAGCAACGGACTCGAAATCGCTTTTTTCGCTGCTTCCGTCGCGCGGTGCTCGCCTGTCGCGACACCTACACCCATCAAAGCAGAACCTTTCTCAGTCATGATCGTCTTCACATCGGCGAAGTCAAGGTTGATCAGACCAGGTACGGCGATCAAGTCAGTGATACCCTGTACACCTTGACGCAAGACGTTATCCGCTTCTTTAAACGCTTCAAGCATTGGTGTATTCCGATCGACGATTTCAAGTAACTTGTCGTTCGGAATGACGATTAACGTATCGACTTTTTCTTTGAAGTTCTGGACACCTGAAACAGCATGTTGCATCCGTTTACGTCCTTCGAACATGAATGGTTTTGTGACGACACCGACTGTCAATGCGCCGATCTCTTTTGAAATCTCCGCGATGACAGGAGCTGCTCCTGTACCCGTTCCGCCACCCATTCCTGCTGTGACGAAGACCATGTCAGCACCAGAAAGGATTTCTGTTAATTGCTCACGGCTCTCTTCCGCCGCTTTTTTACCGATTTCCGGATTGGCACCCGCACCGAGACCGCGTGTCAATTTAGCACCGAGTTGTAGTTTTACGTCAGCTTGTGACATGTTCAATGCCTGCGCATCCGTGTTTACTGCGATGAATTCTACGCCTTGGACACCGTGTTCAATCATTCGGTTGACGGCGTTCGAACCGCCACCACCTACACCGATGACCTTGATTTTTGCTACTTGGTCCATCATTTCATCAAAATGCAACATAAAAAGGGCCCCCTAATATTTTTTACTCATTGGATTTTTTGTAGGCATTAACCAAAGAATTTCTCAAAGAAACTGCTGAATGACTTTTTCTCTTTTGGAGGCTGTTCACGTGTCGACCGTTCTTCTCGAACAGGTGTCGCTTGTTCGTTCATGAGCAGTGCATCCTGTTCACGTCCGTGTGCTACGACTTCCTTCTCTTCCGCGCGGTCGAAACCTGATTTCGATACGGCGCTTCGTGAAAGTACATAACGTAACATACCAGCTGCGACGGCATACTTCGGATGACGAATACCAAGACTAGCAGGTTGATAGACATTGACGCTCTGCTTGAAGATTCGTTTTCCAAGCTGGTCGATTCCCGGCAGTGAAGAACTTCCGCCACACAAGATTAAACCGCTGTTCATATGAGCGTATCCGGCTTGAGTCATTCGTTTTTGAATCATCTCGAAGATTTCCTCAAGTCGTGCTTCTAATACGAAACCGATTTCTGATTGTGGCTCGAAACGATGTTCCCCGTTGATCGTGACGTAAGAAACTTTCTCTTCCGGATCACCGAGTGCTTCAAGTGCAACACCGTACTCTTCTTTTGCGAGCTTCGCATCTTGATATTTACAATTCATCTTATACGTCAAATCACGTGTCAGATGATCGCCACCGTATGGCAACGTCGTCGAGTAGACGAGATCATTCTTTTCATAGATGGAAAGTGTCGTCGTCTCATGTCCGATGTCGATGATTCCGACACCGAGTTCGAGTTCATCAATCGATGCTGCGATTCTAGATACCGCTAAACTCTCCAGCACATATCCAGCAAGCTCTAAACCAGCCCGTTCAATGGAACGTTTAATGCTATGTAGGATCGTCTTTGCTCCGATGATGAGCTTCCCTGTTACTTCGAGACGATAACCAATCATTCCTCTAGGATCAGTGATCTCCGTTTGCTGATCGACCGTAAACGTCTTTGGCAGAACATCGACAACACTGAGTTCGTTTGGAATTCGCATGACCATCGCAGAATGCAGAACATCTTTCACGTCATCATCCGTGATTTCATTGTCCTCACCTTTGATTGATGTCATCCCCTGGCAATCCTTCACTTGAATGTGTTCGCCAGAGATAGCAACATATACTTCACCAATTGGTTCACCAAGTGTACGTTCCACTTCCGTGACCGCTTGTTTAATGGCATGTACCGTTTGATCGATGTCAACGATGACACCTCGTTTAACACCCGCGGATGGTGCAGAACCTTCAGCAAGAACGTTCAGCGTTCCACCAAGTAGTTCACCGACGATGAGTTTCACCTCCGATGTCCCTATGTCGAGTGCGGCAATCGTACCTTTCGTTTCCATGGGAGTGACACCTCCACTTTCATAATACTAATCCTTTTTATTCCTAATTATATTCTAGGAACAGGACAGGCTTCTTCTCGTTTAAGTCTACACTATATAAATACTTACGAAAAGAAGTTATTGCCCGTCTTAGCGTTCGAATAGATTACGATTTGATGACGATTCGAACAACGGTCAACGAATGAAAACACACGTTTGTTTTTTTGTTCGTCAACCCTTTACGAATCTTCTATTTTTTCCCTTTATATGGCTTGAAATAGATACCGCCATCAATTGTAATTGTTCCCGTCTTTCCTTTCGGTAAGGCAGAAATGACCTTCACGTATTCATTCAAGGAATTTGAAAAGGCAGACGTACTGAGTAATACCGTATTCCCATCCGTCATGAATAACTTCAGAC
Organism: Exiguobacterium sp. E17S; assembly: GCF_057772545.1. Classification (NCBI taxonomy): domain Bacteria; kingdom Bacillati; phylum Bacillota; class Bacilli; order Caryophanales; genus Exiguobacterium; species Exiguobacterium sp. E17S. The sequence goes on from NZ_JBYLRU010000001.1 coordinate 1,066,033, forward strand.
CGCCTTTGTCCGTCTTATCGTTTGCGACGATTTCTGAGATTCGGCTCCGTACTTTCGGCTCGATTTTAACAAGTTCCTTCGTCAATCGATTTAATGACTGATCCGTGAATCCTGTCAAGATTGGAGCATCGAATAGTTCTTCCTTCGACTTTCCAGGAATGATCGTTCCGTCCGCAAGCACAATCCGGTCTCCCGGTTTATCCTTCGCGTAAGCAATCTCTTTCTCTTCCGTCACCGTCACGCGATATTGATGCAAAAACTGTTTTTGCATCGTCGCTTCTTGAATACCCGGAACCTTTTCGATTCGCTCAAGAACGTCTTCCTCCGATACATTAAAGGCGTGTGTTTCCTTCACCTTAATCCCCGACGCTTGCAAGATATCAGCAGACTTCACATTGACGTTACCCTCGATATCAAATCGAGCAACCCGAGAATAACTCGATTGTAGATAAAAGACGACACCGACCAATAGACCAATCAGAATCAGGACATAAATGAGTCTTCGGTTGGCTTTTTTGCGACGTTGTTCACGGATATAAGGTATCTTATCCTCGAGACTACGGACGTTCTCGTCCTCTTGTGGTCGTCCGACCGCTCTCCGTTCCCTCACGTCTCATTCCCCCTCCATACGTAACAGTTCATTTCCCTATCGGTCTTTTCCTGCAATAGTTTAGTTTTTTTGTGCCGTCAATCGTAACAATTCATCAACTAAGTCCCGTGAAGCGTTCGGCATACCGAGCGCAAGCGCCGCTTCAGACATCATTTTTTGTTGTGCTAACGCTTTTTCACATGCCTCAAACAACCGATCACCTGTCAGTTCCTGTTCACGAATCAATAGACTCGCACCTGTCTCGACGAGCGATGAGGCATTGACCTCTTGATGATTTTCCGTCACGTAAGGACTCGGGATGAGCACGCTCGGTAAGCCGAGTGTCGTCAGCTCTGCAAGCGTACTTGCTCCCGAACGCGAAATGACGAGTTGACTGGCTTTTAAGATGTTCGGTAAATCATATACGAATGGGCGAAGTTGAATGCGTTCTGGCACGGAACCAACGCGTGACACGATCGTATCGTAATGAATTTGACCCGTAACGAAGAGGAGCGACCAGCCTGCTTGCTCGACCTTTGGCATCATATCGACGACTGCTTCGTTGATTGCAGGTGCGCCACGACTACCGCCATAGATGACGATGAGAGGGCGTCCTTCCTCAAAACCGAAACGTTGTCGCTCTTCAAGCGGATTGATGTTGAGCTCTGCCACTTCAGAAGCACGCGGATTTCCAATTAAAACCGTCTTCGCTTCATTCTTACCGAAGTGATGTCCAGACCCTTTAAAAGAGAGTGCAACTCGATCCACATATCGAGCTAAGAATTTATTCGTGATACCAGGTAAACTGTTTTGTTCATGAACGAGTGTCTTGAAACCCATTTTTGCAGCCGTATACAATACCGGTCCACAAACGAATCCACCTGTACCGACGACGATATCCGGTTGGAACTGACGCAGTAGTCGACGAACACGCCGGACGCTCTTGACGAACCGGATACCGGTCTTGACGTTTTCGAACGACAAGGAACGACGGATACCAGAAATCTCAATCGATTCAAATGGAATTCCCGCGCGACGGACGATATCCGCTTCGAGACCATTTTCTGTTCCGATATAGAGGACCTCACACGGCATGCGTTGTTCGAGCTCCCGGATCATAGCGAGTGCCGGATAAATGTGACCGCCTGTACCGCCTCCAGAGACGACGATTTTCATACTGTTGTTCCTCCTACTTCATGTACGGCACGAACGAAATGATCGCCGCGCTCTTCATATGTCTTGTATTGATCCCAACTTGCAGATGCTGGTGACAGAAGAATGATGTCGCCGGGTTGTGACACTTCAAACGCCACTTTCACCGCTTCATCCATCGCCTCAACAACGGTCGACGCATAGCCATTTTCTGACGCAAGCGTTCCGAATCGATGACCTGTCTCACCAAGTCCGATGACGTGTTTGACGTGCTTCATTGAATCGAGTAACGGTGTCAAATCCGCTCCACGCTCGAGTCCGCCACATAACCAGATGATAGGTGCCGTAAATCCAGACAACGCCGCTTCTGTTGCAACATTATTCGTTGCTTTTGAGTCGTTGTAAACTTTTCGACCAGCAATTTCACCAACGAACTGTGTCCGGTGCTCCACACCACCAAACGTCCGTAGAACGTGTTGAACGTCAGATAATGCTAAGTTAAACGGTTCGACGAGTGTTAAGGCTGCGAGAACGTTCTCGACATTATGCCCACCACCGAGAGCCAGTTCATCAACAGGTAAGATACTCGTCCCATTGATTGTCAACGTATCGTTCATGACTTCTGCGTATGCCGATTGACGACGAGAGAACAAGAGTGGCGTTACTTCAGCAGTCTTTCCGAGCGCATTGACGGACGCATCATCGGCATTCAAGACAAGACGATCCGTTTCTTTCATGTTCTTAAAGATCCGGGCTTTCGCTTCGCCATACGATTCAAAATCACCATGATAATCCAAATGTGCCGGTGATAAATTCAAAAACGCTGCCGTGTATGGTCGGAATTGCTCGATCCCCATCAATTGAAAACTTGATAATTCAATGACGATGATATCGTCCTGTTTCGCCTGACATGCGATTTCAATTGCCGGGAATCCAATGTTTCCTGCCAAATGTACACGCCGCGTACCGGTTTTCAACAATTCATGGACAAGCGTCGTCGTCGTCGTTTTCCCGTTCGATCCCGTGATGGCAATCCACGTCGCATCTGTTGCTTGATACGCCAGTTCTACTTCTGTCCAAACCGGAATGTCGCGTCGCAAAGCTTCTTGTAGCAGATCGATGTGATACGGAATCCCTGGATTCTTGACGATCAAATCGATATCGTCGAGTAGTGTGAGCGGGTGCTCACCATAGACCGTCTTAACATCGAGTGATGCAAGCGTCGCTTGATCACTCTCGGACGGCGTTTTCCCGTCATTGACCGTTACCTCTGCACCAACACTCGCTAAATATCGAGCTGCTGCGATTCCACTTTTCGCCGTTCCGAGAACGAGCACTTTTTGATCATTCCATTGTCGTTGTTCCATTGTTGAATCGCTCACTTTCTCTCTTCTTTTTTATTACACGAATAGATAGGCGATGAATGCCATCAAACAGCTGATTCCTGCGAATGTACCGACGATCCGCCATTCGCTCCAACCGACCATTTCGAAGTGGTGGTGAATCGGGCTCATTTTGAAAATCCGTTTTCCTGTCGTCTTAAAGGAGATGACTTGTAGAATGACGGATAATGTCTCGACAACGAACACGATACCGATTAAGACGAGTAGTAATTCCAGTTTTAAGACAATCGATAGACCTGCTAGTGCAGCTCCAAGTGCAAGTGACCCTGTATCTCCCATGAAGATCTTCGCTGGGTGCGCATTGAATAATAGGAATCCGATCAAGGCACCGACCGCTGAGAAAGCAAAACAAGCAGCGCCTACTTCATCCGCGATAAACCAACTGTATAATCCGAAGAACAAGAATGTTGGAATCGCTGTGAACGACACGAGACCATCTAGACCATCCGTCAAGTTGACTGCATTTGAGAAGCCAACTAACCAGAACAAGGCAACAAACGGGTAGACGATACCGAAATCAAGCTCAAAATCTGTAAATGGAATCGATAGATACGTCGCATCACTCGTGAATCCACCGCTCAACCAGACGAATAACAATCCGACGACGATTTGTCCAATTAATTTTTGTTTCGAATTCAGACCAAGGTTACGTTTCTTGACGACTTTGATGTAATCATCAATGAAGCCGATAACGCCATAAGCAAGTGTTAAAAACAGTAACGATAATTGTGTCGTCGATAGATCGCCCATGACGACTGCACCGAGAACGCTGACGATCATCGCAACAAGAATGACGATTCCACCCATCGTCGGTGTTCCTGATTTGACCTGATGCCATTGCGGTCCTTCTTCCCTAATTTCCTGACCGAATTTCAATTGGTGTAGAAACGGAATCGCCTTTGGCATAACGAGTAGTACAACAAGAAATGCAAGAATAAGACTGATGAATAATGTGATCATAGCAGACACCCTTTTTTCAAAAATTAGTTTTCGTTCAGATATGTTAATATCCGTTCAAGCGCCATCCCACGTGACGCTTTCAATAAGACGATTGTTCGTTCTCCGAGCAGCGGACGCAATCGTTTTGCAGCATCCTCGACAGTTGCTGCGAATTGGATTTGAACAGACGGATCGCTGATTCCTTCCGCAATCCACGCGCCTTTCTCCCCTACTAGGATAGCATGCGAGACGGGTAACGCAATCCGCTTTCCGACCGAGGCATGTAATAAGCGTTCTTGGTCCCCTAATTCATACATATCTCCGAGGACGAGAACTCGTGTCGTATACCCTTCCAGCGCAGTAACCGTCTCAATCGCTGCATTCATCGATGTCGGACTCGCGTTATACGCATCATTGATGACCGCAGTCTCTTCAAAGAGTAATCGTTCCATCCGCATCGGTGTCAATTCAACCGCATCGAACCCTTCTTGAATCCGAGCGTCCGTCACGCCAAGTGCACGTGCTGTCGCAATCGCGTATGCTGCATTTCGGACTTGATGTTTCCCTAGCACTGGTAGGTGAAAAGCGGTGCCATCGTAAGTAAAGGCCGTCCCAAAGAGCGTTGCTTCCCTAGTTTCGATCCGGTACGTATTTCCGATCTGATAGCCAATCTTCTCTGCTTGAACTTCTGCGAGAAGTGGTTCGTCACCATCAACGAATAAATGACCACCTGGCTTGAGTCCGGATTGAATCTCGAGCTTCGCTTTGGCGATGCCACTGCGTCCACCGACTTGCTCCGCATGCGATTCGCCGATGTTCGTGACGAGCGCGATATCTGGCTCAGCTAGATTCGATAAGAATTCAATATCGCCAAATCCATTCATTCCCATCTCAAGTACAGCGACTTCCGTATCAGCCGGCATCATGAGAATCGTTAACGGCATTCCGATATCCGAATTGAAGTTTCCTTGAGTCTTATGTGTCTTGAACGTCGTCTTGAGTACGCTTTCGACCATGTCCTTCGTCGACGTCTTCCCATTTGATCCAGTGATGGCGACGACTTTTGGCGCAATCTGCATTAAGTATCGTTTTGCGATTTGTTGCAGGGCAACCAATGGTTCATCGACTTCCAAGAAAACGATATCGATGTCTGGTCGATCAATGCCTTTCTTCCATAAGGTGACGATCGATCCTTGGTTTTTTGCACCTTCAAGGAATCGATGACCATCGACGCGTGCTCCCTGAATCGGAACATAGAGACCGTCTTCTAGTTGTGCGCGTGAATCCGTTGCAAAATGACGAACGATACGATCATCTTTCACATCGAGATGCAACCATTCAGCGAGTTGCGTAATTGTTAACATGATATATACCTCCATTCGATGACAGCAAAAGAGGACGAATGCAAAAGTCAACGAATGACTCCTGTTCGTCCTCGTCTTCCTGTAGAAATCAGGAAACTTGCTCTACCGTTACTCTTTAGGTTCAGCTAGTTCGACCGTCAACTTTCCATTTTCCTTCACTAGTGTACCAGTTCGAGCCGATTGTTTGGTTACAAAACCTTTACCGATGACGTCGAGCTTCAAATCATATAAGCTGACAAGCTTTTTGACGTCTCGTTGCGACCAACCGGTCAAATCTGGCATCTTGAACGTATTTGATGTTTTCAGCAAGACACGTTCTCCGCTGACGAATTCCTGTCCACGGGATGGAATCTGCGAAACGACTTCAGCACCATCGCCTAGGATGACCGCAACTGCCTCTTGTTCTTTTGCTAGATCAGTCGCTTGTCGAGCACTCTTCTTGATATAACTCGGCGTGATCTTCGCTTTGACATCCACCGAATCCTTTTGCGTTTCCGGTTGGATGCTACGATACTGTAGTGCCGTATTCATGACACTCTTGAACACAGGACTCATGATGAGTGGACCAGAGACGGATGATTCGTTTTTCGATGGACGATCGACCGCGATGTACATGATCAATTCCGGATCATCTTTTGGGGCCATACCGATGAACGAGTGAATGAATTGTCCTTGAATATACTTTCCATTCTCAGAAATCTGAGCCGTACCGGTCTTCCCAATGACACGGTAATCTTTCAACTTATACATTTGACCTGTACCAAGCTTACTGTTGACGACACCGTCGAGTGCTTCGCGTGTTGCTTTTGCCGCTTCAGCAGAAATCGGTTTACCGACGACTTCTGTTTTCGCTCGGTAGGGTGCCTTATCCGTATGATCCGCTTTTTGGATGATATGCGGTTTGACCATCTCGCCGTCTCCAGCGATTGCTGTCGCTCCTTGAAGCAATTGCATCGGCGTGACCGCAGTCGATTGCCCCCATGAGGTGATGAGCGCATTCAACGGTTTAGACAAGTCGGATTGACTATTTACTTCTCCCGAGATGTCTATACCCGTTCGTTGGTCAAAATGAAACTTCTTAAAGTAATCTTTATACCGTTCGATCCCAAGTTTTTCTGCTGTCAACTTCGAGAACATGACGTTTGAAGAGTGATAGACCCCTTCAATCATCGGAATGGTTCCCCAACCGACATCGTTATAATCCTTGATGACCGTCCCTTTATAGTTATAACTACCCGATTTATACATCTCATTCGGACGGAAGACTCCCGCATCAATCGCCGCTGCGAGCGTAAAGATTTTCATCGTCGAACCTGGTTCGAATCGTGACGAGACGGCGAAATTCGTGAAATCTTTCATATCACGTAAATTCGGGTTGAACGATGGGCGATCCGCCATGGCGAGGATTTCACCGGTCTTCGCATCCATGACGATCCCCGTCGCATTTTTCGGTTTGTACGTGTTGTACATTTTTTGCATTTCTTTTTCAAGCGATTGTTGGATTCGATGATCGATCGTCAAATAGAGATTCGATCCATCCTTCGGTTCGTTCGAAACACGCGACGCACCTTGAATCAACGGATTACCGCTACGATCCTTTTCAAAGACACGGGCTCCGTAGGATTCACTTAAAGCATTATCATACTGCTTCTCGATTCCCATCTGACCTTGTAAAGCGACTCGACCATTTTCCTCGGTTATCTTTTGAACGAATCCAAGTGTATCGGACAGGAAGATGCCGTTCGGATAGTATCGTTTCGGCTCTTCAATCATCCGGATTCCGGGAAGTTTCAACTTGTCGATCTTCTCTTTTTGATCGAGCGTCAAATCATTTCCTTTTTTTCCGAACTCAATTTGAGAACGGTCTTTGTTTTCAATCAGATAGGTCTCCAGTTCCTTCGTCGTCATCCCAAGAATCGGCGCAAGACCTTCAGCCGTCTTTTTAAAGTCGACGATCGTCTCATCTGGATCTTTGACACCACCAAGTCGATAAACGCCAATCAGATGATAGGATGGAATATTGATCGCAATCGGGGAACCGAGACGGTCGAAAATCTCGCCACGTTCTGCTCCAAGCGTTTCTTGAGACTCCCATCGTTTCTTTTCCGCGTATGCAATCATATCTTCACCGTGGAACTGTTTTGTCGTTGCTAAATACAAAAATCGGCCAATGAACACAAAAAAGAGAGTAGCAAATATCACCATGATAAAGGCTACTCTCCAACGGGATTTTTTCAGTGGATTCATTTAGGAATCACCTTGATGTTCCCTTTACGCATATCAAGACCCTGTTCTTTTGCAATCTTATAAATCCGTTCCGGAGAGCTTAAGTTCGTGACCTCTAGTTGTAAACGTTCGTTCTCTTTTTTGAGTGATTGTGTGACTTGGTTCTCTTTCGCTAAATCACGGCTCACATTATACGCTTCGTTATGCGTACTGATCGTCAAACTCCCAAATAACACAAGACCACCAATCATCGCGCTGTATAAGAATTTTTCAAATGGATACAAGCGATACTTCGGACGGACGGCGACGCGACGCGCGATATCTTCCGTCTTTCGTGGTTCCTGAACAGGTTGTTGACGAACGGGTTGAACCGTTTGGACCGATTTACGAAGTGGTTCTGCCATTGGAATGCTCCTCTCAAGTTTCTTTCATTTTTTCAGCAACTCGTAATTTTGCCGATCGGGCGCGACGGTTATCATCGAGCTCTTCAACACCAGCCGTAATCGGTTTACGTGTGACGAGTCGGAGTTCCGGCTCCATTTCGACGGGAATCATCGGTAACCCCGGCGGAAGCTCGGGTAGTGATGATTTTTCTTTGATTGCTTGTTTACACATGCGATCTTCAAGTGAATGGAACGTAATGACACATAGACGTCCACCGACCCGTAATACATCAATGGCTTGGTGTACCGCACGGTCAAAGACATTCAGTTCATCATTGACAGCGATCCGGATTGCTTGGAAAGTCCGTTTCGCAGGGTGACCACCTTTACGTCGTGCTGGTGCTGGAATCGCATCCTTGATCAATTCGACGAGTTCGAACGTCGTCTCAATCGGTCGCTCTTCCCGCGCTTTTTCGATTTTGCGCGCAATCTGTTTCGAGAATTTCTCTTCCCCGTATGTAAAGAAGATACGTACGAGATCATTGTACGACCACTCATTGACGACTTCGTAAGCAGAAAGTGGAGAAGATTGATCCATGCGCATGTCGAGACGTGCGTCGTGATTATAACTAAATCCCCGTTCCCCTTCGTCTAATTGTGGTGAAGAGACACCGAGATCGAATAAGATGCCGTCCACTTTCTCGACGCCATGTGCTGCCAACTGCTCTTTCAGATAAGCAAAATTACTCTTTATTAAAGTAAAGCGACCTTCATACGCCGCGAGACGTTCTGCTGCATGAGCGAGAGCGACATCATCCTGATCAAATGCGTATAGATGACCTGTCGTCAATTGCTTGACGATTTCTTCGCTGTGTCCTGCTCCACCTAATGTACAATCGACGTAAATACCGTCGGGTTTAATCGCGAGTCCTTCGATCGACTCCCATTTCAATACTGTTTCATGCTCAAACATGTCCTGCCTCACCTTTCACTGTCCTTGAAGGACGTTACTCTTTTTCAATGTATCACATTCTCTCGTGAAAACGTTACGAAAATGAGACAGTTTCCTTGATTTATTTAACTTTTGTGTAATTTTCGCTAAAAAAACGAAAAAACCTGCTAGTTTCAGCAGGTTTAGAGGAAAATCTTCAGTTGGTCACTCGTATTCGCTTCATAGGCTGTTCTTAAGTCCCGCACAAAATTAAGACCATGATGATTTAACCACGGTAGGACAGAATGAATCCGCTCTTGTGGCGCTCCATCAGGAAAGAGATGGTAAGCCGTCTCTTTATATTGCCGTGTCTGTCGGTCAAACTGACGTCGATCTTCTGCCAGTAGACTAGCGACTGCTTGATCGAGCTGTCTCTTGATCTTCTCACTCTTACTCGATGTCCGCAGTAAACCCTGTTCGAGCGAGAGAAATTCGGAGACGAAACTGTCTTTTAGCATCGCTGCCGCCTGCATATGTCCTGTCACCTTCTCTTCTGAATAAACCGGAATCGGAACGCCTGACCGGACGATTTCTTCGAGCGACACCTCGAGTTTAGCAAGACGTTTTTCATCGCTACGACGCACGAGTAACCCACCCATGCGGGGAATCAATAACGGCATCGTCCAATTCAGATGATGAAAGAGCGGTCGTAAGCGTGTCCAGTATGCTAACTCTCCCGGACCACCGATATAGGCAAGCGTCGGGAACAGGTAATCCTGCATTAATGGACGCGTCACGACACTGTTGGAGAAGCGTTCCGGACTGGCGTACAGCAACGCGATCAATTCAAGCTCCGTATACTGCTTTCCTTGTTTCGTCTCGAATCCGTCTGCTGTCGGATAAAGCAACTGACGACCGTGATCATCGACGAAAAGATGCGCCGCTTCCTCGTTCAAGAATGTATCCGGTAACTCTTGCGTCTGCGAAATACCATCCTTCAATGCTCGTCTAAATTCCGCATTGTCTTGAATCAACCGTTCAAAGAACGGAATCTCGAGTTCACGGACAGATTGTGTATCCGCATCAAAGAAGACGACATCAAAATCGATCAATTCACCGATCAATTGCGAGAAAAACATCCCATACGATGTACACTCTTCAACGAGTTGCTTCAGACGCGTAACTAATCGTTTCGTATGAACCGTTTCTGGCATTGCTCGGAATGCCTCTTCGATGATTTCAAGAAGTGCTGCTTGATCAAAAGAGATTCGACTGACCGAGCGGGCAATCGATTCTGAAGGTGTGACAGCGATTTTACGCGTTTGATAATCCGCTGTCGGAACGTAAACATGGTTAATCTCATCAAAATCGTGATCTTCGGTCGCGAGCCAAAAAATCGGAACGACAGGTCTCCCAAGTGTCGTCTCCGCCTGCTGCGCGACCTTCAGACAGGTCAACAATTTATAGATGGCATATAATGGTCCGCCAAAGATACCCGTTTGTTGCCCTGTAATGACAACTTGAGCTTCACCCGTACGAAGCTTCGCGACACGTTCCCGCAAACGCTCCGTCATGTTCGGATTTTGACGTTCGATTTCGTCTGTCAGTGCATCAAGATGCGGATAGTGACGTTCTTCAAGCAAACGGCTCCTCGACGCTAAACCACTCTCTCCAAGGTGGTCGACATATGTTAAGAATTCTTCTCGTGAAGCACGATGCATCAACGAGTTTTCATCGTATAAGGCTTCAAATGGTTGTACCTTCAAACAAAATCCCTTCTTTCTTACCTAACTGGTCAGCTGATGAACAGTTGACGAATACCGAGTACGAACAGTATGAAATGGACGGGTAATGCCAGCAAGATGATGATCCGCCAACTGTGGCGAATCATTTGTCTCAAATCAACATCAAGCTGACGAATTCGTTGCCAGAGCGCATTCAACGCAAACACCAACAACACGACGATGACGATCCACCCTAAGTAATTTGTTCCGGTCAAGGCAATCAATGCAACATGAATCGCATACAGCACGATGAATGTTCCAAAGTCGAGTGCAAATCGAACGGCCTTCCCATGTTTCCGAAATAGAAGTAGAAAGACGAGATACAACGCAATCAGGCTGAATAAAGGAAAAATGATGAAGACTGTCACTGCGGACCCTCCCTCTGTTTGATCTGTTCATAATAAAAAGATAAACGTGGCGTCGCAGTCGTCGCCTGACGTAATGCGTATCCAAGTATCGGCTCTACTTCCGTTCGTCGTCCGTACTCAAGATCTCGTAACATGGAAGAACGGTTTTTGCTCGTATTCTTCATGATCCGCTCGATCTCGGAATAAGTAATGTCATGGTGCGGGAAGATCATCCGCATTTCGTCAAATAATTGACGGGCTTCTTCTCGATAAGGCATCTCTAATAAGGATCCATTCTCAACACCGTAATAAGCCGTCACTGGATTGATGACGACGTTGATGAACAGCTTCGTCAATAAGACAGTTTCCATATCTGACTCGAATTCAAAGCATAGCTGCTTTGACGACAAGTTCGCTACCTCTTGATTCCCGTAGCGGATGCGTCCTTTTCCAGTATGCTGGACTTCAAACGGTGCAGTACGCATGGCACCATGTTCGACGACACCAAATAAGACATGCGGCAATTGCTCTTTCCATTTCAAATGATCCATTCCATTTTGCAGGAACATGACGGGACACGTCAGCCGTTTAAGGAATGGAATCACACTTTTTATATCATACGACTTTGTCGCGACAAACACCAAGTCTTCTGACTCGAGCCGATCAATCTTCCGGATCCGTACGAGACGACTCGCTTGTCCATCGTGAATGATTGGTCGTTCCTCTTCTTGTTCTTGTCGCACATAAAGCGTGACTGCATGCTCTTCCGATAAATAAGAGGCAAGCAACAATCCGATGGCACCCGCGCCAATGATTCCAACATTCATCTATTCATGTCCCCTTTCATGAAAAAAGCGACCTTAAAACCGATTTCTCGATTCGAAGGTCGCTTTTATACCGATCAATCAGCTTATTTGCTGACGATTTCTTTACCTTTGTACGAGCCACATGCTTTACAAACGCGGTGTGAAAGTTTCATTTCACCACAGTTTGGGCACTCGACCATACCTGGTACACGGAGTTTGAAATGAGTACGGCGAAGACGTTTGCGTGTTTTCGACGTTCTGCGGAATGGTACTGCCATCGTTGTCCACCTCCTTGAAAAAATACACTCGCCTTTACTTCAGAAATCAGGAATCCTGATCTTTTTTAAAGAACTGAGCGAGACCCGCGAGTCGCGGATCGATTTTTGGTTCGGTTTCCTCTGGATCTTCTTCAGAAAGAATCGTCCAGCCTTCCCCCTCAACCAACTGATTCTCTTCATCATCCCCATGCACTTGCACTGGCACATGAAGTAAAATCAATTCTTGCACGAGCGGTCGAAGATCGACCGTATTCCCGATCGGCACGTTGATGTCATCTGCTTCGTTCGAAACAGCATCGACCTCGAGCAGGAATGGCTCGATGGATTCAATCTCGAATGGATAAGCGACGTCATTTAGCGTCCGGGCATCCGGAAGCGTCATTTCGCCGGTAATCCGAAGATTGAATATTAATTGATTCGATGTAAACGATGCATTTGCACGAACGTGCACAGGTTGCACCGCCCGGATATCCGGATGGAGGGCGACTAGCTCATTGAGCTCGATCGTCTCGTTAACCTGAAGTTGACCCAGATTGCGCAATTTATTCAATTGCATCAGGGACCATTTCATCCGAATCACCTCAATTGCAACAATATGAATTATAGAGAGGACATCTTGTTTTGTCAATGTTTTTTCTTTACACTGAAATCGCTAGAGAACGAACACTTTTGGACGTCTTTATCCATATTACCGCACTTAATTCGGTTTGCAAAGGAGAAAGTTTTCATGAGGATGACAGCTATCATTTCAGAGTACAATCCGTTTCATAACGGACACTATTATCAAGCGACGACAGCACGACGGGAAACGGATGCCGACGTCATCGTCGCCATCATGAGCGGGACGTTCATGCAGCGTGGTGAACCCGCCTTTACGGATAAATGGACACGTGCTCAGGCAGCCGTCGCGAGCGGTGCCATCGATCTCGTTCTTGAACTTCCTTTCTATTTTGCTGTCCAGCGTGCTGATCGTTTTGCACTCGGTGGTGTAACGATTGCCGAGACAATCGGCTGTCAGTCGCTTTCGTTTGGAAGCGAGTGCGGAGATATCGAACCTTTTCTCCATGCAGCAGCGGAACAGATCGAAGAGACACCTGCATACAAGCAAGCGTTACACGATGGATTATCAGCGGGCCTCTCTTCTGCTCACGCCGCCAGTCAAGCATTCAGGAGCGTCTCACAGACGCTTGATTTGACACAACCGAACAATACGCTTGGCTATTATTACGCTCGCGCCGCAAATACCCTATCGCTTCACACGACGAAACGGATTGGAAGTGGCTACCACGACTTATCCACCGGGGACATCATGAGCGCCACCGCGATACGCGCCCATCATCAGACACACGGTCAGCTGCTCGCACTTCCTGAACAGACCGAAGACGTCTTAGCAAGTGCCTCTTTCGCCAACTTCTCGCATTATTATCCGTGGATTCGACAACGTCTACTAACGACTCCAGTACTCGAGTTGATGCGAATCGCTGGGATTGACGCTTCGTTAGCACCTCGACTCATCGAAGGGGCTAAACAAGCAACGACGTTCGATACCTTTCTGAATCACGTCAAAACACGCCGTTATACGCGGACGAGCCTGCAACGTGCCCTGATCTATCTGTTGACCTCAACGACAGCAGAGGAGGTCGCACGGATTGATTACGACCATATTGATTTCGTTCGTCCCCTCGCCTTTTCAGAACGAGGACGACAGGCACTCAAAACCATCAAAACGCGGACTACCGTCTTCAGTACCTTCACGAGTCATCCTTGGCTAACGAAAGAAAGCCAAGTGACAGCTGCATACGCACTGCCCTTGGCTCGCTATGACGCGTTGCTCGAACACCGTCGTTTTCCTTATTTCGCTGGAAGTTTTTCTAAATAATCAATCGCATCTTCGACTGTCTTGATCGGAACGAGCTTCATGTTCGTTCCGAGTTTTTGATGGATGGTTTTGCTTCTTTGTAGTTCTCTCCTGCTGGCACGAACATGATTTCTGCTCCTGCCTCGTCAGCAGCGACGACCTTTTGCCATGCTCCGCCAATCGGTCCCACCTTGCCGCCTTCTTCAATCGTTCCCGTGCCGGCGATTTTATGCCCTTTCGCCAAATCCCCCGGCGTCAATTGATCATAAATTTCAAGGGTGAACATCATTCCAGCAGATGGTCCACCGACACCTTCGACCTGAAACGCAATATCAGGATCCGTCGTCACGTTTGAGATCGGAAGCGGTTCGTAAATACCTAGTCCGACTCGCTTGACCTCTTTAGATAACTGATCCACTCGAATCGTCGTCTTCTTGTCTTCCGATTTACGCGTGAACTGAATCGGAACAGCTGTTTTGGCTTTTTTCGCTTGAATCGTCTTCATGAAACCTTCAAATGACGTAATCGGTTTTCCGTCAACACTTGTAATCCGATCCCCTGCCTTCAGTTTCCCCTCGGCTGGACCACCGGGAATGACGCCGGAGACGTAGACCCCTTCGAAATCGACATCGACCTTTTGATCCGCCAATTCATACGCTTCGATCGTTGCGTTATGTTGCGCTTCTTCCATATACAGCTTCTGACGCGTTTCATACTGCGCGTCCGACTCTCCGTCGTACAGATAATCACTTACACTCGATGTTTCGGAGAACGGTAGGAATAAGCTTTCAATGAGAAAGTAAGGCGTGGCCCGGCGTTGTGCGATCGTCAGCATCATCAAATCTCCCGGTTCCTTGTCGCCTCCAGACACATCGATCAAATCTTCCGTCGACGTCGCGTCACCCGGATAGGAGATGAAATAGGGAAGCGGTACGAAAAATACGATCAAGGCAGCGATGATTGCTGCTAAGGCAGGTTTCCAAGCTTTCATCACAGTTCTCCTTTCGTATATTTCTGACGTAGCGCTTCTTCGACAGAAGGCGGTACGAGATCGGCAACGGAAGCACCATATTTGGCAGCTTCCTTAACGATCGAAGAACTCAAGAAGGAATACTGATTATTCGTCATCATGAATAGTGTCTCGATTTGATCATTCATCTTCTTGTTGATGGAAGCGACTTGCATTTCGTATTCAAAATCCGAAACTGCTCGTAGACCGCGTACAATCGCGGTTGCTCCGACTTCCGCCGCATAATCGACCAGTAGACCATTAAAGGAATCCACCTTGATTTGAGGTAAGTGCGATGTCACATCGGCAATTAACTCCATCCGTTCCTGGACAGAAAAGAGTGGTTGCTTCGAAGAATTATTCAGTACGGCAACGATGATCTCATCAAAAATCGGAACGGCACGCTCGATGATGTCTAAATGTCCGTTTGTGATCGGATCAAAGCTACCTGGGCAAATGGCGATTCGTTTCATTCGTGGTCTTCCTCCGCTTCCATGAATTCGTACAATGTAATCGAGATGACAGCGGAATAACGAAGTCGGCGCACGACTTCTAGTCGTCCGATCTGGTCCGGTAATTCAACCGCTGAGTCATGTTCACAGACGATGACACCATTGTCCGTCAACATATTGTGTTGCTCTATGTACGTGACATGTTCCGTCAATCGCTCTTTTGCATAGGGAGGGTCTAGATAAATCAACTTAAACGGCTCTTCAGATGCGAGTTCCGTTAAAGCGATCGCTACATCTTTTTTTAAAACACGTGCTTGGTTCGTATAGCGCGTCGTTCGTAAATTATCTTGGATCGTTTGGATCGCTTTATGGTGTTGGTCGACGAACACTGCCTCATCGCATCCTCTTGAAAGAGATTCAATCCCAAGACCACCGCTCCCCGCAAACAGATCCAGTGCTCGTCCTCCGTTGAAATAAGGACCGATGACGTTGAATAAGGATTCTTTTACCTTATCCGTCGTCGGTCGTGTTTGATCCCCTGGCACTGCTTTTAATCGTGTACCTTTCCGTTCCCCTGAAATGACTCGCATTTCCTTCATTCCTTTCAACAAAGAAGCGACGAGGATGTCCTCATCGCTCCATGGATTATGCTTCTTCTGGCATTTTACCTTTTTTGTTCGCGAACGTCTCCGTGATGAACGGTCGTTCTGAACGTTTGATCGATTCGACGAACGGGAGAGTCGAAATGACTTCCATCACCTGTTCATGCTGATCTAAATCGACATACAGATGAACGTATCGTTCACGTTTAGACGTAAAGTAGACGTTCCCGTAACGGCGTAATTGACGGGATGCTTTCATCGCATTGACATAGACGATGAGTCCCACTCGTTCCTTGATCACGCCAGCCTCCCCCCTTCACCTTCGTTATCCGCTACAGCTACAGCTGCCACCGGTCGAACATCCTCCAGCGCATCCTTGATCGAAGAAAGGATTTCCCGTCGGTACTTTAATTTGCGGTGATACTTCTCCAGCGAGCTTCAGACTGATTTGTCCGAGTAACGTCTCGAGTTGTTTTTCCGCCTTTTTAAACTGCGCGACTTCCTCTTGTAAATCAAGTCGCCGTTTAACTTCATGGACCTTTTTCGTGATCGTCTGATAGTCAGGATGATACCGTCCGAATCGCTGTACGAGTTCGTAGTCCTCCTTGACTTGATGAAAATCGCGAATGACAGCCTGTGCCTCTGTTGACTCTTGCTGTGCTTGTTTCGCACATCTATATGCTTGCCCCGTTTCACTTTGAGCGAGAGATCGAATGAGGTCTTCCGCTGCGTTGATGAGGTCAATCGTCTTATCGGTATATATCACAACGAATCTCCTCCTTAACTTTACCATCTTATCATAACATTTCTCTCCCTCCTAGCCTGTTGAATTGTGTATAATTTGTTCAGAAGGAAGGAATGAACTTTATGCAACTGCTCTCTTTTAATATGTTCCGGACGATTGGAATCAAGACGGAACATGCCAAATCAGATTATCACTTTGATTCTTTAAAAAAAATCGAACAGGCGGATGTCGTCCTGTTCCCGGAATACTGGCAAATCCACTCAATCATCTACGGAATGAAAAAACCGATTTTCCCGTCGGCTGCTACGTTCCACTTAGGTCATGACAAGATCGAGATGACGCGGATTTTTCAAACCGTCATTCCGGATAACATCCCTCGGACCGGCATCTATGGAAAAAATGAATTCACCGTCGAACGTGTCTTACGTGAATTCTCGTTTCCGTTCGTTGCGAAGACAGTCCGTAGCTCCATGGGACAAGGTGTCCATCTCATCAAAAATGAAACAGACTGGAAGAAATACACGGATACACACGAGACGTTCTACATTCAGGAGTACATTCCGAATGAGAAGGACTTACGTGTCGTCGTCGTCGGCGATAAAGTCCTTGCTGCGTACTGGCGCGTCGGTGGTGCTCAGTTCTTAAATAACGTCGCTCAAGGTGGTGTCCTTGATTTTGATGATGTGCCACAAGGAGCAATCGACTTCGTGCTCGCTCTCGCGAAACAGCTCGATATCGATCACGCCGGTTTTGATCTCATCATCCGTGACGGACAGTGGTACGTTCTTGAGTTCAATGTCTTCTTCGGTGGAGAAGGACTGAATCACCTTGGTATCCACGCACCGGATACGATTCTTGAATATGTCGAACGAAAATATGGAAGTTCATGAATTCTTCAAAATGACTTCACATCTTTTACGTCATCGTTTCATTCATTATGGTATGATAGTTTGGAAAGACTAGTATCTACTAGCAAACTGGGGTATAGGGGGATTCAAACATGAAGTTTGAACAATATGGTATTGAAGGCAAGGAACTGAAGTTCGGTCTTCTCGAAACAATCATGGAACATCACCGCTTCGTTCGTGAAGGACAATGGGATTACGAACGCGCGATGTACGACATGAAGTATGAAAAACAATCAACAGGTGAAGTATTCTACCTGCGTGTTCCTGTCTATGCGATCCAAGGTGAGATTGAAGACCGCCATGCTGTCGTTCGTATGATGACACCACTTCTCGGTAAACACTACTATCCACACGGTGTCGAGTATGATGAGACGTTCCCTCCGGAAATCGTCAAAGACTGCGAACGTCGTTTAGCAGCATTGCTAGAAACACTCGAAAAATAAGATCCACACGTAGAGGTTCCAATTAAGGAGCCTCTATTTTTGTTTTTCATTCCAAACAAAAAAGCTAACGACCTCGCATCATCTACGAAGTCATTAGCTGTTCTGTCCACCTGATTGTTATTCCTTAAAATACACGAAACAGCTATTAACGCGCGACGAATTGTACATAAGATACGACATCGTCTCCAAGCTGAATCCCAAGCTGCTCGCGTACATGAAGATAAAGTGCGTGAAGTGACGTTGCCGGTGCACTGACCTTTACGCTAAATGCAATCTCTTCCCGGTCCATCCGTTTGATCCGGGAGTGATGGATTCCATAATCCTCGATCGCACAAGCAAGTAATTCCTCGATGGCTTGAATAGAGACGGTAACATCTCCTTGCATGTACTCTTCATAAGTCATCTACCTTCACTCCTTTGCTAATTGTGTGACCGAAGACATGACCTCTTCTAAGTCGACCGGTTCATCCGGTGTCTTCGCCATAGATGAAATCGCCCGTACTTTATTATCACGGTCCAAAATGAACATTTGTGTTCCGTGTGTCACTAAGCCGCTCTCAGCCTTCGAGTAATAGAAATTCAACTGACGTGTCAAACGATCGATGACGACTGGATCTCCCGTCAATACTTTCCAGCCCTTAGCATCTGCTTCAAAGTTCGAAGCATACTTTTTCAAGACTTTCGGTGTATCCACTTTTGGATCAACCGTCACTGCGACGAGTTCGACGTCACTTCCGTACAATTCTTCGCTCCGAAGCTTTTTCTCAAGCTTACGGTAATCATTTAACGTCAACGGACAAATATCAGGACAGTTCGAGTAGAAGAACGTCAACACTTTGACTTTTCCGTCTTCCGAATTGAATGATTTTCCGTCTACGGCATTCGTTAATTCAAATGGTGTCGGTTCAGCGATGACAGGTAACTTTTCTTTCATGAAGAAATAATAATATCCCCCGGCTGCCGCAACTAAGATAAGGACGACGGCAGCGACCGTCAAGTAACTATTCTTTTTCAAGTTGGCTCCCCCTTAATGACTCCAGATCGCCCGGAATACGTTCGTCGTCTCACCCGGATCGTAGACGACATATAGTAAGCAATACACGATCACACCGGTAATGGCTGTCAAAAACCAAACGATTGAGGCAACCGGTCCGATTTTACGGTGACGTGCAAAGTTCTTCTTATACGCGTGATAGAGTGCCATCAAACCGAGCACCCCACCAGATGTCGCAAGAAGGATGTGGAAGATCAAGAATCCTGTGTAGTAGGCTTTGACGGACTCTGGACCGCCAAAGGCTGTGTTACCGAGCAGAATCGTCCGCAAGGCATACATGATGAAGAATAATAAAGCGAGTGCAGCTGCAATCGTCATCACGGTTTGGTGAGCTTTCATGTTACGACGCGTTTGGGCGATCAAAAACCAGCCAATCGCTACGAAAATCGCACTGATGACAATCAGCGACACACAAATCAACGGCAAATAACTCATGTTCCAACTTCCTCCAATTTAATCCGCTTTTGGTGTGAAGGACATCCCTTCATCCACGGCAGTACTTTTTGAACGGCGCACCCATGTAAAGAAGGTCAGTCCGAAGAATAGACCATACACAAGTTCTTGACCGAGTTTCATGAGGACACCACCAAAGCGTTGGTCCTCTAATAAGTCATCTGTCGTTCCGAGCAATCGTTCCAGGTTCAATCCGCTTAAATCATTGTTCGGCATACAGTAAGCGAGTACTTTCGCGAACGTCGCCGGATCCTGATACGCTTGATACTGAAAACTTTGACTGAAGATCATGAAGGCACAGGCTGGTGTCAACAACACACCATTTGCCACGATATAGACCATCTTCTTCAGGTCAGAAAGGCTGTCCGCCTCATTGACCGGTGCAATGATCGGATACCACATCGTCATACTCAAGAAAATCAATGTTCCGTGGAACAGACGGTGAACGGTATAGTTCGTCAAGACATAATCAAAAATAAATGGCATGTGATAGAACGTAAACAAGGCATTAAAGACGACAAGTGCGATCAGCGGCTTGATGAAGAAACGAAGAATCCTCCCAAGGTACGGTGTATCGAACAAGCGCTTATAAAGCCACTCTGGTATCGCAATCAACAAGAGCGGCGGTGCGACCATATAGACGAATACCATCTGCAGCATGTGTGCTGAGAACGTGATATGTGCTAGCAGGTCTAATGGACTTCCAAAACCGATGTAAAAAACGATCAATGCCGCGAGCATCGAAAACTTTTGCCCAAGCGTTGTTTCCGGCTCATCCGGACGACGCAACTTTTCTGTCACGACAGCATATAGGATATACAATCCAACGAGTATCAACGCATAATACGGACTCCATAAGACAGTCCATTCGAATTGCGAAAGTGCTCCCCTTAAATTGCCTAACATATTTTTTCACCCCGTTCCTTTCTCTTACAAACTAAGATTACCGTTCCCCTATTTCATTGTAAAGGTTTCTCATAAAACGATTCCAAAATAAAAGACCATCCTGCTAAACGTTAGCAGAATGGTCACATTTCTTACCAGATCAATAGACGAAGCGTCGCAACAATCGTCAAGGCGACGAATACACCGAGACCCATCATGACTTTGATCCATGTGTTGCCTTTATTGTTCATGTGCATGAACATATAAAGTTGAAGATAAACTTGAACGATGGCCATGATGATCAAGAAACCACCAGCTGCCCAGTGCGGCATGAGCTCAGCCATGACAGCACCGAACGCGATGAGTGTCAAGACGATCATGAGCGCGAAACTGATGAGTTGCAGTTGTGTCTCGCGACTACGTTCCGCTTTCATCTCGAGTTCGATTTGATTACGCGTAAGTTGTGGTTCGTGTTTTTCCATCTTATTTCACCATCCCCATGAGGTAGACGACTGAGAAGATAAAGACCCAGACGACGTCAATGAAGTGCCAGTAAAGACTTGAAACATAGTACTTCGGCGCGTTCACGACCGTGATGCCACGGTTCCAGTTCCGGATGAGAAGCGTCGAGATCCAGAGAAGACCGAACAAGACGTGCGCACCGTGGAATCCGACGAGTGTATAGAAGGCAGAACCAAATGCACTCGATGTGAACGTGTGACCAATGTGGTAGTAGTGATTGAACTCATAAATCTCACCACTTAAGAATCCAAGACCGAGAAGTAATGTGATGATGAGCCAAAGCTTCATCTTTTTCACATCATTACGTTTCATTGCCATCATGGCAAGAACGCTTGTTAATGAACTCGTCAAGAGAAGCATCGTCATGATGAAGACGAGACCCATTTCGAAGATGTCATAACTGCGTAGACCTTCTTTTGCACCGGAGTTATGAAGTCCGATGTATGTTCCGAAGAGAGAGGCGAACAAAGTCGTCTCTCCTCCAAGGAAGAACCAGAAGGCTACATATTTATTCTTACCCTCAAGTGTTGCTTTTTCAACATGATCCGGAATACCCGTGATCGGGTTATTCGGTACTGAATGATGACCCATCTTACTTCGCCTCCTTTTCTGCTTCAAGGCGTAGATCTTCTTCGACGACTGATTTCGGGATGTAGTATCCTTCATCATCGATCCAAGAACGGAAGAACATCGCGATCAATGTCATCGCAAGACCAATCAAGGCAACAACAAGACCAACAGTTCCATAGTCTAGGCGAAGAATGAATCCGAGACCTGCGAGGAATAGACCGACTGACATGACGAATGGCAAGATCGTGTTGTTCGGCATGTGGATATCACCGACTTCTTCCGATACAGAAACTGTTTTGTTTCCTGCCATTTTTTCGAGCCAATACGTATCCAAACCTTTGACGAGTGGGATTTGAGCGAAGTTATACTCTGGAGTTGGAACTGGAAGTGTCCACTCAAGTGTACGTCCATCTCCCCAGACGTCGCGTTTTACATATTCTTTTGACATCAATGCTGCTGCAATCGAAATGACGAGAACGATCGTCGACACACCCATGAAGGCTGCACCGATTGATGAAAGTAAGTTCATTGTTTCCCAGCCTTGGTTTGGCAAGTACGTGAAGACACGACGTGGCATACCTGTAAGACCAAGAATATGTTGCGGGAAGAACGTCAAGTGGAAGCCGATGAAGAACAACCAGAATTGAATTTTCCCCCAGAATTCGTTGAGCTGTTTCCCGAACATGAGTGGGAACCAGTAGTAAAGACCTGCGAAGAGACCGAAGACAACCCCACCAACGATAACGTAGTGGAAGTGAGCTACTACGAAGTAACTGTCATGGTACTGGTAATCGGCAGGTGCAACAGAAAGCATGACCCCTGTCATACCACCAACAAGGAATGATGGAATGAACGCGACCGAGTAAAGCATTGCGACTGGGAACGTCAACTTACCGCCCCATAGCGTAAAGAGCCAGTTGAAGATTTTGACCCCTGTCGGTACAGCAATCGCCATCGTTGCTACGGCGAAGATCGCGTTTGCGACCGGACCAAGACCAACTGTGAACATGTGGTGGACCCATACCATGAATCCGAGGAAACCGATCAACATCGTCGCAAAGACCATCGTCGTGTAACCGAAGAGACGCTTACGAGCAAATGTAGGAATGATTTCAGAGAAAATACCGAATGCCGGTAAGATCAAGATATAAACTTCCGGGTGACCGAAGATCCAGAAGAGGTGTTCCCAGATGACGATATTCCCGCCCGCTGCCGGGTCGAAGAAGTGCGCTCCGAAGAGTCGCTCGAACGTCAAGAGGAACAATCCAACCGTAAGTGGTGGGAATGCGAAAACGATCAAGGCAGAAGCAACGAATGCTGTCCATGTGAAGAGCGGCATCCGCATCAGTTTCATACCTGGTGCACGCATGTTCAAAATCGTAACGAGGAAGTTAATCCCCCCCATAAGTGTACCGAAACCAGAAATCTGAAGACCTAACGCGTAGAAGTCTACACCGAGAGACTCAGGTACCGTCGAGAGTGGTGCGTATGCAGTCCACCCTGCGTTCGGTGCAGCGCCGAAGAACCAAGAAAGGTTCAACAAGACTCCACCAAAGAAGAACAACCAGAAACCAAGTGCATTCAAGAATGGGAACGCAACGTCACGTGCCCCGATTTGAAGCGGTACTGCTGCGTTCATGTATCCGATCAACATCGGCATCGCTGCCAAGAAGATCATCGTCGTACCGTGCATCGTGATCAATTGGTTAAAGAGTTCACCGCTGACAAAATCGTTCATCGGTTTAATCAATTGAAAACGAATCATTAGGGCTTCTACGCCACCGACTAGAAGGAAGAACAATCCAGACATGATGTAGAGAATCCCGATTTTCTTATGGTCGACTGTCGTTAGCCAGTCCATGATGCCGCTTTTTTTCTGCGGCATACCCATAGTATGTGTCCCCACTATGATTCCCCCTTAAAAAATTATTGGAGCTTTTTGTCCAATAGATAATCTGCCAATTCGCTCAATTCTTCATCGCTGATCTGATCTTCAGAGAATCCAGGCATTTTTGTACCTTGTTTCTCTTTTTGAGGATCGCGAATCCATTTTTCGAGGTTTTCTTTATCATGGTCGAGGTAACCCGCGATACGTTGACGATCACCGAAGTTCGTCAAGCTAGGTGCGACTTTCCCGCCACCATGACAGCTGAGACAGTTCTGGGCATAGACTTTCTCGCCAGTCGTCCAGTTCTTTTCATTCTTTTTATCAAGCTGCTTCGTCTCTGCTTCTTTCGCAGCTTTCATATCTTTCAACCAGTTGTCGTAGTCCTCTTGTTCAAGTGCAACGACTTTGAAGTCCATCAATGCGTGAGAAGGACCACACAACTCGGCACATTTACCGTAGTAAGTGCCTGCTTCTTTTGCTTGTAACCACATTTCGTTCTCAAGACCTGGGTTCGTATCTGTTTTACCAGAAAGAGCTGGTACCCAGAATGAGTGAATGACGTCTTTAGACGTCAAGTTAACAGCAACACGTTTACCGACTGGGATGACAAGTTCTTGTCCTGTCGAAACACCTTTGTCTGGGTATTCGAACTCCCACCAGTAGAGGTTTGCTGTAACGTTGATTTGTTCGTTTTTCTTCGCTTCTTTTGCATCTGCGAGTTCAACCGTTGTTTTGATCGTAGGAATTGCAAGCACGATCAAAAGAAGAATCGGAATGACTGTCCAGATGATTTCAAGCGTATGGTTCCCTTCGACTTGCTTCGGAACCGTGTTATCACCTGATTTACGACGGAATTTCATAAGTACGTAAATATAAATGACGGCTACGATCGCAAGGACGAACAACATGACCCACAAGCTAAGCTTGATGATCTCAAGTTGCATCTCAGCGCCTTCTCCGCGAGGCTGTAGCGCAGACAATTCCGGAATTCCACAACCTGATAACATGAGTGCCATCAAGCCGATTGGAAGAAGCCGGAAGAGCATTTTTACTGATTTTTTCACAACCATCCCCACTTTCTTTGTCCCCAATTTTGTCTTTCGTAATGGTGTACGTGAATTATGTCAAATCGTTTTAGAGAGAAACGAGTACGACCGTCACGATCCAAGCCGTGAAATAAAACAGTGAGAAGAAGAACATCTTCGACGCCCATTTGATTTCGGCTTGTTCATCTTGGATCTTCAGACCTTTCAGTCCCATATAGAGCCAATATCCACCGAGCAATGCCATGACGATCATGTAGATGATGCCATAGTGTGCTAAGAGGAGTGATGATGGAATGAGTACTGCAATCCACCATACAATTTGTCGTTTCGTGATCGCGAATCCGTTTACGACAGGTAACATCGGGATACCTGCTGCCCGATACTCCTCTGTCCGTCGCATCGCGAGTGCAAGGAAATGTGGTGGTTGCCACACGAACATGATGAGGAATAAAATCCACGCATCAATGTGAAGCGTCGGAGTGACTGCCGCAAATCCAATGATTGGTGGCACAGCTCCTGATATACCACCTACGACTGTATTGATCGTGTGCGTCCGCTTTAACCACATCGTATAAATCACGACGTAAACGAATGATCCGATCAATCCGAATACTGCCGCCACATGGTTGACGATCAACAACAATACCGTACCGGTCGCAAGAATACCGAGTCCTAGTGCGAGTATCCGCTGTCCATCCATCTTCCCAGTAACGCTTGGTCTTCCCATCGTCCGTTCCATCTTGTAATCGATGTCCCGGTCAATGTAGTTATTGAGGTAGCAACTTCCGGCAATGACCAATCCACTCCCGAGAAGCGTCCACAGTAACATCCACTTGGTTTGCCACAGATACAACAGGACATCATCCGTTATGTATGATGCTGCTACGACATACCCCGCGAAGACCGTAATCAGATTGGCACGGACAATCCCCATTTTTGCTAGGGTAATATAGTCCTTGAATGTCGGCTGATCCGCTTGCTCGATCGCCATATCCAGTGCCTCTCCAGTAACTTTCGCCATGCTGTTCCCTCCTTTTCACCGTCTGCTTCCGTTTAGCACCTAGGCTTCACGTAATTTCTTCACAGAAATAACACAGACATGCCACGAAACGTCCTTTTCTCTATAAAAGATACCACATATCGAGGACCGTGACGTATGAAAATACTTTCGACATAATGAACAAAATGTGAAATCTATGTGATTTTCATCACAGTTCACCATATTTACCTAATACTAGAATAGCGTTGTTCTAAAAGATTGCAACCCTTTCAGTACTTTTTATGCGATACTAGACCTATGGAAATCCATGTATTTCGTATTTTTTTAGAAAGGTGGTGTCCAAATCTTGAATCGAAAACTTTCGATGTTTTCAGCCTTCGTCACGTTTACGATGATGATCGTCTTACTGATGGGTGGGACAGTCACAAAAACGGATTCGGGAGATGGTTGCGGAACGGATTGGCCACTCTGTCACGGGGAACTCATTCCGACGAACCCAAGTGTTGAAACGATGATTGAATATAGTCACCGCGCTGTGACTGGAGTCGTTGGACTCTTAATCATCGCCTTATGTCTCTGGACGCTCGTTGCCTTCAAGGATCGATTAGATACGAAGATCTTTGCGTTTCTTGCTTTCATCTTCATGTTGATTCAATCGATCGTCGGTGCTGGAGCAGTCGTTTGGCAACAATCAGACCTCGTCATGGCGTTACATTTCGGGATCTCTTTGATCTCCTTTGCTTCGCTATTGATTTTGACATTGTTGATCATGGAGCGTCCGGGTCAGGAATTCAGGGAATCTGTCCCAGCATTCTTACGGAAGCTCTTGTACGGTCTACTCATCTATACGCTGATCGTCGTTTATACGGGTGCTTACGTACGCCACGTCGGGGCTACATATGCTTGCGTTGGTTGGCCTGTCTGTTCTCAACCTTCCATGACGTTCGAAGCGTGGGTGCAGATGATTCACCGGATCATGGCAGGATTACTGTTCCTGTTCACCTTATTCGTCCATGTCGTTGCGATTCGCTTAAAGCATCGGACGACAACGATTGGTATGGCGTTCGCGACGTTCTTCATCTCGTGCCAAGTCGCCACTGGGGCTTGGATCGTTCTTGGTGGACATGCAACGTATGTGCCGTTACTCCACGCCTTCTTGATCACATGTTACTTCGGGGTCTTATCTTACTTGACGTACCATGCATTCCGAACGCGTAAGGCAAATAGTCGTCTTCAATAAGGTCGTAAAAAAAGGATGTTCCTCAAGCGAGGAACATCCTTTTTTCATTATTTGAATCGAGCAATCGCACGCTTTCGCGCTTCGTCATGTGCGACGATTGGTTCTGGATAGCCATAATCCTTGCGTTGCTCAGCAGTCGGTTCATGAATATACTGCTTTGATAAATCCTTGATTTCCGTGACATACTTTCGAATGAAATCTCCATCCTTATCGAACTTCTTCGATTGAGTCGTCGGATTGAAGACGCGGAAGTACGGGACGGCATCCGTTCCGACCGATGCTGCCCATTGCCAACCCCCGATGTTTGATGCCGCTTCATAATCAACGAGTTTCTTCTGGAAATATTGTTCGCCTTTCTGCCAATCGACCAACAAGTCTTTTGTCAGGAAAGAAGCGACGATCATCCGTAGACGATTATGCATCCACCCCGTTTGATTCAATTGCCGCATCGCTGCATCAACGATCGGATAGCCCGTCTTGCCTTCACACCACGCCTTGAAGCCCTCTTCATCTTTCTCCCATTCGATTTCCCGATATTGTGTATTGACGGCTTGTCGTTTTGATTCCGGGAAATGCATTAAAATCATGTAATAGAATTCACGCCAGATGAGTTCGGTGATGAAGGTCTGTTTCCCTTTTGATTCTTTTGCCTCCTGAACAGCCGCATAGACGGTCCGAATGCCGACTTCTCCAGTCCGTAAATAGCGAGAAAGTAAACTCGTACCGTCGACAGCAGGAAAATCACGATTCTCTTCGTAATCTTCAAGCGATTGTTCGATGAATTTCTTCAAGCGTTGTTTCGCCTGCTTTTCACCAGGATGGAAGACGGCTTCCGATTCTGCCTTTTTAAAATAAGCGTTGATGAAACTATTATCGTGCTGACGCTTTTGATAATGATCCCGCAGCGTTTGCCATTTCACTTCATATGGTGCAGGAATGTCTTTTTTCATGAATGCATTCTTATATGGCGTGAATACTTTATAGAACTTTCCATCTTGCTTTTTAATGTCATGTGGGTGAAGAAGATGCCGGTCTAGTAGTCGCTCCGTCTGAAGATCTTTACGCTTTTTCATGATTTTTTCATCTCGCGTCTTGAATGGTTCGACATATTCCGCATTAAATAACAAAACGTCCGCATCAACAGTTGCGTCTAAGAAAGCCTGTTCATCGCCTTCGATGAAACGGATTGGCATCTCTTTCTCTTTGCAGGCATCAGAAAACATCTCGAGCGCTTGGAAGAAATATTGTTGCCGTGCTTCATATTCACCGATGTAATCCGGATTGAGCCAAAAGACGAACTCGACCGTCGCCTTCGGATTTTCATTTAGTAATTCAACAGCACGTGCCAACATGTGGTTATCTTGTAATCGAAAATCACTTCGTACCCAACAAATAATGTTCAATCGTATCCTCTCCCACTACGTATTGAATGAAAAACAGGCAGCCCGCCGAGCGTGCGCCTGTTTTTCGTTGTGACCTTATACGAATTCAATCAGTAAGTCTTGACTCGCGATAGCTTCGCCTTCTTTGACGTGGACGGCTTTGATTTCACCGTCTTCCGGTGCTTGGATCGTCGTTTCCATCTTCATCGCTTCCGTGACGAGGAGTTGCTCTCCTTTACGGACACGTGTACCCGTCTCGACGAGTACCTTCAGCACGCTACCCGGCATGGAGGCACCGATTTGTTTCGCATTGCTTCGATCTGCTTTTGGACGACTTGATGAACTTTCCTTAATACTGATGTCTTTGACTTCGACTTCACGAGGAACACCGTTCATCTCATAATAGATCGTCCGCATACCATGATCGTCTGGCTGACCGATTTGAATCAACTTGAGGTAGAGTGTCTTGCCTCGTTCGATTTCAACCTCGATCGTCTCACCTAGACGCATTCCATGGAAGAACGTATTCGTATCAAGAACAGAGATATCGCCATATCGCGCGACATACGAACTGTAGTCCATGAAGACTTTTGGATAGAGCGCGTAAGCGAGTGCATCAAATTCTGTAACGGGACGTTCAAGTTTTTCGAACAACTCATGTTTGATCGCATCAAAATTGAGTGGTTCCATCATCTTACCTGGACGTTCTGTCAGCGGAGCAGCTCCCTTGAGAATAGCCTGTTGAACGTCTTGCGGGAAACCATCCGGTGGTGTTCCGAGCTCCCCTTTCATCAGTTCGACGACTGAATCCGGGAAATCAAGTCCACTTGCACGGTGCAAGACATCCTCTTCTGTCAGATGATGTTGAACCATGAAGAGTGCCATGTCTCCGACGACTTTTGACGATGGTGTGACTTTGACGATATCGCCAAACAGCATATTGACACGCGCATACATCTCTTTGACTTCAGACCAACGATCCGCAAGTCCAACCGCTTTTGCTTGTTGCTGTAAGTTCGAATACTGTCCGCCCGGCATCTCATGGTCGTAGACCGTTGGATTCGGTGCGATCATATCGAGTTCGAATGCTTGATACAGATGACGCACGTCCTGCCAATAATCCGAAATCTGTTCAAACTTCTGTGCTGATACGAGCGGTTGACGTGGATGACCACTTAAGGCATGAATCAAGCTACCACCCGCTGGCTGACTCGTCAGTCCCGACATGCTTGATGCCGCGACGTCTACGACGTCGACACCTGCATCAATCGCACGCGCATACGTATAAATCCCGTTCCCACTCGCATCGTGTGTGTGGAGATGGATCGGTAGCGATACCGCATCTTTAAGTGCTGATACGAGTGCGTAGGCTGCCTCCGGTTTCAAGAGACCCGCCATATCCTTGATGGCAATGATATGAGCGCCGCTTTCTTCCAGTTGTTTCGCCAGATTGACGTAATACGGCAGGTGATATTTCGGTCGATTCGCATCGAATAAATCCCCTGTGTAACAGACAGCTGCTTCCGCGATTTTACCTGTCGGCAAGACCGCATCGATGGCAAGTTGAATCGACTCCGGGTTATTCAAGCTATCGAAGATTCGGAAGACGTCGACTCCTGCCTGCGCCGCTTCCTTGACGAACGTGTGAATGACGTTGTCCGGATAGTTTTTGTAACCAACGCCGTTCGCACCACGAAGCAACATTTGAATGAGGACGTTCGGCATCTTTTCACGTAATTTCATCAGACGAACCCATGGATCCTCCGACAAGAATCGATACGCGACATCAAACGTCGCGCCTCCCCATGCTTCGACCGAAAACAGTTCAGGGAGCAGTTTCGCTTCCGCCTCTGCAATCGCAACGAGATCCTTCGTCCGCATCCGCGTCGCAAGGAGCGACTGATGGGCATCACGGAATGTCGTATCTGTCAACAAAACGTTCTCCTGAGCTGCCAACCATTTTGCGACGGCTTCTGGACCTTCCGCATCGAGAATCGCTTTTGCACCTGGTGTATAGTCTGTCGGGAGATTTTTCGGAATCCGGACGTCACGCGCAAGCGGCTTGTCCAATTTTCCGATTCCCGGGAATCCATTGACGGAAACCTCTCCGATGTACGTCAAAAGTTTCGTTCCCCGGTCTTGACGTTTCGGGAAGATGAATAATTCTTGTGTATCATCAATGAACGATGTATTGTAATCCCCGCTCACGAACGCATGGTGCTTCAAGACGTTGCTTAAGAATGGGATATTCGTCTTGATCCCACGGATTCGGAATTCACTTAAGTTTCGACGCATCTTCGCAACGGCTTGATCGTATGTCAAACCATGCGTCGAGATTTTAACGAGCAGTGAGTCATAATATGGTGAGATTTCCGCTCCAACATAAGCATTCCCACCATCGAGACGTACACCAAAACCGCCTGGTGAACGATAGGCTTTAATTTTCCCTGTATCCGGTAAGAAACCGTTTTCCGGATCTTCTGACGTGATTCGGCTTTGGATCGCAAAACCAAGCATCTTAATGTCTTCTTGTTGCGGAATACCAACGAGGTCGCTATGTAACGATTCGCCTTCAGCAACACGGATCTGTGTCTGGACGATATCAACGCCTGTAATCATCTCCGTAATCGTGTGCTCGACTTGAACACGTGGGTTGACCTCGATGAAATAGAACGATTCATCTTGTGTCACGAGAAATTCGACCGTACCCGCATTTTCGTATCCGACATGCTTCATCAATGTGACGGCTGCGTCACAAATCTTTTGTCGACCTTCGTCTGAAAGCGTCACACAAGGTGCCACTTCGACGACTTTTTGGTGACGACGCTGTACGGAACAATCACGTTCAAACAAATGAATGATGTTCCCATGGGCGTCACCGATGATTTGAACTTCAATATGTTTTGGTCGTTCGATTAATTTTTCGACGTAAATCTCATCCGAACCAAATGCTTTCAAGGCTTCAGATTTCGCACGTTCGATCATGTCTGGAAGCTCTTCTTCTGTCCGGACGACACGCATACCACGTCCACCGCCACCAAGCGATGCTTTGACCATGAGTGGATAGCCTGCTTCCTTTGCGAACGCATACGCTTCATCAATGGATGAGATCGGACCATCCGTTCCCGGAATGACAGGAAGACCGGCTTCAATCGCTGTCGTCCGTGCCCGTACTTTATCCCCGAACTTATACAGATGCTCTTCTTGCGGTCCGATGAAGATGATTCCCTCTTCACGGCAACGTTTGGCTAGCTCAATATTCTCAGAGAGGAATCCATAACCAGGATGGATCGCATCACATTCGGCTTTTTTCGCTGTTGCAATGATATCTTCAATATCGAGATAAGCTTCGATCGGTTTTTTCCCTTCTCCGATCCGGTACGCTTCATCGGCTTTATAGCGATGAAGAGAACCCATATCCTCTCGCGAATAAATGGCAACGGTACGAATACCGAGTTCTGTCGCTGCACGGAAAACGCGAATCGCGATCTCCCCGCGGTTTGCTACGAGAATCTTCTGGATTTTAGTCAACTGATGCTCCCCCTTTAGTTAATGAGCTCGTGGCACTCATCGAACGTGCAGTCCGCACTTCTTTCTGATAAGCCACTCGATATTTGTTTTGCATGGAAATGTTTGCCATTACACCAAGCATCGTACTCATGACGAGTAACGATGACCCACCGTAACTGATGAATGGCAAGGTAACACCTGTACCTGGAAACAGACCGGACATGGCCGCGATATTGATACATGTCTGGATGAAGATGATACCGGATATCCCGAGAGCGAGCATGCTCGAGTAAAGCGAGACACACCGATTAGCGATGACCGCCCCTTGAATCATCAGATAGAACAATAGACCGAGTACGACAAGAACCCCGATGAACCCGAGTTCCTCCGAGATGATCGACATGATGTAGTCGGTTTCAGGCTCTGGTAGATAGCCATACTTTTGAAAACTATTCCCGAGACCTACTCCGAATAATCCCCCGTGGGCAATCGATATGACGGAGTTGATGAGCTGATACCCCTTCCCTTCTGCGTCAAGGAAGGGATTCAAACTTGCTTGAATCCGTTGCATCTGATTATCCGAAAAATTATTCCATGCGTACAAGAAGATGATTGGTACGGTGACGACACATAACATGATGTAACCACTCGGTAATCCAACTGCGAATAAAATCATCGCCGTGATGAGTAACAGAATGAACAATCCGCCGTCATCTGGTTGCATGCGAATGATGATCGCGTAAGGTGCAAGTAATACAACCATCGGAATCAAGATCCAGTCCGAGAAACTAAGTAAAATCCGTCTTCCTGGAGACGTCGCTGGAATTTGACGATGGATGAAGTGATGGACGATCCCAATCACGCCGTCCATTTTCCCTTTGTGCTTTTGATCAAAATAACTCGCAAGTCCGACGACGAGCACGAATTTACAAAGCTCGATTGGTTGAATCAAGAAGATACCGAAGTTCAACCATGCGCGAGCCCCGTTTAGTGGTGCCGAAAACAGCGTCGCCATCAACATCAACCATGTAATCGCGTACAAGAGTAAACGAATCACTGGTCCACGGAACACCTCATGATTGATTTGTGAAACGAAAAGGAACAGCACGATCGCCATCGCATCAAACATCAACTGCTTCTCAAAGAAGGACGTATTCGCATAATCTCCACCGTTCCACACGCTCGCACTATAGACCATGACCGTACTGATCGCCATGAGGATGAGCATCGTAAAGAAGAGACCATAGTCAAAAAATGCTCGTTTTTCTTTAAACTTCGCTAACATATGTACACGTCCTTTTTTCATTTTCTAAAAAAAAATACCCAAACGCCGCATTTCACGTTTGAGTAGAAAATCAGCACGTCTCCGCATCATGTAAATCAGATAATTGCTGTTCAAGTGATTCGAGTAATTGTTTCCCCTCACCCGCATCAATCAGTTCAAGACGTACCGCAAAATCAATTTGACGGGATAATCCGAACATTTGTGTATCCAATACTTCCTCGTAAAGAGGACATTGTGGCATCGTTAAATTCGCAAGCTGGACCTCGATCAACCGGCGGATTTTTTGTGCATCCGCTTCTAGTAGCTCAAGAGCGCGCTGGCGATGAACTGTCTCGATTTCAGTTGACAATCCAATCCCTCCTCATCAAATGACGCGTTCCTGTTATAGCTAAACTTTACCTTACTTTCGCCAACAATTCAACGTTTCGGTATAATGGATTTGTTGGACTTACACATTTAGGGGGTAGAACAAATGATTTTTCCGATTAACGGTAAAGTACGGCATCAGTTAACGATTGATCCGACAGTCTGGATCTTTGATGAACGAAAGGTAGCAATCGAGAAAATCGGGCAACCAGCCGACACAAGTGAACAAGAAGCGTACTACGCGAAAATGGGGGCTGCGTGGGATAAAGGCATCATGGAAGGCAGTCGTACGGATCACAATCGTCCGATGACACGTGCTGAAAAAGAAGCCGCGCTTCAAGGGTCATTCGCAATGGCGCTTGCACCGTTCATCCGGAATGCCGAGCTTTTACCGGATGCGATCGCCATTCGTTTCGAAGGCGAAGAAACGGTCGAACTTCCACTTGAGCAACTCGACGAAGTGTATCTGCAGTTCTCACAAGACGGCAAAGTGTTAGCAGATGGACCCGTTCATCTGTTACACGGACAACAGATCGTCAAATCCGTTCATACGGTTACCGTCATATAAGGAAAACGTGGTGCGCCTGAATAGACGCACCACGTTTTTTCATAGTAAATCGGCTGCGAGGCGTGCCAAGTTCGAGCGCTCCCCTTTGACGAGTTTGACGTGTCCCGTCATCTTCTCATTTTTGAGTCGTTCTACGGCGTAAGATAGACCATTGGAATACTCATCTAGATACGGATGATCAATCTGCTGTGGATCCCCGACTAACACGATTTTCGAGTTTTCACCGACACGTGTCAAAATCGTCTTGACTTCATGTTTCGTCAAATTCTGCGCTTCATCGATGATGATGAACTGCCCCGGCATACTACGTCCCCGGATGTACGTTAATGCTTCCAGTTGAATCGTCTTCATTCCGGCGAGAATGTTACCTAGTTCGTCTCCCGATCCCGTATTGAAAAGGTGTTCGAGGTTATCGTAGATAGGTTGCATCCACGGACGAAGCTTCTCTTCCATTTCACCCGGCAAGTAACCGATATCGTTTCCCATCGGTACGACAGGACGAGCAACGACCAGTTTTTTATATTTATGCTCGTCTTCCACTTGCAGGAGACCCGCAGCGAGTGCAAGTAACGTTTTTCCGGTACCTGCCTTACCAACGAGTGTCACAAGTGGTACATCGTCACGTAATAATAACTCAAATGCCATCCGTTGTTGAACGTTTCGTGGAATGACGCCCCAGACTTGGTCGACATCGATCGAAAGCGCCCGAATGATTGGCAGGTTCTGATCAACGACGGCGATGGCTGAAGCTTTCGACATGTTACTTTTTAAGATGACGAACTCATTCGGTTGCACTTTTTCTGGCAAGACATCCACTGAAAGCCGTTTGTCCTGATAGAAGGCATCAATATATTCCTGATCGACGGTCACTTCGATGAATCCTGTATAAAGACCGGTCAAATCAGCGATGTGATCCGTCATATAGTCTTCAGCGACTAATCCATACGCATCCGCTTTGACGCGGACTAAGATATCTTTTGAGACGAGAATGACATCTCGTGGGGTCGCTTCGGTTTGTTGTTCCTGATGAATCGACCACGCCAGTTCAATGATCTTATTATCGTTTGATTCATGCGTAAACGGCGAACCTTCATGAATGGAGTCCCCGATATCGACGCGAAGAATACCGCCGTTTCCGAGTGGCACTCCCGCATGAAGCTGACCCGTTTCTCGTAATTGGTCTAAAATGCGAGCTGTTTCTCGTGCATTACGTCCAACCTCATCCATGTTGCGTTTTTTTCCATCTAGTTCTTCTAGTACGATCGCTGGTATGACGACGTCGTGCTCCTGGAATTGGAATAGAGAAAGTGGATCGTGAAGCATGACATTAGTATCAAGTACGTATATTTTTTTCATTCCATCGTTCGCCCCTTTAGAGTCGAGTTTGTGATGAATGTTACGCTTTTAGGATGCGATGAACGAGTTGATCCAACCGTTCGGCTGCCTGTTCATCGTATGTTTTTTCGATAATTGGTCGTTGTGTGACAGCTGCTCCGTAAAACAAGATGTCACGCACCTCCTCAACGCGTCCCTCATAAAAAGCGAGTGGCAACGGAAGGTCTTCTTGCGGCGTAAACGCCTTGACGTCCGTACACGTTAAGCTGTACGTCGACTGATCTGCAAAAAAGATCAATGTGAAGACCGGATGTTCTCGTAATGTTTTAACGAGATGAGAATCTGCTTCGATTGTAAATCGAACCGTTTGCGAATCCGTCGCATGTACCCAACTGATTGCATGTGTGATGGGCCAATGTTTGGATTGATCATGCGTAATCAAAAAAACGAGTGGTAATTGCGATAGTGCTTCTAGTTGACCTGAGTTGAGCTGTTGTTCAACTTTATTTGCCATGACATCACCCCCTCTACGACTTAGTGATGATATTTCGATATATACTTCTCGTTTCCCTTTTTTACATCTGAATAATCTTCTAATATGATATACTAAGAAAAAAAGGGAGGACCTGGCATGCGAGTGAAATGTACGATTTGCGATAAGCGTGAAACGATTGATGATTGGTCCTTCACGGCGAAGCGATTACGCAATAAACCTGTTCGTGTCCACATTTGTGATGAGTGTCGATCACGCGTAGAAGAACGGACACTTGAACGCCACGCTTCTGGACAATTTCATTTATACCCGACTTGGGAAACGAAACGAAAACACTGGTAAACAAAAGGTCTGCGGGGAAATTCCCTGACAGACCTTTTGTTGTTCATCGATTGATTCGAACGAGTCGATCATCATCTGCCGATGGATTCCCTCTTCCGTCCGTATTATTTGTAATATAGTAAATTGATGTCTCGTCAATCCAGACATCTCGAATCCGACCTTGGTTTTCGACGATCGTCTTGACTTGCTTCGTCTCTAGATCGATGGTTTGTAATCGTTGTCCGACAAGTGTTGCAAAATAAAGTGTATTCTCTGCCGTTGCAACTCCACTTGGTGCAACAGATTGTTCTCCTACTTCATACCACGGCGTCACCAGTCCATCTGCTTGTTCTTTCCCTTCAATCGTCGGCCATCCATAATTCTTTTGTTCGATTCGGTTGATTTCATCGTGCCCACTTTGCCCATGTTCACTTGCATACAGTTGATCATCGACGAAAACAAGTCCTTGTGGATTCCGGTGACCGAGACTGTAGACGTATCCCTTTTGATTCCCCTCGAACGGTTCCCCTTCCGGTGTGATACGTAAAATCTTTCCTGCCAACGAATCAATGTCTTGTGCCAGTTCGGGATTCGC
Source organism: Exiguobacterium sp. E17S (assembly GCF_057772545.1). Lineage (NCBI taxonomy): Bacteria > Bacillati > Bacillota > Bacilli > Caryophanales > Exiguobacterium > Exiguobacterium sp. E17S. The sequence goes on from NZ_JBYLRU010000001.1 coordinate 1,102,765, forward strand.
TGCGTCTCCTGCTGTGACGTAGAGTGCGCCCTCAGGTCCCCACTCCAGTCGTCCCCCGTTATGAATCGTCGCTCCGGGAATATCATCGAGTAAGACACGTTCTTCCGTCCACTGATCACCCTCTTCTTTTATCGCGATGACGCGATTCGTCGCTTGCCCTTGTTTAGCGTACGTATGGTAGACGTATGCCGTCTGATTGTCCTTAAAATCAGGATCAAGTACCATCCCAAGCAATCCACCTTCTCCTTCAGCGAGAACATCCTCTTTCAGCTGAAGGCGCATCCGTTCATAGTCACCTTGTTTTCCTTTGACAATCGTTCCTTCTCGTTCCGTGATGTAAAATACCTCTCCTTCTCGGACAATATTCCACGGAGCGTTTAGCTCTTTAAATACGACGTCTTCTTGCGCTTGAGATGATTGCGTTGCTTCTTGATCACTTGAATCCTGTTGGTTGTTTTCTTGTGTCGTCTGATTCGTTTCCTCTGTTGACGATTCTTCTGATGTTTGTGTACAGCCCATCAGAACACCCGCTAACAGGAGGGGTGATATGACATACTTGATCTTCAATGTTTTCTCCCCCTTTTAGTATTCTAGTTCCCGCTACGCTTTAAATCATGCATCTGAATTGGCTCAAAAAAAAAGAACGAACCTCCGAAGAGATTCGTTCTTTTGATTCATGACATGCTTCCGTCAAGAAGCTGTCCGTTCACGTTCACGCTTGACCATCCACATCCGGAAGCGATAAATACCAAGTACGAAGACCATCGCAAGGAGTACTTCAGGAATCGGCCATGTCCAGAAGACAAGCGTCAATGCTGCCGAGAAGACGGCGAGCAAGAGATAGACGATCAGTGATTTCCACCATGCTAGTTCCTTAGCAAATCCTAACTTAAAGACGACAAGCGTCAAGATGACGACGGTAATCATTAAAGGATAAAATCCCGCTTCGATGTTATTAGGATCACTTCCAATACCGAGAAGTTTCGCGATGAACGGAATATCGTATTTCGAGAAATCAGAAGCAACGGCAGCTTGTGCATTCATTGCCAGTCCCCCTATTCGTTCAAGACTTAATCTTTACCTAGACGACGACGTTTTTCTTGCTTTTCACGTTCGTTTTTGTTCAAGACTTGTTTACGGAGACGAACCGATTGTGGTGTGATTTCACAGTACTCATCTTCGTTCAAGAATGTCAACGACTCTTCAAGTGAGAAGACACGTGGACGTTTAAGAACGTTTGTTGAGTCTTTTGCAGATGCACGCATGTTCGTTAATTGTTTTGCTTTAACGACGTTGACAGCGAGATCGACATCACGGTTACATTCGCCGATGATCATACCTTCGTATACTTCGATACCAGGCTCGATGAAGATCGTTCCGCGGTCTTCAAGAGCTGAGATTGCGTAAGCAGTTGCTTTACCTGTTTCGATTGAGACCATAACACCACTACGACGTCCACCGATATCCGCTTGGATGAACGGACGGTATTCTTCGAATGTGTGGTTCATGATTCCGTATCCGCGTGTAGCAGAAAGGAATTCGTTACGGTAACCGATCAAACCACGTGAAGGAACGATGAATTCCATCTTTGTTTGACCGTTGTCCATTGTTTGCATGTTCGTCAATTCACCTTTACGGAGACCGATCGATTCCATGACAGAACCTGTGTACTCTTCTGGTGTATCGATGACGACGCGTTCGAATGGCTCGACTTTGACGCCTTCTTCTTCTTTGATGATTACTTGCGGTTTCGATACTTGAATTTCGTATCCTTCACGGCGCATGTTTTCGATCAAAATCCCGAGGTGAAGTTCCCCACGACCAGAAACGATCCAGCGGTCCGGTGAGTCCGTGTTTTCGATGCGAAGTGAAACGTCTGTTTCGAGTTCTTTTTCAAGACGCTCTTCGATTTTACGTGAAGTAACGAGATCTCCTTCACGACCAGCGAATGGCGAGTTGTTGACGATGAATGTCATTTGAAGCGTTGGCTCATCGATACGTAATAATGGGAGTGGATCAACGTGTGAAGTCGGGCAAACCGTCTCACCGACGTTGATATCTTCCATACCAGCGATCGCAATCAAATCTCCAGCTTTTGCTGTTTCGATTTCGACACGTTTTAGACCGAAGTAACCGAACAACTTCGTAACACGGAAGTTCTTCGTTGAACCATCAAGTTTTGAAAGCGAAACGCTATCACCAACTTTGATTTCTCCACGGAAGACACGACCGACACCGATCCGTCCGAGGTAGTTATCATAGTCAAGCATCGTAACTTGGAACTGAAGCGGCTCCATTGTGTTATCGACAGGCGCTGGTGTGTGCTCAAGAATTAAATCAAGAACGTTTGTGATTGTATCTTCTTGTTTCTCTAATTCAGGTTCAAATGAACTTGAGCCGTTGACTGCCGATGCATAAACGACTGGGAATTCGAGTTGATCTTCGTCAGCTCCGAGGTCGATCAAGAGATCAACGACTTCGTCGACGACTTCAAGAGGACGGACCATCGGTTTGTCGATTTTATTGACGACGACGATTGGTTGAAGTCCTTGCTCGAGTGCTTTTTTCAAAACGAAACGTGTTTGTGGCATACAGCCTTCACGTGCATCGACGACGAGGATGACGCCATCAACCATACGCATGATCCGCTCAACTTCTCCACCGAAATCGGCGTGTCCTGGCGTATCAACGATGTTGATGCGTGTGTTCTTGTAGTCAATTGCAGTGTTTTTCGCAAGAATCGTGATTCCACGTTCCCGCTCGATGTCATTTGAGTCCATTGCGCGTTCTTCGACTTGTTCGTTCGTACGGAACGTACCAGACTGTTTTAAAAGCTCATCGACTAATGTTGTTTTACCATGGTCAACGTGGGCGATGATCGCAACGTTGCGTAAATCATTTCGTACTAATGTTGTCATAGGTGTGTACCTCTTTCTATTCATTTAAATAAATCTTATCATACTTTCGGTCAACTTTAAGAGTATAGCACAGGTAGAGTCCTAATTGGCAATGACTAAGATTCGACATCACTCCGAAAGCCTTTTCATTATCCTTCATTCACGCTACACTGTTAACGTACTCACGGGTAGAGGGGGAAAAGAACATGCGCCTGCTATTTTTATTACTCGCCATGCTTGCCGTAGGATCCATGGCAGCCATCGGCATCTTCATCGCGGAACAAAACGTCCCGATGACGATCGCCTCTGTCATCTTGATGATTGTTGCGATGGGTGCTGGGTTCGTCTTAAAGGCACGTTTACGAAAACAAGCATGAGCAAAAAGGTTCCTTTCGTTCAAGACGAAAGAAACCTTTTTTCAATCCTCTTGTGTTTGTACGAATGTCAAAACATCTTCAACGAACGTCTGGCTCCCTGCTAGCACACTCGTTTGTTCGAGAAATGACATCGATTCACCTGTGATCGTTCCGACACGCCCACCGACCTCTTCAATCAATAACTGACCGGCTGCGTAATCCCAAGGCATATTACGCATCGTGATATACCCATCAACGCGTCCTGCAGCTGTCCATGCGAGTTCAAGTGATGCTGCACCAATTGCTCGTACACCTACCGCGTGTCGCACGAGCGGAGCAAGGCGATCCGTATTGATCCGGCGATTCGGTGTCACCCAGGTCGCATTCATACAGATGATTGCTTCTTTAACACTCCGCTCCTCGATTTGTGGTAGTCGTATGCCGTTTTGATAAGCACCATGCCCCTTGATGACATGGAACAACTCGTCCGCCATGACATCGTAGACGAAACCATAGCGTAACTCACCATCTATCATGATCGCGATGAGATGGCAAACATTCGTTTTTGACGAATGAAGTTCATCGTTCCATCGATCGGATCAACGAACCAGATCGTGCCTTCGAGTGTATCAGGTCGAGCGATTCGTCCCTCTTCCCCATAAATATGATGATTCGGATAGCGATCTAAAATACCTTGGATCAATAAATCCTCGACGGCTTGATCAATCTCTGTCACTAAATCGCTTTTTCCGGTTTTTTGTTCGACGTGATACGAACCATCAATTTTTTCACGAATGTACTTTCCCGCTCGTTTGATCAAATCTATCGCATCCAACTCAATCTGCATTTGAGTTCACTCCTTCATCGTTGTTTCCAGCTTCTTCTATAGTAACAAAAAAAAGAAAACCAGCGAACAGTTCGCTGGTTGAAGAGTTGATATTTTATTATAAGGTAGAGATCGGAACGTTGAAATCAAGCTTCAAGACGTACCATCTCTTGACGATATTTTTCGAGGCGCTCTTTACTTGCGCCAACAGCTTCTGCGTCACTTGCCACCATCGCATCGTGTAATGTAGCAAGCTCATAATCGATTTCGAGACGCAATACAGGAATGCGTTTTTCTGCATCTTTTCTCTTGTATGCTTCTATCACTTGTTTCACAGTAACCACACTCCTTCGCGGGATAAACAGAGGTTTAATTTGTCAGACAATTGCGACTTATTAGTGGATTGAATCTATAATAGTACGATTCAACTTAGATGTAAAGCATCTAATTTTAAAAAATACAGTTTCACATATTTGTAAGACCAACGTCTTGTATGTAGTATATAGCCGCTTCCTTTCCACTTTAAACAAATGTTGATCATTTCCCGCACATTTCCAGTCGGATTAAAAGATAAGACTCCTACGCGATCGCATAGGAGTCTTATCTTCATGATCCAATTATTTCTTCATACGAACAATCGGTTCTTCCTGACGTTTCGCTTGTTGCATCGTCCGATAACTCGAGCAACCGGTCTCTTCCATATAAAACTGATCCCACTGTTTTTCCTCGGATTTCGAGGTGACGATTTGCTTGAATTCACGATACGCTTCAAGCAACCGTTGTCGTTCAACACCTGTCTCATACGCTTGCTCGACTAAATTAAAGAAGTCGATGACTTTCACGATTTCTTCAGTCGACCAATCGGAATTGAGCGGATAATTCAATGCCATCATTCCCACTTCCTTTCTGCACTTTTCTATTTTACACGGAAAAGAAGCATAAAACAGTTGCAACCGTCCGAAAACTTGTTATAGTTAGCTTGTTTGATTGTATTTTTATTCGGTTTTAAGGGGGGAAATCTGGTGCAAACAAAAAGCTTAACACAGCTCGATACACCTTTATTCGATGCGCTACTCGCGCATGCGAAACGTCAACCAATTCAATTTCATATTCCCGGTCATAAAAATGGTCAAGGAATGGATCCAGCCTTTCGATCGTTCATCGGTCAGAATGCGCTCGATATCGATTTAATCAATATCGCTCCCCTTGATGATCTCCATCATCCCAAGGCAATCATTAAGGAAGCTCATCAATTGGCAGCTCAAGCCTTCCATGCCGACGAAACGTTCTTTTCCGTACAAGGAACGTCAACGGCCATCATGGCGATGATCATGAGTGTCGTCGGTCCTGATGATAAAATTCTCGTTCCTCGGAACGTGCATAAATCGGTGATGTCAGCTATCGTTCTTTCTGGTGCGCACCCGATTTTCATTCACCCTGAATTCGATGAGACATTCGGAATCGCACACGGTATCACACCAAGCGCGGTAGAACGTGCCCTTGCACTTCATCCCGATACAAAAGCAGTTCTCGTCATCAACCCGACCTATTTCGGCGTTGCTGGTGACTTAGAGAGCATCGTCAAGCTTTCCCATAGTAAAGGTATTCCGGTACTCGTCGACGAAGCACACGGCGTCCATATCGCCTTCCACGAAGATATGCCGCTGTCAGCGATGCAAGCAGGAGCTGATCTTGCCGCAACCAGCGTGCATAAACTCGGTGGCTCACTTACAGGAAGCTCTGTCCTGAACGTTCGTCGCGGACTTGTCTCCCCAGATAAAGTTCAAGCAGTGCTCTCGATGTTGACGACAACATCGACATCTTACCTGTTGCTCGCTTCTCTTGACTGCGCTCGGCGTCATCTTGCGATCAACGGTGAAGCAATGAATCGTCGGGCACTTGAACTTGCGACACGGATGCGCTTTGGATTAGCAAAGCTTCCTTATCTCGCTGTTTTCGGTGAATCCGATCTTCATTCGAGTGCGACGTTCGCCTTTGATCCAACGAAAGTGCTTGTTTCCGTCAAAGGGCTTGGCATTTCTGGTCACCTCGTCGAAGAGTTCTTACGTGAAGAACATCGGATTGAAGTTGAACTTTCTGATCTGAACAACATTCTCGTCATCATCACGTCTGGCGACTCAGAAGAGACGATTGATGCCTTTCTACATGCGATGTCGTTACTTGTCGCACGTTATCAAAATAATGGCGCCGAGACGACTGATCATTCGATTGTTCTTCCAGACATCCCAGCGCTCGCTCTCAGTCCTCGTGATGCATTCTATGAAGAGACAGAGACGATTCCGTTGGTCGATGCGGTCGGGCGGATTTCGGCTGAATTCATGATGGTATATCCACCTGGTATTCCTATCTTCATCCCAGGCGAAATGATCACGGCAGACAACCTTGCCTATATTAAAGAAAACATCGAAGCCGGTCTTCCGGTTCAAGGTCTTGAAGATCATTCACTTGAGACGATCAAAGTCATTCAACAATCGAATGCGATTCGGTAAAAACAAGACAAAGCAGTAATCCTTATTCAATGAGGATTACTGCTTTTTTTGTCATTTCATTCTGCGTATTCATCGTTTGGTGAACAAGGAATGAATGCTGCGAGTGCTTCACCGATTACTTCGACATCCTCTCGTTCAATCGCAAATGTACGAATTAAGACATCTCCATTCAACACATCCTGTTGATCGAGTAACGCTGACTGACCACCGGTTAAACTAACGACAAGTACTTTCCCGAAGAATTGTCCCGTACAGACGACAGCAAAATCATAGCGGGCGAGTGCAGTCGTCCAGCCGACAAAACGAACCTTATCCATTTCCGATACGTAATACAGCTCCTCTAAGGTAGTCACGGATTCCATGTGCGTCCACCCTCTCCGATTTTTACTTTTTCTTTTCCTTTTTTGTATCAAGACCAAACAAAAAAACACCTCATACACGGTCGGCTCCCCGTGTATGAGGTGTTTCGAAATTATTTAATGATGTGGATTGGGCTACCGATTGCAACTTCAGCAGTTTCCATTGCGATTTCACCGAGTGATGGGTGTGCATGGATTGTGAGTGCGATATCTTCAGCTGTCATACCAGACTCGATTGCGAGTCCCATTTCAGCGATCATATCAGATGCGCCTGTACCAGCGATTTGCGCGCCGATCAAGAGACCATCTGATTTACGAGTGATCATTTTCAAGAAGCCGTCTGGCTCGTTGAGTGCAAGTGCACGACCATTCGCAGCGTAAGGGAATTTAGACGCGATATAATCGAGTCCTTCTTCTTTCGCTTGTGCTTCCGTGTAACCGACTGTAGCGAGTTCTGGATCTGTGAAGACGACCGCTGGAATCGCGCTGTAGTCGAGGTATGCAGGGTGTCCTGCAGCTGCTTCAGCAGCGATTTTAGCTTCGAATGAAGCTTTGTGTGCAAGTGGTGGTCCTGGAACGATATCACCGATTGCGTAGATGTTTTCGTTTGAAGTACGGCACTGATCGTCGATTTCGACAAGACCACGGTCGCTGACTTTGACTTCTGCCATTTCAAGACCAAGATCACCAGTGTTCGGACGACGACCGACAGTGACGAGGACGTAGTCCGCTTCAACTGTTTGTGCTTCACCGTTGACTTCGAATGTTACTTTAACGCCATCTTCCGACTCTTCCACACTTTGAGCAAGTGCTTCGTTGTGGATTGTGATGTTACCTTTTTGTTTGAGCTTTTTCTTAACGACTTGCGTCATAGCAGGCTCGAAACCAGAAAGGATGTCTTTTGTACCTTCAAGAATGACGACTTCTGTATCGAAGTTCGCATACGCTGTACCAAGCTCCATCCCGATGTATCCGCCACCGATGACGATGAGTTTTTTCGGGATTTCAGGAAGGTTCAATGCGCCTGTTGAAGAAAGAACGCGTTTTGACCATTTGAAAGCTGGAAGTTCGATTGGAGTCGAACCTGTCGCGATGATACATTTCTTGAATTTGTAAGGAGTCGAAGAATCTTCGTTGATGATACGGACTGTATCTTCTGATTGGAAGTAAGCTTCCCCAACGACAGTCTCGACTTTGTTCCCTTTAAGAAGACCACTAACGCCGCCAGTTAATTTGTTGACGACAGATTGTTTCCAAGATTGAACTTTCGAGAAATCGACAGTTGCATTCTCAGAAGTGATCCCCATATCGCTTGCACCTTTAGCATGCTGGAAGTTATGTCCTGCAGTGATCAAGGCTTTTGATGGGATACATCCAACGTTTAAGCAAACACCGCCGACGTTTTCACGTTCAACGATTGTTACTTTCATACCGAGTTGCGCGCCGCGGATTGCAGCAACGTAACCACCAGGGCCAGCCCCGATTACGAGTAAATCTGTTTCTTGTGCGAATTCACCTACTACCATTGCTTATCCCTCCATGATGAGAAGTTGTGGGTCGTTCAATAGGCGTTTAACTAAGTTAAGCGCGTTTTGTGCAGTTGCACCATCGATGAGACGGTGGTCGAAGCTGAATGAAAGTGCAAGAACTGGTGCAGCAACGATTTCGCCGTTTTTAACGACTGCTTTTTCAGCGATACGGCCGATACCGAGGATTGCAACTTCTGGGTGGTTGATGACTGGTGTGAACCACTGACCGCCAGCAGAACCGATGTTAGTGATCGTGATTGATCCGCCTTTCATCTCTTCGCCAGAAAGTTTACCTTCGCGTGCTTTACCAGCAAGGTCGTTGATGTCGTCAGCGAGTGAGAAGATCGATTTACGATCTGCATCTTTAACGACTGGTACGACAAGACCGTTGTCTGTATCTGCAGCGATACCGATGTTGAAGTAGTTTTTGTAGACGATTTCTTCGTTTACATCGTCGATTGATGCGTTGATTGCTGGGTATTTTTTAGCAGCAGCAGTCAATGCTTTTACGACGAACGGAAGGTAAGTCAATTTCGTACCTTGAGCAGCCGCAACTTCTTTGAAGTTTTTACGGAGTGCTACGAGGTTCGTAACATCGACTTCGTCCATGAGTGTTACGTGTGGAGCTGTATGTTTCGAGTTAACCATTGCTTTCGAAATCGCTTTACGGATTCCTTTGATTTTCTCGCGTGTTTCAAGTTCAGGTTGAGCAGCAACGTATGGCTTAACTTCTGTTTTTGGTGCAGAAGCAGCTGCAGCTGGTGCTTTTTCTTCTGTTGCTGGTGCTTCAGAAGTTTGACCACCGTTTGCGAATGCATCGATGTCTTCTTTGACGACACGACCGTTGTCTCCAGAACCCTGGACTTCACGGATGTCGACACCTTTTTCACGTGCATATTTACGGACAGATGGCATCGCGATGACGCGTTCTGATTTATGGATTTGAACCTCGTTTGGTTTGTCTTCCACTTTTTGATCCGTATCTTGAACGTCTTTTGCGTTGTCTTCAGCTTTTGGTTGCTCTGCTTCTTCAGAAGGAGCAGAACCTTCGCCTTCGACTTCGAAAGTGATGAGGACGTCGCCAACGACAGCTACGACACCTTCGTCAACTTTTACTTCTTTAACAGTACCATCAACTGGTGATGGGATTTCAACGACTGCTTTATCGTTTTGTACTTCAAGAAGAACGTCGTCTTCCTTGACAGTGTCGCCCGCTTTTACGAACCACTTTACGATTTCACCTTCATGAATACCCTCACCGATATCCGGCAATTTGAATTCAAATAAACCCATTTGAATATGCCTCCTTTTAGTTCACTCTTCTAGTCGATTGTTATCTGTAAAAACGGAAGCAAGGAGAGAATGAACCCCTCTCCTTATTTTCCGAAATGCTCTTAGAAATTGTAGACAGTTTTGACTTTCTCAACGATATCTTTGTGATCTGGGATCCAGACGTCTTCACCTTGTGCGAATGGGAAGATTGTATCTGGAGCAGCAACACGAAGAATCGGCGCTTCGAGGTCAAGGATTGCACGTTCTTGGATTTCAGTTGCAACCATTGCAGCGATACCCGCTTGTTTTTGTGCTTCTTGAACGACGACGACACGGTTTGTTTTCTTGACAGAAGCAAGAATCGTATCGATGTCGATTGGGCTGATTGTCATCAAGTCGATGATTTCGACGCTGATGTTTTCTTTTTCGAGCTCTTCAGCTGCTTTAAGTGAAGCGTGTACCATCGCACCGTAAGTGACGATTGTTACGTCTGTACCTTCACGTTTAACATCAGCTTTTCCGAGTTCGATCGTGTAATCGCCCTCTGGCACTTCACCGCGGAATGAACGGTAGAGTTTCATGTGCTCGAGGAATACGACTGGGTCGTTGTCGCGGATTGACGCGATCAAAAGACCTTTAGCATCGTAAGGTGTTGAAGGAATGACAACTTTAAGTCCTGGTGACTGAGCCATGAGTCCTTCGAGGTTATCTGCGTGAAGTTCCGGTGTTTTAACACCGCCACCGAATGGTGAACGGATTGTAACAGGTGCATTGTATGTGCCGCCTGAACGGTAACGGAGACGCGCAAGTTGTGCTGCGACTGAATCGAATACTTCGAATACGAATCCGAAGAATTGGATTTCCATGATTGGACGGAATCCTGTCAGACTGAATCCGACAGCAAGACCACCAATACCTGATTCCGCAAGTGGTGTATCGAAGACGCGGTCTTCGCCGAGCTCATCTTGAAGACCTTCTGTCGCACGGAATACCCCACCGTTTTTACCGACGTCTTCACCGAACAAGAGAACTTGTTCGTCGCGTTTCATCTCGACGCGCATTGCGTCAGTGATCGCTTGGATCATCGTCATTTGTGCCATGGGTTATTTCGACTCCTTTGCTGTATACTCATCAAGCTGCTCTTGCAGGTTTTGTGGAAGCTTCTCAGCCATCACGTTGATGAAATCTGTAACTTTTTGTTTTGGTTCTTTGTCAGCTTGTGCAAGTGCTTCCTTAACGTCAGCTTTAGCTTGCTCGATGACTTCGTTCTCTTTATCTTCATTCCAAAGACCTTTTGCTTCCATGAAAGCACGGAAACGGATGAGTGGATCTTGTGCTTGATACTCATCATCCATGTCTTTTGTACGGTAACGTGTTGGATCATCACCAGCGAGTGTGTGTGGTCCATAACGGTAAGTCAATGTTTCGATCAATGTCGGAACACCGTTGAGTGCTTCAACACGCGCTTGTTTCGTAGCTGCGTATACAGCAAGAACGTCCATACCGTCGACTTGGATACCATTGATACCAGCAGCGACAGCTTTTTGAGCGATTGTTTTCGCCATAGATTGTTTTTCGACAGGTGTCGAGATTGCGAAACGGTTGTTTTGAACGACGAAGATTGCAGGTGCTTTGAAAGCTCCAGCGAAGTTCATACCTTCATAGAAGTCACCTTGTGAAGAACCACCATCACCTGTGTAAGTGATTGCGACTTGTTCTTTACCGCTTTTCTTAAGACCGAGAGCAACACCAGCCGCTTGAACGATCTGCGCACCGATGATGATTTGTGGCATTAAGACGTTAACACCTTCAGGGATCTTACCACCTGTGATGTGACCGCGTGAGAACAAGAATGCTTTGTAAAGTGGGAAGCCATGGAAGACCATTTGTGGAATATCACGGTATCCAGGAAGAATCCAGTCATCTTTATCCAAAGCGAATTGCGTACCAATCATTGACGCTTCTTGTCCAGCTACTGGAGCATAGAAACCAAGGCGTCCTTGACGGTTAAGTGAGATTGCACGTTGGTCCCAGATACGTGTGTATACGAGACGGCGCATTAATTCCGTAAGCTCTTCATCCGAGAGGTCTGGCATAGCGTCTTTATTGACGACTTCACCTTTCTCGTCAAGAATGCGGAACGTTTCAAAGTTTTCTTCCACGTTTTTAAACATGTTTACGTTCATCTTTTCACCTCATCCTTCACTGCGTTCAGCGAAATATTCCTCTGACTGATTTGCCCACATGACAATAGTGTCCAAAAAACGAAGTCCCGTGTGACTATCCTTGAACATGTGTCTGTGTACCTATTCAGTTGAGTAAACTGTATTATCATGAATCGACACGTTATAGTGTCTTGTTCATTACGTTACAAGTATAAATCTGTAACACCTTAAAATCAAAGGAAATGTTTTATTTTTTTCGCGTTTCACATTGTGAATTCAATCACAAAACTAGAATATTCCATCTTCTGTATCATTCGATATTTTCCTACTGTGTTAGTTGTCATCATTCCCCACTTTCCTATGCTATACTTTTTGTAGACGAAAGGAGTGTTGTTCATGATCACCATGAATGAAATCGTACGCGAAGACGTTCCTGCTCTTCACGAACGGTCAGTAGAAGTGACCTTCCCTCTCAGCGATGAGGATAAGGAAACGATGCGACTCATGCGCGAGTTCCTCGCCAACAGTCAAGATGATGAAATTGCGAAGAAATACGATTTACGAAGCGGCATTGGACTTGCAGCACCACAAATCGGTGTCAACAAGCGCATGTTCGCGATCCGCTTACCGGATGGTGATGATTTGCTGGAATTTGGTATCTATAATCCAAAAATCATCAGTCATTCCGTCGAGCAGACCTATTTAACGGGCGGCGAAGGATGTCTGTCCGTCGATCGTGAAGTCGAAGGACATGTACCGCGCTATATGCGTATTACCCTAACTGGCATCGATCATAACGGAAATCCTGTAAAATTACGTTTAAAAGGGATGAAAGCAATCGTCTGCCAGCATGAATACGACCATCTAGATGGCGTCATGTTCTATGATCGGATTGATAAAAAAGAACCGTTCAAGGAATACGGTCCTGCCACGTAATACAAAAATCCTCGTTTCCGTTTTCGGAGACGAGGATTTTTTGAATCAGACTTCCATGATGATCGGCATGACCATTGGATGACGTTGTGTTTTTTCTGTTAAATACGGTGTGAGCGTATCATTGATGACTTGTTTGATGTCCGTCCATTTCGTATTACGGTTCGCGAGCGATTGATCAAGTGAACGCTTGAGAAGACGTTCAGCATCTTTAATCAAATTACCCGACTCACGCATGTAGACGAAACCACGCGAAATGATGTCCGGTCCAGAGACGAGACGATTCGTCTTCGAGTCAAGCGTCACGACGACGACGACGAGTCCCTCTTCTGAGAGAATACGGCGATCGCGTAAGACGATGTTTCCGATGTCTCCGATTCCTTTTCCATCGACATAAACCGCATTCGCTTGAATCTTTCCAGTGATAGCGGCTGCATTCGCATCTAATGCCAGTACTTCACCGTTATCCATGACGAAGCAGTTCTCTTCCGGTACGCCAGCATCCATCGCAAGCGACATATGCTTCTTCAGCATCCGGTATTCCCCGTGAATCGGCATGAAATATTTCGGATTCAATAGACGTAACATGAGCAACTGCTCTTGTTGACTACCGTGACCTGATGTATGGATATCATTTAGTTTACCGTACATGACATCTGCGCCAGCTTTATATAGCTGATTGATCGTCTTTCCGACAGAAACGACGTTTCCTGGGATTGGTGACGAAGAGAAGATGACGAGATCATCCGGAATGATCGAGATTTGACGGTGTGTTCCGTTTGCGATACGGCTAAGTGCAGCCATCGGTTCTCCTTGTGAACCCGTACAAAGGATCGTCAACTCATTTGATTTATAACGTTTCATCTCGTTCGGCTCGATGATCGTACCCTTCGGCGCTTTGATGAAATCAAGTTCTTGACCAATCATCATGACCTTGTCCATGCTACGTCCGAAGACGACGATTTTCCGTCCTGCTTCTACAGAAGCATTGACGACTTGTTGCAGACGATAGATGTTCGACGCAAACGTCGCGAAGATGATCCGTCCTTCCGCTTTACGGAAGATGTCTGAGATCGTTTCCCCAACGACACGTTCACTCATCGTAAACCCTTCCACTTCTGCGTTCGTTGAGTCCGATAGAAGACACAATACGCCTTCTTTACCGAGTTCAGCCATTTTCGCTAAATCAGCCGGCTCTCCGACTGGCGTGAAATCGAACTTGAAGTCCCCTGTATGCACGATGTTCCCTTGTGGTGTTTTGACGACGACACCGAACGAATTCGGAATCGAGTGTGTCGTACGGAAGAACGAGATGCTTGTCTTCCGGAACTTGATGACCGAATCTTCATCGATCTCATGCAGTTCCGCGTTGCGAAGCAAACCATGCTCTTCTAACTTCACCTTGATGAGACCCATCGCAATCTTCCCAGCGTAAATCGGTAAGTTCACTTGTTTAAGCAAGAAAGGCAGACCACCAATGTGATCTTCATGACCGTGTGTGATGAAGACGCCTTTGACCTTATCCTTATTCTTGATCAAGTACGTGTAATCTGGAATGACATAGTCGATTCCAAGTAATTCATCTTCTGGGAACATGACACCCGCGTCAATGACGATGATCTCATCTTGGAATTGAACGACATACGTGTTCTTCCCGATTTCCCCGAGTCCACCGAGTGCGAAAACGGCGGCCTGATGGTTTTTGACGAACTTCATTCGAACGTCGCAACCTTGAAATCAGGATGTTGTTGTTCGTATGTCAAAAATTCTCCGCTGACTTCGCGGATGAACTCGATGTTGATATCTTTGAGGTGGTCAATCGTTGATCGCACGTCACGAATGCTTTCCCCTTCTACATACATTGTTTCTGTCCGTTCACGAACAGGTGCTTCCGAACGAAGCGGTTGGTAAAATACTTTAAAAATCATGCCTAGCAACTCCTTATCAGTACATTGTTTTTTGTCCTTAGTACAGTATACACGATACATGGACTATTTTTCATCCTTATTCGGCATGTTCCCTTCCGGCAACACGCTTTTGGTTATGCTATACTTTCACATGAACAGGTCATTTCGACCAATTAAAAAGAGAAGGTGAAACCATGGCAAATCAGAAAGTCGTCTTTTTCGATATCGACGGAACCTTATTGCATGATGGTCATTTTGTTCCGGAATCAACAAAACAGGCAATTCGTAAGCTTCAAGAAAATGGTGTCTATGTAGCCCTTGCAACTGGACGCGGACCTGCGATGTTGTCTGGAATCCGTGAACTACTCAACATCGATACGATTATCGGCTATAACGGGCAAATCGTCGTTCATCAAAATGAAATCATCTACAAACGTCCACAACCTAAGACGGATTTAACGCATTTAACGCAACAAGCGAAAGAAAACGGGCATACACTCGTTTATCTTGGCGAAACAAAAGGCTTCACGACGAAATCAAATGACACGCATGTAGTAGATTCGCTCGGCGAACTCGACATGCCATTACCGATTCACGATGAAGAAGCTTTCTTATCGCATGATGTTTTCCAAACGCTCGTCTACTGTACGGCCGAAGAAGAAGCGGATTATGTTAAACGGTATGACGCATTCGATTTCATTCGTTGGCACCCACACGCAATGGATGTCATCAATGTCGGTTCCTCGAAAGCAGAAGGGATCAAACAATTCCTGAAATTGACGAATATTCGCCGCGAAGATACCTTTGCATTCGGTGATGCTTTAAACGATTTAGAGATGCTCCGCTACGTTGGAACGGGTATTGCAATGGGCAACGGGCTTCCAGAAACGAAAGCTGCCGCTGACTATGTCACGAAACCAATCCTTGAGGACGGTATCGCACACGGATTAAAAGAATTCCAACTCATTTAATTAAGTAAATGTAAAGCTGAGGCGCGCCTCAGCTTTTTTAGTTCTTCACTTTATGAATCGCACGCTCTAGACGGTCGAGATCCTCATTTTCACCAATGACGACGAGATAGTCCCCTTTTTCAATCATTTCATCAGCTTGTAGAGAAATCAGAACGTTTTCTCCACGTTTAATGGCGACGACGTTCGCTCCGTATTTGCTTCGTAGATCAAGGTCGATCAATGTTTGTTTTGCCATCCGGTCACTGACTTTAATTTCAACAATCGAAAATTCTTGAGATAAGTCGAGATAGTCAAGAATATTTGAACTCATTAAACCATTTGCAATCCGGACTCCCATATCCCGTTCGGGGTGAACGATGAAGTCTGCTCCGATTTTTCGTAATACCTTTTCGTGGTAATCGTTCGTCGCTTTAACGGTGATCGATTGTACCCCGAGCTCTTTTAAGATCAATGTCGTCAAGATGGATGCTTGAATATTTTCCCCGATGGCAACGATGACATGATCGAAGTTTCGGATTCCTAGACTTTTTAAGACATTCTCATCCGTTGTGTCCGCGATGACGGAATGCGTCGCAATTCCCATGAATTCATTGACGCGCTCCTCGTCGGAGTCAATCGCTAAGACATCGTAGCCATTTTTCGATAATTCGCGGACAATCGAGCCACCAAAGCGCCCTAGTCCAATTACTGCAAACTCTCCATTCATTTTCACAACTCTCCTTCACAATCGCTCTTCCTTAGTAGTGTACCCGATTCATTTTAAAATTACTATAAACGCCCCTGCGATTCGCAGAGGCGTTTATTCATCCATTATTTTGAGGATTTCCCACGTACATAATCGTTATCGAACAAGAAGAGTCGTAAAATCAAGTACAACGCCGGAATCAAGAGTAAGAGTCCGAAGATGAAGACAACGACGAGTGCGGAAGCCATTGTTTCGTTAACGACCGCTTTGTTGATATCGATATATGGATACAAGATATATGGTAAGTGCGTATAACCGTAACCGAACCATGCCACTCCATACTGTAGCATGACCGCGACGAAAGCAATTCCGTAATTCTTCTTCATGTAGACGAGTGTCACCGCAACAAGGAAGAAGATGAAACTAGCAGCGAACCACCACCAGTTCCCGTTTAAGATGTTCTCATAGTGCCATGCCGCTTGATTTTTCAATCCAAAGAAGACGAGTGCACAGACAAGAATCGTTGGACCACTCCAGAAGAGTGCCCATTTACGAATCAATGGCGTAGCTCCTTCATCCTTCGCTTTATCTGCGTAGAACAAGAGGAACATCGCACTGATATAGAGGACGGATACGATAGCGAGTGCGACGACCGACCAAGAGTAAAAGTTCGTAAATAATTTTGTTCCTAAAAACTCGACTGTTTCATTCGTTTTACGAATGAATCCACCTTGACTGATCGTCAAAGTCGTTGACATCGCCGCCGGAATCAATAGACCAGTTGCTCCATATAAGAACGTATAGAACATGCTGTCGTTTGATCCATAATTGGCAAATGCATAGAAGCTACCACGAATCGCAATCAATACGAGAACGATCGAGGCTGGCACAAGCAGTGCCGTACCGAAATAATAAGCGGTATCCGGGAAGAACCCGACTAGTCCGACGAAGAAGAATACGAAGAAGACGTTCGTTACCTCCCACACTGGTGAGAGATAACGAAGAATCAATCGATTCGTTAAATGATCCCGCTTCGTATATTTTGAATAAAAGGCGTAAAATCCAGCACCGAAGTCAATTGAGGCAACGATGAGATATCCGTACAGGAAAGTCCAAAGGACCGTAATTCCTAGTGTTTGAACGTCCAAATCGTTCCCTCCTTACTTATTATCATCCACGAACATAGCTTCCCCACGCGCGTGGTGGTTTTCAGCAAGTTCTTGAAGTTCTTTTCCAACCGGGTTTTTCTTGAACATCCGTAATAATACGACTGTACAAATCGTACCGAGCATCAAGTACAAGGCACTGAATAGAATCAACATCGGACCGACGGCAGTTGATGTCGTCGCCGCATCTGCTGTCCGCATGATGCCGTAAAGTGTCCAAGGTTGGCGACCAATTTCAGCATACATCCAACCTGCTTCAATGGAAATCATCGCCAGAGGTCCACCGATGAAGACACCTCTTAAAATCCATTTGTTATAAGGATTTAATTTTTTCAAACGGAATGCCAAGATGAACAAGGCAGAGATGGCAGCCAAATACATACCAATCGAAACCATGATATCGAAGAAATAGTGAACGATCAGCGGTGCTTGATCTTCTTTTGCGAACTCATTTAGACCAATGACTTCTGTATCTGGAGCTCCACCCGCAAGGATCGAGAGTGCATATGGGATTTTGACGGCTCCCTTGATTTCATAACTGCCGTCTTCTTGCTGATCAAGTATCCCACCAAAGATCAATTCTGCTTCACTTGTCGTTTCAAAATGCCATTCAGCAGCCGCGAGTTTCTCTGGCTGATATTTCGCCAAGTATTTCCCTGAGAAGTCCCCGACAAGTGCCGTCGAGAAGGCAAAAATCAATCCAGCCATAACCGTTAAGCGAAGTGCTTTTTTGTGATACGCTGTTTCCGCTGCTGAGAGTGTTTTTTTGCGGAGTAAGTGGAACGCCGCGATTGCCGCCAAGATGAAGGCGACTGTCAAATAAGCCGATACGATGACGTGTGTTGCTTTTGTAGGTGTTGCTGTATTGAACATTGCTTTTAATGGTTCAATTTGCGTTAGCGTTCCATTGACGATCTTAAATCCTTCTGGTGAGTTCATGAAGGAGTTGACCGTCGTAATGAAGAATGCTGATGCTGTCGCACCGATGACGACTGGAATCCCGATCAACCAGTGTAACCATGGGTTTTTGAATCGATCCCATGTATACAGGTAAATACCGAGGAAAATCGCTTCAAAGAAGAATGCGAATGTTTCCATGAACAGTGGTAATGCGATCGTTTGACCAGCCACTTGCATGAGTGACGGCCAAAGTAGTGATAATTGCAATCCGATGGCCGTCCCTGTCACGACACCGACTGCGACGGTAACGACGTATCCACGCGTCCACCGTCTTGCTAATAAAATATAATCCGGATCTTTGCGTTTCAGACCGATGAATTCAGCAGCGAGTACCATGAGTGGTACCCCGACGCCAATCGTCGCGAATATAATATGAAACGCTAATGTGAGCCCTGTCAACAATCGACTGAGCAATACGGGATCATTGAACATGTATATAGCCCCCTCTTCCTAAAACATACTTCTCTATATGGTCTATAACCGTATCATAGAGAACATAACCCTTTATGTCTGTTTATAATGTTTGATGTAACAAATTGTTCACATGTGCACGTGATTTTTTTCACAAAATGTTCGAAAACTCCTATTCTTACATATATAAAAAGCTCTCCCATTCTTGATTTCGAAAGGGAAAGCTTAATGTCCTTCATTATTTCATAAAACTTTTTAAACATATTCTCGGAAATAATGATCGAGTAAATCAATCACAAATGGAATCGCGGATTCATCCGGATTCAAGGTTGGTTGGTGAAGTCCAGATGTCGGATTGTCGACTCCGAGCCAAAACATCATCCCTGGAATTTCCTTCAACATGAATCCGAAGTCTTCTCCTGTCATTGCTGCATCACATTCAATATAGTTCGCATTCATCTTAACGAATGATGAAAATTTATCAACGATGTGTCGGTCATTGACGACCTCGTAATAACGATTTCCGAATTGTAGATCAATCTTGACGCCAAAGGAAGCTTCGATTCCCCGGATGATGTCACGAACACGTCGTTCCAGTTTTTCCATGTCTTCCCCGTTGAGTGCGCGCATCGTACCGTCAAGAACAGCTCTACCGGCGATGACGTTTTCTCGAATCCCGGCATCGACCTTTCCGATCGTGATGACGCTACAGTTCATCGGATTGATGGATCGGCTGACGATTGTTTGCAATTGCATGATCAAGGCTGCTTGCGCAACGACCGTATCAATCGTCAAATGAGGAAATGCCGCGTGACCACTTTGACCATAGATCGTGATATGGACTTCTCGAGCACTCGCGAACAAGACGCCTGGACGGCTTGCAATCGTACCGACTGGATACTCCGGTGCGACGTGAAGACCATACATCTCACTTGGACGATATTTTTCAAACAACGGACTTTTAATCATCGGTTCTGCCCCGCCCGGACCTTCTTCCGCTGGTTGGAATAAAAAGACGACATCATCCATGACCGGCAATTCAATGATTCGTTTCATCAATCCCAACGCAATCGACGTGTGCATATCGTGACCACAGGCATGCATGAAGCCTGGATGTTCCGAACAAAATGGAAGACCTGTCGCTTCTTCGATTGGTAACCCATCAATGTCTGCCCGGTATCCAATCGTCCGATTTCCAGTCAATCCTTTCACTCGAACGAAAACACCCGTTTCAAACGTGTCATACGTGACACGATCTGGTGGATAAGCACGAATTTGTTCCAATATAAAAGCTTGCGTCTTAAATTCCTTGAACCCTGGTTCTGGTATTTTATGAAGCGCGCGCCGCATTTCAATGGCGTATTCCATCTGACTGACTTCCTCCTTCTTCTTTTACGATATCCCAAAATGCTTGAACTTGTTTTAGTTCAAGCATCGATTCCGTAGACAAAATCCATGTATCTCGCTTTAATATCTTTCCAGATGATGTTTTTAACGGAAGCTGCATGACTTCATTTGATTGTTGGATCGTCGATTCGGGTAAAATCGCAAATCCAATTCCATGTAGAGCCATCTGCTTACATGTCTCGATTTGATCGACGACCAGCGTCCGAGATGGCGGACTTGCGAACCGATCTTGCCACCATTCTAAAATTTCTTGATAGTACGTTGAATCACTCTTGAACTGGATGAATGGTCGATCCGTCAAGCGTAACTGTTCGATTGACGTCAACTCACTATCGACTAAATAGAGCGGATCCGAGAAAAGACGTTCTTTGACACCTTTCCAGTCCGGGTTTCCACGAATGATTCCGATATGAAAATGTTCCTCTAACATATGACGCATCATCTCACTGGACCATCCCGTGACAAGCTGAACACGGACATGCGGATAACGCTCTACGAATCGTTTCAAGACACGCGGGAGCCAGTATTGCCCCATGATGGAAGCAACGGCAATTCGAAGCGTTCCATAAACAGCACCCTCTT
This sequence comes from Exiguobacterium sp. E17S, assembly GCF_057772545.1. Classification (NCBI taxonomy): domain Bacteria; kingdom Bacillati; phylum Bacillota; class Bacilli; order Caryophanales; genus Exiguobacterium; species Exiguobacterium sp. E17S. The sequence continues at coordinate 1,123,701 of NZ_JBYLRU010000001.1, forward strand.
CTGCCGTCAATTCACTTTTTAACTCAAGTTCCTTCCGATTCATCTCTTTTGCGAGACCGATTACTTTTTCTCCCTGTGGTGTGATGCTTAACCCACGCGATGAACGAATGAATAACTTTGTTCCCCAGCGTCTTTCAATCGCAACGAGACGTTGACTAAGTGCAGGTTGCGAGACGAATAATCGTTCAGCAGCGCGCCTCATATTCAATTCTTCCGATAAAGTGATCAACATTTCCATTTCCGACACTTGCAATGTGAGATTCGACTCCTCATGATATAAGATGGCATTAGTTTAACACGTTAGAAAGGACGATACATATGACACGCTATCATTTTATGTTCATCATCTCAACGATTGCAACGCTTGGCAGTCTCTATTTCAGTGAAATTCGTGGATTCATCCCCTGCCCTCTCTGTTGGTGGCAACGACTATTCATGTATACGACTGCCTTTTATTTGCTCATCTCGCTATTCCGTTCGAAAACGATTGATCCACTCTTCGTCCGCCTGTATGTGCTTGCCGGCTTTGGTGTCGCCTTGTACCACGTCATCCTTGAGCGCTTACCCGATGGCGAAGCGTTATGTACAAGCGGCTGTCTCGTCAAGTGGGTCAACTATTTTGGTTTCTTGACGATCCCGATGATGAGTCTCATTGCCTTCACTTTACTCTTGATTCTAGCGTTCTATCCAGCACGTTCGAACAATGAAGCATAAGATGGGCTGACTCAAAAGTCAGTCTCTACAAAGATAAGGATGGCAGAATGATGATCTGCCATCCTTATCTCGTAACAAAAAGAATGACGCGTCACACGCCACTCCTACAGGAACAAGCGTATTTATGCGCTGTCAGAGACGAACAAGACCAGCTTTCCTGCTTCAACGAAGTAGGAAAGCTGGCTTGTGTCTCGCCTGAGGAAAGGGCGTGAAAAGACGCGTCATTCTTTTTTTGAGTCAGCCCCCGTTTGACATCACGTCCAGCGATTGAAGACGCTCACGGCACTTGAGAACGCAAGCTCCGAGAGTTGTCCCGTACCTTCACACCAGTCCCCGACGAAAGCGACACCTGCATGATCCGGAATATGAGTCGCAAGCGGCGCTTGCCCCATTTTCCATTTGATTTCTTGTACGACTGCTCGTTTGATCGTTCGTTCTGCGACGATACGTTGTCGCCAATCTGCAAAATGAACGTCAAGCATCTGTTCGATTCCTGTTCGGACATGTCCAATATAATCAGGATCCTCAAGTCGATCGTGTTCAAGGTAGGCGATTGCTTGAAGGACTTGACCATCCTTCGGTGCGAGACTTGCATCATAATGCGATAAATCCGTAATGAACGCTCGATGCGAACGGTCGTAGATGTATGAATACGGTGTTTGGATATACGGATGAAGTCCAAGATCATATACGAATACTTCTACCGGTTCATGACTTGCATATGGTGTAACAAATCGCTGAATGGCAGTGGGGGTCGCCATTTTTAAGATTTCACGCGGTGGTACGGCAAAGATGATCCGTTCGACGTTCCATTCTTGTTTCTTTCGATCACGTACTAAGAATCCTGTCGTAGTCGATTCGACTGCTGTTATTTTTGTTTTTTTCAGGATTTCTCCGTGGTTCTCTAGGATGATCCGTTCCAACTCCTGTACTAACCCTTGCCATCCACCTTCGATGTATGAGACAGGCTTGCGCGTCCGAAAAAGTTTTTGATAGTACTCGAAATAGACGTCTGACGGAATTTTTTCGGGTTCTGCCGTAAAAAAGTTCGTTGATGCCAAATCAAGCATCAACTGTGCCACTTGTTCATCGACTCGTTCTGTCTTTAACCATTGCCCGATCGATTGTTGCGGATCCCCTCGTTCGACTCGTAAAATCGTTTTAATGATTTCCCATGTGAAACGTACTTTGTTCGTTCCTTCGATGACTTCTGTTTTCAATAATCCCCAGGCATTCGCAGGAACTGCCGTCAAATGACCTGAAAACTCATATTTCGCACGACTCGCTGAGAAATCCAGCCACGTCACTTCGATACCGAGCTGTTTCGTTAGTTTGCGAAGAATCGATTGATCGCGTCCATAAATCGCATGAGCACCGTAATTAAACGTAAATCCTTTTACGGTTTGAGAGGTGGCACGTCCTCCAAGTAATCCCGCATCCCAAAGCGTGACCGGTGTTCCTTGTTTTGCGAATAATGCAGCTGCCGTCAAGCCGGATAACCCTCCACCTATAATCCCAATCGTCATACTCTCGCCTCCTCAATCATCGTTTCTCTTCTTTTCCCATAACAATTGAAGAAGAATCGAAGAACATGAAAAAAGACGTGATTTCACGATTGAAATCACGTCTCCTTATTTTGGATTAGGCTTTCCACCATTCATCGAGTGGTGAGACCGGCATATGATGCTTGTGTCCAACACGTTTATACTGCGTCTCTAACTTTTCTTGACTTGCTTCTGAAATCGTCTTTCCTTCCAAGTAGTCATCGATTTCTTCATATGTCATACCAAGTGCCACTTCGTCTGGTAGTGCCGGACGATTTTCCTCAAGGTCTGCTGTCGGAACTTTTTCAATCAAGACTTCTGGTGCGTTCAAGTAACGTAAGAGTTGTTTCCCTTGCCGTTTATTCAGTCCTGTCAATGGCGTCAAATCACATGCACCATCACCGTGTTTCGTGTAGAATCCCGTCACGAATTCAGCTGCATGATCCGTCCCAACGACTAAACAGCCATAATGAGCGGCTAAATCATATTGGCTTTTCATTCGCTCCCGCGCTTTCGTATTTCCTTTACTAAAGTCGGAAAGTTCTGCACCTGTCGCTTCTTTGAACGCCTGCATCGATGCTTCGACTGCTGGTTTAATGTTCACACGAAGCGAATGATCCGGTTGAATGAACGTCAAGGCTGTCTGTGCGTCTGCTTCATCTTGTTGTTCCCCGTAAGGCAAGCGGACCGCATAAAACGCGACATCTTTCCCCTCTTCTTTTCGCAACTCTTCAACAGCCAGTTGGCACAGACGACCGGCGAGCGAAGAATCTTGTCCGCCAGAGATGCCTAATACGAATCCTTTTGCTCCTGTATGCTTGAGATACGCCTTCAAGAAGGCTACCCGCTCGTTTACTTCTTGTGCTGGGTCAATGACAGGTTTTACGCCTGTTACTTGGATGATTTCTTGCTGCATGAATCGCTTCACTCCTTCATGTTGTGTTAATCGTCATTTTGAATCAATCATTTGCTGATCCGTCGTTTGTTTCGCACTTGCTCCTTTAAACTGACGGATTGTCGATACGCGTACTTCCGTACTATCACCTAAAGAGGAGATTGGTAATTCAACCGTATACTGTTTCGTTTCGCGTTTCGTGAACGTATCTTTTTCAATCGCTTGCGTGAATACTTGCTCTTTCTCAAAATCATACGTTACGTGTTGTTTCGCATCAATCAATTGAGCCTGAAAACGTTGTGAGGAAGGATACGTCACGTTCACACTGTGATCATTTGGATTCGTTAAAGAAATGTCTAATTGCATCATGTCGTCCTGCTTTGTCGTTTTGACTGCGATCTGAATCGGTTCGTTCGTGGTTGTTGTTGCCTGTTGTTTCTTTTCTTGGCAACCTGCTAAACAAACAGAAAGCAGTAGCAGAATGAAAACGAGACGTTTCATCTCATCCCTCCTTTTATCTCTAATAATTTTATCACAAAAAAAGCGAGAGAGGATTCTCCTCTCTCGCACGTTTATCCACTTATGCCACAGGTAAAGTCGATGGATTCATCTTGAATGAAAACAATTGCTCTAATCCTGTCGCAAACAGTTCGTCACAAATATCCTCTGCTGCGTTTGCTGGCGCGACTAATGTAATCGTACGACTGTCGATTGTTTCGATCGTTACATATACCCCTGTTTTTGTCCGTTCCTTGTATCCTACTGCTAAATCTGTTTCAGCGAAAAGTAACATATCCCCGATTCTCCCCTTTTCTCATTCATAATGCCCAGCCAAGAAATGACCTACATGATTCGAATTCGTTATTGTAGATTAACTGTACCAAAGGGCAGGAAAAAGAAGAAAATTGTCATTCGACATTTCATTTCGAAACAATATTTCAATTTCATCAGGGATATTTTGGAATGCTTGATTTAGTTGTTAGATGCAAGCGTTTTAATAAGCATTTCCAACACATTTCATTTCGATTTCAAAAAGATGACAACATAATTTTGATTATTTTACCAGCGTTTTTAGACAACAGGGAAAATATACCTAGACAATTGGTGACTCATTTTGTCGAATGATTCTCTTAAGCAATTATTTTTTAAGTTCTTATGAACTTTCATCTATCATTCGATTCATTTGCTGCCAAACCGTTCCTAGTGCTTCTTCCCCACTTTCGATCCGAGTTAATGCGAGTTCGGCTTGTAGAGCCACTTCATATTCCCGGTCTCGAATGGCTTCACGCAATCTTGGAATTGATTGTTCCGTTCCGACATCAAACAGGAAGCGAGCAGCTCGCCAGCGTACTAATTTATTTTTATCCGCTAGCGCTTCCATCATCATTGGTTCAGCTTCCGGCATCGCCCAATCTGAAATCGTATCGCCTGCTGTCCGGCGAACGATCCCTGACGGATCATGCAGTGCACTCGTCAAATACTCTAACAGTTCTTCACGGTGATCTTCGAACATCCCAAGCTTTACGATCGCTTGACGTCGAATTTGCATCTTCTCATCCTGTAACAGGCGAGCATAAGCTGGAACCCATTCCATCTCAACAGGTAGTTCATCGAGCGCCGCGAATCGTTCTTTCCAATCGGATGATTGAATCGCTTGACCGCTAAACGTAATATCTTCTCCTGCTGCGAGCGACTTGAGACGTTCGAGACGTTCGACTGGATAGGCAATCTCAATCTCATTCGCTACTTCACGCAAGCTTTCGTCAAGGTCACCGTATCGAGGTGCTTGTTCTACCCAGCGTCGATCGCTAATGACATTTTGAACGAATGGTTGGACGAATAGCGCTGCTTCCCGGAAACGTTCCGACAGCCCTTCTCGTTTTTCTTCTAATCCTTTCACACCTTTGATTTGCATCGGTACGCCTAAAATGAACTGCACGAATAGATGGACAGGCTCATACTCAGCATCTGTCTTGTGTTGTTCAACGTCATTCAACGTTTCACCGAACGCACGTCGTATATCGATGACAAGCGAGCGCCAATCATATTTCGGATAACGCTCGATCGATAAAAAGTCACTGACCTGATAAACGAACTTAACGCCAGGTATTTCAAGTAATCGCTGAATGTGTTCCGGTGCGCCAAAGGCATGCTCGAATGTCTGCCCCTTTTCCGAAAAGACCTCATCAACGATGACTTTCATGTTATTTGGACTTGGTGTTGGTTCAATCGCTACGATTTTCATGTGTATCCCCTCCACTCCTATCATTTCAGATATCTCATCTGAAATGCAAAGCAAATGCCCTACAGACATGACCGTAGGGCAAAAACTTACTTGAATGCTTCTTCGATGATTGCAACGAAAGCATCCGGTGTCTCAAGCATCCCCATGTGTCCACTGTCTGTTGACCGATGTATGAGATGATCATTCTTTGGTGCAAATGCGCTTTCCTCTGAAATCAGTTGATCTTTCGTGCCGTGAATGATGACACCCTTCACGCTTGCTTTCGTCAAGACCTTCGTCATATCTCGCCGATCTCGCATCGCAGAGAGCGCACGGATAGCTCCTTCGACCGTCATCATGTACCCGATCTCAAGTGCTTCAGCGACAGCGAACTCATCTGCCCCTTCAGCGAATAAGGATGGAACAAGACCATTGACGAATTCTCTAACACCGACTTCTTCAACGCGCGTGATGTTTTGATTTCGTTTTTGTTTCGCTTGTTCATCATCTGCTTTAGCTGTCGAGTACACCAGTCCGTATCCACTGATTTGATCCGCATACCCTTCTACGATTGCAGCTGTGATGTATCCACCAAATGAATGCCCGATGATGATCGGCTTTTCGATACCACGTCGATCAAGTTCATGCATGACCCATTCGGCAAAGCCTTCAATCGTATCCGGACCAACATCAAGTCCCTCATGCCCCGGTAAACTTAGTGGTAATACATCAAAGGAATGTCGTAAATTTGCCTCTACCCGATTAAAATAATCTGTTCCTCCTGTAAATCCATGCAGGAGTACGAGTGTTTGTTTTTCCATTGACTACCTCATCCCTTCCATTCAGATGCGAGCATACGGTACATCGTCAAATCCATGAAACGACCATGACTGTATGCATAATCTTCTAGTAATCCTTCTGCTTTGAATCCTAATTTTTGAACCAATGCGTTAGAAGCGAGGTTTTCAGGTGCGACGAGGGCGCTGATCCGATGGAGAGCAAATTCTTCAAAGCCATATGTCAGAACAGCTCTTGCCGCTTCCGAAGCGACACCACGTTGCCAATAATCTTGACTAACTTCAAAACCAATTTCAGCCCGATGGTATTGAGACAACCAGTTATGAAAACCGATCGTACCGATCAATTGATTCGTTTGTGCATCAGCAATTGCCCAGCGAATCGCTTTACCTTGCGTGAACTGTTCTTTAAAGTAACTGATGACATTTTTAGCTTCATAGACCGTCACGAGCGGATCTGATCCGTAATAGTACATGACTTTATCGTCCGATAGGATTTTAAACAATTCGCGTGCGTCACGGTTTTCGAGCTCACGTAATATGAAGCGCTCGGTCCGCAATTCCGGGAAAGGCTTTCGCAAGCCCCACATGCTCCATCACCTCTCTTTATGCTTCTCTATGTAGTATGCCCGTTTTCAGAAGTAAATATCCTTTCAGGCAATTCGAAGTTTTGCTACTATTAAATTATGAAGTAGTTAGTCATGGAAAGGAAGCGAAGTGGTATGTCGAGTGCGTTACTTTACTTATATGAGGACGAGGAAAATCAACGATTAACGATGTCAGGAGTACATTTCTCTGATTTCGCTGCAGCCGTGGATTTGAAACGTCCTTTACTCATTTCAGGAAGTGATTTCAAACAGACGAAACAATCGTTTCGAACGATGCTTCATTACATCGAATCGCATGAGATCGAACAGTTTTCACAATCAACGGATGTCCAGCGTCATCCTTTGACTGCTATTGATATTCGATCTTCCCATTCGCTCGATGTATTGACGGATGTCGAAATCGCGGAATTATTATTTTTAATGCATATGAAACGAGGGACACCGCTTCCTTTCCTTGACTCGATCGAGAATGAACTGGTCTATTTTAGCGAACACGATGGGCTTCATGCTTCTGTTTACTTGAAGGATTGGTCAAGGGTAGAACAACTTATCTCCGATCTCGTACAACGGAAATTTCGTCAGCACGCACGATCCGTTGCTTCGATCGCCTTAACGGCTGAAATCATGATTCATATCCGTCATCTCCTCAAAGAAGGAGTATTGATTGATTTTGAAAGTGCAAAACGGTCTGTTTTCTCAAGAAATATCACGATTCCTGTATATGTAGCAGGACGCTACGAAGATATGAGCGTATTACATGAAGATTTTGAAGCGGAGAAAGAATCGATCCTTCGACGAGGAACGCTTGTTTGTCGCAAAAAAAAATGGAGTTTTGAGTTAGATTGACCTTTAGCATCTTTTTCTTTTAGAGAAGGATGCTTTTGTTCTATTTGAATTTCACATGATGATTCCCTCTTAACAGGTATTCCTATCCATATGACAATATTGTTAAAAAATTTTTCGAATTTTCACACAAAATAAGACTAGCATCTGGTGAAGACTTCGCTATAATGAGTATAACCTTTTCAAGATAGAAGTTAGACCCGGTTTTTTATAGGGACAGTACTGGAATCAACAGAAGGAGGAATTCAATATGGATCAGTTAAAAGTGAACGGAATTGGCTCATTCACGAAATTTGCGACAAATGGAAACATCCTGAAATTAAAGGATGCGACACTCGGTGAAGTAAAATTGTCGCTGAATGAAGCGAGTTCAATGACCATCGCCCCTGTCGATGAAGAAAATGGACTTTTCATCATTAAAGGGCAACAGCAGGAATCGCTTGTTGAACTGACGTTACCACGTCAATCCTGTGAGGTCGTTCACGCTTGGCTCCTCCATAAATTGAAACGCCACAAAAAAACGCGCTCGATTGCAACGAGCTGATGTGTAACGTAAAACGTCTTGAGTAGAGACCCTCATCTCTCTTCAAGACGTTATTTGTTTTCAAAAATTCGGCGGTGAATTTTCAGAAAATATTGTTTTATTAATTTCTTCATGTTATCCTTAGAAAAATTCAAACAGGAGGTTTTAAACATGACACACGCAACGCTCATCCAAGAACGACTGATTGTGATTAAGAGTAGGGACTGAAGATTCATTTCTCGTTTGAGAAAATGAAGATCCAGGCCCTTTTCGTCATTTCGACAAGGCGTCTGAGCAAACGACGCCTATCCACAAATTTAGTGGATGAGGCTTTTTTTATGAAATTAGGATGAATGGAGGACAACACATGTTTAAGACAAAAGATACATTTGCTCTAGGATTTATGATTTTTGCTTTATTTTTCGGTGCGGGTAACCTGATCTTCCCACCGGAACTCGGTGCGCTTGCGGGTTCACAGTTCCTTCCTGCCATCCTTGGTTTTATCGTAACGGGTGTCGGTCTTCCTTTGCTCGGCTTACTTGCAGTTGCCTCTATCGGAGGTGGCATCAAAACACTTGCTGCACCACTCCCTCGTTTTGTAGGTGCTGCCTTGACGTTCGCACTCTATGTTGCGATCGGTCCCTTTTTCGGGATTCCGCGAACATCGGTTGTCACGTATGAGCTCGGAGTCGTACCATTCCTTGGTGCACCCTCACAAATGACGTTGATCATCTCATCGAGTCTCTTTTTCCTTGCTACACTTTATCTTGTACTACGACCAGGAAGATTACTTGAGATCATCGGGCGTTTCATCACACCATTATTACTGATTGCTCTTGCAGCATTAAGCATCAGTAGTATCATTTCGCCACTTTCGAGTGTCGCTTCACCAAACGAAGCGTATGAGACGACTGGACAGGCATTCATTCAAGGTTTCCTTCAAGGATACTTAACACTTGATGCACTCGGTGCCTTGGTATTTGGTGTCGTCGTACTGCATACATTGAAAAGCCGAGGCGTTCATGAACGAAAAGCACAATTTAAAGTCGTCACTCGTGCCGGAATCATCGCTGCCACTGCTTTGACTCTCGTCTATGTCGGACTTGGAATGATCGGACGTAACACATTTGCCGCCATCGGAAAAGTTGATGGTCCAGCACTTCTTCAGCATTATGCAAATACTGCCTTCGGCTCAATCGGTTTAGCTGTACTTGGTCTTGCAATTCTGCTTGCATGTTTGACGACATCAGTTGGTCTCGTCACCGCATTTGTAGAATATATGATGACGATTTCCAACCGTGTATCTTTAAAAGCGGCAAGTATCTTCACGACTGCTCTTGGTCTTACGGTATCGATCGTCGGATTGCAGACATTGTTATCTATCGCTGTTCCGGTATTGATGTTCCTTTATCCAATCGTCATCGTCTTGATCGCATTGACATTCATGCGTCACCTGTTCCGTCGTAAGTCGGTTGTTTATCAATCAACTCTTGGTGTAACGATTTTCTTTTCATTCTGTAGTGCGTTGAATCAACTTTCGCTTTTCCCGGGAAATCTCAAAACGTTCTATCAATCCTTACCTTTAGTGGATCAAAGTTTAGAATGGTTATTCCCAGCACTCATCGCCTTCGGTATCAGTTCATGGTTTGGACACGTTTCCAGTGCTTCTATTACACAAAAACGCGCTAGCTAGTGATTCCGCTTTCATCGCTATGGTATGATGAACAAAATGGTTCTATTAATGGAGGCGTCATATACATGGATAAGATTGCTTGGATTACCGACAGCATGGCTTTTTTTGAGCCAGGAGAGGCTGAAAAATCGGAGTCCATGTGATACCGACTTTACTCATCTTAAACGGGGAGTCTTACCGGGAGTATGTCGATATCTCGATTGAACAGCTTGATCAAAAAATGCGAGAAGATTCTCACGCTTCACCGACGACTTCTCAACCATCATTCGGTGACTTCGTGACCTTGTATGAACAATTGCTTGAAGATGGCTATGATTACGGGTATGCGATTCATATCACGAGTGGACTGAGCGGCACATATTCGAGTTCCGTCGCTGCAGCTGAAGCCGTTGGTTTCCCCTTATACGCGATTGATTCGTATACAGGTGCTGCGAATCAGCAAGAACTTGTCCGGATCGCACAACGACTCGTTGCTGCTGGTAAAGGTCCCGATGAAGTCATGTCTACGCTTGAGACATTCAAGCACAAATCGCATTTTTATCTGATCATCGGAAATATGGAGACGATGCGACGGAGCGGACGTGTCTCTGGAAGTCAGTTTTTATTAGCAAACATGCTCAATATTAAACCAATCGCTCAATTTAATGAGGAAGGACGGCTTGTCCCATTTAAAAAGGTCCGTTCCATCAAAAAAGCTTTTAAAGAAATGGTCAGTGAAATTTCATCAAAAGTCAGTGCTCATGGTGTATATGATCGGACGCTTTATGTCAGTCACACGCTCGCTCATGCCGCTGCTGAAGAATTACGGCGCTTGATTTCTACAGAACATCCGGAGCTTCAAGTACGCATTACCCAATTTGGTCCTTCCATCTTGGCACATGCTGGTGCTGAGACGGTCGGTGTGTACTGGTTCGATGAGATTCCTTTACCAACAACTTGATATCTTGCACGAAACGATGAAAACCGGACGGTCTGCTTGAGACCGTCCGGTTTTTTCATGTCGTTTCATACTTACGAAATAGTTCTTCTAATAATACGGCTTCGTCCGTCGTCCGTTGAATCGGCTCATGTGGAAGCGTGATTACTCTGGATAACGTCTCAGAAGGATATACATCAATCGAAACTTGTTCCATTTCGATGAGATACTCAAGGATGGAATCAAGTGATGTCTCCTTATTGAATTGACGAAGCCAATTTTCATATCGACGATCCACTTTTCCTTCTTTAAGCAAAATCTTTCCACCGTCAATGATCGCCCACTTCGGTGGCGCATCGATTTGAAAGAGTTCCAACTGCTGGTACTCTTCCATCGTTCGTTTCGTCACCGGAACAACACCGTTAATTGACACTAACCGTTTTAATCTAAGATGCGCTCGCATCGTCATAAAACGAGGTCGCCCAGCGACTCGCTCGACAAGCAACGTCGGCTTGTCGATGGAGCGCATCGTCTCTTCATCAAATAATAAACTATGATCAACATCTAACAGTAACATCAAGCCACTCCTTTTTTTCTACGAGAGACGATGAATGCATAGGAGCTACATAAAAGAATCGCGGCAAAACAATATCCACCGATGACATCTGAGAAATAGTGAACGTTTAAAATGATTCGAGAAGCTCCCATGGCGAGGAATAATCCAATCGTCACGATCGATACAAGTACCTTCCCACCTGTTTTCAAATGACGAAACGCAACGACGAGAAATCCGGCATAGACGGCAAAAGCCATCGCTGAGTGACCACTCGGAAAACTGTATCCTACACCACCAACCAGTTCATTTAATGAGGGGCGCTCTCGGACAAAGGCGAATTTAACGACTTGATTCAATCCACCTACTGATACTGCCATGAACACATACCAAATACTTGCAATGCGATCTCGCCACAAAACATAACTCAGTATTCCAAGTAAGACCGTCATCGTCATCGCCCCTGGACCTGATCCGAGTTGAGTGAACCAAGAAACGTAATCCCCTGGGACGTGTTGCGACATATATGACGATAATTGAGCATCAAATAAAAAATAGCCTGTTGTCCGAATGGAGACAGCGATGATCACGAATAAGACGACAGCAATGGATGCACCTATCCACGCCGCTCTTGCACCCCGCATCAGTATGTTCCCTTACGTTCTTCTAATTCTTCTGCTGAATAGTCTTCCTTATCTCGCAAACGATGCGCTAGTCGTCCGGATGCATTTGCTGCGATGGCCGCGACGATATCATCCATGAACGTGTTGACTTTTCCGTCCCCAAGCTTCGTATCGAGTTCTTTGATAATACCGACCTTTGCTTTATCCAAATAGCCGAACGTCGTAACCGCAATCGAACCATACGTGTTGACGGCACCAATCGCAATCGTCTCATCTACGCCAAATAGCCCTTCATCGCTTTGGATGATGGACAGGAGGGGTTCTGATAATAACCCTTTTTCCGCCAAGATGTCTAGTTCTGCTCCGACGAGAATCGCATGTTGTAATTCACGTTTTTCAAGAACACGTTCTACTGAACTGACACATGTTTCAATTGTCAAATCCACCGTGTAGGGGGCCTGCATTTGGTAAACGATCTCAGCGATTGCATGAATCGTCACCCCTCGTTCATGTAACTTATCGATAGCTGCCTGTTTGACCTCTTTTGAATGTGTTTTCTTCATGACTATATCCACCTCTCCAACAAAGTACTTCATTAGTATACACGGATTCTGAAGCTCCTCTCAAACTTCTTTGACATCGACGCCAGAATCCGTCATGATTATTTTGTAAAGCGTTATCATTTCAGGGGAAAGTAGGGGATTTTCGATGAACATCGGGGTTGTATTGTTTCCATCGAAACGCGTTCAAGATTTTGCAAATTCATACCGAAAGAGATATGACTCGAAGTATGCACTGATCACACCTCATATCACGCTACGGGAGCGGATGGAAGTCGATGAGACAGAACTAGACCACATCGTGACGGAGTTGAATCGAATCGCGTCCGAAACGAAGCCTGTCAATTTGCACATCCAAGGAGCTCGTTCGTTCCATCCGACGAACAATGTCTTGTTCCTTAAAGTAATGCCGACGGATGAGTTAGAACAATTACATCGCGCTTTGCATACAGGACCACTCGAACATAAGCCGAAATACGATTTCTTGCCACACATCACAATCGGTCAAGAACTGTCGGATGTCGAACTGTTCGATGTACTAGAACGTCTCAAGATGGAAGATATCCGTTTCCAAGAGGACGTAACGAAAATGGCTTTATTGTATGAACTGGAGAACGGTGCTTGGAGTGTCTATGAGACATTCCGCTTCACAGGTCAATGAATGATTAAACTTCCCGGTCGAAGCTTGACCGGGAAGTTTTAGTTCTGGTAATACACCGTATGCATTTGCCTGTTCTTCTAAAAAGTCGTCCGCTTCGTGTTCGCGGTAAGGGTCGACTGGACGTATCGGTTGAACTCGAGCGACTGGTTCAGTCTTTAGCTGTGGATCGACACGTACTTGACGATTGACATATTGTACGACTGTAAAATCGATTGCGTTCATCCTCTGCACTTCCTCTCTCCTTCAACATGTTCATATTTGACACTTCCCCGATCCAGCACAAAAAAAACCAAGCCCCCTTCTCAGGAAAGCTTGGTTCAATCTGTTATCTATTAAAGAATGTGGAATCCACTATCGACGTGAAGGATTTCTCCTGTCACCCCACTCGACATTTGTGAAAGCAAGAACAGTCCACTTTGACCAATTTGTTCTGTCGTCACGTTACGATGAAGTGGCGCACGTTCTTCGATGCTATCAAGAATCGAATTGAAATCGCCGACACCTTTTGCGGATACTGTCCGAATTGGACCAGCTGAGATCGCATTGACACGAACGCCTTGCTGACCGTATTCAGCAGCGAGATAACGAACGCTTGCATCTAATGCGGCTTTCGCAACACCCATGACGTTGTAGTTCGGAACCATCTTCTCACCACCGAGGTACGTCAACGTGATGACGGATGCATCTTCCGTAAAGAAATCTTTCGCCGCTTTGACGACTGCTGTTAAGCTGTAGGCAGAGATATCAAGTGCTTGCGCGAACTGTTCACGCGTTACCCCAGAAAATTCACCACGAAGCGCTTCTTTATCCGCGAATGCGATCGAGTGAGCAATCCCTGAAATCTTCCCGTGGTCCGCATGAATCGTTTGGAAGACCTGTTCGATCTCTTCATCACTCGTGACATCACACGTATAATAAGAAGCTGGACGTGATAATTCTTGTCCTAATTTTTCAAGTGGTGCCTTAAAACGCTCCCCGACATATGTAAATGCCAGGCTTGCTCCAGCAGCGTCGAGCGCACGTGCGATACCCCATGCAATCGAACGTTGGTTGATGACGCCCATGACGACGTACGTCTTGCCTTCGAGTGAAGGATAAATATTCATGATAAAGTCCCCCTTGAATTAGTACCTGGTAATAAAACCTATCTTCAGGTTACAAAAACGTAACGCTTCTGTCAACCATCGCTCTTGATATTGCGGATTTGATAAATTACGGTAATATAGAAAGTGATAGAAAGTAGGGATGAAATGAATCGATTCAAATCATTTACACAACGTTATGATCATACGTTGCTTTTTTACTCGCCTGTCTGATGGTCATCAGTATCATCGCCATCTATACAGCACAACCTTCGCTTAAAGGTGCGATCAGTGCCATCAACTTCTCTGCCAAACAAATTCAATGGTATGTCATCGGCTTCATGGCGTTATCGGTCGTCATTTTCATCGATTATGAACAGTTGAAGCGATTCCACTGGTTTTTATATGGAGCAGGTATCGTATCGTTAATCGGTCTTGTCATTTTCCGTGGTACACCAATCGTCACTGAAATCAAAGGGGCATACGGTTGGTATCAATTCCCAGTTATCGGTACGGTTCAGCCGGCTGAGTTCATGAAGTTCTTTTTGATCGTGACACTCGCTGCCGTCATTACCGAGCACAATGCGCGTTATGTTCAACATGAAAGAGATCTCTTGTTACTTATCAAGTTAGTCGCGGTTACAGCCTTGCCGCTCGGTCTTATCATCATTCAGCCCGATTTAGGGATCGGTTTGATTCTATGCGTCATCTTAGCATGTGCGATGTTGTTATCCGGACTAAACTGGAAATGGCTTTTGACGATGTTCGGTCTGTTCGCAGGAGCCGTCATCATCTTCTTTTACCTGTTCTTTTTCCAAAATGATTTACTCGCAACCTTTTTCCCAGGTCACGCGATGAACCGGATCATGGCTTGGTTGCAACCGTTCGAATATGCGGATGATCTGTCGTACCAGCTCGTCCAAGCAATCAACGCTACAGGTTCAGGGCAAATGTTCGGCGTTGGATACGGGAAACTGCAAGTGTTCGTTCCGGAATTGCATACAGACTTCATCTTTACGACGATTGCCTCTCACTACGGTTTCATCGGGGCTGCCATCGTCTTGATCGTCTTGTTCCTGTTCGTCTATCGCTTGATTCAGATTGCTCTCGAGACAGCTGACCCATTTGGTACCTATATCGTGACAGGATACGTCGCGATGTTTACGTTCCAAATTTTCCAAAACATCGGGATGACGATTGGTGTCTTACCGATCACAGGTCTTCCCCTACCGTTCATCAGTTATGGTGGATCAACGATGATCGTAAACCTCGTCGGTCTAGGATTGATCATGGCAATCGCCTCTCAATCTCGGATTTCCATGTTTGATGAAGACTAAACACAAATAAAAGGCAGTGGACCAAGTCCATTGCCTTTTATTTGTGTACTTTATCATTCCAGTCGGAGATCCTCAGGAAGTGGTGCTTCAAAACGAACCTGTTCTCCCGTCGCAGGATGAAGGAACGTTGCTGACGCACTATGAAGCGCCTGACGCGGAAGTAACGGGTTCCCTTGATACATCGTATCGCCAATCAAAGGATGCCCAAGAAAAGCAAGATGGACACGAATTTGGTGTGTCCGACCTGTCTCAAGTCGGATATCGAGTAATGAGATTTCTTGGTCAAAGGCTCGAACTAGACGGCTATTTAAGATATGCGTAATGGCTCGTTGACCATCTGGTCGTACCATTCGTTCCATGAAGGAATGATCGGTTTGACCAATCGGTTGATCAATTGTTTGTACCGGTACGTTTCCCGGTGCATACGCTAAATAATGTCGTTCTAATTCATTGGATCGTTGCATGAGACTCATCCGGTGATGGGCAAGCCCATGTTTCGCGAACAAGACAAGACCACTCGTATCACGATCGAGCCGATTAACGATATGGATTGCATACGGAATTCCTTGTTTTCGGTAATAACCAAGGACATAGTTCGATAATGAGCGTTCCGGATGCAGTCGAGACGGAATCGATGCCATGCCCGGCGGTTTATTGACGACGAGCAACCAATCATCTTCAAACAAAATATCAAGTTCCCCTTCTGTCGCCACCATATCCGGTGCTGGTGTCTCTTCCGGGAAGAAGACATGGACATGATCACCCGCGTGTAAGACGTCGTGGACGTTAACATGCTGACCATTACGCGTGATATCCCCATGATTTTTAATCGATACTAACATTTTTCGCGAAATCCCTAAGCGGGTCGTACAAAAATGACTGACACGCCAGCCATCCTCGATGTCAGTCACCATCTGTTGTAGCTGAAATCCATTCATGTTTCCATTTCCTTTACTTTAACGTCTTTCGTCTGCCAGGAAAGATTCCCGCACCCGTTGCCAGAACGGGAAAGAACGAAAACGAGCAAATTTCACTTTTTTATCAGAGACCCGGCATCGAATCGATGTCACGTTTTGATGAATGATTGAAGCATAGTGGTCATAGGTCATCTGAAAATCAATCGGATTAACGGGACGAATTTCGACATCATGATGTTTCGGTAGCAACATCGGTGAGCCGATCGTCCGGTAAACACGATTGTTGATGGAAGCCATCTCTGTAATTTGAATTGCTTCGAGCGCCGGGTGAACGATCGCTCCGCCGAGTGCCTTATTGTAAGCTGTCGAACCAGACGGTGTTGATACACACAACCCGTCCCCTCGGAATGTTTCGAAGTAGTCACCTCGAATCGATAAATCGCAAACGAGTGTCTGATTAAAACTTTTAATCGTACATTCATTCAAGGCAAGCAGTTGGTTGTGTGAACCGTCCGCATAATCAATCGAGAGTTCAAGCAATGGGTATTGAACCGTCGCTAAATCCTGCTTCGCGATATGATCAATCAGTTCATCCATTTCTTCAGGGCGCCAATCCGCATAAAAACCAAGATGCCCCGTATGAATCCCAACAAGCGTAATTGTCTCTACTTGATCGAGATACGAATGAAACGCCTGTAACATCGTTCCGTCTCCACCAATCGAGACGACGATTTCCGGCTGGCCGGCATCAAGAATACATCCCCGATCCGTCAATGCCTGCTCGAGTTGCTGTTTCAGCGCATGAGATCGCTCATCATCACGAGCCGTGATTGCAAAACGCATGGTCATCCCCCTACTCTTTTAATCGTTCAGACGCCTTAGCGTCGCGTTGAAAGACGAGTTGTGCATCTTGGATTTCTACTTTCAGCTGGCTCATCTCCGCATCAAGCAAAAACGCTGCCTCTGCTGCACGACGCAGACGCTCACGCGTCTCTTCCGGAATATTTCCTTGGTACTTATAATTCAACGAGTGTTCAATCGTTGCCCAGAAGTTCATCGCAAGCGTTCGAATTTGAATCTCGACTAACGTCGGAACTTCACCTTCGATCGTCTGTACCGGATAGGCAATGATGACGTGATACGATCGATAGCCACTATCCTTTTTTTGTGTAATGTAGTTCCGTTCTTCGACGATTTTAAAATCTCCGCGCGAGCGCAGCAGCTCAAGGACATGAATGATATCATCGACGAATTGACACATGATACGTAATCCGGCGATATCCTGCATGTCTTGTTCTAATGACTCACGCGCAATTGCTTTTCGTTCCGCTTTTTGAAGAATGCTCTTTACAGGTTTGACCCGTCCTGTGACAAATTCAATCGGTGAATGTTCTCCCCGTTGCTGAAATTGTTTACGAATCGCTTTTAGCTTAACTTTCAACTCATCGACCGCGATTTGATACGGTGCAAGAAATAAATCCCAATTTTCTTTTGTCATCTGATTTGTCACCACTTTTAATCGAATAGTATTGGTTCACTGCCTGTTCCTACCTCATTCATGTTATCATATTTTCAGACATTCAACTAGAAAGGCGTGATTCCGATTAGACAAGAATTGGAAATCGAATTCAAGAACTTATTGTCTGAACAAGAATATCTATCGTTATTTACCCATTATGCGTCAGCTAAACAACCCATTTGGCAAGCAAATGATTATTTTGATACGCCTGATTTTGAACTTCGAAAAAAAGGTGCTGCTTTACGGATTCGTGAGAAAAAACAAGGGCTCGTACTGACTTTAAAACAACCCCATGAGGAGGGGTTGCTTGAAACGCATGTCACGTTATCATCAACTGAAGCAGAAGATCTATTCAAATACGGTCTAATTCATTCCGAAGAGATGAACGAACAGCTAAAGCCATTTGATTTACAGGGATCTTTGGAGCATTTAGGTCGATTAGAGACAGAACGAATCGAAACCGTGCTCCCGGAAGGATTGCTTGTCCTTGATAAAAGTCGCTATCTCGGACATACCGATTATGAGTTAGAGTTTGAGGTCAGCAACTTCGAACAAGGGCAAAAGGATTTCGAGCGAATTCTTTCAGAACACGACATTCCACAGCGCAAAACAAAAAATAAAATCGTTCGCTTCATGGAACGTAAAGCGCTTTCTTGATTTTTCGTGTAAGAATGAACAAGCAAAACCTTTGCTCTTTCTTTTTTTTCGTTGCTAAAATAGGGTAACGATAACAACAGGAAGGGGTGAACGGATGGAACACGCACAATGTAACGGATCTTATTGTTCATTGGACGAACCATCGATTCAACAACCGACGAAACCTCTGGAAATCTATCATTTTCTAGATGTGACACAAACGGATGGTTTACGGTTGATACCCGTCCTCAAGAAGCTAGAGCTAGAATATGGTCATCTGTTCCGTCTTCGGACGATTGCAACGATTCCATGTGCTCCATCACGATCCGCATGCGACATGTCACCACTCGTCATTCTAAAAGCAATTGAGCTTCAAGGAAAAACGTTTGGTATGCGATTCATGCGACGCCTTCGAATGCTTCATAACGTCGAAGGAGAAAGTGCTTATAGTCGGCCATCATTGATGCGGCTAGCAGAAGCATTAACGGAGTATGGTTTGGATTTAGATGAGTTCCATCGTGATGTCTCGTCGGATACGATTCAGCAAATGCTCGAGAAAGAAACTGAACTAGTCACCGAATGGGATGTTCGGATTCTTCCAACACTCGCTTTCGTCGGAGACGAAGAAGCGATCAAAGCAGAAGGACCTTATGAGTATTTGGTGTATGTCTCGATCTTAAGTGAATTGCTAGATCATACGATCGAAAAACAACCGAAGCCACCACTCGAACAATTCTTGAGACGGTATGAAACAGCAACAACGGCTGAAATCGCCTTTATTTATGACGCTCCTGAATCCCAGATTGAACACGAATTAAAAAAACTGGTCTTGCAACAAAAATGTGCTTCTCTATCGTACTGTGATGGAAAAGTATGGCGTCACTTAAAAGATTCGGCACACGCATGATAAAAACAATAAAAAGGACAGTTCAGCGTGCTGAACTGTCCTTTTTGTGTTCAATCATAGACAAAAGAAAAAGTCCCTCCTGACGAGAAGGACTTTTTCTTTTGACCACTGGATGGGGGAAAAAGAGAATCGACTGGGGAATGTGACCCTCTTCACAATATAAGTATATCGTGGACTTCGCCTCTTTTCCACTCTTTGTTCACTTTGTCACAAAGATGTCACTCTGCTAACAAAGCTTCAAATTCATCTAGGACACGTTCAAATTGACGCAATGCTGCTTCAACTGGCGCTTTTGTTGTCATATCGACACCCGCAGCTTTTAAAACTTCGATTGGATAATCACTTGATCCCGCTTTTAAGAAATTGTTGATGTATCGCTCTACAGCAGGTTGTCCTTCTTCTAGAATCTGATCCGTCAAAGCAGCGGCAGCAGAAATGCCCGTTGCATACTGATAGACATAATAATTGTAATAGAAGTGTGGAATCCTAGCCCATTCTAGACCGATTTCTTCATCTAATACAATTTCGTCTCCGAAGTATTTTTGATTCAACGCATAATACGTTGACGTTAAGAATTCCGGTGTCAGCGCTTGTCCAAGACGAGCCGCATCATGAATTGCATGTTCGAACTCGGCGAACATCGTTTGTCGGAACAATGTTCCGCGGAAGGTTTCGAGTTGATTGTTTAATAGATAGAGTTTTTCTTTACGATCCGTTACTTTCTTCAATAAATAGTCGTTCAACAATGCTTCATTCGTCGTTGAGGCGACTTCTGCGACGAAGATGGAATAATCACCATATGGATACGGTTGAGATTTCCGCGTGTAATAACTATGGACGGAATGTCCGAATTCATGTGCGAGTGTAAAGAGGTTGTTGATGTTGTCTTGCCAGTTCATCAAAATGAACGGCTGTGTATCATAAGCACCAGAAGAGTAGGCTCCACTCCGTTTACCACGCGTCTCCCGGACATCAACCCAACGTTCAGACAATCCTTCTTCAAGGATGTGCTTATACTCTGCTCCGAGCGGCGCGAGCCCTTCGACCATCAATTGTTTCGCTTCCTCGTAAGAGACTTTCATCTCCACCTCAGAAACGAGCGGTGTGTACATATCATACACGTGTAGTTCATCGAGTCCGAGCACTCGCTTACGTAGAGCGACGTAACGATGGAGCAATGGTAAATGCTCATGTACCGCTTCAACTAATCCATCATAGACGGACTCAGGAATCGCATTACCGTGTAAAGCTGCTGCGCGTGCAGATGGGAACTTCCGGACATCCGCATAGAAGTTGTCTTTCTTAACTGACCCAGCAAGTGTCGAAGCGAGCGTATTCGTGTATTTTGCATATGTTCCATACATCGCTTTAAATGCGGCTTCACGGACCGAACGATCAGATGATTCCAGGAATGTGATGAAGCGACCATGTGTCAACTCTGTCTCTTCTCCGTCTTCCCCTTTGATTTTCGGGAATGTCAGATCTGCATTGTTCAACATACCGAACGTCGTACCGGATTGACCGAGTACTTCTCCTGCCTTTGCAAGAATCGCTTCTTCCGCTTCCGTCAGGACGTGTTCACGCTCTTGATTCAATTCATCAAATGCATGACGATACATTGCAAGATCTGGATTCTCATTAAGATACGTCTCAATCGTTGACTCAGGTACAGCTAACAATTCTGGTGTCATGAAAGCAAGCGTTGCCCCGATTTGCGACGCGAGCGTTCGAGCACGGTCGTTCATGGCTTGGTAGAAGCTGTCTGCTGTATTTTCGTCATAACGCATGTGCGCGTATGTATAAAGCTTATAAAGGCGTCTTGAGACTTCGTCACGTAACTGTAACCCTTCATAGAGTGTTTCTGCACTCTGTCCAAGACGACCCTTATACTCGACGAGTAATGGAAGCATCGCTTTCACCGATTCGAATTCTTCTTCCCACGCTTCGTTCGTTGCGTAAATCGACTCTAGATTCCATGTTTCTGTAACGTCAACATCTTGACGTGTTAATACTTCTGCCATTTCCCTCACTCCTTTAATTCAGTTATACCTGTTTTCTTTTCGACAAACAATCGAAGTGCTCCTGCTAAAACAGCTTATTCGCCTCCTCAATCCGCTCCATCCATTCCCTGACGAGAGCACCAATCAAATCTCTTTCAATCGATAGATTCAATTTGTGAAGCAGTTGATTTATGACATATTCCAGACGGCTCAAAGTGTACCGCCCTTTTATCTCTAAAAAGACGACGATTTGAAATTCAAAGGGATGGACGGGTAGAAATAATAGACGTGTGATGGGGAGAAAGGCAAAAGAGGGAAGATTTTGTAGATGGAAACCTGATTGATACAGTGGGATCTTGAGGATGCGTGGAGGTAATGAAGGATAAAAAGGACGTCGACGATAGCGATGAACGATTCCTTGCCATCGAGCGATTGAAAATTTCCGAGGAAATGATGAAGGTTCTTCGAAAGAAAATCAGATAATGAGAGCGGTTGAACCGTACAATAGACATGATGTTTTGCAAAAGGAACCGGATGTCGAAATCTCCGGATTTGATTCTCGACGATCAGATCCAAGTAATCATGTTGTAAAAATGCTTGTCGCATCCAACCTTGCAATCGCAACGTGACACCATGTGAAGGATGAAATCCGATCCACCGAACCGTTTGTTCTTGTTTCGCATCAAGTCTGGCTCGTCTGATCCATTCCTCTGCTGACATCGGAGAACGTTGAATTTCAATCCCGATTTTCTTTTCTGGTATCCACAGATCAAAACGTCTCTCCCCAGTCATCCATTCAATTTCGACTTGGATACCTGCGTTTATTAAAGAATCCGCAATCCGCTTTTTCCAAGACATATGCACGTTGCTTTCTCCTGAACAAGCTGAGATATGTGAAAAGTGTGGTCGTCGTCCTTGCCTGACGCGCAATGGCTTCAGGCAATACGGACAACGTAAGGACATCGTTTTTAATTCATGGATGGGAAATCTGTGAATCATGATGCGTTTACCAGAAGCATCAATGGCTTCAAACATCTGAATCGTCCCCTTTTACTAGAGTAACGGTGAGAATAAACGTGAAATCGATTCAATTAATCGACGGCGTAATGGACGCCGATGGAACATATCAGCATCAACTTGTGTCGAATGGCTAAAATCTTCATAAAAATCACGTGTCAGTTCATGGACAGAGTTCGTTCCATATAAGAAAGCATTCACTTCGAAATTCAAATGAAAACTACGTAAATCCATGTTCGCTGTCCCAATCGTTGCGATGGCGTCATCAACGACGATAACTTTCGAGTGCATGAATCCTTTATTGTACTCGTAAATTTTTACACCAGCTTGTAGCAAATCATCAAAATAAGAACGGCTCGCATAAAATACGATTTTATGATCCGGGAAGCTCGGTAGTAGAATACGGACGTCAATCCCTGCCATTGCAGCTGTCTTCAGCGCTGTCATGAGATCTTCGTCCGGTATCAAATACGGGGAAGCAATATAGACCGATTCACGCGCTTCCGTGATGAGCCCGAAGTAAAGTGATTTCATTGCCTCATATGGCTCATCAGGACCGCTCGCAATGATTTGAACACCTCCTGTTGCTTCTTCAACGTACTCAAGTGGCTCCATGTAAAACGGTGTAAACAGCCGTTCACCGGTCATGTAATACCAGTCTTGCAAAAAAATCAGTTGGAGTTCAGAGACAGCCTCTCCCCTTACGAGAAGATGGGTATCACGCCAAAAACCAAAATGTTGATCACGACCGATATACTCGTCGCCAATGTTTATTCCACCCGTAAATGCAACCGTTCCATCGATGACGACGATTTTCCGATGATTCCGGTAGTTTGATTTACTCGAAATAAACGGTAAGACGACGGGGAAAAACGCACGAACCTCAACACCAGCTGCCTGCATCTTCTTGAAATAATGTTTATCCGTCGAAAAACAACCGACGGCATCATAAAGAAAGCGGACCTCGATTCCTTGCTTAGCCTTTTCAATCAACGCTTCCTGTAGCTGAAGCGCAAGTTGATCATCGCGTACGATATAGTACTCCAAATGAATATGATGCTGTGCTTGACGAATCTCTTCTAAAAGAATCGGAAACTTTTCCTGACCATTCGTCAAGATTCTTGTATGTGTATTATACGAAATCGGAAGGCGACTGATTGAATCGATAAGTGTCACAACTTTTCCATAACGTCCTTCTTGGAACACTGATTGGTGTACCCCTGCCTTAAACTGGGTACGATACTTAATGTAAGACTCTTCATCAAGCATTGCCTTCAGTCGAAACATTCGTTTTCGGCGGTAGTTCTGACCAAATGTGAAATACACGAACACGCCAACGACAGGCAATGCCATCATGACGAGTGCCCAGACGAGCGTTCGTTCTGGGTTTCGATTTTCGAGTAGAATGATGACAAACACGCTCATGACGACCAAGATGATGACGATGGACAGCCAACCTACCATATAGACACTCCAATAGTAGGATAAAAAGGCAATCAAGCCGATGGTCAAGATGAGGGTCATGAGAAGTTGTACACGTCGTAGCATGAATCCCCCTCCTTTTATGTAAGTAGTACTAATTGTATTTAAACTGATGACAGAAAGGAAGCGTTTAAATGGGTACGTATATCATTACTGGTGCAACAAGTGGAATTGGTGAGGCAACTGCCCTTCAACTCATTCGGGAGGGACATACTGTCCTTGCGATTGGTCGTAATGAAGAAAAAGGATCCTCGCTTGAAGCAAATGGAGAAGGACGTTTATATTTCTTCCCTGTCGACTTAACTGATTCCTCTGCAATCGATGCGTTCTTTGAAGAAACACAAGAAGATTTCCCAGAAATCGATGGTATTTTCAACAATGCAGGTACTTTCGGTAAACCCGTCGCACCTGAACGTGTCTCCGATCAACAAAAAGAAGTGTTCCAAGTGAACTATCACGCACCCGAACGAATCATCCAACTTGCGACGAAACGCTTTTCAAAAGGTGCTTCCATCGTCAATAATAGCGCCATCGTAGGTCATGTTAAGTTTCCAGCAATGCTACTGCCTTACGCTTCATCTAAGAGTGCTTTACTGACGCTAACAAAGACATACGCCGCCCGCTTCCATGGTAAGTACCGATTTAATGCTATTTGCCCGGGACCAGTCGATACAGCGCTCAGTCATGCCTTATATGGCGGGAAAGATAAATTTGACCTCGCAATGAAACATCATCTTCGAGGCGAGCCTGCACAACCTTCTGAAATCGCTGAGGTCGTTTGTTTCTTACTATCAAACAAAGCGAGTTACATCAACGGTCAAGCGCTCATCGTAGATGGAGGCTATACCCTCACTTAATACCAGAACAAAAGGAGGTATCACGATATGTGATCCTCCTTTTCCTCGCACTTTTTCTGACCTTAGTTCGGAAAATGTTTCCGAATGAACGGAAAGACATCTGAAGCAATGATCTGTTTCCCGTATTCAGCTACAGGATGTATCGTTTGTTCGCTGAACTGGAGATACTCTGCGATTAAACTCATGACGTTTTCTTGCGCTTCTACGTTCACATCATCTTCGAAATGAACATGCAGTAAATAGAGTCCATCTTTTTGATAAAGCGCTGTTTCAAGTTCTGCGAATACAGGAGCATTCGCATATTGGCTGAGCGCGATGATATGTTCGAAATCGCGAGTTTCAAATAAAACATCTTGGCTTAACTCTGTATCTTTATCTTCTGTCTCAGACATCGCTGATCGTAAAAGTGAATCGAGTTCGTCTTCATCGACTTGCTCACCATCAACTGCATTTTTCGCGATCGTTACAGTGACTTCAAGACCTTTTTCAAATGCTTGCACTTGTATCCATAGTGGACCTTCGAAGGAGATGGACTCTTTTTCATTCGCTTCGTCCATCATCTGCCAGAATAACTGTTCTCCCCGTTCCCGGTTATACCAAATCTCATCTCGGGCAAAACCACGGCGTTCGATGTCGGTGTACGTGATGAAGAACTTGACCGTATTGTCATTGACGCGTTCGATTTTCAAACTGTCCACTCCTTTCTTCTCGTTCCTTATCTAGAATACGAACGAGGACATGACTTGGATTCATAGTTTTGAATCCGAAGGATATATTTCTATTCCTTTGTTATCTTTATTTTAACCTTTTTTATCGGTAACAAAAAGCACACTGCTCACGAAGCAGCGTGCTTTTCAAAATTACTCGTTTACAAGACGCTGTGCTTCCAAAAGTTGGAATGTACGCACCTTGCGCGGTAAGAATCGACGGATTTCATCCTCGTTGTATCCCACTTGAAGGCGTTTTTCATCAATCAAGATTGGGCGACGCAATAATCCCGGATATTCTTGAATCAAATCGTATAGATGCTGCAACGATAAGTTTTCAACGGAAACATCGAGTTTCGAGAAGACTTTTGAACGTGTTGAGATAATCTCGTCCGTTCCATCTTCCGTCATACGAAGAATCTGTTTGATTTCATCGAGCGATAATGGTTCTGAAAAGATATTACGTTCAACGAACGGGATTTCATGTTCTTCAAGCCACGCGCGTGCTTTCCGACAAGAAGTACAACTTGGTGAAGTATAGAGTGTTACCATTGAAAAACATCCTCCCCCTGATTTAACATCATTCAATACCTATGTGAATAAGCAGATATTGATGATGGTTCTATTACTTGACAGTTTACATCTAATAAAGCAGAAAACCTAGCTTTTTTATAAAGATGAAAGAACTTTTCGTAAAAAAGCTTGTTAAAGCCACCACGTGGCTTTAACAAGCTGGCGTGTGATCAAATGGCTGAGAAATCGTCTCTTTTGCTTTAGGAAGTTTCATTTCTTTCAGTTTTTTCTCTAAAATATCCCGCAAAAGGCGCTTCTTCAGCTTTTTCTTCTTGTCACGTTCTTTCATATTCCGACACCCCAATCGGCCCGAAACAGAATTAACAACCTACGAAAGCGAAATAATCATCTTCTACATTAGTAAGTATACCACGTAAACTAAAAATCTATTCCTACTTTAAGCAATTAAATATGTGAGATTGTCGATTGAGGAATGAAAAACAGTTGCAATTTCTTTCAAATTTCTGTAGAGTGTATAGAAATATCAACGCTCAGAAAGGAGTTTTTCATTCATGGCATTAACACTCGTTACGATTCTCGATCATCCGATCGCTCAAAAATATTTATCTCGTTCTGGCTTGAATCATGCGATTTCAGTAGCGGAACGCGCACTGACGCTTGCTACGAAACGCGGCTTAGATGCTGACACTGCTACGAAGGCAGCACTCTTACATGATATCGGTCATTACGAATGGTATACCGATGGCACTTGGAACTATGATTTATATCGCCAAAATGATATTCATGCCATTAAAGGAGCTGAACGTGCTCACAAACTATTGATTCGCCTTGGTGAAGAACCAGCACGTGCAAAAGAAATTGCTCTCGCTGTTCTTTTGCATACGGATTCTTATCTTCCACCAGGTGCGATCAATCGAACACCTCTTCAACAACTTGTCCATGATGCGGATACGCTGGAAGAACAGCCGGGCGGACTCCATCATTACGAAAAAATTGACTTTGAAGAAGCCATGCGTCGTCTTGATGCAATCGATGCAGTCGTCCATCGATTTGCTCATCTACCGCGTATCGCATCAGAAAATTAAAAGGCATTTCCACGATCAACGTGGAAATGCCTTTTTGCTTTAACGATTATACGAGTTGCGCTTGGTACGCTTCAAGTTCTGCATCCGTCATCGAAACGAAGTGACCTGGCTCGATTTCACGAAGTGGTGGAATGCTCGAATCTTCATCCGATTTCCCAACCGGTCCACTCGTCGGACGATCAAAGATGATCCGTTTACGTGTCCGCTCGTGCTCTGGATCCGGAAGCGGAATCGCAGATAAAAGTGACTTCGTATAAGCATGAACAGGATTCTCATACAGACGATCCGCATCACACAATTCAACGAGGTGACCCTGATACATAACACCAATCCGGTCTGAGATATACTTAACCATCGATAAATCGTGGGCGATGAACAAGTATGTCAAACTGCGATCACGTTGCAGTTTTTTCATCAAGTTGACGACTTGGGCTTGAATCGATACGTCGAGTGCTGAAATCGGCTCATCCGCAATGATGAAGTCCGGCTCTACAGCAAGTGCGCGTGCGATACCAATCCGTTGACGCTGACCACCTGAGAACTCGTGCGGGTAACGACTCGCATGTTCTTTCGTCAAACCAACAGTCTCAAGCAAATCATATACACGGTTATTGCGCTCTTCTTTTGAGTTTGCTAAACCATGAATATCGATTCCTTCAGCGATGATATCACCAACCGTCATCCGTGGATTTAACGATGCATACGGATCTTGGAAAATCATTTGCATTGCACGGTTGAATTTCAATTTGTCTTTACGTGATTTCTTACCATGAACGTTTTCACCTTTGAAGATGACTTCGCCGTCTGTCGCTTCGTATAAACCAATGATCGAGCGACCAGTCGTAGACTTACCACAGCCTGACTCTCCAACGAGGCCAAGTACTTCGCCTTCGTAGATATCAAATGAAAGTCCATCAACCGCTTTAACGACGCGTCCACGTCCAATATTGAAATGTTGCTTCAAGTTTTTTACTTCAAGTAATTTATTACGGTTTTCCATTATTTCAGACCGCCTTTCAGAAGCGATTTTGAGAACACGCTGTCCGGACGGTATTTTAACGCCAAGTCACGGATTGCAGCGGGTGGTTCAACGTATGGAGCTTGTGGATGTAGCAACCACGTCGCCGCTTCGTGTGTATCTGAGATTTTGAAGAAAGGTGGTTCTTTCTCGAAATCAATCTTCATCGCGTATTTATTACGCGGTGCAAACGCATCACCGACTGGTGGATGCATCAGGTTCGGTGGAGTTCCTGGAATCGCAGGAAGGTCTTGCGAACGGTCATCAGATGGACGCGGCATTGAACCTAGTAGTCCCCAAGTATATGGATGACGCGGCTCATAGAAGATCTCATCTACTGTACCTTTTTCAATCAATTTACCAGCATACATGACAGCTACACGGTCAGCCATGTTCGCTACAACACCTAAATCGTGCGTAATGAAGATGATTGCTGTACCCGTTTTTTGCTGAATGTCTTTCAATAACTCAAGAATCTGAGCTTGAATCGTAACATCGAGGGCAGTCGTCGGCTCATCGGCAATCAATACTTTCGGATTACATGCAAGTGCGATTGCGATGACGATCCGTTGACGCATCCCACCCGATAATTGGTGCGGATATTGTTTCAGACGCGCTTCTGGATTCGGAATTCCTACGAGTGTCAAAAGTTCGAGTGTACGCTTTTTCGCTGCGTCGCCTGTTAAGCCTTGGTGACGTTTTAATCCTTCAGCGATTTGTTTATAGATCGTCATCGTCGGGTTAAGTGATGTCATCGGATCTTGGAAGATCATTGCGATATCACGACCACGGACTTTTTGCATTTCTTTATCGGAAAGCTTAACAAGGTCACGACCTTCAAATAAGATTTCACCTTGTGTGATTTCACCTGGTGGGTTTGGAATCAAACGCATGATTGCTTTTGAAGTAACCGATTTACCAGAACCAGACTCACCAACGATTGCGAGTGTCTCGCCTTTTTTTAAATCAAACGATACACCGCGGACGGCTTGTACCGTCCCGGCATACGTATGGAAAGCGACATTCAGGTCGCGAACAGATAAAATAGTTTCCATTGTGAATGAGCTCCTCTCTAGTTTCCGTTAGCGTCGTAAACGTGGGTCGAACGCATCACGCAGTCCATCTGCCAACATATTGAAGCTGACCATGAGGAGTACGATGACCGTCGATGGAACAACGAGCAAGAATGGGAACGTTTTGAGTTCTTTGTACCCTTCGTTGATCAATGTACCGAGTGACGGTTGTGGTGGTGCAAGTCCTAAACCGATGAAGCTTAAGAACGCTTCGAAGAAGATCGCACTTGGAATCGTGAACATGAGTGAGATGATGATCGTTCCCAAGGTATTTGGAATCAAATGTTTAAAGATCAATCGTGCGCTAGAAGCACCAAGTGTTCGTGCTGCAAGTACGAATTCTTGGTTCTTTAGTTTCAGGATCTGACCGCGAACGAGTCGGCTCATACCGATCCAGCCAGTGATTGTCATTGCGAGAATGATCGTCGTAATACCTGGTTCAAGGATGAGGATGAACAGAATGATCAAGATCAAGTTTGGTACACCTGTCAAAATCTCTGCGATACGTTGCATGATGTTATCGACACGCCCACCGTAATAAGCAGAAATTCCACCGTATGTGACACCAACGAGAACATCGATGAGTGCTGCCATCAAACCGATGAATAACGAAATCTTTGTTCCTTCCCAGACACGTGACCAAAGATCACGACCGAGGTGATCCGTACCAAACCAAAAGTTTTCTTTTACTTGTTTTTGTTCATAGAAATCAATCGGTGTATCTCCAAGTGTTGCCATACCGTCAAAACCTGCCCACTCTAAACCAGTAATTTTAGGTGGGAGTTTAGCTTGCGTGATTGTTTGGGTATAAGGGTCATTACCAGACAAAGCAGGTCCGACCAATGACATGATCGCGATGATGATGATGACAGCAAGTGAGAGAATTGCCGCTTTGTTCTTGCGTAGACGCATCCAAGCATCTTGCCAGAAGTTTAAGCTTTTACCAGCAAGGCGTTCCCCTGCTTGTTCATTGAACTCAACGTGTTGGAACAGCGATGAATCAAACTGTTCTGCTTTTGCATTTGAATTTTGTTCAGCCATTATTTGTTACCCCCCAAACGAATCCGTGGATCAACGACACCGTATAGTAAGTCGACGATCAAAATCATAAGAATGAAGACTGCTGAGAAGAATAATGTCGTACCCATGATGACCGTGTAGTCGTTTTGTGTAATCGACGATACGAATAACTCACCAAGTCCTGGTACAGCAAAAATTTTCTCGATGACGAGTGTTCCCGTAATCAACGCTGCTGTCATTGGTCCAAGAATCGTGATGGCAGGAATCAAGGCGTTCCGAACCATGTGTTTCCAAGTAATCGACTGACCATCTAGGCCTTTCGCTCTAGCTAACGTGACGTAATCCTGACCTGTAACTTCTAACATCTCCGTTCGGACGAATCGAGCAATCGAGGCTGTGACCCCAAGTGATAACGATATGGTCGGCAAGATGGTATGCGCCGGGCTTTCCCAGAACGCGACTGGCAAAACGCCCCATTTCACGCCGACATAGTACTGAAGGAGTGAGGCGAATACGAAGGACGGTACCGAGATTCCGATAACCGATACGAACATCGCACCGTAATCGACAACTGAGTTGTGACGAAGTGCCGCGATGACACCAAGTACAAGTCCAAGCAATACACCAAGAATCAATGCTTGAATTCCGAGTTGAGCCGATGGTCCGATCCGTTCAGCAATTAAATCCGTAACTGGACGGCTATCGTATTTGAATGATACCCCAAGGTCTCCTTGGAACAAGTTGACCATGTACGCTGCGTAGCGTTGTGGCAGTGGATCATTCAAGTTGTACTTATCCCGAAGTATATTCAACTGTTCAGGAGAAAGTTTCTCCTGGTTTTGGAACGGTGAACCTGGTAGCAGATCCATCAGGAAGAAAGTGAACGAAGCGATGAGTAAAAACGTCAGTACGCCGTAAACTAGGCGTTGAGCTAAATAACGGCCCATAAGATGGCACCCCCTATAAAGATTTTCTGTTTTTTTCGAAACATCAATAAAATCAGTATGACCCACAATTGTCGGAACATTCAAGAATTTTGTTATAAAAATTTAAAAATTCTTTTTTTATTGTGCTTTGATTTGATGTTCGTTTGGATGTTTTTCTAATTTCATCCAATAGTCAGAATTTTTCGTTTGATTCCATTATACTTTGCTAACAAAGTAATTAGAACTACTTTTTTACGAAACTTTCACATTTTCGATAAAAATGAGTTTCCATTCATAAAAAGTAGTATAAAACAGGAGCGTACCCGAACTGATCAGGGGACGCTCCCATTCTCGATTACTTAATATCAACGTATTTGTATTGGAAATCTGCTCCGAACAACTGACGGTTGAAATCTTTAACCGTCGGACGGCTCAAGTATGCAGAACCAGCTTGATAGATTGGCGCGATGGCTTGATCTTTTTCAATCAATTGTGCTTCCGCTTGTTTAAAGAGATCAAGACGTTTATTTAAATCAGACTCTTCATTTGCTGCGTTCAACAATTTATCATAAGCTGCAGACTTGTAGTTGACGTCGTTTTGGCTGTTCGTTGATTCGAAGATGGAAAGGTTAGACATTGGATCTTGGTAATCCGGACCCCAAAGTGAGTAAGAGATTTGGTAATCTCCTTTTGTTTCAAGATCGAGTTTGTTTTTGAACGGTTGTTGTTTGATTGAAACAGTAACGTTCGGAAGATTTTTCTCGATCTGACCTTTCATGTACTCACCGATTTTCTTCGCATCTTCACTATCGAACGACAGAAGTTCAATCGTCGTTTTCTTATCGCCGTTTGCTTTTTTCCAAAGATCTGCTGCTTCTTTTCCATCGCGGTCGAACCAGTTGATGTCGCTCGTATAGTCTTTACCAGACGCATCTTTGACGAATTCCTTTGGAATGAAGCTTGTTGTTGGAATCGAACCGTTCGCAAGAAGCGTATCTGTGATTCCTTTTGGATCGATCGCACGAGCGATCGCTTTACGTGCATCGACATCTTTCATCGTCGCATCTTCGTTATTGAATTTTAGATAAGCGATCGAAGAACGAAGCGCTGTCTTGAATTCAGGCTTCGATTTGTAAGCTTCAACTTGCTCTGAAGTCAAAACTGCGTAATCGACATCGTTTGAATCATAAAGATTTACTACTGTCGAATTATCTTTAACGACACTGATTGTAACTTCGTCGAGTTTGACAGCATCTTTATCCCAGTAGTTATCGTTTTTCTTCAGGACACGTTTTGAATCCGTTTTCCAAGATTCCCAAACGAAAGGACCGTTATAGAGTAATTTATCTGGTTTAAGCGAGAAGTCTTTTTCATTCTTTTTGTAGAAGTCTTCACTGATCGGTGTGTACGTACCGAACGATGTCAGTGAGAGGAAATACGGCGCTGGACGCTCGAGTTTTACTTCTAATGTTTTGTCGTCAAGTGCTTTAACACCGAGTTCGTCGACAGCTTTTTTACCTTGTGTGACATCAGCGCCGTTTTTTAACGTGTCAAAGATGTACGAGTAACTAGATGCTGTTTTCGGATCAGCAGCACGTTTCCAAGCAAATTCGAAATCTTGTGCTTTGACGGGTGAACCATCTGACCATTTTGAGTCGCGAAGTGTGAACGTATACGTCAAGTTATCACTTGAGATATCTGTTTTTTCTGCAAGTGCCGGAATCGCTTTTCCGTCTTTATCGAGACGGTAAAGACCTTCCATCGTGTTCCCGATCATGTTGAAAGCAACAGAATCCGTAGCCTTCGCTGGATCGACTGTCGTAATGTCAGAAGTATCCGTTAAACGTAGATTTTTCTTTCCGTCTGTTGAACCTGAATCACTGTCTCCGCCACCTGTCGAACATCCAGCAAGCACTGCGCTTCCTGCAAGCATGACTGATAATGCGAGACCGACTGTTTTTTTCTTCATCGGTAGGTCATCTCCTTTTCAATTTCCAAGTTGCCATAATGCCTATGACATCAATAACGTCCCGCCGAAACTGCAATGTATTCCCCAAAATGCATTGACCTAGTTTCAAAAACTTAAACGAAGTGATAAATTGATTTTATGTGAGAATAGCATTAACGTCAAGTAAATAGTCACACTATTTGCTATTTTGCATCATTCGTCTGTTACCGATTCGTAACAGGATTAAAAGTTTCGTATACTAAGATTATCAATGCATTAAAGGGGGATTTTCATGCGATCGACCTATTTCCGACCGGTCATCATTGCGGTCATTCTGTTGTTAATTTATACGATATGGGCGACTATCATCGATTCGACGCACGGTATTTTATACCATCTATCCGGTGGGTTGTTCATTGGAGGCTTTTTGCTTATGGCAATCGGATTCTTTTCCAACATGTCGGCTAACGGCTTCTTCCGTGGAATGACAGCTGGATTTAAAAAACAACGGGAAGCGAAGCTTCGAGAGATTGATGGCGATTACTACGAAGAGGATGACGAAGAGGAAGAAGTCCTCCGTAAAAAGCAAAATCGGGCTTCTGCCCGAACGAAACCCTATGTTTCTAGTGGTATTATCTTCATCATCGTATCGCTGATCATCTCTTACTTTTAATCGAAATCACCGTGACGTACCTTCTATCGTATGGTAAACTTAAGTGAATTAAACAAGAAAACACGACGACAAAGAGTAGTAACTTAGATACATCCCTCTCAGAGAGTCCATGGTGCTGGAAATGGACAGGTGATGCCTACGTGAATGGACTTTCGAGTGGCTGATTCGAATCAAGTAGAGTCAGATGGGTTTGCCCATTACAGCAAATTGAGCGGCTATGCGAATAGCAACTTGGGTGGCAACGCGATGAATCGTCCCTTGATTTTCAAGGGGCGTTTTTTATTTTGATTTTATTATTTGGAGGGATTTCATTATGAAAACGATTTTCTCAGGTATCAAACCAACGGGAACAGTAACACTCGGAAATTACTTAGGTGCGATGAAACACTTCGTTAACTTACAAGATGGTCATGATGCGTATTATTGTGTCGTTGACTTGCACTCGATCACGGTCGATATCGATCGTGTCGAACTGATGAACAATACACGTGCACTCGCAGCTCTTTATATCGCAAGTGGTCTGAATCCAGAAAAATCAACAATCTTTGTTCAATCAGAAGTCAAAGCGCATGCACAACTCGGCTGGATGTTGACGTGTCTTTCTGGAATGGGTGAACTAGAGCGTATGACACAGTATAAAGATAAATCACAAGGAAAAGACCGAATCGGTGCAGGATTGTTTGTCTATCCGACACTCATGGCAGCTGATATCCTACTCTATGATGCGGAACTCGTTCCAGTCGGTGATGATCAAAAACAACATATTGAGTTAACGCGTGACTTGGCTCAACGTTTTAATAGTCGTTACTATGAGACGTTCACATTACCAGAACCAATCATCGCTGAATCAGGAGCACGAATCATGAGCCTGACGACGCCAGACAAAAAGATGTCAAAATCTGATCAGAATCCGAAGGGCTTCATCTCGATGCTTGACGCACCAGAAGTCATTCGTAAAAAAGTAAAATCAGCCGTCACGGACTCAGAAGGGATCGTCAAATTCGATCGGGAAAATAAACCAGGTGTATCGAATTTGCTTGAGATTTACTCACTACTCGCTGGCATCTCGATTCCAGATCTCGAAACCAAATACGAAGGTTCGAACTACGGAACATTTAAAGCAGATGTCGCGGAAGCGATCATTTCGGAACTCGAACCGATTCAACAACGCTACTATGAGTTGATTGATTCTGAAGAGCTCGATCAGATTCTCGACGCTGGACGAGACCGTGCTGAAGCCGTTGCTGCTAAAAAACTCGCGAAAATCGAGAAGGCAATGGGACTACAACGGAAGCGTGCCAAAGTAAAAAAATAAGTCTTACTCCAAAAGAGATCGGAATGCTCCGGTCTTTTTTATTGCCGCAAACAAAAAACTGCTTCCGAATTAAATCGGAAGCAGTTTTTATTTTGCTTATTTTCCTTCGATTGAAGCCCATTTGTACGAGAAGTCTGCGCCGAAGTTATGCTCGACGACTCCTTTGACGTATGGTTTAACGAGGAATGCACGTCCACGCTGATAAACAGGTGAGATCGCTGCAGAGTCGAGAAGGATTTTCTCAGCTTCTTGCAATTCAGACCAGCGTTTTGCTGCATCTGTTTGTGTTTGAGCATCTTTGATGAGTTTATCGTACTCTTCATTTGACCACTTACCACGGTTGTATGGTCCGTCTGTCAAGAAGAGATCGAGGAACGTCATTGGATCTTGGTAGTCAGGTCCCCAGCCCGCGAGCGAGAATTGGAAGTCCCCTTTATTTTCAAGATCAAGTTTGTTTTTGAATGGTTGTTGTTTGATTGTGACCTTCATACCTGGAAGGTTTTTCTCAAGTTCACCTTTCAAGAACTCACCGATTTTCTTCGAATCATCGCTATCATAGTTCAAGAGCTCAAGATCAACCGATTTTTGACCAATTTCTTTGAGACCCTCTTCCCAAAGTTTTTTCGCTTCGTCAGCATTGAATTCATTGAATCCAGGGTACTTGTCGCGGAAATCTTTTCCGTCAGCATCTTTCGCGAAATCTTTTGGTACGAGATAGTTCGCTGGAAGTGATCCGTTTGCGAGGATGACATCCGTGATCCCTTTTTTATCGTAACCCATGTCGATTGCGCGACGGATTTTTTCGTTATCAAGCGCTTTTACCTTCGTGTTGAGGTAGAGGTAGAAGATTGTTGATTCACCTTTTGTTTTGAATTCTTTATTATCTTTGAACTGGGCAACGAACTCAGATGTTAAACCTGTGCGATCGATATCACCTTTTTCGTACAAGTTAACGCCTGTCGCTGTCTCTTTAACGACCTTAACGTTGATCGTTTTAAGTTTAACGGCATCTTTATCCCAGTAGTTATCGTTTTTGACCATTTTCCAGCCTTGCTCACGTGTCCACTCTGTTAATTTGAATGGTCCGTTATAGAGCGACTTGTCTGCAGTCGAACCGAAGTCTTTCCCGATCTTCTTCGAGAGTTCTTCTGATTTCGGCATGAATGGACCGAATCCAGTGAGTCCGAGGAAGTAATCTGCAGGTGCTTTTAACTTAACTTCAAACGTTTTGTCGTCGATTGCTTTGACGCCGACAGCATCACGCTCGCCTTTTTTCGTATTGTACTCTTCTGCACCTTCGATGTTGTAGAAGACGTATGCATACTGTGAAGCGTTCTCCGGGTTGAGAACTTCTTTCCATGCATATTCGAAGTCTTTAGCTGTGATTGGAGTACCGTCAGACCATTTCGCATCACGTAATTTGAACGTGTATGTTAATTTGTCATCTGAGACTGTATGACTTTCAGCGATACCTGGCGTTGGTTGCTGTTTGTCATCAAGACGGTAAAGACCTTCCATCGTGTTGTTCAACACGTTGAATGAAACCGAGTCTGTTGAAGTCGTCGGGTTAAGTGTCGGGATATCCGAACCTTCGATCAAGTTAAGTGTTTGATCACTAGATTTTTTGTCTGAACCTGTGTCGCCCGATTTGTCGCCTGAATCCGTTGTCGAACAAGCTGCGAGGAACGCACTTGATACGAGAGCTACCGATGTAGCTAAAGCAAAACTTTTCTTCTTCATGTTACGATGACCCCCCTAGGTTTCTAAAAAATGATACTGTCAGGTTTTTGACCGAAAAAAAAAGAATTACTATATTCGAATCAAACCCTTCGTTACAAATAGTTTACAATGTTCTGATAATTTTGCAAACCTTTTATCCGATTTTTCTAAATATTTTTTCAAAAAAGACTGGGACCTCACGAAAAAATGGTCCCAGCTCAGTGATTATTTTAGTATTTTCATTGCGCGAAGTAGGTATTCCGGTCCATAAATCGGTACTTCGATTCCTTGAATAGTATCAGAAACATATAATTTCTCTGTCGTCTGATACAAAGGAACGATGACGGCATCTTGATTGATCAACTGTCTTTCAGCTTGATGATACAATGCCTGTTTTTTCTTCATATCTCGTACCTGCCGTGCTTTTTCGATCATTTGATCGTACGTGTCGGATTGATAGTTTACGGAATTCAACGGATTATCTGAGACGAACTGATTCAAATATGCAAGTGGACCTGGATAATCCGGCATCCATCCCGTTAACGTCATCGCGTACTGAGCCGACTGTTCTTTATCGATCTTCTCTTCAATCGCAACGGGTTTAAGAACGATATCAATATCAGGCAACTGTCTCTCAAGATACGTCTCAAGTTGTTGGCCAATCCGCTTCGCCTGTGGGTCCTCGAAGTTCAGCATCTCGATTCGTTGTTTCTTCTGTTGTTTACCATTTTCTTTTTTTACTTGTACCGGTTCTGTCATTAATACATTCGTATCTGTGACGACGAATCGATTCGTCGGAATGCCTGCATATCCTAAAGGAAGTTGAACGGACTCTTTTTCCATCAAGGCGTAAGCAATTCGTTTTCGGAGTGTCTTTTCGCGGAAGGCTTCATTTCTTTGATTAAATGCGATATAAAAGACACCGCTCCGCTTTTTTTGATAGGTTGGTCGAGAGACTTGATCTTCTTGTGTCTCGACACTCTCTTGTAACGGAAGAATCGCTGCTTTACTGTTCTCATACGTACTCCATTGCGTCTGATGATCAGAGATGATGCGACTTTTCACTTCCTCGACTGTGACAACATTTTGTTGATGATACTGGTTGTTTTTCTTGAGCGTATATCCGTTTTTCGACATCTGTTCTAGTGTAAACGCACCATTACCCGTGAGGTCTTGCCACTTCTTAGATTCGGGTTGTGGATAAAAGACGGACATCGCGAGTAATTCTTTTAGATTCGAAACCGGCTGATTCAGCGTGATGACAAGTTGGTCGCGTCCTTTCGCCTTTACACCTAAACGCTCTGGCTTCATTTTTCCGTCATTGACGGCACGTCCATTTTCAAACACTTCAAATAAAAAACCATAAGGAGAATTCGTTTTATTAGCTGCGACACGTCGGAAACTATCGACAAAGTCTTGTGCCGTGATCGGCTGACCCTGCGCATTTTTCGTTTGTTTGAGTTGAATCGTATACGTCAGACGATCCTTTGAGACTGACATATCCTGTGCTAATCCTCTACGGACGGATGTCCCAGAAGTAAAGACGTATAACCCTTCATACAGTTGTGCTAACAGTGTCTGAGAACGACTATCCGTCGCTAACGCAATATCGGATGTCTTCGGAAGTGATGATTCAATTAATTCAACCTTCACTGCTTGTGACTCCTGATCTGTTTTCGTTTTTTGAGATGATGATAGACGGTATATGAGCGTACCACTAAGACCAATCAATAAAAATAGGATCAGTATCATGATTGATGTTTTTCTTGTGATGTTAGTCATAAACGACTCCTTTCTGCGTCAAACACGCATTTCTCTATTGAATCAGAAAATCAGCAAAAAAGCGACCCCCTCGTTTTTCCAAGGGAATCGCTTAAGCTTAAGCTTCGTAACGTTTGAAGACGAGTGATGCGTTGTGTCCACCGAACCCGAGCGAGTTGCTCAGGGCGTAATTCAATTCGACGCTCCGTGCACCTTCCGTCACGTAATCAAGATCGCAGCCTTCACTCGGCTGTTTGAGATGAATCGTCGGGTGAACGGTTTGTTCTTGTAACGATTTGATCGTCGCAATCGCCTCGACGCCACCAGCGCCACCAAGTAAGTGACCAATCATCGATTTCGTCGAGTTGACGACGAGTTGTTTTGCCTGTTCACCGAAAACACTGTGGATTGCTTTTGTTTCAAGAATGTCGTTCATCGGTGTGCTCGTTCCGTGTGCATTGATGTATCCGACTGCTTCTGGTGCGATACCCGCATCTTGGATTGCCATTGCCATCGCACGCGCTCCACCGTCTCCATCTGGATCTGGAGCTGTGATGTGGTAGGCGTCAGCTGTTAATCCATACCCACTGACTTCAGCATAGATTTTTGCGCCACGTGCGACCGCATGCTCGTACTCTTCAAGAATCAAGATGCCTGCCCCTTCTCCCATGACGAATCCATCACGTCCTTCGTCAAACGGACGGCTTGCTGTCTCAGGATCGTGATTCGTTGACATCGCTTTGTTGGAACAAAAACCAGCAAACGCTAAGTTCGTGATTGGTGCTTCCGCTCCACCAGCGATCATGACATCTGCATCGCCCCGTTCGATGACACGAAGTGCTTCCCCGATGGCATTCGTTCCTGAAGCACATGCAGTGACGGAACAGTTATTCGGTCCCTTGGCTCCGGTATAGATCGATACCTGACCGCTTGCCATGTTCGGAATCATCATCGGAATGAAGAACGGGCTGACACGACGGTGTCCACGCTCGAAGTAAATTTTTGCTTGTTTCTCGATTGTCTCAACGCCACCGATTCCTGATCCAATCCAGACACCTGCACGTTCAGCAATCGACTTGATATCAATTCCAGCATCTTTTACAGCTTCCATGCTTGCGACAAGTGAGTAATGAACGAAGCGGTCCATCTTGCGTGCTTCTTTCGCCTCGATGAATTCTGTCACGTCGAAGTTCTGCAATTCGCCAGTGACCTTCGTTGGATATTCATCGATATCGAGACGCTCCATCGGTCGAATCCCGTTCGTTCCTTCTTTTAATGCTTCCCAGAATGTATTGGCATCGTTCCCGATTGGTGTCAGTGCTCCGATTCCTGTGACTACAACGCGTTTTCTCATCATCTTATGTGTTCTCTCCTTTAGTCCAAGTAATGTATGCTGCTCCCCAAGTCAATCCGGCACCGAATCCAGCAAGTACGAGCTTCGTACCAGGTGTCAGGCGTCCTTGTTGACGTGCTTCTTCGAGTGCAAGTGGGATTGAAGCAGCCGATGTATTCGCATGCTCATCGATGGTGACGATGACTT
Source organism: Exiguobacterium sp. E17S (assembly GCF_057772545.1). Classification (NCBI taxonomy): domain Bacteria; kingdom Bacillati; phylum Bacillota; class Bacilli; order Caryophanales; genus Exiguobacterium; species Exiguobacterium sp. E17S. Next base: position 1,163,928 of record NZ_JBYLRU010000001.1, read on the forward strand.
TCTCTTGCGGTATATGCAGCCGTTCGCACGCTGCATCGATAATTCGCAGGTTTGCTTGATGCGGGATCAAGATATCGATGTCTTCGAGCGTACTATCCGCTTTTTGAATGACTTTTTCAACGATTTCCGGTAATTTGCGAACAGCGAACTTAAAGACTTCACGACCATTCATTTCGATCGGTCCATCGATGTCCTTAAATAATAAATGTGCTCCGCGTCCATCTGTTCCAAGTTCAAAGGCATTAAGACCCGCTTGCTCAGTTGGTCCGATGACGACTGCCCCTGCACCGTCTCCAAATAAGATGGCAGTTGACCGGTCTGACCAGTCGACGATACTCGACATTTTTTCAGCACCGATGACGAGCGCATGTTTTCCTTCGACTGTTGCTAACATGCTAGCAGCTGTTTGTAATGCAAAGATGAAACCACTACATGCCGCACTAATATCGAATGCAGTCGCTCCTCGTGCTCCAAGACGCTCTTGAACGATACAGGCAGTAGATGGAAACGCCCGTCCTGTTGCCGTTCCGACGACAATCAACCCGATGTCCTCTACTGTCAATCCAGCATCATCAAGCGCTTTCTGAGCAGCTTCTGTCGCTAAGTCAGTGACATCCACATCATCGGCTGCAATCCGTCGTGCCCCGATTCCTGTCCGTGTCCGAATCCATTCATCGCTCGTATCGAGCGTCGTTGCTAATTCATCGTTCGTCACGCGGCGTGACGGCAAAGACGTTCCTAATCCTACAATCCCGATCTTCATAAGGCATCCCCTTTTGTTATTAGTATCTGGTACTAATATAAAGCGTTAAAATGCTTTTGTCAAAGAAAAAAGGAAGAGCATGGTCTCCCGTGCCCTTCCCCATACCTCATTCTGCTAACGTCCGTACGACTTCCATGACCATTTTAGCGGAATTGATTGACGCAATCTCGAGGAACTCATCAAACGAGAGTGACGCTTCTTCATTGGCGCTATCTGAAATCGAACGCGTTACGACGAACGGAACACCGAACTGATGACAGACTTGTGCGATTGGTGCTGCTTCCATCTCGACGGCTGCGACTTCTGGGAAGTGCGCCTTGATTTGAGCAGAGCGCTCTGAATCGTGGATGAACGAATCACCTGTCGCAATCAATCCATGAACGACGCGAATTGCATCCATCCGCTCGATGACGGCTTCTGCTGTCGCAACAAGCTTCGGATCTGCTTGATAGGCAGCTGGCATTCCAGGTACCTGTCCATATTCGTATCCAAATGCCGTCACGTCGACGTCGTGATGTCGCACTTCTGTTGAGACGACGACATCCCCGACCGTTAACCCTTCCTTGAATCCGCCTGCTGAGCCTGTATTGATGACAGCACTTGGTTTGTAGTGGTCCAGCAATAATGTCGTCCCGATCGCAGCGTTCACTTTCCCGATTCCTGACTTCAAGATGACGACAGGAACGCTATTCAAGAGCCCTTCATAAAAATGATAGTTTGCGATGACTGTATCTTTACGTTCTGATAACTCATTACGCAATAAGTTGACTTCCTCTTCCATTGCGCCGATGATTGCGATTGGCATAATTCATTCCTCCATCAAACAGAAAGCCGGATTGCTCCGGCTCCTGTGTTCTTTATTTGATCGATGTAATTTTTACTGCGTATTCGCCGCCTGGTGCTGGTACAGAGACTTGATCTCCGACTTGGTGCCCCATTAAACTTTTCGCGATTGGTGATTCGTTCGAGATTTTACCCGTGAACGGATCTGCTTCGGCACTACCGACGATCGTGTACGTATCTTCTTCGTTATCTTCGACACTTAAGAAAGTGACTGTCGTTCCGATACTGACGACCGAGATATCCTTCTCTTCTTCTGAGATGATGGCAACATTACGAAGCATCTCTTCAAGTTGAGCGATCCGGCCTTCGACCATCGCTTGCTCTTCTTTTGCTGAATCGTACTCTGCGTTCTCTGAAAGGTCACCGAACGAACGGGCGATCTTGATGTTCTCGACGACTTCTTTCCGGCGGACTGACTTCAATTCATTCAATTCATTTTCAATGTTCGCTTTACCTTCAAGCGTCATGTAGTATTGCTTTTCTGCCATTTTTGTCACGCTCCTTTTTATTCCACTAGTATAGTATATTCACATCTTTTTTGGAATCAATATCCTCTTTGATCGAGTGCTGAACGATAATCAAGAATCGCTCGAATCTTCGTCACGAGTAAATCGATCGCGACATGATTCTCGCCGCCTTCCGGTACGATGATGTCCGCATACCGTTTTGTTGGTTCACAGAACTGCAGATGCATCGGACGAACGACGTTCGTGTACTGCTCAACGACTGAGTCGATTGAACGTCCACGTTCGTTGATATCGCGTTGCATCCGACGCAGAATGCGAACGTCCGCATCCGTATCGACGAACACCTTGATATCCATTAGTTCCCGTAACCGTTCGTCTTCAAGCGCTAAAATTCCTTCTACGATGATGACATCGCGTGGTTCGAGACGAATCGTTTCTTGTGCCCGTGTGTGGGCGACATAATCATATACCGGTTTTTCAACGGCAATGTTTTCACGGAGCGACTGAATGTGCTCGATCAACAGACCATTATCAAAAGCGAACGGGTGATCATAGTTTGTCTGATACCGCTCCTCCATTGATAAATCACTTTGATCTTTATAATACGCGTCCTGCTCAATCATGACGATTGATTCACTTGGGAACGCATCGACGAGTGAACGTGCCACCGTCGTCTTCCCTGAACCCGTTCCGCCCGCTACACCAATTACTACCGGTTTTTGCATGTCATTCGTTCCTCCATCATTTCGACTTTTTCCGACTGACGGATACACCGTCACCGAGCGGAAAAATCGTCGTATCGTATTGTTCTTGTTCCATCATCCAGACCGTGAATTCCTTGACGAGACGCACGAGTCGACGTCTTCTTCGATCGAATGTCTTCGGATCGGACTCGAGGACATCTCCGTGTAAGAAGAGATTATCCGTATAGAGCACGCCGCCCTCAGGAATGAGTCGCCCATATCCTGCAAAGAATTTTTTATACTGTCCTTTAGCTGCATCAATGAAGACCGCATCGAACTGGTCTTCAAGCGTTTCGGCTAATTCTACTGCATCACCAAAAATGATGTCAATCCGGTCCGCCACATCTGACCGGGCGATGAAGGTTTTTGCTTCTTCATACCGCTTCGCATTTCGTTCAATCGTCGTAATACGCGCATCCGGTAGCGCACGCGCCATCCGAATCGCACTATATCCGATTGCAGTTCCGACTTCTAGAATGCGCTTCGGTTGTTGTAATCGCAGGAGCGATAACAAGACCTCGGAACCTGTCAGTTCGATGATTGGTATATGATGTTCTTCCGCATAACGCTCCATTTCTTCTAACAGAGCATCTCGAGGATGAATCATTGATTCGACATAGGTCGTGAAATCATTCACGCCATTCACTCCCTCTTCCGCATAAACAGGTTGACTTGAAGCGAACTTCCCGCTTCAACCCAACCCGTTGCTCATTGCTCTTTACTCGCTTCGTATTCCACCCATTCCGGCTTATACTTAACGACGTTTCGTTGATGTTCTTCATATGTCTCTTCGTATAGAATCTGTCCGCGTGGATGTTTATCACTTGGTGGACGAGCGAAGAAATAGACATATTTTGTTTTATTCGGATTTAACACGGCAAGTACCGAATCTTTACTGACCGTTGAAATCGGACCGATCGGAATGCCTTCGTACTTATACGTATTGTACTTCGAATTATTCTCGAGATCCTTCAGCGTCGTTAAGGCCGTATTTTCACCTGTGCCATACCAAACCGTTGGATCCGACTGTAACTTCATGCCGTCATCCAATCGATTTTTGAAGACACCAGCGATTTCACGACGATCATCTGGTGTCGCCGCTTCACGCTCGACCATGGAACCGAGACTGAGTACTTCATGGAAGGTCATGCCTGATTTTTGAATGGCATCCTCATTCTCATCGTAGACTTTTTCTGTTTCATCGAGCATCGTCTCGACGATTTGATCAATGCTTTTTCCTTTATCAAATTCATATGTTGCTGGGAAGAGGTACCCTTCAAGTGCATACAAGACACCATTCTTCTTCACTTCATCCGTCAACATCGGATATTTTTCAATCATGCTGTCGATGAATGTCGCATCCGTCAATTCTTCACGGACCGTCTCTTCCTTGAAGTTCGTTGCTTTCGCGATCAAAGCAATTTGACGATCCATCGTGATGCCTTCAGGTAACGTGATTTTCACATCCGCTGCCTTCATGACCGTTCCCGTCTTTAATTCATTGATGATTTCATCCGGGGACATGGCTTGTGACAGTGTATACGTACCCGCCTGGAATGACGATTCATTCTTGTAACGGACGTAGTAACGGAAAATCGTCTCGTTTGCAATCAAGTCTTTTTCCTTTAGTAAAGAAGCAATCGAACTCGTCCCTGCTCCTAAAGGAATTTCGACTTTGACGGATTTCGTCGCTGTTTCATCGACTGGTTCAAGCGCATTTTTCAAAAAGACATAGACGACCGCACTGGCAACTAGAAAAATCGTCAACAATACAGAAAGGATGATTAGCGTAATCCGGCGTGATGTCCGGCGTCGCCTTTTTTCGATTTCAGCATTTTGCTTCCATTCGTTCTCCATCGGTTCCTCCTTCTTCTCTTAAAACAAGGTGACATCGTAAGAGAAAGTCTCTTACGACGTCACCTGTCATGAGTCGGGTTAGTCTAACTGGTCTTCGAGCGTGTTAAAGACTTCTTCGATTTCATCCCAAGTCGCTGTATCGTCTTCATCGATTGGTACGAGGTTGAAGTCGTTATCTCCATCACCGTATTCGTCGAGTTCGTAAACGAAGATGTCGACTTCTTCTGCTTCGTCATAGTCTGCTCCGATTGGCTCGAGGAAGATGTATGTCTTGCTCGAACGTGGGCTTTCATAACGCAGACGTTCTACGAATTCGAAATCATTTCCTTCGCCGTCCGGAATTACGTAACGTGTTGGTTCATTCTGTTGCATCAGTGATCCGCTCCTTTAACGCAAGCTCGAGTTCATCCCAAGTTTGCTCATCATTTTCATCGATCAGGCTCAATTCGAAATCATCTTCGCCTTCTCCATATTCATCGATCTCACAGATGATCAGATCATCTGCTCCTTCGTCAGGGTTACCGATCATTTCAAGAAACAGATAGGTTTTTCCTGTACGTTCACTCGAGTAACGGTACCATTCTTCGAAAAGATGTTCGCCGCCCTCTTCATCTGGAAAGAGATACTGACGTTTTTCTTCAGCCATCGGTTTCTCCCCCTTCATCGGTTCGTCCGATCCAAGTACGATTGCAGGATCATGACGGCAGCCATCTTATCGATGACTTGTTTACGCTTTTTACGGCTGACATCGGCATCGATCAGCATCCGTTCTGCTTGCATCGTCGTCAACCGTTCATCCATGAAGACGACTTCAAGCCCGGTATGCTGTTCGATTTCCTTCGCAAAAGCTTCACTTGCTTCTGCGCGGGGACCGATGGAACCGTTCATGTTTTTCGGAAGACCAATGACTAGGATTTCGACATTGTATGTCTTCATGATGACATCGAGCCGTTTGAAGGCTTCTGGGTAATCCGGTTCCGTCCACTTGACCGTCTCGACGCCTTGCGCCGTCCAGCCCATCAAGTCACTGACCGCTACCCCGATCGTCTTCGAACCGACATCTAGTCCCATTGCACGTTTCATTTTGAATTTCCACTCTCCGCCAAATAAGATTTCACGAGTTCTTCGAGCAATTCGTCGCGTTCAATCTTACGAATTAAATTACGTGCGTCATTATGACGAGGAATGTAAGCAGGATCTCCTGAAAGGAGATAGCCGACGATTTGGTTGATCGGATGATATCCTTTTTCTTCTAAAGCATGATAGACCGTCAACAACACATCACGTGTCGCTGCTTTGTTATCGTCTTCCGGAAAGTTGAATTTCATCGTTTGATCCATCTGACTCACGTTCATCACCTCTTTCATATACACTACGTTTCTATTATGCCAGTGATTGCACGTATTGTGAAGCGTACGCGAGTGCTTCTTCTAATTTCGACGCATCTTTTCCGCCAGCTTGAGCCATGTCAGGGCGACCGCCACCGCCACCACCGCAGCGTGTTGCGACTTCCTTGATCAATTTACCAGCATGATAGCCTTGGTCGATTAAATCTTTTGAGACGCTTGCGACGAGATTGACTTTCTCACCTTGCGCACTTCCGAGAACGATGATTGCTGATCCAAGTGAACTCTTCAACTCGTCCATCATACCGCGAAGGGCGTCCATATCTGAGACGTCGACACGTTTCGCAAGCACACGCACACCGTTGATTTCCTCAACATCGTCCTTGAGCGAAGCAGCTTCGATGTTCGCGAGTTTTGCTTGCAACGATTCATTCGCCCGTTCCGTCTCACGGAGCTGTTGTTGCAGTGCTTCGATGCGAACAGGAACTTCTGTCGTCTTCGTCTTCAAGACAGCTGCTGCTTGTTCGAGTGTTTCCAAGTGTTGATTCATGACACGATACGCGCCTGCACCCGTTACCGCTTCGATTCGGCGTGTACCTGCACCGATACCCGACTCTGAAACGATCTTGAACAAGCCGATTTCTGCTGTGTTCCCGACGTGGATACCGCCACACAACTCGATTGAGTATGTGCCTGCTGAGACGACACGGACCGTTTCACCGTATTTCTCACCGAACAATGCCATTGCGCCTTTTGCTTTTGCATCGGCGATGTTCATCTCTTCGATATCAACCGGTAGTGATGCCCAGATTGCTTGGTTGACGTCTTGTTCAATCTTCGTCAACTCTTCTTGTGTCACTGCACCGAAGTGTGAGAAGTCGAAACGAAGACGATCTGGAGAAACGAGTGATCCCGCTTGGTTGACGTGTGTTCCGAGCGTATCTTTCAATGCTTTATGAAGCAAGTGTGTTGCCGTATGGTTTTTCGTGACGGCTTTACGCTCTGCTGCTTCGACTGTTGCAACGACGTCTGCCGCTTCCGTTGCGATCCCTGTACGAACGATGACCGTATGCAAGTTTTGACCGTTTGGTGCTTTTTGAACATCTTTGACATCAAGAACGAAGTCTTTGCCTTCGATTGTTCCTGTATCCGCGACTTCACCACCACTTTCAGCGTAGAACGGTGTGATGTCGAGAATGACTTGTGCTTCTTCACCAGCAGCGACTTCTGTGACTCGTTCTCCATCATGCACTAAAGCGATGATTTTCGCATCCGCCTTAAGGTCGGTATAGCCGACGAACGTACTTTTATCTTTTAGCGTCGAGAGGACTTCCGATTGCTGTTGCATCGAACCACTCTCTTCACGCGCTGCACGTGCCCGCTGACGTTGTGCATCCATCGCTAGTTTGAAACCTTCTTCATCAACAGACATCTGATGATCTTCCGCATACTCGACTGTCAATTCGAGTGGGAAACCATACGTGTCATACAGACGGAACGCATCTTCACCACTGATGACATGCTCACCGTTTGCCTTAGACGTCTGAGCGACTGTGTTCAAGATTGCAAGACCGTCATGCAGTGTCTCGTGGAAACGTTCTTCTTCGTTTTTGATGACACGCTTGATGAAGTCTGCTTTTTCTGGAACTTGTGGGTAGAAGTCGACCATGACATTCCCGACCGTATCGACGAGTTCATACATGAACGGACGCTCGATTCCAAGCATCTTCGCATAACGAACCGCACGGCGTAGTAAACGACGAAGGACATATCCGCGTCCTTCATTCGAAGGAAGCGCACCATCACCGATCGCGAATGATACGGTACGGATGTGATCTGCGATGACTTTGAATGCTACATCGAGTTTCGAATCATCACGGTAGATTTTACCGCTGATCTCTTCTGTTTTGTGAATGATCGGCATGAACAGATCCGTATCGAAGTTCGTCGGCACGTCCTGCATGACACATGCCATCCGTTCAAGTCCCATTCCTGTATCGATGTTTTTACGTGGAAGTTCCGTGTAGTTGCCGTGTCCATCGTGGTTATACTGACTGAAGACGATATTCCAGATCTCGAGATAGCGTTCGTTTTCGCCACCTGGATAGAGTTCTGAATCGTTCGGATCGTCTCCAAAAGCAGGTCCACGGTCGAAGAAGATTTCCGTGTTCGGACCAGATGGACCTTCACCGATTTCCCAGAAGTTATCTTCAAGTGGAATGATCCGTTCAGCCGGTACGCCGAGTTCAAGCCAGATTTGACGCGCTGCGTCATCTTCCGGGTGAATCGTGACCGAGAGACGTTCCGGGTCAAGACCGTACCAGTCATCACTCGTCAAGAGTTCCCAGCCCCATTTGATCGCATCTTCACGGAAGTAATCACCGACAGAGAAGTTTCCGAGCATCTCGAAGAACGTATGGTGACGTGCTGTTTTCCCGACGTTTTCGATATCGTTCGTCCGGATTGATTTTTGTGCGTTGACGATACGTGGATTATCAGGAATGACACGACCATCAAAATACTTCTTGAGTGTCGCAACCCCTGAGTTGATCCACAAGAGCGATGGATCCTCGACCGGTACGAGTGAAGCACTCGGTTCGATCGCATGCCCTTTGCTTTGGAAGAAATCAAGATACATCTGACGGATTTGTGCACCCGTTAATGGTTTTAGAGCTTTCATGAACAGTTACCCCCATTGGTTTTATTTGGACGCAAAAAAGCGATGCCTTCATCCCTGAAAAGGGACGAAAGCATCGCTTCCGTGGTACCACCCTCGTTCGTAAGCAATCCATTGCTTACCTCGAACATCTGATAACGGGGATGACCCGCAGGTGTTTACACCCGACTCCGGAAGGAGCTTCAAAGGAACTCGAGAAAGTGATTGCAGCAGACTCACTTCTCTCTGGACTCGAGTTTTCCTTTTACTTATCTTCCATCAACGTGTTACGTCCATTCATCTATCGTGATTATTACCTATCGCACAGCATCCGTCAAGTCTTTGTCACACCACCGAGTCGTTCAATCAATCGTGTTCGGCGCCGAGGCTCTTCTTCTTGTGACGCTTTATGAAACGCTCGTGGGTCGCCGAACAATAATAAACTCGACTTCGCACGGGTGACCGCCGTATAAATCAAGTTTCGGGAATGCTTGAATGCCCCCGTGAAATAGACCGGCATCAAGACGATCGGAAACTCGGACCCTTGTGCCTTGTGAATCGTAATCGCGTAGGCATGCGTGAATTGATCCCAGTCACTTCGGTTGTACTCGACTTCCGTCTGGTCGAAGCGGGCGATGATCTTATCCACCTTGTCGACGTTTTCTTTGGCGAAGAAAATATTGACGATTTCGCCGATATCTCCGTTATAGACGTTCTCTTCCGCATTGTTGACGAGCTGAAGAATCTTATCCCCGGTCCGGTAAATCCGCGTCCCTTGTTTGACTTCGCGTTTCTTTGGTTCCTCCGGATTGTAGACGCGTTGCAAGGCGACATTCAGTTCGTCGATTCCGACCTGACCACGGTAAGTCGGTGCCAGAACCTGAACATCGAATTTCGAATACCCTTTTGCAAGTGCTTTTTCCGCGAAGGCTGAGATGCCGCGTAACGTCTCTTGCGGAGACGCGGTGTAAAAGCGACGATCCGCAAGTGGTGATAACAAATCAGCTGACGTCGTCCGGTTCTTCAAATCGTGCGCGAGCCGTAAAATCGAAGAATCTTCCGCTTGGCGATGGACGACGTTCAAACGAACGACGGGAATCCCTTCCGTATCCATCAAATCTGCCAGCACCTGCCCTGGACCGACGGATGGTAACTGATCGCGGTCACCGACGAATAAGATTTTCATGCCGTTCGGCACAGCACGGAGCAGACTTGATAACAAGTAGATATCAATCATCGACGACTCATCGATGATCAGTACTTTTCCCGTGATCGGCTGATCTTCATTCAGCTGAAAGTTCGTTCCGTCATACTTCAATAGACGATGAATCGTCATCGCTGGGACGTCCGTTGCTTCCGATAGACGTTTAGCGGCGCGTCCGGTCGGTGCGACAAGAACGTACGGATAGACATCCCCCGTCTTGACGCGACTTTTCTCAAGCGGCCAATCATGAATTTCTTGGAGGGCATGTAAAATTCCCTTGATGACGGTCGTCTTACCGGTACCGGGTCCACCTGTCAGAACCATTAACGGTGCTTTGACCGCTAACTCGATCGCTTCCCGCTGTTGCGCCGCATATTCCATGCCAAACTGTTCTTCGAGGTGCCCGATTGCTTCAAGGATCGTCGCGACATCGACTTCCTGTTCGGCACCGTTCGCCATGACACGCGCGAGTTCCTTCGCCGCCCGAACTTCCGCATAAAAGATCGTCGGTAAATACAGACAGCCTTCTTCGAGCTTGACCTTATCTTCAGCGAGCAACAGTTCAATCGCTTGTTCTAGCCGTTCCCCTGGGTCTTCACCAAGCAACCGGGGCGCCCGTTGCAATAGCGAGTCGACTGTCGCAAAGGCATGTCCCTCTCCTGCTTCTTGTTCTAATATGTGCATGATCGAAGCAGCGACGCGCTCCGGGTGTAATCCGACAAGTCCAAGATGTGATGCAATATGATCGGCTGTCTTAAAACCAATCCCATTCACTTCATACATCAAGGAATATGGATTCTCTCGTATTCGCGCCATGGCGTCCCCTTCGTAAGCAGCATAAATCTTTGCCGCTAGCTTCGGTGTGACATCAAATGGCGCTAGAAACAGCATTAACTGATCGACACCGTATAACGTGGCGAGTCGACTCAATATGATGTCAGCTTGTTTTTGTTTTAACCCAGGCACCTGATTCAGTACCCGTTCATCCTTCAAAATGAGATCCACTGCCTCTTCTCCGAGAGCATCGACGATATTTTTCGCTGTCTTCGGACCAATGCCGGTGAACGAACCATTCGTCAAGAAGCGGATCGTCGCATGTTTTGTCATCGGAACCGATCGACGAATCAGCTCCGCCTTCAGTTGTTTTCCGAATCGGGGGTGATCAACGAGACGACCGAATGCTTGATACGTTCCTCCGAGTTCGATTCCAACTCCTGTACCCGTGATGACGAGCTCGGTTTCTTTCAGTTCAAAGTTCTTTTCTTTGACGGCGACCAATACAATGGAGTGTGCTTCTTCTTCAGAAGAAAAGAGCACACGTTTGACGCGCCCGACGACTTGATGGGGGTGCTCCATCACTCCACCTTCTTTCTCTCTTTTTCATTCGCTGCTTTCATCATAGCATTCGTTTACCGGATTTTAAATCAGGGAAAGATACCCTGAAACATTTCGTTAAGAGGAGGAGTTTAAGGATGGCACGTTTACCGATTGCAGGATTGTGTGAATTAGTACTTGAAGTCGAGGATATGGATCGTGCGGTCGGCTTTTGGAATGGGACACTAGGCATTCCAGTCGTCGAGCAATGGGCTCCTGAGGACGCTGAACCGAGCAAAGAACAATCTAAGCAAGACGGGGTTTGGGCAACGTGGCTCTACATTGGCGGTAACACTCGACTCGGTCTGTGGCTGAAACGGGACTTTACGATGGAAGAACGGACCGTCAAACACTTACCAGTGTCCGAATGGGACACGTTGTACGATGAAGGTGGTGTCCATGTCCACTGTGCTTTTTACGTTGAGAAGGACGAGTTCCAGCAAGCCTTGAATCAATTGCGGGAAGCATCGATCACCGTAAAGCTCAGAGAATGGGACGAACAGGAGACCTCGAATCAAAAAGAGCATTCTGCTTATTTCAAGGATACGGAAAATAACGTCATCGAACTGTACACGAAAAACATGGATGAAGCCTATGAAGACTTTTCCGGTCCACCACTTCGTGTCATCCGTGAAGTTGGGAATTAAATAGCATAAAAAAGACGACTCCAGGCGGAATCGTCTTTTTTATATCAGTCTGCTTGTTTTAATAACGCATCCATCTTCGCTTTCGCGTCCCGCGCAAGGGCGTGTTCCGGCTGGTAGGCAAGAACGGCTTCGAGTTCTGCATAACAGGCTTCCTGTTGACCAAGGAAAGCAAGGGCAATCGCATAATTGTATCGTGCATCTGTATGCGTTTCGTCAAGCATCAAGACGTGCTCGAACATCTCGACCGCTTCTTCCAACTTCTCGTTTTGCGCTAAGGCAAGTCCGTATTGGAATGCGATCTCGATATCGACACCGTTTAGTTCTGACGCACGCTGTAAACGGGGCAACCCGCGGACTGGATCACCGAGTTTTTGATACGTCATCCCAAGCATGAAATGGAGATCCGCGTCGTCAAGTCCATATAATAACGCTGCCCGCAATGATTCCTCTGCTTCGACGAGTTGATCGGCAGCAAAGAACAGCGCCCCTTTTGCATAATAGGCACTCGCAAACGTATTATCGATCATCAGTGCCCGGTCATAAAAACGAAGGGCACGATCAGCGTCGTTCATCGATTGGAGTAATGTTCCAAGATTGACGTACGCTGTCGGATCTTTTGGATTTTCTTCGATCGCGTCGTTAAACGCTTGCGCTGCTAATTCATAATTTCCAGCTTCTAGATGCCGGAATCCTACTTCATTATAGTTCATCTTCTTTTGCTCCTTACGCTAGATAAGCGAGGCGTTCGCCTGCTTTATAGGCTGCATCGATCGTCGCACCACCAAGACAGATATCCCCATCATAGAACACGACTGCTTGTCCTGGTGTGATTGCTCGTTGACGCTCATCAAATGAAACATCGAGTCCATCTTCGAGGACACGAACCGTGACGGCTGTATCTTGTTGACGGTAACGAAATTTCGCCGTACAACGGAATGTCTCACCGACCGGACGCTCAGATGTCCAGCTGACATCTGAAGCAAGTAATCCTTCCGAATACAACAATTCGTTATGGAATCCTTGATCGACATAGAGGATGTTCTCCTCTAAATTTTTCCCGACGACGAACCAAGGCTCTCCGTCGCCACCGATACCGAGTCCATGACGTTGCCCCATCGTATAGTACATCAATCCATCGTGACGTCCCATGACGTTGCCGTCAAGCGTCCGCATCTCACCGGGTTGCGCCGGTAGATATTGACCGAGGAACTGTTTGAAGTTCCGCTCCCCAATGAAGCAAATGCCTGTTGAATCTTTTTTCTTCGCCGTTGCGAGGTTCGCTTCTTCTGCGATCCGGCGCACTTCTGATTTTTCCATATGACCGATTGGGAACATCGCCTTCGCGATTTGCTCTTGCGACAATTGATTCAAGAAATACGTTTGATCCTTGTTCGTATCCACGCCTCGAAGCAATTTGTGTTCTCCGTCCTCATAGACGGCACGCGCATAGTGTCCTGTCGCGACGAAATCGGCACCAAGACGCATCGCGTGATCGAGGAAGGCTTTGAACTTGATTTCCTTGTTACACATGACGTCCGGATTCGGTGTCCGACCGAGTTTATATTCATCGAGGAAGTACGTGAAGACTTTATCCCAGTACTCTTTCTCGAAATTGACCGCATAATACGGAATGCCGATTTGGTTGGCTACGGCGATGACGTCTTCATAATCTTCCGTCGCCGTACAAAAGCCGTTTTCATCCGTGTCATCCCAGTTTTTCATGAAGATCCCGATGACGTTATAGCCTTGCTCTTTTAATAAATGAGCCGTCACAGAAGAATCGACACCGCCCGACATCCCAACGACGACTGTCGTTTCACTCGGGGCTTTCGCTCGTGTATTCATTTACTTCACCTCTTAGTTAATTCTGAAACGATTTTACGACATCTTGCAAGGCTTGTGCGAGTAGTTCGACTTGCGTGACCTCATTTCCGTGACCAAAACTGATCCGGACCGATGCCCGTGTTCGTTCATCTTCGCCATACATCGCCGATAAGACATGCGAAGGTTCGACGGATCCTGCCGTACATGCACTCCCGCTCGATACGGCCATCTGACGCATATCGAGCATGATCAAGAACGGTTCGATCTCAATCTGCGGGAAGTAAAGATTGAGGACATTCGGTAATCCTTCCACACCATTGACTTCGTAAGTGACGCCACTTTCATCCAAACGCGTTAGCAAAATGCTACGCAGTTGTTTGATGTGGTCCTGTTGTTGATCACGCTCTGCTACCATCAGTTCGAGCGCTTTCGCTAAACCGACGATTCCCGGTACGTTCTCTGTACCAGCACGACGCTTGCGTTCCTGTTCTCCTCCGAACGTTTGAGGCGCTAACTTCACACCAGTCCGTACATACAACAATCCGATTCCTTTTGGACCATTGATTTTATGACCAGACGCGGATAAGAGATCGACCTGTAACGCTTCGACATCGATTGCTTGTTTTCCGAACACTTGCACCGCGTCCGTATGGAACAAAATACCGCGTTCTCGTAAAAATTGACCGAATGCCGCAATCGGCTGAATCGTTCCAACTTCATTGTTGCCGAACATGATCGAGACGAGTGTCGTATCTTCCCGTACCGCTTCTTGCAAGGTAGCCATTGAGACGACGCCTGTATCTGGAACATCGAGATACGTGACGTCATAGCCTTGTTTTTCGAGTTCTTCGAACGCATGCAATACAGCATGGTGCTCAAACCGTGTCGTAATGAGATGACGCCCTTTTTCACGCGCCGCCTCAGCCGCACCGAAAATCGCATAATTATCCGATTCCGTTCCACCACTCGTAAAAATCAGTTCGGTTGGTTTCGCGTTCAATTCTTGTGCGATCTGCCGGCGTGCTTTGTCAATTGCTGCACGAGCAGACCGACCAGCCGCGTGGACACTTGATGGGTTGCCGTACTGTTCGAGCAAATAAGGCGTCATCGCCTCAAGGACTTCCGGACGCATCGGCGTCGTCGCCGAATGGTCAAAGTAATTCATTCGTTTTCACCTCTCAAATATAGAACATGTATCCTGTATCTTCTTCCGCTAAGTCTTGTAGCGTTGTTGAATCGAGTACTTGATCGACTGCTTGCTGGATTTTATCCCAAAGTTTGCGCTTCGTGACCTCGTCACACGCATCGCCTTCGACGACCACGAGTGGTCCTTCAAGCAGACGGATGATTTCACCCGCTGTGATGTTTTGCGCTTCACGACCGAGCTTATACCCGCCGTAAGCACCACGGACACTTTTGACGAGACCTCCATTACGAAGGGGGGCAATCAACTGTTCAAGATAATGCTCAGATAAGTCATACATCTGCGCGATTTTTTTAGGGATAATGGTTTAGATTCAGCTTCTTTCGCGAGTGCGATCATGATCGTCAGACCATATCGTCCTTTCGTCGAGATTTTCATCATGCGAAGGATCATCCTTTCTAGTATAGTAGTAGCTAAAAGTGGAAGGAGCGTATGTGTATGGCACATTTATTTGAATCCCAGTCACCTGCCGGACCGCTCGCGAATCGAATGCGTCCGCAGAATCTGGATGAAATCGTCGGACAACGCCATCTGATTGGAGAGACGACGCTCCTGCGGCGTGCCATCTTAGCCGATCGTCTCGGAACCGTCATTTTTTACGGTCCACCCGGAACCGGTAAGACGACGCTCGCGCGTGTCATCTCTAGTTATACGAAATCAGCGTTCGAGCAATTGAACGCGGTCACAGCGAAACTGGAACAATTACGGGAAATTCTAAAAGCGGCCGAAGCCCGTCTTCAGTTCGAGGATCAAAAAACGATTCTCTTTCTCGATGAGATCCATCGATTCAATAAGATGCAACAAGACGCCCTACTTCCGGCGCTTGAAGCAGGTACGATCACGTTGATCGGGGCGACGACTGAAAATCCGAGTTTTGAGGTCAATGCCGCTCTCCTGTCGCGGGCAACGGTTTTTCGTTTCGAACCCCCGACGGCAGATGACTTACGGATTGTCCTCGACCGGACCCTAAAAGACGAAGAGCGTGGTCTTGGCAAATATCCGATCACGATCACGGATGACGCGATCGATCATTACGTCAAGTTGTCGGATGGCGATTACCGGGCATTGTTGAATGCGCTTGAACTCGCCGTCTTAACGACACCGGAAATCGATGGTCAGATCACGATCGATCTCGCTGTCGCCGAGGAATCGATTCAACAAAAAGCATTGAAGTACGATAAGGACGGCGATCGGCATTATGATGTCATCTCCGCCTTCATCAAATCGATTCGGGGTTCCGATCCCGACGCTGCGCTCTACTGGCTCGCTGTCATGATTGAAGCGGGCGAAAGTCCGCGCTTCATCGTACGGCGTCTCTACGTCCATGCGGCAGAAGACATCGGTCTGTCTGATCCGCAAGCGTTATTGATGGTCGATGCCTGTGCACGCGCGTGCGAGTACGTCGGTTTCCCTGAAGCAAGGATTCCGCTCGCTGAAACCGTCTTATATCTCGCGACGGCACCGAAATCGAATGCTGTCATCTCAGCGATCGATCAAGCATTGACACTCGTCCGTCGTTCAGACGGTGGTCCGGTACCGCCGCACTTGCGCGATGCCCATCATCCAGGGGCAGCAGCACTTGGAAATGGCGTCACCTATCAGTATCCGCACGACTTCGAACATGCCTATGTGCCACAGAATTACTGGCCCGAGAACCTTGCCCGGACAAAACCGGTCTTTTATCGTCCGAGCCCACGCGGTTTTGAGAAACAACTGCAAGCTCGACTTGATTTTTGGAACAAACAAACAGCCACACATCAGAAAAAGCGACCATAAGGTCGCTTTTTTTAACGAACGCGTTCGATCGTCACGCCGGCTTCACGGACAATCTCGTTGATGACGTAGCTCGCTGCGATCAATCCACCAACTGATGGAACGAACGCATTTGAACTTGGCGGCATCTTTGCCTTACGAATTGCAGCCGCATCGTTTCCGACGACTTGACGGACTTCTTCGATGATCTTAACGGGCGGTTCATCGGAGAAGACGACAGGAACACCTTTATGGATGCCGGCTTTCCGAAGTTTCGTCCGAATGACCTTCGCTAACGGATCATAACTTGTATCTTTGATGTCAACGATCTTGATGCGTGTCGGATCCATCTTGTTCGCCATCCCCATGCTTGAGATGATCGGGATGTTGCGTTTCTTACATTCCTGAATCAAGTGAATCTTGAACGATACCGTGTCCGATGCATCGATGACATAATCCGGCTGCTGTTCGAAGAACGACTCGAATGTTTCTTCATTGTAGAACATCTTCAAGCGAACGATTTCAAGATCCGGATTGATTAACGCAAGACGTTCTGCCATCGCATCGACCTTCGGTTGACCAACCGTCGGAAGCAAAGCATGGATTTGTCGGTTGACGTTCGTGATGTCAATATCGTCTTTATCGACGAGAATTAAACGACCTACACCACTGCGGGCAAGTGCTTCTGCTGAGAACGATCCAACACCACCGATACCCAGAATAGCGACGGACTTGGATGCCAATGCGTCAAGTCCAGTTTTACCGATTGCTAGTTCATTACGCGAAAATTGATGTAACATCTCATAACCTCACAATACTCATACTGTTTTACTCGGAATTATATCATAAAAAAAAACGTCATGCGACGTGTCAAACAACAAAATAATAAGACGATGGGACCCGAAGTGCCGTGTCGATACCTTATTTTTGAACCTGCTGTGCAGGTGGGTGTCTTATCCGATTCCTATTCGTACGTCCTCCTGCTGTGTTACGAGGCATGTACTACTAGTTGGAACGTCAAACTCCCTATCAAAAAAGAGTGGCTCAAAGATAAAAGGCGGCTCTCGTACAATTCAGGAACCCCATCTGATGCATTTAATATAGCATCCTCCCCTCTGAAATGCAACTACTTCCCACTCCAGAAAAAGATGCTTTTTTCAGGTCCAACGTTTCGTGAACTGTTGCTTCGGATCATATCGTTGTTGTTGGAATGCGGGATCGAATCGTGGTGTGCGTGTTGCATTTCCGACACCCGCGATGAACGCCCAGTTGCCATAGTTCGAAGCGACATCATAGTCGATCAACTGCTGTTCGAAATATCGCGCTCCGATACGCCAGTCCTGCTTTAATTCATGAATCAGATAACTGGCAACGATCTGCCTGCCGCGATTCGACATCCATCCCGTCTCGCGAATCTCGTTCATGAAAGCATCGACGAACGGCACACCGGTCTTTCCTTCTATCCAACGTTCGACAGCTAGCTGGTCCGCCTTCCACGTGTATTGACCTTCTTGTAATCCACTCGCACGGAACAGACGGCTTCCTGTCTCACGCATCGTCAAATGGAAGAAGTCACGCCATAACAGTTCGAAATACAACCAGTACGTCGATTCATTCGCTCCTTTTTTTCGCTCGGCTTCCTGCAATTCAGCCATGACGCGACGCGGTGAGAGTGACCCGTTCGCTAGCCAGGCAGACAGCTTCGAAGAATCATTTCGTAAGAACCCATTCCGTGTTTCTTTATAGGTGAATACAGGCTCAGAAAGGTATTCCTGAAGGCGCGCTCTTCCTGCTGACTCTCCACCACGGAACGGGAACGCGATTTCGGGATTCGCTTCGACCGATTCTTCTTTTACTAACTGAATACCGGTTGGTGGATCGAGTGGATCGTAGAAGGTCCCTTTCGCCTCGACACGTTTTCGAAATGCCGTAAAGACACGCTTTAATTCATCACTTCCGATATCTTCCCGTCGATGTAATGTCTGTGTCTCAAAAGAACGGACGGCATACTTGTCTTCGATATACTGTTCACTTGCCACTTCTTCTGTGCCGGTCATCTTATGGAAATAGACGGTATCATCCGCTTGGAGATAAGAATCGAGTGTCTCATTTATCTCCCCTTCTACTATATCTAACGCAATCCCGATTTGAGACAGATGATCTGCTAGGCTCTCTAATGTCTCTTGTTCGAACCGTGCTTGTTGTGTACCTCTTTTAAAATCGCGTTTCTTTTGGTCTTTAACGTATACGGCACGAATGACGTCATGTTCTTCACAGGCACTCCGAAGTGCCTCATGATCATCGACACGTAAATCATGACGATACCAAACGACTGCTCCCATATTGATCGACTCCCTTCTACTTATACTATGACCCGACCAAGGTAGATAGAAAACCACTTGATGTGCCGATGAGGTTTTAAGACGTTGTTTTCGTGGAATATGATTAGTACAACAAATCAGAGGAGTGAATGAATCA
The DNA here is from genome assembly GCF_057772545.1 of Exiguobacterium sp. E17S. NCBI lineage: Bacteria > Bacillati > Bacillota > Bacilli > Caryophanales > Exiguobacterium > Exiguobacterium sp. E17S. Next base: position 1,183,086 of record NZ_JBYLRU010000001.1, read on the forward strand.
ATGGCAGCAAAACGCGGTAAACTCAGAACATTAATGACGCTCGTAACGACGGTTGGTCCAATCGTCTATAAATTCTATAAAAAACAGCAGTCGAAAAAATCAATCAACAATCCTAAATAAAAAATGGACGTCTCCTTATCGGAGCGTCCATTTTTTAACGTTTACTGACCCCTTCACTCGCCTCTACATAAAACCGCCATGGATAGGCTGTCGCTTCTCCTGCGTTCGGAATACCGATCCGTGTCGTCTGGACGATCGCATCGACCGGGTCAGCAACAAGTCGGAAACGGGTTTGATAGAGATCCTGACCTGAATCCGCTGTCGTGAGACCGAATCCTTGGCACAGTTTCGCTGGTCCATTGACGAGATTACGTCGTTGCACCGCTGTCAACTCTGCGTAGGAACAACCAAAACGACGTTCCGCGACGAGGTCGTGCCCACTGATGATTTCCGCACCTCGTAGCAACAGTCCGTATCCTTCCCCTTCATGTCCACAAACGATATTCATGCAGTGATGCATACCATATGTGAAATACACATAGAGATGCCCCGGTGGACCGAACATCGGTGCCGTCCGTTTCGTTGGTTTTCCGGAAAACGAATGCGCTGCTTGATCGTGAGGACCGAGATAGGCTTCGACCTCGACGATCCGCATCGTCACCTCATCGACTGTGATCTGTGTTCCTAAGAAGTCTGGACCGACTTCAACCGGAGACCGTTCAAAAAAGTGTCGTTCCATCCGTTCATCCTCCTTCATGAAACAAGCGAATCTCCCATACCGGAAGATTCGCTTGTCGTATCTTAAGATTGTTTGACCGCTGTTCGAATCGAGAGATCGTTTAATTGTGCATCCGAGACTGGGCTTGGTGCTGCCGTCAACAGATCGCTTGCTGATGCTGTTTTCGGGAAGGCGATCGTATCACGCAAGTTCGAACGCCCTGCGAGTAACATGACGAGACGGTCTAGACCAAGTGCGATACCCGCATGTGGTGGTGTTCCGTATTCGAATGCTTCCATCAAGAAGCCGAACTGCTCGTTTGCTTCTTCTTCTGTGAAGCCAAGCAACTTGAACATCCGCTCTTGGATATCCCGTTCGTAGATCCGTTGTGATCCACCGCCGAGCTCGTATCCGTTCAAGACGAGGTCATACGCGACGGCGAGGACTTTTCCAGGATCCGTCTCGAGCAATTCGAGATCTTCGCGACGTGGCATCGTGAACGGGTGGTGGTTCGCGTAGAAACGACCTTCTTCTTCTTCGTACGTGACGAGTGGGAAGTCCGTCACCCAAAGGAAGTTGAAGATCGACTCATCGATCAAGTCCAGTTCCTTCGCTAACTTCTGACGGAGCGCACCTAAGCTGTCTGCTACGATCGATGCTTTTGCTGCGACGAACAACAATAAGTCGCCTGCTTCCGCATCTGTCGCCGCTGTCAGGCGAGCAGCTGCTTCTTCGTCGAAGAACTTCGCGATTGGACCGTTCAGTCCGTCTGCTGTCACTTTGACCCACGCGAGACCTTTTGCACCGTAGATCGCCGTGAATTCTTGTAACTTATCGATGTCTTTACGCGAGAAGCGCTCAGCTGCACCCTTGACGTTCAAGGCTTTGACTTCGCCACCTGCTTCTAGTGCCATATCGAATACTTTGAATCCTGCCCCTTTGACAGCTTCCGCGACATCAATCAATTCGAGACCGAAGCGTGTATCCGGTTTATCCGAACCATACCGGCTCATCGCTTCTGCGTACGGCATCCGTGGGAATGGTGTCACGATGTCTTTGCCAAGTGTTTCTTTCATGACACGCGTCATCATCGATTCCATCATCGCATATAAGTCTTCGATGTCCATGAAGCTCGTCTCGATGTCGACTTGCGTGAATTCAGGTTGACGGTCTGCCCGTAAGTCTTCGTCACGGAAACAACGTGCAATTTGGAAGTACCGCTCAAAACCAGACACCATCAGCAATTGTTTGAACAATTGCGGTGATTGTGGCAAGGCATAGAACTCACCTGGGTGAACACGACTCGGAACGAGATAGTCACGTGCGCCTTCTGGTGTTGATTTCGTTAAGATTGGTGTCTCGACTTCCAAGAAGTCTTGCTCATCGAGGAAGTTCCGCATGATGTTCGATGCTTTCGAACGGAGACGGAATGTCTCTTGAAGCGACGGACGACGCAAGTCAAGATAACGATATTTAAGACGTAAATCTTCTGACGTCTGCTCTGCTTCTTCACTGATCGGGAATGGTGTCATCTTCGCTGCATTTAAGATGACGACTTCATCCGCGACGACCTCGACTTGCCCAGTCGGGATGTTCGGGTTCGGATTCTCACGGGCGATGACGTGTCCTTTGATATCGAGGACATACTCCGAACGAATCGATTCCGCAAGGCGGTGTGCCTGCTCGTTTTCCGGTTGGAAGACGATTTGGACGATACCACTCCGGTCGCGGAGATCAAGGAAGATCAATCCTCCTAAGTCACGTCGTTTTTGAACCCATCCTTTAAGTTGAACGTGTTGTCCGATGACTTCTTCTGTCACCTGACCGTTCATATGCGTGCGTCCGATCATTGTGCTTCCTCCTTTAATTTCGCGACGATCGTATCAGCGACTGCTGATAACGGAACGTCCGTCTGTTCCCCTGTAGCCATGTTCTTCAGCGCTGCTGCACCACGCTCAACTTCTTCATCCCCGAGGATAACCGTATAGCGTGCTTTCAAGCGATCGGCTGCCTTGAATTGTCCTTTGAACTTTCGACCGAGATAATCCCGATCCGCGACAAGTCCTTCGAGACGCATCAATTGTAGGAGACGTGTTGCTGTCTTTTCGACTTCGTCACTGCCTTGCGCGACGATGAAGACATCGATTTGATCGTCGACTGGCGGTAAGACGTTCTCATTCTCAAGCGCCATTAATAAACGCTCGATGCCGATTCCAAATCCGATACCCGGTGTTGCCGGTCCACCGATCTGTTCGACGAGACCGTTGTATCGTCCACCACCACATAATGTCGTGATCGCTCCGAAGCCTTCTGCTTCTGACATGATCTCGAATGCCGTGTGATTGTAATAATCGATTCCGCGGACGAGCGTTGGATCAACGACATACTCGATGCCGAGTGCATCTAAGTGAAGCAGTACTTCATCGAAGTAGGCTTTTGATGCCGGGTTTAAGTAATCGAGAATCGATGGTGCCGTTGCCATACTCGGGTGATCGCGGTCGACCTTACAGTCAAGGACACGAAGTGGATTCGTTTCGAGACGGTTCTGACAGTCCTGACACAACTCGTGAACGACCGGTTTGAAGTGATCGACGAGTGCTGCCCGGTGTGCGGCGCGACTTTCGTTATCCCCGAGTGTATTGATGACGAGCTTGAGGTGCTTCAATCCGAATGAACGGTAGATGCTCATCGCGAGACTGATGACTTCCGCATCGATCGCTGGTTGTTCACTACCAAGTGCCTCGACTCCATATTGGTGGAGCTGACGGAAACGACCTGCTTGCGGACGTTCATAACGGAACATCGGTCCAATGTAGAACAATTTCGTCGGTTGGTTCGGTGAACCGAACAGCTTGTTCGTCACGAATGAACGAACGACAGCAGCCGTTCCTTCTGGACGTAACGTCAACTGGTCTTTTCCGCGTTTCTCAAGCATGAACATTTCTTTTTGAACGATATCCGTCGTCTCACCGACGCCACGTTTGAAGAGTTCTGTCTCCTCAAAAATCGGCGTCCGGATTTCCTTATAGTTGTAACGCTTACTGATATCACGTAATTGTTGTTCGATGTACTGCCAGCGTTCGACTGTTCCTGGAAGGACATCAAACGTACCGCGTGGTAATTTCATCTCAAATTCCTCCTTTTTTGAATACAAAAAAGTCCTCGTCCGCAAAGGGACGAGAACTTGAAGATCCCGTGGTACCACCCTGGTTGTCAAATCACATTTGACCACTCGGTGCAGTTAACGCCTGCGTACGACCTTCCCTACTATCAGTTCAGGAAGATACCTCGGAAGGGTCTTTCATCGAGTTCGTCTGTTCGCCCTTCCAGCCAAGGGGCGACTCTCTAAGCAGACAAGGTCTTGATTACTCCTCTTCGTCTTCGGTCGTATGAATCATTTGGTTACGTCTAATATTGCCTCGTCTCTCGGTTCCTGTCAAGCGTTTGCTTCTTTTTCAAGAATCAATGTCACCGGTCCATCATTGACGAGCGCGATATCCATCATCGCACCGAACTGACCTGTCTCGACCGTCAGTCCTTGCGCACGAAGACGTTCATTGAACGCTTCATACAATTCGTTGGCAAGATCCGGTTTCGCCGCTTCCGTGAACGCTGGGCGACGTCCTTTTTTGACATCACCATACAGCGTGAACTGCGAGACGGATAGAATCTGACCATCGACATCTTGCAACGAGCGGTTCATCCGTTCTTCTTCATCTTCAAACACGCGGAGTCCTGCGATTTTATCAGCTAACCAGTTCACCTGATCGATCGTGTCTTCGTGCGTAACACCGACAAGCAAGAGAAAACCTTGCTTGATTTGACCGATGACCTCCTGATCGACTGTGACACTTGCTTCTTTGACTCGTTGTAATACGACTCGCATGACTCATCCGCTCCTTACGTCATCATGACGCGATGCACAGCATACACGTCAGAGATTTGTTTGATCCGATCGACGACTTTTTGTAAATGGTTGACGTTGTTGATCGCGATCGTCATCGTGATTTTGGCTTGTTTACTGTCGTCGCCTTTCCCGCTGACGGCAACAATGTTCGTATTCGTCGCAGATACCGACTGCAGGACATCGTTCAATAATCCAGCCCGGTCGAATCCAGAAATTTCGATTTCGACGTTATAACTCTTAACGGCTTTGCCTTCGTGTTCCCACTCGACTTCGAGCAAGCGTTCTGGATTTTGTTCATGAATGACGTTCAAACAATCCGTCCGGTGAATCGAGACACCCCGTCCACGTGTGATGTACCCGACGATATCGTCCCCTGGTACTGGATTACAACAACGACTCATGCGAACGAGCATGTTATCGATTCCTTTGACACGAACACCTTCTGGATTTTCCTTCTTCGGACGATCAAACGTCTTCATCTCACTGATCGCTTCGTTCAGTTCAAGATTTTTGGATTCTTTGTCTTTGCGTAACTTTTCCGTCAATTTATGAGCGACTTGGGCAGCTGTCAGACCATGATACCCAACGGCAGCATACATGTCTTCTTCTTGCGCGAAGTTGAACTTCCGCGTCACGTCTTCGAGCGTCTTCTCATTGATGACTTCCTTCGGCTCGAATCCGAGTTTCTTGACTTCTGCTTCGATCAGTTCCCGTCCTTTAGAGACGTTCTCTTCGCGTTGCTGACGTTTGAACCATTGACGGATCTTGTTCTTCGCCTGACTCGACACACAAATCTTGAGCCAGTCCTTACTTGGACCATAGCTGTGTTTTGATGTGACGATTTCAATGATGTCACCTGTCTTCAGCTTATAATCAATCGGTACCATCCGTCCGTTGACTTTCGCTCCGATCGTTCGGTGACCGATCTCTGTATGAATCCGGTAGGCATAATCAATCGGAACAGAGCCTTTTGGCAATTCGATGACGTCGCCTTTTGGTGTAAAGACGTACAACATGTCACTAAAGAAGTCGACTTTGACCGATTCCATGAATTCTTCAGCATCCGCCGTATCCTTCTGTAACTCAAGGATTTCTCGGAAATGGGCAATCTTATCCTCAAAGCCTGATTTCGCTTCCTGTTCCTTGCCTTCTTTATACGCCCAGTGAGCGGCAATCCCGTACTCGGCAATAAAGTGCATGTCCCGTGTCCGAATTTGGACCTCGAGCGGCTCGCCTTTCGGTCCGATGACCGTTGTATGCAGCGATTGATACATGTTCGGCTTCGGCATCGCGATATAATCCTTGAAACGTCCCGGCATCGGTTTATATTGCGTATGAATGATTCCGAGAACAGCGTAACAGTCCTTGATTGAATCGACGATGATGCGCACAGCCATCAAGTCATAAATTTCGCTGAACTCTTTTTTCGAGTTTTGCATCTTGTTATAAATGGAATAAATATGCTTCGGACGTCCATCGACTTCCGCTGCGATTTGTACATCATCGAGTACTTCGTTGACCTCTTCAATGACCGAACTGACGAGCGCTTCGCGTTCCGTCCGTTTTTGTTTCATCATTGAGACAATCCGGTAGTACTGTTGTGGATTGATATAACGCAAACTGATGTCTTCGAGTTCCCACTTGATCGTCGAGATCCCGAGACGATGCGCAAGCGGTGCAAAGATTTCGAGCGTCTCTTCTGCCTTTTGCACCTGCTTTTCCTTGACCATATGTTGCAACGTTCGCATGTTATGCAAACGGTCAGCCAGTTTGATCAAGATGACGCGAATGTCTTCTGCCATCGCGATGAACATCTTCCGGTGGTTCTCAGCCAATTCTTCACGTTTCGATTTATATTTGATTTTCCCGAGTTTCGTGACGCCGTCAACGAGCATCGCGACGTCGGGTCCGAATCGTTCCGTTAATTCTTCGAGTGTAATGTCCGTATCTTCGACGACATCATGAAGAAGCGCAGCGACAATCGTCGTTGCATCCAAACCAATATCGACTAAGATACCGGCAACTTGTACCGGATGAATGATGTAAGGTTCACCAGAACGGCGGAATTGCCCATCATGTTCGTCTTTCGCGAATTGGTAAGCCCGTTCGATGTCTTTGACTTCAGCTTGCGTCATGTATTCCGCACATCGAGCGAGAAGGTCTTCTACATTTACGATTTGTTTGTTTGTCATCCCTTTTCCTCACCCAGTCCCCGGGATCGTCTGCAACGGAATCCCTAATATATAGTTCTTATTATCGTGAAATCTTGAGAAGATGTCAAAATAAAAAGAAATACCCCCTTGGTCACCATCTACCAAGAGAGTATATATGCTTTAGTCTTCGTAGCGAATCAATGAGAGAACGTCGTATCCTTCGAGTTTCTCACGTCCACCAAGACCATCGAGTTCAATCAAGAATCCGATTCCGGCAACCGTTCCGCCTAATTTTTCAATCATTTGGATCGTCGCTTCGATCGTACCACCTGTTGCAAGCAAGTCGTCAAGGATGACGACGCGTTGTCCTGGTTGAATCGCATCTTCATGCATCGTCAAGACGTCTTTTCCGTACTCAAGACCATACTCGACACGGACTGTCTCACGTGGTAATTTTCCTTCTTTACGGACAGGTACGAATCCGATCTCCATCGCGTAAGCGGCTGGGCAACCAACGACGAATCCACGTGCTTCCGGACCCGCGATGACATCAGCACCTTTACTGCGCGCATATTCGACAAGTGCATCAACTGATTGTTTGTACACTGGTCCGTTTTGCATGAGTGATGTGATGTCTTTGAAGCTGATTCCTTCTTTCGGCCAGTTTTCGACCTCTTTTATATGCTGTTTGAACTCCATGTCTTTTCCTCCTGCTTCGCCGCTTCTACCAAAGTATCAAAACGCTCTTTCAACTGAGCGAGTGACGAATAAATGTATTGTTGCTCGAGCTCTTGACGCGCTTCATGACGCTGATACGTCGGAGCTTCCGTCAGATCTCGTTTTGCAGCATTTGGGTTCACACCCGGCAGCCCGTCCTCCATTGTAACAAGAAAATCAAGTTCCGAGAATACCGAATGCATAAAGTTAATCGATCGTTTCGTCCATTTTCGCGATTTCGACAAACGTACGAGACCAATCCGGAGCTCGTCACGTGGACATTTCGCAAAATACTGGAAGTAATGCTTGAAGTCCTCCCGCGACGGAATCGTCTCAAAATAATAGCCCTCATCCTTAAAGGCACAATAAATCCGCTCTGCCTGTTGGACATATGGATGAAATGCGTCTTCTTCTTCCGGTAGATCGAGAAAGACGATATTTTGACGGATCGGGCCGTTCAACGGACGTTCCGCGTACTTCTCTTTCACCTCATCAGTGAAGGCGACGAACGTCGTCGTCTCATGCGGTAAGGCGAATAGTTCGCTCAGCGGGCGCTTACCACCACGGTAATCAAATACTTGGACATCTTCGACAGCGACATCTTGAATCATCAATTGTGGTTTACGGAACCCATTCCACTCATTGATGTTCAGACTGCCCATCAAGTGAATCTCCGATAATGTCGAGACTTCATCGACAAGGTCGCCGAAGCCGAAGCCGATCGCATCGAGTTCCTTCCCGTCGCCTGATAATAGTGCTTTGACATGCGTCAAATCACGACCGATCCGTTTCATGTCACGGATCTTCGCTTGCTCGATGACGATTCGTGGCGCAGGATTTCCCATCCCGAACGGCGCGAGTCGCTGAATATCCTCAATCAACTGAATCGAGACATCGCTGACCTGTAGACGTAAATCGACATCAATTGTCGCGATGAAGGCATCGTCCGGCAACGTACTAGCCTGTTCATTCAAGCGTTGACGTAACGTCTCGACGTCATCGGAAGAGAGCGTCATACCAGCAGCAGCCGGATGTCCTCCGAAGTGCGGCAAGATATCTTCACATTTCGTCAGTTCAGCGAAGAGATCGAAGGCAGGGATTGAACGTCCAGATCCTTTCGCTGTTCCTTTTTCAGCATCGTGACACAGCATGATGACGGGACGATGATATTTTTCAACAAGTCGCGAGGCGACGATCCCGACGACACCTGGATTCCAGTCTGCCGCATCGACGACGAGCACGCGGTCCTCTTTAAAACGTTCTTCGACAAGCGCCGTTGCTTCTTCCGCAATCTGCTTGACGATATCTTGACGTTGTTTATTTTGTTGGTCGAGTTGTTTCGCGAGATGAAGTGCCTCGTCCTTGCTTTCCGCTAGTAACATCTCAAGCGCTGGCATCGCCGAATCCAGACGACCTGCCGCATTGATCCGCGGACCGAATGCAAATCCGACCGATTCTTCCGTCAGTTCGTCTTCCGTCAAACTACAGACGTCACGTAACGCAAGAATACCCGGACGTTCACTTGCATTCAGCGCCTCGATACCGCGAATCGCAAGCAACCTGTTCTCGCCGACGAGCGGTACGAGATCGGCAATCGTTCCGAGCACCGCAAGATCGAGTAATTCGACCGGTTCCCGGTCAAGCAGTGCATGTGCGACTTTAAAAGCAACGCCTGCCCCAGCAAGTTTTGAGAATGGATAATCTGAGTCGACACCCGGATGAATTAAGGCAAAGGCATCAGGTAACGTTTCTTTTGCTTCATGGTGATCAGTAATGATTAAGTCGACACCGAGTTCCTTGAGGACATCTGCTTCGTGGATTCCGGAAATCCCACAGTCGACGGTGATGACGAGGCTGAACCCTTCTTCCGCTGCCCAGCGAAACGCGGCTTCGTTTGGTCCATAGCCTTCCGTGAATCGGTTCGGGATATAACACTCTGCCATTCCTCCGATTTCAATCAAGGCGTGCCAGAGAATCGCAGCGGAACTCACGCCGTCGACGTCATAATCACCATAAATCAAAATCATTTCGCCTTCGTTGACGGCACGTTGAATCCGTTCGACGACTTTTGGCATGTCTTTAAAAGCAAATGGATCATGGAATGTCATTTGATCCGTCTCTAAAAAATCACGGGCGGCTTCACGAGTCGTGAATCCCCGTTGGACAAGTAGTTGTGCGACGTGCGGTGAGATCGTGCCATCCGCCGTCAATTGTTCGATTTGTTCTGAATCGATGACTTTATCAAGCCATATTTTTTTAGCATGGTACATCTCAAACCCTCCAATCAACTTCCCCATTATAATAGAAAATCCGCACCAGCGATAGCTGATGCGGATACTCTTTTAAGAAGCACGTTTTGTCCGACCCAGTGTCCGACCTTTCATGACGAGCCAGAGTTGCGCGGCGATGAAGATCGAAGAATACATTCCCATGATCAACCCGACGAGCAGGGCGAGACTGAATCCACGGATTGCTTCGCTACCGAAGATGTAGAGTGCCGCTGCCGTCATGATGACCGTAACGACCGTATTGATCGAGCGAATGATCGTTTGTTGGATCGATTCATTGACGATGTGTGCCAATTCATCAAATGAGACTTTCCGTCCACCTTTTTCAGCAAGTCCGAGATTTTCTCGTACCCTGTCGAAGGTAACGATCGTATCGTTGACCGAGTAACCGATGATCGTCAAGACGGCTGCGATGAAGTACAGATTGACTTCGATCTGGAACAGCGAGAAGAAAGCAATGATCATCAACGCATCATGTAGCAATGCGAGTACTGTCGCAATCCCGTAGAGCGGTTGGAACCGGAACGAGACGTAGATGACGATCCCGAGTGACGCAAGTAAAACCGCATAAATCGCGTTACGCGCGATTTCCCGACCGACTTGTGCCGAAACTGTCGAAATGCTTGGTTCTTTTTTGTATTTGGCTTCAATCGTTTGTTTCATTTCAGAAATTTGTTCTTGGCTGAATTCACCAACGAACGTGACGTTCGCTAACTTTCCGCCTTGAGCGAATTGAATACCATCGATTTCTTCCGCATCAATCCCGGCATCTTCAATGACAGAGCGGACGTCCGCTTCCTTGATTTGATTCTCAGAAGAAATCTCGACACGCGTTCCTTGCGTGAAGTCGATCCCGAGGTTCAGACCACGGAACGACAACAAGAGGACCGACACGATGACAAGCGCGATCGTGATTGCGAAATAGATTTTACGATGTTTGACGTAATCGAATTTCGTAGGATTAAAGCTCACGGATTTCACTCTCCTTTACACCGAACCATGATTTCTTCTTATCGAACCATCGGCTACTGACAAGGAGTTGCATCAGGTAACGTGAGACAAAGACGTTCGTGACGAACGTGACGGCAATCGAAACCATCAACATGATGGCGAACCCTTTGACCGTACTTGTACCAAAGTAGTACAACACGCCAGCAGAGATCAACGTCGTCAAGTTGGCATCAAGAATCGTACCGAACGAACGACGGTTACCGGCTTTAAATGCGGACAAGACAGATTTACCACTTCGTAATTCATCCTTGATCCGCTCAGCAGTGATGATGTTCGCATCGACCGCCATCCCGACTCCAAGAACGAGTGCCGCAATCCCCGGTAACGTGAGGACGGCATTGATCCCGTTAAAGAAGATCATGACGAGATAGATGTAGAACAGTAACGTAATGATCGAAACGAATCCAGAGATCCGGTAGAACAGTAGCATGAACAAGAAGACCGCAGCTACACCAATCGCTGACGCGAAGAGCGTCTGATCAAGTGCGTCTTGTCCAAAAGCAGCAGAGACCGACGTCGAGTAAATCTCCTCGAGTTTGACCGGTAATGCGCCGGCGTTTAGGATCGACGATAATTGTTTCCCGTACTCGGCATCAATATCGCCACCAGAAATGATCGCTTTATCCGAATTGATCGGTTGTGTGACCGATGCATCCGAGACGATCTTCGAGTTTGCTTTTTGAATTTCTTTTTCATACGAATCGCCTTTCTCGTAATCGAGCCAGATGACGAGACGATTCGCAGGTGGTTGCATTTGTGAGACTTTTTGTGTCACTTCATAGAATTTCTCTTTTGATTTCATCGTCAACTCGACGAGTGGTTCATTCGTGTTCGGATCATACCCGACTTTTGCCCCTTTGGCTTTTAAGTCTGATCCATCGAGCAACAACTTATCGTTGATGTCACGGAATGACAATTGTGCTGTCGAAGAGAGGATTTGACGCGCTTCCGTCTGATCCTTGACGCCAGCAAGCTGAACACGAATCCGGTTATCGCCTTCGATCCGGATGTCTGGTTCAGAGACACCGAGGACGTTGACACGGTTCTCGATTGCCGTCAGCGTCGCACTCATCGCATTTTGATCGATGACGTCTCCTTCTTTCAGCGGTTGTACTTCATACAAGACTTCGAAGCCACCCTTAAGGTCAAGGCCGAGCTTCGTATCCTTCAACAACCATGACGATGTCGTACCGATCAGTACGAGCAACGCGATGACGACGATGAAGAATGTGGCAAGTTTCCCTTTCTTGATCATGCTACATTGTCCTTTCTCTAGTTCCCAGTATATTTTCAGACAACTTTGTTCTCCTATCCTAGCTTACAAAAGAAATGGTAATCTTAGCAAACGTTTTTCTCATATATAAACAGAAAAGACGCTCCGGAATCCGGAAAGCGCCTTTTCAATGCCTTATTCGACAGTTTCGTCGTCCATGACAGTCGTTGATTTTTTCGTCACTTCTGCGACAGCACTTCGGTTGAATGTCAATTGTGCATTACCTGACTTCAATGTCACCGTCATGTCGTCAACTTTTTGGACAACCCCGTGAAGACCACCGATCGTAACGATCGAGTCGCCGCGTGAGAGTTCATTTTGCATCTGACGCACTTGCTTCTGGCGTTTGTTCTGTGGACGGATCAACAAGAAATAGAACACCACGAAGATCAAGATCATCGGGAGGAATGTGATTAAGCCTTCCATCTGATTCAGCTCCTTTTATCATTCAAATCACGTTCATTATACCGTGAAAGAATTGATTTGTCAGACGATTTGTTAGAAATTCTTTGCGTTCGGTAAATTGTAACCGTATTCTTCGAAGAATTCTTCCTTGAAATCGAGCAGACGATCCTCACGAATCGCTTGGCGAACGCCTTCCATCAACTTGACGAGGAAGTGAAGATTGTGTGTCGAACAGAGATGCAGACCGAACGTTTCTTGCGCCCGGATCAAGTGATGGATGTACGAACGCGAGTAATTCTTACACGCGTAGCAATCACATTTCTCATCGAGCGGACGGAAATCACGTGCATATTTCGCGTTCCGGACGACGAGACGTCCTTGTGATGTCATCAATGTGCCGTTTCGTGCGATCCGTGTCGGCAAGACACAGTCGAACATATCGATTCCGCGGATCGCACCCTCGATCAATGCGTCCGGTGAACCGACGCCCATCAAATAACGTGGTTTGTCTTCCGGCATGAGTGGTGTCGTGAATTCGAGCGCACGGTACATGACGTCTTTTGGCTCTCCGACTGATAGACCACCGACCGCATAACCCGGGAAATCAAGGGCAACGAGGTCTTTTGCACTTTGACGACGTAAGTCTTCGTATTCTCCACCTTGGATGATACCGAACAGCGCTTGATCGTGTGGACGTTCATGCGCAGCAAGACAACGTTCCGCCCAGCGGCTCGTCCGTTCGACAGATGCTTTCATGTACTCGTGAGAAGCTGGGTACGGCGGGCACTCGTCAAACGCCATCATGATATCTGAACCGAGTGCATTTTGAATTTCCATCGCTTTTTCCGGTGACAAGAACAATTTGTCCCCGTTCAAGTGGTTACGGAAATGAACACCCTCCTCAGAAATGTTCCGGAGGTCAGCAAGTGAGAAGACTTGGAAACCACCTGAGTCCGTCAGAATCGCGCCATCCCAGTTCATGAATTTATGCAGACCGCCCGCTTCCTTGATGACATCATGTCCTGGACGCACCCAGAGGTGGTACGTGTTCGCGAGGATAATGTTCGCGTTCATGTCCTTGATTTGTTCCGGTGCCATCGTCTTGACCGTCGCTTGCGTTCCGACCGGCATGAAGACCGGTGTCTCGAAACTACCGTGCGGCGTGTGGACGATTCCTAACCGCGCTCCGGATTGTTTACATGTCTTGATATGTTCGTATGTTACCGCGTGTTTTGTCATTAGTTTCGTTCCTCTCTCGTTAAGAACATCGCATCACCGAAGCTAAAGAAGCGATAGCCGTTCGCGACTGCTTCTTCATAGGCATGCAGAATGTGTTCCCGTGTCGATAATGCGGACACGAGCATGATCAATGTTGATTTCGGTAAGTGGAAGTTCGTGATCAGACCATCAATCCCTTTGACTTCCTGACCCGGGAAGATGAAGATGTCCGTCCAGCCCGTTGCTTCGACGAAGTCGCCATGGTCACGGATGACCGTTTCAAGCGTCCGTGTCGATGTCGTTCCGACCGCGATGATTCGTCCGCCTTGTTTCCGTGTTTCGCGTAGCAAGGCTGCTGAACTTTCCGGCAGTTCGTAGTACTCACTGTGCATCTTGTGACTATCGACGTCGTCGACCGAGACAGGACGGAATGTGCCAAGTCCTACGTGTAGCGTCAACGGTGCGATCCGGACGCCTTTCGCTTTAAGCGCTTCAAGCAATTCCGGTGTGAAGTGAAGACCGGCCGTCGGTGCTGCCGCACTTCCGCGTTCCCGAGCATACACCGTCTGGTAACGATCTTGATCCTCGAGTTGTTCATGAATGTACGGTGGCAGTGGCATCGTTCCGAGTTGGTCGAGCACTTCATAGAAAATGCCGTCATAGAAAAACTTCAGGATTCGTCCCCCGTCTTCAAGTGCTTCGACACACTCAGCACGGAGTAACCCGTCACCAAACGACAAAATCGTTCCTGGTTTAACGCGTTTTGCCGGTTTCGCCAGTGTTTCCCAGACATCGTCACTCGTCTGCTTCAAGAGTAACAATTCGATCTTCCCACCCGTCTCTTCCTTCACACCAAAGAGACGTGCCGGTAAGACTTTCGTATCATTGATGACGAGTGTATCGCCTTCCCGGAAGTGGTCGACGATATCATGGAAATGCTGATGCTGAATCGCACCTGTCTCCCGATCGAGAACCATCAATTTCGAACTCGTCCGGTCGAGCAATGGCACTTGAGCAATTTGTTCTTCTGGTAAATGAAAATCAAATAAGTTTACATCCATTGGTTCAATTTCCTTCTTTCAGTCCTAAATGTTGGCGGGCGAACGGTGTTAAGACACGTCCGCGCGGAGTACGTTGTAAAAATCCTTGTTGCAGTAGATATGGTTCATACACATCCTCGATCGTCTGCGCGTCTTCCCCAATCGTTGCAGCGATCGTCTCAAGACCAACCGGACCACCGGCAAATCGTTCAGCAAGCGATCGAAGTAAACGATGGTCGACATCGTCGAGTCCAAGCGCATCGACATGCAAGCGATCAAGCGCACTTGTCGCAAGCACAGCATCGATCTCGGTTTGATGGGCGACTTGAGCGAAGTCACGGACACGCCGTAACAACCGGTTCGCGACACGTGGTGTTCCACGTGAACGAAGCGCGATGGCTTCTGCAGCGAGACGATCCGCTTCGAATCCGAACAATCGTGACGTCCGGGTCACGATGGCAGACAACTCTGACATCGTATAATATTCAAGCTTCAGCGTCACGCCAAAACGATCACGAAGCGGTGCCGATAACATCCCGGCACGCGTCGTTGCACCAACGAGCGTAAACGGTGGTAAATCAATTCGGACGCTGCGGGCGAGTTCCCCTTGACCGATGACGATATCGAGACAATAATCCTCCATCGCCGGATACAGAATCTCTTCGATTGATCGACTCAATCGATGAATCTCGTCGATGAACAGGACATCGCCCGGTTCCAGTGATGAAAGGATTGCCGCTAGATCACCCGGTCGTTCGATTGCAGGACCGGCTGTCGTCTTGATGCCAACTCCCATCTCGTTCGCGATGATCGTCGCAAGCGTCGTCTTCCCGAGACCCGGAGGACCGTAGAGAAGCACGTGATCGAGTGTTTCTTGACGAATTTTTGCCGCCTCGATAAAGACACTCAAGTTTCCCTTAGCTTTCTCCTGCCCGATATATTGCTCGAGCGTCTGAGGACGCAGGCTCCACTCTTCTTGATCTTCCGCATGGGCGGATTCTGACAAAATGCGCTCTTCCATGTCCTCACCTCACATTCAATAACAACTGGAGTGCCCGTTTGACATATTGATCCGTCGACAGGACTTCTGCCTGCAACGCTTTTTTGACTTTCTCGACTTCTCGGTCACTGTAACCTAGCGCCGTCAAGGCTTCACAAGCTTCATTCAATTCAGCATTGCCTTGCGCGAACAAGCCTTCGCTCGGTACGTAATCCGGTGCGAGCTCGGCTAACTTTCCTTTTAGGTCGAGTGTCATTTGTTTTGCTGTTTTCTTGCCGACACCTGGGAACTTGACGAGATAACTTTCTTTCTCTTGTTCAATCGCTTCAACGAGCGCATCGACATTCCCTGATGCGACGATTGCAAGCGCTCCTTTCGGTCCGATTCCTGTGACACCGAGCAACTTCGTGAACAAGGCACGCTCACGACGGGAACGGAATCCAAATAAGACTTCTTGGTCCTCACGGACATAATGATACGTATATACGATGATCTGTTCGTCTCCGGTCCGATAAAAAAACGGGTTCGGTGCTACGATTTTGTAGCCAATCCCGCCAACTTCTACCGTCACGAATTCCGCACAGACATAAGCGACTTCGCCGCGTACGAATTCTATCAATGTGGAACGCTCCCATCCTTAAACAAACTCTCGTGTTATTGTAGCATACATCTTCGTTTGGCTTCAAAGCGTTCTTCAGCAAAAATCAATACATATGTTCGCTCTCTCAAACAGAAGACAAAAAAGCGTGATCGTTCGCACGACCACGCTCTCCCTCTTTATTTTATGAACGCGCAAGCATCCGTTCGAGTGCCAACACGGCATGCCGCGTCGTCTCTGCATCGACCGTGATGATGTTGACCGGGTCACCTGCTTCGACTTGTTCGAGCGCCCACGCCAAGTGCGGTAAGTCGATCCGGTTCATCGTCAGACATGGACACATGAATGGATTGAGCGACACGATATCGAGTTCCGGATGCGTCGTCGCGAGTCGATTGACGAGATTCATCTCTGTTCCGATCGCCCACTTCGTTCCAGGAGCAGCCTGTTCGATTTGTTGAATGATGTACGCCGTTGATCCGTTGAGATCAGACGCTGTCACGACTTCGTGCGAACATTCCGGGTGAACGAGAATCTTTCGCTCCGGATCCGTCTTGCGGAACTGTTCAATCTGACCGACCGTGAATTTTTCATGGACCGAGCAGTGTCCTTTCCACAAGATGACGCGGACGTCCTGGTCTTCCCCGTCAAAAACGAGTTCGTCCTTGATCGGATCCCAAATCGCCATCTGTTCTAACGGAATTCCGAGTGCGTGCGCCGTATTGCGACCGAGGTGTTGATCCGGCAGGAAAAATAAGATGTCGCGTTCAGCAAGCGCCCATTCGACCATCTGGACAGCGTTTGATGACGTCACCGTCGCCCCACCATGACGACCAACGAACGCTTTGATGGCTGCCGTCGAATTGACATATGTCAACGGTAAGATCGACTCCCCGAACCGTTCCGTCAAGATCGTAAAAGCACGCTCCGTTTGCGTATCGTTCGCCATATCCGCCATCGAACAACCCGCACGCATGTCAGGCAAAACGACCGTATGTGACGCATCTGTCAACATGTCTGCCGTCTCTGCCATGAAGTGGACACCACAAAAGACTGTATATTCCGCTTCTGTCATCTGCTTCGCGACTTGCGCGAGCTGGAGCGAATCTCCCGTCGCATCCGCGAACTGGACGACTTCATCCTTTTGGTAGTGGTGGGCAGGTAAGAACAAGCGACTGCCCATCCGTGCTTTGACCCCTTCGATGATCGCGATCAAGTCTGCTTCTGTTTGCTGTAAGTACGACGCCGGAATTCCCTCGTGACGTAATAGATCAAATGACATCTTTTTTTCCTCCTTCGATTTTCATGCTGATATCAAGTGCTGTTGCTGAATGGGTGAGTGCCCCGAGTGAGATGACGTCTGCTCCGCTATCCGCGAAGTCTGATAACGTGTCTATCGTGATCCCGCCGGATAACTCGACCGTGATATGCGGTGGAATCAATTGGCGGAGTTGTTTGATTTCTGCTGGTGTCCGGTTATCGAGCATGATGATATCGACTTTTGCAGCCACTGCCTCCAGCACTTCCGCTTCCGTCTCGACTTCGACTTCAATTGGTGTCGTATGACCCGCGACACGTTTTGCTCGCGTTACCGCCTCTGTAATCGATCCCGCTACTGTGATGTGGTTGTCCTTGATCATGACGGCGTCATCGAGACGTCCGCGATGACTATAGCCACCCCCGACGCGAACGGCATGTTTTTCGAGCATTCGTAATCCAGGGGTCGTCTTTCGTGTATCCGTGATTCGGATTCGTCCTGCTGCTACCTCGACCGCTTGACGTGTCTTCGTCGCAATCCCGGATAAGCGTTGCACTAGGTTCAAGGCGACCCGTTCTCCGCTTAAAATGTCCTGTAACGAACCAGACCACTCGGCAAGGAGTGTGCCTCGCGTGACGACCGTACCTTCCGCTACATGAATCATCACGTCGACTTGCAACAGATGCGCCATCTCCTGAATGATGTCGACTCCGCAAAAAACACCGTCTTCCTTAGCTAGAAAACGACCGGTCCCACGTTCTTGTCCCGTCAGACATCCTTCACTCGTGATATCCCACTGTCCGATATCCTCGATTAAAAATGCCTCCAGTTGTTGCCGTAACTGCCACTTGTTCAACGTTCTCATCCTCTCCTGTCAATCGACTTCGCGCCCCTTCAAGCAACAGACATGCCGTTACGTGACGTAATCGATTCTCTTCTGCTTCCTGTCCGGATTCGTCTAATGTCCAGCGTTTTAACTCTTCTAAACTATCTTCTATTTGCTTAACATCCATTTCGACACCAATGACCTGTGATAGACAGTCTGTTACGGAACGAAGTGTTCCCGGGCGTCGTTTCACTTGTTTGACTGAAAGTTCCGGTAACAACTTGAGCTGTTCTGCTACCGCTTTCCCCATGACGACACATTCAAGGAGCGAGTTCGACGCCAGACGATTTCGACCGTGTAGTCCAATCGATGCTGTCTCACCGACCGCGTATAGTCCTTCGACATGCGTCTGCCCCGTCAGATCCGTTTCGATCCCACCCATTAAGAAATGGATGCCTGGTGCAATTTCAACGAGATCTGGATTTATGTTCAGTTTTTCACATTTTTCGACAAACGTTGGAAACCGTTTCGTCCGATCGATGACGTTTGACGTATCGAGATAGACCGGTTCACGCTTTCGCACCTCGTGGATTCGTTTTGCGACTTCATCTCGCGCTGCTAAATCTTGCATCGGATGATCCGCCATGATCCGGTCGCCATTTTTCGTTACAAGCGTTGCTCCCGCACCACGTAATGCTTCCGTGATCAAACCTTCCGAACGACCTGCATGAACGAGTACCGTCGGATGATGCTGGATATAACCGAGATCACGAATCGTCGCCCCCGCTTCAAAGGCGAGTGCAATCCCGTCTCCTTGAATCAAAGGGTCATTCGTCGACGCCGCGAATAATCCACCCACTCCACCAGTCGCAAGAATCGTCGCGCGCGCCACAATCTCGATCGGCTCCCCATGGCTATATCCGACTGCACCTACTACCTGCCCGTTGACTTGAATCAACTCTGTGATACGCGTCTGCTCGAGAATCGGAAATGGTACTTGCGGCATCAACGTCTCCATGATCCGTTTACCAGTCTCGTCCCCGCCAGAGTGATAAATCCGCGGCAAGCGATGTGCTCCTTCACGACCGAGCAAAAACTCTCCCTCGGATTGATCGAATGGAACGCCTTGTCGTAACAAGAATTCCATCGCCTCGGTTCCCGATCGGGTGACGTAATCGACGACGGACGGATTGATACGCCCTTTTGCTGCTTGGCACGTATCTTCAAAGTGACCACGATGATTGACTTCTGCATAAGCGGAAGCAATCCCACCTTGTGCTCGAACAGAATTTGTCTCAAACCGCGTACCTTTTGTGACAAGTAACGCTTCCGTTCCGGGTGGAAGATGCAGAGCAACCGAAATTGCAGCAAGTCCTGTTCCAATGATCAACACATCCGTCTCAAGTCTTTTATGTAAAGACATATGTTTTACACCTCTATATCTAAATGTTTACTATTGACTTGACAATAAGTTTGGCATACTTTTAGCTGAGTGACAAGACGAAAGGACAGGATTTTTTCATGATCTATCTCGATTACGCAGCGACGACTCCGCTGCATCCACAAGCACTCGATCATTATAAACAAGCCGCTCAGTCGTTCTACGGCAACAGTTCTTCTCTTCATGACATCGGTGGCAACGCTGAACGTTTACTCGAACGAGCCCGTCAGTATCTGATGCAACAATTGGCTCAACAAGAAGGAACCGTCATCTTTACAGGGAGCGGATCTGAAGCAAACTACATCGCGTTGACCCATCTGATGCGACAGAGTAATAAATCAGTTGTCTTGACACTTCGATGTGAACACGACTCGGTCTTGCTTCCGCTTGCGCGCTGGGCACAAGAAACACGACACCTTTCTTTATTACCGGACGGAACGTTCGATTGGGAACAATTCATCGCAGCTTGTACGGATGAAATCGGTGTTGTCTCGATTCAACACGTCAATTCGGATACCGGTTTTCGTTTTCCGGTCGAACGGATTGCAGCATATTGTCAATCGCGCGGGATTCTGTTTCATTGCGATGGTGTCCAAGGATTCTTAAAAGATGCAATCAACATCGACGCCTTTGATGCCTACACGATGAGTAGTCATAAAGTATATGGACCAAAAGGATTGGGTGCCCTGTATTTGCGGCGTCCTCTCTTCAGCCCTTATTACGAGGGACACCACGAATTCGGAATCCGTCCAGGCACAGTGGACGTTCCAGGAATTGCCGCGTTCATCGCTGCCTGTGAAGCGTCGCGATTAGAAAATCCAGGAATCCAAGCTTCAAGCCGTCGATTTCGTGGTATGCTAAAAAAAACATTGTCTTCGTCTCGTTACACGATGATTGAGTCGCCAACGCAACTCGCTTCCATCTGCGCCATCCATACGAAGCAACGGGACGGTCAATACGCGTTGCTCGCCTTGAATCGTGCTGGAATCGCGGTTTCCGCTGGTAGTGCCTGCCGGGCTGGAGAAAACGGTCCGAATGCGACATTACGTGCCATCGGCTTCGATGAATCAGCGGCTCACGGGTTGATTCGGCTCAGTTTTGGAAGACACACGACGAACGAAGAAATCGAACAGTGCATTGATGTGTTGAACACGATTTCATGACACTGGAGAAAGGTAGGAGACATGATGGGGAAACGCATCTCCGGAGAAGAACGCCGGAAATCATTACTTCGTATGATTGAGGAAAGTGAGCAACCTGTCACAGGAACAGCACTGGCGAAACAAGCAGGTGTCAGTCGCCAAGTGATCGTGCAGGATTTATCATTGTTAAAGGCAAAAGGATATCCTGTCATCGCGACAGCTCGTGGCTATTTCATCAATGATCCGGAAGTTGACGGTTCAAAATTACGTCGCAAGATCGTTTGCCGTCACGGCATCGATCAGTTAAAGGATGAGTGTGACGCCATCGTTGACGAAGGAGTCGTCGTCCGCGATGTCATCATCGAACATCCCGTCTACGGCTTCATCACTGGAGAATTGATGCTAAAGAGCCGCCGAGACGTCCGTGTATTGCTAGAGCAGCTAAAAGAGACGCAAGCCACTCCGCTCTCGAGCCTGACGGACGGAGTCCATATCCACACGCTGGAGGCGGATCATGAAGACGCACTGGAAGCAGCCATTGCGAAACTCGATCGTCTCGGAATTCTCGTTTCAGAGCTCGATGTCTGAACATACAAAAACCGCCTATTCCAAAGGAATAAGCGGTTTTTTTTATCGTTCAATCGGTTCAAGTCGTGTCTCCGGCATCGTAGATGGCGGATCGAACGTTGCTAAGACTTTGCGGACGCGTCGGTTTTCGATATGCAAGACGGTCAACGTGACACGTTCATAACGCATCGCCGTTCCGACGTCCGGTAATTGTCCGCTCTCCTCCATAATCCATCCCCCAAGTGACTGGGCATCGGTGTCTGGCATTGTCAATTGAAATTGCTGACAGAAGTCTTCAATGTCGTACTCTGCTAGACATTCGTATTGCTCTGGACCAATCCGTTTCGTATATTCCAATGATTCATCGTGTTCATCCCAAATCTCCCCGACGATTTCTTCTAAAATATCCTCAAGGGTGATCAGACCTGCCGTACCTCCGAATTCATCAAGGACAACTGCCATGTGGGACTGCTTGACTTTGAGTTCCGGTAATAAATCCATCAATCGCGTCTGTGGTACGACGAACGATACCGGTCGAATCCATTCTCGGATATCAACGGAGCCGTTCTTCACGTATGCACGCAGAAAGTCCCGCTCCGATAATACACCAATGACGTGATCAATCGAATCTTTATAGACCGGTAGACGAGAATAGCCACCCTTCTGGACCTCTGCAAGGATGTCTTCAAGCCGCGCATCAATATCGATCGCTTGAATATCCATGCGAGGCGTCAGCGCATCCTCGACCGTCGCATGTTGAAAATCAACTGCTTGATGAACGAGTTCCGCCTCTGCAAGCCCCATGATCCCCTCTTCCTGACTAATATCAACGAGTGCCTTGAGTTCCTGTTCGGTCACGAGCGGACCTTTCGGATCCGCTCCAATCAACCGTAGCGCCAACTGGCGTAAGCGGAGTAACAGGAAGACAAGTGGTCGAAAGCACAGTAAGAAGAAACGAAGCGGACGTCCGATTAATAACACGTAACGTTCCGTATGCTCACGGGCATACGACTTCGGAATCAATTCTCCAAACAATAGCAACAGGAAAAACAGCGCAAGAAAGGCGACGGTTTGTGTTGCGATCGTCTCGACGAACTGGATGATCCACCAGCCACCAAATAAGATAAAGGCGACGTTGACGATCGTATTCCCAATCAAAATCGAAGTCAGTGTCTCTTCGTAGCGTTGAAGTAAGCGAAACACACGGGACGCACGCGCGTCCCCTGCTTCCGATTGGTGCAACAATCGCAACCGATTGACACTCGCGAGTGCCGTCTCGGCTGAGGAAAAGAATGCGGATAACATGAGAATCGGAATTAACCAAACGACTGAAATCATGGGCAATGGGTCCACGATGCTTTCACACTCCGTTTCCTAATGGAATGAACCGCTTAGAATGATGACTCGACGAATTCGAACTCGAAATCGCGGATTCGAACGACGTCGCCGTCGATCGCACCAAGACGACGCAACTCTTCGTCGACACCCATTTGACGCAGTGTCCGAGCGAAACGTTTAATCGATTCTTCACGCATGAAGTTCGTCATCGTGAAGAGTTTTTCGATGCGTGGTCCTTTGATGACGAAGCAATCGTCTTCATCTTTCGAAATCGTAAAGCCAGCTTCTGGTGCTTCGTAACCGTAGACGACACGTGGTGTCGCTGTTTTCTCTTCGAGTTCCTCAAGACCGAATTCCGGAGTTGCATCGACGAGGTCAGCGATTCGGAATAACAGATCGCGTAAACCTTGACGTGTTGCTGCTGAAATCTCGAATACTTCAAGCTCTGGGAAAGCTTCCTTGAAGGCTTCAAGATGTTCTGCCGCATCTGGCATGTCCATCTTGTTCGCGACGACGACTTGCGGACGTTCTGTTAAGCGGAGATTATAGTCCGCGAGTTCTTTATTGATGATATTGTAGTCTTCGATTGGATCGCGACCTTCCATCCCGCTCATGTCGATGACGTGGACGATGACTTTCGTCCGCTCGACGTGACGGAGGAACTGGTGACCGAGTCCGACACCTTCACTTGCACCTTCGATCAATCCTGGCAAGTCAGCCATGACGAAGCTTCGGCTATCTTCCGTTTCGACGACACCGATGTTCGGTGTGATCGTCGTGAAGTGATATGCGCCGATTTTCGGACGTGCGGCTGAAACGACCGATAACATCGTTGATTTTCCGACACTCGGGAAACCGACGAGACCGACGTCTGCTAGCATTTTCAGCTCAAGTTTCAAGTACTTCTCTTCTCCTGGCTCACCGTTTTCCGCGTGCTCAGGTGCTGGGTTGGCTGGTGTCGCAAAACGTGTATTTCCACGTCCGCCACGTCCGCCTTTTGCGACGATTGCTTGTTGTCCGTGATGGACGAGGTCAGCGATGACCGCATTCGTATCGTCATCGTAGACGACCGTGCCCGGTGGAACCTTGACGATTAGATGCTCGGCTTTACGACCGTGCATCCCTTTTGACATACCGTTTTCACCTTGAACCGCTTTAAAGTGACGTTTGTAACGGAAGTCCATCAATGTCCGAAGTCCTTCGTCGACTTCGAGGACGACGTGTGCCCCGTGACCACCGTCACCGCCGGCAGGACCGCCGTCCGGAACGTATTTCTCACGACGGAACGCTACTTGCCCACGTCCTCCGTCACCTGCTTTTACATAAATATTTACCTGATCGACAAACATGTCGGATCCCTCCTCTTACTTCTCTTCCTCAAACGGAAGACTTTCAATCTCAATCACACACTCATTTTCCGTCTGCGACTCGATTTCCATCGGCGTCACTAGATCCTCAAGGCGCGACATATCTAGTAGATCCCGATAGATCTCGATGGTCACGCCCTCGTGGAAGGTCACGGATACTTCTCCTACTCCTACATCAATCATGGCGATGGCTGCTTCGACGAGTTGCTTCAGCCGCTCATCTTCCATGTGGGGTGCTCCGATGACATCATACGTCACAGTTTTGCCTGACCATTCAGCTTGCAGTAACGCCAGTGCGGTTTTCGGCAATCCGATTCGCGCTAGACGTCCTTCCCGAGATGCTTGCTCCCGGTACGCCGAACAGATTGACTCGACTGCTTGTTCGTCTCCGATCGCGCCATACGAACGGACGAGTTGTATCCGGTTCAACCACTCGTGACGAAGAGTCTTTAAAAGATCAAGTACCTGCTGTTCCTCCATCGGTCGTTCCCTCCTAAAAAAAACAGACCCTAACCCTCGAAAGTGGCTAGAGTCTGCTTCGTCGATCCTTATGCTGGGTAAACGCTGACTTGTTTCTTGTCGCGTCCGAGACGTTCGAAACGAACGACACCAGTTGCAGTTGCGAAAAGTGTATCATCGCCACCACGTCCGACGTTCATACCTGGGTGAATCTTCGTACCGCGTTGACGGTAGAGGATTGAACCAGCAGAAACAGTTTGACCGTCTGCACGTTTCGCCCCAAGGCGTTTCGATTGCGAGTCACGACCGTTCTTTGTCGAACCTACCCCTTTTTTCGATGCGAAGAACTGAAGATTAAGTTTCAACATGTGGAATCCACCTCCTATACTTGTTCAAGTTGGATAAACTCACCGTAACTTTCAGCGATGGTACCAAGTTGGACCAAAGTCGCTTCCAGTAACAATTGGGTGCGCTCACTGACATCCGGTGCTAAGTCAGCGTACGGTTCTACATAAAAGTAGCCACCCTCTTGTTGTTCTGCCATTTCAAGGAGCAGGACCTGCCCGAGTAATGCTTCTATGGCATTGTATGCCCCGAAGATCACCGACGAGACGCCGGCACAGACAAGGTCGAGACCTGGTTCTGCGAACTCGGCATGTCCTGTCACTTCGATGGAGCGGACGAGTTCCGCTTCATCTCGTCGAATCTTGACACGTATCATGGCTTACGCTTCGATTTTCTCGATGCGGACCTTCGTGTAAGGTTGACGGTGACCTTGCTTACGACGGTAGTTCTTTTTCGCTTTCATTTTGAAGACAGTGATCTTTTTCGCGCGAGCGTGTTTGATGACCGTTGCTACGACCTTCGCACCTTCTACGAGTGGAGCGCCGACTTTAACATCGTCACCACCAAGGATCAATACTTCACCAAATTCAACTGTGCTGTCGACGTCTGCGTTTAATTTCTCAACGTAGATTTCTTGGCCAGCTTCAACTTTGACTTGTTTACCACCTGTTTTGATAATTGCGTACATTACGTGCACCTCCTCTTAGGAACTCAGACTCGCCATCACGGGCAGCGAATGCTTTAAAACCCGGTCTGTGCGGTTGTAGTCATTTGGGTGCTTCCAAACGAACTAACGTTATTCAGAATACCAAACGTTCTTCTACCTTGTCAATGCTGTTCTGAAGGATTATTCCGATCGCTTGATGAAATCGAGACAGTCCTGTGACGACCCCGTGAACAGGACCGCCGGATCGCCTTCGAGCACATGGACTTCGAGCGGTTGACGGGAGATGAATTCGTCCTGCAACAGATGCCGTGGTGCGCGAATCACGACCGCTTCCGCATAGGTCGCAATCTCAAGTAACTTCGGTTCAATCAAGCGATAGACACTCAATCGCGTCCACTGCCCGGATTCCTGTGAGCGTTCCTGTAGCGATTTCCCGTGACGTTGTCGTGTCAGTTCGCATAAGCCCATCTTCGTAAACCCGTAGACTTCGATTTGTTTCGTCTCGAGCGCCGCCCGTTCTTTGAGGAGTTGTGTCACCCGTGTCTGACCTTTACTAGAGCCACGTAAAAAATCGATCGCAATCATACCGCTAATGTTGCGCAACCGTAATTGTCGCATGACTTCGACGGCAGCCGCTTCATTGATTTGATCAAACGTCCGCTTTTGTTCCTTGACGGAGATCGTCTTCCCACTGTTGACGTCGATGACAGTCATCGTCTCGACCTCTTCAATCAAGAGATACGCTCCCCCGTCAAGCCAGACGACCCGTTGCATCGCCTTCTCGATTGCGCCATCGATCGCTTCCATCTCAGGTAAGCGTCCTTTTCGTAGCGACCGTTCGACGGACAGACCAAGCAATTCCAGGCGTTCCTTTTCCTGACGCGTCATGACGAGCGCATCGGTGACATGTGGAAGTCGTTTTGCTTCCTGAACGATCAGTGCCTCGTCTTGTTCAAGACGCGGCGCCTGCATGAGTTCTTTGTGCCGTGTCCGTAATGACTGCAGCTCTTGCTTCAATTCGTCAATTGATGCTTTTGCTGCCTCCGTCCGGTAGAGAATCCCCTCTTCGTCCGTCGTCGTCAATTGCTCCGCCAGTTGACGCTGAACGACGAGATCCAGCTTTCGACTGAAACGGATGCGCCGCCCGTACGGGAAATAAACGAGATAACGTCCACCATAGGTGATGTTCTGCGTCACTTTGTGTTGTTTCGGTGCGACTCCTTCCTTGACGACCTGGACGAGTAACGTCTGTCCGACCTGGACGGCTTGTCCGATCGTCGGTACGTCCGGATAGCGACGAAGTGCTTCGACCGTCTCATTCAGCGGTAAGTAAAGCGGTGTGCCGTCAGTCGCAATCAAAAAGGCTGCTCCGAGCGTCGGATGCAACCGGTCGACCTTGGCATAGACGAAAGTGCCAACCCGGATCTCGTCGCGCATCCGCTCATGATATTCAATCAATCGACCACCTTCGACCAATGCCAATCGTTCAAGCGAAGCGGTCTGTTCACTAATCCATCGCATACTGATCCCTCCAAAAAAATTAGACTAGGCGCGACGATGTCGTCCTAGTCTAATTTCCCATTCTTATTTCATCCCAAGCATCTTCTTCAATTTGACGAAGAACCCTTTTTGCGGTTGTTCATTTAAATCAAGCAGTGGTACAGATTCGCCGAGAATCCGGCGAGCAATGTTCCGGTAGCCGAGTCCAGCCCGGTTATCCGGATTCATCGTCACCGGCACACCACGGTGGGAAGCGGCGATGACTTCTTCATCATCGATGATCAGACCAAGTAGATCAATCGAAAGGATACGCATGATCTCATCGATGTCGAGCATGTCACCTGATGCCATCATGTGTGAACGCACCCGGTTGATGACGAGTTTCGGAACGATGTTTCGTTCTGAGCGCTCGAGCATCCCGATGATGCGGTCCGCATCTTGAACGGCTGCTTTTTCCGGTGTCGTCACGACGACGGCTTCATCGGCTCCAGCGATTGCATTCATGAAGCCTTGTTCGATTCCGGCAGGGCAATCGATCAAGACGAAGTCGTATTCGAGTTTCAGTGTATCGATGATTGCCTTCACCTGTTCGGGTGTGACGGAGGATTTATCCTTTGATTGAGCAGCAGGCAACAGATACATCTCTTCAAAACGTTTATCGCGGACGAGTGCTTGGTGCAATTTACATTGCCCTGTCACGACGTCAACGATGTTATAGATACTCCGGTTATCAAGACCAAGCACGATATCCAGATTACGTAACCCGATATCCGTATCAACGAGGCAAACGGAATGTCCCATCAATGCAAGTGCTGTTCCGATGTTTGCAGTCGTCGTTGTCTTTCCGACGCCACCTTTACCGGATGTGACGACGATGGCGCGTCCCATGTTCGTCTTCGCCTCCATATGTACCTGTTCTTTCACTTGTTCCATATCCGTCACCCTCTTTCACTATCAATCGCAAACTGATCCATCCGCGCGAGCGGAACGGTTTGAAGGCGGGAGAATTCGACCCCGTCTTCGCCTAAAAATGCACAACCCATATCGAGAGCAGGAATCGGTGCGTCGTCCGGTTCTTCGTGGACGGTGCCAGCGACTGCGACCCATTTCGGTTGCAATACACTCGCAGCGATGACGGCTTCCGTATTGCCACCTTTACCTGCGTGAACGGTACCACGTAAAGCACCGAGACAATAGATACTTCCTGTCGCATGGACGACCGCTCCCGGATTGATATCTCCGATGATGACGATCGAGCCTTCGACGTCTAATACGTGCCCACTGCGTGCCGTGCCACCGAAATAGTGGAACGTTCGCTCTCCGTACAAGGCTTTTGCCTCGTCCTTCGTGATGCACTCACTGTCATAACCTTTGAAAGAGAAGGAATCATGTCGCGCGACGATAGATTCGACGGCCGTCAACACCCCTTCATCGACATAACGTCGACCGAAGAAGAAGGTGATCGGTACGGCGCGTCCGTTCTCGACGGATTTGTCCGCAAGCGTCAACTCTAAATCGTCAAGAAATTCATCCACACTGCACCTTTCATTCACATAGACGGCGAGGCCACCACGATGACCTTTCATCGTTACATAACGTTTACGCTCAATCATGACTCATCCTCTTTTCTCGTCAAGGGTCGACTGCACGAGCCGGGTCATCGGATAATACAGGATGATGATCCCGATCAGCTGCGCAACTAGACTCCTTGGAATGATCTGTGTCGCGAGTTCCTGGAAGGAGACTCCGACACCCACGACCGAAGCCGTGAAGAAATATATATCGAGCTCATACAAAATGGCACTGAACGTGAACGTGACAAGAATCGTCAATACGTTCTCCTTTACATATTTTAGCACGAAGCTACTAAAAAGCGGAATGGCGGATAACGCAAATAAGTAAATGCCGATGATATCGGAGTAAACGAAATCATACAGCAATCCGAAAACGAGTCCGAATCCGAGTGCCTGTTCAAGTTTTCCGTACCGACCGAGGAACATCAGACCAATCAATGTCGCATGGATAACGTACGGCGAACCATCTCCGAGTGGTCCTGCGAACAACGTTCCTTCTAAGATAAAAAGAAGGAACACGGCGAAAAACAACTTAACGTTATTCACGAGTGTCCCCTCCTTTATCGGTCTCAGCGAAAGGTTCCTTCGCTTCGCGTTCAATCACGAAGACATGACCGAACTGTTCGAAGTCTGCTGCCGGTTTGACGTATGCGATTTTCGAAGCCCCATACTGATCGGCTTTCACTTCCTCGATTTTTCCGATGACAATTCCGCTCGGATACTTCCCACCGAGACCGGACGTCGTGACGGTCTGCCCTTTTTTCAGCTTCGCATCATTCGGAATTTTCGTGAACTTGAGTAATTTCGTCTCTTCATCAAAGCCTTCGATCGTACCGAAGACCCCTTTTCCTTTCGTGTCGTCTGCCGTTGCCGAGACGTTATTCGTTCGACTCGTATCCGACATCAACTGCACGAGGGATGTATAAGCACTCGCCTGGATGACGCGACCGATCAGTCCATCTGCTGTTACGACGGCCATGTTCGGCTTGACTCCTTTTTGTTCGCCGATGTTAATCGTGACGAACCGTTGCCATTCGGACGATGTCCGACCGATCATCTCTGCCGGTAACAATTTGTAGTCGCGAATCGATCCGTTCAGGTCGAGCATGTCTTTCAATTCTTTATTCTCACGTTCAAGATCACGGACTTTGACGGCATTGCCGGCATAGTCACTTAAGCGTGATTTCAAGTGTTCGTTCTCTTTGTACACGTCACGCACTTCTTTAATCGAAGTGACCGTATCATCAATCCAGCCAATCGGTGTCGCGAAAAGGCGTTGACCGACGCCCACGGTATCACGCACGAAGCTTTGATACCAGTGGGATTGGTTACGCCCTTGTAGCGAAATCCCGATCAAGATCACCAAAAGGAGAAAACTAAGGAGTGTGATGAGCAGTTTTCGATTATTTAAAAATCGCTTCATCGCTCATCCCGTCCTTATCTTTTTTGCGAGATGCCTGATTTCGAACGAAGAACATTCATCATCTCGAGTGATTTTCCTGTACCGATCGCGACACAATCGAGTGCATTTTCTGCAACGAGTGTCAAAATACGTGTTTCGTCTTCGATGACAGCGTCGAGGTTCTTCAAGAGTGCCCCACCGCCTGTCAAGACGATTCCGCGGTCCATGACGTCTGCTGATAATTCAGGAGGCGTCTGCTCAAGCGTGTGCTTGACACCTGCAAGAATCGCTTCGACCGTATCCGAGAGTGCGTCACAAATTTCCGCACTTGTGACTTCAATCTGTTTCGGAAGACCTGTGACGAGGTCACGTCCACGGATTTCCATCGTTTCGTTCTCTGACTCTTCATCGATGCGAGCGTAACCGATCGTCATTTTCAACGTCTCAGCTGTCCGCTCCCCGATCATCAAGTTGTACTTCGATTTGATGTAACGAATGATCGACTCATCCATCTCATCACCACCGACACGGATCGATTGGCTCGTGACGATACCACCGAGTGAGATGACAGCAACTTCTGTCGTACCACCACCGATATCAACGACCATCGATCCTGTTGGTTCTGAAACCGGAAGACCAGCACCGATTGCTGCTGCGAATGGTTCTTCGATCGTGTACGCTTCACGCGCACCTGCAAGTTTCGCTGCATCTTCGACCGCACGTTTTTCGACCGATGTGATACCACTTGGTACACAGATCATGACGTTCGTCTTAGAAGAGAACAAGCCTTTTTTCTTCGAAGCTTGATCCATGAAATATTTGATCATCGTAGCGGTTGTTTCATAATCCGCGATAACCCCGTCTTTCATCGGGCGTCGTGCAGTCACGTTACCCGGCGTACGACCGATCATGTTTTTCGCCGCGTTACCGACAGCTTCAATTTTCCCTGTATCCGTACGGAAGGCGACGACGGACGGTTCGCGGACGACGATTCCTTGCCCCTTTACATACACAAGCGTGTTAGCCGTACCTAAGTCAATGCCGATTTCACGGCTGAATGATCCAAACATTATTCAAAAAACCCCTCTCTGAGAATACACTTCACTAATTATAACGGAAAAGCCTTCATTGGAAAGCGTTAAAACGTTACAGCTTGTTTACAGTTCGCCTTAGAAAACACACAAAAAAACGTCTGACGGAAAGAATCGAAGCTTTCCCTTCAGACGTTATTCTTACATAAATCCGCGCTGTTTCATACTAATAAATTGTCCATGCCCGATGATGATGTGGTCAAGACAACTGATTCCAATGAGTCGTCCCGCCTCAACGAGTCGCTCTGATACCTCGATATCTTCCCGACTTGGCGTCGGGTCACCAGACGGATGATTGTGGACGGCGATGAAGTTCGCAGCCGAGCAGCGAATCGCTTCCCGGAAGACGTCTCGCGGGTGGACGATCGACGTGTTCAATCCTCCGATGAATAACGTCTTTTTCGAGACGACCTCATTTTTCGTATTCAAATACAGACAGATGAAGTGTTCCTGCTGATAGAGGCGCATCTCTTCTAACAACAGTTCCGCTGCGTCTTCCGGTGAGCGGATCGTCGGCCGCACCCATTTCGGTTCCGTGACGAGACGACGACCAAGTTCTAGTCCAGCCATGATTTGTAGTGCCTTCGCCTTCCCGACCCCAGGTGCTTTTTCAAGTCCGCCGACTCCCGCTGCCTCGAGTTCGATCAATGAAGGATAAATGTGCAGTAATTCTTCCGCGATTTCAAGTGGTGTCCGGTCGCGCGTCCCACTTCGGACGAGACACGCCAGCAACTCGACTGTCGTCGCTTGTGCCAAGCCTTTCAACTGAACCATATCCTTCGGCCATTCAATCACAGCATCCGACCTCTCTGTTTCAGAATTACGCAAACATCGGCTTGATTTCAAAGGACGCGAGACGTTTTGTGATCTCGTGGATCGGCAGTCCGACGACATTATAGTAATCGCCCTCGATCGCCTCGACGAACAGACCACCCATCGCTTGGATGCCATAGCCACCCGCTTTATCATAGGGCTCGTTCGTCGCGATATAGCCTTCCATCCACTCGTCTGGTAATACACCAAAACGGACGTGCGTCGTCACGTCGAACGTCTCTTCCTTCTCCCCGAAGCGAATCGTCACCCCTGTCACGACTTCATGAGCGCGTCCTGACAGACGAGCTAGCATCGCCCGCGCTTCAGAAATATCCGCCGGCTTCTCAAGAATCATGTCATCGATCGCGACGACCGTATCAGCAGCCAGAATGACACCATCTGCTGTAATCGCTCGCGCTTTCTTTTGTGATAGATGACGGACGTACTCGTGTGGTGTCATCGGGTACGGCGCTTCTTCGACGATATTCGCTGGTACGACTTCATGAGGAATGCCGATTTGTTGTAGGAGCTCCGTCCGCCGTGGTGAAGCCGACGCGAGAATCAAGTGTGGTTGCGTTATCATCAGTATCACGTTCTTTCCCGTTAATTTCGAATCGGATAATTCGAGTCATCGTTTAGTCTAACAAAAAACAAGCGGTCCCTAACAGAGTAGGAACCGCCAAATGAACCTTAATTTCCTGTCACATCGACAAATGGATCCGACTTCGGTGTCTTCTCCTCGAGTGGCGTTTGTTTATCCGGCGTCAACTTCGTCAAATCCGGACGATAATACGACTCGATCTCGACTGTGAATGAGAGCATCTCATCCTCAAGTAAGACTGTTCCACTGCCTGGACCCGGCTCTTCCGGTCCCGACAACTGGATTTGGCGTAAGACCGTGATTCGATCCGTCCGCTCGATTTGCTTCAGGAATGCCATTAATTCAACATACGACGGGGCTTCGACTGTTAGTGATGCCGGAAGCGGTGTTGCATTCGCTGTGGTCGTTCCCGTCGTTGCAGATGAAGCTGCAGCTGCCTGATCAGACTCCGTCGCCATCGCTCCGTCAACAGCAGGTGTTGAGGTAACCGGTGACTGTGGTGCTGTCTCTGTCGCCTGACCAAACGTGATCGACTGGACTTTGACACCGGCAATCTGACTCGACGCATTGATCGCATCGATGACGTCATCGTTTGACGCCGTCACCGGGACTTTTTGCTGGAGGAAGCTCGATTCAGCGACGTCGACTTTCTGTTCGTTCGCTTTCGCTTGCTCGAGTATCATCTGTTCTCGCTTTAACGTCGCTTCTTTTTCTTGAAGCGTTTGATGCGTCGTATAGGTCGTATAACCGAAGTAACCAACCGCACCGAGGACGATCAAAATCGTTAGACCGAGGAGGATGAAGCTACTATAACGTTTCAATTGTCCGGCACCTCCTCGATTTCAGTCGTTACATTCGGATCAGTCGTCTCCGTCGTATCGGTCTCAGGAGTCTCTTCCGTCGAGCCATCCGTTTCCGATTCAGACGGCTGATCTTCTTTTGGTACTTCCGGATCAGCCTCGTTCGTCTCACCTTTGACGACTTCCGTCGGGTTGACGTTTAACGAGAATTGTCCGATATAACGGGGTTCTTCTGATTTGGCATCGTCAGACGGTGTAATTTCCGTCGTCGGGACTTCTTGTCCGGTCGTCGGATCAACCGTCGTTGTCGTGACGACGTCGGCCTTTTCGTTCATCGTCCGTGTCGTCACGCTCGCAAGATTCGTTCCTGAGAAGACTTTATCCGTCAACAGCTCACGATAAAAATCGTTCAGTTCATCAAGCGTCTCGAACTGTGTCGTCATCGTCACGGCATGATCTGCCCCATAAGCGAATTGAAGAATGTAACCACGCTCCGGGAGATAACGGGTAATCCGCTCAAGTGTTGGTACAGCAGGACGAGGAGTCGTCTCAAGACCTTCAACCGTTTGTTTAAGTTGCGCGACTTCCTGTTTTGCCGATTGATCCGATTCCGACTGCAATTGACGGACGATCTGAATTTGATCGTTCGTTGATTCGACGCGATCCGCGAATTGATCCGTTTGCCAGTAGAGATAACCACCGACGAGTCCGCCGAACAATAAGAGGATCAATGAAGCGACGAGTGGATACTTCGGTGCTTCATCGTTTTCCGGTAACAAGTTGATGCGGTCTTTTCGCGGTGAAGCAAGACCAGCGAGTGGTAAGTAGGCCCGTGGAATCGACTGTCCGTCGATTGTCATCATGTCAGGAATTTCGTCTAAACTTAAATCAAAGTTCGACCGAAAACGCGTCGCCAGTTCATCACGGAACGGGAAGTCGCCGGCAAGGACGACGTTCGTGATTTCCCGTCCTTCGCGCGCGAGTGAAAAACGATAGAAATCAAGCACACGTGAGAACTCGAGTAACATCTCATCTAAGACAAGTTCGACCGTCGGATCATCCGAACGGTAACGGTAATGTAGTTGGTCGTCGATGACATCAACATCCCACGCGTCAGCCGCAAACGTATCAACCGAGCGAATCAGACGCGGAACATGGTCTTCGATGATGATCAGCTGATGGTTCGTCGCATTCGCATTCCAAATCAATAACGTATCGGCTTCCGTCGCGACCGAATGATGGGCTTCGATCCCGAAGTAGGTCGCAAGCGGTTGGGGTTCGGCAGCAACGAGGCGCAAGTGTTTTTGTTTGAACAGTTGTGTGTATTGCTTGAGCGCCTCGTTTGGCGCGGCATATAGCATGATTTCCCGTTTCCCGTCTTCTTCCAGAACCGTGTAATCAAAATACGGTTCTTCAAACGGCAGGACGATACTATGTCCGATTTCCATGAACAAGTAACCGCGGATTTGATTCGTCTCAATCGTCTCCGGAATATCGAGCTTCCGGGCGAGAACGAGTGAACCATCAAGCGCAAGTACCGCTTGCGAGCCGCGTGGTACTTTCAGCTTCGTCAATAACCCGTCAAAGATGAAATCAAGCGAGGCTTCCGGTTGTAACCAGCCTCCTTGCAGTGTTCCTGGCGGCAGTGCGACGACTGCCCGGCGCTTAATGACGCCTTTTTTGACGACTGCACCGAAGATTGCGACATCGGTGAAATTAAAGTAAATATAAGTACCTTTACGCCGTTGCGCCATATGTACGTTCTTCCTTTCTTAAAGCAGTAAATCGAGGTACCACGACACCCAATCATCCGCAAAATAATATGTCAGTAATGTTCCGACAGCAATCGACGGAACGAAGGGAATTGGTTGTTTCCGTTTCACGCGTCCGAGTCCAAGTAACGTTAACCCAAGAACGGAACCGACGAATGCTGAGACGAACAAAGCAATGACGACGTGAAGCGGTCCGAGGAAGATTCCGAGCAGTCCGAACAGCTTGACATCGCCTGCCCCCATCCCACGCCGGGAAGCAAGAAAGATGACGAACAATAGAACGAATCCGACGATTCCACCAATAATTGGATTATACCAGTTTTCGAGTGGAGAAAGGTAGCGCACAATCAAGGCAATCGGCAAAAAGATGAGCAAAATTTTATTCGGGATCAGCATGTAGGCTAAGTCCGACATCGTCAGGATGAACAACAAGCTCGTCAGGACGAGCGTCAATGCGAGTTCCATCGACCAGCCGAACTGCCAGAAGGCATAGGCGTAGAGGATCCCTCCGAGTAATTCAAGCGCTGGATACTTGATTGAGATCGATTGTCCGCAAGAGCGGCACTTCCCACCGAGTACTGCGTAACCGAGTACCGGTGTTAATTCGAGCGGTCTAAGAACATGTCCACACGTCGGACAATGGGAGCGCGGATGAACGATCGACTCCCCGACCGGAACGCGCAGACCGACGACGTTCGTAAACGACGTGATGAGTAAGCCTAACAAGAAAAAATAAACCGTGAAGACGATCGTCATGACACGACCTCCCTTTCAAAAAAGTTCAGAAAAAAACCCCCGAGGAGGGGGTGGGAATTATGGTGTTGTTGTTGTAGCTGTTTCTTCTTTGTCAGATACTGCGGCACGCTTCAAACCAGTATCTTTAACATTTTCGAAATAAGCAATTCCGTTAGCTCCAACTAATTTAACTGTATAAGTAAACTTACCACCAGTAGTTTTCGCTACGGTAACCGAAGCAGTCTTATAATCCTTATCTTCGTTCATTGGATCTTTTAACGAATCAATATAGTTATCTAATTCGCCAGTACCATCGTCTTTAAAATCAAGTTCGTCCCCTGTTTTAATTCCTACAGCATCAGCAGAAGCTTTCAACTTTGCTGCACTAACAAGTTGTTTCGCATTCGATACTTGCGCATCCTTACGTGAGTTCTCAATCAATCCACCGATTGCGACGACAGCGATTGCTGCAATGATTCCTAAGATAACGACGACGACGAGTAACTCGATCAACGTCAGTCCGCGCTCATCGCGCATTTGTTTTGCATCTAACCAGATTTCTTTTAAACGTTCTACCATTTTCGTTATGCCTCCCTAGTACTTTTTCACTGTTTTTGGCTAGTAGGTAATACTATCCAGATGAATACTATTATAGTAGCACCATATTTTTTGTAGAATATGTCTTTTTTTCACATCAGGTAAATGTTTTTACAATTGTCAACTCGCTTGTATATCCGAGTAAATTTTAAACATTGGTACGACGACTGCGATGACGATAACACCAACTATTGCCGCTAATACAACGATCAATAACGGTTCAATGATCGACTTCAATCGGTCCGTCGTCGTCTCAACCTCTGTCTCATAGAAGTTCGCGACCTCTGTCAACATCGAATCAAGACGTCCTGTCTCTTCGCCGATGGCGATCATCTGTGTGACGAGAGGTGGAAAATATTTGTTTTTCTCGAGCGGCTCGTGCATCGGAATCCCGCGTGCCATCGCTTCGTTGGCACCCGCGATCCCTTTACGGATGATCCGATTCGTGACGATCCGTTCCGTAATATCAAGCGATGCCAAAATCGGGACCGATGCGTTCAATAATACAGATAAACCACGCGTCATCAAGGCGATTTGTGACTTTTGAATCAGTGGACCAAATACAGGGATAATTAGTAAAAACCGATCAAAAAAGAGACGTTGTCGTTCGTTTTTTAAATTAAAGTAAAGTAATCCAATCAATCCAAAGGCAACTAACAACATGACCCACCAGTACGCGACGAAGAAATCAGAAACCGCGACGACAAGTTTCGTGATCAATGGCAACTCACTCCCGAGTTGATCAAAGATCGACGCAAACGTCGGTACGACGTTCATCATCAGGAACACGACGACCCCTACAGCAACCAGCGAAACGACTGCTGGATAAATCAGTGCCGAGATGACCTTTCGTTTGATTTCATACTGTTTTTGGAGCTGCGTCACGATATTCTCAAGTGCTTCCTCTAAGTTACCACTCGCTTCCCCCGCCATTGCCATACTGACGAAAAACGTGTCAAAGACACGAGGATGTTTCTCGATCGCTTTTGAAAATTGAATCCCACTGCGTAAGTCATCCTCGACTTCGATCAATGCTCGCTCAAGCGGCTTTGATTCCGTCTGTTTTCGAAGGATTTCCGTTGCCTTGACGATTGAGACACCCGATCGCACAAGCGTCGCGAACTGACGTGCATACATGACAAGATGTTCGATTTTCGGTTTAGGACTAAGAAACGTAATCTCCGTATTCAGTCCTTTTGACTCCTGTTTCTCAAGCGATGTCACGGCGATTTGATCCGTTCGCAGTTTTTCAGCGGCTTCTCGTTTCGTCAGCGCCGTGATTTTACCCTTCTTTCGTTTACCGGCCATCGTGCGACCTTCATACGTGAATACTGCCATGTTTTCACCCCGATATGTACGGTGTTGCAGCAGATGATGGAATCAAGCCTCGACTGACGAGATCCTGTAACGCCATTTGCATCGTCTGCATACCGTATTGTTTACCCGTCTGCAGGACGGATTGAATTTGATATTCCTTGCCAGTCCGAATCAAGTTCGAGACGGCTGGTGTATCGACCATGATCTCGAGTGCCGCGACACGTCCTGACCCGTCCGTGCGAGGCATCAGTCGTTGCGAGATGACACCTGCAAGAACGTTTGCCAGCTGAGCCCGAATTTGGTCTTGTTGCTCTGACGGAAAGACATCGATGATCCGACTGACCGTTGAGGCCGCGGTCGACGTATGGACCGTCGCAAAGACGAGGTGACCGGTTTCGGCAGCCGTAACGGCAGTCGCGATCGTCTCAAGATCACGCATCTCACCAAGCAAGATGACATCCGGATCTTGACGGAGCGCCGACCGTAATCCGGTCGCGAAACGTGGCGCATCTATTCCGATCTCCCGCTGATCAATCAGACTTTTATGATGACTATGTAAGTATTCGATTGGATCTTCGAGCGTGATGATCCGTTTATACATCGTCTGATTGATTTCATTGATCATCGCAGCAAGTGTCGTCGATTTCCCGGAGCCGGTCGGACCCGTCACAAGAATCAAGCCGTGCGGTTTCGTCAAGAAACGCTTCAGAACAGGAGGCAATGCTAATTGCTCAAGCGTCGGTACTTCCGTCGGGATCGTCCGAAAGGCCATCGATAATGCGCCCCGTTGATAAAAACAGTTGACCCGGTACCGAGCGACGCCCGGTACTCCAAACGAAAAGTCAATGTCACGATCTTGTTTTAATTGCTGATACATCTCGTCCGTGATCAACGAGCGAACGAATCCATCAATGATTACTGGTTTCATTTTTTCCGTCCCAAACGGTGCTAACGTTCCATTGATCCGAAAAACGGGTGGTGATCCCGCCGTGATGTGGACATCTGATGCATCTTGTTCTTTGGAGGAGCGTAGGATATCCTCGATTTGGGCACGTTCAATCGTACTGTTCATTCAGAAATCACCGTCCGTAATATTTCTTCTGTCGTCGTGATACCTTGAGCAACTTTTGATAATCCATCTGCAAGCAAGAAGCGTTGTCCTTGTGATTTGACATGCGCGGTAATTTCGCCCTCTGTCGATTGATTCATGATCATCCGCCGCAAGACTTCATCGATCATGATCACTTCCTGAATCGCGACACGTCCACGGTATCCGGTCATGTTACATGACGGACAACCACGTCCCCGCATGACCGTCGTCGCCTCGATTTCTTCTTGATCAAACAATTCTTGTTCTCGCGTCGAAATTGGATGCACTTCTCCACAATCGCGGCACACTCGACGAACGAGTCGTTGCGCGATCAATCCACTGACGGATGCAGCAACTAGGAACGGTTCGACCCCCATATCAATCAATCGCGTGATGGAGCTGACGGCAGAGTTCGTGTGCAAGGTCGAAAGAACCAAGTGTCCTGTCAGCGAGGCACGAATTGAAATCTCCGCTGTCTCGATATCCCGGATTTCCCCGACCATGACGACGTTTGGATCCTGACGTAGAATCGAGCGAAGACCACTCGCGAATGTCAGACCGATCTTCGCGTTGACTTGCACCTGATTGATGCCGTCGACTTGGTACTCGACCGGATCTTCAACAGTGATGATATTGCGTGACTCGTCATTCAACTCATTCAACGCTGCATATAACGTCGAGGATTTCCCGGAACCGGTCGGACCGGTGATCAAGATGATCCCGTTTGGACGCTTCAGCATCTCCCGGAACTGCGACTCGTTACGCGCACTAAAACCAATTTTTGAAATCGAGATGTTCGAGTTCGAGCTGTCGAGAATCCGGATGACGACCTTTTCACCATAAACAGTCGGTAAGGTCGAGACCCGGAAGTCATATGGCAAACCATTGAAGACATACTTAATCCGTCCATCTTGCGGTAGTCGAGACTCTGTGATGTCAAGTTCACTCATGACCTTGATTCGTGTCGTTAAAATGTTCTGCACTTGTTTCGGATAATTGTTTTCCGTCCGGAGTTCTCCATCGATTCGAATCCGAATCGTCATCGACGATTCTTGCGGGTCCATATGAATATCCGACGCACGTTGCGCAATCGCATTTTCAAGAATTTGATTGACGAGACGAATGACTGGCGCTTCCTCTCGGTTGACGACGTCGGCAATCTGTTCATTCGTCATGACATCGTCTGATTCGAGTAATTCCCGTAAGGAGGAATCAATGTCGTAATACTTTAGGATCGTTCGTCGGACTTCTTCACGGGTGGCAATACCGACGTCAATCAGAAGACCGGTCTGCATCCGTAAGTCATCAATGGCAATCAAGTCCAAGGGATCAGCCATCGCGATGAACAGCCGATTTCCTTCCCGGTAAATCGGAACAAGATTATGACGTTGAGCTAAGTCTTTCGAGATCAGTTTCGTGACAGCGACATCTACCGGGTAGTTATACAAATGAATGATCGGGATATTAAGTTGATGATGTAAAGCTTCCAATAACTGTTGTTCCGTCAAATGACCTAATCGTAACAGGGCATCTCCCAATTTTTCCGTCGATCGTTTGACGGTCAACGCTTCATTCACTTGTGCTTCTGTCACGACACTCTCTTCGATCAACATTTCACCCAAACGCTTACGCTTCATTGCCATTTAAATCGTCATCCTTCCGCGTGCCATGTTTCTTCTGCCTCTAACACATCCGGTCGTTGTTTCTTTTCATCAATCACACTCGTCACAGCAGCCGTGATGACACATAACATGAAAATTCCGACCGGTACAAGTGGGTTCGTCATCCAGTCGAGCTGAATGCTGAAATAAATCAAGGTCACGATGACAATCGTTGCCATCGATAAAATCGCTTTAGCTGCCATCGAAGTCACATATGGAATCGTGACGGCGAACATCAACCCACATACAATCGTAGCTAGTCCGATGATGATTCCTAATTCAATCGCGATTGTCGTCCAGTTCATCGCTATTTCCCCTTTCTTAGCCGACAGGTTCACCTGTTGTTTCGTCATCGACAGGTGATGCGGGATCACCCGTCTCATCACTACTTGGAGATGTTGGTGATGTCGGATTATCCGGTGTCGTTGGTGATTCCGGTGTATCTACGTTCGTATCAGGTTCTGTCGTGTCAGTTGCTGGTGTATCTGTAGATGGTGTATCAGTCGCCGGTTCTGTCGTATCCGTTCCGTTATCATCTGTCGTTTCATCGACGGGTGGCGTCACCGGTACAGGTTCAGCTTGATTACTTTTCGTGACGATTGCCGGGATTGCCGCGTAAAAGTCGAGCGCTAACAATTGTTTTTTCTCGCCTTTCGCTGATTTCACGACGCGATAGACCTCGATGGATTTCCCTTCTTCCCCAGCTTGTGTGTCACTTGTTGATCCGGCTGTCAATGTCGACGAATAACGTGTGATCGTCCGATATGGAATCGTTTTTTCGCCTTCTAAGACTGTAGTGACCGTCTCTTTGAATGGTGTTCCCCGAAGTTCCAACGTGACATCACTGCCATTTTGAAGCGCGACCAATCGATACGTGACGGCTTGTGTGTTACGGACAGCAAAGTCTGTTTTTTCATCAATTCGTACATCATATCCGAGTGTGATTCCGTCTGGTAACGTAGCATGCGGCATCCGCTCGACGATTTCAAACGGTGTTTTTGCAAACAATTCATACAATTTACTACCGACATATGATCCCGCTACAGCATCCATGCCGTACGTCTTAACGTTCATCAGTTGCCCTGCTTTAATCTCGACGTTTGCCATTGCTGTGATCATTTGCTCTTCTGCAGCAGACCGTGTCGTAAAGGCGACACTTGAAACGACCGTCTCAGAAGCATCCGACGTCGTGTCCGTTTCAGAAGGATCATAGTTGCCCTCTGCTAACGTTTTACTTGTTTTGATCAACCAACCTTCAAATGCTTGTTTTTGTTCTGGTGTGTAACTAATCGGTTGCGACGCTAAATAACTTTCCAAATTCACTTCGTCAATCCGAACGACCAAATCTCCACCTTTTTTTAATGACGCTTTTTTGACAGTCGTCGCAACATCAATCGCTACAACGTTGGTCGGAATCGGTGTCGTCTCTTCTCCGGTCCCTGTCGTCAACGGTGTCTTTTTCGTCCATTCTGTCACTGCTTTTTCCACAGTAGACTTCGCTTCGTTCCTTTCCATACCACTGACGGGTACAGATCCGATTCTTGCCGTTTCAGAGAATGTCGTAGTTTCTGTCGCTTTGCCCGTAAATGAAATCAAGGCAAACGAAGGGACATAGATAAGGGCGACGAGTAAAAGGAGCAAAAGAGTATGTACAGCAAAACGCTTAAAGTTAATCATCATCTGTTTCCTTTCTGTATCAATTAATCATTTCAGGTATCTAGTATTTCCATTATAATGAATGAATAAGTGAAAGCGTAGCCTTTTCCTTACATATACTGTTTTCTTTTGCATTTTAAAAATATGAGGCGTTATATCTATTCTTCAAAAGGAGTTCATTTCATGGTCCAGAAAGAAAACGGGTTTTCTTTAATTGAGGTACTCGTCAGCGTCGTCATCTTGTCGATTGTGTCGATCGCCTTGATCAGTATTTTTTCTCAATCTTTACGTTCGAGCCACTCTAGTATGGACGAGACGACAGCGGTTAATCTGACTTCCTATGCGGCTTCTTATTTACAGCGGGAAACGCTCGTCAAGACGTCTCCTTTATACTTCAATCAATTAAAGACTCAAGTCGGAAAAAGTACGTTTGATATCTGCCCAGCGTCGGATACTAACGTAGCGATCTGTAATCAAGTATTCGCACCTGTCGTCAACGGAACGCAATACCGTATCAATTTACAAGTCAACTCAACTACAGGTAACGATCCTCGCTTGTTGAATACCACCTTGACGATCAAAAAGGACCAATCAAGCGACATTCTATTTTCCTTAAAAGGAGTCTTAAGTAATGAACAGCTTAATCAAGAATTTCCGTTTGATTTATCGGCGCGATGAAGGCTTATCACTGATTGAGATTTTAGTCAGTATCGTCATCGCCTCGATACTGAGTGCGGTTATTTTAACCGTTTTCCTACTCGGTGCAAAAAGTTTTAAACAAACCGACGCCATCAGTGACGTCCGGTCAGAGGCTGATATCATGATTAGTTCCGTCTTATCTGATATTACGACGAGCGGATACGATTTCGTACGATTAAGCGACGACGGTCAAACGTTATCGCTTTACGACGCAACGCCGTTAAACGTCGATCCCGATTCCGGATTACTCGTTCGAATCAATGATCAGAACATGATCATGAATCCGAAGCCGATCAAGGTCCTGCGGTTTGGTGAAGGAGCACTGACATTGACTGATCGAGAAGACGAGTTACTGTTATCGAATACGGGTGATGCTTCTCAGTTTCGGATCAAAAAGGCGACTCCGATGACAATCAATGGTGTCACCTACTACCAACACGGAATATTAGAAATTGCTTTAAAAATTCAATCCACACAAGAAGAGAAATTACTTTCCCTTCAAAGTGGTATCGGCTTCTAGAGGTGAAATATTAACTATGAAAAAACAAGAAGGGTACACATTGATCTTTGTCCTCGTCACACTAGCAGTCGTCTCAACGCTTGCCCTTGTCGTCATCGGTATCAATCTGCAGACGAAACGCTCAACAGAAATCCGAAAAACAGAAGTTTCCATCTCTTACGAAGCCCGCTCGCTACTGAACGAAGGTGTCGCGAAACTGTACAACACCTTTCCGACGACACGTCCTGTCTCAGCTGATTTCAAGCAACAACTCGAACAATTGATGTACACACCGAACACGACGACACCCGTTACATACGAAAGTCTGTTGAAGAAGGGCTCACAATCGATTGGAACATATCAATATAAACTCGTGACTTCAGCGAATGCGTCAGCAAAGGATC
Organism: Exiguobacterium sp. E17S; assembly: GCF_057772545.1. Classification (NCBI taxonomy): domain Bacteria; kingdom Bacillati; phylum Bacillota; class Bacilli; order Caryophanales; genus Exiguobacterium; species Exiguobacterium sp. E17S. The sequence continues at coordinate 1,227,035 of NZ_JBYLRU010000001.1, forward strand.
TTGATAATGTCAAGATCGTCGAAATCACAGCTATCGTCTCTTCGCATATTTCAGATCAGCCTGAATTGAAACGCACGTACACACAACGTGTCTCACTCTCGACACTTCCAAGCTTTTTGTATCATGTACTCGGCTCGGAAAATCAGCTGACACTCAACGGTGCCCCGAGCATCAAAGGAAATGTCTTTTCGACTAAACCGATTCGCTTATCACAAATCCCACTTTTCTCTTACAAAGGAACTGCTTATTCGCCATCTATCGCTGGCAACTGGACAGCAAAACCAATCATCGAAGGCGTTATCAATGTCAGTCCGCCAACGCCAAACCCTACTTTAAAACCGTTTGAGATTTGTAATACGGCGAATAAGTTCTGTAGCGAATCCGTCTCTTCTTGGCAAGACGCTTCGGAACCCATCTCCTCATGGCTTGATGCTTCTGAATTGACACGCGTCGTCTCAACGCCGTACGAGTTCTCGTCACTCAACTATCTATACTCGTTTATCGAGTATTTACATCGACATAACTTACCGATTCAGGAATCAAACATCGCTACAGCCGATAAACAAATCGATGTAGAAAAACTACGAACTGCATTGCCACAAACGAATGGGATTAAAGTTCTTCCGATTACTGCGACAAGTACCGTCTTTGACGAGAGTCTGACCATCGACAATCCAAACGATAATTTGCTCGTCACCAACGCTAGTTATACAACGCCTTTATCAGCAATTTTACTCGATCAAGATATCGGTTTCTCAGAAAGTCCACTTATTCTAAATGGTAATCTATCGATTCAAAGTGTGCGTACGTTAACGAATCCATTGAAGATTTCTCGTCCTTTGATCGTCATCGGTGATCTAAAAATCAGTGGAAACGTGGCGTTTAATACGACAATTTTTGTTCTTGGGAAAACTACGATTGACGACGCGAACATCTCATCGATTGAAAACAACTCGATGGTTCTGCTCAGTAAAGGCGAGTTGTTGATTAATCGATTTGATAAATTCTCGCAAGCTACGAATGAGATTGAAGCCTTTTTATACAGTGATGCGATGACGAATAATCGAATTTATACCGTTGGATCGAACTTATCGATTTCCGGTGGATTATTTACGAAAGGTAATTTAACGATCAATACATTCCGTGGTAGCTTTACGACGACGACTAATCCGACAGATTTAACAGAGTTCGTCTCCCGGATGCGTAGTTCGAGCGATCGTCAACAATCACGTCTTCAACTGAATTACGATGCCAACATCATTAAAAATCAACTTTCTTCATTACCTGTGACCGATCGCATTCATCTGTACGTCGAACCTCCTCAACGAAAAGATACCCAATAAAAAACACACAGCTGCGGCTGTGTGCTTTTCGTTTTAATATAAATCGCTTGTGTTGATCTGCGTCGGATCCTCATAAACGAGTACTTTGAAGCGAGCGGACACTTCGCTACCGTTCACCTGTTTCGGTTGTAACTGATCCACTGCGGGTGTTGACGGATTATTATCCGTATCAACCGCAACCGTTTCAAGAGCTGTCAACCGGACATACACTTTCCCGCGTGACTTTCCTTTAATCATCGGTCGATTGGCAGTCGTTGATGACACGATTTCGATCGCATCCGTATCTCCCGATTCAATCGTTAAACGATATCCGGAGAACCAGGTCGGAATTGCGCTGCTCCCTGCTTGATCACGGAATCCATACAGAGGTGTTGCATTCGAGCCGACTTGAACTTTCAACTCGTTTGCACTCAGTGTCAGTCCATCTTCAATGATCTTCAGTTTCTTCTCGACAGTACTACCTGAAAAATCTTTCAATCCAATCGTCACCGTGACTTCATTGGCGCTTGTTTTAGCGTTTAAAGGTACCGTCAATAAGTCAGTCGGTGATGTGACAGGGAGAGCTGTCGGAAGAGACGATGTCACCGTGAACGTAAATGGTTTAGTCGGTGTAAACGATTGATTCTCTTGTGTCACTAGACGAAATGCAAGAGTATCTGGTTGATTCACTTTGATTTCCTTTTTCAAGGCATCCGCAAAAGATCCCGCTAAAACGATTTTCGGCAACTTGACGGCAATCGGTACAGAATGATTCAAAGAAATAGACGTACCATTGATTTTCTTGAAATCGGAGAAAACAGTCGTCACATTGATGGCAGATGATTCTTTCGGTCGAACACCGGAAAGACTCGTCGCAATTTGTGGTGCTGTGTTAGTTGGTGTACTAAACGTTAAGTAGCTTGTATCCGTTGTAAACGTCGACTTTGTATTGGCAAATGCTTCACTCCATTTAAAAGTATAAGCAGCTGTTTCGTTGACATACAAATCAGATCTAGAACTGCTCAGCGTCGGTCGATTGTAGAGTTGAAGTGTTGTAGTCTCAAAAGGTGTCTCATACTCGATCAATGAACTATTTGATGTACATTTTTTATGGTTAGCGAACTTACAATACCCCCACGCATTTCCGTTCGGACGTGACATCGATTGACTTACAGATGCTGTCGAATTAAACAGGGCTTGTGTCCCGTTAAACGTAACTGTCCCGGCTTTTGGTGCTGTCCGTAAAATAAAACGCCATGTCAGTGTGTTTCCTGCCGTCTTGCTAATCGAGTTTCCATTCTCATCATAGCGAACGATATAGGGATTCCATGACTTAATTGCTCCATTTCCACTTTTCCCGGCTCGAACCGGTTCGAACTCCACGACATGTGGGAAATGCAACATTACTTTTTGTTGTGTTGTTGTACTGTTTATTTTTTCAAAGAAGACGGTCTTACCGTCTTGGATGAGATCAGTCGAAGATAATAGTTTCGTGCTTAGACCTTCCATGACAACACCTTCAAACGTAAATCCATCAGGTAAAAGTTCTTCGAAGTTGAGTTCCCCGATCGCAAACGTCCCGGACTTTGAATTTCCGCAATTACCGGTGATGTATTTTTGACCGATTCGATTTAACTCAATCGAATAATCCATCGCGACTAAATCGTCGTCGCTATTAGGCGTTACGTTTTTCACGAATGCTTTTTGAACGTTTAAATCACGGGAGGCGATCGGTGTTCCATTGTCAAAACAACTGTTTTTCGCACTCGTGTAACCAAGACCTATCCCGAGTAAGAAGACGATGAATACAAGTGAAGCCAGCAGTTTATAAGCTCTCATCAAGGACGCTCCTTGTACATGAATTTTATAATGACACTATTAGTTTCATTGTACGCCCTTTTACGACTTTTTACCTATTTTTTAATTAATTCCCAGTATCTTCGTACTTCACTAATGAAATAGAGTGATCCCGTCACGACGTATGTTCGCTCAGCGCTTAATTGATTGAAGAACGCTTCGACCGTCGTCACGTTGGCGCCTTCTTGCTGCAACTCCTCTATCGTCCGCGCTCGTGGAAAATCAAACGTCGTCTCATAAATATCTGGTGTAATGCTACGTAACTGTGTTAGCATCGCCGTCCGATCTTTGTCACGCAAAATCGAACAGAGCAACGTCACGGGTTTTGATTCCTCTTTTAACCGTTCAACGAGTGCCGTGATGCCTTCCGGATTATGCGCACCATCGAGAATGATCCGTGGTTTACGCGAGATGATCTCAAACCGTCCCGGATGTTTTGCCTCCCGTAGTCCTTTTCGGATTGCCGCTTTCGACCACCCAAGTCGCCGCGCACAAATGACGGCATTCGCCGCATTATGGACTTGATGATGACCTTCGAGCCCTAAGCGTGTCTCTGGTATTCCATCATACGTCGCCCAGGTCCCCGTCTCTTTTAAGCGGTAACGAATGATGGCTTCCTGACTCCATTTCAACGTCGCATTCCGGTCCCCGCAATACGCCATTAACGGCACGGTCAGCTCTTCCTGCAGTTTTCCGGCGATGACCGGTGTTCCTTGTTTGATGATGCCGAACTTTTGTAAAGCAATCTCTTGGAGCGTATCTCCGAGAATCGCTTGGTGATCGTGCCCGATTGACGTGATGATCGCGGCGACCGGCTTCTTGAAGACGTTCGTCGAATCATACAGTCCACCGAGACCGACTTCATAGATGACGAAATCGGGACGAATCTGATCAAAATAATAGAAGGCAAGTCCTGTTAATGCCTCGAACTCAGTGACCGTACCGAGTGCCGGATCGATGCGCCCGATGGCCGCTTGAACAGCGATCGCAGATGCGACGAGATCGTCTTCTGCAATCGGTATCCCATTCAACATGATCCGTTCCTCGAACTGAATGATATACGGCGACGTAAACGTCCCGATTCGTAATCCTTCCGCAATTCCCATCTCACGTAAGAACGCAACCGTCGATCCTTTTCCGTTCGTGCCAGCGACATGAATCGTCGGAATCGCGTCTGGGTCAATCTGTAATTCCAGTAACATCGCCTGCATCCGTTCAAGGCCTGGTTTAACACCGAATGCTAGTAAGCTCGATAACCAATCCAATACATCTTCTCGCGTCCTCATGCTGTTCGCTCCTTTAAAAAAAGTGGCTCAAGGAGACTTGAGCCACTGCTGTAATTAGTGTGAGAGTTCGTTGATGCGTGCTTCGACAGCTTGACGTTTTTCCGTATAATCAAGTGCCTTCGCTTTTTCTTCATCAATGACATGTGCTGGTGCTTTGCCGACGAAGCCAGGGTTGTTGAGTTTTTTCTCGACCCGTTCGACTTCTTTCGTATACTTGACGAGTTCTTTATTCAAGCGCGCGATTTCTTCCTCGATGTTGATCAAGTCCGCGAGTGGGATGAACAATTCTGCTCCCGTTACGATCGCACTCATTGCTTTTTCTGGCGCCGGCATCTGTTCTTCAATCCGGAGTTCAGACGCGTTCGTGAACTTTTGCAAGTACGAGCTGTTTGACGACAAGTCGTCTTGAACACGTGCGTCATTCGTCGAGATGAACAGTTGGATCTGTTTCGACATCGGTGCGTTCACTTCGGCGCGGATGTTACGAACCGAACGGATGACGTTCTGAACCGCTTCGAATGCTGGAACAGCTTCCGGGAAGTCGAGTGACGTCTCGCGTGTTGGCCACGCGGCACGTGTGATCGTTTCGCCTTCATGCGGTAAGTGTTGCCAGATCTCTTCCGTGATGAACGGCATGAATGGATGCATCAGACGCATGATCCGGTCGAGCGTATAGGCAAGAACCGAACGCGTCGTCTGCTTCGCTGCTTCATCTTCCCCGTTGAGTGGTAATTTCGCCATCTCGATGTACCAGTTACAGAAGTCTTCCCAGATGAAGTGATAAAGAATTCGTCCCGCTTCACCAAATTCATATTTATCCGACAGACGCGTCACATCGTCGATCGTCGTCTGTAAGCGTGTCAGAATCCATTTATCTGCGAGTGACTTCTCGCCTGTCAAATCGATCTGATCAAACGTTAGACCATCCATGTTCATCAAGGCAAAACGGCTTGCATTCCACAGTTTGTTCGAGAAGTTCCATGTTGCTTCGATTTTTTCCCAGTAGAAACGGAGATCGTTCCCTGGCGTTGATCCTGTCGTTAAGAACCAACGGAGTGAATCGGCACCGTACTTCTCAATGACATCCATCGGGTCGATTCCGTTCCCGAGGGATTTCGACATCTTGCGTCCTTCCGAATCACGAATCAATCCGTGGATCAAGACGTCTTGGAATGGACGTTGTCCTGTGAATTCGTACGATTGGAAGATCATCCGTGATACCCAGAAAGCGATGATGTCATAACCCGTAACGAGTGTCGATGTCGGGAAGTATTTTTGATAATCAGCAGCGTCCGTATTCGGCCACCCCATCGTCGAGAACGGCCAAAGCGCTGAAGAGAACCATGTATCGAGGACATCGTTGTCTTGCTCCCAGTTCTCGATATCGGCTGGTGCTTCCTTGCCAACGTAGACTTCACCTGTTTCTTTATGGTACCAAGCCGGAATCCGGTGTCCCCACCACAGTTGACGGCTGACACACCAGTCACGGATGTTTTCCATCCAGCGTACATATGTGTTCTCAAAGCGTTGTGGAACGAAGTTAACCTTGTCTGGTCCTTGTTGCTCCTCAAGTGCTTTTTGCGCGAGTGGCTCCATTTTAACGAACCATTGGAGTGAGAGATACGGCTCAACGATCGCGTCTGAACGCTCCGAGTGACCGACAGAGTGCAAGTGTGGTTCGATTTTGATTAGAACACCTTCTGCTTTTAAATCTTCAACGATTTGTTTCCGGCATTCGAAGCGATCCATACCTTCGTATTTCCCTGCGTTCTCGTTCATCGTTCCATCTTCATTCATGACGAGGACACGTGGTAACTCGTGACGGTTACCGACTTCGAAGTCGTTCGGGTCGTGGGCTGGTGTGATTTTAACGACACCTGTACCGAACTCCATGTCGACATAGTCATCGGCAACGATCGGAATCTCGCGACCAACGATTGGTAACGTGATCGTTTTTCCGACGAGGTGAGCATAACGCTCATCCTTCGGATTCACGGCAATCGCTGTATCACCGAGCATCGTCTCAGGACGTGTCGTCGCTAGTTCAACGTGACCTGAACCGTCCGTTAGTGGATAGCTGAAGTGATAGAACGCACCTTCAATATCCTTATAGATGACTTCGATATCTGAGATCGCTGTTTTTGTTGCTGGGTCCCAGTTAACGATGTATTCGCCGCGGTAGATCAAGCCTTTTTCGTAAAGTTTCACGAAGACTTCTTGAACCGCTTCTGACAATCCTTCGTCAAGCGTGAAGCGTTCACGCGAATAATCGAGTCCGAGACCAAGTTTTGCCCATTGTGCACGGATCGTTGACGCGTACTCTTCTTTCCATGCCCATGATTGCTCGAGGAATTTCTCACGACCCATTTCAAGGCGTGATTGTCCTTCTGCCCGCAGTTTTTGTTCGACTTTTGCTTGCGTCGCGATACCGGCATGATCCATTCCTGGTAGGTAAAGGACGTCGAACCCTTGCATCCGCTTCATCCGTGTCAGCATGTCTTGTAACGTCGTGTCCCATGCGTGACCGAGATGCAATTTACCTGTGACGTTCGGTGGTGGAATGACGATCGTGTACGGCTCTTTTTCTGGATCCTGATCGGCTTTGAAATAGTCACCTTTCACCCAAAAGTCGTACCATTTTTCTTCCGTTGCCTGCGGATCATACTTCGTTGGCATTGATAATTCCTGCATCCTGATCGCTCCCTTTTTGTCCATAATAAAAACGGCTTCTCTCGTCCTATGCTAAGGACGAAAGAAAGCCGTTGCTTTTTTCCGCGGTACCACCTTAGTTCATCCATAATCGGATGCCCTCGAGCCACGTAACGTGTGGAGGACGGATATCGCTCGTAAGACTTACGATACCAGCTCGTGGGGTGACCTTCCTCCTGTTCGCCCGTCACATCTTTCAGCCAAGGATGTGTTCTCTACACCGGTACGAATACAGGACTACTCTTCCCGTCATCGCTGTTGCCATTTTCTTCTTTACTCATTTTAGCCGAGACTTCAAGTAATCGTCAAGAACTGCTTAACGACCAAATTCAACTTGGAGTTCTTGGAACGTCAATTCGACGGCTTCAATCGTCCGCTCGATGTCTTCGTCCGTATGGGCGATCGACAGGAAGAGACCTTCGAATTGTGACGGTGGTAAGAAAACACCACGCGCCGCCATCTTTTGATAATACGAACGGAACATCTCAAGGTTCGATGTTTTCGCTTTTTCGAAGTTCGTGACACGTTCATCCGTAAAGAAGACACCAAACATCGCGCCTGCGCGGTTCGTCGTCAGCGGAATGTTATATTTCGCCGCAGCGTTCAGGTAGCCTTCTGACAAACGGCTCGCTTTTCGGTCGAACTCTGCATAGTGTTCTGGTTTCAATTGTGTCAATGTCGCTAGACCCGCTGCCATCGCGAGTGGGTTCCCGGATAATGTACCCGCTTGATAGATTGGACCTTGTGGTGCGATCTGTTCCATGATGTCACGACGTCCGCCGTAAGCACCGACTGGCATTCCGCCGCCGATGACTTTACCGAGACACGTGATGTCCGGTGTGACACCGAAATGTCCTTGCGCACAGTGGAATCCGACACGGAAACCGGTCATGACTTCGTCAAAGATCAATAAAGCGCCGTTTTCCGATGTGATCTCCCGTAAGCCTTCGAGGAAGCCTGGTTCTGGTGGCACGAAGCCCATGTTCCCAGCAGCCGGTTCGACGATGACACCAGCGATATCGTCGCCGTGTTTTTCGAACGCGATCCGGACAGCGTCCAAATCGTTGTATGGAACCGTCAGCGTCATGCTCGCGATTTGCGCCGGAACGCCTGGTGAATCTGGTAATCCGAGTGTCGCGACACCTGAACCTGCTTTGATCAAGAGCGAGTCACCGTGACCATGGTAACAGCCTTCGAACTTGAGGATTTTCGTCCGACCTGTGTAACCACGCGCGAGACGAAGCGCTGCCATCGTAGCTTCTGTTCCTGAGTTGACCATCCGGACGACTTCGACTGACGGCACACGACTGATGACGACTTCCGCCATCGCTGATTCGATTTCCGTTGGTGTCCCGTAGCTCCAGCCACGTGTCGCTTGTTCTTGGATCGCTGACGTGACGATTGGATCGGCATGACCGAGAATCATTGGTCCCCATGACAAGACGTAATCGATATACTCTTTTCCGTCGATGTCATAGAGCTTTGATCCTTTCGCATGATCTGCGAAAATCGGTGTCATCCCGACCGATTTATAAGCACGGACCGGGCTGTTTACACCACCCGGCATGAGCGGGAGTGCCCGCTCGAATGCTTCTTTTGATTTTGAGTTCTGGTTAATTAAGCTCATTTCGACCCCTCCAGGTAACGACAAATGTCTTTTGCGAAATAGGTGATGATTAAATCAGCGCCTGCTCGTTTAAAGCCAAGCATCGTCTCAAGGACGATTCGTTCTTCATCAATCCAGCCGTTCAAGGCAGCAGCTTTGACCATCGCATACTCACCCGATACGTTATACGCGACGATCGGCAGATCAATTCGCTCGCGCACATCGCGAATGATATCCATGAACGCAAGCGCAGGTTTGACGATCATGAAGTCAGCTCCTTGATCGACGTCCGCTGTTGCTTCGCGGAACGCTTCGCGACGGTTTGCTGGATCCATTTGATAACCTTTCCGGTCGCCTTCTCCCGGTGCCGAATTCGCTGCATCACGGAATGGACCGTAATAAGCAGACGCATATTTAACACCATAGCTCATGACTGGAATATGGCTGAAGCCGTTCTCGTCTAATCCTTGACGAATCGCTGCGACGAATCCGTCCATCATCGATGATGGAGCGATGACGTCGGCACCCGCTCGAGCTTGTGAGATCGCTGTCTTGACGTGAAGCGGTAATGACGCATCATTATCGACCGTACCGTCAGCGACGATCCCACAGTGACCTGTCGACGTATATTCACATAAGCATGTGTCAGCGATGACCGTTAGCTGCGGGGCAACCTTCTTGACGAGACGTGTCGCTTCTTGAACGATCCCGTGATCGTGAAACGCACCTGATCCTTGCTCGTCTTTCAAGTGGTCATGCGGAACACCGAATAAAATGACAGATTCAATTCCGAGTGCGACGACTTCTTCAATCTCAGCCGTCAGATGATCAAGTGATAAGTTGAAGACGCCAGGCATCGAACTGACTTCGCGTTTAATATCTTCACCTTCAGCGACGAAGATCGGATAAATCAAATCTGATTTATGCAACTGGTTCTCGCGGACGAGTGACCGGAGTGATGCGGTATGGCGCAAACGACGGTGACGTGCGTATTCTAATGTGTTCATGCTGATTCCTCCTCAATGATACGATCAATCATGCCGTCTACCGTGAATTCACGGGCGACATGGATCGGTTGAAGTCCGGCTGCTTTTGCTGCTTGCTCCGTAATCGTCCCAATGACGATGAACGTCGTCTGCGGGGATAGTGGAGCAATCGCTTCGACAGCGGAAGGACTCTGCAGTCCAATATAGGTTGCTGTTCTGACAAGTGCTTCAGGTAGCCGACGAGTGACGGTTTCATAGGTGATGATATCTTCGATCGTATATCGATTCAGGTTTCGTAACTGATCGACCGGCGCTTGCCGCGATCGGTTCCCTCGCGCAAAGACGATATAATCGCCGTCAGACAAGTGTGGTCCGAGTTCTGCGACGAGTGCGTCTCCTGTAAAGGTCGACGGACAGAAATCGGCTGTTCGACCGTACTTCGCAAGTGCGTCTGCCGTCTTTCGTCCGACGACCGCGATACGCGTTGCTGCTAATTCAGGCAACGCATCAGCAATCCGGTGGACACCATTCGGACTCGTCACGATGAGCCAATCAATTCCCTTCGGCAATGTAAACGAAACCGGTAGCGTTTCAATGACAGGATAGTGCACTGACTCGATCGCGACGGCGCGCAGTCGCGCGATCTGCTCGGTCGTCGGTGGTCGGCTGCCCGTGAAGAGTACCTGCTTACAAGTCATCCGGAAGTGTCGCGAGAATCTCACGACCGCCCGAAGCAAGCAGACGTTCGGCAACATCTTGACCGAGTTGCATCGGGTCTAGACCTGATTCGCGCTCGAGTAGAATTTGCTCTCCATCGACGGATCCAATGAATCCGACGAGTGTCGTTGACATGTCTTCGTTGATCGTTGCAAATCCACCGACCGGAACGTGACAGCTACCTTCGATCGCCGCTAAGAACGCGCGCTCTGCGTAAGCTACTTTTTCTGTCATCTGATCATGGATCAGGTGCAGGAGGTCACGTACTTCTTGGTCATGTTCGCGACATTCGATACCGAGGATTCCTTGACCGACGGCTGGAATCATGTCATCTGTCGAGAGATATTCCGAGACGACGTCTTCAGACCAACCCATCCGTTGTAGACCAGCTGCTGCGAGCAAAATCCCGTCAAACGGACCATTTTTTAATTTATCGAGTCGTGTGTCGATGTTTCCGCGAATCGATTCGATCTTTAAATCAGGGCGGAGTTTTAGCAATTGCGACCCACGACGTAAGCTACTCGTGCCGACAACTGCACCTTCTGGCAAGGAAGCAAGACCTTCGCCTGTTTTCGTGATCAAGGCATCACGCGCATCGACACGCGCTGGTGTTGCACCGATGATGAGACCGTCCGGTAATTCAGAAGGTAGATCCTTCATGCTGTGAACGGCAAAATCGATTTCTTCGTCAATCATCTGTTGCTCGATCTCTTTTACGAATAATCCTTTACCGCCGACTTTCGAGAGCGTCACATCCAAAATACGGTCCCCTTTTGTGATGATGTTCTTAATTTCGAACTCATACGGCGCGCCGGCTTGTTTCAACTGGTCAATGACCCATTTCGTCTGTGTCATCGCTAGCTTCGAGCTTCGCGATCCAACAATGATTTTTCGCATGCTAAAATCCCCCTGTACAATGATAAAGGGGCGGCACAAGTCCGCCCCATGCATTTTCTATTGTAACACAAATCGTGCTTTGTTCACCGGTTCACAGCTTTTGCGGAAGGTGCCGTCTCTTCTGATGTCATGACGTCATCTTCGAGCCCTTCGAACAAGTCTTCGTTTAATGCAAACGTATCCATGAACTGCGCAATCCGCTCATCGGCATCTGGCTTCGCTGCCGCATCTTTAATATAAGATAACGGTTCACGCAACAACTGGTTGATGATTGATTTCATGTGTTTGCCAATGACGGTTTTTTCACGTTTCGACATCTCCGGTAATTTCCGTTCCAAGCTTTGCATCGTTTCTTGTTGAATGCGTAACGCCTGGTCTCGTAATTCCGTGATGATCGGTACGACACCAAGTGTCGTCATCCAACCTTCGAACTCAGCGATTGCCGCTTCAATCCGTTGTTCGATCTTCGCCGCTTCCTTCATTCGTTCCGCCATATTTTGTTGGACGATCGATGTCAGATCATCGACATCATACAAATGAACACCTGGCAAGTCACCGACGGTCGGTTCGATGTCGCGTGGTACGGCGATATCGATCAAGAGGAATGGACGATCGTGACGGAACAGCTGTGCAGCCGCGATGTCTTCCCGTTTGATGATGGCCCGTTTGGCACCCGTTGAAGAGATGACGATGTCTGCCCGAAGCAAACCGCACTGCATCTCGTTGATCGAATGTGCCGATCCTTCGAACCGATTCGCGACCTCTTCTGCTTTAGCTAACGTCCGGTTAAAGACCGTGATATCGCGTGCCCCTGCTTCATATAGGTTAAGCGTCGTCAATTCGCCGGTTTCTCCCGCACCGATGACGACGATTGATTTATCTTCAAGCGACCCGAGTAACTGTTCGGCAAGCGTGACAGCTGCAGCACTGACAGAAACGGCATTTTCACCGATTCCAGTTTCTGCGTGAGCCCGTTTGGCGAGCGTGACCGCTTCTTTGAAGAGTTTATTGAAGACCGTTCCTGTCGTTTCAAGCTTTTGCGCCATGAAGAAGCTTGTCTTGACTTGACCAAGAATCTGCGTTTCACCGACGATCATCGAATCAAGCCCACTTGTCACGCGGAACAGATGCTTCATCGCATCAAACCCTTCATGAATGAAGAGATACGGCTCGAGTTCCTCCATCGTCAAACCGAACCAGTTTGCAAGGAAACGTTTCGTATAATACCGTCCTGTATGTGGCTGATCCGTCACGACGTACAGTTCCGTCCGATTACATGTCGAGACGATGACACTTTCAAAAATACTTTTTTCATCGCGCAATGCGACGACCGCTCCCTTCATCTCATGCTCCCCAAATGAGACTTGTTCGCGTATTGATACAGGCGCTGTTTTGTTATTCAAGCCGACCACTACGATATGCATGCGCTCTACCCCTTACGTCCAAAGATTTCGTTCCGATCTATCTTTTCGTTCTCTATCCTACATTATAACCATTATAAAAAAGATTCCAATCAATTTATAAACTAAAATGAGTCGAAGTTGTGAAATCTTCTTCATTTTTTCTCTTCTTCTACCTTATCCCTCTCTCATGAAAATCACAAACCCTCTGCTCCTAAAAAGAGCAGAGGGTTACACTTTACTTCAAGGATTCAGGTGATACCGTCACGTCCGGTACGTCGAGACGCTGCTGACGTAAACGATAGATCCGAGCGATATTTTGAACGACGACTTTTGAAACTGCGTATGTTGGAACCGCCAAGATGACACCGATGATTCCACCGATTTTCCCAGCAACGAGCAAGACGATAATGATCGTCAACGGATGAACCTTGAGTGTCTTTCCTTGGACATAAGGAGAAATCAAGTTCGACTCGATTTGCTGCGCGACGACGATCGTGATGATCGCATAGACGGCTTTGATCGGATCATCGATGAACCCGACGATGACTGCCGGTACGGCACCGATGTAGGGACCAAGATACGGAATGATGTTCGTGACCGTACAGAATAAGGCAAGCAGTAACGCATATTGAATATCTGCGATGAAGAAGCCAATCAATGACATGAGACCGACACAGATCGAGACGATGACCTGTCCATTGACATAATGCTTCACTGTCACGTGCATGTCGTGCAAGATTTTACGCGTTTCTGTTTCATAGCTTTTCGGCAACAGCTTGACGACGGAATCCGGAAACTTATAGCCGTCAAGCAACATATAAACTAAGATGAACGGCACTAAGACGATGATTAAAACGGTCGAAGAGATGACACCGAAAATCGTTCCGACAGACGTCGAGACAGACTTAAAGACGGTACCGATATACGACGTTGCTTCATTCGTCCACTTGTCAAACAAGTCCGTATTCTCGTGAACCCATGTCGAGATGAAGCGATTGTTCATCAATTGATCGCGTAAATTTAACGTCTGATCGCGCAATTCAACGACGAGTGTCGGAATGCTTGTCGCAAAATCCGTCACCTGCTCGACTAAGATCGGTCCGATGGATGCGACCGCAATCGTCAGGATGGTAATGAAACCAAGCAGGACGATCAAGACGGCAAGCCCACGCTTCTTAACCCGTTTTTGTAGTGCGTCCACGATACCGAGCGTAAAATAATAGAAAATCCCTGCGATGATCAATGGCGGGAAAATCAAGGCCAACATGACACGAATCGGCTGGAATAAAAATGAAATTTTCGTTCCAACCCAGATGACGAGAAAAATCACTAATATCCAGATTAATGCTTTAAACCACTTGTTTCGTAACAACTCCACCTAACTTATCCCCCTCATACCTATTCGTCAGCCGACTTTTTCCTCGGTGACGTCTTCGAGACGTTGGCGCTCCATCTGCCCCCAGTGTCCTCGACCAGTCAAGAATTGAATCAATCCTCCTAGCTTGAAGAAGACGAGAATCGGACGGTACCAGAACGACTCGGTTAAGGACCATAGATACAACCGAATCAATTCCTTGACGTTCTTGAATCGGTGCATCGTCCACTCTTCCAATAATACGGCACCTGCTGACAATAGGGAACCATAGAGTAAAGCGACGATCAGCAAGACGATTCCAAATTCAAAGTTGAGTGTACCGACGAGTAGGTTAAGCGGAATGATGAAATAACCGATCAGTTCGACGATTGGTCCGAGTAGTTCAATCAAAAAGAAATACAACATCGAGACGCTACCAACAGAACCATATTTCGGATTGCCAATCATCCGTTTATGCGTCCACAACGTCTCAGCAAGACCACGATGCCAACGTGTTCGCTGTGAACGTAACACTTCCATCGATTCTGGAGCTTGTGTCCAGCAGACTGGCGCCGGAACGTACTCGATCCGTTTATCGAGCTTGTTTTCCTTCATGTATCGGTGTAAACGAACGACAAGTTCCATGTCCTCACCGACAAGCCCTTCTTTATATCCGCCTGCCTGTACGACGATGTTCTTTTGGAACAATCCGAAGGCACCGGAGACGATCAACAAGATGTTGAAGCGGCTAAGACCAAGGCGCCCGAACAAGAATGCTCGGAAATACTCAATCATCTGCATCAGGACGATCCGTTGCTTCGGTGTCCGAATCTCGACGATTTCGCCGCCTTCGATCGTACATCCGTTAACGAGGAAGATCGAACCACATGTCGCGACGACTTCTTCATCTGACTCGACAATTGGCTTCATGACTTTCAACAACGCATCACGCTCTAAAATCGAATCCGCGTCGAGTGAACAGAAATACGGATAACTCGAGTGGTCGATACCGGCATTCAGGGCATCTGCCTTTCCACCATTCTCTTTATCGATGACGATCAAACGACTGTCAATCCGGGATCGATAGACCTGCTTGATTGGTTTTGAACCGATCAAGATACGTGGATACTGGATTTCTTTCTCTAACTCATACGCACGAAACAGTTCATCCATCGTTCCGTCCTTTGAACCATCGTTAATGACGAGTACCTCATGCTCCGGATAGTCAAGCGCTAGCAAGGCCTGGACACTTGAGACAATCGTATATTCTTCATTATAGGCCGGAACAAGGATACTGACCGGTCGTGTATAGAGAGACCGCATCAACGGTAAATAAGAACTTTCTTTCCGGCGGAAACGTTGCCGACGCACCATCTGAGCAGAAATTAAATAAAGCGTCGAATAGAATACGATGACGAGTAACATATAAATCAATACGGTCCAGGAAAGGACTTCAATAATGGCTTGGATTGTCTCAGACGACATGATGCTTCATCTCCTTTGCCAACCGTTCTGTAGCTTTTTGACGCGCATAGCGGTCGGGATGTGTACTTGATACCTTCGCCAACTGTTCGATTCCACCACAAGCAAGTAGTGCATCAAAGGCTGCCGTCCGAACCCACCAAGAGCGACTACCGACGAACGGCAGGATCGCTGGTATCGCATCGTCTGGAACGACGTGCTCTAAGAAACGAAGGGCAAGCATCTGCTCGACCCAACTCGATTCTTCTTCCAAGTAAGGGACATACAATTTCCAGTCTTCCTCAAGTCCAATCCGAGTGAGCGCGCGAAGGGCACGTTTTCGAATTTCCGGATTTTCATCCGTTGTCTTGTCACGGACGAGTGCGATATAACGGGTCTCATCCCGATCAAAGATCAGCTGTAGAATCGCTAACTTAAACGATAACGTCAATTCTTCAAAAGCAGTCACCCATTCTGTCAAATCTTGACTACGACCGACAGCAAGGATAGCGCCAAAGAAGCTAATCTCATTTTCTTGTTTAGCAATCGCAATCGCATCTTGCGGGGATAAGGAGACAAGTGTCCGGACGATGACATCGCTCTCCTCTTTTTCAATTGCCTTCCCCCAACGCGCATGAATCATTGGTGCGACTGCAACCAAACGGAATTGTGAAACGGCTTCATAGGCGTTCAAGCGGCGGTCGATCCGCCGATGCTTCAATTGTTGCTCATAATATGCTTGCATATTCGCAGCGACGAAAGCTTGTATACGTTCAAGATGAACCGGTGTTGCCGTCAAGTTAGACAACGCGAACAATTCAAGCTCCGCTAAATCTTCGTTTCCTTTTTGAATCGCTGGCATATCTTGACGTTCACTTGTCGCATAGTCATAAATGTCATCTCGAAAGGCAAGCTGCCAATCGCGACGCGCATGCTCACGATTGGCGCGTTTTCGTTTTTGAACGACAAGATAGATCAATGCTCCACCTTGTAAGAAGATGAGTACGACGATGAATACTAGAATCGCCTGCATCATCGGCCGTCCTCGACTTTGCGAATCCAAGCACGAAACTCTTCGATTTTCAGTGGAAGCGTCATGATGTAATCAACACCACGATCAATCGCTAGGACATGATCACGTTCACGGTTATACATCGAGATCATCATCGATTGGAATGGTGCGACACTCTGTTGTTTTGCTCGCAGCAGCAGTTCCAGTCCATCCGCTCGCGGCAATGCGGACGTGAACACGAGTAAGTACGGACGGGATGCCACATACTCATCAAGGAACGTCTCCGCTCGCTCGAACGTCACGAAGCGTTCGAAACGGTCCGTCAATTCCCGTTCCATCATCCGACGAATATGCGGATCTTCCGTTACGACGACAACGTCTGCGATATGATGGATCTTCTTATAACGCGCAAGGCGATCGAGAACAAGCTCCCGCGACAGCGTCGCCGGCAGAACTTCACGTGCGTTCTCTAACCCAAAGAAAGAGGGTTCCGTATTAAAGTAAACGACAGGAATCCGCTCCTCGATGACGGGTTTGCTCGCGAGAACGACATCAGCATAAGAGATGTCCGTCCGCACGCACCACCCTTCCTCGATCAGACTATTGACTGTTTCCGGCATTTGTCCGACCGTGTGTACGAATAAGGTATTCGTCGTCGATTCTCGGACAGCCTCTTCCGTCCATTCAATCGTCGAACTGACCTCACGATCTTGAGTTGTTGATTCAAACGACTGATTGATTAATTTCCACATCTCTTCACGTCGCATTTAGTTTCCTCCCTCAGTGAATGCTTTTTTCATCGTATGATAGATAGGTTTCAATTCTTCCCGTTGCTGTGGATTCGTCCACTCGGCCCAGTTGTAGAAACCACGATCCTTCTCTGGAATACGTGTATCACCGACTTGACCTGTGACTTCGATTCCTTCCGTGATCATCTTCGCTTCGAGTCCATCTTTCCAAAAGTCTCCGATGATTTCATGTTTACTTGGATCACGCATATTCAAGACCATCCATGGAATACGGAGTTCAACGGTTGGTTTCGTGACATCTGAGATATCCGTTAAAATGTCATCTGGTTCTCCTTCATGTAAAACACCTGTGTCCCATTTGACGGCTGGTTTGACGATTTTTTTCGTCACTGGGTCTCGTCTTGCATAATCGAGCATTTGATAGATCGGAACGAACTTGCCGCTGTCTTTTTGATCAGACGGAGGTTTCACCATTTCAAACGGCATCTTCAGACCGTAGTGGTATCGGAAGATGTCATAGCGAGCATCGACATCAATACGCGCTGACTGATCGATCGTCAGACGGTATTCGGCTCCTTCGTCAAGCGTCAACGGACCGACTTTCGTATTCCCATCATTCGGTTTAGTCGATAGTGCAAGTGTCGTCGGTTCTGCTTTCTTCCGGTCGATGCGCAAGTAGAGATATGCCTCGTCGGAAGTCATATAAATCGCTCGATCCTTATTTTCAGCAACTGGAGCATACCCTTTCCAGTCATCCAGTTTCCCGTCAATGACGATATCCGAACGGAGGAATCCAAGCATCCCGAAATGTTGTTCACTTGTTTGAACATTCGACCAACGTGGACGGGTATCCGCATCGTCATAATCCATTGTGTTCCATGTTCGTTTGAACCATTCGTCTTGCCAGATGAAGACCAGTCCACCAGCCGTCTTGACGTCTTTGATGTCTTGATAGAGCTGCGCGACGAGTTCGCCTTGTTTCTTTTCACTGACATGTCCTTGGTCGAAACCGTTCGGTCCAAGGTGTGTCTTCCCGCGAGAACTCGGAATACCGAATTCCGATACAAGTAACGGCATATCATGATAGTCTTTCATTTCTTTCAAATAACGAGCGTAGGATTCAGAGCTCTTATCTGCTTTTTGACTGTATTCTTCCTTGATGAACGAAGGGTAATACGGATAGATGTGATAAGACGCAAACAAACCACCTGGGAAATCCTTCGTTGCTTTTAAATGATTGAAGTCGATCGAGACGAGATCCTGCTCTTCTTCGACCTCTTTCGGGTGTTTCAATGGATCCGTCGTCGGCCAGTTCGTCGAACCAATTGGTCGAGTCGTGCCGTACTCTTTGATTTCGTGTGCTGTCGCTGTATCCATTCGACCAGCAAGCCACGATTCGAACGGTGACGCCTCTTGTGTCGTCGTCACGTATTTCCCTTCGAATCGTGTGCCTTTATTTTTTTTATTCGTCTCGACGACGGCTTCCGGTAACCATTCGATTCCGAAGACGAACGCTGAAACGTATTGCGAGACGTCTGAAGTATATGTTCCGGAAGCATGACCGACGACTTCCTTGACGACCGCGTTACCATGAATGACATCGACCATTCGTTTGGCTTCCGTATCGGTCATCTTCAAGAAGTCTGGCTCAAAAGCGTTCTTCAACTCTTCGAATGGTTTTTCCTCGACCCACATACCTTGCATCAAATAAATCGGTTGCTTCGCCCGTTCGTTATACGCTTTTAATGCATCGTAAAAAGCAGGAGGATGCAATGTATACACGCGAATCGTATTGACACCCAACTCGCCGATTTCCTTTAGCCAACGATCGTATTCATTCCGACTGATGGCATGTTCCCCGGGAAATGCACCCGGTCGACCGAGTCCGACGTTAACGCCTTTGACGAAATACGGCTTCCATTCGCCATCTTGATA
The DNA here is from genome assembly GCF_057772545.1 of Exiguobacterium sp. E17S. Taxonomy (NCBI): domain Bacteria; kingdom Bacillati; phylum Bacillota; class Bacilli; order Caryophanales; genus Exiguobacterium; species Exiguobacterium sp. E17S. The sequence continues at coordinate 1,246,329 of NZ_JBYLRU010000001.1, forward strand.
CATCTCAAGCGTGTCTTGTCCTTCACGTGCTCGAGTTCGTAGTTCTTGATTACCAACTTTCGTTTGAGAGAGTGGCTTTACTTTCGCAGCCTGCGTCGAGACACGTTTTGTATCCTCAAGGATTCGCGTCAATGTCGGGGCATAAATCTTCCAAAAGAATGCTGATTCACTCTCTGCACTATCGAGAATGAACTGTTTACGGAACCAATCAAGCCCACTATATCGATAGTAGCGCGGGATATCCGCGACGTCGGTGTAGTCACCCGCAAAATAGTGTCCACTTCCTTGCGTGACATACGCTGGGAACTCAAGCGGCAACTGATACTTCCGAAGCATCGCTTGTGTCTGCTTTGACGGTTTCCAAGAAAAATGCGCTTGTTGCTCGCCACCATCTAGCTCTAAAATCTCGAACCAGTAGTTATAACGGACCTCATCTTTTGCACTGCCCTTGTTTTTATCCCATTTATAAAGTAATGGTGTATCATCATTGACGAAAAAAGCTTTTTCCGTTGAGTCATTGATGAAGACATAACCTGGACCAGATAGTTTGAATTCTTTTTCTTTCGCCTGCGCTTTTAATTGAGCTACGACGTTCTTCTCAAGACCTTGCAGTTTTGTTAAATCCGGGAAAAATCGACCGATCCATCCTGTCCAAGCCGTTCCGAACAACTGACGGAACGCATTGGACCGTTCGACTGACGTCGGACTTGCCGCCGTATTGAACTCCGCCACGACCGTTTTCCCTTGCGAAATGGCTTCGGTCGCGAGCTCGACGTCTTCCGTCGTCAAGCCACCACGATGTTCTTTTTTTCCGTTGACGTCATATGACTTTCCATACGTATCCGTAAACAACAGCACATCTGCTTTCGAGGCTTGTTGTAACATTTTTTCACCTTGTGTACCGTCATAACGGTTGATGTAGTCCGAATATGCATAATCCTGCCCTTGCGTATTTCGGATCTTTAAGTGATTCAATAACCACGTCGTTCCGGCATGCTCTCGTTCCTCCGTTCCGTTCGTGTAATCAAATAGTGCAATGTTTAATGTCTTTTCCTGTTTCAAGAACCAAATGGCAAATGGTGTCAGAATGAGTAAGACGACGATTGCGAACGTCCATTTATAACGCCTCATATTGGCATAGCCTCCCACTAGAACAATTTGTTCCTATCATTGTAACGTGAATTAAATGATGTTCATATATTGGAAATCAAATATGATGGAAGGAAATGATTAGATGCTACTTTTAGATTACTTTACCCCTAACAAAAAAACGTTCTGTTCTCCTATTGTCGGAGAACAGAACGTTTCGTTATTTTACAGTAGACGATAAATCGCTTCCCATGCGGCATCGACGCCTTCTCCTGTCTCAGATGAGAAAGGAATCAAGGTATCTTGACCGTCAAATTGCAATTTACGTTTGATTGCCGCGATATGTTTATCACGTTGACTCTTTTTGATCTTATCGAGTTTTGTCGCAACGACGATGACCGGTAGATCGTAATACTTCAAGAAATCATACATCGTCACATCATCCGCAGACGGATCGTGTCGGATGTCGACGAGCTGTACGACACCTTTGAGGATTTCCCGTTGCGTGAAGTACTTCTCCATCATCTTGCCCCATGCTTCACGCTCCGTCTTCGAAACTTTCGCATATCCGTAACCCGGTACATCGACGAACATGACTTCATCATTGATGTTGAAGAAGTTCAAGGTTTGCGTTTTACCTGGTTTCGAAGATGTCCGCGCGAGTGCTTTACGCTGGACCAGTTTATTGATGAAAGAGGACTTTCCGACGTTCGATCGCCCTGCGAGTGCCACTTCTGGCAACAATGGCTCCGGATAATGTTCCGGATTGACGCCACTCGTAATAAAATCAGCTTTATAAATTTTCATGTTACTCTCCTTTTAATGCATGTTCGAGCACTTGCTCCATCGTCGCGACCGGAATGAATTCCATTCCTGCGCGGACGCTTTCCGGGATATCATCGATGTCCCGCGTATTGTCTTGTGGCAACAGAACGGTCGTCAAGCCCGCACGATGTGCTGCGAGTGACTTCTCCTTTAATCCACCGATCGGTAAGACACGTCCACGCAACGTGATTTCACCTGTCATCCCGACATCCCGGCGAACCGGGCGTTTTGTTAAAGCGGAAATCAATGCTGTCGCGAGTGTGATCCCAGCAGATGGACCATCTTTCGGTACGGCACCTTCAGGAACGTGGATGTGGATGTCTTGCGTTTCGTAGAAGTTCGGTTCGATGCCAAGGGACGTCGCATTCGCTCGGACGAAGCTGTACGCGGTCTGAGCCGACTCTTGCATGACATCACCGAGTTTTCCGGTTAACTGCAATTTCCCTTTACCCGGAGCAAGGCTGACTTCGATCGTCAACGTATCGCCCCCAAAAGCAGTATACGCTAAACCAGTCACCGCGCCAATCATATCTTCGAGCTCGCCTTGACCATAGCGGTAGATCGGTTTGCCTAGGAAATCGTCCAGATTACGTTTTGTCACCGTCACCCGTTTCTTCTCACCCATCGCGATTTGTTTCGCTGCTTTCCGGCAAAGTGAGCCGAGGACACGTTCGAGATTCCGGACACCGGCTTCTCGTGTATAACGACGGACGACTTCTTCTAGCGCGTCTGCTTTGACCGTCAATTGACTCTTTTTCAGACCGTGTTCAGCCAGTTGCTTCGATAAGAGATGACGAACGGCAATTTCCGTTTTCTCTTGTTCCGTATAGCCACCGATTTGAATCAATTCCATCCGGTCGAGCAATGGTCCGGGGATATTCGAGACATCGTTCGCTGTCGCGATGAACAGAACGTTCGATAGATCGAACGGTTCTTCGATATAGTGATCAGAAAAGCTGTTGTTTTGTTCCGGATCAAGAACTTCAAGCATTGCGGACGACGGGTCACCACGGAAGTCATTTGACATCTTATCGATCTCATCGAGCAGGAAGACCGGGTTGTTCGTTCCTGCTTGTTTTAAACCACGAATGATCCGTCCTGGCATCGCACCGATATACGTCCGGCGATGTCCACGGATCTCCGCTTCGTCGCGCACGCCACCAAGTGAAACGCGGACGAACTTCCGCTCAAGTGCTGTGGCAATCGAACGGGCAAGCGACGTTTTCCCGACTCCCGGAGGACCAGATAGACAAAGAATCGGTCCACGTAATGAGTCCGTCAATTGACGAACGGCAAGATACTCAAGGATCCGTTCTTTGACCTTCTCTAGACCGTAATGGTCCTTTTCAAGCTGTTCCGAAGCAGCCGAGACGTTCAAGAAATCATCGGTTGCTTCATTCCACGGCAACGAGAAGAACCATTCGAGATAGTTGCGAATGACCCCATGTTCGGGACTCGTCGCCGGTACGACCGCTAAACGACTGATTTCCTTCTCGACGTTCGCAACCGTCGTTTCTGGTAAATCAAGCATCGCAAGCTGCTCCCGATATTTCGTCGCATCGCTTTCAACAGAAGCCGACTCGCCACCTAGTTCTTGTTGAATCGTCTTCAATTGTTCCCGCAAGTAATACTCGCGTTGCGATTGTTCAATCGTCTTCTTCGTCCGTTCACGCATCTCACGTTCGAGTTCGACGACTTCATATTCGTGTTTCATGACATCAAGCAACATCAATCCTCGTTCGACCGGATCCTGTTGTTCGAGAAACTCCTGTTTTTTCGAGATATCGATTGGTAACTTCGACGTGATATAGTCCGTTAATGAGTCGAGACGTTCGTATGTCTCGAACCGACGACGTTCATCCGTTCCGATTCCTTTAATCCGAGAGACGAGCTGACCGAACTGTTCTTTAATCAGACGAACGAGTGCTTCTTGTTTCGCCCCTTTGATGTCCATCTTCTCGATTGGTTCGATGACGGCTTGATATCCCTCATCCGTCTCCTCGACATTTTCAATCCGGACGCGTTCCTTCCCGATGACGCGGACACGGACCGTATCATTCCCGAGTTCACTCATCTTCGCGATTTGAACGAGCGTACCAACTTGGTGCAGCCCGTCAACAGACGGCTCTGCCTCTGGATCACGTTGCGTGACGACGACGAGATCGATTTCGTGTTCCTTTGATGCAAGTAAGGCTTTTAAGGATACCGGACGCCCTACATCAATCGTCAATCCGATCAACGGATACGCGACGACACCGCGTAACGGTAAAAGTGGATATTGTTTTTTCTTCATTCGAATTCCTCCTAAACAAAAAGACTCGGAAAGGCGTACAAGTAGCCTCCGAGCCGATTTGTCACGGTGTTACGCCGTTTCTTTTTCTTTCCCATGTTCAATTGTACCATCTTTCAACTCAAGCGTTGGACCGCGTTTACCAGTCAACGTTTCTGCTGTAATGATGACTTTCGCGATGTCTTCACGTGATGGGATTTCGAACATGATATCAAGCATAGTTTCTTCGATGATCGAACGAAGACCACGCGCACCTGTTTTACGTTCGATTGCAAGTTTTGCAATCTCAAGAAGTGCATCTTCCGTGAAGTCGAGTTCGACATCATCGAGTTGAAGCATTTTCTTATATTGTTTCACGAGGGCGTTTTTCGGTTTCGTCAAGATTTGAACGAGTGCCTCTTCATCAAGTGGCTCGAGCGTCGCCATGACCGGCAAACGACCGATGAACTCCGGAATCAAACCGAACTTTTGAAGATCTTCTGGTAATGCAGCTGCCAGAATTTCTTTTTGTGTAAGGTTACGGTTCTCTGAATCGTTTCCGAATCCGATGACTTTTTTACCAAGACGACGTTTGATCGACTGATCGATACCATCGAATGCGCCACCGACGATGAACAAGATGTTCGTCGTATCGATTTGGATGAATTCTTGATGTGGGTGTTTCCGTCCACCTTGTGGCGGTACACTCGCAACCGTTCCTTCCAAAATCTTCAGCAAGGCTTGTTGGACACCCTCACCAGATACGTCACGTGTAATCGACGGGTTTTCTGATTTACGAGCAATCTTATCGATCTCATCAATGTAGATGATTCCTTTTTCAGCCTTCTCGACATCGTAATCCGCAGCTTGGATGAGTTTCAATAAGATGTTCTCGACGTCTTCACCGACATAACCGGCTTCCGTCAAACTTGTTGCATCTGCAATCGCAAACGGTACGTTCAAGATACGTGCCATCGTTTGGGCAAGAAGTGTCTTACCGCTACCTGTTGGTCCAATCATGACGATGTTCGATTTTGAGAGCTCGACATCATCTGCGCGACCACCAGCATTGATTCGTTTGTAGTGATTGTACATCGCTACAGACAACGATTTCTTCGCTTTCTCTTGACCGATGACATAATCGTCAAGTGTCGTACGAATTTCATGCGGTTTCGGAACATTCTTCAGCTCGACTTCTTCTTCAGTACCGAGTTCTTCCTCTACGATTTCATTGCAGAGTTCGATACACTCGTCGCAAATGTAAACGCCAGGTCCAGCAACAAGTTTGCGTACTTGTTCTTGTGTCTTTCCACAGAAAGAACATTTTAGCTGACCTTTTTCTTCGTTAAATTTAAACATAAAGGTCCACCCCTTTAACGTGGAAATTGTATGGACGCCTGTAGCATCCCGTCTCACGTTTTACTATTTATGATTGTAGCATGAACAAGGAAAGTCTTTCAAATCCTGGACGAACGATTTACAGTTTGATGTTCTGAACCAAGGATCGTTTGTCCTTGTTTGACCTATCGTACAAAAAAATCGACTCCAAGACCAGAAATTGGGCTTGAAGTCGATCGAAAACCATGAAATGGCTTATTTTGCTTTTGCGTTGTCGACGAGAACATCGATAGCTTTACGGAATTGAAGATCGCCTTTAAGCGTTTCAAGACCACCTTGTGGTGCAAGCATCGTTTCAAGTTGATCTGCAGGGATGTTGTAGAGTTCTGACATTGATTGAAGTTCAGCTTGAGTTTCCTCATCTGTTACTTCGATTTTTTCGTCAGCAACGATTTGCTTGAGGACGAGACGTGCTTTAACGCGCTCTTCCGCTTGCTCTTTCATTTCAGAACGCATTGCCTCTTCTGTCGTTCCAGTCAACTGGAAGTACATGTTGAGGTCGATGCCTTGTGATTGAATACGTTGTGTGAACTCTTGAACCATACGCTCGACTTCGTTTTCGACCATGACTTCTGGAAGATCAACTGTCGCATTTTTCGTAGCCGCTTCGACTAACTCATCGCGCATTGAAGCATCAGCTTCTTGTTTGCGTGTGTTTTCGAGACGCGTACGGATTTTTGTTTTCAACTCGTCGAGTGAAGAAACTTCTTCATCCATTTCTTTTGCGAACTCATCTGTCAATTCAGGGAGCTCTTGTGCTTTAACTTCGTGGATCGTTACTTTGAATGTAACTGGTTTTCCAGCGAGTGATGCTTCGTGGTATTCCTCTGGGAATGTCACTTCAAGATCTTTTTGCTCGCCAGTTTTTAAACCGACCATTTGCTCTTCGAATCCAGGAATGAAGTTTCCAGAACCGATGACGAGTGAGTAGTTCTCAGCAGTTCCGCCGTCGAATTGGTTTTCCCCATCGAAACCTGCGAAGTCGAATACGACTGTATCGCCATTCTCGATGACGCCATCTTCTTTAACGACGAGTTCTGCACCGCGTTCTTGTAATGTTTTGAGTTCAGCGTCGACGTCTTCGTCAGTAACGTTCGTTTCAACTGCTGTGTACTCAAGACCTTTGTACTCACCGAGTGTAGCTTCTGGCTCGATGACGAACGTGATTTTGAATTCGACTGGCTTGCCTTTTTCGAGTGTTTCAACGTCGATGTTCTCAAGCGCGATTGGCTCGATTCCTGATTCGACGACTGCACCTTCGATTGTGTCCTTGTAAAGGATATCGAGTGCATCTTGGTATAGTGCTTCTTCACCGTACATTTTGTTGAACATTGCGCGTGGCATTTTTCCTTTACGGAAACCAGGTGTGTTCAAAGTCTTAACGACTTTCTTGAACGCTTGGTCTACCGCTTTATCAAATGCTTCAGCAGGCGCTTCATACGTGAGGACGCCGAGGCTACCTGATTGTTTTTCCCATTTTGCAGTCATGCTGAGTCCCTCCAAAATTGTCAATTAGCGTACATGTGTGTACAACAAGTCACATTATAGCACAATCGTTCTGACGATTACCACTGTTGAACGAATCGTTTCCAGATGTCTCAATCGAAGTAAATCTGCTCGAATGCGATGACTTCTGGATAAAGGATATGTGCCGCTCGATATAACCGCTTCGCCAGCGGACTGAGGATACGTTCAGGTTCTTCACGTTCAAATGTCAGACCTGCGAGTTCTTCGCATGCTGCGAGCCACTTCTCCATGTCTGATCCGATTCGTTCTCGTTCTTCAAGATGAATCAGTTGATCTGATCGCAAGACGAGCAACGCTCGGAACGGATCCATTCGCTCTAACGTATGCATCGATGCCAGTAACGCTTGTTGCTCCTGTTGATGTACCAGCAGGATTTCTTCTAAATCTTCGCGTGACGAGATCGTCCAGTCTACATCTACGTGTGGCACATGAATGCTTACCGGATATGACACGTGATCAAGCACGCTTCCTAATAACTGATCAATGACGAGTAGACTTTGATGTTCTGTCTCTTGCGCCTGAAGATATTTCTGGGTGATATATGCAATGAGCTCAGATGTCCGTTCGAATTCCATACCGGTCAATTGGCGCATTTGTTCGACCCAACTGCCATGTCGCAACACATGCATCAATTCCGTTGCTGATGTTACCTCACGCTGCGCAACAGGATTGTTTTGAACTGCCGGCTTTTGTTCGCGAACACGCATCTGTTGTTTGATTTCATCTAATCGAAGCGCGAGCCCATAAGGCAGATACGGTGATGCCGAGCGCAAAGCGAGTTTCATCGGATAACGTTCTCCGAGTTCATAAAGAAAGAGTGCGAGCACTTGCTCGACACCCTCGACTTCAAGAAATCGTTCTGCCACTGTTTCAAATCGTTCACGGTCATGCATTAAGAGTGGTTGAATGACATAGAGCCGGTGTAAGACATCTTCTCCTGTCAATTGGTCAGTCTCTAATTCCATAATCAATTGTTCTTGTTTAGAAGCGGGCAAACGAAGAATCCGCGCTCGTTCTACTTCTAGTTCATGTTCCATCCAGCGCGATGTCCCCATATTCCGGCACTCCTTCATGTTCAACTTCTTATTTCGTAAATGGATTGAGTAAAGACGTCCAGTTCGTGATCGCTTCTTGAAGTTGTCCCGCCTGTTCGATTCCTAATCGATTCAATGTATCTAATGAGACGTCAGCTTCAAGTAATCGAGCGATGTCTTCCGATTGATTCACGTACTGCTCGAGTTTTGCACTTAAATTCTGCAATTCTTGCGGCGGATTTTCAAGTCCCGCTAATCGTTGATCGATTTGATCCAGTTCTTGATTGAACTGATCAATCGTTCCGTTTTCCTTCAACTTTTCGATTTGTTGATCAAGTGCTTGTTCAGGGTTCGCGGATTCACGCGCTGTCGTAGCCGCCTCATTCAAGGAAGCCGACAAATCTGACGTGACTTGCGCTGTATCTTTCGCAATGCCTTGAAGTTCTCCAGCGTAATCGACACTATTTTTTACATCGTTGACTTGTTGTTTTGCATCGTCGACTGTATTTGAAATCTCACTACATCCAGCAAGAAACGTACTTAGCACGAGGACTGCTCCAACTTTCTTCCACATAGCATTCATCCCTTTCGAGTTCATGATACCTTAATTATAATCGAAAATCGGAATAAAAAAAAGAGACCACCCTCGTAAGGGCAGTCTCTATTTTAATTATAGCGTCCCAAGAGGGATTCGAACCCCCGACCGACGGCTTAGAAGGCCGTTGCTCTATCCTGCTGAGCTATTGGGACGTGTCAACACGAATAAACTATACTAGAACAATTCTTTCGTGTCAATCACATTACAAACATTGCATTTATTTTATTACAAAAATGTTCCGTCCAGATGCAGGGCATTCACTCGATCGCCATTCACATCGAGAAAATCGACAGAATAACGGTTTTGATCCACTTCAAGAATCGCATACGTCTTGTCTGGTCGATGACGTGGCATCCGGATTGAACCTGGATTGATGAATAACACGCCGTCCCGATATTCAGCCTTCGCAACATGGGAATGACCATATAAGACGATGTCCGCCTGCTTTTCCTTCGCATGATGCTGCAAGACATCTAGACTGTATTTGACGTCCTGACGATGTCCGTGGACACAAAGGATGGTACGACCATCCATTTCCGACATGACTTCTTCCGGAAAATCGTGTCCGTAATCGCAATTTCCTCGGACAACACGATATGGATATAATGATTCGATGTCGCGCGTCAATTGGGAGTCCCCACAATGAAATGCCAAATCCACGTCTTGGTGACGTTCGAATATCGTAAGCAGTTCTTGTTCTAGTCCATGGCTATCACTAACGATCAACGCTCTCATCTTCATCACACTCCTAAGAAAGTAGTTAAGTCCTGTTCGAGCTTGCGCAATGCATTGCCACGATGACTAATCATCGCTTTTTCTTCTTTCGTCAACTCAGCAGCCGTCTGTCCGCTTGCCGTGACGAACAATGGATCATAACCGAAACCGTTCGAACCCGCCGCTTCAAAACCGATTCGCCCTTCCATCGTTCCACGAACCGTCAATGTCTCGCCTGTTGGTTTCGCTAGCGCGAGGACACAAACGAAGCGCGCTGTCCGCTCTTCCTCCGGAACACTTTTTAACTTTTCAAGTAGTAGAGCGTTATTCGCCGCATCCGACTTTTCAAGACCCGCGAAGCGTGCCGAGTAGACACCTGGAGCGCCATCTAAAGCATCGACTTCAAGACCTGAATCATCAGCAAGTACTGCGTGACCAAAGTAGGCGGCAGCCTCTGTTGCTTTTAAAAGTGCATTCTCCTCGAATGTCTCACCTGTTTCATCCGTTTCCGGAGCATCGGCGTGATCGAGTAACGACTCGACCGTATAACCGAGACGACCCAGCATGCTTTCAAGTTCCTTCACTTTACCTGCATTGTGTGTTGCGACGATGACCTTCATCTATGTTCCCCCACTTCTTCTCCTACATACCACCAAGAGACACCGAGTGCCTCACGGCCAGCATCAATCAGTTCCTTAATTCCTTTTTCCCCAAGTTCGAGCATTTCGAGCATCTCTTGACGGGAAAATGTCGACTCTTCCCCTGTCGCCTGCATTTCGACGATTTTCCCCGACGAGGTCATGACGAGATTGAAGTCGACTTCCGCCGCAGCGTCCTCTTCATAGCATAGATCGAGCAAGACATTCGACTCGACGATTCCAACCGAGATGGCTGCGATGCCCTCTTTAATCGGTGTATCTGTCAGTTTTCCCGCTTGAATCAATTGATCGACTGCTCGGACGAGTGCCAAAAAACCACCAGTGATCGATGCCGTTCGTGTGCCGCCATCTGCCTGAATAACGTCACAATCGATCCAGATCGTTCGTTCCCCGAGCTTCTCTAAATCAACGACGGCCCGAAGCGAGCGGCTGATCAGACGTTGGATTTCCATCGTCCGTCCCGTCTGCTTGCCACGGACGGCTTCTCGTGCGGTCCGCTGAGCCGTCGCACGTGGTAACATCGAATATTCCGCATTGATCCAGCCCTGGCGTTTACCGCGAAGGAACGGTGGCACCTTCTCCTCGACGGTCGCCGTACAGAGGACTTTCGTATCGCCCAGTTCAATCAAGACAGAACCTTCTGCGTGTTTATTGACATCAATCGATAATTGAATAGGACGGAGATGGTCCGCCGTTCGTTGGTCTATCCGCATTTAATCTTCCTCCGTTCCAAGCACGATGCGCTCCGCATGGATGGTCTGATCGAGCCAGTCCGTCGCAATCTGATCAAATGAGCGGATATCGCCTGTCGCATAATAACGATGTTCCGGAATTTGTGTCACATCTGCTGAAATCGTATTGTAATCAAGTAGTGCTGCTACCTCGAGCGCTGTCTCGTCTCCTGAAGAGATTAGCTGGACGCCTGGTCCGATGACCCGTCCAATCACATCTGCTAGGAGCGGGTAATGAGTGCACCCGAGGATCAATGTATCCATATCGTAATTCATCAATGGTCGTAATGTATTGGCAACGACACGTTCAACGTACGCACCGTCTGTCTGCATCGACTCGACGAGCGGGACGAACGGCGGGCACGCTAACGATTCGACAACGACTTGTCCTTCGACGTGGCGTAATGCCTTCTCGTAGGAATTACTTGTAATCGTCATCTTCGTTCCAATGACACCGATTCGTTTCGTACGCGTCACCTTAACTGCCGCGCGGGCTCCAGGATCAATGACACCGATGACAGGTATATTTAAACGTTCTCGCGCTTCTTTTAAGACGACAGCCGTGGCTGTGTTACAGGCGATCACGATCAATTTCACATCTTGTTGCACGAGATAATCAATCATCTCCCACGTAAACTCACGAATCTCCTCCTCTGGACGAGGACCATACGGACACCGTAATGTATCCCCGACATAGATGATTCGCTCATGGGGCAACTGTCGCATCAATTCACGTGCGACCGTCAACCCACCGACTCCGGAATCCAGTACTCCAATCGCTCGATTCACTCTTCTCCACCTCTTTCTCTCATTCCTATGGTAACAAAAAAGGACGACGGTGCAAGACCGGCGTCCGAGAATGTACGATTACAGGATTACTGAGCAAGACCTTCGCTAGTCAGCATATCTGAAAGAGTCGTGATTGCTTCAGAAGCATCGTCACCGTTTGCAACGATTTTGATATCTGAATCTTTCGCGATTCCGAGTGAAAGAACACCCATGATTGACTTCAAGTTGACAGTCTTCCCGTTGTATTCCAAGTTGATGTCTGATTGGAATTTAGAAGCTGTGTTGACGAGCTGAGTAGCCGGACGAGCGTGAATGCCTGAATCCGCGATGACTTTGAATGTTTTTTCCATGATTAAGAAATCTCCCTTCACTAATAACGTACTAGTGAGTCGTTTTCGAATATGTGAACTCATTATCAAATGATAACGGATTCGAATCGATTCTGCAAGGAATTTTTATATGCTTCACTCCACGGGAATGCTTTCCCAGCACGGTCGATTTGTACCATCGATGTCCGTCCTGTGAACATCAGTTCACCTTGCTCATCAAATGCCGCATAGTGGACGTCACACGATGCACTACCGACATGTACCGGATACGCATAGACAGCGAGACGTGCCCGTGGGTAGACTTGGCGAATGTAATTACACTGGGCATCCGCAACGACGATGATGCCGTCTTCTGCAAGCGAATATCCTGTTTCCTCTAACATCAATGTACGAACGTCCTCAAAATAGACGAACGGTACCCGGTTATTCATATGACCATAGGCATCCGTCTCCGCAAAACGAACGGCGACATCGAGTCGTGTGCCATGTTTCATCTGTTCAAGCCATGATTCAAGTTCTGGAATATAAGCTGGTACGCGCACAATGAGTTCCTCCTGTCTGAATGAAAAAAGAAGGAGCAAGCTCCTTCTTTGATAAATCATGAACTAACGGCTTCACCTGTCCGTCCTTCGTCACTACCGAAGAACTTCTTGAATGAATGAAGTGTCGTCTGACGGTTCATCGCTGCGATCGAAGTCGTCAGCGGAATCCCTTTCGGGCAAACCTCGACACAGTTTTGAGCGTTACCGCACTGCATGATCCCGCCGTCTTCCATTAACGCTTCAAGGCGTTCTTCCTTGTGGAAGGCACCTGTTGGATGCGAGTTGAATAGACGAACTTGTGAAATCGATGCCGGTCCGATGAATGTCGAACGATCGTTGACGTTCGGACATGCCTCGAGACACACGCCACACGTCATACATTTCGATAACTCATATGCCCATTGACGTTTGTTTTCTGGCATACGCGGTCCTGGTCCTAAATCGTACGTTCCATCGATTGGGACCCATGCTTTGACCTTTTTCAACGCATCGAACATGCGTTGACGGTCAACTTGAAGGTCACGAACGATCGGGAACGTCTGCATCGGTTGCAGACGGATCGGTTGTTCGAGTTTATCGACGAGTGCCGTACACGACTGACGTGGTGTGCCGTTGATGACCATCGAACAAGCGCCACAGACTTCTTCTAGACAACCCATGTCCCAGTTGATTGGTGTCGTTTTTTCACCAGCTGCATTGACAGGATTCCGGCGAATCTCCATTAAAGCAGAGATGACGTTCATGTTCGGACGGTACGGAATTTCAAACGCTTCATCATACGGTTTACCATCAGGTCCATCTTGACGTTGAACGATGAATTGAACCGATTTTTGCGTAGTAGATGATTCGAGTGGTGTCGCCATTATGCTTTCACCTCTTTCTTCGACTTCTTGCTGTAGTCGCGTTTCCGTGGTGGAATCAACGACGTGTCGACGTCTTCATAGAAGATTTCTGGATGACCGTTCGTATAACGTGCCATCGTCGTCTTCAAGAACTGTTCATCATTACGTTCCGGGAAGTCCGGTTTATAGTGCGCTCCGCGACTCTCGTCACGTTTTAAGGCACCAAGCGTGATTGCTTCAGCTAGGTCGAGCATGTGATCGAGCTGACGGATGAACGATGCCCCTTGGTTACTCCAACGTGCTGTATCCGTTGCCGAGATGCGTGTGAAGCGATCGCGGAGTTCCTTGATTTTTGTCAGTGTCTCTTCGAGCTTATCGTTGTAACGGACGACCGTGACGTTATCCGTCATGATTTCTCCAAGCTCACGGTGGATTTGATACGCGTTTTCCGTACCTTCCATGGATAGGATATCGTTGAAGCGGTTGATTTCTTCGATCTTATGCGCTTCGACGACGTCCTCGCTCATCTCATGAACCGATGTCTCGAGTTCATTCATATAAGCGATGGCTGATGGTCCGGCGACCATTCCGCCGTATACCGCAGAGAGAAGTGAGTTCGCTCCGAGACGGTTACCACCATGCATCGAATAATCACATTCACCAGCTGCGAACAATCCAGGGATGTTCGTCATCTGATCGTAGTCGACCCATAGTCCACCCATTGAATAGTGAACAGCCGGGAAAATCTTCATCGGTACTTTTCGTGGATCATCACCGACGAATTTCTCGTAGATTTCAAGGATCCCACCGAGTTTGACATCGAGTTCTTTTGCGTCTTTATGTGATAGATCCAGATAGACCATGTTTTCCCCGTTGACGCCGAGTTTTTGATTGACACAGACGTCAAAAATCTCGCGTGTCGCGATATCTCGTGGAACAAGGTTTCCGTACGCCGGATATTTCTCTTCAAGGAAGTACCAAGGTTTACCGTCTTTATACGTCCAGACGCGACCACCTTCACCTCGTGCTGATTCACTCATGAGACGTAATTTATCGTCTCCAGGAATCGCTGTCGGGTGAATCTGAATGAACTCACCGTTCGCGTAGATTGCTCCTTGACGATAGACAGCTGCTGCTGCTTGTCCTGTGTTGATGACCGAGTTCGTCGATTTTCCGAAGATGACCCCAGGACCACCCGTCGCGAGGATAACAGAATCCGCGGCAAATGCCTCGATTTCCATCGTCCGGAGGTTTTGACAAACCGCTCCACGACAAATGCCATTGTCATCGATGATGGCACGAAGGAATTCCCATCCTTCATATTTTTCTACCAAACCTTGCGCTTCGAACTTACGAACCTGTTCATCCAATGCGTACAACAGTTGTTGCCCAGTCGTCGCTCCAGCGTATGCCGTCCGGTGATGCAACGTTCCTCCGAAACGTCGGAAGTCGAGTAAGCCTTCCGGTGTCCGGTTGAACATGACACCCATCCGGTCGAACATATGAATGATCTTCGGCGCTGCTTCCGCCATTTTTTGAACAGGTGGTTGATTTGCGAGGAAGTCCCCACCGTATACCGTGTCATCGAAATGCTGGTATGGTGAATCTCCTTCCCCTTTTGTATTGACCGCTCCGTTGATGCCACCTTGTGCACAAACAGAGTGTGAGCGTTTGACGGGTACGAGTGAGAATAACTTAACTGGTACGCCTTGCTCCGCTGCTTTTATCGTAGCCATCAGACCGGCAAGCCCTCCGCCGATGATGACAAGATTCTTGTTCGCCATGTTGTCAGTTCCCCTTTCCTTACAACACGCCTGCAAACGTTAAGATCGAGCGTACGCCTACAAACGATAAACCGATGAATACGAGTGCTGCCACGTAAGACATCGCCCGTTGAGATGCTGGTGACTGCGTGATTCCCCATGTGATGCAGAACGTCCAAAGTCCGTTCGCAAGGTGGAATGTCGTCGCCAAGATCCCGACGATATAGAACGCGAGCATGAATCCGTTATCGACGATGTTCTGCATCATGCTTGCATCCACTGGTGTTCCCATCGCAGCGGCAATCCGTGTTTCCCAAACGTGCCACGTGATGAACACGACAAGGAATACACCGCTGAACCGTTGCAGTACATACATCCAGTTCCGGAAGTATGTATAACGCCCTGTGTTCGCAGAACCGGTGAATGCGATGTACACACCGTAGACACCATGCAAGATGATCGGAATGAAGATGACAAAGATCTCTAAGAACAATCGATACGGAACGTTCCCCACGAATTCCGCGGCCTTATTGAAGTCTTCCTCACCACGTACGATGAAGTAGTTCGTCGTTAAGTGCGAAAGTAAAAATAACCCGATTGGAATGACGCCGAGCAGTGAGTGTATCTTACGACTCACGAAATCACGATGATTCGCCATCCAAATCCCCCCTTTTGTTTGCCAATCAACCGTTGGCGCATTTTGGTAGAAAAGCGCTTTCATAAGGAAATTCGTCTTTTCATCACTTATTCTACTCCTGTCCTTTTTAGAAGACAACCCGAGCCGTTGCATTTAACTGCAAATTTTTTTAGGAAAACAATGACCGACAAGAATCATCTCGGTATAATGGTTCACAGATAGGAGTGAATCATGATGGATGCTACACCAAATCAAACACCACTTTTCGGCATCGAATTGATCCGAGATTATGTGCTGACTGATCTTTTAGGATCGGATTATCGGCAAGTCATCTACTGGGCAGGTAAACGTCTAGCGCGTCAATTCCCTGTCGTAGATGAATCTGAATTAGCCTCATTTTTTGAACAAGCAGGTTGGGGAACGCTCGAAATCAAGAAACGTAAAGGAACTGCTATCTCATTCGTTCTGTCTCCTCCTGATACGACGAGAGATGAACGACCACAAGGGTACTTCCAACTCGAAGCGGGTTTCCTCGCTGAACAGTTCTCTCGTTTTAACGGATGTGTCGCGGAAGGATATGCCGAGTTAAATAAAGAGCTCGTTCAAATCACGGTCCAAATCGACCCTAAAGATCCACTTGAACCGCTCAAGTGAAATTTACATAAAACGTGACAGGAATCTTAATTTTCAACATCGAAATAGATTCATGAAACCTTTTGCAGTAAATGCTCGTAAAATCATTCGTACACAAATCGCGAGGAGGAACTTCACATGTTCAAAAAACTAGCAGCAGATTTAACAGGATTCAGTGATATCGGACAAGTCATTCATCCTGATGATTTCGACAAGGCAGCCGCTGACGATTATGTCTTACATGAAGACGGCGAGAAAATCTATTTCTTGATCAAATCTAAATCTGACGAGTATTGCTTTACGAATCTGGCTTTAATTCACCTCGATGGTGAAAGTGCCGTCAGTTCGAAACGCGTCTTGTATCGTTATCCGTACGCACACTATCCGATTCGCCACGTCATGTTCGAAACGGCGGGAACGGTCGATCTTGATGTCGAGATTAAATTCGAGATCGGTGGCAAACATTATTCGATCGACGTCGATAAGAAACAACTCGAACATGTGAAAGATCTTTACAAAACACTTCTTGCGATCGCTGAAAAACAGTATGAAGGACAAAAGATGCTCGAGTTCGCAAACAGCTCATTGAATCATTCGGTCACGATTCTCGGCGGACTTCGTCAAGGTGACATGAACGTGCCGCAAACATTCAAGGAGTTGTCCGAACAATCCTTCGAGTGGCTACAAGGTCACTACCATCAGTGGAACCAGCGTGACTTCGGTTCATACTACGAGAAGTACATCAACAACTAATTATTTTAAAATGCCGCCCTCTTCAAGAGGACGGCATTTTTTCATTCTTCATTCGCTTGACTCAAGTATTCAGCGACGGTTTCCGCTAACTTGACAGGTAATCCTGCTTCCGCCAACTGTTCGATCGTTGCGCGTCGCAAGCTACGCATCGATCCGAAATGACGAATCAACTGCTGGCGTCGTTTCGGTCCGACTCCTGGTATCTCGTCGAGCAAGGAACGGGTCATCCCTTTTGAACGGAGCGAGCGGTGGAACGTGATCGCGAACCGGTGGACCTCATCTTGCATCCGTTGAAGTAGATAAAACGCACTCGAACGCGGACTTAGTTCGACGAGACGGGCATCTTCTCCAAACAACAATTGACTCGTCCGGTGTTTGTCATCTTTTTTTAATGAGCCGACCGGCAGGGATAAGCCGAGTTCATCTTGAATGACTTCTAAAGCAGCATTCAACTGTCCGACTCCTCCGTCAATCAAAACGAGGTCCGGAAGGCGCGCTCCTTCGAGTAACAACCGTCGATAACGCCGACGTACGATTTCCCGCATCGATTCATAGTCGTCCGGTCCTTGAACCGTCCGGATCTTGAACTTCCGGTATTCTTTTTTCAGTGGTTTACCGTCTTCAAAGACGACGAGCGCCGAAACGGCGTCTGCTCCTTGAATGTTCGCATTATCGATGATCTCAATCCGGGACAATGGATGAACGTCGATCGCGTCAGCGAGTTCTTCGACTGCTTGAACGGTCCGTTTCTCGTCTTTCGCTAACAACTCGAAGCGTTCAGAGATCGCATTTTCAGCATTCTTCGTCGCTAAATCAAGTAATTTCCGTTTTGATCCTCGGACCGGAACATGAATTTTAATCGATAGCGCCTCTTTGAGCAACAGCTGATTGACGAGTGGCGGTACATAGACTTCACTTGGCTTGATATTCTTTTCGTAGAACTGGACGATGAAACTCTCGAGCTCTTCTGCCGGTGTACCATAAATCGGGAAAAGCGAGACATCACGTTCGATCATCTTTCCGCCGCGAAGGAAGAAGACTTGGACACACATCCAGCCTTTATCGACATGGATTCCGAATACGTCGCGTGACGTCAAATCCGCTGTGATCATGTTTTGTTTGTTCATGATCGACTCGATCGCCCGTACTTGATCGCGCAATTCTCCGGCACGTTCGAATTCCATCGTTTCGGCCGCGTCCGCCATCTTCTGTTTCAAGTCTTCGACAAGCTCTTTCGTGTCGCCCGACAAGAAACGTCGGATTTCTGAAACGAGCGCTTTTTGTTCCGACTCGAGATTCGGGATTTCGCATGGACCGAGACACTGACCGATATGGTAGTACAGACAAAGTTTTTTCGGCATCGGTTGGCATTTACGTAGCGGATATAAACGATCTAGCAGACGTTTCGTCTCGTTTGCCGCATACGCATTCGGATAAGGACCAAAATAATGACCACCATCTTTTTTCAACTTACGTGTCGTGATCAGGCGAGGATATGTCTCATTCGTAATTTTCAAGTACGGATACGACTTATCATCCTTCAACATGATATTGTACTTCGGATCATGTTTCTTAATAAGCGTCATCTCAAGCAACAACGCTTCTAGTTCACTAGCTGTGATGATGTATTCGAAGTCACGGACTTCCGCGACGAGACGTTCCGTCTTAATATCATGTGCTCCCGTGAAATAGGAACGGACACGATTCTTTAGATTTTTTGCTTTTCCGACATAGATGACTTCGCCGAATTCATTTTTGTGCAGATAACATCCTGGCTCATCAGGCAAAAGGGATAGTTTCGCTTTGATATGTTCTTGATGTCCCAAATAAATGTCTCCTTTCACCGTTTTTAGTTTTATTCGTTCGGGTAAATACCATACATTGATTATGACATACGGAGGATGAAAAATGCGTACATATGATTGCATTGTGATCGGAACAGGTTCCGCTGGAAATCAAGCGGCTTATAAATTCGCTGAAAAAGGACTACGTGTTGCCATCGTGGAGAACTTCACTCCAGGTGGCACATGCGCACAACGTGGATGTGACGCCAAAAAAATCTTACTGACGGGTAGTGAGACGAAAGACGCTGTCGAGCGATTGCTCGGATACGGCGTAAAGGGTCTGATTTCGATTGATTGGCGCCAATTGATGGAGCGAAAGAATGAATACACACGCGCCATCCCGGAGCAAACACGAAAGCGGTACGCGGAAACGGACATCGACTATTTCCATGGAGAACCGCATTTCGTGTCTTCACATCGCCTTCGAATTGGTGAAGAAGAAATCGAAGGGAAACAGTTTTTAATCGCAACCGGTCTAAGACCTCGCGAATTAACTGTACCCGGTAGTGAGCGTTTCATAACAAGTAATGAGTTTCTTGAACTGAAAGAACTTCCACGACGACTCGTCTGCATCGGCGGTGGTTATATCTCGTTCGAGTTCGCCCATCTCGCTCGTATTGCTGGCGCAGACGTCACGATCGTCTTACGTTCTAACCCCTTAAAACAATTCGAGAGCGAATTGGTCGATGTGCTGTTAGAAGCCACACGGGCACTTGGTATCTCCATCATCAAAGAAGCAGAGGTCGTCGCTTACGAAGAGGAATCACTTCATTTATCGAACGGCGACGTATTGAAGACCGACGTCGTCTTGAATGCGACTGGACGTGTCGCAAGTATCGACCAGCTTGGTCTCGAAGCCATCGGCGTTGCGCATAACGAAAAAGGAATCCATGTCAATGCGTACCTTCAGTCTTCCGTCGAACATATCTATGCCGCAGGAGATGTCGCTGTCAGCGGGAATCCCGCATTGACGCCGTTTGCTGGAACCGAAGGACGACTCGCTGCCGATAACATGCTCGAAGGGAACAACCGGAAACTGGAGCTGCTCCCTGTACCTAGCGTCGTATTCACTGCTCCGAACCTCGCCCTCGTCGGTGAAACGGAAGCTGCTTTGAAAAAAGCAGGTATTCCTTACCGTGGTCGCTTGATCGATACGTCCTCCTGGCAAACGAACGCACGGATCAAAGACAGTTTTGCTCGGGCGAAAGTGCTCGTCGGGGAAGATGATCAAGTACTCGGCGCACACTTCATCGGTGTCAATGCAGCGGAACTAGCAAACTATTTCTCGTTTGCGATGCAACACCGGATTCCAAGTACTTCGATGCAACAGACTGGATTCGCTTACCCGACACCGGCTTCAGACATCGCTTCGTTATTCGAGGATTGACAGGAGGCTTTTTAATGATTCAATACGGCTATACGATTTTATACGTTGAAGACACTGCGCAGACGCTGACATTCTATCGAGACGTTCTTGGCTTATCCGTCAAGGCGGAGCACGGGAGCTACATCGAGTTCGAGACCGGTCAGACGACACTCGCCTTCAATACGCGTGAAGACGTGCAACAGTTGATTCCGGATTACACGATACCGAGTGGAAAAACACAACAGACGTTAGAGATTGGTTTCATCACGGATGACGTCCCTACTCTATTTCAGAAGGTGGTGGAGGCAGGATATGAGACCGTCCTCGCGCCTGCACAAAAACCATGGGGGCAAGTCGTCGCCTATGTCCTCGACCCCGATGGTCACCTGATTGAACTTTGTACGCCAATGTAATCTAAAAAAAACAGACCGTTCTGCCTGTGCAGAACGGTCTGTTTTGATATGCAGGAAAGAATTAGTTAGATGTTTCAACGAATTCTTTAAGTGCGTCTTTTGGCATGAAGCCCATTGTTTTGTTGACAGGTTGTCCATCTTTGAAGAGAACGAGTGTCGGGATACTTTGAACTTGGAATGCTCCAGCTACTTCTGGGTTTGCATCTACGTCGACTTTGACGATTTTTACATCTTGCATGTCAGCATCGAGTTCTTCAAGAACAGGTGCGAGCATACGACATGGTCCACACCATGTTGCCCAAAAATCAACAAGGACGAGTCCTTCTTGTGTTTCTTCTTTAAATGATTGGCTAGTTGCGTGTACGATTGCCATTGATCATAACCTCCTAATGAGTAGATCGACCCGGTAAAAAAATGGGTGATCTCTTTATTGATTCGAGTATATCATAGCAGTCTCTTCCAACAAACGAAACTGCTCACGCGAAAAATCCGCAAAAACAACCGGCACCATGATAATGGCACCGGTCTTCAAACTCATCCGTGAACGAGCATTTTTTTGAATTCAGCTGTCAATAGTGGCACGACGTCGAACAAATCACCGACGATGCCATAGTCAGCGACAGAGAAGATGTTCGCTTCCGGGTCCTTGTTGATCGCAACGATCACTTTGGCATTTGACATCCCTGCTAAGTGTTGGATCGCACCTGAGATCCCACACGCGATATAAAGATCCGGTGTAACGACTTTACCTGTCTGACCGATTTGAAGCGCATAGTCGCAGTAATCCGCATCACAAGCACCACGCGAAGCACCCACTGCTCCTCCGAGGACATCTGCTAGTTCTTGTAACGGTGCGAAGCCGTCCGAACTCTTGACGCCTCGTCCACCTGCGACGATCACTTTTGCCTCTGACAAATCAACGCCGCCTGTTGCTTTGCGTACGATGTCTGCGACGATTGTCCGTAAATCCTTCAGTTCAACCGTAACCGACTCGACCATTCCTTGTGAACTACCTGCTTCGAGCGGATCGATGTTGTTCGGACGGACTGTAAAGAGTGTCTTGCCTTCTGCGACTTTGACTTTTTCAAATGCTTTCCCCGAGTAGATCGGGCGAATGAATGACGCATCTGCGCCTTCCCCTTCAATCGCCGTCACATCACTGATCAAACCGGCTTGTAGTTTTGCCGCGATCTTCGGTGATAGATCCTTGCCGAGCGACGTATGACCGAAGACGAGCACGTCGGGTGACGTTCGATTCATCAACTCGAGGAAGACTTGTCCATAACCGTCTGGCGTGTAGTGTAAAAGACGCTCATCCTCGACGACGAGGACTTGGTCCGCTCCGCGTGATGCTAGAGCATCGGCATCCTTTGCGACATCGTGTCCAATCAGGACCGCGATGACTTCATCTGCGACACGTCGCGCTGCTGCGATTGCCTCAAACGACACATTCCGTAAACTACCATCCCGTGATTCTGCGAGTACTAATGCTTTTGTCATTCGTTTCTCCCCCTTAGACCACTTTTGCTTCGTTACGTAATAATGATGCGAGCTGCGCGACTTGCTCGTTCAGTTCACCTTCGAGGATCTTACCAGCTGCTTTGTTCGGTGGTAAGAAACGCTCAATCGTCTCTAGACGTGGTGCGAGTTCGTCTTCATCAAGTTCGAGATCATCGAGTTCGAGTTCTTCAAGCGGCTTTTTCTTCGCCTTCATGATCCCTGGAAGACTTGGATAACGTGGTTCGTTCAATCCTTGTTGCGCAGTGACGAGTAACGGAAGTGTTGTTTCGATCGTCTCCGTATCCCCTTCAGCGTCGCGTGTCACGACAGCTTTCGTACCGTCGAGCTCTAGTTTCGTGATCGTCGTCACGTAAGGGATATCAAGTAGTTCTGCGACGCGAGGCGCCACTTGACCACTTCCGCCATCGACTGCGACGTTTCCGGCGATGACGAGATCAACCGTTTGTTCCTTCAAATAACCAGCGAGCACTTCAGAAATCGTGAAATGATCTGCCTCTTCGATATCATCTTCAATCGAGATACGAACTGCTTGATCCGCTCCCATTGCGAGTGCTGTTCGTAATTCTTTGTCCGCATCTTCCGGTCCGACCGTCACGACCGTTACCGTTCCCCCTTGTGCATCACGGACACGAATCGCTTCTTCTACCGCATACTCATCGTATGGGTTAATGATGAACTCAGCGCCATCCTCATCGATTTGACCATTCTCGAGTTGGATTGCTTCTTCCGTATCGAATGTGCGTTTCAACAGTACATAGATTTCCATCTCATGCTCCCCCTTGTCGTCTATTCACCATCATTCTTTGTATCCGCTTACATAGTTGTTGTCATGAAAAGGGCTTAACTCAGCCCTTTGATCAACATCCGATGAATCCCGTCGCGTGTCTCAAGCAACTCATATTTGAATCCACTTGCCATCCAGCTCGTCACGACCTCATCGATCGTTCCGAAAATCATCTGACGTGCTAATCGATAATCCAGATCGTTTGAAAACTCACCTGTCGTCATCCCGTGCTTAACGACCCGGTCAATCAGATGCAAGTACGGCTTTAAGACGGCAGCGATGTTTTGACGCATGTCTTGGTTCGATTGACGCAACTCAATCTGCGTGACGACCGCTAAATCATAGTCGACGGATAATTGCTCGAGGTGTGCCTCAATCAATGCTGCCAATTGTTCCGTCGCTGATGTATGGCTCGCGATTTGTCCTTCGGAATATTCGATGAAGCTTCCCATTTTCGCTTGGAATAGCGAAATCAAGAGATGTTCTTTATTCTTGAAGTACAGATAGATCGTTCCATCCGCAACCCCGGCTTCCTTTGCGATGGCAGTCACTTTCGCTCCATGGTAGCCGTTCTTGGCGATGACTTTTACGGCGGCATCAATGATGCGGTCACTCTTTGACATTGTTCGTTTCATTCCACTATCTCCTAACGCATAAAATGAATGATGGTTCATTCATATTTATTCTATCATGTCATTTTATCCTGTCAACTGCTTTCTTCGAGTTGTTTGGCACGTTCTTCTTCAACGAGAACACGGCGGAGAATCTTACCAACGAACGTCTTCGGTAACTCTTGCCGGAATTCATACTGCTTCGGCACTTTGAACGATGCTAACTGTTTACGACAGAATTGATCGAGTTCTTCTTCCGTGACCGTCATCTCATCCTTGACGACGATGAACGCCTTGACGGTCTCTCCGCGGTAGACATCCGGAACACCGATGACGACCGCTTCTTTGACGGCTGGGTGTTCATATAGGATTTCTTCGACTTCACGTGGATAAATGTTGAATCCAGAAGCAATGATCAAATCTTTTTTCCGATCGACGATTCGGAAATAATGATCCTCACCGATATATCCAAGGTCTCCCGTATGCAACCAACCGTTTCGCAGAACAGCTTGCGTATCTTCTGGTCGTTTCCAGTATCCTTTCATGACTTGCGGACCTGTGACGATAATCTCACCAATCTCACCTGGAGCAGCTGGTGTCTCTCCGTCCGCTTGGACGATTTTCGCTTGCGTATCGGGTACCGGAATACCGACCGTTCCAGGAATCCGACGATCCCAGATACAGTTCGTATGCGTCACCGGACTCGTTTCAGACAGACCGTATCCTTCAACGATCCGCCCACCCGTCAGCGCTTCGAATTTTTCCTGCACTTCGACTGGTAGAGGAGCTGAACCAGAAATACAGGCTTCAATCGAAGAGAGATCATACTTCTTCAGCTTCGGATGATTCAATAGACCAACATACATCGTCGGAGCACCTGGGAACAGATTCGGTTTTTCCTTATGAATCGTCTTGAGTACCTGTTCGATATCGAATTTCGGAACGATGATTTGTTCATAGGCATTAAATATGCCGAAATTGAGGTTACACGTCATGCCATAGACATGGAAATAAGGAACGACTGCTAACAGCTTCCGTCCATCTCCTCGATTGTATTTATAGAACCAGTTGTCGATCTGTTCGACGTTTGCACTCAAGTTAAAGTGTGTCAACATGACACCTTTTGGAGCGCCTGTCGTTCCACCCGTATATTGGAGAACCGCGACGTCCTCCTTCGGTTGAATCGCGACTGGTGTAATCGGTTCATACCCCCGCAAAGATAAAAACGGGATCGAACCTGTCGTATCAATGATGATGTTGTTATCTTTCCGTGCTTTAATCGGATAGAGTTTATTTTTAGGGAAGGGAAGGTAATCCGCGATACTTGTCGTCACGACGGTCTTGAGTGTCGTCGACGCCTTGACACGAGACGCTTTCGGATAGAGTAGATCGAGCGTCACGAGCATATGTGCTCCTGAATCGACGAGAATCTGTTCAAGTTCACGGTCTGTATAGAGTGGGTTCACTTGGACGACGATACCACCTGCATAGAGAACAGCATAATAACTGATCATATACTGGGGACAGTTCGGTAACATCAGTCCGACGCGATCCCCTTTTTTTAGTCCGTGCTCTTGTAATAGGCTCCCAAGTGCGCGGGCCTCGTCACGTACTTCACGAAACGTCATACGTTTTCCTAAGAAACTCAAGGCACGTTGTTCTGGAAAATCAGTCGCTGCCTCATCGAGTGCCTGATAAAGAGGTAATTCTCGATAATCAATCGATGCGGGTACTTGCTCGGGATAATCAGATAACCAAACGGATTCCATACGTTTCCCTCCCTGATAATGAATTACTATTCATTTTTATTATACGTTGAATCGAATTCGACATGCCAGTAAAATCCAAAAAAGAAATCAAATCTGCTTGTTTTTTTCGATTCGTTCAATTAGAAATCATCATACAAAAAAGCAGCACCACCCTTTCTCGTTTCCGAAAAAGAAGAAGCACTGCTTTTTAATAGACATCACCGGGATGGATACGTAAATCCTTCACCAATGACTTCGCGCACTTTATGAATGACGACGAAGGCGCGGGGATCCGCTGCTTCGACGATCTGTTTCAACGGTGCCAGTTGTCGTTTATCGACGATCATATACAACATATCATTCTTTTGTTTCGTGAAATGACCGTGACTGTGGATGACCGTCGCGCTACGACCGAGTGTCTCTGTCAGGATCGTCGCGATCTCCTCTTGGCGATGACTGATGATCGTGACCGCTTCGCGGACATTTAATCCTTCGCTGACGAGATCAATCAAGTACGAGCCGATGATGATTGCAATCAACGTGTATAGCATCGTCTCTTCTCCGAATAGGAACCCTGATGCACCGACGACCGCGACATCGATGATAAACATCGAGACCGCGATACTGAGATTCAAGTATTTATTCATCAGTCGAGCGATGATGACTCCCCCGCCCGTCGTTCCTCCAGCACGAATGACAAGTCCGATTCCGACGCCAATCAGAATTCCCGCATAGACCGTACCGATTAAACGGCTATCTGATGAAGTTGCAAGACTTGCTGTTGAGGAGAGGACAAATGATGTGACGGCGACCGAGATGACGGAGTAAAGCATCGTCTTCCGGCTGAGGAATCGATAACCGACGACGAACAGCAAGGCGTTCGCAATCAGGGAAACAAGTCCCGTATCCCAGCCATAGAGGTAGTAGAAGATGACCGTGATCCCGATCAATCCACCTTCAGATAAATCGTTCGGAATCGTAAAGTAGTTGATTCCAAAGGCGAGAATCGCAGACCCGATGATGACCCAGAAGATGTCCTTCCAAGAAATCAATTGCATCGCCTCAAAAGCACGGCGTCTCGTTTCTGTCGTTGTTGATGTTTTTCTTACGTTCATATGCGTTCCTCCTTTTTTGATTAGGCGTGGCTTCCAATAAAAATTCCGTACTGAAACGATGTCAGTACGGAATGATCACACGGTAAGACCGGTTCTTTTAATTAAATACAATCCAAAGGATACCGACGACCAAAAAGGCAATCGAAACCCCGAACATGATTTTCGCTAAACGTTCTAACACGGATTCACCCCACTAACGCTGATCCGATGACGTAGGACATGCCGATCGATAAGGCACATGAAATAATGCCGACAGCAATGTTGCCGTTCTCGATTTCACGGTCTACCGGCAAATTCGGTGTCAGGAATTCAAAGATCCAGTATGTCGATATCAACAGTAAGAAGCCAAAAGCACTTTCAAGAAATATCGACCCGACCCGTTCTTCCCCTTGAACAGCGAAATGAACGATATTGGCGAGTCCGATGATTTTTCCACCTGTTGCTAACGCAACGGCGATGTTGCCACTCTTGATATGTTCCCAGTTTTTATACCGGGTTGTCAACTCAAAAAGTGCAAGTCCTAAAATGATCAGTAATCCCGCGACCGAATAGAGCGCTGTCGTGTAGACATAGACGTTCTCAAAAATGTTCATCCTGCTTTCCTCATTTCAGTTCGATGATCGTCACACCGTGTCCGCCTTCACCTTGACCGCCTAAGCGGTGACCTTTGACGTGACGATGACCTTTCAAGAATTCTTGGACACCTTGACGCATCGCTCCCGTACCCAAACCATGAATGACACGAATATGGTCGTAGTTCGATAACAGAGCTTGGTCCATGAAGCGTTCGAGCTTCGATAATCCTTCTTCAACACGGACACCACGTAAATCCAGTTCAGCTGAAGGCGCCGATTGTTTCGTCACACTCGTACCACCAGAACGCCCTTTTGTTTGAGAACGTTTTGGAGTACTGCCGATCTTCGCAAGATCTTCCGGTTTGACGTTCACCTTCATGATGCCGACTTGAACGGTATACTCGCCGTTCGCCTGTTGGTTGATGATATAGCCTTTTTGATTAAAGGTCGTAACTTTAACTTCTTCCCCTTTATCAAACCGTGGCGTTTGATCATATTTCGCTTTTACTTTAGCGATCCGTTTCTCTTGCAGACTCGGCTTCGCATCTTCAAGTTTTTACGTGCCTCGATCAATTCATGCTCTTTGACGGCACCAGCGTCTCGTAATTCCTTCAAACGTTTAATGACGCCTTCCGCTTCTTTTTGGGCACGTTCGACTGCGCGTGCTGCTTTTTCTTCCGCTTTTGCCAGAATCTCATTTTTCTCTTCTTGAATTTCTGCTTGTTCTTGCTCGAATTGCTCACGCTCTGCAACGAGTCGTTTCTTCTCTTCCAGCAACTGAGCCTCTAACGTTTCAGCACGCTGTTTCGCCTCTTCCAGTCGTTCGATCATCGTTTCGACGGACTGTGCGTCGCTACCGATTTGACCACGTGCCGCATCGATGATCCGGTCTTCGAGTCCGAGACGTTTTGAAATCTCGAACGCGTTCGAGCGTCCCGGTACACCGATGAGTAAGCGATACGTCGGACTGAGGGATTCGACATCGAATTCCATCGACGCGTTGACGACTCCTTCTCGGTTATAGCCGTACGCTTTTAACTCCGAATAGTGCGTCGTCGCTGCAACACGTGCTCCGCGCCGTTTCACTTCATCAAGAATCGCGATCGCCAGGGCAGCCCCTTCTGTCGGATCCGTTCCCGCCCCTAATTCATCAAACAGCACCAAACTCATGAAATCGATTTTCTCCATCATCGAGACGATGTTCGTCATATGCGAACTGAACGTCGACAAGTTTTGTTCAATCGACTGTTCATCTCCGATATCGGCATAAATCGCATCGAAGACACTGAGCTCCGTCTCATCTGCTGCCGGCACGTATAGTCCTGATTGCACCATCAATTGCAAAAGACCAATCGTCTTTAAAGTAACTGTCTTACCCCCGGTGTTCGGACCGGTGATGACAAGTGATGTAAAATCGCCACCCAGCGAGACAGTGATCGGTACGACCTCTTCTTTTGGAATGAAGGGATGTCGTGCTTCCTTCAGAATGATATGGCGATTTTCATTCAAGCGTGGTTCGACCGCTCCGATCTGATGACCATACAACGCTTTCGCCATGATGAAATCAAGTTCTGCTAGTACATCAAGGTTGATGCGTAGCGAGTCGCCGACACTCCCGACAAGTGCTGATAATTGTGCGAGGATTCGTTCGATTTCCGCCCGTTCTTTCAAACGCGCTTCTTGAATCTCGTTGTTCGCAGAAACGACGGCTTGTGGTTCGATGAATAACGTCGCACCGGATGCCGACTGGTCGTGGACGATCCCACCAAACGCTTGACGATATTCTTGTTTGACCGGGACACAGTAGCGATCATTTCGCATCGTCACGATGGCGTCAGACAGCATCTTCGCTTTACTACGTAAGACACTATCGATTTTTGAACGAACTTGTCCTTCGAGCGAACGCAACTGACTACGTAACGCTCGTAATTTATCACTTGCCGAATCTTGAACAGTTCCTTGATCGTCAATGGCATGACGAATCCCCTGTTCGATCTCAACGAGCTTCGTGATCTGTTCGATTCGACTGTCGAGTCGTGGTAATCGTAGATCCGGATGATCTTCATGCAATCGTTCTTGGAACGCCTTCACTTGACGTCCTGAATAGACGACGTCTGCAACGGATAAGAGTTCACTCGTCGAGAGGACCGAACCAATTTCTGCCCGTTTCACTTCACTGCGGACATCTGTCAAACCACCGAACGGGTAACGGTCACGCAATCGGTAAACCGTCGTTGCTTCCGTCGTGACGGCTAACAATTCCTTGACCTGCTCGAACTCTTCCGCCGGGCGCATCGCTCGAACGAACTGTGCTCCAAGTGAGCTTGCCGTGAACGATAACATGTTTTCTTTTAACTTCTCATATTCTAAGACGCGTAATGCGTTGGCATTCATTTAATCCACTCCTAAACGTTTTCGACCGAAGAAGGCAAGTGCTGCTTCGGCGCTCCACGTATTGATGACATCAGACGC
Organism: Exiguobacterium sp. E17S; assembly: GCF_057772545.1. Taxonomy (NCBI): domain Bacteria; kingdom Bacillati; phylum Bacillota; class Bacilli; order Caryophanales; genus Exiguobacterium; species Exiguobacterium sp. E17S. Next base: position 1,275,910 of record NZ_JBYLRU010000001.1, read on the forward strand.
CTCCAAATAGGCTTTACGTGCATGGAGGACTCCAAGTTTCATATCTTCTAACATTTCTGGTCGGTGTGTATCCGTATTGATTAGAATTTTCACACCAGCAGCCTTCGCTTTTGCTAGGGAACTTGCCGTCAAATCGAATCGTGCCGGGTTTGCATTCATCTCAAGCGCTGTTCCTGTCTCGGCTGCTAGTTCGATCAAGCGATCGATGTTAACCGCATACCCTTCACGTCTACCGATGATTCGTCCTGTCGGATGGGCAATCAGAGAAACGTAAGGATTACGACACGCATTCTCAAGCCGTTGCATGATCTCTTCTTCCGTCTGATCGAATTTCGAGTGAATCGAGGCAATGACGTAATCCATCTCTTTTAAGAAATCATCTGCATAATCGAGCGACCCATCAGGCAAGATATCCATCTCGACGCCACATAAAATCGTCATCTCGGGATGTTTCTTGCGTGCCGCTTCGATTTCGACCCGTTGCGCACGTAGACGTTCTTCCGTCAATCCATTGACGAACTTCATATACTTACTATGGTCGGTGATCGCCATCCATGTATACCCTCGTGCAGCACACGCATCGACCAGTTCTTCAACAGATAATGTGCCATCTGACCATGTCGTATGCATGTGCACATCTGCTTGAATATCCTGTTCCGTCAAAAGGCGTGACAAATCCTGCTCGAACTCTTGACGCCCTGCTCGTAATTCAGGTGCGATGAACGGTAAGTCGTACCGTGCAAATAATTCTTCTTCCGTCTTCGGCTGCACTAACCCGTTCTCCGTCTCGACACCATATTCAGAAATGCTCTCTCCCTGTTCTTTGGCAAGTTGACGCATCCGGACATTGTGATCCTTCGAACCCGTGAAGTGATGTAACGTTGACGCGTACGCCGCGTCATCGACGATTCGGAAATCAACCGCGATATAATGGACATCTCGTTTTAAGACGAGTGATACTTTCGTGCTGCCGGCAGCGATGACTTCATCGATGAGCGACAGTTCCAATAGTTGCTCCTTGATCCGTTCCGGTTCGTTCGTCGAGAGGATGAAATCAAGGTCCTTGCACGTCTCTTCTGCTCGGCGGAAGCTTCCACCAACTTCGAAGCGAATGATTTCATCGAACGACGCAAGGGTCTGATTTAATTCCGTAACGACCTTCCGCATGACACCATACGGTAATCGTTCCGGTCGTGTTTCAAACGTTTCGAGCGCTTTGACGTACTTTTCGACCGTCTTCTTACCGAATCCAGGCATCGTTTCGACTGTACCATCCGCTAATTTCTCTGCAAAGGAATCCGCATCAATGACGCCGACTTCATGCAATTTAGCAAGTTTCTTCCCACCAAGACCTGGGATCTTCAGTAAAGCAATCAGTCCTTCCGGTACTTCTTGTTCGAGTTCCGTCAGTGCCGTACTCGTTCCCGTTTCCCGGTACTCCTCAAGAACAGCAGCCGTTCCTTTACCGATCCCCTTCATCGCCGTGAAATCGTCGATTGCCATGAAGTCAGCATCAGATGCCTCGAGGATACTTGCTGCTTTTCGGAAAGCATTGATCTTAAACGGATTTTCCCCTTTAACCTCTAGATAGACTGAGATTCGTTCTAAGTGACGCATTGCATCTTGAATCGTACGCATGTGCAATTCTCCCCTCAAAAAAAAGCTCCCATTTAACGGGAGCATGTTTATTTTATCAATCCAACTTGATCCATCAGCCAATTCGCAAGGAGCGGTGTATGTTGGATGATGAAACTTGCCAAACTCGAGTCTGCGATCGCATCCTGTATCGACTGAATCGGAACGAATGCTGCGAGGAACAAGAGTAAGAAAATGAAGATGTACATCTCGATGAAGCCAAAGACGCCACCTAATAATCCTTTGACTTGTTTTAAAATCGGAATATTCGTCAACGAATCAAACATCGATAACAAAATCGCTAAGATGATTTTTGTACCGAAGAACAGGACGACGAACCAAAAGGCTTTGTAGAACACCTCATCGAGTCGTGCTGAACTTGGAATTGCGAACATCGTCAAGTCGATTCCCGCATCATCCAGTGTCGACGGATATGGAACCCACAAACGGAATTTCGTCGCCAGTTCCTCATAGAACGACAAGGCGACGATGAAGGAAATGATCAGGCTGAGCAAATGCCCGGCCTGCAATACGACTCCCCGTCGGACACCCGTCATGACGCCTAAGGCGAGAAGTAATAAGATAACGAAAGAAATCATAGTTTATAGTTCACCCAAATTCTTTTTTATTTTTACGTAATCACTACCAATATTAAGCGCCGCTAGGACGGCGATTTGACGAACGTCGAGTTGTGGTGCTTGTTCTCGGATTTCTCGAATTTTCGTATCCACGAGGAGACCCACTTCGCGTACGTGTTCTGGCGACTCCGTTCCGACAATCGTATAATCATTGCCTGCGATATGAATCGTCGTCCGGTTCAACCCTTCTGAATCAGCCATTTTTCTGTCCTCCTCATACTTTGCTTCTTTCATATAGTACCATCATTTTCGTTTTAGGAAAAGAAGTCCCCCATCGGTCTTAAGGATGGTATGCTTAATCCCGGAAAGGGAGGTTATCTCGTGGGAACTACCGTTTTACGCTTATCTAAAGAAAAGCAAGACCTCGTCATACAAGAGTTTAAACAAGGACAGACGAAGAGTCCACCGTATGCCCGCTTCGCCGCTAAAGTACCCGGATGTGTCATCACGATTTACAATTCTGGAAAAGTGATGTTTCAAGGAACGGAAGCTGAAACCATCGCTTCACGGTTCGGCACGGCTACACCGACTAAATCGAAGGAACCACTTGTTTCAACGTTACCAAATGGTTTTGCAGAATGGTCCGTCGCTGGCAGTGACGAAGTTGGAAAAGGCGATTTCTTCGGTCCACTCGTCGTCGTCGCTTCCTTCGTTGATCGAAAGCAGATTGCACTTCTTCAGGAACTCGGTGTTCGGGACTCCAAGCACTTGAATGACACGGAGATTCGAAAGATCGCCCGTGATCTCCATGCTGTCATTCCGTACACATATCGTATCCTACACAATCCAGAATACAATCAGATGCAACGAACGATGACACAAGGAAAGATGACTGCCTTGATGCATAATGATGTACTCGAGCGACTTCTTGAACAACTGGAGACGAAACCAGAAGCGATCTTGATTGATCAGTTCGCTGAAAAGACCGTTTACTACAAACACTTGTCTGGTGTCGTCAATCCCGTTCGAGAAAATGTCTACTTCTCGACCAAGGCGGAGCAACTTCATGTCGCCGTCGCTGCCTCCTCGATCATTGCTCGCGCCATCTTTTTGAAGGAGATGGACAACTTGAGTGAAACAACAGGTGTCATCATTCCGAAAGGTGCTGGTGCCAAGGTCGATCAAGTCGCTGCCTCACTGATTTTACGTTATGGAGCTGACAAACTTCGTGACTGGACGAAAGCCCATTTTGCGAATACGAAAAAGGCACAACAACTAGCTGCGAAACGAAACCGACCATGACCTTAACGGAATGGTCGGTTTTTTTAAATGACGGACTCCCCTTCAGACAGTCGTTCTAATTCCGCAAGAAGTATGTGTTTTTCATTAAAAGGAATCGTTTTTGTACCGATTCGTTCTACCTCATCATGACCTTTCCCGACGATGACGATGCGTTTTCCTTTGTGCGCCAGATGCGCTGCTTGTACGAGCGCTTCGTGACGGGATGTATGGCACCCTACTAAGTGTTCACGTGGAATATCGATGATTAGTTCTTCGATGATTCGATCCGGATTCTCTGTCCTCGCATCATGGACCGTTGCGATGATGTGTTCACAATATTTGCTTGCGATTCGCCCCATCTCCGCTCGTTTCGTTCGATCACGCTCTCCAGCTGCGCTTAAAACGACCGATAGCGACTCTCCGGAAGAAGTGAGTGCCTGTAAACATTTTTCTAGACCATCCGGTGTATGGGCATAATCGATATAAACCTCACAAGGTGCCCAGTCCAGTCGTTCGAGTCGCCCTTTCGGCAATTCCAGTTCTGGAATGTGACGAATCAACGTATAGAGATTAGCATCGCCTGCCCGCAACAATCCCATCGCCGCCGCTAAATTCGCTGCATTGAATTCACCTAGTAAAGCTGTCGGCACACGCGTCGTCGTCTCGTCGATCCGCACATTGACGGTGTCTGTCAACCATTCGACCGCGATTTGCGACGTCCGGTGTGGTTGCGTCGTATACCAGATGACAGGTTGTAAAGGCGCAGCTTCTCGCATGACGCGACTCCAACCATCTTCTCGATTCAAGACGATGGTCCGACCATTTGACGCGGCGACTTGTTGAAACAACAACGCTTTCGTCTTGGCGTAATCCTCCATTGAATGATGGTAATCCAGATGATCATGCGTCAGGTTCGTAAATGCTGCCGAGTGGAAGGAGACTCCCTCGACTCGACCTTCAGCTAATGCATGAGAAGACACTTCAATGATGCAATCCGTCACGCCTTTTTCAACCATTTCATACAACAGTCGATGTAAGATGATGGCTTCAGGCGTTGTATTCGGCGTCTCAATGAGTTCCTCATCAATTCGTGCACCGACCGTGCTGATCATGCCGGCTTTCACACCTGTTGCTCGAAAGAGATCATACGCCAATTTCGTCGTCGTCGTTTTTCCGTTCGTTCCGGTTACACCGTAGACACGCATCTTTTGACTCGGTTGATCGTAAAAGCGATTCGCGACTTGACCTGCAAGTCGTTTCGTATCCGGCACGGTAATGACGGGTACCGGGCAAGCCGGAAACGATCGTTCAGCTAAAATCGCCACAGCCCCGTTTTTGATTGCCTGATTGATATAATCGTGACCATCAACCGTGTAGCCGTTGATACAGATGAATAATCCGCCAGGTGTGATTTGTCGCGAATCGGTTGCGATATTCGTAATGAGTGGATTGATTGCTTCCTTTATAGTGAGTGGTAATAGTTCATTCAGAAGCTTCGCTAGTCGATTCATGATGTACTCTTCCCTTCTTGTCTCTTCTCTATGTCAAGATGAATTAGTCAACCAATCACATAAACAGTCGTATCCATTGTTTCAAGTAAATCAAATACTCTTTTACGGAACATACCCGTTTTAAGACCTGCTTAATCTTTTATCATGCTAGAAAATTATTCTCTTCAATGCATGAAATGAGCGTTTCTTCCCTTGCACCTCTTAATCAGCTTTGATACACTCTTAAAGTTAACTAGTTAACTAAAAGGAGAAATAGGATGCTCTACACACAAGAAGATGTACTCGGACAACTATCAAAAGTCTCACGTCTCGTTAAACGAGAGATTGATGCTACCTTGCTTCCCTACTCGTTACATACGGGTCAATGGGCACTAATAAAAGCAGTCGCATTACTACAACCTGTTTCACAAGTCCAACTGGCCGATTATCTAATCATTGAAAAACCAGCTGTGACGAAAACCGTCTCACGTCTTGAGACGCTTGGTTTCATCACTCGGATAAAAGAAGGACGAACACACTTTGTCTCGTTGACACCTTTAGCCATTGAACGGTTCGACCAAATCGATGCTGCGGTCCAAGAGACCCACCAACGCTTACTCGCCTCCTTCTCCCTTACCGATCAGCAACAGCTTGGTGAATGGATGACGCACCTACTTACTCTACATCGACAGGAGGAATCTTCATGACCGCTCGGTTATTCTCGCGTCATTACGTCATGACGCTGATCATTAACCTATTGCTCTTCATCACGTTTTATCTACTCAATGCCTCACTTCCTTTACTCGCTGCTAAACAGTTTCCAGTCTCCGCTTCAGCACTCGGGTGGATCGTGACGAGTTTCATCCTGGCAACCGTCTGTTCTCGTCCATTGATTGGTCACTGGTTAGATCGTTACGACTTAAAGCGCGTCTTGATGATCTCTGCAAGTCTCTTTACAGTCATGAGTATCTGCTACATGCTCGTCCTACCTTTGGAATCATTTTTCTATCTAATCATCATCCGTATCATCCACGGATTTAGTTTCGGGATGTTATCTTCTTCGATCAGCCTCGCCGTCACGACATTGATTCCAAAGACACGTCAAGGCGAAGGGATGGGATATTTCGTCCTGTCGATGAACTTGGCATCCGTCCTTGGTCCTGTCATCGGTCTTGCCTTTATTCAAGAAAAAGCATTCGTCCTGTACTTCGTGACAGTTGCTGCCCTAGCAGTCATCGCCTTGTTGTTAATGATGCGTCTACCGCTGACGAGTCAACATGTTCCAAGCACGTCCGCGTTTCGTCTAAGCCAATCCCTCTTCTTATCGCGTCCGCTTTTGTTGGTGGCGACTCTTTTGGCAGGCGTTGCGATTTCTAGTACATCAGCGTTCATCTCATTGTATACGGATTCGATTGGACATATCGCATATGCTTCTTATTTTTATGCGTTAGTCGCTCTCGGAATGGTCGGGATTCGACCAATTGCCGGAAAATTGTTTGATCAGCGAGGTGCTACATTCGTGCTGTTGCCCTCGTATGCCCTTTATATGATTGGCTTTGTCATTCTCGGCATGTATCCTTCGTTTGCTGGTTTATTGACTGCTGCCATCATCATTGGTATCGGTTCTGCTTCCATCTTCCCGGGACTTCAAACTGTCCTTTTGAACTTCGCACCTCCCGCACAGAAAGGGAAAGCCATCTCGACCTTTTTCCTTGCTTACGACACAGGTTTTGGAATCGGTGCCTTGATTCTTGCTACGGTCGCAAGCGGTATCGGCTATTCCAATATGTTCTTGTCCTGTAGTCTGATCGTTCTCGTAAGTGGTCTACTGTATTTCACCTTTACGAAACGACAAGCTGCGTCATCTGAAACAGAAGAACTTGCTTCTTGAATCTGTCGTCAAACGAAAACAGCCGCCTTCCTCTGAAAGGAAAGCGGCTGTTTGTTTATCCTGATTATGCGCGAAGTTCCGCATTGAACGTTTCTTTCACTGCATCTACGACTCGCTGTTGCGCTGTCGTGATTTCTTCATCGACTAACGTCCGTTCTTTGTTTTGATAACGGAGGGAGAAAGCGAATGATTTTTCATTCTCTCCGACGTTCTCACCCGTGTAGACATCGAACAATTCGATCGTCTGAAGAAGTGGACCGGCTGCTTCCGTCATGACATCGACGATGGATTGCGCCGTCACTGATCGCTCGACGACGATAGCTAAGTCGCGTGTCATCGATGGGAAACGTGAAATTTCCGAGTAGACCTGCTCTTCTTTCGAACGTAGTGCCATCGCCTCTAATTCAAAGACGTACACTTCTTTTAGACCATACTGTTCTTTTGACAGACCAGGATGCACTTGACCGACGAATCCGATCGCTTCTCCGTCAAGCAAAATGCGCGCCGTCCGTCCTGGGTGCATCGATGGAATGCTCGCTGCCTCGAACGTCAACGTGATACCGACTGCAGAAGCGAGTGTCTCGACGATTCCTTTCATGACGAAGAAATCTGTTTTGACGAGCGTTCCGTGCGCACGGTGTTGTTCTGACACACCGACTGCGACGCCACCGATCATTTCTTGTTCAATCGGGAGTGTCTCAAGTGACGCATCCCGTTGCAGATAAACACTGCCGAGTTCATAAAACGCGACATCGGCATGCTGTCGTGCGACGTTATGCTGCGCGACTTCAAGGAGTCCCGGAATGAGTGACGTCCGCAGTGTCGAACGGGCTTCACTGATTGGCATCGCCAGTTTGACCGGATGCAAATCTTCTCGTTCATTGAATTGCATCGCGCGTTGTTCGCTCGTCAATGAATACGTGATGGCTTGCGAAAGACCTGCTCCCTGCAATGTCCGGCGTAAATGACGACGGTGAATGTTCCGTTTTGGTAAGAAACCACGGCTCGCTTCAGACGGTAAGCTTGAAGTCAGTGCATCATATCCATAGAGACGAGCGACTTCTTCCGCTAAATCAGCTGGAATTTTCAAGTCTTGACGGCGAGTCGGTACGCTGACTGTCAAGGCATCACCCGATAATTCAACACCGAGACCAAGACGTTCGAGTAACGTTTGCATGACCGTTCCTTCAATCTCCATACCAAGACGGTGATTAATGTACGAGACACTCGCTTCAATCAAGTGATCGTCAAGCTCGAGCGTTCCAGCTTGAGCGACACCAGCCTGAACCGTTCCACCCGAGAGTTCAGCAATCAAAGTTGCAGCCCGATCGAGTGCTAACAAGACACGACGTGGATCAACTCCCTTTTCGAAACGAGCACTCGAGTCCGAGCGAAGTCCAAGAACACGGCTCGTCTTCCGAACGGAAATCGGTGCGAAGTAAGCTGATTCTAAAATGATCGATGTCGTGTTTTCATCGACTTCGGTATTCGCTCCACCCATGACACCAGCAAGCGCGACCGGATGTTCACCGTCAGTGATGACGAGCATCGAAGAATCGAGCGTCCGCTCTACTTCGTCGAGCGTCGTGAACGACTCTCCTGCGTGCGCTTGACGCACGACGATCCGTTTTCCGAGTTTTTCAGCATCAAATGAATGAAGCGGTTGACCTGTCTCAAGTAAGACGAAGTTCGTAACGTCGACGACGTTGTTGATCGGACGAATGCCGTTCGCGATCAAGCGGTTTTTTAACCAAGTCGGTGACTCTTGAATCGTCACGCCTTGAATTTCTCGTGCCGCGTAGAACGGGCAGTCCTCTGAATCAAGCGTCACGTCGACTGCCGTCGCAGTTTCTGCTTCGTTGACTTCAACGATCGGGAAAGTCGGTGTCGTATCGTAAAGCGCCGCCACTTCGTATGCGACACCATACATGCTGAGGCAGTCCGAACGGTTCGGCGTTAATCCAAGTTCGAGGATTTCATCACGTAGACCGAGTAACTCCAAAACGTCTTGTCCTGGTGTGACTGGTTCACGGAACGTATGGATCCCGTCCTGCTCATCTTCTCGGATATATTTCTTTTCAAATCCGAGTTCTTCGAGTGAACAGATCATCCCTTCTGAGACGACACCTCGCAATTTGGCACGTTTGATTTTAATACCTGGCAGGCGAGCTCCGACGCGTGCGACGATGACATCTTGTCCGGCTTCGACGTTCGGTGCACCACATACGATTTGCACCGGTTCGTCTTGTCCGATGTCGACTGTCGTGACGTTCAATTTATCTGCTTCTGGATGTTTTTCTTTCGTTAACACACGTCCGACGACGATGTTGTTCAACGCTTCATCCCGGACATCTACGCCTTCGACTTCGATTCCGCTCTTTGTAATCAAATCAGCCAAATCTTGTCCTGATGTGTGACTGACATCCACATATTCGTTCAACCATTGTTTTGAGACTAACATCTGCGTTCCCCCTTAAAACTGTTCGCTGAAGCGAACGTCATTCGTATAGAAGTGGCGAATATCATCGACACCGTATTTCAACATGGCAATCCGTTCGATACCCATTCCGAATGCGAAACCTGACATTTTCGTGCTATCATATTCGGCCATTTCGAGAACGTGAGGGTGAACCATTCCAGCACCCAGAATTTCAATCCATCCCGTCTGTTTACAGATGTTGCATCCTTTACCGCCACATTTGAAGCACGAGACGTCGACTTCGACGGACGGCTCCGTGAACGGGAAGAAACTTGGGCGTAAGCGGACTTCACGTGCTTCACCGAACATCTGCTTCGCGAAGGCTTCAAGCGTTCCTTTTAAGTCTGCCATCGAAATCGATTCTCCGACGACGAGTCCTTCGACTTGCATGAATTGGTGCGAATGTGTCGCATCATCTTCGTCTCGACGATAGACTTTACCTGGGCAGAGAATGCGGATCGGTTCACCTTTAGAAGCGAGCATCGTCCGTGCTTGGACCGGTGACGTATGCGTTCGCATCAAAATTTCTTCCGTAATATAGAACGAGTCTTGCATATCACGTGCTGGGTGATCCTTCGGCAGATTCAACATCTCGAAGTTGAAAAGATCTTGCTCGACTTCTGGACCTTCGGCAATCGTATAACCGAGTCCGACGAAGATGTCTTCGATCTCATCCGTCACCTGTTGCAAGAGATGCGCATGACCGACCTTTTTCGGACGTCCTGGTAACGTGACGTCAATTGCTTCCGCTGCCAGTTTCGCATCCATTTCTTGTTGTTTGACAGCTGTCAGACGTTGTTCCAATTGCTCTTGGATCGCTTGACGAACTGTATTTGCGATCTCACCGACGACTGGTCGTTCTTCCGCTGATAACTTTCCCATTCCTCGTAATACTTCCGTGATTGGTCCCTTTTTCCCGAGATACTTGACTCGGACATCATTGAGATCTTTTTGTGTTGTTGCCTGATCGACTAATGTCAACGCTTCATCGCGTAATGCTTCTAATTGCTCGCGCATCTTTCCCACTCCTTTAGTTGAAGATATAAAAAAAACGTCCCTCCGGCAAATGCCGAAGGGACGATGTAAACACCGTGGTACCACCCTTGTTTGACTTTTCAATCGAAAAGTCCTCCAATTGCGCGATAACGGGCGCATCCCGTCACGATCTCTCGTGCGACTCCGGAGTGAATTCGGTTAGCAGATTCACGAAGCAGTTTTCAGTCTACGACCGCTTCTCCCTGATTGAATCGTTCCCTAACGTACTCTGTTCCATCAACGTCCATGATGTATTCCTGATGTTCACTTTAGCATGAACGCTTGTCGGTTTCAATCCACGCTTGCAAAATGATAGAGCAAAATGCCAGCCGCTACTGCCGCATTCAATGACTCCGCTTTACCACGAATCGGGATGTAGGCACGCTCATCACAGTACGAGAGCAATTCTGGCGCAACGCCTTGTGCTTCGTTCCCGATGATTAAACCGAGTGCATCCATCGGTGCGATCGCTTGATAAGACGTTGCTCCTTCTAACGCTGTGCCGATTACCGCAATTCCTTGTTCGTGCAGGGCATTGACTGCCTCTTCGAGTGGCATGGAGATGACCGGTAGGTGGAACAGCGATCCTTGCGTCGCACGGATGACTTTTCCGTTATAGACGTCAACTGTTCCCGGTCCGACGACGACCCCATCGAATCCAGCTGCGTCAGCTGTCCGAATCATCGTCCCGACGTTCCCTGGATCTTGCAGACGATCGAGCAACAAATAGCGTCCTCGCTCTAATTGTGCCGAAGCTTGTTTCATCTCACAGACAGCGAAGATGCCTTGCGACGTTTCCGTTTCAGCCAGTACTTTGATGACGGCTTCATCGATCGTAAAGACATCGGCATTTCGTTTCCAAGAACCGGGTACTTGGTACGATTCACGCACGATCAATTCCTTGACGATTCCGGCGCGAACAGCTTCTTCAATCAGATGTTCTCCTTCAATCAAGAAACGGTTCGTCTGCAGACGTCCTTTTTTCGTTAAGAGTTTTTTCCATTGTTTAACGATTTCGTTCTTTGCTGATGCGATGTGCTTCATTATTTTATTACCCCTCGTAGATCGCTTGGACAGTCTCCGCATCCAGACGTTTTGTCACAGCAACGACTAAATCGACGGCTGCTTCGAAATCGGCTTTATGCATGATTGAGACGTTCGTGTGTAGGTAACGGATCGGTACAGTCAATGCAAGTGATGGAACCCCTGTATTCGATAAGTGGAACTTCGCTGCATCCGTTCCGCCACCTGGTGTTAAGTCCAGTTGATACTTGATATTTTCTTCTGTTGCGACTTTCGTCACGAAATCGATTAATCCACGATGTGCGATCATCGACGCATCGAACATGATGACTTGAACGCCTTCACCTAATTTCGACAATGCTTCACGATCGGTCATTCCTGGCGTGTCACCCGGGATACCTGTATCGACAGCAAAGGCAATTGATGGTTTGAGTAGGTGTGCGACAGTTTGAGCCCCACGTAACCCGACTTCTTCTTGAACAGTCGCTCCCGCGAAAATCGTGTTCGGATGTCCGTCTGCTTTTAAGCGCTTGATTGCTTCGATTGCGATGGCACAACCAATCCGGTTGTCCCACGCTTTTGCCATCAAGAAGTTCTCATTTTTCATCACAGTAAATTCGCAATGTGGAACGACCGTATCACCCGGACGAATTCCCCAACCGTCGACTTCTTCTTTTGATGAAGCACCGATATCGATGAACATCTCTTTAATGTCGACCGGCTTATTGCGCGCTTCCGGTGGTAAAACATGAGGTGGTTTTGCACCAATTACACCTGGAATGACTTCACCAGATGACGTCACAATATTCATACGCTGTGCCAAGAGGACCTGACCCCACCAACCGCCGAGTGGTTGGAAACGAAGGAATCCTTTTTCATCAATCTTCGTGACCATGAATCCGACTTCATCCATGTGACCCGCAATCAATACACGTGGCGCATCTTCGCCTGCGCCTTTATGTTCAGCAAAGAGGCTACCGAGACCATCTTGGTGGAATGCTTCTGCATGAGGTTCTAAATATTCACGCATGAGGCTCCGGACTTCTTTTTCGTTTCCCGGTACACCTGTTGCGTCCGTGAGACGTTTTAGCATATGTAATTGTTCGTTCATCTGATTTCCTCCTTAGTAACCGTTGTCTTGTCGCACATGGTTTGCTTCATTTTTAGAAATGTAAGCCTTGAAAATCATATCCTGTGTAAAGCCTAGTGTAGCACCTAATGCAAGGTATGCACCAATCAGAACATCATAACTTTGTTCCGTCCGCGAAATCGCAAAGACGTTCGTTTTGTTATAGACGTCTAAAAAAGCATCTGTTGCTGTCAAATAGAAGTCACCTTCTGTAAAATGACTTTTCTTGTAATCAAGTGCTAGACCTAGTGAGAGTAGAAAATGGACGCCATCGACATATTCCTCAAGAATTGTGACTTGAGCGGATGGTCCCTTCTTCGACCAGAACTTAAAGCAACGTGTCTCGTTCGCAAGTTCACCGAGTTCGACCAGTAAGGCGAGCAGACGCTCGTCGAATTGATTGCCTGTCAATTGATGTTCTGACTGAATCCGTTTATCCAACTGTTCTTGCATCTCAAAAAGTGTCAACCAATCCATCTTTAATTCTCCTTCTATCTAAAAAAATCATATGACCGTCTCATCGACGTGCCTTCTTATTTTATCATTAAATCGAAAAAAACGTCGGAGAATTAAATTCCCCGACGAATTGTAGAACTTAAGCGTTCAATTTTGCTTTTGCTGTGTCAGCAAGTGAAGCAAATGCAGTTGCATCTGTAACTGCGAGGTCAGCGAGCATCTTACGGTTAACGTCGATACCTGCTAATTTAAGACCATGCATCATGCGGCTGTAAGAAAGACCGTTGATACGTGCTGCCGCATTGATCCGAGTGATCCAGAGGCGACGGAAGTCACGTTTCTTTTGACGACGGTCACGGTAAGCGTACATGAGAGATTTCATGACTTGCTGTTTCGCAACCTTGAAGAGTGTATGTTTCGAGCCGTAGTAGCCCTTAGCTAATTTGAGTTGTTTTTTACGACGTTGACGAGTCGTATATCCGCCTTTTACGCGTGGCATATAAATTCCCTCCTAAATCTGTATACGATTGGATAAATTACTTCGCGATCATGTGACGGATGCGTTTGAAGTCACCCGTAGATACCATGCTAGCTTTACGTAATTTACGTTTCGCTTTTGTTGATTTGTTACCGAACAAGTGGCTTGTGTAAGCACGACCACGTTTCAATTTGCCAGAAGCAGTACGTTTGAAACGTTTAGAAGCACCGCGGTGCGATTTCATTTTAGGCATGAGAGATTCCCTCCTACTTCGATTCGATTAGTCTTCTTTCTTAGGAGCAAGCACGAGGAACATGCTGCGTCCTTCCATCTTCGGTCTCTGTTCCACAACACCGAACTCACTTAAATCCGTTGCGAGGCGTTCGAGAACGCGTTTACCGATTTCCGAGTGAGTGATGGCACGACCGCGGAAACGAATGCTCGCTTTCACTTTGTTACCATTCTCCAAGAATTTCTTCGCATTACGGAATTTCGTTTGGAAGTCGTTCTCCTCGATCGTCGGGCTAAGACGAACTTCTTTCATCTGAATCACTTTCTGATTCTTCCGAGTTTCTTTGTCCTTCTTTTGCATCTCGAAACGGTATTTACCGTAGTCCATGATCTTACAAACTGGCGGCGTCGCTTGTGGAGCGACCATGACGAGGTCAAGTTCCGCTTCCTCTGCGAGACGTAGCGCTTCGTTGCGTGATTGGACACCTAGTTGAGCACCATCCGCTCCGATAAGACGAACTTCCCGGGCACGGATGCTTTCATTGATTAACAGATCTTTGCTAATGGTTAGCACCTCCATCGTGCATTGCACGAAAAATGAATGATAGAAAACGCTATAAAAAAAGCGTCGGCAGTTCTTCCCGCCCACACTCATAAGGAACGTCAAAGCATAGCAGTCGCTACACATTGCGTATCTTCATGATGAACCAGTACGAGTCGTCATACATGGTGAGAAGCGGGATGCTTCTGCTTTGTTGTCATTTCACTTTGCTATCATAGCACTTGTTTTCCCGTGATGTCAAGCCGCTTTCTATGTTCTTACAGAACGTTGCTCACATACTTGATTATAATAGCAATCCTTTGACGGATAAGCAAGAAGTTTCTAACCTGTTTTTCATGGGTACACTCTTAACATATCAAAAAGATTCAGAACATTCGCAAGCAAAATTGTTTATTTAGAATGATTATTGTTTTATAATCAATGTAATCTTACATAAGGGGGAGAATAACAGATGACTGAAAAACGATTAACGACCAATCAAGGTGTACCAATTGGAGACAACCAGAATTCACGCACGGCTGGACGTCGTGGACCTACATTATTAGAAGACTATCAATTGATTGAAAAATGGCCCATTTTGACCGGGAACGTGTACCTGAGCGCGTTGTACACGCTCGTGGATTCGGTGCTCACGGTGTCTTCACTGTCAAAAATTCGATGAAAAAGTACACGAAAGCTGCGTTTTTACAAGAAGAAGGGACAGAAGTTCCTGTCTTCGCCCGTTTCTCGACTGTTATTCACGGCACGCATTCTCCAGAGACGCTCCGCGATCCACGTGGATTCTCTGTCAAGTTCTATACAGAAGAAGGAAACTGGGATTTCGTCGGGAACAACCTTCCTGTCTTCTTCATTCGTGACGCTATGAAGTTCCCGGATATGGTCCATTCACTTAAACCAGATCCACGCACGAATATTCAAGATCCTGACCGTTACTGGGACTTCATGACACTTCGTCCGGAATCGACGAACATGCTCATGCATCTCTTTACGGATGAAGGCATTCCTGCAAGCTACCGTAAAATGCGTGGTTCTTCCGTCCATTCATTCAAATGGGTGAACGCTCATGGCAATACGGTTTATGTCAAACTACGTTGGGTACCGAAAGCTGGTATTCATAATCTCTCAGCAGAAGAAGCTACAGAGATTCAAGGAAAAGACTTCAACCATGCTTCAAACGATACGTTCCAAGCGATTGAAGATGGCGATTACCCGGAATGGGATCTGTTCGTACAGGTGCTCGATCCGGCTGACGTCGATCAGTTCGATTTCGATCCGCTCGACGCGACAAAAGACTGGTTTGAAGATGTCATTCCATTCCAACACGTCGGTACGATGACACTGAACAAAAACGTCGATAACTATTTCGCTGAAACGGAATCTGTCGGCTTCAACCCAGGTGTCTTGATTCCAGGAATGTTGCCATCTGAAGATAAGTTATTACAAGGTCGCTTGTTCTCCTATTCCGATACGCAACGTTACCGTATCGGAACGAACTACCAACAACTTCCGATCAACTGTCCGTTCGCACAAGTGAACAACTATCAACGTGATGGTGCAATGCCAGTCGGTCAACAAACGAGTCCGGTAAACTACGAACCGAACCGCTATCAAGAAGAACCAAAAGAAACACCAGAGTATACGGAAGAAAACCAGCCGTTACTTGATGATAAACACGGTCGTCTCGAAATCGAGAAGACGAATAACTTCGGTCAAGCCGGTGAAGTATACCGTCGTCTGACAGAAGACGAGCAAGCAGCTCTTCTGAAGAACCTCGTCAATGATCTCGAGCAGGTTCGCCATGAGAACACAGTCTTGCTCGCAATCTGCAACTTCTACCGTGCTGATGCTTCACTCGGTCAGAAACTATCAGAAGCGCTTCAAGTCGATATCGAACCGTTTTTGCAACAAATGCGTTCGTAATATGATACAAGCACCCTCGACGCTAGTCTTGGGTGCTTTCTTGTGTCTTAGTATGGAATGAAATCATATCGTTCTGCTGTTTTATATGTGAACTCATTGAGTTTTTTAAATAAGACGATTTGATCGAGTCCAACCTGCTTGACTGTATTTTGTTGCATGTAACGTTTTTGCTCTGCCGTAAACGTATTATAGATCGGAGCATAGCCATTGCTTTGGAACGGTTGCATTTGAATCGCTCGATCCGCGTCTTCAAATCGATTGTAGCGAATCGTCCCTCCGACAACTCCTCTACCGAGAATCGTCATCGCTTTTCCATCCGCCCGGTGCACGTTTCGAATCGTATTGTAACGGACCGTCGGATTCTTCCAGTTCATCATCGAAATCGCATAATCCTTTGTTCCGTCAATCGTATTTTTTTCGATCCGCACATTCGTGTGTAATCGATTTTCTGTGTATTGATGTGTGCCGATTGCCACGTTGATGTTACGGAACAGGTTATTGCGAATCGTGATATCTGCGTTCGGAGTTCCGTCTTGTTTCGACCACTTCCAGTTGAACCCTTTTGTGATTGGGTCTGGTGTATCGAGATTAATCGATTCATTCGGACCTGTATTCGGTATCATGACGGCGTCGACGAATTTCATGTTTTCGATGACTGCCTTTTTCGTCGCATCAAGTTCCATTGCATGTGAACCCTTTTGATTCCGTACTGTGATGCCACCAATATACAAGTTTTGATTATGGGCAATAGCGAACGCTGAACCACGCGTATATCGATTCAAGTCGATTTGTGCATTCCCTTTTCCGATGATTTTAACGTTTTGTGAGCCATCATACTTTCCGACCTTTTTGTTCAAACGCAATACGGATGGAGCAACAAGATCAAATACACTGGTTGTTGAACTAATCTTCGTCGTTCCTGTCTCCGTCGTCTTCTTGATGATGACGCCATCTTCCAAGATCACCGTCGTATTGGACGGAATACCGACACGTAGTGGAGACAGATATGTTCCTTTCGTCAAGACGAGTGTCCCGCCTCCCTCTTTTTCAAGACGTTCCAAATAAGAGCGCATCGTATAGTGATTGCGCGTCTTTGCGTTATAGGTCGTATATTTACGAATCGTCGGGTCAATCGCTTCTGTTTTTGGTGTGATCCGGTATGTCTTTTTAGTCGTCGCCGCATCCGCTTTTCCCGGATGAATACCGATTAAAATTGAAGAGGCGATGAGAACAGCAAGAGTCGTCTGTTTCATTTTTTGTAACTTCCTTCCCATCCTTCAAAACATTCCATCCAATGAAGGTTTATTATAGCATTTATCCAATTAAAGGAAAAATGATTTTCGGTTATGTTGGATAGATTTAGCTGGATGATCTATCTTTTTCATCGGCTTGTTTCTTCCTTCTTTTAAGTATCACATCACAAAAAAAGTCCGCCCTACAATAGCAGGACGAACTCTTTCATGCGACTATAATTATTTTGAACGGTTCGCGATTTCTTGCTCTAAGTCGGCAACGAATTGTTCAAGTGATGCGTTGCTTGAGTCTTTTGAACCGTAGCGACGAATGTTGACTTCGCGCGATTCGACTTCTTTGTCACCTAAAACGAGCATGACTGGTACTTTATTGACTTGTGCTTCACGAATCCGGTATCCGAGTTTCTCGTCACGGAAATCTGTTTCGACACGAATTCCTTTTTTCAGCAAGATCGCTTTGATTTCACGGGCATAGTCTTCATGCACTTTAGAAACCGGAATCAATTTCACCTGGACCGGTGCGAGCCATGTTGGGAACGCGCCTTTGTATTCTTCGATCAAGTATGCGACGAATCGTTCCATCGTCGAAACGACACCACGGTGTAAGACGACCGGACGGTGATCTTGTCCGTCATTTCCTTTGTACGTCAATTCGAATCGCTCTGGTAAGAGGAAGTCGAGTTGGACTGTCGAAAGCGTCTCATCTTTACCAAGTGCTGTCCGAACTTGCACGTCAAGCTTCGGTCCGTAGAAGGCAGCTTCGCCTTCTGCTTCGAAGTATTCGAGTTCGAGCTCATCCATTGTTTCTTTCAACTCACGTTGCGCCATTTCCCAAATCGCATCGTTATCGAAGTACTTCTCTTTATCCGCTGGGTCACGGTACGAAAGACGGAATTTGTAATCCGTAATTCCGAAGTCAGCATAGACTTCTTGAATGAGGTGAACGATGGCTTTGAACTCATCTTTCATTTGGTCAGGACGGACGAACGTATGTCCATCGTTAAGGACCATGTAACGAACGCGCTGAAGACCAGTCAAGGCACCAGACATCTCATAACGGTGCATACCACCAAGCTCCGCGACACGAAGCGGTAAATCACGGTACGAACGCGGTTCGTTCTTGTAGACCATCATGTGGTGTGGACAGTTCATCGGACGAAGAACGAGTTCTTCATTGTCCATCTCCATTTTCGGGAACATGTCATCTTGATAGTGATCCCAGTGACCCGATGTCTTGTATAGATCGACTGAACCGAGAACCGGTGTATAGACGTGCTCATATCCAAGTTCGAGTTCTTTATCGACGATATAACGTTCGACCGTCCGACGGATCGCCGCTCCTTTTGGTAACCACATCGGGAGTCCTTGACCGACTTCTTGAGAAGTGAAGAACAAGCCAAGTTCCTTCCCGAGTTTACGGTGATCCCGCTCTTTCGCTTCAGCAAGGAAGTGGAGATGTTGTTTCAACTGATCTTTTGTCGCCCATGCTGTACCGTAAATCCGTTGTAACATCTTGTTTTTTGAATCGCCACGCCAGTAAGCACCAGCAATGCTCATCAATTTGAAGACTTGTAGCTTCGCTGTCGCTGGAACGTGTGGTCCACGGCAGAGATCGAAGAATTCGCCTTGACGGTAAATCGTCAAATCCTGATCAGCAGGAATCGATTCGATCAATTCGACTTTCAACGGATCATTGAGTTCTTTATAAATCGCGAGTGCTTCGTCACGCGAGACGACTTCCCGTTCGATTGGCAAATTCTCACCGGCGATTTTATTCATCATTTTCTCGATTTCTGGTAAGTCTTCTTCTGTCAGACGACGTTCCATATCGATGTCATAGTAGAAACCATTCTCGATTGTCGGTCCGATTCCGAGATGAATCGTTTCATCCGGATACAGACGTTTGATGGCTTGTGCCATCAAGTGAGCTGAAGAGTGACGAATCAAATCGAGCCCTTCTTCTGAATCCGGCATGATCAATTCGATTGTGCCATCCTCTTCGATTGGACGACGATAATCGATTGCGTGCCCGTTTAGTTTTGCAGCAAATGCTTTTTTACGAAGTCCTGGGCTGATTGAAGCAGCGACTTCTTCTGCTGTCGTACCGACTGCAAATTCCTTTACGGCGCCATCTGGAAATGTAAGTGCGATGTTTGACATGACTGTTTCCCCCTTTAACTAAATAAAAAAGACTCATCCCTAAAAAGGGACGAGTCTTAATCTCGTGGTACCACCCTCGTTCCCGGACCAATGTTGGTTCGGCTCGAACACGCGTTAACGGGCGTGAGGCGCAAACGGATTAGCCCCGTTCGTGCTATGAGGGAGTAAAGACATGAATGATGCCATGAGAAGCTTCCACCATTCTTCTCTCGCTAGTTTGGTTCATTTCATACTTCATATCCTCAATCGTTGCATCGTCTATTGACGTGTCATTAGTATAACGAATCGGTCGCTTCCTTGACAAGGAAAATTAGTAGCGACGTCGATTTTCACCAAGGAACTCAATCGGTTGCGTCGTCGTCCGGATCCGTTCCATCAGTCGTGCGGCCTTTAACTTATCGCCTTGATCGTTCGTGATCCCGAAATGAAGCTCGAGTTCGTCATACGATAAGTTCGAGCTGAACAATGTCGGCAGACGATGCATCATGCGGTATTGCAAAATGATTCCGAACAACTCATCCCGTACCCACGGACTGATCGATTCTGCACCGATATCATCAATTAATAAGACTGGAATCGTTTGGAATCCTTCGAGGAACGTATCGAACGAGTCCGACCGGATCCGTCGTTTCGCTTCAGCGACGAAACCAGGAGCATGTACGAGAATCGTTGCAATCCGTTCTTTCTTCAGTGCATTCCCGATCGCAGCCAAGAGATACGTTTTCCCGACACCAAAGCTACCGTGCAGGTACAGTCCCTTTACATGCTCTTTTGAACGCAGATGATTGAGGAACTGAGACGCCGCACGTAAGGCGAGCTTCCGGTCCGTCGTCGACAAGTCGAAATCACTGAAGTTCGCATCACGCACTTCATCCGGCAGGAACAGGCTCTTGAATTTCTTCTCAAGTGCACGTTCATCTTCTCGGTCTTTGAGTGCTTGTGACTTCTCATACGAGACGACGATCTGTCCTTTTTCGACGTGCAGGATCGGCTGATAGCCTTCGATGACGGCTTTACTTTCAATCAGTCGATTCCCGTCCATCTGTTCCGCGTATTCGTTCAGCTTGAGCATTCCCCGCTCGATCATCCGTTGATCAATCTCCGGATGGGTCCGTAAGAACATGACGACCCCCGGATGAGACAACACCCGTTGTTGAATCGCTCGAACCGATTCTGCGACGTCCGGTCGACTTAATATTTTTTCGATAGATGATTGGATATGTTCCATGTCTCGACTCCTTTAGTTCCCCTTCAGTTCTCGTAAGATTCGTTCCATCTCTTCATCGTCTGGAACATCCGCTTCGAAACTCGCTTTTTTAGAGGCCTCATACTGTTGCTGTTTCGCCTTCTCTTCTTGCAACCATTTCGGGTTCGGACCACCGTTCGTATTGCTGGTCCGTCCCCGACGTCCACCAACGGTCTGACGCGCGCGTTCTTGTTTTTGCTCCTGCTTCTTCGCAATCAAATCATCTTGCTCCTGCGTCTTCGCCAGTGCCTCGGATGCTGTCACGTACCCCTTCTGTTTCCAATCATCGACGATGGATAAGAGGAAGTTCTTACTGAAGCGATTGTCTTTTTTGACGACGAGCGCATAGTAGTAGGCGGCATTGACGATCCCGGATGACATTTCATAATCGATGATCAATTGCTGGATCAACTCTTCATCTCGTTCAGACAACGCTTTGACTTTTCGTAACTTCGCGACATAATGCTTCGGATGGGTGCTTTCCATCGTCTCCGTTGCTTCGACGTCTCCGACCTCGATCGTATCGAGTGAGGCAACCTTCGCTTTTTTCTCACGGCTGAGCTTTTGTTTCGCTGACAGCATCATCTGTTTGCAACGTTCTTGTTTCTCAGCATCGGTCATCGGCAAGTATGCTTCGTGACGGAAACGGGCGTTCAACAGTTCCGCCATCAACGCTTCATTCGACTGCGTGACGTACGCAAGCTTTACGAGCAGATGATCGATCGCCTTTGAATAAAACGAGCGTGGCAAAAAGCGATCGGTTTGACGTTTCATCTCTTCTAAATCAAACGAATAATCGAATTCATATACTGCTCGTTCCTGTTTCGCATAGGCCTTCGGCTGATGCGCGGAAGCAAGACCAGCTTTCACATCGAACACTTGATCAAACCGGACCGTCCGATCAACGATGTTCTTCGGAAGCGGTTCTGTCCGGAAACGATGCTGGAGTGAGCGGAACCGGATTTCACCGACACGGTAGAATAGCAGACTCGATAACACCCCGTCATTTAAGAAAGTGTTCGGCGCAAGCGGCACCCGGATTTGATAAATGTAGCGATACGCGGCTTGGCGCGCTTCGAACGTCCGGATCAACCCGATCCCTTCTAGCTTGAATAACTCTTCCTTGAACTCATCGACGGAAAAACCGAGTAGCGTTCCGAGTTCTGCATGGGAGATGTATTGGGATTTTGTCTTTCCCGGAATCATCTCGCTCCAAAACGTTTGATAGAGTCCAAGTGCTTTGACACCAATGATCGGCTGGTACAAATAATATAAAGATTGATAGGCTTCACGGTCGACGACACCATTGCTCATCACTAAGCAAAGATCGGTACCGGAAAGTTCACGTTCTACCATCTGACTCGTCCTTTCCTTAGGGAGAAAAAGAGAGGTGCGCTGACCGGACAGACGACCTCTCTTATATCACGTTCAATTTTCACGGTCATTTTCTTGATGTCGCTCCATCAGTTCAGAGAGCTCTTGGAAGAAGACATTGATGTCCTTGAATTGTTTATAGACACTCGCAAAGCGGACGTATGCTACTTCATCGACGGAAGCTAATTCATTTAACACGAGACGTCCTACCTGCTCACTTGGAATCTCATGCTGAGCCGTCGCCCGCAATGCCTTTTCGACCCGACTGACGACTGTTTCTAGCTGTTCAATCGAAATCGGTCGTTTTTCACAGGCACGCACTAGTCCCCGCAAAATTTTATCACGATTGAACTCGTCGCGCGTTCCGTCTTTCTTTACGATGATTAAAGGGGTCTGTTCGACCATTTCGAAAGTCGTAAAGCGATAGCCGCAAGACTCACATTCACGTCTCCTCCGAATCGAACCGAAATCCTGGACCGGTCTTGAGTCCAGTACTTTTGTTCCGTTAAAATTACAGGCTGGACAGCGCATGCCGTACCTCCGTTCACGTGATTTCTTTTGTTCCAATCATTTTTAATCGATATCCCGCGTCAAGTGATGCATAGATGCGCTCGATGTGTTTTTCGAGATCAGGTCCGAGAAGACTTTCACGATGTAAGAATAGATCGACGGCTGTACGTCCGCCCGCCACCATGATGACGGTCGCGAGTCCGTCGACTTCTTTTAATGTAAAAGCGAGTTCTCCACGTTCCGCGTCAACACGACGCACCGTTCCGCCCTCTTGCTTTAAGATATTTTCTAAACCAGCAAACAACATCTCGACTGTTGCCGCATAGTAGTGTGTGCGTAAATTTTCGTTTTTATGTGTATCGGATGTCTCTAGCTGTTTTTGCAAGCGTTCCTTCAGTCCCATGGTCATCCTCTTTTCTTTGTTTCTTCTACTATTAAGAATAACAGACGTCAGACATATTAAAAAGCCCTCGTCTGAACGACGAGGGCTTGACGAATTCGTGTGTGTTGTCAGTTGACGTGCTGGACAGTAGCCGCTGGAACTTGAACAGGTCCCATACCACGTGGAATTTCGACATTTTCACGGATTTTCGCATCGAGCTTTTCAGCAATGTAGTTCGCTGCGATGGCTGGATCGATCCGATCCCCACAAGTAAAGACATCAACCGATGCATACCCGTGCTCTGGGAAACTGTGAATCGTCAAGTGCGATTCAGAGATAATGACGACGCCACTGACGCCGTGTGGTGCAAACTTGTGGAATGCTACTTCTCGTACTTCTGCACCTGCTTGAAGTGCTGCGTCAACGAAAAGTCGTTCAACGAATTCCATGTCGTTCAATTTTTCAGGATTACAATCCCAAAGTTCTGCAATAATGTGTCTTCCCATAGTATCCATTTGTGGATCCCCCCTACATTCAATGGTCTTCAAAGTAGTTGATCACTTACTTTGCGCCTGAGTCGTTCGCACCCACGGGGGAAAGTTAGTCCAGAGAGGTCCTAACCCTTTAAGCTGCGATTGCCAGACCGATTGAAGTTCACGATTTGAATTATAGCGAGTATCAAAAAGATACACAAGGATAAATTTCAAAAATTAATACATTTCTAGAAAAAAAAACGGGACAGGTCCCGTCGTTACTGGGATCTGCCCGTTGTCATTAATTCAATTCAAGTTCTTTTTCAACCGTTCCCATCGCCTCTAAGTGCGCCGAAACAAGGTGTACGAGGTCGACGACGCGGCAGGAGTAACCCCACTCATTATCGTACCAAGCGAGGACCTTCACTTGACGACCGCCCATGACCATCGTCGAGAGTCCATCGACGACCGTCGAACGCTCTTCTCCGTTGAAGTCGATTGAAACGAGCGGTTCCATCGTCATTCCGAGAATCCCTTCAAGCGCACCGTCCGCTGCTTTCGTGAACGCTTCGTTCACTTCAGCAACTGTCGTATCGCGACTGACTTCAACGACGAGATCGACGAGTGAGACGTTTGGTGTCGGAACACGAAGCGCGAGTCCATTCAATTTTCCTTCCAAGTGAGGCAAGACGAGAGAAATCGCCTTTGCCGCACCTGTCGATGTTGGAATGATGGATGAGCCACATGCACGGGCGCGTCGTAAATCCTTATGTGGATTATCAATATTATTTTGATCGTTCGTAAACGCGTGAACCGTCGTCACGAGACCCGATTCGATTCCGAATGCCCGGTCGATGACTTGCACGACAGGTGCGAGACAGTTCGTCGTACACGATGCGTTCGAAACGATAGCATCTGTTTCATGATCATACATGTCGTCATTGACACCCATGACGATCGTCCGGACATCCCCTTTAGCAGGTGCCGTGATGACGACCTTTTTTGCGCCTGCCACTAAATGCTTCGCAGCACCCGTATCTGAGTTGAACTTTCCTGTCGCTTCGACGACGATATCGATGCCGAGTTCCCCCCACGGCAATAGTTCAGGATTACGTTCACTGACGATTTGAATTTGTCTTCCGTCAACCATCAACGCCCCATCGATGATGTCGACCGGATAATTGAATTTCCCATGTACCGTGTCGTACTTGATTAAATGTGCAAGTGTTTCGACTGGATAACTTGCATTGATTGCTACGACTTCGCTTTTCCCCTCAGCGATCAGACGTCGAAAGACCATTCGACCAATTCGACCAAAACCATTGACTGCCACCTTGACTCCCATGTGCGGATCCCCCTTCAATGTGACGGATGTAGCTCCGTTTACAGATAGAACTATATCATGAAATGTAAGCGATTTCATTATGTTCTCTAAAAAAAGTGAGAGAAGATGGAAACTTCTCTCACTTCACACTTTTCATATGTCACTCTCATGCTTATCGGTGTCATATAATACTAACCATTTATCGATTTGTTGATATAACGAATCAAGACTCCCATCATTAAAGAACACATCATCCGCAAGCTCTTTTTTCTGTTCAATGCTAAGTTGCGAATGAATACGTGCATATGCTTCTTCTTCCGATAGATCATTACGTTGCATCAATCGTCTTAACTGCATGCTTTCCGGACAATAAACGACTACGACACGGTCGAACAGCGTCCGCCAATCGCCTTCAAGTAATAACGGAATATCAAATACGACGAGCGAATGTCCTGAACGTTCATAGGCATCTGCTTCATCAAGCATCTGTCGTCGAATACTTGGGTGCATCAACTGATTCAGCTGTTGTCGTTTTTCGCTATCCTGAAAAATGATTTGTCCAAGTTTTGGACGAACGAGACGTCCTTCCTCGAATGCTTCCGGGAAGGCCATCTTGACCGCCTCATAGGCTCGCCCTCCTGGCTCAACGACTTCTCGCGCAACAAGATCCGCATCGATGATCGCTATTCCTTTTTGCTTCAGATAGCTAGAGACCGTACTTTTACCGGTGGCGATACTGCCCGTCAGACCAACCCTCATAAGGCGACCTGTTGGCACGTCGGACAGAAGTGCGTTCCTCGTCCACCGACTTTGATTTTTTCAATGGCAGTGCCGCAACGGGGACATGGTTCGCCCTTTTGACCGTATACCGCGAGTTGAAGCTGGAACTCACCTTTTCCGGAAGGTGAGACATAACTTCTGATCGTACTTCCCCCTGCTTCTACCGCTTGTCGTAAGACGTCGACACCGGCTTGATGGATGCGTGAGATATCATCAAGCGTCAAGGCACCAGCCTTCGTCAACGGATGGACACGTGCCGCATGAAGGGTCTCATCGACATAGATGTTACCGAGACCGAGGAAAATCGATTGGTCGAGCAATGCCGTTTTGATTGGACTTCTTTTTTACGAATTAAATTCTCCGCTAACACTTCTGCTGTGAACTCCGGATCAAACGGTTCACGCTCCAGCTGTGCCAGTGGAGCAGTCTGCATCGCTGTTTCCTTATCACGCAATTCCATCGTTCCGAACTTCCGGACGTCATTGTAATGCAGCTCCGAACCATCCGTGAATCGGAAGACGACATGGGTATGTTTATCCCGCTCGACCGGTTGTGGATACGGGAAGTACTTCCCTTCCATCCGCAAATGGCTGACGAGATAAAAACGATCAAAATCAAAGAGTAGGAACTTACCGCGACGTTCGACGCGTTCGATCCGTTCTTGATGTAAGGCATCTGCAAATGGTGCCACTTCCATCCCCCGAATCATTTTCGGGTGGTAGACTTTGACGGAAGAGACTGTTTTTCCAGAGACCGAACGTTCTAAACTGCGGCGAACGGTCTCGACTTCAGGTAATTCAGGCACGTCTATTCCTCCTTGCTTACTTCGTTTCGTACCACGTATGTCCTGCGCCCCCATCGACGCGTAGCGGTACGGATAGTTCGACGGTCTGCTCCATCGCTTGTTTGACAAGCGCTTGTAGCGCATCGAGTTCTTCGTCTGGTGCTTCAAAAATCAATTCATCGTGTACTTGTAGTAACAAACGTGCTTTCAGATCAGATGCCTGTAAGGCAGCATGCACATCAAGCATCGCTTTTTTAATGATATCCGCAGCCGAACCTTGAATCGGCGTATTGATTGCCGTACGTTCCGCAAAACCACGTAAGTTGAAGTTTTTCGAATTGATATCCGGGATGTTACGGCGCCGGTTCATCAACGTTTCGACGAATCCATTCGCTCGTGCCGTCTCGATTGCCGTGTCCATGAACTGTTTGATTTGCGGGAACAGCTCGAAATAACGATCGATGAACGATTGTGCTTCCTTCCGCGTGATGTTCAAGTTTTGTGACAGTCCATAATCGCTGATGCCATAAATGATGCCGAAGTTGACGGCTTTCGCCTGACGCCGCATATTTCCTGTGACATCCTCTGGTTCGACACCAAAGACACTACTTGCCGTTTGAGTATGGATGTCCTCATCATGTAAGAACGCATCGACAAGCGTCTGATCCTGCGACATATCGGCCATGACACGTAATTCGATTTGTGAATAATCGGCAGCGTACAGTGACCAGCCTGATTCACTTGGAACGAAGGCTTTTCGAATCTTCCGTCCTTCTTCGATCCGAATCGGGATATTCTGAAGGTTCGGATTGACCGAACTTAAACGACCGGTCTGGGCAATCGTCTGAGCAAAACGGGTATGAATCTTTCCGTCTTCCTTGATGACTTTTTGTAAGCCTTCGACATACGTCGACTGTAATTTTTGGAGCTCCCGATATAACATGATGTGATCAATGACCGGATGCAACGGACGCAGTTTTTCAAGAACGTCTGCGGCAGTCGAATAGCCGGTCTTTGTTTTTTTGAAGGCTGGTAGTTCGAGTTTTTCAAACAGAATCACACCGAGTTGTTTCGGTGAATTGATATTGAACGACTCACCTGCAGCTTCAAAGACCAGCGTTTCAAGTTCTGTAAGACGCCCGGCAAGATCCGCTTGCATCGATTGGAGCGTCGCGACGTCGACACGAATCCCGGTCCACTCCATCTCAGCGAGGACACCTGATAGCGGACGTTCCAGTGTTTCATACAGCTCATATTGCTGATTCGCCTTCAACTCTTCCCGGACTTTCGGGAACAATAATTCGATCATCCGTGCCTTCTCTGCAAGATAAGGGTGTAATACGTCATCCGCTGGGGCTAGACGTTTTGCTCCCTTGCCGAGGACTGCTTCTTCGTTCGGTGCCATCAATGCATAATGACCAGCAATGGAAGCGAGCGTCGTGCCGCCACTTAAATTCAATAAGTAACCAGCTAATAACAAATCCTCATAACCGTTTAAGGTTAAGCCGTGCTTACGCAACGCGAATGCGACTTGTTTGGCATCAAGACAAATCTTCCGATGTTCCGACTCGATCCATTGGCGGAATGCCGGATCCTCGACAAGCGTTGGGGCAGCAACATAGATCGTGTCAGGCGTTGCGATTGCAAACCCGATGATGTCCTCTTCCATGTAATCCTCTCGCAACTGTTCAGCAAGCAACACCGCATCGGTGACGTCTTCAGGAAGTGAAGTGATCGTCACGACGTTCAACTGCTCTTTATCCTCTTCTTTGACGACAGGGGCGAATCGATTCGTCAACGACTTGAAACCGAGCGACTGGAACAACGAATACGGCACTTGGGTATCAACGTCGCGGATTTGCAAATCATCTAGCGTCGTCTCGAGCGGGACATCGACTTTAATTGTCGCAAGTTCTTTCGACAGTCGTGCTAACTCTTCGTTCGCGATGACTTTTTCCTTCTGCTTACCTTTTAAGTCTTCAACATGTTCATACAGTCCTTCGACAGAACCATATGCCGAAATCAATTTAACTGCCGTCTTTTCACCAATCCCAGGAATCCCTGGAATATTATCCGACTTATCCCCCATTAACCCTTTCAGGTCAATCATTTGAATCGGTTTGAGACCACCATATGTCTCAGCGAACAGTTCCTCCGTCATGCACTGGACGTCCGTGATCCCACGCTTCGTGATCAAGACTTCGACCTTATCCGTGACAAGTTGAAGTAAATCTTTATCACCTGTGACGATCCGCGTCCGATCCGTCGGCATCGTTCGTGCGAGCGTACCAATCAAATCATCTGCCTCATAACGATGGAGTTCCATCATTTGAATACCGAGCGCTTCACAGATATCCCGGACGATCGGGAATTGCTCACGTAGTTCGGACGGTGTCTTTTCCCGACTCCCTTTATACTCCTGATAGACATCATGACGGAACGTTTCACTCGAAGCATCGAAGGCAACGAGCATATGTGTCGGTTGTTCTTCCTCGAGCAACTTCAATAACATCATCGTAAAGCCATAAGCTGCGTTCGTATTTCGTCCTTGCGCATCCGTCATTGGTGGTAAGGCGAAAAACGCCCGATAGGTCAACGAGTTCCCATCAATCAATAGCAATTTATTTTCCATCATCTACGCCCCTTTAATCGATTTTCTGTTCCTATTGTATCACTCTACACACATTTGTTCGCTAAAAATGACCAAAAAAAGACGATTGACTCACGGGGAGTCAATCGCCAAGGGCATGACGACATGGGAGCTGATCCAGTCGCCATACAGATGATGAAGAAGGTACTTTCATCATAAGATATGTCTATTAAGGAAATGTGAATCCACTGTGAAATTCAGCCATGTTTTGGTAAACGAATCGTAAATGTCGTCCCTTTCTGCTCTTCTGAAGCGACTTCGATTTCACCATGATGAAGGTCGACGATGTGTTTGACGATGGCTAGTCCGAGACCCGTTCCCCCAGAATTGCGGCTTCTTGCCTTATCGACGCGATAGAAACGTTCGAAAATCCGTTGGGTTTCTTTCGGATGAATGCCAATTCCATCATCTTTGATGATGAGCTGGACAGACTCTTCCCCATCCTCGAGCTGAATCCAGACGTTGCCGCCATTTGGCGTATAATTCAACGCATTCGCGACCAAGTTGACGACGACCTGTTTCAATCGATTCAAATCTGCCCGAATGAAGACTTCCTCTTCCGTTTCGATATGAATCGTCATCTCTTTTTCTGTTGCTCGTCGGTCCAGGAGTGCTGCCGTTTCCCGAACGAGACTTGTCACATCAACGATTGCGGTCTCGAGTTGATAATTATCCTGTTCTAGACGAGAGAGTTCAAGCAAGTCTTCCACCAATGTCTGCATCCGTTCCGATTCGTCATGAATGATCCGTAAAAATTGTTCTCGGATTTCCGGAACCTCTTGCGCACCATCGAGTAACGTTTCCGCAAACCCTTTGATGGACGTCAACGGTGTCTTTAATTCATGGCTGACATTCGCGACGAAGTCTTTACGCATTTGTTCCAGTTTTTTGATTTCCGTGATGTCGTTAAAGACGACGGTCGTTCCCTGCACGCGACCGTTCTTATCGAAAATCGGAGCGGCACTGACCATGAACGTCCGACTATTGATGCCGAATCGCACACTCGACTGCTTTCGATTCGGTTTTTCCGTCAGATAGACATCTTCAATCACCTGGCTCATCTTTTCGTTTGGAAGTACACGATAGTACAGCTTCCCGCTAGACGGTTCATGAATGTTGAACATTTCCCGATACGTCCGGTTGACGAGCAGGACATAGCCTTTTTCATCAATCAACATGAGACCGGCTCCCATGTACTCGATCAAGGATTCAAGACGCGCCCGTTGCATCGCCTCACCAGACGATGCGTTCTCGAGATTGCGCGCTAGTAGATTGATGGAGCGCCCTAAATCGCGTGATTCGTCGGGTGCCGACAACTCATAGACGCGTGACTTGTAATTTCCATGCGACAGTTCGTGCAGGACATCGGTTGCCTCCGCGATCGGTCGAAGGAATCGTTTCGTCGACCGATAAATCGTCAAGAATATAACCAATAACGACGCAACGAGAGAAAGGATGATGACCGTCCAAATCCGTGAATAAATGACGTTCAAGTCTTTTGCGTAACGAATGAAACTGACGTACACCTCGCCACCGTCCGCTGTCGGAACAGGCTTCGTGAATTGGACGACACTGTCATCTGTTTTCGATTCAAACGTCCCCTCATCAGGAATCGCTGAAAAATTAAGAGTCGCGACTTTTAGTTTCGTCACATCAACCGGTGTACCAGCAATGATCTCACCGCGACCATTGAATAAAATCATGTCGAAGTTCGATTCAGCGTACAATTGATTCACGTACTGGGCCATCTCCGAAACATCGCGTCCTTGTAAAATCGTCTCGACAAGAGAAGTCTCATCCATCAATTTTTCTTTTTCATTTTGGACATAGAATTCTTTGAAGGATTGTCCAAGTAAGAAACCGAGTGCAATCAGCACGAGACTGATGAACGAAAACATTTTAAAGATGAACCGCTTGCGATACTTACTCATTCCGGTTTCGGCTCCTCCATCTTATACCCGAGACCACGAATCGTTTTGATATAAATCGGTTTTTTCGTATTCGGCTCGATTTTTTCACGAACATGACTAATATGCACATCCACGATTCGTGTATCACCAACGAAATCATAGTTCCAGATTGCGGATAACAGTTGATCTCGTGTCAGGACACGTCCCTTATTTTTAGCAAGATATACGAGCAATTCGAATTCTTTAGGTGTCAGTTCAAGACGCTCTTCTGCTTTGAAAGCTTCGTAGTTATCTGGAACGATCTTGACATCACCAATCAGAATCGTCCCATCCGTCACTTCTTCCGAAGGTGTTGTCTGATGACTCATTCGTCGTAAAATCGCTTTCACACGGGCGACGACTTCACGTGGGCTAAATGGTTTTGTCAGATAATCGTCCGCACCGAGTTCAAGACCAAGGACTTTATCGAACTCATCATCCTTTGCCGTCAGCATCAAGATCGGCGTATTGATTTTCTGTTGGCGTAGCCGTTTACATACTTCCAGACCATCGAGTTCCGGCAACATGAGATCCAGCACGATCAGTGCGGCATCTTGTTTTTCCGCTAATTTTAAACCTGACATCCCATCATGTGCCGTTTCGACGATGAAACCGGCCTGTTCTAAATTAAACTTCAATAGTGTTGCAATCGACAATTCATCATCTACCACGATAATTTTATCTTTCAAACCTTGCATCCCCCTCAAGTTTCGTTCTTTCGAATGAGGAATTCCGTGGAATCCGCTTCGTCTGTCTTCATCTTACCGACTTTCACAGGAAAATCACAAATCTTTCTGCTGTTTCTTTACATAATCTTTAAAGGAGATGCCGAATCCAACTAGATCGTTCGTGTAAAAGCTAATAAAACGGGGAAACAATACATATCGTTAATTGTAGGAGGTAGAATGTATGGAATGGAACCATCCCCTTTTTGCAGCCATCACGGCGTGGTTCATCGCTCAAGCAGCGAAGCTTGTCACGAGTTTGGTTCGGACACGAAAGTTCGACCTGGAAATCATGTTTGCTTCCGGTGGTATGCCTAGTTCACATAGTTCGACTGTCGTCGCCTTAGCCGTTGTCATCGGTTTTCAGGAGGGCTTCTCGTCTTCGATTTTCGCACTGGCTGTCATCTTTGCGACAATCATCATGTATGATGCGACAGGTGTCAGACAAGCAGTCGGTGTTCAGGCAAAACTACTCAATGATTATTTCAAAGGAATTCGCCATGAGACTCCTCTCCTGAATGAGCTCGTCGGTCATACCGAATTTCAGGTGTTCGTCGGTCTGTTGCTCGGACTAGCCGTTGGTCTTCTATGGCCCGTCTTCTTCTTTTAATCCTATGATGTACAACAGCCCATCCAAAAATCGGATGGGCTGTTTGAGTATGATATAGCTTATGGTTTCAAGACGACCTTGATGCATCCATCTGTCCGATCATTAAATGTCTGATAGGCAGAAGCAGCATCCTCAAGTGCCACTCGGTGTGTCACGATATCCGTCGGATCAAATTCTTGATTGATGATTTTCTGGAACAGTTCCGGCATCAAATGGACGACTGGTGCTTGTCCCATTTTCAGCGTAATATTTCGGGTAAAGAAATCGCCAAGTGGAAACTGATTATATTTTTTAGCGTAAACGCCTGTCAACTGTACAGTACCAAATTTCCGGACAGCGTCCTTTGCAATATCAATGGCACTCAACGTTCCACCTTGCAGACCAATCTTTTGTTCAATTTTTTCTACAGGGGACATCTTCCCGTCAAAACCGACGCAATCAATGACGACGTCTGCTCCACCTTGTGTCAGCTCTTTAATATACGCACCACTTTCTGCGTGATCTGAGAAATTTACTGTCTCGACTTTATTCGTGACTTTAGCATGATTCAATCGATACACTTGATCATCCACCGCAATGACTCGCTTTGCCCCTTGCATCCATGCAAATTTTTGTGTCATTAGTCCAACTGGTCCTGATCCGAGTACAACGACCGTATCTCCTTTTTTCACACCCGCATGCAGGACACTCCAATACGCCGTAGGTAAAACGTCAGATAAGAACAATAATGCCTCATCTTCTAATTCACATGATTCTGGAATCACGAGTGGCATGAAATTCCCGAACGGAACTTTTAAATATTCCGCCTGACCACCGGGATGTCCACCAAACTCTTCTGTGAAGCCGAAGTACCCACCTGTATCGACATGGGGATTTCCGTTCGAGTTATCACATTGACTCTCCATATCATGTTCACAAAAGAAACAGTGACCACAAGCAACATTAAACGGTAACACGACGCGGTCGCCACGCTTGACCTTCGTCACACCTGGTCCAACCTCTTCAACGATGCCCATCGGTTCATGACCAATGACATAATCTTTGTGAGCCGGCATATTTCCTTGATAGATGTGTAAATCTGATCCACAAATTGCAGTCGATGTGATTTTGACGATAATATCATCGTTTTTATCAATCGATGGATCCTGGACTTGTTTGACTTGAACATCTTTTGCTCCTTGGTACGTTACGGCGCGCATGTGGCATCCCCCTTAGTGGAATAAAATGACGTACCTTTTTCCTTACCCTAATACAATCATCTTTTCTACATGTTTATTAAAATTGGAACTTTTCGCCTATGTGTATCGTATGTTGTGAAAAACACACTTTACACAATAAACCTATGAATGAAAGGAGGCACTCACGTGGCACGATGCACCGTTTGTCGTCAATCCTGGTCTGCTCGAACAATCTATCGTTTAATCTGGTCTGCTCACGGACTGCCCTGTCCACATTGTCAAAACTCACAACACCTACATATGGAACACCAAGGTTACTTCCTTCGAATCGGATACTTGATTCCTTGGCTGACATTTCTTCTTATACTGGTCTGCCCTTGGTATGCCAAGTTATCGCACTATGCTTCTCCCCATCGGTTATGACGAGACAAAAAAGACGAACTTGTCGAAAGTGACAAGTTCGTCTTTTTTTAGAATCAAGATTTTAATAAGTCGAGTACAGAGCGGACTGTAGAGGCAGAGCGACTCAAAGCCTCTTGCTCTTCAGTCGTCAGTTCGAGTTCATAAACATGCTCGACACCGTTTCCGCCAAGAATGACCGGTACACCGAAATACATATCGTCATATCCATATTCGCCTTCGAGATAAGCAATGGCAGGTAGAATACGTCGCTGGTCCTTCAAGATTGCCTCGACCATCTCAGCGATTGCCGCTGCTGGCGCATAATAAGCAGAGCCGTTTCCGAGTAACTGAACGATTTCACCGCCCCCTTTACGGGTTCGATTTACAATCGCATCCAGTCGTTCTTTCGATACGAGTTTCTCGATTGGGATTCCTCCCGCCTGAGAATAGCGCAGTAGCGGCACCATGTCATCCCCGTGTCCTCCGAGTACGAATCCCGATACATCCTTTACAGAAACGTTCAGTTCCTCTGCTAAGAATGTCCGGAAGCGTGCCGTGTCGAGGACACCGGATTGACCGATGACACGCTCTTTTGGAAAACCAGATGCTTGATAGACCGTATACGTCATCGCATCAACGGGGTTCGTCAAAACAATGATGATTGATTCCGGCGCATGCGCGACGACTTCCTTCGTCACAGCTGTCATGACTGCAGCATTCGTACTTACGAGATCTTCGCGGCTCATGCCTGGCTTCCGAGCGATACCGGCAGTGATGACGACGATATCTGCACCTTTAATGTCTGCATAATCCGATGTCCCTTTTACCGAAGCATCAAACCCGAGGATCGGCGCTGCTTCTTGCATATCGAGCGCCTTTCCTTTCGTCGGATTCTCTTGCTCTGGTCGGTCGACGAGGACGACATCTCCTAGCTCTTGCTGGGCAAGATAGAGTGCCGTCGTCGCTCCCGTAAAGCCACTTCCTATGACTGCGATCTTCTTCCGTCTGTTCATCGACTCATTCCTCCTGATCGGATTACATGTTTTTGATGAGTTCGTCCGCGAATTCAGAACACTTCACTTCAGTCGCACCATCCATGAGACGCGCGAAGTCGTATGTGACGACTTTCGATTCAATCGATGTTTCCATCGATTTGATGATGAGATCTGCCGCTTCGTTCCAGCCGAGGTGACGGAACATCATTTCGCCTGACAAGATGACAGATGATGGGTTTACTTTATCAAGTCCAGCGTATTTCGGTGCTGTACCGTGAGTTGCTTCAAAGATTGCGTGACCTGTCATGTAGTTGATGTTTGCTCCAGGTGCGATTCCGATACCACCGACTTGTGCAGCAAGTGCATCTGAGATGTAGTCACCGTTCAAGTTCATTGTCGCAACGACATCGAACTCTTTTGGACGAGTCAAGATTTGTTGTAAGAAGATATCAGCGATTGAGTCTTTCACGATCAACTTACCAGCAGCTTCAGCGTCTGCTTGTGCTTTGTTGGCAGCATCTGTTCCTTCTTCTTCCTTGATGCGATCGTACTGGTTCCAAGTGAAGACGTGCTCTGCGTATTCACGCTCAGCAAGCTCATAACCCCAGTTTTTGAAAGCTCCCTCAGTGAACTTCATGATGTTTCCTTTGTGAACGAGCGTCAACGAAGCGCGCTTGTGCTCAAGTGCGTATTCGATCGCTGCACGAACGAGACGTTCTGTTCCCTCTTTTGAAATCGGTTTGATTCCAAGACCAGATGTCTCAGGGAAGCGGATTTTATTGACACCCATTTCGTTTTGAAGGAACTCAAGCAGTTTTGCAGCGCCTTCGCTACCTTCTGCGTATTCGATTCCTGCGTAGATGTCTTCAGTATTTTCACGGAAGATGACCATGTCTGTATCTTCTGGGCGTTTAACCGGTGAAGGAACACCTGTGAAGTAACGAACTGGACGAAGACATGTGTACAAATCAAGCTCTTGACGTAGAGCAACGTTCAACGAACGGATTCCGCCGCCGACTGGTGTCGTCAGTGGTCCTTTGATTGCGATGATGTGCTCACGGATGAGATCGAGTGTCTCTTCTGGTAACCAGTTGCCTGTTTTGTTGAATGCTTTTTCACCAGCGTAGACTTCTTTCCATTCGATTTTCTTCTCACCGTTGTATGCTTTTTCAACTGCTGCATCAAACACACGTACAGCTGCGTTCCAGATGTCAGGTCCTGTTCCGTCACCAATGATGAACGGAATGATTGGAGCGTTTGGAACTTGAAGTGTACCGTTAGTTACTGTGATGTTTTCGCCTTGAAGTGTAGCCATGTCTAAAAATCCCCCTTAAGTAATTGTAATCTACATCAAAAATCAGGAGAGGATTGCTCCTCCCCGTCCTTTTAACGTTCTTCGATGGACACGTATGTCCGGTGCGTTTCACCCGTGTAGTCTGCACGCGGGCGAATCAGACGGTTATCGCTATACTGCTCTAAAATGTGCGCCAACCAACCTGACATCCGACTTACTGCAAAGATTGGAGTGAATAGTTCTGTATCAAGTCCAAGTGCATGGTACGTAGAAGCGGAATAGAAATCAACATTTGGTTTCAATCCTTTTTCCGATTGGACGATTTCGTCAATCTTAACTGACATCTCATACCATTTCGGCTCCCCGATTTGAGCAGTCAGCTGACGACTCATTTCTTGAAGGTGCTTCGCACGTGGGTCGCCGTCCTTGTAGACACGGTGACCGAAGCCCATGATTTTTTGCTTGTTCTCAAGTTTATTATGAACATACTCGTCAACCTTTTCAACCGAATCAATTTCTAACAACATCTTCATGACGGCTTCGTTCGCGCCACCGTGAAGTGGTCCTTTTAATGCGCCCATCGCTGCCGTCACACCTGAGTAGACGTCAGAGAGTGTCGCGACACACACGCGTGCTGTGAACGTCGAAGCGTTCAACTCGTGGTCAGCGTGAAGAACGAGCGCTTGGTTAAAGGCTTTTTCTGCAACTTCCGTTGGCTCTTCACCCGTCAACATGAACAAGAAATTTCCTGCGTATGAAAGACCTGTTTTAGGTGCGATCGGCTCTTGTCCTTTTTTGATACGAGCGTAAGCTGTGACGAGTGTTGCGATTTGTGCCTGTAATTTGATGGCTTTAGCGTAATTCGCCTCAGTCGACATATCTTCCGATGTCTCATCGTAAAGCGCGAGTTGAGAGAGCGCTGTTCGAATCGTCGCCATCGCATTCGCCGACTTCGGTGCTGCCTTCATCGTTTCAAGAACGGCAGTCGCAACCGTTGCTTCGGAAATAAGTGCTTCCGATAGTTGCTTCAATTCCTCTTCTTTTGGTAGACGGTCGTTCCACAACAAGAAGACGACTTCCTCAAATGAGGCGTGCTCCGCCAAATCATCAATCGTATAACCGCCATACGTCAATTGACCATCGATGATCGAACTGATTTTCGATGAAGTCGCGACGATTCCTTCTAAACCTTTAGTTTGCGTCATGACAATAATCCCCCTTTTTTTCCCCAGAAATTTAAAACGCTTTCATTTCCGTATTGAAAAAAAGACGTCCACTCAAGAGTCGTTCCCCATGCTTGTAGCGCTGTACTCTTGAATAGACCATCTTGTTTCTGTTCTTAGTATAAACAAAAATACCCAAAAAGTGAATGAACTTGCATACTATTATCAAAAAATTAATTCAGTTACTTTGCTGATTCGGCTCATCCTGTGAACGCTTTTGTGATGACATCCCACATTCCGATGACGAGCGCCGCGATTCCAGCACCAATCAATGGTCCGACCGGTACCCCACGGAAAAGTCCGACTGCAAGAATCGTTCCAGCTAGCAAGGCTGTCGTCACGAGTGGATCTTCTTTCATTAGTCCAACACCGTGTGCCGCGACGATTGCAACAAAAATTCCTGATAAAAATGAGATGATGCCGATATGTCCCCGAATACTTTGGAGCAACTCCTTAAATCCGATATCCCCTGCTGCAATCGGTACGAGGATCGCTGCCGTGATCAATGTGACGCCCCACGTGATCCCTTTTGCCTGCAAGGAAGGAAACAGTCTACCATCCAGCCCGATTGCCTTGATGATCAGCAGGAAGGCTGCAGCGATGATTAATGATTTATTTTGTGCGATGACCCCGATGAAGACGAGGGCAATCAAAAAAAGATAAGCTTCCATACGTCCTCCTCATACAAAAAAAAGACGGACATGACCTAAGTCACGTCCGTCATGAATGGATTATGCGTTATATAGTTTACCTGTCAATGGATCGATTGAGATCATTTGACCGTCTTTGAAGACTGTCAATGCATCTTCGACACCAACGATGACTGGTTTACCGAGTGATGGTCCAACGATTCCAGCATGGCTTGTCAATCCGCCATCAACTGTGATCATCGCTGCAGCCATCTCGATTGCAGGCATCATGTCACGATCAGTTGAGTTCGTAACGAGGATCATGCCTGGCTTCGCTTTCGCGTTTGCTTCTTCTGCGTTGTTTGCGATGACGACTTCGCCAACGACTCCACGCTCACCGATTCCACGACCGTTTGCAATCTCTTTACCGACGATGTGGATTTTCAACATGTTCGTTGTACCAGCAGTCAAAGCAGGGATACCTGCTGAGATGACGACGAGATCACCATCTGTGACGAAACCAGCGTCTTTTGCTGTGTCCGCAGCAAGTGTCAACAT
The DNA here is from genome assembly GCF_057772545.1 of Exiguobacterium sp. E17S. Lineage (NCBI taxonomy): Bacteria > Bacillati > Bacillota > Bacilli > Caryophanales > Exiguobacterium > Exiguobacterium sp. E17S. The sequence goes on from NZ_JBYLRU010000001.1 coordinate 1,314,597, forward strand.
GTCATCCGTGTTGTCTGAAAGATGATCAACGACGATCGGGTACACGCCCCATACGATGTTCAACTGACGTGCGACACGTGCGCTTGGTGTAACAGCGACGATGTTTGGCTCCGGACGGTATTTCGAGATACGTGCAGCCGTGTAACCCGATTGTGTCGGTGTCAAGATTGCTTTTGCGTCCAAGTTGATCGCAGTGTGCGTAACCGCTTGAGCGATTGCATCCGTCACTGTGTGCTCACTACGTGTCTGACGATCTTTCAACAAGAGCTTGTAATCGAGCATTTTTTCTGTACGTTTTGCGATCGAGTGCATCATTTGGACAGATTCGATTGGGTAGTCCCCTGCTGCTGTCTCACCTGAAAGCATGATTGCATCCGTACCATCAAGAATCGCGTTCGCGACGTCTGATGCTTCAGCACGTGTTGGACGTGGGAAACGTTGCATCGAGTCAAGCATTTGTGTTGCTGTAATGACTGGTTTACCGAAGTCGTTACAAAGCTTGATCAAGTCTTTTTGAGTTGGTGTGACTTCTTCCGTTGGAATCTCGATACCGAGGTCACCACGCGCTACCATCAAACCGTCCGAAATCGCAAGGATTTCTTCGATGTTATCGACACCTTCTTGGTTCTCGATTTTCGGGAAGATTTTGATGTGGCTCGCGTTGTTTTTCTCAAGCAATTGACGAATCGCAACGACGTCTGACGCACGGCGTACGAAAGATGCCGCGATCAAATCGATATCGCTCTTGATACCGAACTCGATATCCGCAATATCTTTTTCTGTCAAAGCAGGAAGGTTAACCTTCACGTTTGGCAAGTTAACGCCTTTTTTCGTCTTGATGACGCCTTCGTTTTCGATTGAACAACGAAGCTCACGGTTCGGAAGTTTTTCAGTGACACGAAGACCGATGAGACCGTCATCAAGCATGATCATCGAGCCAACTTCGACATCATCATAGAGTCCTTCATATGTGACAGAGAATTTATCTTTCGTTCCGACGATTTCGTTTGCGTCTCCGCTGACGATGATGACTTCTTGACCACGTGCGAGAAGCGCTTTTCCTTCTTCAAACGAATGTGTCCGGATTTCTGGTCCTTTCGTATCAAGAAGAATCGTAACGATTTTGTTTGCTTCTTTCGCTGCACGACGATATCCGTGATACGTGCACCGTGTTCTTCATAATCGCCGTGTGAGAAGTTCAAACGAGCGACGTTCATACCTGCTTCAATCATTTCTGGAAGACGTTTTTCTGACGCCGGTCCAATCGTACATACAATTTTAGTTCTACGCATATTCCATAAACCTCCTACGGTGTTTGGCCAAGTTCTCTTGCCCATTCCAATCCTATCGACGTTTGTTAAATCGAAAGCTGTTTTGAAAGCTCGAGAATATCAAGATCCAGCTCATGTTTATTTTCGTCGAGTGCCTCATCGATGTCGAGATCGATCATCTTACCACCACGTACACCTACGACACGTCCTTGTTTTCCTTGAAGTAGGATTTCGATGGCATGGGCCCCCATCCGACTTGCAAGTACACGGTCCGCTGCCGTTGGTGCTCCACCACGTTGAACGTGACCAAGTACCGTGACGCGTGTATCGAGACCTGTTTCTTTTGCGATCGCGTCTCCCACGTCCTGAGCACGACCTGCACCTTCAGCGACGATGACGATTGAGTGTTTCTTACCGCGATTGACACCACTTTGAATGCGATCGAGGACTTCTTTTAAATCTTCAGGACGCTCAGGAACAAGAATCGATTCTGCTCCACCGGCAAGTCCTGCATATAATGCGATATCACCCGCATCGCGTCCCATGACTTCAATGACATACGTCCGCTCATGCGACGATGCCGTATCACGGATTTTATCGATCGCTTCAAGCGCCGTGTTGAGCGCTGTATCAAAACCGATCGTATAGTCCGTTCCAGGAATATCGTTATCGATCGTACCTGGAAGTCCAATTGTCGGGAAACCAAGTCCCGTCAATTTTTGGGCACCACGATACGACCCGTCTCCGCCTACGACGACGAGTGCATCAATTTCAAATTTCTTAAGATTGACGACTGCTTTTGCTCGTCCTTCTTCTGTACGGAACTCAGAGCAACGTGCTGAACGTAGGAACGTTCCGCCTCGTTGAATGATGTCACCAACTGATCCAAGGTTCAACTGGACGATGTCCCCGTTGATTAATCCTTGATAGCCGTTATAGACACCAAATACTTCTAAGCCATGAAAAATCGCTTTACGCGTGACAGCACGCACCGCGGCATTCATACCTGGTGCATCGCCGCCACTCGTTAAGACAGCAATCCGTTTTAAACTCACGTTAATCACCTCTCCATTAATCTGAATCTAAAATAGCACGTTGTTTTCTTGTTTTACAACAGGGCAGATTGCATAAACTTTCACTAGCTTTTTCATCATCGATTCCGGAAATGAGGAATATCAATCATGATAGCGATTACATGGTGCTTATGTGCCAATTTGGTGATATTTTTCGGTCCGCTGATCGATGAGCTCTTCCTTGGTCAGATGAACCAATGATTCAAGTTTCTGTACCAATACAGTTTTTAATTTATCCGCCTGTAATGACACATCGAGATGCGCCCCTCCGACGACTTCTGGAATGATGGCATCCGCGATCCCGAGTCTTAATAAATCAGGTGCTGTGATCTTCATCGATTCCGCCGCTTTCTCCGCAAGACTTGCATCTTTCCATAACAATGCTGCAGCACCTTCAGGAGAGATGACCGAATACGTTGAATTCTCGAGCATCAAGAGTTGATCACATACTCCGATTCCTAAAGCACCACCTGATCCACCTTCACCGATGACGATCGAGATGATTGGAACCGTCATACCAGCCATCTCAAATAAGTTTTTCGCGATGGCCTCACTCTGACCGCGTTCTTCTGCTGCACGTCCTGGGTAAGCCCCTTTCGTGTCGATGAACGTAATGATCGGTCGATTGAATTTCTCTGCTTGTTGCATGAGACGTAGTGCTTTTCGATACCCTTCCGGATGTGGCATCCCGAAATTACGACGAATGTTTTCTTTTGTATCTTTTCCACGTTGATGACCGATGATCGTCACCGGACGACCATTCAGTGTTCCGATTCCACCGACGATTGCCGCATCATCATATCCATGACGATCGCCATGCAGTTCGATGAAATCTTCACAAATGGATTCAATGTAATCGAGTGTCGTTGGACGTTCTGGATGACGTGCCAATTGAACACGATTCCACGCTTTCATATTCCCGTAAATATCGAGTTCTAACCGATGAAGGCGTTCTTCAAGAAGTTGGAGTTCTTCCTTGAAGTCTAGTCCTTGTGTTTCCGCCATATCATGGAGCTCAAGAATTTTTTCGCGTAACGCGATGACTGGTTGGTCAAATGGTTGCATGGTTCGTTCCCTCCGCATGTAGCTTTAAGATTCGCGTATAGTACGTTTTCAGATCATGTCGTGATACGACATCGTCCAGTTGACCTGCTTGTAATAAGAATTCTGCTGTTTGGAAATCTTCCGGTAGTTTTTCACGTATCGTCTGTTCGATAATCCGTCGACCTGCAAACCCGATCAACGCCCCCGGTTCAGCGATATTAAAGTCACCGAGCATCGCAAAACTTGCTGATACCCCGCCGGTCGTCGGATGAGTCATACAAGAAATATAAAGTAATCCAGCATCTGAATGCTGTTTTAAGAAGAGACTCGATTTCGCCATCTGCATGAGACTAACCATTCCCTCTTGCATCCGTGCCCCACCTGAAGCGGAAAAAATCGTGACAGGTAGACGATGTTTCGTTGCGTAACGAACCGCTTCAGAAATCGCAGCACCGACCGCTGCACCCATCGAGCCCATCCGGAATCGTGCATCCATGACACAAGCGACGAGTGGGTGACCATTCACATTCCCGACGCCACAGACGATCGCTTCCTCAAGACCCGTTCTGACTTGGTCGCCCTTTAATTTTTCCGGGTAATCCTGGAATCCAAGCGGATCCGCTTGAACTGCCGGTAAGTCGAAATACGTCACCGAACCTTCATCGAATAATTGCGTAAAACGTTCTTGCGCGGTCAACGGGTGATGATACCCACATGAACAGACACGTAAGTTCGCCTCCAGTTGTTTCGTATATTGGATTAATTTACATTTCGGACATTTCGTCATTAGGCCAACTGGCACATCGACACGCTGCTCCTTCGAAGTCAGCGTGACGAACTTTTTAGGTTTTCGAAAAATGCTTGCACGTTCAGTTCCCCCTTGTCATCCTATGGGCGGGTCAAGAGTTGTTCCCGTTCCGCCTGCGTATAGAGTTCCCCTTGACCGAAGCTTTTATGGAAGGCATTGACTTGTCGCCAGATTCGTTCAAACAAATCGTTATCGACCGTCTGAATCAACGTCTCACGAAACGCTGCATCGGATGATACGGCTGGTGCAAGCACCGAAAGGTCATCCAGCTGCGCGAGCGCTGCTTGCTCAAGCAAGCGGAGCGTTCCTGCCAAGTCTTCGAACTTCGAATCGCCAGTCACTAAGAATTGAGCGATGATTTGAATATAGGTATGATCGTCACGGTTCAATAGAAAGCTTCCGCCTCCATGTCGTGTCTCGACGATTCCTAAATAAGCGAGCGTCCGTAATGCTTCTCGTACGGACGGTCGACTGATGGATAGTCGTTCTGCCAGTTCCCGTTCTGATGGAATACGGTCTCCTGGAACTAATCCATCTTGTTCGATCATCAATTTAATCGCCGCGATATTGGCTTCAAACGCATTTCGTTTCTTCTCCATATCGATACGGCACCACCTTTCTGACCCTTCAGTCGGTTGCTTCAATCGGTGGCATTGGTCAGACCAATTACCCCTTATTATAACAAATCTTATTACCTAGTACTAGTTTGAGCGGGGGACATTTTTCAGGACGACATGATCCTCACCAAACCGAATACGTAGCCGAGCTAGTAATTCCTCATCATGCTGCACAGCATAAAGCGGCGGTAACGATTTCGTCTCACGTGAATCCGCGTAGCGGACGACGACTGGAATATCGCCTGGTGCCACTTCAAGCAACTGTTCAAGTGCGGCCAGCTCATTTTTCGATGTTAACTTGACGAATAGCACATCTTGTCCAAGCGGACGAAGACGTTCCAAAATGAACTGACGCTCCCCTTCGCGATCCTGCACCTTTAATTCAATCAATAAAACGTTCCCTAAATAAAGTGATCGACGGAATCGTTCATATTGATTCGGGAAGACGACGACCTCTTCATTCGAATACCCGTCGACTGCCTGAATGACCGCCATCGTTTGACCGCGTTTCGTCTTGAACTCTCGAATCTGATCAATATAACAGACTAAATAATGTGTTTCCGAACCGACGCCAAGGTCATGAAAATAAGCAGATTCAACCGGAGCTTTCATTGCTGTCGTCAACGGCGAATACGTCAACCAGAATCCAAGCACTTCCCGTTCTAATCGTGCCCAGTCGGAATCACTTCGTTTCGATGACTTCTGTGTCCGGCGTTTCCCGAGAATTGCCAACTCGTCTGGAAGTAATGTATTCGACGACTCGGTGAAATACTCGAGCACCTCTTGTTCAGCGAGCCCGCGATCGCCGTGCGTCGCTCGGTCTAGCGCACCACTGTAGAGTAACAATTCAATTTTTGCGCGCTCCTTCTTGCCCCATCCGACGTGGGTCAACAGATCAGCAATCGTCGCTGTGTGCTTCGATGCTTCCTTTACACGCTCGAACTCACGCTCGGAAATACCTTTAATGACATGGATACCGAGTCGAATCCCTTTGCCTTCTAGTGAAGAACGGTAATCGGAAATCCAGACATCCGGCGAGTGGACCGGGAGACGTCGTTCGCGCATCAATCGGACGAGACGCTCCGGTTGTTCGACCGAGACGAGTAAGAAAATGTGCGGGAAATGCGCTTTGATATATCCGAGGGCATAACTAATCTTTGAATAGGCGACCGCATGGCTTCGATTGAATCCATACCCAGCGAATCGCTCAATTTGTTCATAGAGTGATTGTGCGATCGCATCATCGAATCCATTCGACTTTGCTCCTTCAAGAAAACGAACCCGTTCCTGTTCGAGCGAATCCGTACTTTTTTTAGAAATCGCACGTCGTAATAAATCTGCTTGTGCGAGTGTAAATCCAGCTACTCGACGGGTGATTTCCATGACTTGTTCCTGATAGACGATGATGCCATACGTTGGTGCAAGTACGTCTTCTAATACGGGATGCAACATCTGATAAGGTTGACCAGCTTTTCGTTTCGCGTACAGATCAATGAATTTCATTGGTCCCGGACGATAGAGTGACATCGTTGCCACCAAATCTTCGAACCGATTCGGTTTGACTTCGCGCAACGTCTGTTTCATACCTGTCGACTCGAATTGGAAAATATCATCCGTCTCGGCGCGGGCAAAGACTTGGAATGTCGCGCGGTCTTCTTCTGGAATTTGCGTGAGCGTAAAGGATGGCTGTTCTCGACGAATCAATTCTTCCATCCGACGCAAACGACTGAGATTTCGTAATCCTAACAAGTCAATTTTCAACAATCCTTGACGTTCCAATGCCTGCATCAAAAACTGCGTCACATAGCGTTCATTTGGTCCCGTTTCAACGGGTGTCGTCTCGACGAGCTGTTCAGATCCAATGACGACACCGGCCGCGTGAACCGAACGTTGTCGCGGGAGACCCTCGACTGCTTGCGCTAGTTGCAACAGTTGCCGGCGCTTTTCGCTTCCAGAGAACCAGCGATATGTCTGTTTGTTTTGTTCAATCCCTTGTAACGTCGTTGATTTTCCAAGCTGTTTGACCGCAGCATCTAACTCATCCTTCGAAAACTCTAGCGTCCGTCCGACGTCTCGCAAAGCGGCTTTGGCACCGAGCGTCGACAATGTACCGATTTGAGCAACGTGATCTTTTCCGTAACGCATCACGAGATCCTCTAATACTTCTTCGCGTCGTTCATCTTCGATATCGATATCGATATCCGGCATGGAAATCCGCTCAGGGTTCAAGAATCGTTCGAATAGTAATCCATATTTCAATGGATCTACCGTCGTGATCCCAAGCGCATAGCTGACAAGTGATCCAGCTGCTGAACCTCGACCGGGTCCAACGAAAATGCCTTTCGCTTTTGCACTACGTACGAGTTCTTCAACGATTAAGAAATAATCAGCAAATCCTGTCTTATCAATGACTGATAGTTCATAAGCGAGACGTTCCCGCGCTTCGTTACTTTCATGACCATGTGCCAGTAACCCTTCCTCAGCACGTTTCCGTAATAACGCATTCGAGTCTTCCGCGACACGCGGCAGTGGACGTTGTTGAAACGGTAATTCCAAGCGTTCAGATGTCGTAGCAAACTGCTCCGCCATCGTAATTTCTCGCTCGGTAAAGTCTTCGAGTAACTCTTCCCGGGTCTTTAAATGCATCAGGCGATCTGTCTTTTGGTCTTGGAACGTCGTCGCTTCACTAATCGCACGTATTGCTTGATACGCTGGCGCTTCATCTCGACGAATGTAACGAACAGGATCGACTGGGATGGTCTCAACACCAAGCGCTGCTGCTACTTCGCGGTAACGCGCACGACTCTCTCGTTCGACCGTTGAGCGGCTAGAGGTCACGCCCATATATGTACGCGCTCCTTGAACGCGTCCCATCCATTGAACGAAGGAACGACGTAGACGCGTCGCATCTTCAGATGCTTGACGCAGTGGAACGAGCACCGCGATCAGTGATGAAACTTCAGTCTCCCCTTGTTGACTGGCTAGTCGATACAGTTGACGCAGTCCATCAGAAGAAAAAGCAAACCATAAGATACAAAATTCTTCTTCTTCGATTCGCTGCTCCCATCCGACGATCGGTTGCATATCTCGACGCTGACATGCATCGATGAATGCGGGAACTCCTGTCAATGTCGTTTCACAGATGACCGCTCGTCCGATGTGTCGACGGACTAGTTCATCGAGATAGGGCTCGATTCGAACTAAACTCTGCAATGGACTAAACTGCGTTCGAACATTTATATGCATCTTCCATTCTCCTTTCTCTTCTGATGGATGTTTTTAAAAGTTTTCAGAACATTCATATCTAACTGACTCAAGTACTCGCCATCTGATTTATTATTCGATACAATAAGTATAGAAATATCATGACGGGTACGGAAGGAGCGTTTCTCATGATTTTGAATCGCAGTCAAATCGCACGTGAAAAAGTCGAACAACTAAAGCTCGGTGTTACCGCTTTTACTGAAACGGAAGAAATCGCTGAGAAGATTCGCAAATCTGTCGCTGAACTTCAACTGAATGTCATTGAAGACCACACAGATCGTGGCGTTTGGTTCATTCCGCAAGACGAAACAAAGACGCAATAAGCGTAAAAAGGCTGTTCGCTTCGCTTCCTCTACGAGAGGAGTGAGACCGAGCAGCCTTTTTCCGTTTAAAACTGGAAGTTAGCAGCGACCTCGTCCAGACGACGGATGACACGTTCGACTTCACTCAACTGTCCAATCGTTGCACCAGACGCCATCGGATGTCCACCACCATTGAATTCTTTTGCTACTTCATTGATGACGGGACCCTTCGAACGAATCCGGACACGGACTTCCTTGTCCGTTTCAAGGAATAACGCCCAACACTTCATTCCTTTTAAACCAGCAAAACTATTGACGAGCAACGATGCTTGCTCAACCGTCGCGCCAAACTGCTTCAACGTATCTTGTGTCAATACGACATAACCGACACCTTGATCCGTCAATTGAATATGTTGAAGGACGTATCCTTGTAAGTGAAGCGCCGCAAGTTCTGTTTCGTACATATTGCGATACAACCAGTCCGTATCGATTCCTGCATCAATCAATTGTGCTGCGACTTCAAATGTTCGTTTCGTCGTACCACGGAATTGGAAGCGTCCCGTGTCACCGACGATCCCAGCGTAGAATTGAATGGCAGCTGATGCTGGAATCTCGTATCCCCATTCGTTCAATAAATGAACGAGCAATTCCGATGTCGAACTCATCGTCGTATCGACGAGTTGCACTGGTGCGTATGGATCTTCATCCGGATGATGGTCGATTTTAATGACGTCTTTTCCTGTCATCGCAACCTTCCTGTCAATCCGCGCTTGATTCGCTGTATCCAGAATCACGACTAACGCCTCTTTGTATAATTCATCGTCTACTTGATCGAGCTCTCCCATGAATGACAATGATGTCGCCATCTCTCCGGCCGTTAATACCGTTTTGCTAGGGAATTGATGTTGTAACGTCAATTGCAAACCGAATTGACTACCGAGTGCATCGGGATCTGGACGTTCATGACGATGAATGATGATCGTATCTGCCGCTTCAATCATTTGTTTGATTTGCTCTTTCACTGTGCACAGCTCCTCTAATCTTGATATGATATGAGATGAAGACAAAAAGGAGGTCCTTTTAACATGCAATTCATCCTCATCGCCCTCATCGTTTTCTCGCTTGGTGGGTATTTGTTAGCAAAACGCCGCGCGTTCCATACGAAAAGCACGAACCGAAAATACTTGTTCAATACGCAAGCGAGCATTTGGTTGAGCTTGTTCGTCATCCTATTCGCCGTCAACCAGTTCGTTTCCGGAAACGGATTAACGACACTCGTCGGGAAAATCGTTTGTTCCATTTTAATCATCGTCGGTGTTGCTTCATTCATCGCCGGATTCATCCGTTACAAAAAGATTTATCCGTATGTCGTCCGCGAGATGGAGCAATCCTGAGCTAGATTCAGAGGAACCGAAGTCCATTGACTTCGGTTCTTTTTGATTCATTTAACGATCGATGAGTTGGGATGTCACGAGTGCCTTCGCAACGATTTGTGTGCCTTGATACATCTCGACATCGACTTTCCCGAATTTTCGACCGACGTCAAAGACATTCGCCCGGATCGTTACCGTGCTCTCGATTTGAACAGGTTTAATGAAATAGATGCTGACGTTCTCGATGACAAGGTCACCTTTTTTCATATGGCGCAACATTCGCGTCGCTCCTTCGACTAGAAGCGTCGTCAACACCCCACTCGAAGCAGTCCCCATGAAGTTCGTCATTTGCGGCGAGACCTCAAGCGATAAGTACGGTCCCCGTTCGTCCTCTGCCGCCTTGATCTGTCCTGTAATTAGATCGTCGAACGTCTCTCCGACTTGTGGCTGACGATTCGCGAGTTGCAGTGCCTTGAGGACGTCTTGCCGACTAATGATCCCGAGCAATCGACCGTACTGGTCGATGACCGGTAGCATCTCGATTCCTTCCCAGACCATCTGATGCGCGGAATTCGTGACACTCGTTCGAATACCGACCGTGATCGGGTGACGGGTCATGACTTTTTCAACAGCCCAGTCATGTGGACGGTCAATGATGTCCTTCGCTGTCACGACACCGACGACCTTCATTTGTTCATCGATGACGGGATAACGGTTGTGTTTCGTCTGCTCATTCAACTCATGCCAGCGTGAAATCGGATCCGTCGTCTGTAAATAGAACGTATCATGCAACGGAATTAAAATATCCGAAACGAGTAAAATCTCCTTTTTGATCAATCGATCATAAATCGCACGGTTGATCATCGTCGCCACCGTGAACGTATCATATGACGTCGAAATGATCGGTAACTCCATCTCATCCGCTAATCGTTTCGCATCTTCTGTCGTATCAAAGCCACCGGTAATCAATACAGCAGCTCCTGCTTCAAGCACGAGTTCATGTGCTTTTTCGCGGTTTCCGATGATGACGAGACTATCGACATCGATATAGCGCATCATGGCTTCGAGCTTCATTGCGCCAATGACGAATTTCGTCAACGTCTTGTGTAATCCATTTCGACCACCGAGCACCTGACCGTCAACGATGTTCACGACTTCCGCGAATGTCAGCTTCTCGATATTTTCTTTTTGTTTCTTTTTAATCCGAATCGTTCCGACTCGCTCAATCGTCGAGACGAACCCTAAATTTTCTGCTTCCTTGATGGCGCGATAAGCCGTCCCCTCGGATACGGTCAAATCCTTCGCGATTTGTCGGACGGAAATCTTTGTTCCGACATCAAGATCTTCGATATGTCGAATGATCTGTTCGTGTTTCGTAGGCATACTGTATCCCTTCTTTTCCTTTTTTCTACTCTCCTGTCATTATACTGTACTACTCTAAAGATGAAAACGTGTACTAGTCTGATTTACGATAAATGTTTTTCGAACCGGACGATGATATACTTATGTAGAAAATGAGTAGAGAGGTGGAATCATATATGAGCGAACGTACGAACCAAATCAGTGAATTCCTGAAAGAACAAGGAATCGACTTAGCCGTCGTCACTTCGAAGGCAAATGTCTTTTATTTCTCAGGAGTCTACGCTGAACCCCACGAACGTGTCATGGCGGTCCTCGTCGATGTAACCGGCAAACATGTATTATTCTGTCCGGCACTCGAAGCAAGTATCGTTGCAGCGAGCCCTTGGGAAGGAGACGTCGTGACGTATGAGGATCACGAAAACCCGTTTGATCGATTAGCAGAATTATTCGCGACATTCGAGCACTCGAATAACCGAATCGGTATCGAAGGGGAACACATGACGTTTAGTCGCTATCAGGAACTAAGCTCACGTCTCGAGAACGCAGCCATTCTTGATATCGGTGAGTCTTTACAAGCGCTTCGTCTGAAGAAAACACCGGAAGAAATCGCTATTCTTCAAGAAGCAGCCGCACTTGCGGACGAAGCAATCGAAATCGGTAAACAAGCGATCCGCCCAGGAATCACGGAAATCGAAGTCATTGCAGAAATCGAATATGAAATGAAGAAAAAAGGTGTCCGTGAGATGTCATTTGATACGCTTGTCCTATTTGGTGCAAACAGTGCTGATCCGCACGGTGTACCTGGCGACCGTGTCATCCAAGAAGGCGATTTCGTCTTATTCGATCTCGGCGTCGTTTGGAAAGGCTACTGTTCCGATATTACACGGACCTTCATTTATGGCGAAGCGAACGAAGAACAGAAAAAGATTTATGAAACAGTTCGCCAAGCACTTGAAGCCGCGACAGAAGCGAGTCAGATCGGCACGACACTCGGTTCTTTAGATAAAGCAGCCCGTGACGTTATTACAAACGCTGGCTACGGGCAGTACTTCACACACCGTGTCGGTCACGGACTCGGAATCGAGGTTCATGAATTCCCGTCTCTCGCGTCAAACAACCTACTGACGGCTGAAGCTGGTATCGTCTACACACTCGAACCAGGCATTTATGTTCCAGGTGTCGGTGGCGTCCGTATCGAGGATGATATCCATCTCACTGCGGAAGGTCCAGTTGCGTTAACTCGCACACCAAAACACCTTCAATCCATTCCGTCATCTTAACTCAAGAAAAATGGAGCTGACTCAACAGTCAGTCTCTACAAAGATAAGGGTGGCAGAATGATAATCTGCCACCCTTATCTCGTGGATGACGCGCCACACGCCACTCCTACAGGAAAAGCGCATTTATGCGCTGTCAGAGACGAACAAGACCCGCTTTCCTGCTTAAATGAAGCAGGAAAACCGGCTTGTGTCTCGCCTGAGGAAAGGGCGTGAAAGACGCGTCATCCTTTTTTTGAGTCAACCTCATTTTCTCTTACTTACGGGATTGATGGACGACATTGACGCCACCTGTCACATCGAGGATTGCTCCCGTGATCATACTTGATTCTTCTGCCAACAAGAAGGAAATCGCGCGAGCGATATCTTCTCCGACACCCGTTCTTCCGACCGGCGTCGCCTCATCTTGCTCCGCTTCAGAAATTTGCTTCGTCTTATTGTCACCGACGATGTTTCCCGGGTTGACCATGTTGACCGTGATGCCGTGTTCCGCTTCTTCAAGCGCTACACTCTTCGTCAAACTCACCATCCCGCTTTTAGCAGCAGCGAACGCCGCCCGGCATACCCATCCTGGCGCTGTTGCACTCTCCGGGAAACCGTACGTAATGATTCGACCGTAGGCTTGCTTACGCATGACAGGCAATACTTGACGCAACAGCCAAAAACTAGCTGTCAGATTTCCGGTGATCACTTCATTCCATTCCTGATCGGTGTAATCCACTAACGCTTTTCGTTCAAATATATAAGGTCCTGCATTAAGTATCAACGCATCAATCCGACCTTGCTCATTGATTGCTTGTTGGGTTGCGCGTTCCAATTCTTCTTGATTCGTCACATCTGCTTGAATCGTTATGAGATTCGGATGTGTAAATTCGGGTTCGGAACGATGAAACGCTGTCACTTTCCAACCTTCTTCCAGTAACTGGCGCGTCACTCGTTCTCCCAGTCCTTTTGTACCTGCTGTAATTAACGCGTGCCTCATCTTGGCATCGCCCCCTTTCACTGTCTCCATCTTACGACGGAACGGAAAGGAAGGACAATTTTTAGAACTCACTGAATGTTTCATCCGCTCCCAGTAAGAGAATGGTATAATTAGGGTGTACTCATCATATCGATTACGAAGGGATGGATTCATTATGGCAATCGTCTATCATAATGTACTCGTAGCAGTAGATGGCTCAAAAGAGGCAGAACGTGCCTTCGAGACGGCAATCGATGTTTCATTGCGAAATGATGCAAAATTGATCATCGCACACGTCATTGATACACGGACATTCGCTACAGTAGAAGCCTATGACCGCACCATCACGGAACGTGCCGAATCTTACGCGAAGGAATTGCTAGACGAATACGTCAAGACCGCTCAAGATCGCGGTGTACAGGAAGTCGAAGTAGCGATTGAATACGGCTCACCGAAAGTAACGATCGCCAAAAAGCTTGCCCCTAATCACGATGCCGATTTAATCATCTGTGGCGCAACTGGTTTAAACGCTGTTGAGCGTTTCTTCATCGGTAGTGTCTCTGAAAGTATTACGCGTTACGCAAAATGCGACGTCTTGATCGTCCGTTTATGAATCACTCTTCTACAAAAAGCCTTTCTTCCTTCATTTCAAAGGAAGCGAGGCTTTTTTGACGACCTACTTAATCAAAAAAACCATCGAACCAATGTCCGATGGTTTAAAATCATTTGTATTTTACTGTGACCGTACGACGACCCCAGTTGAATGCTTCTGAACGAGAGTAGTAAAGGATATCCATCTTCTTCCCTTTGATGGCACCGCCAGTATCAGCAGCTGTATACGTCCCTTTTAATTTCCCCTTGTAATACACTTTCACTGTCGAACGAAGTGGAATGACACGTGGATCAACCGCTACGACTTTCTTTTTCGAGCTTTTGATGTTCCAGCCGATTGCTGTCAGATTACCACTACCTGGATCATACGGTGTGTAGGCCGTTGCGCTTACGTTCGTGATTGTTTTCCAACCACCTGTCGATTGTTTTTTCGAACTGCTTGACGTCACGACTTTCGAGTAGCTTGCGCTAAGGTAAGCTGTTTTACCTTTGTAACTTACTTTATACCAGTTACCTGTTTTTGCTTTGTACGATAACGTTTGGTTCTTATATAGAAGACCGAGCTTTTTCGAAGAGGTAGTAGCTTTCTGACGAATGACTAGGCTATCGACTGTTGACTTGACGCTTTTCTTAGTTGCAGCCTCTGCTTGAAGACCTGCGAACGAACTGAGTGCTAACACGACCGTTAAAACACTTGCGAGCATCCGTTTCATCATGTATTTTCTCCTCCATCATTGTTTCGTGTTTGTTAACTGAGATTAATATACATGACAAAGCGAGGGAGTGCCGTTACATATAGACCACAAAAATATGTCTGTACTATTACTTTTATGTTACAAACGACTCATTTTTTTAAGAAATCGATCGTTTTTGGGTTTATTTTTACAAGGATGACGATTCATTTTTCGTTATATGACAAACACCGTAACAATAGATCGTATGTTCGTATATTATATTTCTTAGATTTTATAAAAAAAGACTGAATCGTCGGAATGACGACTCAGTCTTTTTGATTGAAACGATTATGCGTTTTGAGCAACTAATCCACCAACACGAACCGTGTCGCGTGCAATCATCAATTCCTCATTCGTTGGAATGATGATGACTTTAACTGGTGAGTGTGGGTAGTTAATGAAGAGTTCTTCTCCACGAGCTCCAGTGTTGAGTGATGGATCCCAGTAAACGCCCATGAATTCAAGACCACGTAAGACACGCTCACGGATTGAATCTGAGTTTTCTCCGACGCCGGCTGTGAAGATGATCGCATCGACACCATTCATCTCAGCAGCATATTGCCCGATGTAACCGTGGATACGGTTCGCAAAGATACGGAGTGCCATCTCTGAACGATGGTTTCCTTCTTTAGCAGCTGTCTGGACATCACGCAAGTCACTTGAAAGACCTGAAAGGCCATAGATTCCAGACTCTTTGTTCATGACGTTCAAGACGTCTTCTGCTGTTTTCCCTGTTTTCTCCATCAAGAATGGAATCAACGCTGGGTCAAGTGAACCAGAACGTGTTCCCATTGTGATCCCTTCAAGCGGTGTGAAGCCCATTGTCGTATCGATTGATTCGCCACCCGAAACTGCTGCGATCGATGCTCCGCTACCTAAGTGACATGAGATCAAACGGAGGTCTTTTAACGGACGACCGAGTAATTCAGATGCACGTTCCGTAACGTATTTGTGGCTCGTACCGTGGAAACCATATTTACGGATACCGTATTCTGTATAGTAATCATACGGCAAGCTGTAAAGGAAGTTTTCTTCTGGCATCGTTTGGTGGAACGCCGTATCGAAGACTGCCACTTGTGGTACTTCCGGAAGCAATGCTTGGAATGCCCGGATTCCGATCAAGTTTGGTGGAATGTGAAGTGGTCCGAGTTCTGTGTACGACTCGATATCGTGCATGACTTCATCTGTAATCAATACAGAGTCAGCATATTTTTCTTTACCATGAAGAACGCGGTGTCCAACACCTTTAATCTCATCGTAAGACGAGATGATTCCGAACTCCATCAATTTTTCGAGTGACAACTCGACTGCTTCTTTATGTGTTGCAAGTGGGAGGACATCTGTATACTTTTGTCCTTCACCATATTTAATCGTAAAGATTGCATCGTCTTTACCGACGCGTTCAACGAGTCCGACTGCGATCATCGTTTCGTTCGGCATTTCGAGCAATTGGAACTTCAAAGACGAACTACCTGCGTTTACCGCCATAATTTTTGCCATGATTTTTCCCCTTTTCCATTTGAATCCAATGAACATTCACATCTGTTTAGGTTTTCTTCTATTTCTGTTCTACAACTAGAATAGTCAAATTAACGACAGATTTCAATCACTTTGCGTAATTCATTTTAATTCTGTGTTAATCCATTCATCAATCTGTTTCACCATACCACCAAACGCGCGGGCATCTGTGAACGATGGCAACTCAGCAAGCAATGCTTGTTTTGGCATCTTCATACCGGCTAAATGATTACGGACGATCAAATAACTTTTTGCCGCCTGTTCTTGTTTGAACATCGTGAGCGGCAACTGCAAAATACCGATGACATGCGCTTTGGATTCGAAGTACTGTTTCAACTTCCCTTCCGTATCATGCTGGAACAGACCGTTCGGGATGACGAAGACACCGAATCCACCTGGTTTGACGTATTGCATCGCTTGTTCAATCAACAAGAAATGACTGTAGCTCATGCCTTCGTCTCGTTTCAAGATGTAAGAAGCGGCAGCCTCTTCATCCGGATAATAACCGACAGGAAGATCAGCCATCGCAAGATCAACTGGATCTAACAATAATGGTCTTAACGCATCTTGATGGGTATACGTGACTGGATAGTCGAGTAATTCCGTTACCGCTGCCGATAAACGAATCAATGTCTCATCCACCTCGACCGCCTCAGCAGATGTACCTGTCGAAAGTTGACTTAAGACAGCATGTAACATGCCACCTGTCCCACTCCCCAACTCAAGTAGTCGGATGTCCTCCTTACCTACCAATTTCCCGATTAGATAACCAGCAAACAAAGCGACGCTATCTGGCGTCGGCAAATGGTTCGGTTGCGCTTGTTTCATCCCTTCTAGAATAGCAAGCGATACTGCCTTACGAATGACTTCTTTGTCTACATTTTCAGTATGACGATCGTTCAATCGATCAATCACCGTCGTCAACGCTTCTAAATAGGGCATATCAAGATCACGTTCGATTTGTTTTGTTTGACGTGTTAATTCCTTATATAACTTTTCTAACGGTTCCATGTACGTCATCCTCTCCAAAACGAAACGGCCCCCCGTAGAGCGGGAGCCGTTTCTATCATTAGTTCCATTGTAACGCTTCAGCGGCGTTTGTAAACCATTCTTACTTCGCTTCACGTGCTGCAGCGAGTGCTGCTTCGAAATTGACTTCGTCTGTTGATTCTTCAAGATATTCAACGTACGTAATCTCGTTGTTTGAATCAAGAACGAAAACAGAACGGGCAAGCAGGCGTAATTCTTCGATGGCTACGCCATACTGTGTACCGAATGAAAGATCACGGTGATCAGACAACGTCACGACTTGATCGAGACCGCTTGATGCGCACCAGCGACGTTGTGCGAATGGAAGGTCGTTTGAAACCGTCATGACCGTCACACCTTCGATTGTTGCTGCTTCTTCATTGAATTTGCGTGTCTGCGCATCACAAACGCCTGTATCGATCGATGGAACGACGCTGATGATCCGGACACCTTGATATGTATCACGTGTTACCGGTGATAAGTCGTTAGCTAACACTTGAAAGTCAGGTGCTGTTTGTCCGACTTGAACCGCTGTACCTTGAAGTGTGATTGGATTTCCTTTAAATGTTGCCATTATGAATTCCCCTTTTCCCCTGATTGGATATACTGTATTTTCTATTTAACTATAGGAATGATCCGCGAAGATGGCAAGCGTTCTGCCATAATTGATGGACTTCAGTACCCGTCTTTCCAAAAAACAGGTATAATGAAAGAGTTCATGAAACGCTTTCAAGGGGGAATTGACCATGGCTCGAAATAATGTCTACCTGTACTACCGAAATACACAAAGACACGAGACGCAGGTGCGAAAGTTGATTGATGTCGGTACACGATACGGACTGAACGTCGTCCAAGATCACCGACAAGCAAACATCATCGTCTCGATTGGTGGAGATGGGGCTTTCTTGCAAGCGGCACGCTTCACAGGTTTCCGTGATGATGCGATCTATGTTGGATTCGCTGAAGGACCCAACTCGTTCTACTGTGATTTTGATATCAATGATCTTTCTGCGGTCGAAGCCATCTTTAAAGAGACAGGCAACCGTGTCTCGGATGGTGAAATCGAAGTACGTCGTTATCCACTGCTCGAAGCATCCATCAACGGTGGACCACCGATGCTCTGTCTGAACGAATGTTCCGTGAAGTCGAGCATCATCAAATCACTTGCAATCGAAGTCTATATCGACGACTTCCTGTTTGAGACATTCCGTGGGGATGGAATGGTCATCTCAACACCGACGGGTTCTACAGCTTATAATAAGTCACTCTCTGGTGCGATCGTCGATCCGTTGATCCATTGTCTTCAAGTCAGCGAAATTGCTTCCGTCAACAACAACCGGTACCGGACACTCGGTTCTGCTTTCCTATTGAACCGTGGACGGAAACTTTCGTTACGCATCATCGAGGACGGAAACGACTATCCGATCATCGGGATGGATAACGAAGCACTCAGTCTCACACGAACAGATTCAGTCGATATCCAGCTTTCTGAAAAAGAACTGAAAACCGTCAAATTGACGAACAATACATTTTGGCATAAGATTCAACGCTCGTTCTTATGACAATAAAAAATCTGCCTCCTCGGGGCAGATTTTTTTATTGCGTCTTCCGTTACGTCACCCTTTATACTCCAATCAAAGGAGGTACACAAATGATGTATTCCACTCAGGAAATCTCCAAACTGACCGGCGTCACAAAACGAACACTCTATCATTATGAGACGATCGGTCTCCTCGTGCCAAAGCGTACCAATGCTGGTCACCGAAGTTACAGCAGAGAGGATCTTTTACGTTTACAACAAATCCTGCTCTACCGCTCTCTTGATTTCCCACTGTCAGAAATCCAAAGATTACTCACGCAATCTGATTCCAATCATCATACGACACTGAAAAAGCAGATTGCACTCCTTCAAGAAAAAGCTTCGCATTATCAAATGCTTGCTCGACTCGCTGAACAGACATTACTCACCTTAAAAGGAGGACTCCCGATGAAAGACGAACAATTATTCCGCGGTTTGCGCCACGAAGAGATCGTTACGCATGAAAAGCAACATGCAGATGAAGTTCAAAAACACTATGGCGACACAGACGCTTATCGAATCAGTGCAAAAAGACAACAACAACGAACGCCGAAAGAGAAAGAACAACTGAGCAGCATGCATAAGCAACTCGATCAGCGCTTGACGACCCTTTACCGCGAAGGGCACGCGACGACGGATCCGGACGTTCAACAAGTCGTCAAAGAACAACATGATTTCATCGATACGTACTATTACCCGTGCGCATTATCTCTCTTTGCCTCACTCGGTCAGATGTATGTGTCTGACGAACGATTTCGTGCCTATTACGATGCGTATGCACCCGGACTTTCGACGTTCTATTCGGAAGCTATTTCACACTATGCGCAAACATCACACTAACGCGGCTTCCTCCTGATAAACGGTTTTTCCAGCTTGGACTGTCTCGACCAAACGGTTATTCAAGATGGCTTCCCCACGCAAGCGATAGAAGTCTTCTTCAAAGATGACGAAGTCGGCATCATAGCCTGGTAAGAGCAATCCTTTTCGACCGTGTGTTTCCGTCGCGAGATGTGGATTTTTCGTAAAGAGCAACAAGGCTTCAAACATCGATAACGTCTCGTTCGTCTTATTGACACGCCCTGCCATTCCTTCCGTCGCTGCATAAAGCGACCGCCGGACATCGGGGTCAGAGATCGGTGCATCTGCTCCGCCGCACAATAGTGCGCCGGTCTCAGCTAACGAACGTAAACGATAACTCCAGTCTAAGCGGTTCAAGCCGAGTCGATCGACGATGAAGTCGGCGTCATCTAGTAAAAAGACTGGTTGAACGTCAATCAAGACCGGTAACTTCCGAATTCGCGCAAGCGTTTCTGGTCGGACGACCGTCGCATGAATGATGCGATCTCGTTTCCCTTTTGGTGCCGGATACTTCTCGAGCACCTGTACGAACCGCTCGATCGCTAAATCACCGATGACATGTGCCGCGACTGTGAATCCGTAACTACGTGCGCGTTTGACGAGTTGTTCGAGTTGTTCTGGCGTATGCACTTCGATGCCGCGTGTCGTCGGATCATCGGAATAACCACGACCGAGAAGAGCTGTTCGTCCTCCGAGCGCGCCATCGACGAACAGTTTCATCGCACCGATTGACATCGTTGACGGTAAAGTAGGTTGTTGTTGCACGAACTCATCGATGACAAGATGATGCACGAGCAAATGCGTATGGAAGCCTGTCTCTTGCGTCACTTCCTTATAGGCTTGCAAGATGTCCGCGACATCCCCGTGATACGACAAGTCTTCTGTGTGTGCCGCAATAATGCCATATTGGTATAAGTTCTTAATCGCTGACCGAAGGGACGCTTTATTCCGCTCCAAGTTTCCAGCTTGTAACGCATATAAAGGTTCAAGCGCCGCATCGTACAAGAATCCGTCAGCTTCACCATTATCCGATAAACCGACCTTTCCACCTTCGATGACGGTTGACGCTTTATATCCGAGCTGTTGGAATAAGACATCGTTAACGAGTGCTGTATGCCGGTCTGTCCGTTTCAACAAGGCAGGTGCGTCAGGGAACAACTGATTGAGCCATGCTTTCGTTGGTGTACGATCAAGCTTCGTTTCGTCATAGCCTTCTGCCACATGGATCCCATTGACTGGTTCCGCCTTGAGAAAAGCTTGTCCTAACGCTTCAAGCGTCGTATAACGCGAGGCATCAACACGATTGATCGCTTCCCCGTAACCGATCAGATGAATATGCGCATCCGTAAAGGCTGGATATACAGCTTTTCCGTTCAAATCGTGAATCTGATCAATTCGTCTACCGAAACGGCGGCGTAGTTTTCCTTCTTCTCCCATTGCAATGATCCGCGTCTTTTCGACGAACATCGCTGAATGGACATCCTCTTCATGTGCCATCGTTCGAATCAATCCGTTTACGTATAGTGTTCCCATTCCACTCACTCCTCTTTTTACAAAAATAGGGTGACCATGACGGTCACCCTGAATTGTCGATCCTGATTTAAACGTGCAATGTTTCCTCTGGTGCACACGACCGTTTAATACGTTCGATCGCGGCCGGATCGTATTCATTTAGGACACGTTCCGCTAAGACAATCGTTCGTTCATAGTCTCCCGCTAAGAACTTCGTTTCCGCGATCGTCAGCGACATATGTATCTCGTTGTCGTGGCGACGGTACCGGTTCGCATACTGGACGAGCCGTTCGGCATACGTGACTTCGAACACTAATGTATCTAACCGTTCTTGCACATGTTTAAACGTTTCTTGGACGTCTTGACTTTGTGCGACGATCGATCGAACGTTAAACGGTAACTCCTCTAACCGTGTTTCAAGCGTCTGCAGTGAACGATTCGCATTTCGGAGCGCTTCTTCCACCTCAGCCGGTAAGTTCGGTAATCCGAGTCGTTTCAGACGGAGACGTGTCTGCGACAGCTGATGACGCCATTCGACGATTCGTTCGCGAACTTCCGTCTCTTCTTTTCGAAGCGCCTGGAGTTCGACCGTGAAGCGTTCGTACTGAATCATCAACTGTTCTTCGAGGCGAATCGCATCGCGCATCTGATCTTCGAGCATACTGAACGGGATGATTTTTCCGGCAATCGACTCATCAAGATCTTTTGCTGCTTCAAACAGTAGCTCTTCGTCACGCTGGATCGTTTCATAGTGAATCCCTAAATCTGCTGAGATTTCATATTTTTCACGTAAGATACTGAACTCTTGTGCCAATTGATGAATCCGTTCACGCATCCGTAGCGCTTTTTGTTTCAAGAATTGGTTTTCCTTTTTCACTTGATGACGCGCATCGACCTCACGACGGAACGTATCATACATTTGATCCACATCGGCCGATAACTGTTGAATCGCCTCTTCCAAACCGTCGACTTCTAGCATTTCGATTTTTTCAGCAAGGCTCAGACGTTGTTCCTCGAACCGTTTGATCTCGGATTGGAGACCGAGTGGTTCAAGCGGATACCCATCTAACGACATTTCCTTATAGCCTGCTCCGAGCTGATCAATCCGTTGACGTAATTCATGAGCGAGAATCTTCCATTGTTTCGGTACAAGTTCGACGAGTTGACGCGTCGTTGCTACTTCTTGCTCGAGTAGCAAGCTTGTCTCATACGCCTTCGTCACTTCACCTGAAGCTTCGTACTGACACATCTCATTCCAGTGCGCATCGATTTGTTCACTTCGTTCTTCCAGACGCGCAAGCGCCGGACCGAATGAGTTCGCTTGAATCAATAATGATTTCCGAACTTGCCCTGAATCGGCTTCCCCTTGCGCTTTTAGTTCGGCTAGAACCGATTGATTCGTTTTGAACGTCGACATCTCGACGAGCATCTCATCGATCAACCCTTCGAGTTCTACAATCAATTGTTCCGTTACTTCGAGGTCATTCTTGACGGCGATGAACCGATATTTATCGAGCGCTTCCTCCGCCCGGTAAAGGGTCTCATCGATTTGGGCGACGTGGACCGTTAATAACTCTTCCCACGCTTGATGCCAGGAGCTGAACTTCGTCTCCGTCTCACCCGCCATCGGTAGTTGCTTTAAGTCCTGCAACTCCTTTGGAATCGATGCACTGACGATGCCTTGTTTGCGCATATCAAGTTCATCGATTTTCGTGTAGTATTTTTTTCGACTGATCATGCTAAATAGCATGACGAGTAATACGATGACGATGACTCCGATCACCCATGCCCACATTTGTCACGACCTCCACTCTGTCCTACGACTTTAGATTTTCTCTAAATCGCAATAATCTTATCCTTATAATAGTATAGCGCAACCGTTTTGCATAGATTTACAAGGGCTTTTCCTGATTTCTTCCGCTGTTTTGAATCCTTTTTCCAAAAATCAATTGTTTGTCAGCCACGCGAAAACTCGTTAAACTAAAAAAAATACGCTTTTTACGGGAGGAATTTTTATTATGTTCGAAACAAAGACATATGAAGGTGACCGGACGAAACAATACGACATGCTCTCAAAACAACTCGATGCGCTATTAATGGGAGAAGACAATCAAGTTGCAAACTTATCGAATGCAAGCGCGTTGCTCAACCAGTTCCTCGACCGTATCAACTGGGTCGGCTTCTATTTGACGGATACGGAGCAAAACCAACTCGTCCTCGGACCGTTCCAAGGACTTCCAGCTTGCGTCCGTATTCCATTCGGTCGTGGCGTCTGCGGAACGTCCGCAGCAGAACAGACGACACAACGAATCGAAGATGTGCATCAGTTCCCAGGTCACATCGCATGTGACGCAGCTTCGAATTCAGAAATCGTCATTCCACTCGTCAAAGACGGACAAACGATTGGTGTCCTCGATATCGACAGCCCAGAATTCAACCGTTTCGACGAAGTCGATCAAGCTGGTCTAGAAGCATTCTGTACGACACTGCTTCGCCATCTGTAATTCTGATTGACAGTCGATTGTCCACACCGTATACTTGTAAAAGTGCAGAAATGATAACGATAGCGGTCAAATCGCTTACGTATCACATTTCATGACTCGGTGAATAACCGGAGGGGCATCGTGTAACTTTGCTATCAAGCGAGGGTGCCACATCATGAAATGGGCGTAATGTGGGTTTGATGGCGTTATTATTTTTATGCAAATAATAACGAACAATAAGGAGGAGTCTTATTATGGCTCGCTATACAGGTCCAGCTTGGAAACTCTCACGTCGTCTCGGTATCTCACTTACTGAAACAGGAAAAGAAATCGCAAAACGCCCTTACGCACCAGGTCAACACGGTAACAGCCGTCGTAAAGTATCTGAGTACGGTCTTCAACTTCAAGCGAAGCAAACACTTCGTCACATGTACGGAGTAAACGAACGCCAATTCAACCGTATCTTCAACGATGCTGGCAAAATGCCTGGTATCCACGGTGAGAACTTCATGTTCTTACTCGAAGCACGTCTTGATAACGTCGTTTACCGTATGGGTATGGCTCGTACACGTCGTGCTGCTCGTCAGCTCGTCAACCACGGTCACATCCAAGTTGATGGACAACGCGTTGATATCCCATCATTCCGCGTGAAACCAGGTCAAACGATCTCAGTTCGCGAAAAATCGAAGAACTTTGTCGTTATCAAAGAAGCACTCGAAGTTGCTCCAGCAACTAAAGACTTCGTTACTTTCGATGCTGAGAAGCTCGAAGGAACGTTCGTCCGTCTTCCTGAGCGTTCTGAATTGAACGATCAAATCCAAGAACAACTCGTCGTCGAGTACTACTCACGTTAATCGATTGTTTTTGTTATTAAATTTAAAAAGTCATAATTCCTTTGTTTAAAGGAATTATGACTTTTTATTTTCGTGTTTCTTTTCAATTTAAATTAGTAATTAGTATTACGTCATAAAGTGTTTTTTATTTTACTTATCAAATATTAAAACCAAATAATGCTAAAGTTTTTTCAGTTAAAAACTTGGTCCGTGCGTCAATATCTTCAAGAGTCCACTCATTTTTAGTATCCTTGTTTTCATAATCACCAAAAATAGAATCATTTAAAAATAGATTGGTTTTTAATCCTGTTTCAGCATTAGTACTAGGATCTCTGTAATTTTTTTTATCCACAAAAGACTTCGAACTCATACCAGAATTATAGCCTGTAAGAGTTAAATTACCGATTTTATGCACATGATTTTCAAGCAATAAAGCAATTTGATCTTCATTTGAAGTTTTTTTAAGGAGAATGTCTTTCCAATCTTTATTTCTCTCAGCTGATTGAGGCATTATATGTTCCAGAGTCCAAATGTAACTTCCTTTATCAGTTATGCTATCTAATGAATCTGTAACTTGTTTATTGAAAAATGTACCGTATTTTCGTTCTAAATATATTAAAATTATTCTTGTAGCATTTTTGGAATTTAAATACACAGAACCTTCTAAAGCAACTTTAAATTCTTCCTCATTAGCTGCTATTGACAAAAAGTATTCTTTTGTTTGTTTTATATTTATTTCCTCTACATTTTCAACATCTGCTAACTTCCTAATGCTTTGAATAGATTTCGATCTAATATTTGATGCTTTAGGTTTTAAAATAATATTTCTTCTTACAAAATAAATAATTAAAAAATCAAAAAAATCGTTAATTAAATCAACAGTTATTTTGTCTTCATAATATTTATTTAATAAATAAAAAATAACTGGATAAGCTTGAGTAGATTCTAATTTATCAAGATACAGCAATTTTTTTTGAGTGACTTTATTTAGATTTAAGATATTAATGCTGTCTACCTTACTACTCATATTAGTAAAAATTTTTCCTCTTATTATAAGATCATTATATAAGTATGACCTTTCTCACTAAATATTTTATCATAAATATTTAGTGCAGAATTTTGTGTGATTGATGCTTTACTCGTAGATTCGAATGTATCGTAATTATTTAATAAAAATTGAGATACTACACTAGGAATAATTTCATCATTCTCATTGTAAAATAACGAAATCAATTCTTCCCATTTTTTTACAGCTTCTTGTTTTGTCAAAAAGTTACTCGTTTCTCTTAAATAAAATGATTTAAATAAGTCAATTAATGTTAGAGGAACACCTTTTGCGTTAAATGATGTAAAAACGTTAAAAGCGTCATTCAAATTAGGAACTCGTATTCTAAGTATTTCAGCATAATTCAGCTTATTATAAAATTCCAACAGCCGTCTAGTTCCTAAATTATATTTTTCTTCATCTAACTCTTCTTCACCGTAAAATTTACTTTTGATTAATTTTTTAGTATAATCATATCTTTTTCCGAATACTTTATTTTTATGCGGCTTTGAATTTTTATCTCCTTTTAAAATTAAATTTAGTAATTCTCCATAGATCATATTGTCTGGAGCTAATAATGACAGTTTGGGATTCGAATCTGTCTTTAATAATTTGTCCTTTATTCTACTTTTTATTGCGCTTGATTCCTCAATTAACTGTTCATTTAACTTTCTACTTTTAAGAGATTCACTTAAATTTTCAAAAGTAGCCAAAAGAATAAGAGCTATAGTTGTAACTCTTTGTTGACCATCCACAATATCAAAATAATTCTCTTTATCCGAGTATTCTGTAACTATTATGTTTCCTAAATAGTATCCTTGTGGTTCTTCTAAAATATCCTGTATTAAAGTCTCAATGTTTTCTTCTTTCCATGAATAATTTCTTTGATAAACAGGCACTTCATAGGTGATATCTAATTCCAATGGAAATAATTCTGAAACGGTTTTTTTATCTGGTTTTAAGTCCATAATAAACCTCCTAATAATTACTAAACTAATTATAGCCTTTTTGTAAGAAAAAAGTGATTTGAAATATTTATTTTTAATATATAGGTTTCTCTCATAATTTGTGTTAACCTTTAAATATACATAGTTAACACAAAAAGAAAAGAGGACTTCATTCATGAAAACTAGAGATTTAACTTTCATCGCCCTTGGTGCTGCCATCATCGCAGCCGTCAGCTCTTTGCCACAAATTCAACTCGTCGGCGCTGTTCCAATCACGCTTCAGATGCTCGCGATCATGACGGTCAGCGCGATTCTCGGTGGAAAACGTGGTGGACTCGCTGTCCTAATCTTCTTATTACTCGCAGCAGCTGGTCTACCGGTGCTTGGCGGAAAAGGCGGACTAGCCCCATTTGTCGGACCAACCGTTGGTTATTTGATTGCCTTTCCGATCGCTGGATTCTTCATCGGACTTGTTGCTGAAAAAACGCGTCGCTTCGTTCCCCTCTTCATCGGGATGATCGTCTTTGGTCTTGGTTTAGTCTACCTGCTTGGAACATTTGGTCTAATGGCTGTACTCGATCTATCGTTCAAAGATGCTTTTGCGATTAACTATCCTTTCATCTTATGGGATACGATCAAAGCTGTCATCGCCACGACGATTGCCGTTCGCTTGTTGCCACTCCGTTTATTCCGAACAGCTTAAAAAAACGCTCTCTGCATCTAAGTGCAGGGAGCGTTTCGTATATCATCAAGCATGCTCGACGACGAAGTATTTTTTCTTTCCGCGACGTACGATCGTAAAGCGACCGATTGCATCAGCTTCCGTGATTTCTTTCGTTAAATCTTGCTCGCGTTCTCCGTTTAGGTAGATTGCACCGTTCGTGACGTCTTCACGTGCTTGACGTTTTGACGGACTGATCTTCGCCTCAACGAGAACGTCGACGAGGTTTGTCGCTTCACCGAGTGTAAAGCGTGGCATTCCTTTGAACGCATCT
Source organism: Exiguobacterium sp. E17S (assembly GCF_057772545.1). Classification (NCBI taxonomy): domain Bacteria; kingdom Bacillati; phylum Bacillota; class Bacilli; order Caryophanales; genus Exiguobacterium; species Exiguobacterium sp. E17S. The sequence goes on from NZ_JBYLRU010000001.1 coordinate 1,342,094, forward strand.
TCGATATCTTCGACTTGCAACGATTTAATATCTCCACTAAAGAGTGCCGTCGTAATACGTTGTGCTTGTGTCAGACCTTCTTCACCATGGACGAGAACGGTCATCTCTTCTGCAAGACGACGTTGCGCGACACGCTTCTCTGGTGCTGCCTTGACTTCTTCTGCGAGCGCGTCGAGTTCTTCGTGCGTTAAGAACGTGAAGTATTTCAAGAACTTGATGACGTCAAGATCGTCAACGTTGAACCAGAATTGGTAGAACTCGTACGGTGACGTTTTGTCAGCGTCTAACCAAACCGCACCACCTGCTGTCTTACCGAATTTCTGACCGTCTGCTTTTGTAACAAGCGGTACCGTCAAACCGAATGCTTTTTCTTCATGACCCGCACGACGAATCAATTCCATCCCTGCTGTGATGTTCCCCCATTGGTCACTTCCTCCGACTTGAAGGCGGCACCCTTTGTCTTCGTAGAGTTTCAAGAAGTCAAACGATTGAAGTAACATGTATGAGAACTCAGTGAATGAGATCCCGTTTTGAAGTCGTGAGTCAACAGAGTCTTTTGCAAGCATGTAGCTGACCGGGAAGTGTTTTCCGATATCGCGTAAGAAATCGATGATCGTCAAATCTTTCGTCCAGTCCAGGTTATTGGCGATCGTGACCGGGTTTTCTCCTTCAATTGGTAAGAAACGTGACAACTGGTCCTTAATCCGATTCGCGAACTCTTCGACGATATCCGATGTATTCAACGAACGTTCTGTTGCGCGACCACTCGGGTCTCCGATCATTCCCGTTGCTCCACCAACGAGACCTACGACATGGTGTCCTGCTTGTTGGAATCGTTTTAAGACTAAAATCGGCAACAAGTGCCCGATGTGCAATGAATCAGCTGTTGGATCGAAACCCGTGTATAGCGTTGTTGGTGTCTCGAGTAATGTCTTCAATCCTTCTTCATCCGTCATTTGGTTAATTAAACCGCGAAATTCTAAATCCTCTAATAACGTCATTGTGTCTCCTCCTAAAGTTCACTTTTAACAATAAAAAACCGTCCCTTCGTCTAAGACGAAGGGACGGAAGATTCCGTGGTACCACCCTGATTGCCCTTTACATAAAAGGACCACTTGGTTCGTCGATAACGGGACGGACCGCTTGATTTCTCAAGAAACTCCCGGAAGCGTAATTCGTAAGTTCACTGTGTCCTAGTTCGCAGCACCACTAGGTCTCTGTCACAGGGAGTGACTTACTACTGTATTCCGATCACTGTTTAACATAATATATGAAAATAAGATGGTTTCATGATACGTCGAAGGCGAATCCGCTGTCAAGTCCGATTTCACTGGTGGATTTATGGTATAATACGTCTATCTGTGATTTAATATTAATTTACACCTAAGTTTAAGATGCAAAGGAGATCATTTATGCGCGAGAACTGGTTCAAGTTTTGGAATCACCCCCGGACGAAAGCCGTTCGGCACTGGTCGAATATCACATACGATGTTTCATGGAACATCATTTTATTCCTCATCATAGCAGTCCTTCTCATCGGCAGCTTCTCTGTCGGAGCGGCTGGAGGATATTTCGCTTCCCTAGTCAAAGATACGAAAGCCCCACCTTTGACTGAGATGAAACAAGAAGTGAACAGTTATGCGGTGACAAGTCAAATTTATTGGGGAAGTGGCGAAAAGCTGACGAACATCTCAACGGATGAAGAACGTCAGCCGGTTGATATCAAGAATATCTCTCCTTATTTAATTGATGCGCTTCTATCAACGGAAGACGTAGATTTTTATCAACATGATGGAGTCGTTCCAAAAGCGACTTTGCGAGCAGTCTTACAAGAATTGACGAATTCAGCGTCACGCACAGGCGGAAGTACGCTGACACAACAATTAATTAAAAACCAAATCCTGACGAATGAAGTTTCATTCGAACGGAAAGCAAAAGAGATCATCTTAGCGCTCCGCCTTGAAAATGCGATGTCAAAAGATGAAATTTTACAGGCATATTTGAATGTCGTCTCATTCGGACGAAATTCACTCGGGCGTAACATCGCTGGTATCGAAGCTGCTTCCCAAGGGGTCTTCAACAAATCAGCGAAAAAACTGACGTTACCACAAGCGGCTTTCCTCGCTGGTATTCCGAAAAACCCTTACTACTACACACCTTATCTACAAGGCGGTGTCGTCAAAAAAGACTTGACGCCAAGTGTCAATCGGATGAAGACCGTGTTGAAGCGGATGTATGTTGCAAAAAACATTACAAAAGAACAATATGAAAAAGCAATCAAACACGACATCACGAAAGACTTCGCGAAACAGTCGAAACGTTCGCGTGACACGTATCCGTATGTCTATGATTTAGCAGAACGTGAAGCGACGAAGATCATGACGAAGTACTTGATGAAACAAGATGGTGTGAAAGAAGACGAAGTCAAACCGTCTGAACTGGCAGAAGTCCGGGCAAACTATCAAGATCAAGCACTGGTTGCACTCCGTCAAGGTGGATACAAAGTTCACATGACGCTAGATAAAAAAATTCATGAATCGATGCAACAACCTGCGAAGAACAACGGGAACTTCCCTGGTGGCATGCAGTACAAACAAGTCGTCGATCCAAAAACGAAAAAAACCGTTTCGAAACAAGATCCAGAAGAAACAGCAGCAGTCATGGTTCAGAATGAGACGGGGCGTATCCTCGGATTCGTTGGTGGACGTTACCTTGATGGAAAAGCCGATGATTTTAACCGAGCATTCCAAGCGAAACGTCAAATCGGGTCAACGGCAAAACCAATTCTCGTCTACTCGAACGGAATTGAAAATCGTTTGATCACTCCGGCATCTACCGTCAATGATGAAGAGTACTACTACCAGACCGTACCACGTCAACCAGGTGATCGTCCGATCAAGAATGAAGGTGGACGTTATCGTGGAAACGTGACGGTTCGTACAGCACTTGAACTCTCATTAAACGTACCTGCCGTTAAGATTTACGAGAAGATGAACATGTCGAACTCGATTCAAAAACTCGTCGATATGGGTGTTGAAGTACCGGATGCGATTCGTTATGCTCCTTCGGCGGCACTCGGAACGATGGAGATTACACCAGTCGAACTTGCTGGTGCTTACGCGACACTCGCCAACTATGGTGAATTCGTGCAACCATACGTCATTTCGAAAATCACGAAAGACGGAAAAGATATCTATAAAGCAAAACCGAAGAAAAAACGAATTTATGAACCACGAACAGCTTACCTGACGCTTGATATGATGCGTGGCGTCTTCTCAAAAGGTACAGCAACGTTTGCTAAAGATCGGTTGAACGTTCCTGGAGATTGGGCTGGTAAGACAGGTACGACGAACGATGTCAAAGACTCTTACCTTGTCGGTTCCACTCCTGGTGTGACGCTTGCCGTTTGGACAGGACACGATCAGAACAACTCACTCATCGGTCCAACAACGTATTACCAACGAACACAAACGCTGTGGTCACAAATGGCGAATGCGACGTATGCCGCGAACAGTAGTTACTTCAAATCCGGTGCCCGCTTCACGCAACCATCTTCTGTAACAGCAAACGACTTTAAGAACAGTGGTCGCTTCAAAGAAGAAGATAAGAAGAAAAAAGCGGAAGAGGCAAAGAAAAAAGCCGAAGCGAAGAAAAAGAAAGAAGCAGAAGAAAAGAAAAAAGAAGCGGACGCTCAGAAGAAAGAAGAGCAACAAAAAGAACAAGATCAGGCGAAAGAAAAAGCGGAAGCTGATGCTAAGAAAAAAGCAGCCGATGACGCCAAGCGTGCTGCCGATGCAAAAGCAAAAGCCGAAGCAGAGGCAAAAAAGAAAGCGGAAGCGGACGCTAAGAAACAAGAAGCTGATGCTAAGAAAAAAGAAGCAGATGCGAAGAAACAGCAAGAACAACAGAAGAAACAAGATGAAAAGAAAAATGATGCTGCTTCTGAAAACTAACAAAAAGGATGAATCACCTGTCACGGTGATTCATCCTTTTTTACGTTCAATCTTCCATCGTCGACAAATCGCCTGTTTCAAGATTCAACTCCCATGCTTTCAGGACACGGCGCATGATTTTACCACTTCGTGTCTTCGGCAATTTATCTCGGAAATCGATTTCTCTCGGTGCCGCGTGAGCAGCAAGCCCCTCTTTAACGAATGCTTGGATTTCTTGTTTTAGCTCATCCGTTGGCTCGTAACCATCACGCAAGGCAATGAACGCCTTGATGATTTCACCGCGGACTGGATCTGGTTTCCCGATGACACCGGCTTCTGCGACAGCTGGGTGCTCGACGAGACGACTTTCGACTTCGAACGGACCAACCCGTTCTCCAGCCGTCATGATGACATCATCGACACGTCCTTGGAACCAGAAGTAACCTTCGTCATCCATATAGGCAGAATCCCCTGAGACATACCATCCTTTAAAGAAATACGATTCATATTTCTGCGGATTGTTCCAAATTTGACGCATCATCGATGGCCATGGTGTTTTTAAAGCAAGGTTCCCCATTCGGAATGGCGGTAACTCATTTCCTTGATCATCAATGATCGCAGCCTGAGTTCCTGGAATCGGTTTCCCCATCGATCCCGGTTTGATGTCCATCGACTTGTAGTTACAAATCATCATCGCGCCTGTCTCCGTCATCCACCATGTATCATGAATCCGTTGATCAAAGGCTTCTTTCCCCCAACGAATGACTTCTGGGTTCAACGGTTCGCCGACAGACAATACATGACGAAGACTTGAGAGATCATGATGATTTGCAACATCCGCTCCCGCTCCCATCAACATCCGGAAAGCCGTTGGTGCGCTATACCAGACCGTTACCTTATACTTCTCGATGACACTGTACCAGAAATCCGGATTGAAGCGTCCACCGACGACGATGTTCGTCGCGCCATTCAAGAATGGTGCGAAGATACCGTAACTTGTTCCTGTGACCCACCCCGGGTCAGCCGTACACCAGTAGACATCATCTTCTTGGAGATCAAGTACCCAGCGACCTGTCATTAAGTGCTGAATCATCGCATTTTGAACGTGGAGCACACCTTTCGGCTTCCCTGTCGATCCTGAAGTGTAGTGCAGGATCAATCCGTCTTCACGATCTAACCAGACCGGTTCGAATACATCGGATGCTTGCTCGAACGCTTTGCGGAAATCGAGTAATGTGTCCGATTCTTCGATATCTTCGTCAACAAGTACTACTTTTTCAAGTGATTCCAGTTCCCCAACCGGAACACGTGGGAGCAATGCCTTCGTCGTCACGAGTAACTTCGCTTCAGAATCAAGCAAGCGATCACGGACCGCTTGTTCCATGAATGCTTCAAATAACGGACCGACGATTGCGCCTACCTTCAGTGCGCCAAGCAAGGCAAAATACAATTCCGGTGAACGTGGCATGAAGATGAAAATACGGTCACCCGTTTTGACCCCTGCATCGACTAATACGTTTGCCGCTTTATTCGTCAATCGTTTCATATCTGCATATGTGAAGCGTTGTTCCGTCGTCCCATCGAAATAGATCAGCGCATCCTTGTTCGCCCGCTCGCCTTCTGCGTGACGGTCGATTGCTTCATGAGCCATGTTGACTTTCCCCGTTGTCGCCCATGAAAAGTACTGCTCAGCATCTTTCCAGTCGTACGTGTTCGTTTCATCATACTCTGCTAACCAATGCTTCCCCGGAAGCGCTTTCAAAACTTTCATGTCTCGTTCCTCCCCTTCTATGTTTTCCTCTTTATTATAAGCTAGTTATCCGTCAGTTCAATCCATTTGCCGTCAATTTGTTAAAAAATCCCTCTCTTTGCTCAAGCGCTTTCGTCTATAATGAATAGGAAGGTGGTGACGCTTACATGTTTGAAAAACAATTCAATCATCGGATGCATGAAACATCACTCGGTCCTGTTGACATCGAAGGTCCCGTACCGAGTCAAACACTAGCAACGTATACACTCGATTCAGGGTTGACGGCTTTTCGTCCACCCGCTGAACAACATCAAGCACTCGTTGAGATTGCAGACCTTGAGGAAGGACGGATCATCGTCGCTCGTCAAGGAACGGAAATCATCGGTTATGTGACTTACTTATACCCTGATCCTTATGAAACGTGGAGCGAAGGAAACAATCCGTACATCTTGGAACTCGGAGCGATCGAAGTCTCCTCTCGGTTCCGCGGACAACAGATCGGTAAAAAATTGCTTGAAATCTCTATGCTCGATCCTGCTATGGAACACTATTTGATTTTAACGACTGAATATTATTGGCATTGGGACCTAAAAGGGAGTGGACTATCGGTCTGGGATTACCGAAAGATCATGGAGAAGATGATGAACCATGGTGGTCTTGTCTTCTTCCCGACCGACGATCCGGAAATCGCCTCCCATCCTGCCAACTGCCTGATGGCACGTATTGGAAAACACGTCTCACCTGAAGTCGTCGCTCATTTTGATGCGCTACGCTTGAGAAGACGCTTCATGTATGACTGAGCTCGAGGAGGAATCGTCATGTTAATCGAACAAATCATGAATACGACGTGCATCACGATGCAACCGACGAATTCCATCGCGCATGCGGTCGAACTCATGCAACGTCATCAGATTCGTCATGTTCTTGTCGTCAATGCCCGCCATGAACTCGTCGGTCTTGTCGGACTAAAGGAAATTCAAAGCGCAACTAGTATCTTTCATCCGGATACAGCAAAACAAGACCTACAGTATCCGGTCTCAAGCATCATGATTGAAAGTCCTGTCACGGCTCATCCGCTCGATTTTCTCGAAGATGCGGCTGTGCTGTTTTATGAATACCGATTGACGTGTCTGCCAATCGTCCGCGGTCGACGCCTTGTCGGTATCGTCACGGAAACGGATTTGTTGCGGACATTCGTTCAATTGACGGGTGCACTCGAACCAAGTTCTCAAATCGAAATCCGTGTTGAGAACACTGCTGGAACATTAGCAAAGATTGCCGCACTGCTTGCCAAAACGAATATCAATATCTTAAATGTACTCGTATATCCAACAGACGATCCGTATGTCCGGATCGTTGCGTTTCGTGTCCAGACCATGAATCCGATTCGGATCATCGAAAAGTTGCGCAAAGAAGGATTCGATGTACTTGGACCGGATGTGAGCAGATGAAGGATTTTGCCTATCTGTACAGTCCTGAAGAGGCGACTTATCGGTTTTCGGAGACACATCCATTCAATCCGATTCGCCTCGAATTAACGGTTTCTTTGCTTGAAGCGATGCATCAATTAGATAACATTCCTTGTATCGCGCCACGTCATGCGACTGATGAAGAATTGTCACTCGTTCATGATCAGGATTATATTGCTGCCGTCAAAGCAGCCGGGACCGGAGCATTAACGCCTCTCAAGGCACAGATGTATGGTCTCGGGACAGAAGACACCCCTTTGTTCCAGGGGATGCATTCGGGCGCTTCTCTCCTTGTCGGCGGCACGATCGAAGCATGTGACCTCGTCTTATCTGGTCAATATAAACGGACCTTTCATATCGGTGGCGGATTGCATCACGGATTCCGTGGGCGTGCCTCTGGTTTTTGTGTCTATAACGATACCGCTGTCGCCATGGCAGCCATGATTGAAAAATATCACTGTAAAATTCTTTATGTCGATACGGACGCTCATCACGGTGATGGTGTACAATGGGCCTTTTATAATCGAAAGGACGTCATGACATTGTCTCTCCATGAGACGGGTCGCTACTTGTTTCCAGGAACGGGAATGGTGACGGAACGAGGGTCTGAAGAAGGATATGGATTTAGCTGGAACGTGCCACTGGACGCCTTTACGGAAGATGATTCGTTTTTACTCGCTTATGAGACGGCACTCTTTGAAGCCTGTGAATTGTTCCAACCGGATCTCATCATTACGCAAAATGGTGCCGATGCACACGCGCTTGATCCATTGACTCATTTATCCTTAACGATGAAAAGTTATGAGCAGATCCCTCAAATCGCCGTCGCTGCAGCAAATAAATATACGAATGGAAAAATCGTTGCTTTAGGAGGCGGTGGCTATGACTGGTATCGTGTCGTCCCCCGCGCGTGGAGTCAAGTTTTTGCTGCCATGACCGGACAAGCTCCGTTTCGTGGAGAGATTCCTACTTCATGGCAAGAACGTTGGAGTGGACAGGAAACACCCCCACCAACACACTGGCATGATCCAACACCACTCTACCCCGCCATTCCGCGACGACCTGAAATCGAAGAAAAAAATTGGGAGACCGTCAAACGACTAATTTGGCCGTTCGTGAGCGATGAGCGTAAGAAACAATTGACTGCGACTTCCCCTTACTCCGTTGATTAATCGACTTTATATCTTCACATTTATTTCGTTCGGAGTTCACAACTTGTTGCTATACTAAATATGGAATTTTTACTTAGTAAATGAATAATAGTTGGGGGAATCATCATGAAAAAGACATGGCTTTATTCCGGTCTTATTCTATCGACGGGGATCGTACTCGCAGGGTGCGGCAATGAAAAACAGGCAATGGATCACGATAACATGCAAGGGTCAGGAAAACCGACGGTCGAGGTCAACGTCAATGTTCCGGCCAAGACAATGGAAGAAGATAAAGTTGTTTTTAAAGCGTCAGCTGTCGAACAAAAGAAACCAGTCAATCTTGAGGACGTGACATTTGAAGTTTGGGAAGCCGGAAAACAAGACGGTGCCCATCAAAAGTTCAAGGCAACCTTGAAAAAGACAGGTTCTTATCAAGCAGAAGCTAAGCTTGCTGAAGGTGAGTATGAAGGACTGTATCATATCAATGATAAAAAAGGACTCCATCATATGGATAAGATCTCATTCGTCGTCATGGATCATTCACATGAAAAAGAGGAAGCATCGCACGAACATGGACATGATCACGAAGCCGTCGATGGTCTGTCTGTCCATTACATGGGCGCAACAAAAGCGAAAGCTGGTGCTGAACTTCCCGTCTCCTTTCATGTTTTCCTCGATGGGAAACCGCTAAAAGCGAACGTACAAGTGGAAGTCATTGAAACGGGCATTGAAAAACATAACTACGTTCCTCTAGAAAAAAAGGGTGATGCCTACAGCGGGAAAGTGACATTGACTGCACCTGGTCAGACGACGGTTCGACTCCATGTCGAAAATGACCAACTCCACCATCACCAAGACGAACTTATCACCGTCGCGAAATAAAAAAACGTCTCTTTTTTCAAGCAGCTTGCTTGAGAGAAGAGACGTTTTTTCGATTAAGGACGTGTCGAATCCCGTTGTTCGATCCGGTGTGGCAACGTGACATCGTTCGTTTCAATTTCTTCTTTGTTCAAGATTTTCGTCAATAGACGCATCGAGACTGCTCCGATATCATACATCGGTTGAACGACAGTCGTCAGTTTCGGACGAATCATCGTCGCAAGACGTGTGTTATCGTGTCCGATAACTTCGAAGTCTTCCGGTACACGATGTCCAGCATCCTGTAAGGCATGGATGACACCAAGAGCCATCTCATCCGTTCCAGCAAAAATCGCGCGTGGGCAATCTTCTCCAAGTTCAAGCAATTGATTCATCGCCTTCATTCCTGAATCATACGTATAGTTTCCAAGGACGACATTTTGCTCGTTAAACGGAAGATTTGCTTCTTCGAGTGCTCGGCGATAACCCGCAAATTTCTTTTCACCATTGATTTGCTGTTCGAGTGGTCCAGTGATGAATCCAATCCGTTCATGTCCACGGTCGATCAAAGACTTAACAGCATCGTGCGCAGCACTCTCATAATCGATGTTGACGGCAGGAAGATCATAATTTTGATTCAACGTCGCAGCAAGAACGATCGGAACTGGTGATGTTTTGAACTCACGAACGAGATCCTCATGCAAACGTCCGCCCATGAAGATGATTCCATCCACCTGTTTTCCGAGTAATGTATTGAGCAAATGAATCTCTTTTTCCCGATTTTGGTCGGAGTTACATAAAATGATGTTATATTTATACATTGTCGCGACGTCCTCAATCCCGCGTGCTAAATCCGCAAAGAAGATGTTCGAGATATCGGGCACGATGACACCGACCGTCGTTGTTTTTTTACTTGCCAGTCCACGGGCAACAGCGTTCGGACGATAACCAAGCTGTTCGATTGCGTCTTGGACCTTCTTTCGTGTAGATGGTTTGACATTCGGGTTTCCGTTGACGACACGCGATACAGTCGCCATCGAAACAGCAGCCTCTCGCGCGACATCGTAAATCGTAATATTACTATTCAAAACAAATTCCTCCTTTAGTATGATCCATCTCAAGTGTTTTCATTTCGTTTTCATTTTTAGGCAACACGAAAGGAAGACAGGAAAAGATAGTTTTCTTTTCCCATTCTTCCTTCATTGTAAAACGTTTTCATTCGCTTTAGGTTACCCTTTTTCGGAAATCATTGAACGTTTAGTGCCGGAAAGGTAGTCGTCAAGTTTTCGATGAACGTATCGAATTCTTGGAAATCGAGTTGTTGGTTCGCATCAGACAACGCAAGTGCTGGGAACGGATGGACTTCGACCATGACAGCGTCTGCTCCAATCGCGTATGCCGCTTTTGCTGTTGGCAAGAGTAAATCCTTACGTCCTGTCGAGTGCGTGACATCAACCATGACAGGGAGATGCGTCTCTTGCTTCAGAATCGGAACTGCTGAGATATCAAGCGTATTCCGTGTTGCACGTTCATACGTCCGAATACCACGCTCACATAAGATGACTTGATCGTTACCACTCGCCATGATGTACTCAGCCGCGTACATGAATTCCTCGAGTGTTGCAGAAAGACCTCGTTTTAAAAGAACCGGTTTATTCGTACGACCGACTTCCTTGAGTAAATCGAAGTTTTGCATATTGCGTGCGCCGACCTGGATGATGTCGACATATGGTAAAGCAGATTCAACGGCGCTCGGTGTCATGATTTCAGTGATGACATGCAAACCGTGCGCGTCCGCTGCTTTTTTCAACATCTTTAGACCTTCGAGTCCTAGACCTTGGAAGTCGTAAGGCGATGTACGTGGTTTGTACGCTCCGCCTCGCATGAACTTCACGCCATGTTTCGCGAGCTGTTCCGCGACCTCAAATACTTGTTCTTCGCTCTCGACCGCACACGGTCCAGCGATTAATTGTTGCGAACCGTCTCCGATGACGGCATCTCCGATCCGGATGATCGTATTCGTCGGTTTTTGTTTCCGTGATACGAGTAATTTCCGAGTCCGATCTTCTCCTTGTAATTCGAGAGAAGCTTTGAAAATTTCTTTAAATACATGCTGAAGGCGTCCTGTTTCAAAAGGTCCATGGTTATTAGCGGCAATTGATTCGAGCATTTGACGTTCTCGAACAGGGTCGTATCGATCAAGCCCTTGTGCTCGTTTGACTTTTCCGATTTCAACGGCAATTTGACCTCGTCTGTTCATCAATTCCAATAATTCTGCATTCACTAAATCGAGTTCATCACGTAATCTTTTTAATTCTGCATGTTGATCCATGTCCTACCACTCCCTAATCAGCATATAGCTCGTAATAGCAACTAATTATAGCGAACTCTTTCCCTGTTGTACATAAAGAAGCTGCATGATTTCTTAAAATATGAAAATAAATTACGTTTTTTCATATAATTTTTTTGTGTTTTCTCTATAAGGAAACATAGAAAAAGAGCCCTCGTGATGAGAGCTCCTCATATATTGATTATTTCTTATGATTCACATCAGACTGCGGATCATTGTCTTCCTCTTGTTCGTCTGCTAACTGTTCGCGTAACTCCGAAAGTTCAACGACCGTCTCCGTGTCGATCTCTTCTGCAACAGACGCCCCATCCACTTCGTCGCCGATTTCACGTTCGATGTCACGTACGAGTTGCTCCGCTTCTGCGAGAGCAGCATCAATGCTTGCTTGATCCTTCTCAAAGCCCGCATATTGTGCCGCTTCTTGAACCGTTGAATTATTCTTCGCTTTTTCAATGACAGGTGCTGCCTTATCTTTCGCTAGTTGAATCCACTCACCTACGAGTGGCTCCGCTTTTTCACGGACAACTTGTGTCTGTTCCGTCAAACGTTGACGCGCAGGCGCCGTACGCTCGTCAATCAGATTGCGTACTTCACGACCTGATTTTGGGCTAGAAAGGAGAGCTGCCGCAGCACCAATCAATCCACCAATGATGACTCCGGCAAGGAAGCCTCCTCCTTTAGAAGAATCTTGTGCTTGATATGGGTGTTGTTTCGTCATGATTTACGATCTCCCTTCAACTCATCTGGAATGCTTTCAACGTCCGGTACTGACACGACTTCCGGTGTGACCGGCGCCTCTGCCTTTTTCCGGAATCGACGACGTGGCTTTTTCTCAACCGTCGTCGTTGCCGTCGAATGATTTTGAACCGTAGTCTCTGCCGGTTTATTTTTCTTAAATAACTCTACAGCGACTGAGCCCCAACGGACTGCTTGCGCAATCTGTTCTTTATTCGTATCCGCTGCACCAGCAACCGTATCGGATACTGTCCGGACAGAATCTGTCACTTTGTTTAAAGACGTACCGAGTTCTTCGATCGAGTTTGCGACAGGTGCAAGCAATTCTGTTTTTTCTTCAATCGTATCGACCAGACGATTCGTCTTATGTAACAACGCTGTCGTCTCCATCATGATACCGTCTAATTGACGTTCAAGTCCTGCTGTCGTGTTGGCTACATTGTTGAGCGTCTTACTCGCAGCACCTAATACACGGGCAAGGAAAATGACGAGCACTACGAATGCGATCGCAGCGACTAATCCGGCGATTCCGCCTAATGTGATTTCCATGGTTCTTGCCTCCAATTTTTTTGCATAGTCTTTTGTTGTTAGTTCGACATGTAGCAAGTCGTTCCTGCTACTCCAAATGGTTTATTTCCGTTACAATGATAAATGAAACCTACATAATCCATTTCGAGGGGGAAATTTCATGCGTGACCCACGTCTTACTCAACTGGCAACGAATCTCATTAACTATTCGGTTGCCCTTGAACCTGGTGAAAAAGTATTGATTGAAAACTTCGGCATCGAACGCGAACTGGTCGAGGCACTCGTTGAAGCTGCCTACGCGGCTGGCGGACATCCGTTCGTTTTACTTAAGGATAATCGTATCCTACGAAAATTATACCGAAATGCTTCAGAAGAGCAACTCCAATTGATGGCAGACATCGAACGCAAGCAAATGCAAGCGATGGACGCATACATCGGACTACGTGCTGGTGATAACATCAATGAATTGTCAGATGTGCCGGCTGAACAGATGAAACTTTACGGTCAAACGATCGGTAAGATGCACACACAAGATCGTGTCAAAGGAACGAAATGGGTCGTACTTCGTTTCCCAACTGCATCGATGGCGCAACTTGCGAATCAATCGACAGAAGCATTCGAAGACTTCTACTTCGATGTCTGCACGCTTGATTATGAAAAAATGGGACAAGCGATGGAACCACTCGTCGACTTGATGAACCGGACGGATCGTGTTCGTCTCGTCGGACCAGGAACGGATCTAACGTTTTCAATCAAAGACATCCCAGCCATCAAATGCGCCGGAAATGCTAACATTCCAGACGGTGAAGTCTTTACGGCACCCGTCAAGGATTCGGTCAACGGTGTCATCTCATATAACACACCATCTCCGTATCAAGGGTTCACGTTTGAAAACGTCAAACTGACGTTCAAAGATGGTAAAATCGTCGAAGCGACGGCGAACGATACGGATCGGATCAACCAAGTCTTCGATACAGATGCTGGTTCTCGTTTTGTCGGCGAATTCGCGATCGGCGTCAATCCCTTCATTCAGCATCCAATGAAGGATATTCTATTCGATGAAAAAATCGATGGCAGCTTCCACTTCACACCAGGTCAAGCTTACGAAGAAGCCTACAACGGTAATGACTCATCCGTTCACTGGGATCTCGTCAACATCCAACGTCCTGATTACGGTGGTGGAGAAATCTGGTTCGACGACGTATTGATCCGTAAAGACGGTCGTTTCGTTCTTCCAGAACTTGAAGTCCTCAATCCTGAAAACCTGAAATAAGAAAAAGCGGATGGCTCGTCCTTCATTAGGACGGGGTCATCCGTTTCTTTATCTTATTTTTTCAATGTCGCACGAAGCATCCAAATTTGTTTTTCGATTTCCTTCGCTTGACCAAGTAGATCATCTTCAACCGTCACGTCTTGTGCCTCAAGATGTTCAATCGCATCGAGCATCTCTTTTCGGACTTGTTGGAAGTCTTTGATGACGGAATCAATCATCTCATCTGCCGATAATCCCGATTTCGCTTCTTCAAGCGTTGTTTGCTCTAAATACTCTTTTAGTGTCGCAGAAGGTGTTCCGTTATTCATCAGGAGACGTTCTGCAACGACATCATATTGTTCAGACACCCATGTATAAAGTTCTTCAAGCTTCTCGTGAAGCGTTAAGAAGTCTGGTCCTTTAATGTACCAATGATAATTGTGGAGTTTGACGAACAGTACCCCATAGTTTGCTACCTGTTGATTCAAAGCTGATTTTGCATGATTACTAATCATCTGATATTCCCCTTTCCTGATTTCAAATGACGTTCTATTTCATCTTTATCCTTAAATAACAAAGAATAAACATCATTCTCAGGAAAAGTGCTCTATCGAGGACGCTTTAATCCTTTCAACATATACCCACCTTTGAAGTCGACAGAATCGAATGCGACGAGGAATGCTTTCGGTTCGTATTCTTCGACGAGATTACGAAGCACTTTCATACGTGTTCGAGCCGCGAGCACATCTAACCGATAACGGACACCGTCTCGTCCTTGACCTTGATAATGTGTCACACCAAAACCATTATCGCGAATGACTTGAATCAGTTCCGCTGGAAATTCTTGCGTATGCACTTGAATCATATTGTAACCGATGGCGAGTTTTCGCTCGACATATCCACCGACGAGTATTCCTAGACCAAATCCAAGCGCGTAAACGACCATACCGAGTGTCGTTAAGTCTTGGAATACGATTCCTAGTGCAAAAATGTAAATCAATGTTTCGACTGTGCCAAATAATCCGGCAATGACAGTTCGCCCTTTGACGAGCATGATCGTCCGTAATGTCAAAACAGGAACGTAAATCAACTGGAGCAATAAGATGAGTAAAATCTGTCCCATGGTGTCTTTCCTTTCTGTTAATAACTTCAACACATACACACTATTTCAAACTTTTTTTCAAGATGCAATCCTATTTTAGATTTTCCTCATCGGTTTTTTGAAATTACTATCATAATTCAAAAATACGACAAAAAAAGTGCCACTCGAGTCGAGTGACACTTTTGATTCTCGCTTATTTCACACTTTGATACTGATGCTGATACGTTTGGATATCGCCCGCTCCCATGAACAGAAGCACAGCATTTTCATGCTGACGTAGAACAGACACGTTATCGCGCGTCAGAATAGAAGCTTGCGGGATTTTCTCCTGCAGATCTTCGACGCGAACTTGCCCTTCCTGCTCACGTGCCGATCCAAAGATTTCGCATAGATATGTCGCATCTGCTTCACGTAAAGAAGTCGCGAAATCATCCATGAATGATTTCAAGCGTGTGTACGTATGCGGTTGGAAAATCGCAATGACTTCGCGGTCCGGATATTTCTTCCGTGCCGACTCAATCGTCGCGCTGATTTCCTTCGGATGGTGCGCGTAGTCATCTACTAGGATTTGTGTGCCGAATTCCGACTCACTGAAGCGACGTTTTACACCACCAAATGTGGCTAAACGTTCAGCAACGTCGTCTTTGCTCAATCCTTCGTACTGACAGATCGCAATGACAGAGAGTGCATTCAAGACATGATGACGACCGAATCCTGGAATGAGGAACGTGCCGTAGAAATCATCACGTAAATAAACATCAAATGATGTACCATCTGGCGTTGACGTCGCGTTTTCCGCGCGGAAATCATTGTTTTCTCCAAATCCATAATAGAGAACAGGTACATTCGCTTGAATGTTTTGAAGATGCTCATCATCTCCACAAGCAACGATCGCTTGCTTAACCTGCATCGCCATTTCTTGGAATGCCGAAACGACGTCATCGATTCCTGTGAAATAATCCGAATGATCGAAGTCGATATTCGTCATGATAGCGTAGTCCGGCTTGTAATATAAGAAGTGACGTTTGTATTCACATGCCTCGAAGACGAATGCTTTCGCATCCTCTACTCCTGCCCCTGTCCCGTCTCCGATCAAGAAAGCTGTCGGCGTGATACCGCTCAAGACGTGTGAAAGCAAACCTGTCGTCGACGTTTTTCCGTGTGAGCCTGTAATGGCGACCGAACGATATTCATTTGCTAGGTGTCCTAAGAAATCGTAATAATGATGGATGGTTAAACCAAGTTCATTTGCCCGTGCGATTTCTGGATGATCATCTCCAAAAGCATTCCCTTGGATGATGACATAATCTTCTTTGATGTTATCCGCATTGAACGGGAAAAATGGAATTCCCTTAGCCCGTAACGCGTCTTCAGTAAAAATGTGCTTTTCGATGTCTGAACCTTGCACCTCATGATTCATCTCATGTAGTACTTGGGCGAGCGCACTCATCCCTGTTCCTTTGATTCCAACAAAATGATACTTTGTCATATAAAAGCCCTCCAATTCACGTTCCGGTCCGTACCATCGGGCTCGGGTACAAAACCTGTACCATTATAGCAAACCGATTTATTTTTTACCATGTAAATTATTTTGTTCTCGACGTGCGCGATACATCGCCATTAAGTCTTTCGTCGTCATGACGACGTTAACAGGCGGTCCGACCGGTTTTTTCACTTCCGACTGAACAGGCTTATCCACCTCAGTAACAGATGGATCTTGATCTACTTCAACAGCAGATGGATCAAAAGTCGGTGCGAAGCTCTCCGCTTGTTGCTCAGCTTCTTTTTCATCAGCAGACTCTTCACTTGATGTCTCTGTCGGAACAACTAATTGTTCCACCGTCTCACTGTTGGAAGATGTTTCAGTTCCGTCCGTTTCTTCTACTTCGGTTACGGTCGGCACTTCTTCTCTCACGAGCTCTTCACTTGTGTGAGGTTCCGGTACAAGTAATTCGACGTCCGTCACCGGTACAAGACCAGCATTCGCTTCGTCTGATACGACTTCTGTCGGATCAACTGATTGTTCCATCGTCTCACTGTCGGAAGATGTTTCAGTTCCGTCCGTTTCTTTTACTTCGGTTACGGTCGGCACTTCTTCTCTCACGAGCTCTTCACTTGTGTGAGGTTCCGGTACGAGTAATTCGACATCCGTCACCGGTACAAGACCAGCATCTGCTTCCGCTTCTTCTAATACGACTTCTGGCGCGATCAGTTCTTGATCCGTCAAAGCAACCTCATCAGTATTTCCCTCTTCGACTGTTTCCGAAACCTGCTCACTCATTTCCGTTTCTTCCGCAGCTTTTACGGTTTCCGATGCAGATTGCTTCGGACGTTGGAATCCATAAATCGGTGAAGGCACATCCGTTAAAACGAAGCGATCTTCACGCTCCTCTTTTTTCGGACGTTCCACCGGCTTTGTCTCACGTTCCCCTGCAAGCTCTCGACGAATCCGGGCAGCCTGCTCTTTTAGTGACTGTTCATAACGATTACTCATACGTTCACCCCTCCATCTTGTTAAAAAATCGGTCGAATCATCGACCGATTGAGAATGCTTCCCCTACTGCTTTTGTATCATCGAGTACAAGAATCCCTTTTTCTTGTGGTGCATCGACAAGTCCAAGCTCACGCGCTGAACAGAGCATACCGCTTGATGGTACGCCGCGTAACGCTGAAGGACGGATGATTAACCCAGACGGCATGACCGCTCCCGGTTTAGCAACGACTACTTTTTGACCCGCCGCTACATTCGGTGCTCCACAAACGATTTGTAAAGTTCCGTTATCTACTTCTACCTGACAGACCGATAATTTATCAGCATCCGGATGCTTCTCGCAAGAAGCAACGAACCCAACAACGAATTTCGGAGAATAATCCACTTGTTCGAGTGACAATTCGATATCTCGACTCGCCAGTTCCTTTTGGATGCGTGTTGCCAATTCTTCCGTCAATTCAACCGGTCCTTGTGTCTCAATCGTAAACGTAGTCGAAGCATCAAACAGGTTGTAACCGACGACACGATCACCATGCTTGATAGTTGCTAAGTCTCCTTCACGAGTCGCTGTCACTTCCGCACGTGGTGCGTCTTCCAAAATGATCATTAAGACGTCGCCGACGCCCTCTTTATTATAAAACACATTCATTCAATCCATGACTCCCTTCCGTCTTTCTCACAATGCCTATTGTATCAGATTCTTCACTCTTTCGGCTGCTTGTTTTTCGCAAGGACGAAGACCGGCTCCAGATTGCCATCTTCATATAAGAATGGCAGTGCCGTGACCGGTACACGACCGTTCGAGAAGAAGTCAAACATCAATTGCTGTAAGACATCATATCCGGCGTCATTCCGAATATCAGCGAAAATCAGGACATCCTGATGCGGAATTCCGACTGCGAATTCTCCTTCGATTTGCGCCGCATAATCGGCTAATAAAGTCTTGTTCAAAACACGACTCGCCTCATATCCGTCGCCGAGACTCAAGAAATAAAAGATATTCCCTGCAACTTCGTCTTGTTTAAATGGCGCTTCAAGCGATTTCACATTAAAACGCGCTGCTTCTGATAACTGTTCAGCTGTCCATTCAGCAGATGCCAGTAACTCCTCATCAATCAAACGATACGTCGCCCCTAAATCAAGTGCGTACATGATTTTCGTCTCACCCGTATGTGGTGTACTGACGAGCGTCTTCCCTTCTTTTGTCGTATCGGCAAACGATTTAGCGCGAATGACAGGAAAGATTTTTTGTTCTTGTCCAACGAGTGAGATTTGATCCGTTTGTCCGAGTACAGCACGGATATATTCGATCGTCTCTTCGACTGCGATGACACCTCTTCGTTTTGCTTTTGCGACAAGCGGATTCAATCCGACATCAACGCCTGATTTATCGTGCTTTCGCTCAATTCGTAATACAGACTTTTCACGATCGAAATATGTCGTGTACCCTTCTTCTTCAAATGTTTGTGTCATCATTCTTCGGATTTGTTGTAGTTCCATTCGAATTCATCCTTTCTATCATGAAAAAAAGCGAGTCAGCGCTCGCTTTTTTCTTAAACCGTCTCTAAAAATGCTGTCACCTGTTCTGGTGTCTTCCGCTCTTTCCCGACATAACGCCCTGTCTCTTCACCATCGCGGAATGCAACAAAACTCGGAATTCCGAAGATGTCCATTTCCTGGGCAATTTCAATATGATCGTCGCGATCGACGTAGTAAAACTCGAAGCCGTTAAATGTTTGCTCGATTTCCGGCATGAACGGATCTAAGAAGCGGCAATCCGGGCACCAGTTTGCTGAGAATAAAAAGACGGCATTTCCTTGTTTTGCTGTATCGAATTCTTGTTTGGATTGTAATGTTTTCATGATGATTTCCTCCTTTGATTTCCCTAGAAGTCATTGCCCTCATCATAGCATATTCAATTGTGGCTGTGCGTTTTCGTGCTTGGTTTGCTATACTGCAACTAGAAAACACCTGGAAAGGACTTCACTATGGCAGATCAACCAATCAAACACCCGTTCGAACGCTTCGTCGGCTTCGTTGGCATGACGAGTTGTTTACGTTACGGCTATTCCTTCATTGACTCTGAACGAAGCTTACCCGAAATCTTTTTGTATTTGGTCGTCGGTTTTGCGATCATCATTTTACTCGAAGCACTCGGAAAACGACTCGCTCGAAAATTGCCTATCGTACGCATGCGGTATTTGACTCCACTTTACCTCATTTACCTCTACGTTTTCCTTACGAGTTTTTATTCAAGTTCATTCGGATTCTCTTTATGAAAAAAGCTGATTCAAAAAGTCATATGCTTGTTCGTCCACCATCCGGTCAAACAGGCGTATCCTTTAGAATCAGCTTTTTGTATTTAATATTCGATTTTTAAATCGCCATCTTGAATCCGACCGAGACGTCGTAATATGCGATAAATGAAATAACTGATGATGCCGGGCGCAAGGAAACAGAGGACAGCGACTGCTAGGTAATACTCCATTTCGAACCCCATCGTTTTTAATAACATCAATGGACCAACGAATCCGCTCGTACCCATACCAGAACCTTCCGGATTGCTCTCAAGCATTAACAGAACAGTCGCAAATGGCGCTAGTATAGCACCGGCTGCAGTCGGTGGTAGAAGAATCCAAGGATTTCGAATGATATTCCCTACCTGTAACATCGATGTTCCAATCCCTTGAGCAACCACACCACCGATTCCGTTATCACGATAACTGATGACGCCAAACCCAATCATCTGTGCCGCACAACCAATCGTCGCCGCCCCTGCAGCAAGTCCATCCAAACCAAGCATGATTCCAAGCGCAGCACTCGAAATCGGCGCTGTCAATGCAAGACCCATGACGGTAGCAACGAAAATTCCCATGAATAACGGTTCGCGTTCCGTTCCCCAACGAATCAACTCACCGAGATCCGTCATGCCTTTTCCAATCCACTTTCCTGCGTAACGTCCGGCAACGAATCCGGCTAGTAACGTAACGAACGGCGTCAATAAAATATCGAGTCGCGTCGTCTTTGAAACGAGTTTTCCGACCTCTGTCGCAAGAAGCGTTGCAATGTAACTACCTGCTGGTCCTCCTGCTTCATATCCGAACGCACCAACGGCAACTGCTGCGAACAAGATCAGCGGTGGTGCCTCAAGTGCAAACGCTACAGCCACACCGATTGCTGGCCCAGTCAGTGCGATCGCCTGCTCTCCTAACTGAATGAGGAACTTCGCCTCTACACCACGATCGACCAGTCCCTCACCAATCGTCCGGATGATGAGACCCATGATCAACGAACTAAACAAACCAAGTGCCATATAACTTAATACGGTGATGAAATATACTTTAGGGCTAAGTGAGATCCCTTTTTGTTTGAACATCTTGTCACGTCCTTTTCTTAACATCGCGTATCATTATATCAAATCTCCTTTCTATCCGACTACATTGTTTTTCCAACTGACAAGACAGTTCATGCTTACGTCGTTCTTATTAAACAAAAACAGACAGCGGATTCACATCCACTGTCTGTCATGTCATTCACTTGACTTGTAGCGTCGCGAGCGTCGTCGTATCGAGGTTCGTGACGAGTTTCCGAAGCAATTCCTTCGCCGCATCATAATCATCTGTATGCATGATCGATGCATGCGTATGGATGTAGCGTGCTGGTAAACCAACGACTGTCGTTGGAATCCCATTATTCGAACGATGGATGACACCACCATCGGTTCCACCTGCACCGACATAATATTGGTACGGAATCTTGTTCGATTCTGCCGTATCGAGGACGTAATCCGTCATCTCTTTTGAGAGGATCATGACACTGTCTTTAATTCGAAGCAATGGTCCTTGTCCGAGTTGACCAAATTCCGTTTTGTCTCCTGACGCATCATTGGCAGGAGAAGCGTCGACGACGAACGCGACGTCGGGATCGATGAGTGCCGTCGCTGTTTGCGCACCGCGCAATCCAACTTCTTCTTGAACCGTTGCACCCGAGAACAAAATGTTCGGATGATCCGCCGCTGTCGTCTCTTCCAACAATTCAATCGCCATTCCGACACCATAGCGGTTATCCCATGCTTTCGCCATGATCTTCTTCGGATTCGCCATCGGTGTGAACGGGAAGAATGGTACGGCAGGAATACCTGGACGTACTCCAAACGATTCCGCCTCTTCTTTTGAGTCTGCACCGATATCGATGAACATGTCTTTGATCGCCATTGGCTTATTGCGCACTTCTTCTGTCAATAAGTGTGGTGGAATCGATGCGATGACACCAGGGATGACACCGTTGTCCGTACAGATCGAGAAGCGTTGCGCAAGCAACACTTGGCTCCACCAGCCACCGAGCGGTTGAATCCGCAACATTCCGTTCTTCGTGATTTGCGTCACCATGAATGCCACTTCGTCCATGTGCCCGGCAACCATGACTTTCGGCCCTGTCGCATCGCCTGTTCGTTTTCCAAAAATCGAACCAAGCCCATCCGTAACGATCTCATCCGTGACAGGTGTGATGCGCTCGCGAACGAACTGACGAACGTCGTGCTCAAACCCCGGTGCCCCGTTCAATTCCGTCAGTGTTCGAAATAACTCTCTCGTTTTTTCATTCATATGTATCGCCTCCTGCTTCTCATTATACAAAAAATTGCTTCTATCACTTAACCTTTTGTTTCTCTCTGAACGAATTATTTGGTACAGTAGGAATAGAACCTGTAAGGAGGGGAATTTTAATGAAAAAACGCTATTGGATTATCGGATTGGCAGCAGCTGTCGTCGCCGCTTTCGCAGTGAAGAAAGCCGTTGATAACAAACAACTTTCTGCCGAGGAAGCGCTCGAAATCACGAAACGCACATTTTCAGCAAAAGGACGTGTCCAAGGTGCATGGATCTCTGCAACACCAGAGGCTTACGCATATGAGTCACGTGACTACCAAAGCTACAAAGGTGGCATCTCGGTCCTTGAAGGTGATGACGAAAAAACGTATCAATTCACAGTTGATGCCGAAACTGGCGCTTTACTCGAATACGCTTAATCAAAAGACCGTGCTTCGATCGACGAAGTACGGTCTTTTTTCCACGTTCATCTGAAGGAGGTATGATTCATGTCGATTCTTGCTACGCTGTTCGTTATCCTCGTTGCTTTGGAACACTTTTATATTTTAGCACTTGAAATGTTCTTTCTTTCTTCCAAAGCGGCTCGTCGAACGTTCGGTTTAACGGACGAAGCTGTTGCATCACAACAAATTCGGACACTTTTTGCGAATCAAGGCTTATATAATGGATTTTTAGCAGCCGGACTAGTATTTGGTCTGATTCGTCAGGATGTGGCTGTTCAATTGTTCTTTTTAGCATGTGTCATTATCGCTGCGTTTTATGGCGCCGTGACTGCCAATCGCTCCATTTTACTCAAACAAGGCTTGCCTGCCATACTTGCTTTCATCTTCGTGTTGCTTGCATGAGAAAAGCCCCTATCCGATTGGATAGAGGCTTTTTTCTTAATTAACGCGGGTTGTCGTTGCGTTCGTAGATCGGGTTCATGTATTCCGTCGTCGAGTATAGACGTGGAACAACGATGTATAAGATGACCGCTGGTACAGCGATGATCAACAACATCAAGAGTACCGGTAACCAGTAAACAACTTTTTGATGAAGATTATCCGAGTTACCGTCGATGTATTCTTTTACGCCATCAACTTTTGCAGCATCGGCACTCGTCAATAATTTACCGCTATCGGCATTGAAGAAGTGGATTTCACGTTTGATTGTGATGAAGATGCCGTCACGGACTGTCTCGATGACAGCGATCCCGCCGATGACTTCTTCTCCTTTTTCATTCGTGAACGTCTTCGGATCCTCGATTTCGACCGAACCTTTTTTATAATCGTAATGCGTCGTTGGTAATTCCTCATTTAATGCTTTCGTCATTTCTGAGGTATCAACCGCAGCAAGTACCGATTGACCGATACTTAATGCGAGAAAGAGCGCCGTTACGAAGGCTAAGCTTTTCTGCCACATCCCCAAATTCCCCCTTTACCTATAAGTACAAGTTCTTCAGTCAACAACATTGTACCAATTAATAAGAAAAAAGTGTGAAAGAAATACCAGGAAAATAAGAAAACTTTTTGTCTAAATTAATTTTGGTACGTTGCTTCCATCCGATAAATCGGTTGACCCATTGATGAAAAACGCTCTTCGTACTCTGTCCGGACGTTATCTTCCGGTTCATTCGCATGTAAATCAAGCGACATCCAGTCGAAGCGCATACCGTATGCTGACATCGTCATCAAACTCGATTCGAACAACTTCCGATTATCTGTCTTGAAGTGGATTTGACCTTTCGCCGGTAAAATATCTTCATATGTCGAGAGGAATGTTTTATACGTCAAGCGACGTTTCGCATGACGTGTCTTTGGCCATGGATCAGAGAAGTTCAAATATACGCGGGACACTTCGCCTTTTTCAAAGTAATCACGTAGATCTTTTGCATCGACCGTCAAGACGCGAACGTTCGATTGTGGTGTTTCGACCAATTTTTGAACGATCGTCACGGCAACGCTTTCGAATAATTCGATTGCGATGAAGTTGATATCCGGGTGTTGGTGCGCCATTCCGGTAATGAAGGCTCCTTTGCCTGATCCCACTTCGATGTAGATCGGGTTATCATTCTTGAACTCGCTAGCCCATGCTCCTTTAAGAGATGCTGGTTCTGCTATATAGATCGAGGATTGTTCCTTCATATAATCCTGCGCCCATGGTTTATGTCGTAAACGCACTATCGTTCATCCTTTCCAAACTTAAATTATCCGCAGATAAGTTTATCATGATTCGGGTAATTATATAAGAACTTCTTCGTTTCCCGTCGAAGAATGTTCAGCAGTTCGTCACTTGAGAAATAGTGAGCATTCTAATACACTTAAGGTACGTAAGAACCGAAAAGGAGGGCTATACTGTGGATGATTTCTTGATTAGTTGGGCATCTCCCATCGTTCTCGTCTTGGGAATCACTGCTTTGTTCGTCTGGGCGACTTTCGGAAAAGTCGACGTCGAATAAGGGCAATCTCTGTACCTTGTGTAATCGTACACAAGGTACTTTTTTTATTTTCTAAACGATTTTAGGTTGGTTTTACCATGAAACAGATGTATACTTTTTTCGAAACAGATAATTTATTACAGCTATCGAACACCAAAAACGTTGGTAAAAAGGAGAATTGTAATGAACGAAAATAAAAACAGTGATTCAAAAGAACTAGTACAGAAGAAAACAGGTGCGGATCTAGTTGTCGATTCACTCATCGAGCAGGGTGTCGATTACATCTTCGGTATTCCCGGCGCCAAAATCGATTCCGTCTTCAATGTGTTACAGGACCGGGGACCTGAACTGATTGTTGCACGGCACGAACAAAATGCTGCATTCATGGCTCAAGCCATCGGACGCTTAACGGACAAACCGGGTGTCGTCCTTGTGACATCTGGTCCTGGGGCATCAAATTTAGCGACTGGTCTTGTGACAGCGAACTCTGAAGGTGACCCTGTTGTCGCAATTGCCGGAGCTGTCACGCGAGCCGATCGTTTAAAACGAACACATCAGTCGATGGACAATCAGGCACTCTTTACACCGATTACGAATTTTAGTGCTGAAGTGCAAGATGCCGACAACATTCCAGAAGTATTATCGAATGCTTTCCGAACAGCTGAAACGACAGCTGGAGCTGCTTTCGTCAGTATCCCGCAAGACGTCGGGCTAAGCGAAGCGAACGTCACGGCGTTCCGTGCAGTTGAAGCACCAAAGCTTGGTGTTGCACCAGAAGCATGGGTCGATGAAACAGCCCGTCTGATTCAAGAGGCAAAACTCCCTGTCTTGTTACTCGGTATGCGTGCGAGTCAACCAGACGTCGTACACGCGATTCGTTCGTTACTCAAAAACGTCTCGATTCCTGTCGTTCAGACATTCCAAGCAGCCGGCACATTATCACGTGAGCTTGAATCGAATTTCTATGGACGTGTTGGATTGTTCCGTAATCAGCCAGGAGATGCGTTACTTGCAGAAGCGGATCTCGTCCTCTCAATCGGATATGACCCAATCGGTTATGACCCGAAATTCTGGAACCAACCAACGCACGACCGGACGCTTGTTCATATCGATCAAATGCGTGCTGAAATCGATCATTTCTATCGTCCAGATCATGAGCTTGTCGGTGATATGGCGAAAACAGTCGACGCGATCGCTGAACGCCTGCAACCACTCACATTACCTGAAAGCTCGGTTCAGTTCCTTGAAGGATTGCATCAACGTCTTGTCGATCGTGATGTTCCTCCTGTCGCGGATTCTCCATTGACGCATCCACTTTATTTCATGAAGACGTTGCGTGAAAAAATTGCGGACGATGTCACCGTCACGGTCGATGTCGGCTCACACTATATTTGGATGGCACGTCACTTCCGTTCGTACGAACCGCGCCACCTCCTCTTTAGTAACGGAATGCAAACGCTCGGCGTCGCACTTCCATGGGCAATCGCAGCTACACTCGTTCGTCCCGGAAAGAAAGCTGTCTCGATTTCAGGTGACGGCGGATTCCTCTTCTCTGCAATGGAACTTGAGACAGCTGTCCGTTTGAACTCACCACTCGTCCACTTCGTCTGGCGCGACAGCGGATTCGATATGGTCGCGTTCCAACAAGAGATGAAGTACAAACGGAAATCCGGTACGTCATTTGGTGACGTCGATCTCGTCAAATATGCGGAAAGCTTTGGAGCAAAAGGACTCCGCGTCAATCATCCTTCGGAACTCGCAGCAATCATGGATGAAGCACTCGCGACAGACGGTCCCGTCATCGTCGATGTACCGATCGATTACCGTGACAACATCGCGCTTGGAGAACAAGTTCATCTCGATCAATTGAACTAAGGAGGATTCACATGGCACACGATAAAACACTCGTCCAGATTTCAACGATGATGGCACTGCTTGACGGCGTATTTGAGAGTGAAGTCACGTATGCTTCCGTCCTTGATCAACGTGATTTCGGTATCGGAACGTTTGACCACTTAGACGGTGAGATGATTGGATTCGATGGTCAATTCTATCAACTCCGCTCAGATGGTAGTGCTCGACCGCTCCAACCTGAGACGACGACACCTTTCGCGACATTAACCCGTTTCGAGCCGGAACAAACCCTGACCGTGACGGAAGAGATGTCAAAAGCGACGTTTGAGCACTGGCTGAACGAACAACTCCCAACGGTCAATAGCTTTTATGCTATCCGGATTGACGGAACATTCACGGAGGTTCAGACACGAACCGTCGCACGCCAGGAAAAACCGTTCGTTCCAATCACGGAAGCTGTCGCTTCTCAAAGCGCTCGTACGTTCGAGCACACGGAAGGAACACTTGCCGGATACTATACACCACGATTCGGTCACGGTATCGCCGTCGCCGGATATCACCTTCATTTCATCGATGCTGCCCGCGCAGGTGGTGGTCACGTCTTTGACTACACAGTTAAGAACGTCACCGTCACATTCGAAGAAAAGCCACAACTTGATTTACGTCTACCGACGACAGAGGCTTATCGATCGGCAGATCTCGAAAGTCACGATATTGAAAAAGAGATTAAAATCGCAGAAGGTTAAGCAAAAAGCGTGTCGTTCCTTTTCGGAATGACACGCTTTTTAGTCGTTTGAGTATTCAAGTAGCTGTTCAAGAAAATGATAACTGTCGTCGACATCCGGATGACGCGTATCTTCATACCAGTAGAGTGACAATACCGCTTGCGCTACGACATACCAGTGCATGCGTCGCTTCAAATCACTCGTTAAAGGATGTCCATAATGTTCGAACCATTCTGGCCAAGCCGCTTCGTCGACATAACTGTATAACATCATTCCAAGATCGTACGCACGGTCAGCAATGATTGCATCATCCCAATCGTTCAGATAGAGTTGACCGTCTGCTCCCGTCAACCAGTTATTGTGGTTCAAATCTGAATGACAAACGACCTGCTCATCCGTTCTGACCTGCTCCAGATTTTGTTCGAGGTAAACCATCGCATGTTCCACGAGCTCCGGATCCTCTAAATCATCCGGTTGGAAGTACAAACGACATTGTCGCAATAACTCATCAGGTTCGATCGGGCGCTGGTCAAGCTGTTGTAGCATGAACAGTAATTCCTTCGAATCATGGATTTTCCCAAGCAAACGTGCTACTTCAGGACGTTCCATCATTTCAGGCTCTAACTCGTCGCCTTCAATGAACTGTTGGGCACTGATGACGTCCCCACTATAAATCCGTTTCGTCCATAATAACTTCGGAACGATTCCGTCTGCGGATAAAATCGCCAAAAAAGGCGATGAATTTCGTTTTAAGAACAACTTCGATTGTCCGGTTGAAGCGATATACGCTTCTCCTGTGATTCCACCTGCTGGCGTAAGGGTCCAGCCTTCGCCAAGCGCATCTAAAATATCTAATTCCATTATAATCCGCTCAACTTTTTTAGTAGATTTGCCTAAGGCACAATGCTTATCTTAACACGTTGCGATCGTTGTTGACAACGGAAGGACCTGAATCCTGTCGACACCTTTCAGAAGCGGGTCGACCGAGGCCTCATCCCCTTGTACATGCACATTCCAGCGCGAATGATCAAGTGAGACTTCAACGATTTCGCGCGTCGTATTGTAAACGATGAGCGTGCGTTGCCATGCATCATACGAGTGGACCGCTCCAAGTTCATAAGCAATGACACCCGGACGTAAGTCGATGAAATGAAGCAACTCGCGAATCTGATTTGCTCGGTGCAACCGGAATCCGCCATGCATCCTACGAATCTGCAAAATCGTCTTGATGTATGTGACAAGGGACAAATGATCATCTCGGCGCTCCCAGTCCATTCGATTGATCTCGTCTGGTGCGTTATAGCTGTTTTCAACACCTTGTTTCGTACGCAAGAACTCTTGACCTGCGTGAAGAAACGGAATCCCTTGCGCAAACAAGGCAATCGTCTGAGCTAGACGACTCATCCGCAATAATTGCTGTTCATCCGCCTCTGGACAAGATAATTTTAATTTATCGTATAACGTATGATTGTCATGCGCCTCGACATAATTGATGGAATAGGTAGGTTCCGGAAAACGTCCGTACGTTTGATTGTCGATGTGGATACTTCCCGCAATCCCGTTTCGGACCTCCCCTTCCTTCCATCCATCTCCGGCAACGAATCCTCGGTCGAACTCACTGAACGTCGATCCTTTTAACGCGTCACGGAACACATCATTAAAATGGGCGATCCGCGGCATTTGCGCAGCGGAGGCACTCATCGCCTTTAATCGTTCCGGTAACGCTGTCGCAAGATCCCATCCTTCTCCATACACCAGAATCGTTGGATCAATCGCATCGAGCGCCGCACGAACATCGTTCATCGTCTCAATGTCATGAATCCCCATCAAATCAAATCGAAAGGCATCAATCCGGTAGACTCGAGCAAAGTACGTCAAACAGTCAACGATCAGGCGGCGCATCATGAATCGCTCGGATGCGGTATCATTTCCGACACCTGTTCCGTTCGATAGTGTTCCGTCTACTTCGTAGCGGAAATAATAACCAGGGACAAGTTGTTCGAGAGAGGAGCGTTCTCGAATGAAGACGTGATTCATGACGACATCGAATGTGACACGAATGCCTGCTTCATGGAGTCGCTCTACCATTTCCGCGTATTCTCTGACGCGAACGAGTGGTTCAACCGAACTCGCATAACTCCCAGCTAGCCCGAACCAAAGCATTGGGTCGTATCCCCAGTTATATGGAGACCGTGTCCGTTCATCGGTCGTCTCAAAAAAGTGGACTGGTAGCAATTGCAGATGGGTAATCCCGAGATCCAGGAGATAATCAAGTCCCGTCGCATGACCTCGAGGAGAGCGCGTTCCTTTTTCCGTCATCCCTGCGTATTGACCCGGATGACTTGAACCAGCTGAGTGATCGATCGTGAAATCACGGATATTCGCTTCGTAGATGACAGCGTCTGACGGTTTGACGAACAGAGGACGCGCGACACGCTTCGGGAACCACTT
Organism: Exiguobacterium sp. E17S; assembly: GCF_057772545.1. Classification (NCBI taxonomy): domain Bacteria; kingdom Bacillati; phylum Bacillota; class Bacilli; order Caryophanales; genus Exiguobacterium; species Exiguobacterium sp. E17S. The sequence continues at coordinate 1,371,765 of NZ_JBYLRU010000001.1, forward strand.
GGTCATCGTCCGTTCGACGTCAACGATGACGCCGTATCGACCATTCTCCGATATCGCACTAGCGTACGGATCGACGACCTCTTGTGTGCCAAGGTATGTCGTCACTTCATACCGATACCAGCACTCTGCGATATCTTGTTCCAGTTGAAGATGATAGGCGCCTTGCTCTTGTCGCTCCATTTCGTGCTTTTTGAGTAATCGTTCATCTTGATCGTACACGACACACATGATCCGTTCTGCGACCGGTGACCAAACAGCAAAGTGAAATGCTCCCTCTTCTTCCCAGACACCGAGCTTCCCTTCGTAACGGTACTTGCGCTCGAATGCTTCCGTCCGGACTAACCGGTCGGGAACAACGCGTATTGACCGACCTGCTCCGAATACCTCATATCGGCATTCTAGCTCGATCGACTCCAGAACCGTCAATTCATAAACCACCAGTTGTTCCTCACGGTGTGTCTCGACTTGCTGGATCGCAAGTGATTGTCCATCACATTCAAGCGACCAGTGGATTGACGGATTGCCTTCGACCTCGACCCGGATGCTCTGGAACGATAAGAACTCCGCCCGGATCACTGGTATCGCTACTTCTTGATTCGTCATCTCTTTCGCAACGACAATGCCGTCGCTCCCTCCCTTACTCTTGGATTCGAGACTGTCCCTCACTTTGAATCGCCATGTGAAACGGAATCGATACCGTCTCTTTTAGGATTTTTTCACACACCCGCATCTGAAATGCCTTTGTATGTGTCGCATTCGCATTTATCCGTTGCACCCAGTTCGGAAAATCAACTTTATTGATATACGTCGTCGTCGTTTCCTTTGGAATTTGATCAAAATAACCTGAAGGGGCGAGAATGACTCGTTCGATCGGCAAGACGTAATCTCGACCGAGTACGACCCGTAAAATATCTTCTGTCCGCTTTAAACCGATGTTCGGATTCAAAATTTGTTTCGCAGAAGCCTTAAACGGCTGCTCCCGCCATAACTTATCTCGCCGGATATGATAGATACTTTCGTCGCCATCGAGCCATTCCATGATATAGATCGCGGACGGACCGACGACAAATGGGCTCAACTCGACTTCTCCGACTTGATATTGGATGACCGCTCGATAAAACATCGCATATTGTTCATTTAGTAGATGCAGCATCTGATAGAAGTCTAAATGACGTTTTAATGGAATCCGCCAAATGTCCTCCTCTCCTGCTCCGCCAGTGACGTTCAAGAGCTTTTGTAACTCGAGACGTTTTTTGTACCATTTATCAAACGCTCTTCGGGATAATTGTTTACCCGGAAGTTGAATGACTTCACTTTTTTTCATCACTTGCCACCACTTCTTCGGACGGATGAGCGTCTCCCCTGGAAACAACTCTCCTGCCTCCCATCTGCGGTAGACATGGGCATAATCAAGTGCCTGGTGTTCACCGAATCGTTTCGTCATCTCTAGCGGATTTTTTTCAAATCGACTATCTAAGTCATATAGTTTCATCAAAATTGCGATGGGGATCACCTCATTCCTCTTCACCTAGATGAATCCGATAAACCGGCTCATATCGCGGTGAAACCTCTGGTCGTACTTCAAATAGAACGAGTTCACGAACAGTCCACTCTACTGATCGGATCGGACTCGTCTCCCATTCGGCTGCCTCAGTCCGCCATTTTTTCGCGATCGTGACATGCGGAACGAATGGTCTGGTCGAATTCGGATCAATCTGTTCCACTAATTGAAACAATTCTTCCGATTCCGTTCCAAATCCTACGACGCGTGGTCGTTCATCCCGACCGAACGTGATCAAACGATCGAATCGTAGCACGAACGGTTCCATCGTACGCGCGATCTGCTGTAACTGCTGTTTCCACGACTGCTGTTCTTTTTCCTCCAATGGACCGAAAAAACGAAGTGTTAGATGATACTCTTCTAACGTATAGACGTTACGAAAGTACTCAGGTAGCGATAATCGTTCAGCAAGATTCGCTAAATCTTTAGAAGGAATCGGTAAGGCAATGAAAAAGTGTCGTTCTTGTCTCATCGTCGCGTTCACTCCTTCATACGACCACTGATACCATACAGAATCGCGCCTAGGATACTACTACTTGTATATACCCAAAAGACGATATAGATTGTACTCTTCTCGAGTACAAAACCACTCATCAGATTAAACAACGCTGTCGCGAGTCCCGTCGTCGTTGCCATATATGTACTGACGGCTGTTGCGACCATCGTCTCTGGAACGAGCGATCGGACATAGTCTAAGGCGACAGGGATCAACAGACCTACGATCATTCCTTGCATCGCAGATAATACCCACAGCATGACGATTGGAAGTTCTAAAGCAATCATCGCCGTCCGCGCAGCCGACAACAAGGAGACGAATACAAGAACCGGAATCGCTCCGAATCGTAATAACAGACGCGTGGCGATGCGCATGAACGGAATTTCGCACAGAACGGCGACAAAGAATAATGTTCCGACGAGTGCCGTCGTCTCGCCACGAATCGTGACGTAGCTGCCAAAGTAATAATTGTTGGCGAAGATGGGTCCGAAGATCAAACTCCCCCCTGCTAGGAACAACAGGAAGCGTCGATTCGAAAAGAGCTGTTTTAACGGTACGGGTTGCTGATGTGAAACATGGACGCTGCCCGTCTCTTCAATACCGATCAGCACAAGGAAACCGAGAACCCATGCTGCGCCAGTTGCGTAAAAAATCAGATTTAGTCCGCCACCCTCAGTGATTTGCCCAAGAACAAAAACAGCTAAAGCGAACCCTGCTGAGCCGAAAAGACGTAAAGCGCCGTAATCCACTTTACGCTTTCGCGTGTACTCAATCGCTAATGTATCCACGAGCGGAATATGCGCACACTGGAACAACGCCCAGACACAAGAAATCAACAATAAAAGCAGATAAGCAGACGTCAGTAAGTAACTGAGTGTAAAAATACCGGCAGCAAGCATCGCGACGAGTAAGAGTCGTTTCGGTTTCCCGAGTCGATCCGCCGCGATTCCCCAGATAGGTTGTAGGAAAATGGAGAGAATCGGTCCAATCGCAACGATTGTTCCGATCTCTGAAGCCGACAGTCCGAACGCGTCGTTTGAGAAATAAAGTGCGAGATACGGAATGAGTGCTCCTTGCCCAAAGAAAATAAAGAAATATAAGGCTTGGAAATGATAGGTTTGACGATTTTTCACACGGAACTTCCTTTCAAGAAGCAATCCCCCCATCTTTACGATGCGGGGATCATCAATCATTATTTTGCGAGCTCATAAATCGCTTCTGCATAGATCGCGACAGCAAGCAATAGTTCATCAAAATCAACATATTCATCGACTTGGTGGGCAACTTCAGGACCACCCGGGAAGACTGGACCAAAAGCAACTCCCGCCGTCAATGAACGCGCATATGTGCCGCCACCAATTGCTATCAAATCAGCTGATTGGTTCGTGTGGCGCTCATAAACGGCACTTAGCGTCTTGATCAATTCATGGTTTGGATCGACATGGTGCGGTGTCATATGCGTCCGCGTCTGCAATTCAAAACCATATCCTGCCGCGGCTTCCTTGATGATTTGCAGACGTTCCGTGAAGTCTGCTGTATACGGGTAACGGATATTGATCGATGCCGTTCCTTGCTCTTCAGCGTAACGGAATACACCGCCATTGATTGTTAAGTCACCTGTCTCGTCTGAAGCAGCGACACCAATCGCTACACCGCGAGAATCCCGGAACATATGCGTCACGAGTTGAATGTAACGACGACCGTTATAATCCAAGTGAAGCGTATTGAGGAAACGCGCCAAATGTAAAGCAGCATTTTTACCATTGTCCGGCTCCATCGCATGGGCTGCGACACCGTTGACATCAAGGACGAGACCTTCCGTTTCTTGCTTGACAGTTCCCGTCAAACCTTGTTCTTCAAGATAACCATGGAAATCCGTTTCAAGCGTTCCTACTTCGACGACACGAAGAAGCGCTTGGGCATGACCTGGAACCATGTTCGGACGTTCACCACCTTCAAAGCGAACGAGATGGTAGCCTGTATCAGATGCTTGCGCTGGTTTCCCTTGAATCAATAATCCGTCATAGAGTCCTTTTTCCGCATTGATAATCGGGAAGTCGGCATCTGGGGCAAAACCGAGTGTTGGCATCTCTTCATGTTTGAAGTAATGATTGACACAACGCCATTCACTCTCCTCATCCCCTCCTGCAATCAGACGGATTCGCTTCGAGAGTGGTAAGCCAAGCTCTTTGACGATTTTCAAAGCATAATAAGCTGCCATCGTCGGTCCTTTATCATCGATTGCTCCACGCGCATACAGTTTTCCATCTACAAGCGTCGGATTGAACGGACCGTATGTCCAGTGATCGCCACCAGCTGGTACGACGTCTAAGTGACAAAGAATACCGAGTAACTCTTCCCCTTGACCATACTCCAAATGTCCTGCATACCCATCGACATTTTTTGACGTGAACCCATCGCGTTCCCCTGTCGCGAGCATCCAATCGAGGGCACGTTTGACTTCATGACCAAACGGTGCGCCCTCTTCGATCGTGGATTCGTCGAGTACACTCGGAATCCGTAATAGTTCTTTTAAATCTTCTAATAAGTCCTCGCGACGTGCGAGGACTTCCTCTTTCCAATTCACCATCTGATTTCGCTCCTTCATTACGGGTTTTGGATTCGTTTCCTATACACCTTCCTAGTATAGCGAATATTCGTTCAGATACGAACATCCAAATTCTGTTTTCTTTTTTATTTATTTAAATGACGAACATTAATCTAAAATAAAACCCTAATCATCGACTTTACAAACCATTTGAATATATTTTTTATGAAAACGTTCGGTTAAATTACTTGCATTTTAATATCAAAACGTTATACTAAAGGCGAAACAACTGGATATTGCATTGTCTTTTGTCACCCGAAGCTTTAGAACACTATTCTATCCATTGGGGGAGTGGTTATACCAATGAAAGATTCTACAGACCGTATGTTGACCCGGATTAAATCGATTTATCTCTACATCCAAGAGAACGGAGCTACTACGACAGCAGAGTTGGTTGAAGAGTTTGGCATCACTTCAAGAACCGTCCAGCGGGATTTGAACGTGCTCGAATACAACAATCTCATTGTGAGCCCTCGACGCGGTACATGGACGTCGAGTAAGAAACAAAAGCAAGCGGGTTGATCCACTGTTTCACTATGTATATCTTTCGATGACGCGATCCTTCGCGTCTTTTTTTTGTTATCTTTTTTAAAACGTGGGGTATAGCTATTGGGAGAAGGAGATGATAAGCATGAATATTTTAATCATTGGAGCAAACGGAACGACGGGACGCAAAATGGTCGAATTGATCGCTAAACAAGGAGATCACCAAGCCGTCGCTGTCGTACGGGAAGAAAATCAAATCAACGATTTGATTGCACTCGGTGCATCTGAAGTCAGACTTGGGGATTTGACGAAGGATGTCAGTGGCGTCGTCAGTAACGCGGACGTCGTCATCTTTGCAGCGGGTGCTGGTGGCGCATCGGACGAATTGACACGCGCCGTCGATCAGGAAGGTGCGATCAAAGTCATCGATGCAGCAAAAGCCAACGGAATCAATCGTTTCCTAATGCTCAGTTCAGTCGGTACGGAAGAACCGAAAGGCGAACTAAAAGTATATCTCGAATCGAAAGCAGCAGCAGACGCTCACCTAAAAGAAAGCGGACTCGACTATACGATCGTCCGTCCTGGTCCACTCAGCTACGATGACCCCGCAGGTACTGTTGAAACGAAAGAGCATTTTGATTCATACGAAGATCGTAAGGTGTCTCGTGACGATGTGGCGGCGCTGTTCGTTCACTTGATCGATCACCCGACACAGTCTCGTGTATTCGAAGTACTCAGCGGTCCTTATCCGATCGCAGAAGCACTACGTAATCAATAATTGAATCCCACAATAAAAGGCGATGGAATGCACATTCATTCCATCGCCTTTTCGTTTTGCTTATTCAGGTTGCCAATCAAATAACGCCAATTCCTCTTGTGTCAGTTCACGGTAGTCCCCGAGTTCAAGTGCCGGATCAAGCTCCAAGCGACCAATCGAGCGTCGTTTCAAGAACGTGACCTCTTTACCGAGAGCAAGCATCATCCGTTTGACTTGATGGAATTTCCCTTCCGTGATCGTCAATTCAAGCGTTGAATCTGTTTCTGTCGTCGATAAGATGACGAGTTTTCCTGGCTTTGCTTGATAACCGTCTTCTAAGGTGACGCCTTCCGCAATTGCCTCGACGTCTTCTTGCGTCAATACACCTGTCACTTCCGCGTAATACGTTTTTTCGACGTGTTTCTTCGGAGACATCAAGGCATGATTGAACGATCCATCGTTTGTCAGTAACAACAAGCCTTCAGTATCCTTATCAAGTCGTCCGACCGGAAAAGGTTTGAAATACGTCACGTCTTCAAACAATAGATCAATGACGGTCTCATCTCGTTTATCCTCCGTCGCACTAATGACACCCGGTGGTTTATTCATCATCAAGTAGATGTATTTTTGATACGTGACCGATTCGCCGTACATCAGAACCTGTTGCGTCTCGACATCGACATGTTGTTTCGGATCACGTACGATCTCACCATCGACTTGAATTGCCCCTGCCTTGAGCAAAAGTTTTACTTCTTTTCGGGAGCCTGCCCCCATGTTGGATAATAGTTTATCTAGACGCATGACCTCGTCCTCGTTTCAATGAAATTTTACGTCCTAATACGACTTCTGCTAATCCACTCCAAATCGAGAGTCCAGCGAAAATCACGATTCCAACTGCCGCACCAATGATCAGGATCAACAGAGATGCCCATGTCGTCTCTGGTAAGAAGGACACCATTCCCCACTTCACGAGTGCAACACCTGCTCCCATCAATGCACTGATGATTAGAATCAAAGATGTCCGGCGCAAGACCGTACTGAATGGGAACTTCACCGTTTGTGTGATCCGGAAGAACATCAATCCCGTCGCAACGAGATAACCAATGATCGTCGCATAACCAGCACCCGTTCCATCACCCGTCAAATGAATCAACGGCGCATTCAAGAGATACTTCGCAAGTAGTCCAGCAAGTGTTGCGATGATCGTGAAGTACTGACGGTTAATCCCTTGAAGGACGGCTGCCGTAACAGAATACAAGGCAAGGAACAGCGCACTCGGCGCATAACTTAACAGATAGACCCAGGCCGCTTGATCTTTCGGGAAGAGCACATGGAACGTTTCTTCACTGAGGAGAATCATCCCGACGACTGCCGGAATCGTCACGAAGAAAACGAGTTGATAAATCTGTGAGATTTGAGCCCGTACTTTCCGCATATCGCCTTGCGTAAAGGAAGCTGTCAACAGTGGAGTTGCCGACAACGACAATCCTGTTGCGACCGACACCGGAATCAAGACGATCTTATGACTATCCGCAATCAGATAGGCAGTCGCGTTTCCGGCCGCTTCGAGCGTGTAGCCGATACTTTGTAATGCGGCATTCATCGTATTCTGGTCGATGACTTGATAAAGGGGTGTCGAAAGACCAACCATGACGATTGGAATCGCATACGTCAATAATTCCTTATACAAATCCGTTAACGGGCGATCCGGCGAACGGACGGTTTGAGTAGCACGAAGTTCTTGCAAGCCGCTGGCACGTTTGCGGAAATAATAGATAAGAACCGCAACACTACCGATTGCGCCAATGAAGGCGCTGAACGTTGCAATCGTTGCGGCAAATGCTGCACCTGAATCAAATAAGTAAATCGCGATACTGACTCCTGCAAGCAAGAAGATGATTCGGACGATTTGTTCCAAGATTTGCGAAATCGCTGTTGGTCCCATCGATTGATATCCTTGGAAGTAACCTCGGGTCATACTCATCGGTGGAATCAAGAGTAAAGCGAAACTCACGCCACGAATCGTCATCGTGACGGCATCAACGTAGGCTGCTGAATCAACGTCACCACCTGGAATCGCCCGGTGTGCTAAATACGGTGCGAGAAAGAATAAAGCGAGGAAGGAAACAATCCCGGTCAAGGACATGATTTTCAGACCAGACCGATACAACCGTTCACTCGTATCATATTCTCCTAATGCATTGTATTTGGCGACGAATTTCGAGACGGCGACAGGAATCCCCGCTGTCGCGAGTCCGATCATGATCGCATAATAGTTATAGGCATAGGTATAGAACATGATGCCTGTCGCGCCGACCATGAACTGAAACGGAAAGAGATAAATCAAACCCAGTGCGCGGGAAATCAGTGACGCACCGGACAGGAGCATCGTTCCACGAACGAATCCTGAATTGCCGGAAGAAGTAGACTGCTTATTACTGACTGTGGACATGGTAACATCCCTCACGCTTTCTAATTTTTAAACTCGACACTCTGATCGTGACTGTCTCATTATACAAGTTCTCTCGTACACAATTGCAAATCATTATACCGCTGTCTATCTTGAATTGAAAGAGACGGTTTGTTTACAGTCGCAACTTCTGCTAAAGTGAAACAAGCAGAATTCTATGAATGAGGTGACCTTATGTACGATGTAATCGTAATCGGAGGCGGACCGAGCGGCTTGATGGCGACGCTCGCCTCTTTACAGGCTGGAGCTCGAACACTCCTGCTTGATAAAGGAAATAAATTAGGTCGGAAGCTTGCGATCTCTGGCGGCGGACGTTGTAACGTCACGAACCGAAAACCACTCGACGAACTCGTCCAGTCGATTCCAGGAAACGGACGTTTCCTTTATAGTGCCTTTTCTCAATTCAATAATGAATCGATCATCGAACTCTTCGAAGGGTTTGGTGTCGCCCTCAAAGAAGAGGACAATGGACGGATGTTTCCTGTCTCGGATAAAGCAGCAGATGTCGTCCGTGTATTGATCGACCAAATCCGCGCGCATGGTGCCGAGATTCAAACAGACGCGCAGGTCGCTACGCTCGACTTCCATCCAGACGGTTCTTTTGCAGCTGTCATCTTAGAGAACGGCATGCGTCTTGAAGCAAAAAGTTGCATCGTTGCAGTCGGCGGACAATCTGTTCCACATACCGGTTCGACAGGTGACGGCTACCCGTGGGCTGAAAAAGCGGGTCATACGATCACGGAACTCTTCCCAACTGAAGTTCCAATTTTGTTAGGTGATACGTTCATTCATGAAAAAACATTACAAGGGCTGTCGCTACGTGACGTCGCCTTAACGGTCCACGGCAAAAAAGATAAAGCAATCAAAACACACACGGGCGACTTACTCTTTACCCACTTCGGTTTAAGCGGTCCGATTGCTTTACGCTGTAGCCAGTACACGATCAAGGAGCGCAAACGTTCGAAGGAGACGATCGTCCATTTATCAATCGATCTCTTCCCGGACGAATCCCTCGGTGCGTTAACCGAACGCTTCCAAGCCGCGCTTGCAGCAAATCCCAAGAAAACGGTACGCAACGCCCTCCGCGGCTTCGTGCCGGAACGTCTGCTTGAACTTCTATTTGCTCAAATCGGCTTTGGCGATGAAGTCTGCACACAAGTCAAGAAACAGGACTGGACGGACTTCTTGCAAAAATTAAAGCGATTCCCACTTAAAGCAACGGGAACGCTCGACTTTGATAAAGCTTTCGTCACGGGTGGTGGCGTCTCAATCAAAGAGATTGATCCAAAGACGATGATGTCGAAAAAAGCAGAGCGGTTATTCTTTGCCGGGGAGATTCTTGATATCCACGGCTATACAGGTGGTTACAACATCACCGCTGCATTCGTGACGGGTCATTGCGCCGGTAGTCACGCCGCAGAGATGGCACGTGATACTGTCTTTTAATATGAACAAGACCCGATTCTTCTGCTTAGCAGAGGAATCGGGTCTTGTTCTGTCAGGATTTAATCAATCGGTGTAAACGATCGGCTTGAGAATTTATCCGTTACGACTAACGCGAACAACTCATTATCTTGCACGAAAATCCCTTTCGAACCATATACTTTCGGACTAGCTGTCTCGCCCGTGATCGTTTTGTCCTTTCGATCGATCGAATAGAGATAGAGCGCTTCTGAATCGAGTGTGTAGATCCGACCTTGTCGTTCAGCAAGACCAATCGGACGGAACTCAGACTCGAACGATTTCTTCGCATCACTTCGCATCCCACTCGCCGCTTCAATCTTCTCACGTTTGATGACTGACAGATAAGGCGGTTTCTGTTTTTTCTTCAATGCACGTTTTTTCTTTTCCGAGGCGTCAGGATCAATCTTGATCTTATCCTCTTTCATCGCGAAATAAGTCACCTCGACTCGTCCCAGTGCTCGAATATGATTAATCGTATAGAATTCTTTTTTCTTCGCATCATATCCAAGACCATGGAAACTATCCCGTATCGTCGTTCCTTGTACTTTTTCACGTTTTTCTTCGCTCCAGACACCGTCTTTTCGCGTAATCGTGACCAGAATCTGATTCGACGTCAGTAACGCGACTGTCTCCCCGTCAACGAGGGTCATACCGTCAAGACCAGCGAGCAACAACTTTCCTTCTTCTAACTGGAAAGATGCGTTGATACGTTCTCCGGTTCCACTGATTTCAAAGAAACGATAATCGTCTGTGACGACGAGGTACGAACCAATGGAATCATCATATAACATGTGTTGGACATTTTTGATTAACGGCTCTTCCGGGTTCGGAATAGCTGAAGGCGTTTTCGGTGGCACCTGTTTAACGGCTGCCTGATGCTTCGATTGCGTCTCGATTTTCGCGAACGTTTCCTGAATACGTGACAACGTCTCCGGCTTCGAGAAGACGAGCAGTACGCAAAGGATCAACCCCGAAACGACAGCAAAAATCGTTGTATAGACTATATAAGATCGTTTCATTGATGGTACTCGCCTTTCTTTCTCGGTTTCTGATTCAGTGTAGCAGAAGGTCGTTGAAAAAAAAAGCAGACTTGCGACGGAAATGAAGAAACCCCCTCCATTCGCGTCAAACGAATGAAAGGGGCTATGGCTTAGTTTGCCACGATGTTGATCAATTTTTTCGGTACGACGATGACTTTACGAACTGTTTTGTCGCCAATCCATTCTTGTGTCTTTTCATCAGCAAAGGCAAGTGCTTCGATTTCTTCTTTTGTCGCATCGATGTTGATTTCGATTTTCGAGCGAACCTTTCCGTTCACTTGAATGACGAATTCCATCGTATCGCTGACGAGTTTCGATTCATCGAATGTTGGCCATGCCGCATACGTCAATGTCTCTTCAAATCCAAGTTGTTCCCAGAGTTCCTCACCAAGGTGTGGTGCGACTGGTGTTAACAATTGGATGAATCCACGAAGGAAGTGACGCGGAAGAACCGGCTGTTTATTTGCTTCGTTGACGAAGACCATGAGTTGCGAAATTCCGGTGTTGAACTGGATGTTCGCGAAGTCTTCCGTGACCTTCTTGACCGTCTGGTGGTACGTCCGCTCGAAGTCAGCATCGACTTCTGTGACGTCCTGAATGTCTGCTGTCCGTTCGAACAAGCGCCAGACACGATCGAGGAAACGACGCGCCCCGTCAAGACCGTTCTCCGACCAGGCAACTGATGCATCGAGTGGTCCCATGAACATTTCGTACAAGCGTAACGTATCCGCACCATGCGATTTGACGATTTCATCCGGATTGATGACGTTACCGCGTGATTTCGACATCTTCTCGTTGTTCTCTCCAAGAATCATCCCTTGGTTGTACAACTTCTGGAATGGTTCTTTTGTTGGTACGACGCCTGCATCATACAAGACTTTATGCCAGAAGCGCGCATACAACAAGTGGAGAACGGCGTGTTCCGCACCACCAATATAAATATCGACTGGAAGCCAGTATTTTAATTTTTCTGGATCCGCGATCGCCTCTTCATTGTGCGGATCGATGAAACGAAGATAATACCAGCAGCTTCCGCCCCATTGTGGCATCGTATTCGTCTCACGACGCCCTTTCATTCCTGTTTCAGGATCCGTATAATCCAACCAGTCTTCCGCAAGCGCAAGTGGTGATTCGCCTGTACCAGACGGTTTGATTTCCGGAATGATTGGAAGTTCAAGCGGTAACTCCTCTTGGCTGAGCGTCTTCATCGAACCATCTTCCATATGAACGACTGGAATCGGCTCGCCCCAATACCGTTGACGACTGAACAACCAGTCGCGGAGACGATACGTGATTTTCTTACGTCCGACTTGATTCGTTTCGAGTTCAGCAATCATCGTCTCGATTGCTTCTTGTTTTCCAAGACCATCAAGCATATGCGAGTTGACGTGTTCGCCCTCTCCTGTATAGGCTGCTTCATCAACGTTGCCACCCGCGACGACTTCAACGATTGGCAAGTCGAATTGTTTCGCGAATTCATGATCGCGCTCATCGTGTCCTGGGACCGCCATGATTGCACCCGTTCCGTACGAAGCAAGGACATAATCAGCGATCCAGATTGGAAGACGATCACCTGAGATTGGATTGACGGCGAAAGCACCCGTGAAGACGCCTGTTTTTTCCTTCGCTAAATCCGTCCGCTCGAGGTCCGACTTCGTTTGGACTTGCGAAATGTACGTATCGACGGCTTCCTTGTGATCTGCTGTCGTGATGTTAGCTACGAATGGATGCTCCGGCGCAAGCACGAGGTACGTCGCACCAAAGATTGTGTCCGGACGTGTCGTAAAGACCGTGACTTGTTTTTTGTGTCCATCAATCGTGAAATCGATCTCAGCACCTTCTGATTTCCCGATCCAGTTCCGTTGCATCTCTTTGACAGAATCCGGCCAATCGAGGTCATCGAGATCTTCAAGAAGACGATCCGCATATTCCGTGATTTTCAAGACCCATTGACGCATCGGGACACGCACGACTGGATGATTTCCGCGTTCAGATAATCCGTCGATGACTTCTTCATTCGCAAGAACGGTTCCAAGTGCTGGGCACCAGTTGACCGCGACTTCGTCCACGAACGCAAGTCCTTTTTCATACAACTTCGTAAAGATCCACTGTGTCCATTTGTAATACTTCGGATCCGTCGTGTTGATTTCACGATCCCAGTCATAAGAGAATCCAAGTTCTTTCAACTGACGCTTGAACGTCTCGATGTTTTTCGCTGTGAATTCACGTGGGTCATTCCCTGTATCGAGGGCGTATTGTTCTGCTGGTAACCCGAACGCATCCCATCCCATTGGGTGCAAGACGTTGTATCCTTGCATCCGTTTCATCCGTGCGAGGATATCGGTTGCTGTGTAGCCTTCCGGGTGACCGACGTGGAGTCCGGCACCTGACGGATACGGGAACATATCAAGGGCATAAAACCCTTCTTTTTCTGGATCTTCTGTCGTGACGAAGGCGTTGTCTTGATCCCAACGCGCCTGCCATTTTGGTTCGATTTCGCGATGATTGTACGGCATGTCTTTTCCTCCTCTAATCTAAAAAAACCGGTCCTCCGCCCCTAGGAATAGGGACGAAAGACCGGTTTGGCTTCCGCGGTACCACCCACGTTGTCTGTCTATGACAGACCGCTTGATTCACGGATAACGGTGTGAAAGACCGGATTCGCTACTACGACTTCACGAATCGTGCTCCCTGACGAGTTCACGGTTGTTACCGACTGGTTCGCACCTTCCACCAGCTCTCTTGACGGCACCTTTCCCCTACTACTTCAGTTCCATGCAATTGACTATCTTTTCCTAGTGTAATCTGTTTCTTCCTCAAGCGTCAACGCTTCCGTAAAATTTCCTCGATTTCTGCATGCGATCGTGCTACATGATCCGCTTGTTCTAGACGTTGCATCGGCATCCGATCATCGAGAAGCGCAATCACTTCCATGCCTGCTGCTTTTGCGCCGATCATCCCGTTTGCAGCGTCTTCAATGACGAGACAATCTTCAGGCGCGTGCCCGATTCGTGATGCTGCAAGATGAAAAATCGCAGGATCAGGCTTTGAACGCACGACTTCTTCCCCACTGACGTAATGTGTGATGGGAAGCTCATAATGACGGATGACGCGTTCGATTTTTTGAAGCGAACTTGAGGAGGCAATCCCGATATCGTAACCAAGAGACGCCGCTTGCTCGATGACTTGTTTGACTCCCTCTTTTAAACCACATTCCTCCGGTTTTGCATGAATTTGAAACAACCGATGTTCTTCTTCTAGTAACGCACTAGCTGTTTCTTTTAGCTGATGCTGGGCGACAAGCTCTTCCCACATCTCATCACCTGTTTTTCCCATGAACGTCGCATACTGAACTGGATCGAGCGGAATCGATAACGTTTTGAACATTTGCTGATGGACTTCGAAGTAGCGAATTTCACTATCTAAAATGACCCCATCCATATCAAAAATAAGACCTCGTTTTTTCAAGACACATCCCCCTTAATGATCTATCATGATTTCAGCATATCAAAAAAACGACTACACGATGTAGTCGTTTCGCCTTCTTCATTTAGTTACTGTTTAACTTGTCGCCATTTGGACACTAGTTTGTCGGTAAGCTGGAAAATAATCCGAATCAGCATCTGACCCGTATCGTACACATAACTGATCGTATATGGCTGGTTGAAGAATGGATTTTCCTTGATGATACTCAAATAAACGATACCCGGTGTAACGGCATTTACTCTCAAAGAGACTATCCCGTTCTTGATATCCACCCCCGAGATGTTGTTCGACGAGACCGCGTGCTTTCGTCTGAAGAATCGCTTCGTACTCGAGTCGCTGATTCGGGAACATCTTCGCTTCGTCCCGCTTACAACCAATCAAATGACCGTGGGCATATTCTTTTCCGAGCAATACGAAGTATCCACCAACAGGTTCTCCGTCGATTTCCGCAATCAGTAACAATGGCTCACAGAGTGGATTTGCTTCAAATAATTGTTCAAAATAACTGTCCGTAAAATAGTAATGAGCCGAAGCATTCTTCCGGTCCATCGTTTCATGATACAACGCTACAAAGACAGGTAGGTCGTCTCGTGTTCCTGTTCTAACGGTTAAAGGAGAGGCAAGCGATTTGCGAATCATACTTCTCGTCTTCTTATGAAATGTCTGCATGATGTCTTCTATTGAAGGGCGTAAATCGATACTCGTCGTATGACGGATGAAGGAGACTTTCGTCCAATCCCGCATGAAGCGTTCATTACCCGTCAATGGATTAAAGCGAATCATTTCCGAGACGATCGCTTCTCGCTTTGCCCACCTTTCAAACAATAAGCGTGCATGCTGCATTTCAGTCGCAGTCAGTTGACCGATGATTTCCGGTCCACCATAGCCATACGGCGTGATGAGATCTGAATAAGGCGTATCAAAAATCCGGCGCTTTAAAAAGGGATAGAACAGTGTTCCTGCATCACCTTCATAACGGAATAGCACCGCTTGCTCAGACGGTCTAGCGTTGAGCGTGACATATTGGTGACTGTAGAAGATATCAAGAGGCTGTTGCTGTACGTGTGTCGTCCAAGTTGCGGCATCTGTGATGAATTGACACCTTTCCATTCGTGCACCTCCAGTCAAAAAGAAGCAACGTTCATATGACCTTTCTTTTTCAAGTTCTTGATTAAAAAGTACCCGTTTCTTTGCCGAAATATTCCATATTATTAAATGTTTATTTTATGATTTTCGAACGAATGACGTAACAAAAGACAGCGGTCATAATGTCCGCTGTCTTACAGATGATGTTCATGATGTGATTTTTGGAATGGCACGAAGGAAGACGACGCCCGCTAACAGAATCAATCCAATCAATGTCAAGAAGACCGCTGACATACCAGATAAATCGTAGATCAACCCTCCAACGGTCGGACTGATCATTCGCCCCGCTGAAGCAGCAATATTGACGTACCCTTGGAATTCTCCTTCTTTTCCGATTGGCGCGAGTCTCGCTGCCATGGCAGGAACCGCTGGCCAGATGAACATTTCACCAATCGTCAGGATGATCATCGCGACGAGGAACATCTTGAATCCTCCTGCGAACGGAACGATCAGATAAGACAAGAGGAAGATTCCTGTACCGGTCATCAATTGTCGCTTTAAGTCATCTCCAAACCAACGAAGAATTGGTGTTAGTAAAGGTTGTGCGAACACGATGAGTGCTCCGTTAATCGTCCAAAGAATCGAGTATTCGGAAATCGTGACACCGAGCGATTTCGTATGTACAGCAAAGGTTCCTTGCCACTGTACATAAACGAACCAAAGTAAGGCATAACCAATCGAGACGAGCAACATCGTCCGTGCCGCACCGCGTGCAAGGGGTGTGCGTGTCGTTTCGATCTCGTCATGCACCGCATGCATCCGCGCCGGTGCCTGAATCCAGGACAAACCAACGAACAAAATGATGGCAAAGGCGATGTAGAGGACGAGATTGGCGATGAAGATGTACTGAATCGAAAAGGCAGCGATTTGACCGCTGACAGCTGTCCCGAGCGCTACACCAACGTTTTGTGCGACATAGATCGCATTAAAGGCACGACGCCCGCCTTCAGGCCAAATGACACCCGTCATCGCGTAGATCGTCGGAAAAACCATCCCACCGACGAATCCAATCAATCCAAGCATCGCGACGTATCCGAGGTACGTCTGATGAAACAGCAACAAGCCGACGGAAGACAGGACAAGTCCGATGACACTGATGACAAGCGTCTTCTTGCCACCGAGACGGTCAAACGCTTTTCCACCTAAGTAGTTTCCGACGATTGCTAAGGCCGAGTTGACGAACAACGCCATCCCTGCTTTTGTCATCGACTCTCCTAGATATTCATGAATATATAATGTATTAAACGGCCATAAAAAAGAGGATCCCGTCGTATTGATGGCCATCGCAAGGACGAGGATCCAGACCGCTTTTGGTAATTTTGGCATACCTGTGGTCCTCCTATTTCATTCTCAACCTTGCCACTTTACGCAATCCGTCCCCTAGCTGTCAAGCCACTTCGCTTTTCGTCAACGAATCAAAAAATGATATAATGCAGAAAGAATCTTGCACATACTGAACCATTACTAGAAAAACAGATCATAGGAACAGGAGTCTATGCCATGTCACTTGCCCGTGTACTACCTTATACGAAACAATTACTCGAGTCCGTTATCGAACCCGGAGACTGCGTCGTCGATATGACTGCCGGAAATGGACATGATACACAGTTTTTAGCAGAACGCGTCGGTCCAGAAGGTCGAGTCCTTGCGTTCGACGTCCAGGCACAAGCCATCGAGGAATCGACTCGACGTCTCGACGAAGCCGGAATGTTAGCACGCGTCGACCTTTATCATGAAAGCCACATCCATGTCGGTGCCCGTCTTTCGGACGAACAACGTCCTGTTCGTGCCGGTGTCTTCAATCTCGGCTACCTGCCTGGAAGCGACAAATCGATCACGACGACAGGTGAAGAGACGCTCGAAGCACTCGATGCCCTCCTCCCGGTCCTCGCTCCCGGCGGTCTTGTCGTCCTCGTCGTCTATCACGGTCACCTGGAGGGAAAACGGGAACGCGACGCTGTCCTCGATTACGTCACAGCCCTTGATCAGCAAGATTATGCCGTTCTCCAGTACCGTTTCTTGAATCAACAAAATCATCCCCCGTTTATCATCGCGATCGAGAAAAAAGTACGCGGATGATGGGACACAAAAAAGTGATGCCCCTTTTTAGAGGCATCACTTTTGTTATTTCATTCTTCAACAAGCTTAAAGAACAACATTAATTTTTCTGCAAACCGTGTGTTCAACCGTTCGAAACTAAAATGCGGAAATCCGTGTAGACGTTGTAAGTAAATCTGATCGCCACCCATTTTCCGGCATACTTCAAGCGTCAACTTGACGTCTGCGAACTGATCGTCCGGTGCATAAAAACAAGCCAAGTTCACACGCGGCAGTTTTTTTCGTTCCTCGTCATGTACGACGATCTCTTCTTCGATTTCCCGGTACTGTGCATAGGTCAGTTCACCGATGCGAACGGTATCTTCCGTACTTTGACCAAACGGCAACGTACCGAGTGGCGCATCGGGCCGGAAACGATCGAACGCACTTGCAAAGACTTGTTTGACGCCTCCGAGTTGTTTTGACGGATGCCAATCAAACAACGGTGAAATGAACGCAAGGCTTGCGACCGGTAATTCATATTCTTGCAACAGACGATTGACGACGAGTGCGCCCATGCTACAGGCAACGATATGAATCGGTAGCTTGCGTTTCCCGGCTTCACGTAATGCTTCTTTTAACAGTTGACCATGCTCTTCAAACGAGATGCGACGTGGTGCGTCGACAAGTAATACTTCATACTCTCGTTCGAGTACCCGAATCAAGGCTTCACTCGGACGGGCACGCAGTTGTAACGGATAGACTAATACGATGATTCCTGTTGGTTGTTCAACCACAAACTCACCTCTTCACTTCATACTTCCTTTTTACGATACCTTATTTCAAACGCACACGAAACCGTCCCAAGACGGATTTCATGAGGCGACATGGCGAAGACGAATGACAGATTCTACTTGCCCAAAGACTTCTTCCGTCATCTCACTGAGTTCTTCAAAACCGAATGAGGTTAAGAACTGACGTGCTTTATAGTTACGTGCCTCCACGTATACTTCGAGTGGGACGGCTCCTTGTCGTTCGAGTTCACGGATCAGCCGTCGCCCGATGCCGTTTTGCTGATATTTCGGCAAGACGTACAGACGAATGATCTCCCACGTTCCCTCAACATCAACAGCATGAATGAAACCGACGATTTCCTCATCGATGATTCCGACATAAAAATACTCTCCCCGTGCTTCTTCCGCCGTCCGGATCGCACGAACGACTTCTTCTTGCGGATACGCCTCCTGCACGAAATGCGCTTTCGAACGTTCGGAATAGATTTCTGCATACGTATCCAACCAAGATGTGACGGCAATGTCATGAATACGTCCTGCATCAGCTGGAATAGCTTCGCGTATTTCCATAATCGGAACCCCCCTTTGTATTCATACGAATCGACTCATGTACTTTTACCCTCTTCTAGAAAAAACATTCGTTTCCTGCAAAGTTCCCCGTAAACAAAAAAGTCCGAAAACCCGCGTAGGGTTCTCGGACTTTTTGATTATGCGAAACGTTTTGCTTGTTCTTCAAGAACTGCTGCTTTATCTGTTTGCTCCCATGGAAGCTCAACATCTGTACGACCGAAGTGACCGTATGCAGCTGTTTGACGATAGATCGGACGACGGAGATCAAGCATGTTGATGATTCCAGCCGGACGAAGATCGAAGTTTTCAGCAACCAATTCGACGAGTTGCGCTTCAGGAAGTTTTCCTGTACCGAATGTGTCAACCGCGATTGATACTGGGTGCGCGACACCGATTGCGTACGCGAGTTGAACTTCTGCTTTATCTGCAAGACCTGCAGCAACGAGGTTCTTCGCGACGTAACGTGCTGCGTATGCAGCTGAACGGTCGACTTTTGTTGGATCTTTACCTGAGAATGCTCCACCGCCGTGGCGTGCGTATCCACCATACGTATCAACGATGATCTTACGACCCGTCAATCCAGCATCTCCTTGTGGTCCGCCGATGACGAAACGACCAGTTGGGTTGATGAAGAATTTCGTTGCTGCGTCGATGTATTCAGCCGGGATGACCGGTGTGATGACGTGTTCTTTCAAGTCAGCTTGGATTTGCTCAAGCGTGACTTCTTCTGCGTGTTGTGTCGAGATGACGATTGTATCGACACGAACCGGCTCGTTGTTCTCGTTGTATTCGACCGTGACTTGTGTTTTTCCGTCCGGACGAAGGTAGTCGAGTTGACCGTTTTTACGCACTTCTGCCAAACGGCGTGCGAGACGGTGTGAAAGCGAGATTGGAAGTGGCATGAGTTCTGGTGTTTCTTTCGTTGCGTAACCGAACATGAGACCTTGGTCTCCTGCACCGATAGCATCGATTTCTGCATCAGACATGCTACCTTCACGTGCTTCAAGCGCTTGGTCGACACCAAGAGCGATGTCTGCTGATTGCTCATCGATTGATGTCAATACAGCACACGTGTCTGCATCGAAACCGTATTTCGCGCGTGTGTAGCCAATTTCACGAATTGTCTCACGAACGACTTTTGGAATGTCGACGTAAGTTGATGTCGTGATCTCACCTGCAACGAGAACAAGACCTGTTGTGACAGAAGTTTCTGCCGCAACACGTGCGTTTGGATCCGCTGCGAGGATTGCATCAAGAATTGAATCCGAAATTTGGTCACAGATTTTATCTGGATGACCTTCAGTGACTGACTCCGACGTGAATAGTCGGCGATTAAGGTTTGTCATGTATGACCCTCCCAAAAAAGAATTTGACGGTGTACTCATTTCCCCTAGTTGAGTGGGACGGTAAAATGAAAAAAACCTTTCCAAGTCCAAAAAATGGTCAGGGAAAGGTTGTGCGTTCTTCCTTTACCCTCTTATCGTTCGAAGTGTTTACTTCGCTTCAGGAGAGCACCTTTTCCCTCATTAATATGTGAATTAATGTAGGACGGTTGCCGGGTTTCTTCGGGCCTTGTTCCCTCCACCTGCTCAGAATAAGAGTATCCGTTACGAATTACATGATATAAAGTTGTACCTACTCTGTCAAGCAAGGTTTCAAATTCTAGTCGAAACTTTTTGAAAGAGATGTTAAACTGTTAATGCTGAAAGCGTTTCCAGATAAATAGAAATCAGCACCAGAAAATGATTGCTCTCTCTTTAGTATGTCATATATAATAAATGTGTCATACTAAATTCAGTGAGCCAAAACCAACGTAGGGGAAAGGTGGGGTCAGGATGCCGATGACGGTCCTGAATATCGAAGAACTACTCAAGAAAGAGCATGTGTTCAAACAACTATCTGTTGCTGAACTTGTCGAACATGCGATTCGAAACGAAGAAGGTGTCCTTGCTGAGAACGGCGCATTATCTGTAGAAACGGGGAAATTTACAGGTCGTTCACCAAAAGATAAGTTCATCGTCCGTGATTCTTCCTGCGAGTCTCACATTGATTGGGGTCATGTCAACCAACCAATGGATGGAGACAAATTTGAACAATTGTTGCAAAAGGTTCTTCGTTACATGAACGAAGCCGATCAGCTCTACTACACAGAAGCTGCTGCTGGAGCAGATACGCACTTCACCCTTCCGGTCCGTGTGCTCACACAATACGCTTGGCATAACCTGTTTGCCAAACAACTTTTTTTACGCGAGTATCCTGAAGTGGCTGCCTTCGAACCGTTCACGGTCGTCTATGCGCCACATTTCAAAGCAGATCCTGCCGTTGACGGAACGAACTCCGAGACGTTCATCGCGATGTCGTTCGAACACCGGATCGTCTTGATCGGTGGAACGGAATACGCGGGAGAAATCAAAAAATCCATCTTTTCCGTCATGAACTATCTCTTGCCACAAGAAAATGTCCTTTCGATGCACTGCTCGGCAAACGTCGGACACGAAGGCGACGTCGCCTTGTTCTTCGGTCTATCCGGTACTGGTAAGACCACCCTGTCAGCAGACGATAGCCGTCAATTGATTGGGGACGACGAACATGGTTGGTCGCACGACGGTGTCTTCAACATCGAAGGTGGATGTTATGCAAAGACCGTTAACTTATCGCGTGAAAAAGAACCGCAAATCTTTGACGCGATCCGTTTTGGAACCGTCCTTGAAAACGTCGTGCTCGACGAAGCCCGTCATCCTGATTACGATGACACATCGTTGACGGAAAATACGCGTGCTGCTTATCCGATCACTGCAATCGATAATATCGCTGTTCCGTCACGTGCTGGTCACCCGAAGACAATCGTCTTCTTGACGGCTGATGCTTACGGTGTCTTGCCTCCGATCAGTAAATTGACGAAAGAACAAGCGATGTATCACTTCCTATCAGGATATACATCAAAACTCGCCGGAACAGAACGCGGTGTCACGGAACCGGAAGCAACATTCTCAACATGCTTCGGTTCACCGTTCCTTCCACTGATGCCTGAAAAATATGCGACGATGCTCGGCGAATTGATTGATCGTCATGGTGTCACTGTTTATCTCGTCAACACAGGCTGGACAGGTGGTGCTTACGGAACAGGTAGTCGCATGAAGCTATCGTATACACGGACGATGGTCAATGCTGCCGTCAACGGCACACTCGCAACGATTCCAACAGAAGAACATCCGATTTTCGGACTTCATATGCCACTTGAAGTTCCAGGTGTTCCAAGCGAGTTACTCAATCCGGTACGCGTCTGGTCGAATCCGGACGAATACGACACACAAGCGCGGTCACTTGCTGAGAAATTCCAACACAATTTCCTTCGCTTCGAAAGTGCGACGGATGCGATCAAGTCAGCTGGTCCACGCCTATAAAAAAGAGCCTTCGGGCTCTTTTTTTATGTTTAAAAATCGGTAAATCTCTTAAGAAATTAATTCATGATCAACAAAAAAAGAAGTGCACGTTTTTCTCGATCAAGAAAAACATGCACTTCACTTTTAGTCTAAAACAGAATCCGTTTTTTCTTGAATATGTGTTTCTTTTTGCTTGAGCCACACCTGACTTTCTGCTAGTAGCGCATAGGAACGAGTAAGCGAGACACCTAAACGTTGACTGAGTAGTTCGAACTGATCAAAATCACCGCGATCTGCACTGATTGCAAGCACTAAACAATCCCGAAACGGATGATCTTTTCCTTGTAGAACGACCTTTAGAGAATCTTCAATTGGCAGTTGGTCGATAATGTCGTCGATATCCACAGACAATAACGCATCAATGTGTGATAACAGACCGATCATATAAGCACTCTCCGGCTTTAACGTACGCGTCTCTTTCGCAAACAACTCGCAAAGTTTTGCACAATGTAAGGAAGACCGGAGTAACTCATTTGACCATTCGTAAGGACTAGCAAGCTTCATCTCGCGTAAGACAATTAACGAAATCCAGCTTTTGAGTTGCGAGAAGCCAAGTAGTGAAATGGCTTGACGAACAGAGCTGACTGTATTTCGTAATCCCATTCCTGGAGAATTAATCAGTTGCAGTACTTGAATGCTGATATACGGATTTGCTTCAATCTCATCAATGACTTCATCGTATTTTTCATCCGTATCGAGCCATTTTAGCATCTTCAGCAATACCGGCAATTGAGGAGGGACAGCTTTTCCCTTCATCAACATCGGCTTAGCGTAAAAATAGCCTTGGAACCAGTCATATCCCATCTCAAGACAACGTGTGTGATCCTCATGTGTCTCGACTCGTTCGGCAAGCATCTTAATATGGGGATAATTACGTCGGACGATATGCAGGATTGCGCTTTGCTCGCGAGGGGAAATCGCCTCGATGTCGATTTTAATTAAATCAATTAGCGCGAATAATTCTGTTCCATGTTGACGAAGTAAATCCGTTTCAAAATCATCGAGTGCTAGCGTAAAACCTGCTTCTTTCCAACTGTGCAATACAGATAACATCTCTGTATCGATATCGACTGTTTCTAAAATTTCGATGACGAACAAACTTGGATCTAAATAGTGAATCAGATCACTTTTCAAGAGATCCGCTGTAAAGTTGACGAAAAGGTTTTTACCTTCAGCGACATGCTCCACACCCATATGAACGAGTGTATTCGTTAATACATCCATTGTCGCTAGATCACCGTCGAATACATTCATTTGTTTGACGGAACGATACAGCAACTCAAATGCATCAACTGCTCCGATTCGGTCAACGATGGGTTGACGTGCAAGTAAGATATCCATCGTCCTCCATCCCCCTCTACATTACTCATATAGTTCTAATTATATCAAAATTTATTTTTCAGGAAGTTTATTGTTTTTTACAACGAATCAATATTCTTTTTTTCCCATTATGTATGTAAGTTCAATTCTTCAGATGACAAAAAAACCGATACGACATTCATCGTACCGGCTAAATCATCGATTATAGATACCAGTCTCAAACCAATTCAACACATTCCGCGTCACACGCAACTTGTCATGAATCGGAAATTGATGGGCATAGGCATAAGTCTGAAGCGTCGTCTGCTCAGGATGACGTGCAGCATAAGCGGTTGCGTGTCGTAAACGAACGTTCTCGTCGTATGCACCGTGAATCAATAATACTTCACCTTGAGGTTCGACATGGAGCGGCGAGCGAACCGCGTATTCATCAGGAACCGTGTCTGGTGTACCTCCCGTGTATCGCCGCAGCATCTTTTGCATCGTCTTCTGCTCTTCATACGTCCACGTCAACTCCGTCACCCCTGCCCAGGACACCGTTCGGGCGACTGGACGGTGATGCGCAAGGAGCAATGCCATCTGTCCACCACGTGAAAATCCAAATGCGTGAACATGCGAGACACGTTGCTGCAACCAGTCAAAGGCACTGCAGGCGTCTTCGATATCGTGATGACCGAAGTCTTCTTTTCCCGTACCGCCTAGATTCCCTCGATAGAAAGGTGCCATGACAAAAAAGCCTGCCTGTGCGAACGCGAGCAGTCGTGTCGGTCGGACCATTCCGATCGAACGCGTTCCACCACGCAAGTAGAGAATTCCCTGACCGTTCGCGACTTGCGGGAGTACGATATAGGCACCGACCCTTTCTCCGTCCGCCGTGGTATAAAACATCCGAAACGTCCGAAACGGACCTTGCCGCGGAAGTTCAAACCAATCGGCGTTCGCTAAGTACACGGAGCGTCTCCGGAAGGACACGGTCCTTCATCATAAAGCTGTATTGTCGATTCGTATCGAGACGATCAGGGAGTTCCTCGAATAGAAAAGCACCATCTGTTTCATCCACGGCAAGATGAGACGACAATGATCCGATTTGCGCGAAGTAGATGTTTTTGATGATCGTATCGCCTTTTCCGGCAACCCGATACTGCCCGACATATGAGAGGGAATCGATTTCCCCACCCGTCTCTTCCATTACTTCACGACGTGCAGCTTCTTCCGCCGTTTCCCCTGGTTCAACCTTTCCACCAGGAAATTCATAACCACGTTGCTTATGATGGGTCAGCAACCATTTTCCTTCGTACACGGCAATGACCCACACGTGCAAGGGACGATCCGAGAACGGATGGTCATCAAAACTTAATTCCACTTGATTTTGATAATAATCCAAGAATGTAATCACGTACGTGCACCTCATTTCTTCTTCTAACTTCACTTTACCTGTTTCACGGGTATTCTAAAAGTGAAAACGCTAGGATTACCTGTAAATCTGGAAAATGATAGCCTACTATCATCCGCTAAAGACAAAAAAACAGCCGATGTTCCACTAGGGAACGATCGACTGTCGTTTCATATTACTTCAAACGTGCTTCGAGTTCTGCTTTTTCTGCTTCGAATCCTGGTTTCCCAAGAAGAGCGAACATGTTTTTCTTGTACGCTTCGACGCCTGGCTGATCAAATGGGTTTACTCCGAGGAGGTAACCACTCATCGCACAAGCTTTTTCGAAGAAGTAGAACAGGAATCCGAGGTGATACGGTGTCATCTCTGGAAGTTCGACTGTCAAGTTCGGTACTTGTCCGTCCGTGTGCGCAAGCAACGTACCTTCTGCTGCTTTATCGTTGACGAATTGAATCGACTTCCCTGCAAGGAAGTTCAATCCATCGAGATCCTGAGCATCTTCTTCGATCGTCAACGCATGACGTGCTTGACCGACTTTGATGACTGTCTCGAACAAGTCACGACGACCTTCTTGGACGTATTGTCCCATCGAGTGAAGATCCGTCGAGAAGTCGACTGCTGCTGGGAAGATTCCTTTGAAGTCTTTTCCTTCTGACTCGCCGTATAATTGTTTCCACCACTCCGATACATAATGAAGTGCTGGTTCGTAGTTGACGAGAAGCTCGATCGTCTTCCCTTTCGCATAGAGCGCATTTCGTACGACCGCGTATTGATACGCTTCGTTGTCAGCTAGGTTTTCGCTCGCATAGCGCTCTTGCGCATCACGGGCACCTTGCATCAACTCTTCAATTGAAATACCAGCTGCTGCGATTGGTAATAGACCAACCGGTGTCAACACAGAGAAACGACCGCCGACATCGTCCGGAATGACGAATGTTTCATATCCTTCAGAGTCTGCGAGTGTTTTTAATGCACCACGCGCTTTATCCGTCGTTGCATAAATCCGGTGTTTTGCTTCTGCTTTACCGTATTTCTCTTCCATGAACGATTTCAAGAGACGGAACGAAATTGCTGGTTCTGTCGTCGTACCCGATTTCGAGATGATGTTGACCGATACATCTTTTCCTTCGAGGACTTCGAATAAATCGTGCAGATACGTCGATGAGATATTATGTCCTGCATAGATGATTTGTGGTGCTTTGCGCTCTTCTTTTGATAACAAGTTATGGAATGAGTGTCCGAGCATCTCGATCGCAGCACGCGCTCCGAGATATGAACCGCCGATTCCGACGACTAACAACACATCAGAATCCGACTTGATTTTTTCTGCAGACGCTTGAATACGTGCAAACTCCGCTTGATCGTAGTTCGTCGGAAGATCCACCCATCCTAAGAAATCACTTCCTGCGCCTGTTCCTGCATGAATCGCATGGTGAAGCGTCTTTACCGTTTCCGCCATATGATCTACTTCATGTTGACCTACGAATTGTAGGGCTTTCGAATAATCAAAACGTACTGTTGACATGCCATCGTCCTCCTTATTCATTCGCAACGAAATGCGACCTTCCTTTTCATTAAAACGCAAGAAGGAAGGTCGTTCAAGTCTTTTGTGAAATGAGTAGCAAATGTTACAGATTGTTATAGGGCAGCTGTCACGATTTGACGAACGTCTTCGTTTCCAAGTGATTTGAAGTTTCCGAAGTCGCCGCGTGTCATTGCTGACTTGACGATTGCGTCAACTGTATCTTCTTTGATGTCGTAATCAGCAAGACGATTCGGTGCACCGAGTGATGTCCAGAAAGCACTGATTGCGTCGATTGTCGCATGTGCTGCTTCCATCTCTGATTTACCTTCCGTATCGACGTTAAAGACGTTCTCACCGAGTGTGACGAAACGATGTGCGTTTGATTCGTCGAGTACGTGGCGCATCCAGTTCGGGAAGAGGATCGCGAGTCCACCTGCGTGCGGGATATCGTGAACAGCTGAGACAGCATGCTCGATGTTGTGTGATGCCCAGTCGCCGCGTGCGCCCATTTGAAGGACACCGTTGAGTGCCATCGTACCAGCGAAGAGAATCGTGCCACGAAGTTCAACGTTCTCGAGATCGTTGACGAGTTTTGGTGCTGCTTCGACGACTGCTTTCATGACACCTTCTGTCATCCGTTCTTGGACCGGTGCATGCGCAGGGTGGAAGTATTGCTCGAGGCAGTGGCTCATCATATCGACGATACCGTAGATTGTTTGATCTTTTGGCACACTGACCGTGTACTTCGGATCAAGGATTGAGAATGTTGGGAACGTAAGCGGGCTACCCCAACCGTACTTCTCTTGTGTCTTCCAGTTCGTGATGACGGATCCTGAGTTCATCTCAGAACCTGTTGCTGCAAGCGTCAAGACTGTTCCGAATGGGATGACTGTTTCTGGTGTTGCTTTGCCGATGACGAGATCCCATGCTTCGCCTTCATAAGGAATACCAGCAGCAATCAATTTCGTGCAGTCGATGACAGAACCGCCACCGAGTGCAAGCAATGCGTCAACGCCTGCTTCACGTGCGATTTTGATACCGCGCTCTGCTGTCTCGATACGCGGGTTCGGTTCGACACCGTCGCATTCGACGTACTCGATTCCTGCCGCGTTGAGTTCACGTGTGACATCATCATAGACGCCATTACGTTTAATACTGCCGCCACCGAAGACGAGCATGACTTTCTTTGCACCGAGTGCTTCGAGTTGTGGTTTCAGTTGGCTGACTTGACCGTCACCAAAAATAAGTCTTGTTGGATTGCGATATTCAAAGTTTTCCATCTGTGTTGCCTCCTCAATAAGTAATGAACACCTTACATTATCCACACATTCCCCTTTCGCATCTAATTTAATGCTTATTCTATGTAAAAATCGCATAAAAAAAGAGAACCGACCGATGTCGATTCTCTCATGTGGCTTATTTTTGGAAGTTTGATTTTTCAATCCATTCTTCCAATTTACCTTTAAGAACGTTGAATCCAGGTGCTTCTTCTTGTTTGAAAGCAGGACCTGCATCGCGACGTCCAGCGTTTTTGCGTGGACCTTTCGCGCGTGCTTCACGTTTTGGAGCTTCCTGAGTTGCTTTGATCGAAAGCTTCATTTTTTTGTTAGCTTCGTCGATGTCGAGAACTTTAACAGTTACTTCATCGCCAACTTTTACGTAATCGTTGATGTCTTTTACGTAATCGTGTGAGATTTCTGAGATGTGGACGAGACCTTGTGTTTGCTCGTCAAGTGCTACGAAAGCACCGAAGTTTTGAATACCAGTTACTTTACCAGTAACGACTTGGTCTTTTTCAAAGTTTGCCATAATGTATACACTCCCTAACTAAATTCATCAACTTATAATAACACACTTTTCTTGTATCGTAAAAAATATTTTTGGAATTTGTTTATTTTTTATTTCACAAGGGAACATTTTAATAGCAAGACTTCAAGTATTCCCCCTGATTCTGCCGAACTTTCCGAGTTCGGCCCTTTTTTTTGTTCTTTTGCTCAATTGACCTAAGTGACAAAGAAAAGTAATGCTTGAAACGAGAAAGACGAAAAACAGATAAGACTATCAAAAAAACGGACAGTCTCGGTCTGCTCGCTTTCCGCGGACAAGCCCTCATGCCGCTTCAGATGCGTCGCATCTTCCATGGTCATGATGACTTGTTTTTCCGCAGGAGTCGAGCAGAACCTCACCTGTCCTAGCGTAAAGGAAATATAGAGTAGAAGCAATCATCAATTGATTACTTACAGATCGTCGAATCCATTCGCATCCGTTACTTTCGCATACGAACGTGATTTTTGTTCGAAGAAGTCTGATTTCGTCGCGTTCATCGAATCATCTGAATACGCACGAATCCATGGCATGACGTCTTCGTCGTGCCCTTCATAGAGATCCGACAAACCGATGACGCGAAGGCGTTTGTTCGCGAGATATTTAACGTAATCACGCATTTCACTGACGTCAAGTCCGTCTAGATCACGTAAGACGTATTCGCTCCACTCGATTTCAAGATCAACGGCACGCTTGAACGTGTCATAGACGAATTGTGTGAATGAGCCATCGGCATCAATTTCCGGATGCTCCGACAAGACAGCACGTAACAATTGGCTGATGAAGTACGAATGTTGCAATTCATCACGTTGAATATAACTGATCATCGTCGATGTTCCGACCATCTTTTGGTGACGCGCTAAGTTATAGAAGAAGGCAAAGCCTGAATAGAAGTTGATTCCTTCAAGAACGATCGAAGCAACGAGCGATTTCGCGAAGTTCTCTGGAGTCCGGTCATTTTGGAAATCTTCGTATAAATCAAGAATGAATGCATTACGCTTCATGACCATGTCATCGTCTTTCGCAATATCAAAAATCCGGTTTTGTTCAGCCAATGGAACTAAGCTGGATAAGACGTAGCTGTACGATTGATTATGCACGACTTCCTGTTGCGCGATGATCGCGAGAATCGCATGAACGGACGAATCCGACGTAAACATTGCCGATTCCAAGATATAACGTGTCTGAACCGAGTCAAGGATCGAGAGTAGTCCGATGATTCGTTTAAATGCATCCTGTTCCCGTTCGCTTAATTGATTCCACTGTTGCATGTCCTTCGACATCGAGATCTCATCTGGGATCCAGAAGTTCGATAACAGTTGTTTGTAAATCGAATAAAACTGTGGATACGCAATGTCGTTCCAGTTGACGATGGCACTCGTTTCGCCACCGATGATCGCTGTCGCGCGATTCGGATGACGTGCATCAAGCAGTTTGATTTTTTGTAGCTGTTCCATGTGCTTCGACTCCTTCTTGCTGTAATTGAAGAATGGTCCGTTTCGTCCATTCCTTGACGAGATGTGGGCGATTGCGTGGTGACTGTTCGATTTTCAACAGTTCTCCAGCAAGCGGTACCCCGAATTTCGAGAGATGATACGCCATCTCATCCACGGCGCGACAATATTTGACGAACATCTTGTCTCCTGTTCCAAAAACAGCTGCCTGCGGAATCGCATGCGAACTCTCCTTCAGAACAGTTCTAAGACAATCGCGCATATCGTCGGGTAGTTGCCCATCTCCCCACGTATACGAACCAAAATAGACGATATCATAAGGCATTAACTGATACGTCGTCACTTCGTCCGCAAACAACATCGTCGGCTCGATTCCCATCTCAGAACACGTCTTCGCGACGAGTTCTGCCACCTCCTCCGTGTTTCCACTCAATGACGCATATACGATTGCTGCCTTCATGATATCGTCCTCCTTATCTTATGATGAACACGATTCACATTCGTCGATCTCAACCGTCGTCGAACGCGTATAGTAGATCGTCTTCATCCCGAGTTGCCATGCTTCCATGTGCATCTCGAGTAATTCTTTCGCCTTGACGTTATTTTTCACGTACAGATTGAAACTGATCGCTTGGTCGATGTGACGCTGACGCGAAGCATTTTGACGAATGCTCCATAGCTGGTCAATCTCAAACGCTGATTTATAGAACCAGTTCGTTTCCGGTGTCAAATCTGGAACAGTGACTGGGATCTTATAGTTTTTCTTCTCTTCCGAGTAAACTTTTTTGTAGATTGGATCAATCGATGCCGTACTACCCGCAATGATCGCCGTCGATGAGTTCGGTGCGACTGCCATCAAGTATGCGTTACGCATTCCGTACGCCGTGATGTCGGCTTGGAGACGATCCCAATCGAGTTCATCCGTCGTTTTGTAGTGGCGACGTTTGATGTACTCTCCTGTTTGCCATTCCGAACCTTCGAAGAGACGGTACGCGCCCTTCTCTTTCGCAAGTTGCATCGACGCATCGATCGTCAAATAAGCGATCTTCTCGTAGAGACGGTCTGCGTATTGTACCGCTTCGACCGATTCCCAACGGATGCCTTCGAGTGCGAGTAGATGGTGCCAACCGAACGTTCCAAGACCAACGGCACGGTATTTTTGATTCGTCAATTGTGCTTGCGGGACATCGATCGTATTCAAGTCGATGACGTTATCAAGCATCCGCATTTGAATCGGAATCAATCGCTCGAGGACATCAGAACGAACTGCACGTGCAAGTGCGATCGATGACAAGTTACAGACGACGAAGTCCCCTGGTGTCTTCGTGACGATGATCTTACCGTCTTCCGTGTATTCTTCCGTCACGGTCGTCGGACTCATGTTCTGCATGATTTCTGAGCACAGGTTTGACGAGTAGATCATGCCTGCATGTTTATTCGGATTCGCACGGTTAACGGCGTCACGGAAGAACATGTATGGCGTCCCTGTCTCAAGTTGCGAACGCATGTAGCGTTTGACGAGATCAATTGCCGGAACTGTTTTTTTGCTAAGGCGTGGTTCGTTGACACATGCTTCGTATCGTTCCGTGAAGCTGCCACCTTGTTCCGTCTCATCGAAGTAATCCTCGAGGCTAAAGCCCATGACTGTCCGAATTTCGTGTGGGTCAAATAAATGCCAGTCTTCTCGTGCTTCGACGGCGCGCATGAAACGGTCCGGTAAGTTGACGCCTGTGAACAAGTCATGTGTCCGAAGTCGCTCATCCCCGTTGTTGAGCTTCGCGTCCAGGAATTCGAGGATATCTTTATGCCAGATGTCGAGATACACTGCGATCGATCCTTGGCGCATACCGAGCTGGTCGACGCTGACTGCCGTGTTGTTCAATTGTTTCATCCACGGGATGACACCACTTGAGACGCCTTTGAAGCCTTTGATGTCTGATCCGCGTGAGCGAATCTTACCCATGTAGACGCCGATTCCGCCGCCACCTTTAGAGAGTGTCGCCACGTCCGTGTTCGAGTCGTAGATGCCACGTAGCGAATCATCGACTGTATCGATGAAACATGAAGAAAGTTGACCGTAAGACTTACCAGCGTTCGAAAGCGTCGGAGTCGCAACTGTCATGTAGAGATTCGACAATGCCCAGTAAGACTCTTTGACGAGTTCTAAACGACGTTCTTTCGGTTCGTTCTGCATCAGTGTCATCGCGATGACCATGAATCGTTCTTGTGGTAGCTCGTACAAGTTTTTGACGTGATCACGTGCGAGGTACCGGTCTGCCAGTGTTCGAAGACCAATGTATGTGAACAAGTGATCGCGGGATGGATCGATCGTTGCCGACAGTTCGTTGATGTCTTCTTTCGAATACGCATCTAGTAAATGTTTCGTGAAGATGCCGATTTCTGTCAGTTTTTCAATCAGCGTATACAGCGAACCATACCGTTCTTCTGCTGCATATCCGCGATTTTCACCTGCTTCAAGGTATAACCGATTTAAGTAAGTCGCTGTCGCTACGAATGTCCAGTTCGGCTCTTCTGCCTTTAACATATCGAGTGCGTGCATCGTTAACAGTTCATAGACTTGATCGGCTTGTAGGGATTTTCCTTCAAGCGCTCGGATGGCACGTTCAGTATAGCGGTCGATATCAAGTTCCGGATACGTTTCCGTCGCCTGTCGAATCACGACATATACGTCTTCTATTGTCATTGCACCCTTAAAGATGCGTGCTGTATTCAGTGGAGATGCCACTATGAACCACTCCCATTCTCTATCGTTAAACAGGTTCGCATTACACAATGAAATACGCTAAACTAAAAAAAGACGTCCTACATATAGAAAGAACTCTACAAGTATCACTCTATATATAGACGTTTTAGCCGTTTTTAAACCTGTTAATGTACAAGATATAGGTTATCACTGAAATTCAAAAAAATAACCCCTTGCTTTGAAATTCAGGTCAAACAATTTAAAAAAGGCATCATGACGCCTTTTGAGATATATTGAGATAGCGAGTAAAATGCATTATAAGGTCAAGTGAACCGTTAAAATAAAGATGGTCCATTTCTCCTACTAGAAGAAAAATATTCTCTTCGAATTTTCTGATATACTGAACGTATCGATCTTCCGTCTATCAGGAAGAAGGATTCCATCCATCTATCACGAAAAGACGGCATATACGTATGTACGTTGAAAGGAGCTTACCTCATGCAAGTCGATTACACACCAAATCCGAATTCCGTCAAAATCACGCTCGAAGAACAGCGCTTCGGTGCTAAAAGTACGAGTGTCAAAAAAGAAGATACACCTGAAGATGCGTTGCTCGCATCATTGATCGCCCTCGATGGCATCGACAATCTGTTCGCTTACGGCGACTTCGTGACGGTTACGAAAGAACCAGAAGCAGAATGGAACGAACTGCTACCACGCATTGAAGCAAACATGTAAAAAACAAGAAGACACCTGTTCCTGGACAGGTGTCTTTGTTCAAGGAGCGATCACTGATGCCAACCGTATCCATCATCATTCCGACGTACAATCGTCCTCGTGAATTAGCAGAAGCGCTAGAAGCGTTGACGCGTCAACACTATCAAGACTTCGAAGTCATCGTCTTAAACAATAATGGAGACGATGTCTCAGCAGTGACGACTGCGTATCAGGACCGTCTTCTACTGACCTATGTCGAGTTACCTGAAAACCACCATGTTCGTGCTCGAAATCATGGTGTCACGCTCGCTTCCGGTCGGTATATCTTACTTCATGACGATGACGACCTCTTATTACCGAGTCACCTCGAAGAAGCGGTCGGCGATCTCGAAGCTGGTGCCGACCTCACCTATACGGATGCGGAACTCTTTACGTACCGTTGGGAAGAGGATCACCGGATTGCAATCGATTCTGAGCCATTCGCGTATCCGTACGATCCGGAGACGATTCGAGAAGACTCGACGTATATTCCGTCCGGGTCACTCTACCGTAAATCGCTCCACGATCAACTCGGTCCATTTGATGAGGACGTCTTCAACTACTGGGACTGGGATTGGATCTTACGCGTCGGCAAGGATCATTTAATACTGCATCCGGCGCGCGCGACCGTCTTATATGCTTTCAATCCGTCGGGTAATCATGAATCCGCGCGTCAGGATGCAGCGCGACGCGTCTTTTTTGAACGCCTCGTTGAAAAACACCAACTTCCGACAAATGAAATGAAGAACTTCCATATCGTCCAGGCTGAGCGACGCGCACGATTGCGCCAGACCCGCCGTACCTTTAATGGTCAATTGACAGAAAGTGAGTGATCCCATGTACACCGAAAAACAACTCGAATTATTAGCATTATTAACACAAAATGGTCCGATGGACGTGGACTTGCTTGCGCAAATGCTCGACTGGGAAGCGTCAGAAGTAGCAGCTTCCATCGAGACATTCAAACGCGACGGTGTCCTACTCGGTTACACCGCTGTCATCGACTGGCAAAAGATTCATGCCCATCATGGCGTGACAGCTTTCATCGATGTCAAAGTCACACCAAAACGCGGACGCGGTTTTGACGAGGTAGCGGAGCGCATCCATCGTTTCCCGGAAGTGACATCCCTTTATCTGATGTCGGGCGCATATGACTTACAAGTCGTACTTGATGGCAAATCGCTACAAGAAGTCTCTCAATTCGTCTCGGAAAAATTATCGACGCTCGACTCCGTCATCTCGACGACGACCCATTTCCGCTTGAAGACCTACAAGCACGATGGTGTTCTCTTCAGTCAGGATGATGACGACAAACGATTGAAGGTGTCTCCATGAAGTCTCTATCTGAACGTGTCGAACAGTTAGCCCCATCCGGCATCCGTCGTTTCTTTGATTTAGCAGGATCGATGGAAGACGTCATCTCCCTTGGTGTCGGCGAACCTGATTTCGTCACGCCATGGAATGTTCGCGAAGCGAGCTTCGCAGCACTCGAGCAAGGCTATACAGCGTATAGTGCCAACGCCGGTTTACTAGAGTTACGTCAGGAAATCGCGCTTTACATGCAAGAAAAATTCGCCATCTCCTATTCGACGACGGAGGAGATCATCGTCACGACTGGAGCCTCAGAAGGACTCGACCTTGCGTTTCGTAGTTTGATCAATCCCGGTGATGAAGTCATCGTCGTCGAACCGGCATTCGTCTCGTATGCCCCTTTGATTGAACTCGCTGGTGGCATTCCTGTCGCCGCTGCGTGTCATGCAGAAGACGGTTTTGCGATTCAACCGGAAACGATCGAACAATTGCTGACAGATAAGACGAAAGCGATTATTTTCTGTTTCCCATCGAATCCGACAGGCTCGACGATGTCGCGCGATCAATTAGCGGACCTAGCGTTACTCGTCCAAAAGCATGATCTATATGTCATCAGTGACGAAATCTATGCGGAACTGTCCTACGAAACGGAAGCGATCTGCTTCGCGACCCTTCCCGGTATGCGAGAGCGGACGATCATCATCAACGGTTTCTCGAAAGCCTTCGCGATGACAGGATGGCGGCTCGGTTTCACTTGTGCGCCACCTGCAATCACACAATCGATGCTGAAGGTCCATCAATACGGGATGATGTGTGCCCCGACACTCGTTCAATTCGCGGGCATTGAAGCACTGCGTTCTCGTCATAAAACGGTCCCTGACATGGTGACGAGTTATCGTCAACGCCGGAACTACTTCGTTAAGGCGTTAAACGATGCGGGTCTCCCAACACACTTACCAGGTGGCGCCTTCTATGCCTTTCCGTACATCGGTCATACCGGACTAACGAGCGAGCAGTTCGCCGAGCAATTGTTACTCGCTGAGCGCGTCGCCGTCGTTCCAGGATCTGTCTTCGGAGCAAGCGGTGAAGGTTATGTCCGGGCAAGTTATGCAAGTTCGATTGAACAACTCCAAGAAGCGATCGCTCGCATTCAGCGCTTCATGAAAAAATGGCAGACTCAAGATGAGGCAGCATCATCTCGTTCACATTAAAAATAAAAGGTTGACTCAAAAGTCAATCTCCACAAGATAAGGGTGGCAGAATGATAATCTGCCACCCTTATCTCGTAACAAAAAGAATAACCCGTCACACGCCACTCCTACAGGAAAAAGCGCATTTGCGCTGTCAGAGACAATCAAGACCCGCTTTCCTGCTTGAATGAAGCAGGAAAACTGGCTTGTGTCTCGCCTGAGGAAAGGGCGTGAAAAGACGTGTCATTCTTTTTTGAGTCAGTCCCTTATTTATTTAATCGATATAGAGAACAAGGAACATCCGATGATCGTCTTCTGCGTGATACGGCGAGATCGGACCGAGTTGTGGCGCAAAGACTTCTAAGCGATACGGTGAATCCTTGAAGTCAAGCGGTGTCCGCTCTTTGATCAAGCGTCCCATTTCGTCCGCTAGTTCTTTCACTTCAACCAAACTACGCGAGCGTTCCATCGGTGCTTCGAAGACGAATGCTTCGATTCCCTCAATCGACGCACATCGGAGGAAACGCCGGAGTGACGGCAATGCCGCTTCCATGTTATCCTCTATCGTTTGGTTCTCCTTGTACACAGGGGCTCCCCAGAGGCGTGCCTCGCTTCCTGTCGCACTTCGGAAATGATCAACCGTCTCTTCCGTGATGGGATCACGCGTCAACGCGAAGCGTGTTTTATCCCGCTTCAGATTCTTTTCATTCGTCCGGTCGATTTCTGTCAGTAAATCAAGTTGAAGTGGTCGTGCTAACCGAAACAGTTCGCGTTGCAGACGTGCTAAGGAATGACCAATCGGAACAATCATATCTTTCGCTTTCGGTGGTTTGTCCCCTTCATAACCGTTCATGACACGTGCGATTTGTCCGGCCTCATGCACGAGTCGATAAAACGAACCGTCCTGATCATCATTTACTGTACCGAGCGTCTCATGCTGTGCTGCAAGATCCGTCACGTATTGGTTCGCAAGACAGGTCGAGATCATCAAGACGTCGACAAGTTCAAAACGAAGGGCTTCTAAATCATTTTGTTCCAGTGCTTCTCCGACTTCACCGACTTCTTCCGTCAGGCGCGCGAGACCAGATAGCGGTCGAAAATAACCACCGAGTGAGCGAATCGTCGCATCAACCTTTTGTTGCAGTGTCTTCATCTGTTCCATCTGTCTGACCCTCCACGATTGCTTGGCGTACGTGCATTTCTGTCTCCTGTTTAACGTGTTGCGTAAATGCCTGATTTTTCTTCCATTCCCGGATTCCGACAGATGTCGCAGCAATCAACGCAGCAATTAGTCCAATTTCTCTTTTACGCATCGAGATCTCCTCCTTTTGAATGACTCGTAACCTATCTAAACATGATATGATGATATCAATTAATTCTACATAATCCAGTAAGAGGTGTTGCTTGTGTCGACTGAACGTCTTTGGCAAATGGCCCGGTTCCTGACGGTGATCTTCGCCTTCTTAGTTGGTGGATGGTTACTCATCCGCCTCTCGTCCATTTTGTATCCGTTTGTCTTTGCGTTTCTGCTTGCCCTTTTGAGCCGACCGCTCGTCGATTTCTTCCAAAAGCGGTTACGGATCACTCGTGGATGGGGTGCGTTGTTGTCCATCATTTTGATCAGTGGCTTATTAGTTGGTTCGCTCGCCTTGATCATCATGCAGTTGATTCGCGGTCTTGTATTTGTCGCCAACCAATTACCGGCGCAAATCCAAGAGTTGAGCCTGTATTTTCAAAAGCTGTACAATGAAAAACTGGCACCCATCTGGAACGATGCTTCCGAAGCCTTACGCTCACTGGAGCCATCGCAACAAAATACGGTTCAAAACAGTATTCAATCTCTAGGTAGTTCACTTGCGAGTGCGATTGGCGAAGGATCAAAAAGTATCGCAATGATGCTACAGACGGTCCTTGCGACATTGCCATCGATTGCATTGATTTTCGTCATTGTCTTACTTGCTTGGTTTTTCATCGCAAAAGATTGGCACCAGTACGAGATGCGATTGAAACGTTATGAGATGCTTCCTTGGTTCGCTCGTTTCGAGTCGGTCTTCCTGAGCTTGCGATCTGCCTTATTCGGCTATCTCAAAGCGCAGCTCACGTTGATTACGATCACGTTCTTCATCGTTTTGATTGGTTTGTTCATCATTGGTGTCGAGCATCCGTTCGCAGTTGCTTTTATCGCTGCCTTTTTTGATATCTTGCCGTATCTTGGCACCGGTTCCGTCTTCCTGCCTTGGATTGCCTATTCGATCATCACGGGCGATACAACACTTGCGATTGGACTCGGGATTCTATACGCTCTCGTCATTCTGCAGCGTAACATCATGGAACCGAAAATCGTCGGC
The DNA here is from genome assembly GCF_057772545.1 of Exiguobacterium sp. E17S. NCBI lineage: Bacteria > Bacillati > Bacillota > Bacilli > Caryophanales > Exiguobacterium > Exiguobacterium sp. E17S. Next base: position 1,409,948 of record NZ_JBYLRU010000001.1, read on the forward strand.
GATAATATCGGGATTCAACCCATCACGGCGTTGATCGCGCTGTTCGTCGGGATCAAATTCTTTGGTGTCTTCGGACTGATTCTCGGACCATTGATCGCTGTCATCTTAAAAGCACTCTACAACGCCCAGATTTTTCATTATATTTGGGACTTCGTCAAAGGATCACCCACACCATTTCGGTGAGGGTGATTTTTTTGGTACAGCTGCATATAACGGATATCCTTCCGGTTCCACCGGTCGACTCGCCGGCAAATAATCACACGGAAAACGGGCGCCCGTCGCAAGCAGACAAGCGTCGAGCCAATCATCGACCGCAACATGCGACTGACGCTGTTCCCATAACGGTGGACAATCAAAACGCTCTAGCAATTCAATCCGTTCCGCAATGCCTTCGATCGTTTTCTTTGAAAAGCGTGCCGGATGACCGGCGAGTCGCGCGAAACAGACTTCCGGATGGGCTTCAATCATCTCCGTTCGATATACACTGCGAACTTCTCTGATTTTCGGTAATAGATACCACGCTTGTTTTGAAAGTCCGATCCCCGCATGTTGTTTCGCTAAATCGTTTGCTTCCATATAGCTAGAAGCTGTCAGTGCACTGAGAAACGGGGCATTGAAGACACTGCTCGTTCGCCCAGGGCGTAATTCCTGTCGCAACAGTTGATCCGTTTCCCGTCGTCCTTCCATCAAGCCGATCGGCATATCGATCCAGATCCGGTCAGCTAGCGGAATCTGAGTAAGCGTCGGTTCGACGAATCCCGTATAACGACCATTTTCGTACATAACGACGACCCACCCCGCCTTTGCCGCATCAATCCCGATGACGTGCATTCGTCTTCTCCCGGAAAGAACGCAGTAGTGATAAGACGGTGAAGATACCGATGAACGTCGCGAGACCGAGCGATAGACGGTCGCGCGCATCCATATACCAGACGACGGCAAGAATCGTCAACAAGACGCCGAGTAGATTCCAACGTCTCATTTTTCTTGCTCGACGAACCGGTACAGACTACGGACCATGACGCCCGTTGCTCCTTTTGGACCAATCTCAGACGCTTGATTCTGTTCCGATGTTCCCGCGATATCGAGGTGTAGCCAAGGTGTGTCACCAACGAATTCGCCGACGAACGCACCACCGAAGATCATGTGTCCCATGCGTCCCGGTGAGTTGTTCAAGTCTGCAACGTCCGAACGGCGGACTTGTTTGATGAAGGCATCGACATACGGCATTTGCCAGACCATCTCATTCGTCTCTTTCGTCACCTGTTCAAAGCGTTCGTAAAGTGACGCATCGTTTGTCAACGCACCTGTGATTTCTGTTCCAAGCGCGACAAGGACACCACCTGTCAACGTTGCGAGATCGATGATCGCTTTAGGTTGATATTCTTTGACGTACGTGACTGCGTCAGCAAGGACAAGCCGTCCTTCCGCATCCGTGTTCAGGACTTCAATCGTTTTTCCTGCCATCGACGTGATGACGTCATCCGGCTTGAAGGCATCCCCGGAAATCATGTTGTCGGTTGCTGGAATGACACCGATGACGTGAACATCTGGCTTCAGTTGACCGAGTGCTTCGAACAGTCCAAGAACGGCTGCTGCGCCCCCCATATCGCCTTTCATTCCGACGATCCCGTCTTTCGGTTTGATGGAATAACCACCTGTATCGAACGTGACGCCCTTCCCGACGACCGCGATTGGTGCTTCTGCTGATCCTTTATATTCAAGGACGATCAATTTCGGTGGAATGACGGATCCTTGGTTGACGGCAAGCAAGGCGCCCATCCCGAGTGCTTCCATCTCTTCCTTATCGATGATTCGGAGATCATGTCCATGACGTTCGGCGATGAAACGTGCTTCGTCCGCAAGCGCTGGCGCCGTCAAAAGATTCCCTGGCATCGTTACGAGACGACGCGCTAAGTTCGTCGCTTCAGCTAAGACCGTTCCGCGGCGTACTGCTTCTTCCTCTACAGGTAAGACCGTCAGTTGTAACGTATATGCTTTCGAAGGCGACGTCTTATAATGTTTGACCTCATATGTAGCGAGGGTGAATGTCTCGGCAATCAGCTCGACTGGTTGCCCTGGGAATGTTGTTGCGTCAACTGTGACATGTTCTAAGCGACGTGCTTTGACATGTTGTGCCGCTTTCCCGAGCAAGCGACGTAAATCGTCTTGCGAGAGCTGATCAACTTTTCCGAGTCCAACGAACAGTACACGTGCGACGTCGCCCGCTAATGTTGGCAATAGACGTAGTTCTCCTCGTTTCGTTGAGATATCGCCTTGACGAACCCACTCTTCTAGTTTGTCACCATACAGTGCTTGTAACCGTTCATCGAGCGGTTGATTTCCAGAAATCCCGACAACAAGTACATCTACGGATTGATTCGTTTGCATATAAAACTCCCCCTTTGACTAGTATCTATTAGTATGAAGTGTTTTCAGTCATTTTCCAACTGATAGCCTCTCGACTTACCGCAAACGCTTTCACTACTTCTGTTCGACAATTTGTCGAAATGCTTGGTTTCAAACAATTGTTGCCCGTTTCACAATATGATAGGATTATACAGGTGAAATGTTGAGACACTTCAAGAAACGATGCGTTTGCTGTTCCGGGAAATGTCTACGTTTTCATTCAAGGGAGAGTGCGCAGAAGGCTCGTTAAGAGAGAGGCGTTTATGGGTATCTATAGATAGCTAAGAAACGAAGTCGTCGCGTTAAAAAAACTTACTGAAAAGAGGGTAATGCACATGGCACAACATATCAAGGGAATTGGCGCTTCTGCAGGGATCGCGATTGCAAAAGCATTCGTGATGGAAACACCGGTCTTTGAGATTCCATCGCACAAAATCGAGGATGCAGCTGCGGAAAAAGAACGTTTCCAAGCAGCGATCGCAAAATCGAAGACAGAACTCGAAGTCATTCGTGAAAATACCTTACAAGAATTAGGTCCAGATAAAGCGGAGATCTTCTCGGCTCACCTTCTCATCTTAGAAGATCCGGAAATCGTCAGTCAGGTGAACGCAAAAATCGAGGACGAGCAAGCAAATGCTGCAAAAGCACTCGATGAAGTCGCAAACATGATGGTCATGATTTTCGAATCGATGGATAACGAATACATGCGCGAACGTGCAGCAGACGTTCGTGACGTCACGAAACGGACGATGGCTCACCTTCTCGGTATTACGTTCGTCACTCCAGCTCAAATCAACGAAGAAGTCATCATCATCGCGGAAGACTTGACTCCTTCGGATACAGCTCAATTGAACCGTAAATATGCTAAAGGTTTCGCAACGAACATTGGTGGCCGGACATCGCACTCTGCCATCATGTCACGTTCACTCGAAATCCCAGCAGTCGTCGGAACAAAAGTCGTCTTGACGGACGTTAAACACGGCGATCTTCTCATCCTTGATGGTGCAGAAGGTGACGTCATCGTCAACCCAAGCGAAGAGCAAGTGGCTGAGTATGAAGCAAAACGCGCAGCATACATCGCACAAAAAGAAGAGTGGAAAAAACTCAAGAACGAAAAAACAATGACGGCTGACGGTCATCACGTCGAGCTCGCTGCAAACATCGGTACACCAAACGATGTAAAAGGCGTTCTTGAGAACGGTGCAGAAGCAGTCGGTCTCTACCGTACGGAATTCCTCTACATGGATGCAGAGACATTCCCAACGGAAGACGAGCAGTTCACAGCTTACAAAACAGTTCTCGAATCAATGGGCGATAAAAAAGTCGTTATCCGGACACTCGATATCGGTGGCGATAAAGAATTGTCGTACCTTGATCTCCCACACGAGATGAACCCGTTCCTCGGTTACCGTGCGATCCGTCTCTGCCTTGACCAAACAGACTTGTTCCGTACACAATTACGCGCACTTCTTCGTGCGAGCGCATACGGTAAACTCGCTGTCATGTTCCCGATGATCGCAACGATCGAAGAGTTCCGTGCTGCAAAAGCACTTCTCCTTGAAGAGAAAGCAAACCTTCAAGCTGAAGGTGTCACGGTATCAGAAGACATCGAAGTCGGTATGATGGTCGAGATTCCAGCAACAGCGGTCATGGCTCGTCAGTTCGCAAAAGAAGTCGATTTCTTCTCTGTCGGAACGAACGATTTGATTCAATACACGATGGCAGCAGACCGGATGAACGAAAAAGTATCATACCTGTACCAACCGTTCAACCCAGCGATCTTGAACCTCTTGAACAACGTCATCACTGAAGCACACAAAGCAGGCAAATGGGTCGGCATGTGTGGTGAGATGGCAGGAGAAGAATTGGCTCTTCCAATCCTTCTTGGTCTTGGTCTTGATGAGTTCTCGATGTCAGCATCATCTGTCCTTCGCGCACGTAGCTTGATGACACGCCTCAACAAGTCGGAATGTGAAGCAATCGTTGAACAAGTGCTCGATATGGATACGGCAGAAGAAGTCGTTGACTTCCTCAGCACGACATTCGACATCAAAAAATAAGTTCTGTCAGACGAATCTGGAGAAATCCAGGTTCGTCTTTTTTTGTCTAATTCAACAAAAAAACAACGCCCCTTTCTAATAAGAAAGAAGACGTTGTTAAAACGGTGGTTATTGCGCTTGTTTCTTCTTTTCTGGAGTAGCTTGTTCCGATAAAATCGGACGCTCGTTCCCCATTAAGAAGATAAAGATGACACCGAGTACTGCTGGAATCAACGCCCAGAAATAGACGGTTGAAATCGATTCTGCAAGCGACGTCTTGATCGCTGTTGCGACTTCTGGTGGCATCTTCGCAAACGCATCAGCTGTTGGGAACTGTCCACCGGACGGCGCTCCACCTTGCGGCAACCGATCCGCTACAGCCGACGCGAACGTCCGCGATTGGATGATTCCGAGGACTGTGACACCAAGCGTCATCCCGATTGTACGGAATGTCGAGCCCATCGAGGTCGCTGCGCCCCGACGTTGCATCTCAATCCCATTGATACTCGCTAGATTCAATAGAGAGAAACTGAATCCAACACCAAAGCCAAGAATGATCATATAGATCGTTACCGCTGTCCGCGATGTCTCAAGCGTCATCGTACTAAGGAGATAGACACCGAGTAGGAAGAAGACCGCTGAGACGATCATGATGTTCCGGAAACCAAACTTATTCGGCAACTGTCCACCGAGCTGCGCCGAAATGACTGAGGCAATCAACATCGGCATCAGGATTAGACCAGAATTCGTCGCACTGCCACCAAAGACACCTTGCACGAAGATTGGAATGAACACACTCGCGGAGATGAAGACGAATCCATAAAAGAAGGCCACGCCTTGTGTTGCCGCAAATAAGCGACGGCGGAATAGACTGAACGTAATGACAGGATCTGCAGCACGACGTTCTGCAAACGCAAAAGCAACGAACGCGACGAGTGCTGTTCCGAACAGACCAAGAATTTGTGGCGAAGACCATGCATACTCTTTGCCACCCATTTCGAGCGCGAGTAAGAATAATACCAATCCGGCGACAAGCGTAAAGGCACCGACGTAGTCGATTTTCTGTGTCCGGTGCACCGGTGATTCCTGATAGAAGACCGTCACGAGACCAAGGGCAATCAAACCAAGTGGAATATTAATGTAGAACACCCAGCGCCAGTCAAGGGAATCCGTCAATACAGCACCAAGCAACGGTCCGAAGATGCTTGAAATCCCGAAGACCGCACCGAACAATCCACTGACTTTCCCTCGTTTTTCCGGTGGGAAGATATCGAAGATGATCGTAAAGGCAATCGGCATCAACGCCCCACCACCAAGCCCTTGTAAGGCACGATAGGCAGACAATTCAATGATCGAGTCTGCCATTCCACACAAGATACTCCCTAACATAAAGAGGAGCATCCCAAAGAGGAAGAAGCGTTTTCTTCCGTACATGTCACTCAGTTTACCGAAGATCGGCATCCCAGCAACGGTTGCGATCATGTAAGCCGACGTGACCCATGCATACTGATCAAACCCGTTCAGTTCACTGACGATCGTCGGCATTGCCGTCGCAACGATTGTGTTATCCATTGCTGCGACTAAAATCCCAATTAATAATCCGATGACGACAGGTGTCGTATTCGTTTTTGTTGTAGTCGAAGACATCGACGCACCTCATTTCTCAAAAAATTAGCTAACTCTTATAATAGCTAACTCATTGTATCATCATATGTGCAAAATCTCATTATAAAATGTGCTCTACGATCGTTTCACACAAAAAAGACGGATCGCTCAGGGCGATCCATCGCTTTTCTTCTTTACTCTACACGATACGAAATCGCTTCTCCGGCTTCGACCGTCCGTCCGACATCAACGTCGACTTTTCGATCGCCGCTGTTCGTGACGATGATTGGTGTCAGTAATGATGGTACGAGCGGTCGTACTTGTTCAAGATCGACATTGAGGAGTGGTGTCCCCGGTTCGACACGATCGCCGGCTTTCGCCAACGCCTCGAATCCTTTTCCTTCGAGTGATACCGTATCAATACCGATGTGAATCAAGATTTCATCTCCATTATCCGCAAGAATACCGATCGCGTGTTTCGTCGGGAAGAACGTCGTAATCTCACCAGAGACTGGAGAGACGACATATCCTTCCGTTGGCTCGATCGCATATCCGTCACCCATCATGCGACCGGAGAAGACTTGGTCCGGCACATCATCGAGAGAACGAATGATACCGCTCAGCGGTGCGACATATCCATCTTCAGGCACGTAAGCCCCACCACGATCTCCAGCGAGTGGACCGGCATCTGCTGTAGTTCCAGAAGTCCGTGCTTCGTCTCCCGTTGGTACTTGTGGAATTGGATCTGCTTCTGGTGTCTCTTTCGGTTTATAATTTGGATCTTTCATGATATCTGCCATTTCTGACTTGATCCCATCGGATTTCGGTCCAAAGATTGCTTGGACGTTATCTCCGACTTCAAGAACACCAGCAGCACCTAGTTCTTTCAAGCGATCCTTGTTGACGCCTGATTTATCATTGACCGTAATCCGCAGACGCGTGATACAAGCATCTAAGTGTTTAATGTTTGATGGACCACCGAATGCTTGTAGAATTTCATACGGTAGATCGCCTGCTTGTGCCGTTGAGGTAGCGGCACCCTCTTTAATCGCTTCGCGTCCTGGAATCTTCAGATCAAACTTCGTGATGACGAAGCGGAATCCGAAGTAGTAGATGACGGCGAAGACAAGACCGACTGGAATGACGAGCCACCACGAGGTTCGGTTCGGTAGAATCCCAAACAACGTGTAGTCAATCAATCCACCGGAGAACGTCATCCCGATCTTGACGTTCAGTAAATCCATGATCATGAATGAAAGACCTGCAAAGACAGCGTGAACGGCAAACAAAAGTGGTGCAACGAATACGAAGGAGAACTCGACTGGCTCCGTGATCCCAGTCAGGAAAGAAGTCAACGCAGCTGAGAAATAGAGACCTTCGACGGCTTTACGACGATCCTTTGCGACCGTGTGGTACATCGCAAGACAGGCTGCTGGCAGACCGAACATCATGAATGGATATTTCCCGGTCATATATGTCCCTGCCGTAAATGGTACACCGTCCTTCAACTGTGCGAAGAAGATCCGCTGATCCCCGTTGATGATCGTTCCGGCTTTATCCGTATATTCACCGAACTGGAACCAGAAGCTTGAGTACCAGATATGGTGAAGACCAAACGGAATCAACGAACGTTCGACGAGTCCAAAGATAAAGGCAGACAACGGTTCGTTCGCTTCGATAATTGTTTTCGAGAATGTGTTGATTCCACTGCCGATCGGTGGCCAAATATACGATAAGGCAAACCCGGCGACAAGACTGAATAAGGCGGTTGCAATCGGAACAAAACGTTTCCCTGCGAAGAATCCGAGGAAATCAGGCAGTTTGATTTTAAAGAATTTATTATAACTGTACGCTGCTATCAAACCGGCAATGATCCCTCCGAATACCCCCATTTGCAAGGTCGGTATCCCGAGGACCGTCGCATACGACAAGTCACTCGCTTTCTGTGCTTCCGTGATTTTTTCTGGTGTGATCTGTAAGAACGAACTGATGACCTTGTTCATGATCAAGAAACCGACGATCGCTGCTAGACCGGCAACTCCTTCCCCATTCGCAAGACCAATCGCGACCCCGACGGCAAACAGTAACCCGAGGTTCGCAAAGATGATATCACCCGCATCCTGCATGACCCGCCAGATGACGACTAGCGAATCGTTCTCAAGGAACGGTAAATATTGCGTCAAGTTCGGGTTTTGAAACGCTGTCCCGAACGCGAGCAATAGCCCCGCTGCCGGCAAAATCGCTACCGGTAACATCAGGGCCTTACCGATCCGCTGTAAGACACCAAACACGTTTTTCCACATGCGTATATTCCCTCCTTTTTTAAACAAACTACTTAGTTCATACCCTAAAATATTCTATCGCAAAACGATTCTAAAAGATTTTCCTCAAAAAAATGAGCCCTTCCGCAGAAGGACTCACTCTAAAAACTTTAGACTGTTTTTTCTTGTTTACGTGATGCGATGACGGCTTGGATTTCAGACTTGATGTTGTCTGATTTCGGTCCGTAGATCGCTTGAACGTTGTTACCAACTTCAAGGACACCAGCAGCACCTAATTTTTTCAACTCATCTTTGTTGACTTTCGATTTGTCGAGAACTTCGACACGAAGACGTGTGATACATGCATCCAAGTGTTTGATGTTCGACTCTGAACCGAGTGCATCAAGGATACCTTCAGCGAGTTCAGAACCTTGAGCAGATGAAGTCTCTTGCGCTGCATCTTCACGACCTGGAGTTTTCAGGTTGAACTTGCGGATTGCGAAACGGAATCCAACATAGTAGATGACAGAGAGTGCAAGACCGACGACGATGACGAGCCACCACTGCGTGCGTCCTGGAAGAACACCGAAGAGAAGGAAGTCAATCAAACCACCAGAGAATGTCATACCGATCTTAACGTTCAACAATTGCATCGTCATGAACGAGAGACCTGCGAAGACTGCGTGAACTGCGAACAAGATTGGAGCAACGAACAAGAATGCGAATTCGATTGGCTCTGTGATACCTGTCAAGAATGCTGTAAGTGCTGCTGATCCAAGAAGACCACCAACGACTGCACGGCGCTCAGGGCGAGCTTCGTGGTACATAGCAAGAGCTGCTGCTGGAAGACCGAACATCATGAACGGGAATTTACCAGTCATGAATGTACCAGCAGTCAATTCAACGTTATCTTTCAATTGAGCGAAGAAGATCGCTTGGTCACCACGAACGACATCACCTGCTGCATTCGTGTACGAACCGAATTCGAACCAGAATGGTGCATAGAAGATGTGGTGAAGACCGAATGGAATCAACGAACGTTCGATGAGACCGAAGACGAATGCTGCGAGTGTTGGGTTTTTCTCCATCATGAAGTGGGAGAATGTGTTCAATCCGTCCTGTGCGAACGGCCAAACGAATACAAGTACAAGACCTGCGAACAATGAAACGACAGCAGTGACGATTGGAACGAAACGTTTACCAGCAAAGAATCCGAGGAACTGCGGCAATTCGAGATTATGGTACTTCCCGTACGCCCAAGCTGCAATCAGACCGATGATGATACCACCGAATACCCCAGTTTGAAGTGTTGGGATACCAAGTACGTTTGCATACCCTTGACCGTTAGCAACCATTTCTGGTGTAACGCCGAGCCAAACGCTCATTGTTTTGTTCATGATCAAGAATCCGACGATTGCCGCAAGTCCGGCTGCGCCGTCCCCTGCAAGACCAATCGCGACACCGACCGCGAATAAGAGTGCTAAGTTACCGAAGATGATATCCCCGGCTGCTTCCATCAATTTTGCAACCTTGATGATTGCATCATTTTTCAAGAACTCGAGTTTTGACGTCAAGTTCGGATTTTGCATCGCGTTACCGAATCCGAGTAGGATACCGGCAGCTGGCAAAATCGCTACAGGAAGCATCAACGCTTTACCGACACGTTGAAGAACAGCAAAAATCTGTTTGAACATGTGTGTTTCCTCCTTTTCCTGTTAAGAGCGAAGTATGATGAATAATGCCAATGATTGAGACGAAAAAAGTCAGACATCTGACCGATTTTTTACAGAAAAAAATCAGGCACGAGCGGATTGTAGACAATAGACTTATCCCGTTGAATAACGGAAATAAAGCTTCTTGCCCGACATCCCACTCATGCCTGATCGTATCAGTAACACGTAGTCCGTGCGGTCATTTACCTGAATCGTACTGCACTAAGCGTTGCAGATGCATCGTAAGATACGTCGCCTCACCGCGCGGTACCGCTTTCTTCAACTGACGTTCCATGATGGACATCAGCTCCCAAGCAGTATCATAGCATAGCGGATATTCTTCACGCAATAGCTTTTCTACTTTTTCTGGAGCCTCTAGATACTCCCCATTGGAAACCCTTTCAATCGCTGAACGAAGATGCCGAATCAGACGCTTGTAATCAAGCGATTTTCGATCGATTTTAATCTCCAGTCGCTGTTCGATATGACTAGCAATTAAACCGACGAGTTGATGATGGCGGTTGACTTCGAGTACGTCTTTGAAGTTCGTCGCTGAATGAATATGAAGTGCGATGAATCCTGTCTCCGCTGGAGGTAGGTAAAAATTCATCTCGGCACTGATGAACTCGACGATTTCTTCTGCAAGGGCGTACTCTTCGGGATACAAGGCTTCCGTTTCAGCAAGAAACGGATTCGTGACTTCCATTCCTTGTTCCAGTCGCTTGAACGTGAACGTCAAATGATCCGTCAATCCGATATGGATATGTTCGTCGACCTTTTTTCCGAAGCGTGTCTCGATCATCGAAACGATCTCGTTCATCAACGCGATGAAATTCTCATCGAGATGACCGACGAGCGCCTTATATTGATCCTGTTCTTCTTTATCCTTCAACGTGTAGACTTTTTCCAACTTGTCGAGATCTGTCAGTTGATCGCCTGGCTTCCGACCGAAGCCAATCCCTTTCGCGAGGATAATGACTTCCTGATTCGCACCAGTCGAACAAATGACGACATTATTATTCAATACCTTGATAACGTGGTACATTTGTTTATCCATTCGCTCTCAACCCAATCTGCTCTTACACATTTATTTAAAGACATTGTTTTTATTATAACGGTTTTTCAGACACGAAAAAAGCCTACTTACTCAAGTAGACTTTAAAACATTTGGTAACCGCTCTTACGCAAGAAGCGAATCGATAGACCGGCGATGATGATTCCGGCAAGACCAGCCGCGAACATCGTGATATCCGCTGTCTGTAGACCAGCAATCCGGTCCCCAAGATTCGGAATCGCTTCACGAGCATTCGTGAAGTATTCGAGCGTCGATTGGTTGTCGATCATCATGATGATGATGACCGGATAGAGTACGAGCATCACCCATGTACTCCGCAACAACATGTTTAAGATGAATCCGATACTAAAGAACATGACGAGATAAAGCACACTCCCGATCACGGCTTGAATGATATGCATACTGTTCCCCCTTTGAATCTCTTCTAGTATAACCGACAAAAAAGGCAAATGCACGAGTGTACATTTGCCTAAAACGTGAACTTAGAACTTCCCTTTTTTGATCGCAAGACCAAGCTTTTTCAGTTCGAAGAAGTGTTTGTTGTCGATGACTTTTTTCATGAACGATGCGTTACGGCCGTAGATCTTCTTACCAAAGACCATGCCGATACCGTCTTTATGACCAAGCGAAGCGACCGTTCCTTTGTTCTCGTACGTGAACGTCGATGTTTGACGACCAGCGATGAGTGCTGCGATGTTCTCAGCGACTTTGTGTGCTTGTTGTGTCGCGATTTGTGCAGTCGGTGGGTACGGACGGTTCGAACTTGGGTCCATGACTGCTGAACAGTCACCGATCATGAAGACATTGTCGTGTCCTGGAACACGGAGATCTTCTTCAACGACGACACGGTTACGCATCGCTTCGAAACCAGATGCTGCAACGACAGGGTTACCGCTGACGCCACCAGTCCAGATGATCGTGTTCGCTTCGATCGTCTCAGTCGTGTCGCCTTGAAGCGGACCGAATGTGACGCTTCCTGGTCCACATTCCTTGATGCCGTTACCGAGTTTGAACTCGATGCCTTGGCGCTCAAGCCATTTGTGTGCATAGTTGACGAGATCTGCATCGAATCCTGGAAGGACTGTCGGTGCTGCCTCGATGTTGACGACACGAACGAGTTCGCGTGGAATGTCATATTGTTTGCACAGTTCTGGAATACGGTTGACGAGCTCACCCATGAACTCGATTCCTGTGAATCCAGCACCACCAACAACGATCGTCAAGAGTGAACGATCTTGTGATCCTGTTGTTTTGTACTGTGCGAATGAGTAATCGATATGTTCCTTGATTTTACGGACGCTGTTCAACGAGCTGATCGTCAGCGCGTGTTCCTTCAATCCTTTGATACCGAATGTTTCAGGAACGCCACCGAGAGCAACGACGACGTAATCGTAAGGAACTGTTCCGCCATCTTGTAAGAGAACCGTTTTAGCAGCCGTGTCGACTTTCTCAACGATACCTTTGACAAGTTTGACGCGTGACGGGTTGATGACATCATTGATGTAGATGCGCGCTTGCTCCGCAGACATCGTACCTGCAGCTGGTTCATGCAACCAAGTTGTTTGGTAATGATAGTCGTGTTTGTTAATCAACGTGATGTTCGCTTGATCGACGCCGAGTTTCTTTTGAAGGTTGACTGCTGTGATCAATCCACCGTAGCCCGCTCCAAGAATAACAATGTTAGGTGTGTTCATGTTCTGATACTCCTTACGAATCGTAGTTTTGTTGTGATTTTCTTCACATTCAATTACAGACGAATGCTCAAAAATTTTGTTCAAATAATGTTCACATGTCTATAAGCCTATTGAAACACTTTTCAGGAATGATTGCAAAAGAAAAATGTAATTTCCCTTAAAAAAATGTGAGATGTTCCGTACTTGCACCTTCACCCCCTACTTCCTATATAATGGACCTATCCAACGCTAGGAGGGAATCAGATGCACCAACCATATGATGTCACGATCATCGGCGGCGGTCCAGTCGGACTGTTCACCGCGTTTTATTCAGGAATGCGCCAGATGAAGACGAAGGTCATCGAGAGTCTACCTCAATTAGGTGGTCAACTCGCTACGCTTTATCCTGAAAAATATATATACGATATTGCCGGTTTTCCGAAAGTAAAAGCACAGGAACTGGTCGATCGGTTGCTTGAACAAGCAAATGAATTCGATCCGACATACGTGCTCGGTGAGACCGTCATCGCTTACGAACGGATGGATGACGGAATCATCCGCCTCGTCACGAATAAAGGCGAGCATTATACGAAGACCGTCATCTTGACGGCAGGAAACGGCTCGTTCGCCGCGCGTCCACTCGGAGTGGCAGATGCAGAACGCTTCGAAGAAACGAACTTACACTATTTCGTCAACGACATGGAACGCTTCAAGGATCGCCAAGTCGTCTTACTTGGTGGCGGTGACTCTGCAGTTGACTGGTCATTGATGCTTGAGCCGATCGCAAAATCCGTCACGCTCGTCCACCGTCGTGATAAGTTCCGTGCCCATGAACATTCGGTCGAACTGTTACACGATTCGTCCGTCAACGTCATGACGCCGTATACACTTGAATCGGTCACAGGTGAGACTCACATCGAGACGCTGACGTTCAAACATGCTGAAAGTGGTGAAGTCGTCGTCGTCGCTGCGGACGATGTCGTCTGTAACTTCGGCTTCGTCTCGTCACTCGGACCGCTCAAAGAATGGGAAGTCGAATTCGAACGCAATTCGATTCGTGTCAATTCGAAGATGGAGACTGCGATTCCAGGCGTCTTCGCTTGTGGTGATATCGCGACTTACGAAGGACGCGTCAAACTGATCGCAACGGGCTTTGGTGAAGCACCGATCGCCGTTAACCAAGCGAAGCTTCTTGTTGATCCATCTGCTCGTCACCCGCAACACTCGACGAGTCTGTTCGAAAAAGTAACGAATCATTCTTGAGATACCTGAATGGCTGAAAACAAATAAGAGGTCGAATTCCGGATGAGATATCGGAGTCCGACCTCTTATTTAGATGGAATCACATCTAGGACGTGAACAAACATCTTCGACTCCTACAGGAAAAGGAAGCACGATGTATGCTTCCGTCAGGGATAGGTAAGACCCGACAGATCACATGGAATGGGAACTGGCGCGGCTTACCTCCCGCCTGAGGAAAGCGAAGATGTTGAAAACGTCCGATTTCATATAGATGATCTTTTAACAGGTATCCGGTAAACCCGTTGCACGAGTTCCACCCCACCTCGCTCAATCATCGATTCTTCGAAGACCTGACCACCGAATCGCTCGTAAAACTGGCACGCTGGATTATCTCGCAAGACAGAAACCTGCATCGTCTCATATTCCGCTAAGTCCTCAGCGATGCGTTGAAACAAAGCTTTTCCGAGTCCTTGTCCTTGCGACGCTTGCAAGACATAAATCGCATACAACTCCCCTTCACGCGCATCACTTCGATTCGCTCCACCTTGCGCAAAGCCAACGACTTCTTCTCCTGACACGGCAACATACACGCGCTGATCAACTAATGTCTGTTCCCATTGTTTCGTCCGTTTCGCATGCGACAGCTGTGCTAAATACGGATCTGGAATGATACCTTGATACGTCTCCCGCCAGGCATCAATATGAACGCGGGCGATGGCTGACGCATCTTCAAGACGTGCTTCACGAATCCTCATAACGGGATGATGAAGCGACGTGTCTCGCGTCCATTACGAACAGTCGGCTCGATTTCTTGTCCACCGTTCGCCAAGATGACACGGCGAGATGCTAGATTATCAACGCCACACGTCAACAGCACTTGATCGAGTCCACGTTGCCGTGCTTCTTCTAGCGCTAAACGGAGCCCGGTCGTCGCATATCCTTTCTGACGCTCGGATGGTCGGATGCCGTATCCGATGTGTCCGCCGTACAACTTCAAGTTCTCCGTCAAGTCATGCCGGAAGTTCAGCGCACCGACGATTCGTTGCCCGTCGACCATCCAGTACGTCGAATGGGTGACAAGACCCGGTCTGACTGTTGTCTCCATTTCCTTAAGTTCCGCAAAATAAGCGCCGAGCGGTTCATATGTGTCTCCGACTGCTTCCGGCACGATCGTTTCGCCCGACTCTCGCCAGTCTTCTAAAAAGGCGCGATACTCTGTCTCCCACGCAAGAGTTGGTTTTATCAACTGCATCATTGGTGATTGCGCACCTCCTCTTCAATCAAACGATCGAGCCAGTCATCGACATGTTGGAATAGATAGCCGGCTTGTTTCGCAGCTGTCGTATCCATATAGAAATCGCGTTCTGGCGCAAGCGGCGATTCATCTTCTCCTTTTGCAACGAGTTGACTCGTCGTTCCCGCAACGCGGTCGATCTTATCCACTAGGTCTTGAATTGATAAGACACCGTCACTTGCAGCGTTGATTGGTCCGGTCAGTTCCGAACGACCACACCACTCAAGAAAGGCAGCGGCTTCATAACTTGAGATATACCCCATCTTCGCGTATGTGTTTTCGGCAACGATCGGACGACCGTCAAGCGCCCGCTTGATATGAAAGACGAGTCGCTCCGTATAGTCATCTGGTCCGAGGACGACCGGAAAACGGACCGCAACGACTGGGAACGTCGCCCGTTGGAAGAAATAACTCTCCGCTTGGCGCTTCCCTTCGCCATATCCATGTTCCTTCTCAAGCTCATATTTCCCGGGAAACGGATTGTAGGCACGCTCCGTGATATTCGCACCACCGTCTTCATAGACAGACATCGTCGACGTCAACACGTAGCGCCCGACTTTCCCTTCAAACGCGTCGATCGCAAGCTTGGCTTGATACGGCGTGAAGCAAATGTTGTCATAGATGACATCCCAGTGCTGTTGGCTTAAGTCCTTCATCGTACTACTTGACGTCCGGTCTCCTTTGAAAAATGTCAAGCCCTTCGCGACTGGTGGCGTATGCTCGCCGCGTGTGACGATTGTCACGTCATCCCCCGAATCGGCTAAGCGAATTGCAAGCCGGCGTCCGAAATAGCGCGTTCCCCCGAAGATCAATACTTTTCTCATCCTGAAGCCCTCCCTGTTCGTAGTAGCATTCACTCTCTTAATATTTCGAGTCAACGGAACAGGTCTCCTGTATGCGGACAATAAAAAAATCGTGGACGATGTCCACGATTGGATTCATTAACAGCCACCCGGTGTCCCAGCATTCGTTGCCGTCCGGAACGAAGTCCCGCAACCGCATGTTGCGATGGCATTCGGATTCGTGATCGTGAATCCGCCGCCGAGCATCGACTGCTTATAATCGATTTCCAGTCCTTTGACGACCGGATAATCTTTTTCGTCCACGATGACGGTCACGCCGTGCTGTTCGAAAACGAGATCCGTTTCTTTCTGTTGGTCGAATCCCATTCCGTACGACAGACCACTACATCCACCACCTTGGACGAGCATCCGAAGATTCCGTTCATCTGCTGGTGCCTGCGCCATCATGTCCTGGACTTGTAGCGCTGCTGCCTCCGTTAAATGGATCATGTCATCACCTTCCTTTTCTTTAGTATACGCAACTTCTGAGCGAATCGAAACCTAGTTGCTTGAAACTATCTTGAATTCGTTGTATAAATGGTATGTACAACAAAATAATCGTTCCATCTTCAGGGCAGGGTGAAATTCCCGACCGGCGGTAAACAACTCTTCTTGAGTTGAAGCCCGCGAGCGAATAGGGCGCTATTTGCTGATTCTGTGTAATTCAGGAGCCGACAGTACAGTCTGGATGGGAGAAGATGGCGGCATGAGTTTGAATTTGATCGATTTTTGCAACAATCGATTAGGTTTATTTAATGCGGACTTCTCCCCTGTTGATCTCATCAATAGGGGTTTCTTTATGGACGCAGTCATGCCAATACTTCATCGAGAGGAACGAGCAAAAGGAGACAATACTCGTATGAAACGCACACAAAAAATGGTCACTCTGTCAATGTTAGGATCAATCTCGTTTGTTCTTATGCTTATCAATTTTCCACTGCCGTTCTTACCGAACTATCTGAAGATTGACTTCAGTGATGTTCCTGCTCTCGTCGCAGCGATCATGTTCTCACCGGTCGCAGGTGTCATCGTCGAAGCATTGAAGAACGTGCTATACTACATCTTCCGCGGAAGTGGTGTTCCGGTCGGAGAATTCGCGAACTTCGCTGCTGGTGTCGCATTCGTGCTTCCTGTCAGCTGGTTCTACCACAAAAAGAAATCAACACAAGGTCTCGCAACTGGTCTCGTCGCTGGTACGATCACGATGGCACTCGGTCTTGCGATTCTCAACTATATCTTGATCCTTCCAGCGTATGCATGGTTCCTTGGTATGGACTACATGGCGGATCCAGCTGTCAAATGGACAGCGATCACAGCTGGTATCTTACCGTTTAACGTCATCAAGGCGTTGTTCATCTCGGCACTCTTCATTCCGTTGTTCTTGAAACTACGACCATGGATGATGCGCCGTCAACAATCTGCCTGATCCGAAAAGCTGCGCCCGCTGACGGACACGAATCCCCTCGTTCAGACGAACGAGGGGTTTTTTTTGGCTGTTCGTGCTCACAGCTCATTCTCTTCGATTTTTAGGTAAATCTTTTCAAGCAACTCTTCCGGCGTCTCGCCTACGACCGTCTCACCATCAACGAGACAAAAATGATCAAGCGAACAAATGCCGCAATAGCCGAGACAACCGTATTCGACGACGTCGACGTTAGGGTCACGTTCGAGTTGCTCCATGACGACCTGTGTACCAGCCGCTAAGTTACTGATACAAAATTCAATAATCGGATTCACTTTTTTTCCTCCTTCAAGCAGGAAACGACCTGCCTCATGTCGTATTATACAAGGTCAGACTGATTTAGGGGAACTAAGGGGGATTTTACGTTATGAAGCAATTGGTCGTACTCGGCGGAGGATATGGTGGAATGCGGATTTGTGAGCGATTCAAGGACGAGGAAGTTGCCGTCACGCTCGTCGACCGTCTACCGTACCACGCACTCAAAACGGAATATTACGCACTCGCAGCAGGTACATTATCAGATCGAGATGTCCGGATTGAATTTCCGGAGGGGAAACATCTTACTTATAAATATGGACATGTCATTAAAATCTCACCAGAGACGAATACGGTCCACCTGCAGGACGGATCAGAATTATTCTATGATGACTTGATCATCGCCCTCGGTTGCGAGGATAAATACCACAACATTCCGGGTGCTCAAGAGTTTACATATAGCATCCAGACACTTGAAGAATCGCGCAAGACACAGCAAGCGATCTGTGGTTTGTCACCGGGGTCCGTCGTCTCGATCGTCGGTGCTGGTCTATCTGGTGTCGAACTTGCCAGTGAACTGCATGAGAGCCGGAAAGATTTAACGATTCGTCTGTTCGACCGCGGTCCATCCGTCTTGTCATTCTTATCCGATAAAGTCTCGTCTTACGTCCAGGAATGGTTCGAGGAGCATGACGTTGAGGTCATCAACAATTCGAACGTCACGCTCGTCACGGCGGACGACGTGCGAAACGGCGACGATACGTACCCGTCGGACTTGACGATTTGGACGGCAGGTACGCAGCCGGTCAAGGTCGTTCGTGATCTCGGCTTTGCTGCAGACAGTGGCGGTCGGATCAAATTGACGGAACATCACCATGTACCAGAATACGATAACGTCTTCGTCATCGGCGATTGTGCCAGCTTGCCGTATGCACCAAGCGGTCAACTCGCAGAACATCAGGCAGAACAAGTCGTCGATGTCTTGCAAGCGAAATGGCAAGGGAAAAAATTGCCGAAACTGCCAGAAATCAAATTGCGCGGGATGCTCGGATCGCTCGGGAAATCAGATGGTTTTGGGATCGTCATGGGCAAGCAAGCGCTGACGGGGAAAGTCCCACGTCTCTTAAAGTCCGGTGTCTTATGGAAACACAAAAAGATTAAATGAACAAAAGAGGTGTCCCGATCTTTGGGATACCTCTTTGTCGTTCACCCCGTCTGACTTAACTTTGCATCAATCGCTGCCGTGATCGTCTTCAGCTTGACGTACCCCTCGTCAATCATCTCATCATCAAGCACGATCAGTGGATAAAAATAGACATCCTCTTTCAAGGCTTCCGTCCATTGATCCGCTGTTGCTGTCTCGAAATCGACATAGCGTAGCGTCATCGCTTGCTCATATTTCTGTCCGAGGACAGCTTGTAGCCAACTGAACGTCTCTTCCGAGCTGGGTGCCCCGACACAACTCGGACAAGTGACCGCTGTTCCATAAACCGTGATTTCCATCTTGAAGTCCCCCTTTTCAATTCTCTCCTCTTTAGTATACAAGTTTTCCAGATTGAGAACATTTTTCAACCCTGTTACAATGAAACTATACGAAAGGATGTGTTTACGCATGGAAATGTTTGATCAAGTGAATGAAGTTCTTGAAAAATTGCGTCCGTTCCTTCTTCGTGATGGAGGAGACGTTGAACTCGTAGATGTAGAAGACGGAATCGTAAAACTCCGTTTGATGGGAGCTTGTGGTAGCTGCCCAAGTTCAACGATCACATTGAAGGCCGGTATCGAACGTGCCCTTCTTGAAGAAGTCGCTGGCGTCGTTGAAGTCGAACAAGTCTTCTAATACATGAAATCCCGAACGAATTCTCGTTCGGGATTTTTTGATTCATAGAATCCATTCGGCTAACGTATCGACCATGTATGTCGGTTGACGATCCTGACCTTGAATGAAGACGGGTGTGTGGACGCCAGAATTGACGTGCATCGTCCGGATGCCTCCATTGATTCCGAATAGGATATCCGTATGGTAGTTATCCCCGACCATGATGACGTCTTCTTTTGACAGACCAATCATCTCCGTTGCGATATCGACCATGACCGGTTCCGGTTTGCCGATGAAGAACGGTTCCTTCTCCGTCGTCACGCGCAGGACGGACGTCAAGGCACCGTTTCCTGGTAAGAATCCACGTTCTGTCGGAATGGCGATGTCTCCGTTCGTCGAGATGAAACGAGCACCGGCACGAATCGCGAGGGCACCGACAGCGAGTTTTTCATACGTGATCTGACGGTCGAGACCGATGACGACGTAATCTGCCGCTTCCGTTGCGACGACGTCTAACCCTTCCCGTTCAAGCGCATCAATCAGTCCTGTCTCACCAATCGCATAGACGCGCGCTTTCGGTGATAGATCAGCGATATAACGACCAGTCGCCATCGCACTCGTCAAGACGTGTTTCGCATCGGAATGAACACCCATCCCGCGTAATTTCTCCGCCACGGCTTCTGCCGTCATCGACGCATTATTCGTCACGAACAAATACGGAATGCCTTCTGCTTGCAGACGATTGACGAAATCGACCGCTTCTTTTACCGGTTCCGTTCCGTTATACATCGTTCCATCTAAATCAAATAAATAGCCTTTTGCCTTCATCCTGACTCACTCCTCGTTTGGTAAAAATGCAGACACCGGTCCGAGTTCTGTCTCGATATACCGGCGAATCGCTTCCGGGAAACGACGTAGTTCTGCTTCCTCTGTCTCAAGTACCGCCCGAATCTCCGCCATACTCGACTGTGTGAATGACCGGACGATCAACGTACGTAACGCAACGAGCTTCTTCAGACTCGTCGCGAGCGGTCCATCGATGACCTTCTCATCTTCTAAAATGAGAATGATATCTTCATAACTTCCCGGATCCCGCATGATGAATCCATCAATCATACTGTTTCCGATGTCGATGACACTCTCGATGACTAAAAAACCGATCCGTTCCATAGCCAGTGCCGTCGTCACCGGATCCCCCGTAACTTCCTTACTTTGTCGAAGTGCCGTCTCATAACAGACGACCGTCTCTTCGATTTTTTGACGATTGACGAAATACATCTTCATTCCCCCTCACATCCTCCATTTTATCGTTATCCGGCAATCCTGAAAAGCAGAAAGGTCATTTGCATCACATTCCCCAATGTGTTATCCTCAATTTAGATTTTCGCTGAAAATAGTATGTCACATTGGTGACGTGGAGGTTATATACATGGAACGGGAACTCGCACTGGAAATCGTACGCGCTACGGAAGCAGCAGCACTAGCTTCTGCTCAATGGATTGGTCGCGGTAAGAAAAATGAAGCGGATGATGCAGCAA
Source organism: Exiguobacterium sp. E17S (assembly GCF_057772545.1). Taxonomy (NCBI): domain Bacteria; kingdom Bacillati; phylum Bacillota; class Bacilli; order Caryophanales; genus Exiguobacterium; species Exiguobacterium sp. E17S. Next base: position 1,431,174 of record NZ_JBYLRU010000001.1, read on the forward strand.
CGACTGCGATGCGCGAAGTCTTGAACACGGTCAACATGAACGGAACGGTCGTCATCGGTGAAGGCGAACTCGACGAAGCACCGATGCTCTTCATCGGCGAACGTGTCGGAACAGCAAACGGTCCAATCGTTGACATCGCCGTCGACCCTCTCGAAGGTACGAATATCGTCGCCAAAGGTCTCGGTAATGCGATGGTCGTCATCGCCGTCGCCGATCAAGGTGCCCTGCTCCACGCACCGGATATGTATATGGATAAATTAACAGTTGGACCGAACTTAAAAGGGCACGTCTCGCTCGACGATCCACTTGAAGTCATCATTGAAAAAGCAGCTCAATACAACAATAAACGGATTGAAGACGTCACTGTCATCATGCAGGATCGCCCACGTCACGATCACTTCCGCGAAGCCGCGATGCGGATGGGCGCACGGGTTCGTCTATTTGAAGACGGCGACGTCTCGGCTGGAATCGCACCACTCTCTCCTGCGACAGGAATCGATATCTTCATCGGTACAGGCGGTGCTCCTGAAGGTGTCATCACGGCTGCTGCCGTTAAAGCAATGGGCGGCGACATGCAGGCACGCTTACATCCGATGAACGAGGAAGAAACTGCTCGTGTCATCCGGATGGGACTTGAAGATCCGCTTCAACTCTTGACGCTTGATGACCTTATTAAAAGCGACGACTGTATCTTTGCCGCGACAGGCGTCACGACGGGCGAAATGCTCGATGGCGTTAAGTTCTTGACGGATGATATCGTTGAGACGACATCCCTTGTCATGCGTTCAAAGACACGGACGATTCGAAAAGTCATCGCCGAGCATAGCTTATCGCGTAAACCATACTTGCAAAAAGTCCCCCAAACCCTTTAATCTGAAACAGATGTTAGGGAAATGAGGGAAGCTGAATGATGGAAGAACGTGATTTTTTATATGATGATGTCGAACAAACGAAGACACGCTTCGTCAGTTGGATTGGAGAAGCCAGTCGGTTTGATCTCGCCATCACCCACTCGGAGCATTTTTACGGTAAGATTCTCGTCTTGAATCTCTTATCGAATCGCTATGCGATCATCGGTGCGGACGATTTTGATGAACCTGGCTACATCGCGACGGCGTTTGACGTCGAAGACGATGCGGCAACGGAACTCGAGATGTATCTGCGCGCTTATATCGGTCTATGAAAAAAGCCTTCGTCCGCGGACGAAGGCTTTTTCTTATAAGAGACGATCGTTTCGTTCATTTAGTGTGTTCGGTCCGCTGAAGACGTTCGTATTGTCTGACTCGTCATGGGCACGACGCTCTGAATGCTGATCCGCTTCATCACCGACGAGTAATACGAATTGACCGCTTTCGACCGCATGATTCGCACGATCGACGTCTTCCTTCGTCAAGCCACTTCCGTGGATGGCGTCTCCATGAGAGACCGTATCATCTTTTTTGAAGATGCTTTTGATTTCCTGCCAGAGATTGCGATGATCTTCCTGCGACAGACGCGTCGATGTCTGTTGGTTGTTCAAATCCGCCAATTCCTCGATTTGTTCGAGATCGTATTTGTCGTGCGCTAAAACTTTTAAATCAGTCGAGACGACACCGGCAACACGGAGATCGTGCACGGCACTGACGACTTCTGGTACGGATGAGTAAATTCCAACGATTCGCATGGATAGTTCCCCCTATAGGTACATGATACTTATAGTAATAGCCGAATTCCGTCCACTAGAAACGCTTTTCTGTATGACAGTTTGATTACTCGCTTTCTGTCTTCTCTGGTGCAGGTGCGAACTTCCGTTTCAACTTCAACGTATTGGATGAAGAACCGTCGAAGCGAGGTGGTGCTTCTTCTCCTTCTACCAATCCGATCTTCTTGACGATGAAGTAGGCACATCCGAAGTTACAGTATTCGTAGAGATAATCCGCCACATGCGAAATCTTCGTATCGAATGTCGCTTTCTCGTGTTGATCCTCATAGAAGCCACGTAGCCGTAATTGACCGTGCCCCCAGTCCCCCACGATATAATCATATTTCTCAAGGACGTCGCTGAAACGACCGATGAATGCTTCCTCATTAAAACCTTCGCGCTTCTCTTCGACGACCTCATAACGTTCCCGATTGACTTGTATCATTATTCCCACCTCCTGCTGTTCTTATCATAGCATATTCCATTTCGCCTGGCAGACGAAAAACCGTCCGAGCAACTGCTCGAACGGTTTTTGATCATTAGTCGATCGGAAGTGCTGTTTTATTCTTTTTCGCTGCGTTGACTTGTTCATCCGCGTGATACGACGAACGAACGAGTGGACCTGCCTCACAGTGCGAGAACCCTTTGCTGAGGGCGATTTGCTTCAGTTCAGCGAACTCTTGCGGTGTATAGTATTTGATGACGTCGAGGTGTTTTTTCGTCGGTTGGAGATACTGACCGATCGTCATGATGTCGACGTTATTTGCGCGAAGATCATCCATCGTTTCAAGAATCTCTTCCCATGTCTCACCAAGACCAAGCATCAAGCTCGACTTCGTTGGAATTTCAGGTGCGAGTTCCTTCGAACGACGAAGGAATTCAAGCGTCCGGTCGTAAGTGGCTTTCGCACGAACGGTCGGTGTCAGACGGCGGACCGTCTCGATGTTGTGGTTCATGATGTCTGGCTGTGCATCAATCAGCGTTTTCAACGCTTCAAAGTTCCCACCCATATCTGAAGGCAAGACTTCGATTGATGTCTCTGGGTTCATCCGACGCACTTCACGGACCGTCTCCGCGTAAACGCCTGCTCCGAAATCATTCAGATCGTCACGAGCAACCGCTGTGATGACCGCGTGCTTCAGGTTCATCAAACGAACGGATTCCGCGACACGTTTTGGTTCTTCGAGATCGAGTTCGTTTGGACGTCCTGTCGTCACGGCGCAAAAACGGCACGCACGTGTACAGATACTTCCGAGAATCATGAACGTCGCCGTCCGGCGTACCGCCCAACACTCGTGGATATTCGGACACTTTGCTTCCTCACAGACAGTATGTAGCTTTTTCTCGCGCATCATACTTTTTAATTCTGTGTAGGTTTCATTCGTATTCAGCTTGATTTTCAACCATTCCGGTTTACGTTGGATTTCTCCGCGTCCCATGGTTTCGCTTCCCCCTTCATCCCCAAAAAGTCAATTAATGTCTGCTTTAGTATAACAAACAATCAGGGTTTGCGAACAGGCAATTCATTATATTCCGACTTCTCCGATAAGCGTTTGAACAACAAATCCCGTAACAATTCCGGCATGAAATATTCTTTTGGCATTTCTTTGATCGCTGGGAAGAGTGGACCGAATGTGAACATATCCGGCAAGACGACCGTATAGTTTCGCGTTGGCTCAAGCGGTTGATGTTCCGCCAAACCAGCATAATGCATCCGCCCCATCAACTTACCACGGAAACCGAGACCACGAACCTTTAGTTGTTCGAACTGATCTGTTTTGACTTCGTCGAGGAAAGTTTGGACTTCCACACCGGTCATCGTCACCTTACAGGGATTGATCGGGTGCGGGCAGAGTCGATGTAAATCAAAGGCAGAGACAGGACCTGGTGGAAGTGACCCAAGCAGAATGCCTGCGGGGAGACAAGCGATATCCGCATCACACCAGTCGCGCATCGTCTCGACAAGCAATTGTGAGAATGGCGACTCGCTGAACCAGTCATTGGCTAGACCTGCTGTCTCGCCAATCGGCTCCTTCATCTGTTGTTCCGCGAGATATTGTTCCCGGTCGAGTAGTTTCGCCGTCGCTTCATCCTCGGCGTAATCGTGCAAGGAGTGAAGGACCGCTTCCTTCTCACCCGTATCCGTATTCATGTAGATCTCACCTGCATATTGTCCATGTTTTCCCGCTTGGGTGATCAAGACACCGTTCTTGACGACACCGTCATCAAGGACATGATGCGTATGCGCACCGATGATCAAATCAAGTTCCGGAAAACGCATCGCCAGTTCTTCGTCTTGATAGAAACCGAGATGACTTAAACAAATCAAGACGTCGACTTCTTGACGCAACCGCTCGATTTCACGCGCTGCGACGTCAAACGGTTCTTCGATCGTCCAACCAAGTAAACCGTATAGTTCAATATACGGTGCCGTCAGACCAAAGACGCCGACTTTGCCGGTCGGTAATTCGTGAATAACCCCTTGTTTGGCAAACGGCGCTTCTAAATTCGAGACGAGGACCGGAAAGTCCGCTTCCGTGTAGAGATTCGCTAACCAGTCATGCGGAAACGTGATGCCTTCATTGTTCCCGATCGTCACTGCGGTCGGCATCAACGCATTCAGTAGATGCGTATTGATCTTTCCTTTTGTTGCTTCCGTCGCTGGATCCACACGGTCCGCATGATCGCCGAGATCAAAAACGAGCGAATCATATGTCCGGTGTTCCTTGACGAAGGACATGTAGCGAGGCCACATGTCGAAGTGCGAGTGCAAATCATTATAGTGAATGATGTGTAACTTCATGCAGAAGCCCCCCTTGATGATTTAGAACAAAGAGATTTGTCGCGGCGCGAGTTCATAGTCAAGATCGAGAATCTCGATTAATCGTTTCGCATTCGGGGCAGCATCTCCTGCTGAGTTGTTATTAAAAAAGACATAGACATCCTTTGCTTCCGCTGCAACGTCGCGGACGTGACTTGCGAGTTCTTGTAGCTCGTCTTCCGAATACCGATAGAGACAGCGGACTTTTCGCCAATCTTCGCTGCTTTGACCGGGTTTCTTTAACCAACCGGCTTTATTTCGTCCGTGGAGGCGGATGAATGCCGTCTCCTGCGTCACGACCGGTACGAATGGTACGGAACCATCTTCCGTCTGCGGTTCGTCACAAATCGTATGAATGAACTGATGTTCCTTCAGAAAACGGAGCGTCCGCTCCCGATAAGCTTCCGAATACCACGAGGGATTCCGAAACTCGATCGCGACCGGCAGTCCGGCAAGTGACTTTCGGATCGTTTGCAAATATTCCAAGTGCATTTTGCTGACATCGAACCAGGGCGGCAACTGCACGAGGATCGCCGCAATCTTTCCACTCTTTCGCATCGGTTCGATCGACGCGATATATTGTTCAAAAATCGGTCCGAGCGGATCTTTATTATCCCGGTCGTGCCCACTCATCGCCCGGTGAACCTTGACGATGAAGCGAAAACCGTCCGGCGTCTCGGATGTCCATTTCTCATAGTTTCGTTCCGGTTGAATCGCATAGAATGTCGAGTCGACCTCGACCGCTGGAAAATGACCGGCATAGGCAGCCAGTTTCTCTTTACGATCTTGCGGGGTCAAGTAGAGACTATCATGATCTCCCCAGCCCGTGACACCGATATATATCATGCTCTCTTCCCCCTCGTATGTTCTATTCTACCTATTCATCATAGCATAGCAGAATCCGGGATTTCTTCTTCGATGCTTCCTAAGCAAACACTCTTTTTCAGAAAAAGACATCCCTCTCCTCCCTACTCATGCAGGAAGGAAAAGGATGCCTAGTCACCGTTCTCATCATGAAGCAGTAGACTGTGCCTCGACGATTTTCGGAGCAGGAGCTCTTCGTTTTGGAACCGGAACGATATAGTTTCCGTACGGCAATAAACTGATCACATAAGAGACAGAAATCGAAGCCGCAAGCGTGACGATCATCGCACAAATGAACATACTCGCAGAGTCGAAGTAAGCGAAGAGATCCGTCCGACCGATTCCGCGAATGACGAGCGGATGAATTAGGTAGATCCCCATCGAATGTGTTCCGATCGTTTGGAAGATGCGCATCGCTGTCGCATCTGTCTGGACACGGCGGAAGACATAGTTCAAGACGACGAGGACGAACGGGATATAGACCAAATTCGAGAGATTCGTCGACGTATACGTCCGCTCTAAATCGATGCTGACCCAAATATCAAGGATGATCAATCCACTGATCAGCAATAAGATTGTCCGATGACGCTTTAGAATCTGTTGAATCTCTTCATAATAGACGGCATATGTAATCCCCATCATGAAATAGGCAATCCAATTGAGTAAGAAAGATCGGCTATTGACGAGTCGATCCAGAAACTCGATGTCTGTCGTTAAACTTCCTGAAGTCAGCCAGAAGTAGTTGACGCCCATCGCCGCCACTGTCGCGACAAGCAGCAATGTTCCTTTCTTAAGTCGTGCAAGTACCGGAAATACGACATAAAACTGAAGTACCGTCAAAATGAAGTACAGATGGAAGTTTGCTGTTCCATAAAGGAAGTAATCCGATAGCGGCATACCTGGTTTTAAACTATCTTCTACATGATAACGATACACGAGGTAGATCGTGCTCCAAATCAGGTAAGGAATAAAGATTTTAGAGAAACGTGACTTGACGAATGTTCCGAAATCGAATCCTTTGCGCTGGACCATCGACATCAACAGAAACGCACTGATGATGGCAAAGATCGGCGTACCAATCCGAGAAAATTGATCGATGTAACCAATCGCTTCATTTTCGAATTCCCCTTTCGAATGATACAAACCGGCGATGACATGGACAGCGACGACCATGATTGCCGCAATCGATCGAATGACAGGAATTTCTTGATAAAATTTCATTTTTTCACACCTTAATCATGTTTATATATTTTTTCACAAAAGTTATTATAATCTATTTTCGTCCAAATTAAATGATAATATCCAAATTTTATCGGATGTAACGAAAAAGAATCCCTTTTGAAATAAGAGAGTCTTTTTTGTGAAGATTAGATTTTTTCGTAAGATAACGCGATACATCCGGAAGCAAAGACGCGTGTTTCGACTAACCGTAGCGTCTGGGGTTGATTGAACACCGGAAACATCCGTTTTCCACTACCGAGCAGAACGGGGTAGATCACGACATGATAGCGATCGACGAGTCCAAGCTCAATTGCTTCAGCAGCAAGCGTCGCCCCACCAATCGCAATCTGTTTTCCAGGCAATGCTTTTAATGCTTGAAGTTCCTCGGCAAGCGACGTAGTCGCTAGCCGCGTATTTCCTTCGACAGCGTCAAGCGTCCGTGAGAAGACGACCTTCTCAAGCGCCTGCCAGGTTTTCGCATACTCAACGATAATCGGCTCGTCTTCCTGATCCGCTGTCTCCCAGTATTGCATCATCTCGTACAAACGACGTCCGTAGACATGGGTATCAAACGCTTTCTCATAGTCATTGAAATACTGATGTAATTCCGCATCCGGTGAAGCGAAATCGATCCTGCCTGACGCATCTTCGATATAACCGTCAAGCGAGACTTGAAAGGAATAGACGATGTCACGCATAGTAATCCCTCCTTTTTCACTCTTTACCCGAATAACCATTTCATGAAAAAAACTCCCTCATCCGTAGATGAGAGAGTAAGACGAATTATCCGATTGAACCTTCCATCTCGAACTTGATGAGACGGTTCATTTCGACCGCATATTCCATTGGAAGTTCTTTCGTGAATGGCTCGATGAAGCCCATGACGATCATTTCCGTTGCTTCCTCTTGTGAGATCCCGCGGCTCATGAGGTAGAACAATTGCTCTTCCGAGACCTTCGAGACTTTCGCTTCGTGCTCGAGCGAAATGTTATCGTTGAGGATTTCGTTGTACGGAATCGTATCCGACGTCGATTGGTTATCCATGATGAGCGTATCACATTCGATGTTCGAACGTGCACCTGTCGCTTTCCGTCCGAAGTGAACGATACCGCGGTACGTGACTTTACCACCGTGTTTTGAGATCGACTTCGAGACGATCGTCGACGATGTGTTCGGTGCTAAGTGAATCATCTTCGCACCCGCATCTTGGTGTTGACCTTTACCAGCGATTGCGATTGACAATGTCATACCACGTGAACCTTCACCTTTGAGGATGACGGCTGGGTATTTCATCGTCAGTTTCGAACCGATGTTACCATCGACCCATTCCATCGTTGCGCCAGCTTCACAGATTGCACGCTTCGTAACGAGGTTGTAGACGTTGTTCGCCCAGTTTTGGATCGTCGTGTAACGGCAGTAAGCGTTTTTGTTGATGAAGATCTCAACGACCGCTGAGTGAAGCGAGTTCGTTGTGTAGACCGGTGCTGTACATCCTTCGACGTAATGAACCGATGCTTCGTCATCAACGATGATCAATGTCCGCTCGAATTGACCCATGTTTTCCGAGTTGATGCGGAAGTAGGCTTGAAGCGGCGTGTCGACTTTGACGCCTTTTGGTACGTAGATGAACGATCCACCTGACCAGACCGCTGTGTTCAATGCTGCGAACTTGTTGTCTGTTGGCGGAATCAATTTTCCGAAGTACTCACGGAAGATATCTTCGTTCTCTTTTAAGGCTGTATCTGTATCTTTGAAGACGACACCGATTTCTTCGAGATCTTCCTTCATGTTGTGGTAGACGACCTCTGACTCGTACTGAGCCGAGACACCTGCCAAGTATTTTTGCTCTGCTTCAGGGATACCGAGCTTATCAAACGTACGTTTGATTTCTTCCGGTACTTCATCCCACGATTTCTCTGCACGTTCCGACGGCTTGACGTAGTACGTAATGTCGTCGAAGTTCAATTCTGAGAGATCGCCACCCCACGCTGGCATTGCTTGTTCGTTGAAGATCTTGAGTGATTTCAAACGGAAATCAAGCATCCATTGTGGTTCTTCCTTCATTTTCGAGATCGTTTCGACGACTTCAGTCGTCAAGCCGCGTCCAGAACGGAAGATCGAGATATCGCGATCGTGGAAACCATATTTATAATCGCCAATTTCCGGCATGTTCTTTGCCATGTTCATTTCCTCCTCTTACTTGCTTGTGACCGAAGTTTACTTCCCTTCTTCTACGCCGCGTTCGAGCGCCTTCCAGGCAAGTGTCGCACATTTGATCCGTGCCGGGAATTTCGTAACACCCGAGAGTGCCTCGACGTCCCCGAGGTCGAACGATTCGTCGTCATAGTCTTTTCCTTGGACCATGTCCGAAAAGATATCCGCGAGTCGTAAGGCTTCTTCGATAGTTTTACCTTTGACGAGTTGCGTCATCATTGAAGCAGACGCCATGCTGATCGAGCAGCCCTCCCCGTCAAATTTCGCATCACGGACGACATCGTCTTCAATCGCGAGCTGGAGACGAATCGTATCGCCGCACGTCGGATTGTTCATGTCGATCGTGACGCCCCCCTCGATCGCACCGCGATTTCGGGGAGTTTTATAGTGATCCATGATCACTTGACGATACAAGTGATCGAGATTGTTAAAATCCATGACTGAAATACTCCTTCGTTTGGCGAAGTCCTGTCACGAGTGCGTCAACCTCTTCTTTCGTGTTGTAGAGATAGAAGCTAGCGCGAGCCGTCGAGCTCGCTCCGAGCCAACGCATCAGGGGCTGTGCACAGTGGTGACCGGCGCGAACCGCGATTCCCTGCATATCAAGGACGGTTGCGACGTCATGTGCATGGACATCACCGAGATTGAACGTGACGAGTCCAACGCGTTCTTCCGGACCGTAAATCGTGAGTCCGTCGATGTCACGCATTTGTGCCATCGCGTACTGCGCGAGTTCACGTTCGTGTGCTTCGACGTTCTCTAAACCAATCTCTTCTAAGAAATCAATCGCTGCCGATAAACCAACAGCTCCTGCGATGATAGGTGTCCCCGCTTCGAAACGATATGGAGACGGTTTGAACGTCGACTCTTCAAGACCAACGTAATCAATCATCTCACCACCGAATTCAACCGGTTCCATCGCATTGAGTAATGCCTTTTTCCCGTAAAGGACACCAACGCCTGTCGGACCACACATCTTGTGTGCGGAGAAAGCGAGGAAGTCACAATCGAGATCCGTGACATCGATCCGTTGGTGCGGCGCACTTTGCGCAGCATCGACGACCATGACGGCACCGCGAGCGTGCGCAAGACGAGCGACTTCTTTAATCGGATTGATTGTACCGAGAACGTTCGAGACGTGTGCCATCGCGACGATCTTCGTCCGGTCAGACAGTTGTGCTTCGACCGCTTCGACCGTCACGCGACCATCCGCTGTCAAATCAACGTATTTCAACTTCGCTTTTTTGCGTTTAGCGACTTGTTGCCACGGAATGAGATTCGCATGGTGTTCGAGGTACGTGACGACGATTTCGTCGCCTTCTTCGACATGCTCCATACCGTAGCTTGACGCGACGATGTTGATCGCCGTCGTCGTGCCGCGGGTAAAGATAATTTCTTCATGGTGTTGCGCCTGGATGAAACGACGAACGTTCTCACGCGCACCTTCGTACGCATCCGTCGCTCGTGTTCCGAGCGTATGGACGCCACGGTGCACATTCGAATGAATCGTCTTATAGTAGTCGTCAATCGCATTGATGACGACGAGCGGCTTCTGCGAAGAGGCCGCACTATCGAGATAGACGAGTTTCCGGTCGTTGACCTGTTGGTCGAGGATCGGAAACTGATTGCGGATGGATGCATCGATTCCCATATTAGTTTACTTTCCCTTCGATGACTTGAACGAGACGTTCTTTCACCGAGTCAATCGCAAGTTCCGAGACGACTGGCTGGAGGAATCCGTGAACGACGAGGCGTTCTGCTTCCTTCCGTGAAAGGCCACGGCTCATCAAGTAGTAGAGTTGTAGTTCATCGACACGACCGACAGATGCCGCGTGTCCTGCCATGACGTCATCCTCATCGATCAAGAGGATTGGGTTCGCATCACCACGTGCCTTTTCAGACAACATGAGGACACGTTCCGTTTGAACGCCGTTTGATTTCGAAGCGCCGTGATGGATCATCGACGTTCCGTTGAAGATCGATGTTGCTGCGTCTTTTTGGACACCGTGGATCAAGATGAAGCCTTCTGATCCTTTACCGAAGTGGTCCGTCCGGACGTTGAAGTTTTGTTTTTGCTCTCCACGACCGACCGTAACGGCTTTCGTATCTGAGAACGAATCGTTTCCGACGAGGTGTGTTTTTGTTTCTGTAACCGTGTGACCGTCATTCATGTGACCGAGTGCCCATTCGAGCTTCGCGCCTTGTTTGACGACACCACGACGGTTCATATACGTGATGGCACCTTTCGATAACGTATCGACACCACCGAAGAGGACTTTTGCGTTGTCTTCAACGAAGACTTCTGTGACGACGTTGACGTTATGCGCTTCATCACCGTAAGAGACGAAGTTTTCGATATACGTCAGTTCGCTGTCGGCATCTGCGACGATGATCGCGTGATGGTAAAGCGCTGTGCCTGATTGCTCAAGCGTGTAAATCGCTTGCATCGGTACAGAAAGCTTGACGCCTTTTGGTACATAAAGGAACGTACCGCCGTTACGAAGTGCTGCGTTTAATGCCGCAAGACGATCTTCGTTAACTTGAACACCTTCCGTCATGAAGTACTTCTCGACGAGTTCCGGGTGTTGTTTTAATGCGTCTTCGAGCGTCGTGAAGATGACGCCGTTCGCCGCTTCACTATTTTGCGCATGGACGAGTTGTCCGTTACGCGTGACGAGCATATGATCACGGTTTTCGCCAATCAATGCTTCGATATCTGAAGAAAGACCAGTGACGGTTTCAAGTTCCGTCGTACCTTCTGTGAAGTTCCAGCCTTCGATCTTGATTTTTTCTACTTTTGGCAATGCGAGCGTTGGGGCAAGATCAAGCGCGTCTTGACGCTTTGCGACCATCCAAGATGGTTCCCCTAAGCGAGTCGCACGTTCTGCCACTGCCTCGCGATTTACTGCAAGATTCAGTTCTACAGTCATCATGCTTCCTCCCTCGTCTTACGCTTTTGTTTCGATTTCGACGTCTTCGATGCCGAGTTCTTTTTTAACCCAGTCATAACCTTCTGCTTCGAGACGGTGTGCGAGTTCTTTACCACCAGACATGACGATTTTTCCGCCCATCATGATGTGGATGAAGTCTGGCTCGATATAGTTCAAGAGACGTTGGTAGTGCGTGATGATCAAGCAGCCGAATTCAGGTGAACGCATTTCGTTGACACCTTTTGCGACGACTTTCAATGCATCGATATCAAGACCTGAATCGATTTCATCAAGAATCGCGATCGCTGGTTTAAGCATCATCATCTGAAGAATTTCGTTACGTTTCTTTTCTCCACCAGAGAAACCTTCGTTGAGGTAACGGTGTGCCATTTCTGAAGGCATCTCGAGAAGACCCATTTGTGAATCAAGCTCACGGATGAACTTCATGAGTGAGATTTCATCGCCTTCTTCACGACGCGAGTTGATCGCTGAACGAAGGAAGTCGGAGTTCGTGACACCACTGATTTCGCTTGGGTACTGCATTGCGAGGAACATACCCGCTTGTGCGCGCTCATCGACTTCCATGTCGAGGACGTCTTCGCCGTCGAGTGTGACTGAACCAGATGTCACTTCGTACGATGGGTGACCCATCAATGCTGATGCGAGTGTTGATTTACCTGTCCCGTTTGGTCCCATGACCGCGTGGATTTCCCCGCCTTTGATTTCCAAGTTGACGCCTTTCAAGATTTCCTTGCCGTCGATCGCGACGTGTAGATCTTCAATCTTCAAGTGTGAAGCCTTCATGTTAGAATCCCTCCATCTATTCATTTCGTGACTGACGATTCAGAACACGAGCGTTACTAATTTAGTATCATTCTAATCTTAAAGAAACATCGCGTATTATTCAAGCGTCATCGCTCGTTGATTTTTCTCAAAATCATGCGTTTTGTTGAGAATCATTCGAAAGTTTCACCGGTTCCTCGAGTTCCTCGATCGTCGAAGCCCGATGAATCCGTTGTGACAGTAAGAGCAGTGGTATTCCGAATAATGTCAAGCCCGCTAATATCCCGAAAATCGGTAACGGACGGTCCGCTCCATATAAACTTAACAAATGTCCTCCGGCGATCGGACCGATTGATTGCCCGATCGACGTCAAGCCCATCGCCCCGAAATAGCTACCCCGTAATTCTGGCTTCGCGAACCGATCGGTCAAGATATCAGTCATCGTGAACATCATGACTTCCCCGCACGTGAAGATGAACATCGCAACGATCATCAACCAGATCGCGTTCGCATTTCCCATGATGAACAATCCGATCGCAACAGTCGCAATCCCGGTCGTGATCGAGACGAGCGGTGACGTCTTCATACCAAACTTCATGATCGGATATTGAACGATCAAGACGGTGATTGCATTGATCGTGATTAAGATCGCATAGAGTGTCTTCCCGCCTTCAAGGAGTGACGTCTCCGTCAAGAACTGTGGCAAGGTCGAGTTGAACTGGCTGTAGCCGAAGACCCCGAAGATGATACCGGCGAGTGCCAGCGTAAAGGCGATATCCGTCCGCAACAGACGAACCGTTGCTCCAAACGAGACCTTTTTCCCACCATGCGTCTCGGTGATCGGATGGCGTTTGAATAAGATACCGATCATCACCCCGTACACGATATAGACGAACGCCGTGATGTAAAACGTCGCGGACGTGTTCCCTGCACTCAGCAGTAAAGCGATTCCCGGTCCGATCGCTGCTGCGATGTTGATCATCGCGTAACGGATATTGAAGACGAACAACCGGTTCGCTTCATCCGTCGTATCACTGATCAAGGCACGAGCAGATGGCTCGAAGATTGAGCGACAGACCCCGTTCAAGGCACTGAGCGTAAAGAATGCCCAGAACGTCTCGACTTGTGCCAGCGCAATGAAGACGATCGCGAATCCGATCGTTCCGGCAAGCATCATCGCCCGCCGTCCATAACGGTCCGACAAGGTACCACCGATGAAACTCATAATGAGGCTGGCGATCGCTGAGATACTGAGGACCCAGCCGACATCGACCGGATCAAACTTCAGGACGGTCGTCATGTAGATGGCGAAGAACGGCATCGTGATGAACGTTCCGAGACGCGAGAAAAACGTCCCGAACAAGACCCCGAGTGTCAACGGATGCAGTTGACGAATGCGTTGCATATGATTCCCCCTAACCCCTGTTTCAGACAAATGAAAAGCATCCTTCCATTATATAGGAAGGATGCCGGTTTCGGTGAACTTATTTGCTGACTGGAACGACTGCACCTTTGTACTTGTCGAGGATCCAATCTTGGTTTTTCTTCTCGTGCAGAACGTCAAGAAGTGCTGTGACACGCTTGTCTTTTTCATCGCCGTCACGTGTAACGATGATGTTGACGTATGGTGACGACTCATCTTCTGAAGCGATCGCATCTTTCAACGGGTTCAGACCGTTATCGATCGCGTAGTTCGTGTTGATGAGGACGGCGTCGCCTTCATTGTTTTTGTAAGCTTGCGGAAGAAGTGATGCTTCGATGTTCGTTTTGAACTTGAGTTTCTTCGGGTTCTCTGCGATATCACCGAGTTGTGCATCTGTCGTTTTACCATCTTTGAGTTTGATCAATCCTTCATTTTGAAGGAACGTCAAGACACGACCGCGTTCCGCGACGTTTGAGCTCGTTAAGATCGTTGCACCGTTTGGCAACTTATCGAGTGACTTGTATTTCTTCGAATAGATACCGAGTGGTTCAACGTGGACACCACCTGCGTTCGCGAACTTATATGATTTGTTTTCTTTCTCTTGTTGCTCAAGATACGGTACATGCTGGAAGTAGTTCGCATCGATTTCTTTTGAAGCGAGTGCTTTGTTCGGAAGTACGTAATCTTGGAACTTCTTGATTTCAAGCTTGTAGCCTTTTGCTTCGTATTCTTTTTTAACGTGCTCAAGAATCTCAGCGTGCGGTACGTTTGAAGCACCAACGACGAGTGTCTTGTCGTCGCTACCTGATCCTGATGATTTTTCGCCACATGCAGCAAGGCTGATTGCTAAGACGGATACAGCAGCAGTACCTACGAATTTTTTCCAAACTTTCATGAATGATTCCTCCAATATGAATAAAATTTGAATTAACGTTTATCGATCGCACGGATCAGCAAATCACCAATGATTTGGATGACGAAGACGATCGCTAAGATTAAGAGTGTCGCAATGACGATGACATCGTTTTGAGAACGCTGGAATCCTTCGATGAAGGCCATGTCCCCAAGTCCACCTCCGCCGACTACTCCGGCCATTGCCGTATAACCGACAAGTGAGACGAGTGTGACCGTGATACCAGAAACGATGGCAGGCAACGCTTCCGGGATTAAGACTTTATAGATGATTTGGAACTTCGTCGCCCCCATCGATTCAGCTGCCTCGATGACACCTTTATCGACTTCACGTAACGCGAGTTCAACCATCCGACCGTAAAATGGTGCAGCACCGAAAATCAGTGCCGGTAATGCTGCCGTTGGTCCGAGGAACGAACCGACGATTGCTGTCGTAAATGGAATCAATAAGATCAGTAAGATGATGAACGGAATCGAACGGAAGACGTTGACGATCAAGCTCAACACTGAATAGAACGCCCGATTCTTGAACAATAACTCTTCGTTTGTCGCATACAATAGTAAACCAATGATCAAACCGAGAACGAATGTCGAAACCCCAGCGATTGCCGTCATATAGACGGTACTGCCTGTCGCTTCCCACACCATGTCCCAATCTAGGTTGTCAAAGAATGAAATCATCGGTGATCCACCTCCACTTCAACATCACTGGCTTGAAGCTTCGTGATGACCGCTTGTGTTGCTTCTGTTTCCCCGATCAACTGAATGAACAGTGTACCGAGTGCCCCTTCCTGTGATTGACCGACGTTTCCGCCGATGATGTTGAACAGGACCGGTGAATCCTTCATGACTTCCGCGAGGATCGGGCTTTCCGCTGTCGATCCGACGAACGTCAACTGAACGATTTTTCCGGTTGGGTACCGTTCGCGTAGTTTCGCGAACGTCAACTCGTTTTCCGAAGGCGACGTCAATTGTTTGACGAACTCCTTCGTCATCGCTTGCTTCGGATGACGGAAGACCTCTGCGACCGGTCCTTGCTCGACGATTTTACCGGCTTCCATGACGGCGACCCGGTGACAGATTTTTTGAATGACGTGCATCTCGTGTGTGATCAAGACGATCGTCAGTTTCAGTTTTTCATTGATGTCAACGAGTAACTCAAGGATTGAGTCCGTCGTCTTCGGATCGAGTGCACTTGTTGCCTCGTCACATAAGAGAACGTCTGGGTTCGATGCCAGTGCCCGAGCGATACCGACACGTTGCTTTTGACCACCCGATAATTGCGACGGATAGGCTTTTTCGCGTCCGTCTAAACCAACGAGTTGGATCAATTCCGCGACTCGTTCCTTGCGGTGTGCTTTCGGGAAGCCACCGAGCTCGAGTGGGAACATGATGTTCTCTTCGACCGTCCGTGACCACAGTAAGTTGAAGTGTTGGAAGACCATCGAGACATTCTTGCGGACGCCTCGTAATTCTTTTGGTTTTAATGATGTCATTTCAACACCATCGATTTGGATTGAACCACTCGTTGGTGCTTCGAGCATATTCAGTAATCGGATCAGGGTCGATTTCCCTGCTCCGGAATAACCGATTATTCCAAAAATTTCACCGCGCTCGATTGTCAGATCGACATTCGCGACGGCTTCGACCGCTCCGCGCTTTGAGCGATAAATCTTTCCTACGTCTTGTAAACGAATCACAACTGTCCCTCCTAAAATAAAAAAGTGCGCGCGTTTTAGAGCAAACGCGCGCACTTTTCAGTACACAAAACCATTTGCTCTCATCTCCCAGACTTTTGTCTGCTGGAATTAGCACCACTTCGGATTAGATCCGCGGTTGCCGGGTTTCATCGGGCCAGTCCCTCCACCACTCTCGATAAGAGTTTCGGTATTAAGTTTGTAGAATATATTCTGAATATTAGCAGGGGTTATTTTTGTTGTCAAACAGTTTTTTCAGAAACTTTTTCGAGGAACGTGAAAGCACGTGTTAAGTCTTCTTTCAAATCTTCTGCGTCTTCAAGTCCAACTGAAATCCGAACGAGACCGTCCGTGATACCGAGTTCTGCCCGACGTTCTGCTGGGATCGACGCGTGCGTCATCCGTGCCGGCACCGAAATCAGACTCTCGACGGCACCAAGACTTTCAGCAAGTGTGAAGAAGTGTGTCGCCTCGACGAGTTTTTCTGCGTTCGCTGCTGAACCAACATCAAAGCTGATCATCCCACCAAATCCAGTCGCTTGTTTCGCTTGGATGTCGTGACCAGGATGCGATGCAAGTCCCGGGTAGAAGATGTTTGAGACAATATCTTGCGCTTGTAGGAACGCAACGAGATCATGTGCTGTCTCTTCGATCGCATCCATCCGGATACCGAGTGTACGAAGACCACGGACGAGCAAGAAGCTGTCTTGCGGTCCAAGTACGCCGCCTGTCGAGTTTTGGATGAAGTGAAGCTCTTCGCCGAGCGCATCATCTTTGACGACGACAAGTCCAGCGACGACGTCCGAGTGTCCGCCGATGTATTTTGTTGCACTGTGCAAGACGATATCTGCACCGAGTGCGAGTGGTTGTTGATGATATGGTGTCGCGAACGTGTTGTCGACGACGAGTTTAAGATCGTGACGTTTGGCGATCGTTGCGATTGCTGCGATATCCGTAACTTTCAACAACGGGTTCGTCGGTGTTTCGACGTAGACGATCTTCGTGTTGTCTTGGATCGCTGCTTCCGTTGCCGCAAGGTCCGTCGTATCGACGAATGTCACTTCGATGTTGAACTTCGGTAAGACGCGTTGCATCAAGCGGAACGTACCACCATAGACGTCATCTGTCATGACGATGTGGTCGCCAGACTCAAGCAAGTGGAAGACGGCATGAATCGCTGCCATCCCAGAACCGAAGGCAAAACCACGTGCGCCGCCCTCGAGATCCGCAATCAATCGTTCGATGCTCGTCCGTGTCGGGTTCGCTGTCCGTGAGTATTCGTATCCGTCCTTAAGTTGACCGATTTTATCCTGCTTGTATGTGCTTGTTTGATAGATCGGAGGTGTGACGGCTCCTGTTGCCCGGTCGACACCTGTTCCTCCATGAATCAATGCTGTCTTCTTACGCATGAGTTTCGTCCACCTTTTCAAAGATTTGTTGGCTTAAGTAGCGTTCGGCACTGTCTGCGAAGACGGTGACGATCGTACTGCCGGGGTGACGCTTCGCGATATCAAGCGCAGCAACGAGCGCTGCACCTGCTGAACTACCGACGAGTAATCCTTCGCGAGCAGCGAGTGTATGAACCGCGTCAAATGCATCACGGTCAGAAATCGTATGAATCTCGTCGACGAGTTCACGCGGAACGAGACTTGGCCATTTTGCTGTTCCAATGCCTTCTGTCTTATGCGGACCGGCTGGACCACCATTTAAGACGGAGCCTTCCGGTTCGACGATTGCTGCTTTTGTACCGAGACGTTGTTTTAAGAAGTCCGCTGTTCCGGCGAACGTACCACCTGAACCACAACCGGCAACGAACCAGTCGATGTGCGGCAAGTCCGCAATCAGCTCAGGACCGAGTGTCCGCTGATACGTGACTGGGTTCTCTTCGTTTTCGAATTGTAACGGAACGTAACTGTTCGGAATTTCCTGACCGAGTTCTTTTGCCCGGTCGATAGCCCCTTGCATATCGAGTTCAGTCGGCGTGTTGACGACGGTTGCGCCGAGTGCCCGCATCAACGTCTGCTTTTCCTGACTGAATTTTTCCGGAACGACACAGATGACTTTGAGATCGTATTTTTTAGCGGCGAGCGCTAAGCCGATGCCGGTATTCCCGGCTGTCGGCTCGATGATCGTACCGCCTGGTGTCACATGTCCGTTTTCGATTGCTGCATCAACGAGTTGAATGCCAAGGCGGTCTTTGACGCTGCCCCCAGGGTTCATCCATTCGAGCTTCGCCAAAATGCGCGTACCAGCAGGCAAATCGAATGAAGTGATCTCGTAGAGTGGTGTGTTTCCGACGAGGTCGCGGACGTTGTTCGCGATCATCCGAAGACGATGTCCCATTCATCACGACCGGCAAGCATTTTCTCGGCATAGTGCTTCGCTCCTTTGAGGTCATGTGCGCTCGCAAATCCACATTGGACTTCGTTTTGCGCTGGAATCTCTTCTGCTGCGAGGACGTCTTTCAACGTCTTCTCAACGAGTTCGCTCATTTTTTCGACCGAGTCGAAGTTCATCATCGCCATGTAGAAACCTGTTTGGCATCCCATTGGCGAGACATCGATGACATCATCCGAGTAGTTACGGATGTTTTCAGCAAGTAAGTGCTCGAGTGTGTGCATCGCACGCATCGGCATTTGCTCAACGTTTGGTTGCGTGAAACGAATATCGTATTTGACGACTTGGTCGACTTTACCTTCTTTATAACCCGCGACGCGGATATAAGGTGCTTTGACTTTCGTATGATCCAGGTTAAAGCTTTCGACGTTCATTTTTTGAAGTGCCATGATTTATTCCCCCATTTTCTCGGCTTCTACGAGCCAGACGAAGTGATTGTATTGTATAAATTTAACAGTGAATCCTCGTGCTGTAAACAATTCTTCCATAACTGGAACCAACGGGTAGAACTCGCGTTCGAGATCTTCCGCTAACGCATCAAACCCTTGAGCACGTGCTTCACGAATCGTTTGCAGGCGTGCCTCTTCTGAGACGAACATCGTATCCGCGTAGACGATTTTTCCGTCTGCCGGTAAATGTGATGCCATCAGTTCGATTGCTTCTCCCTTTTCCTCATCTGTTAGATGATGAAACGCATACGTCGAAACAAAACTGCGTGCTTCCTTCGCCTCGAACGAGAGGAAGTGACCGTCTTGTACATCAAGTGACGGAATCTTTTCCGTCAGGATTGCCCGCATCTCCGGACTTGGTTCGACGGCGAGTACGGCGTCGTGACGTGCCAGAAGACGTTGTGTCAGGTTCCCTGTGCCTGCTCCGAATTCAATGACCGGCGACTGCGCTTTATCCGCTACTGTATCCAAAATCTCATCGTATCGACGAAAAACCTCTTTATACTCCGGATCGTGTCCGGTTACTGTCTCGTCATACGTCGATGCCCATTCTGTGAAAACATCCATAAAACGTACTGTCATGCCTTGTCGTCCTCCATCTCACCAGTTAATTCCGAGTAATCGGATATGAATTAAAGTAATTTTCCTTATTCGCATTGTAGCAAGGAGATGCTATCCTGGCAAGCGACCGGCTCGAAAAACTTCCAGAAAACAAAAAAAGGCGTTGCCGGCGAACCGACAACACGAATAATGTGGTTAGAAATGCTACGAAGGAAAACCCAGCTCCATTCGGAATTGTTCGCTCTTCCGCGTGGAGGACGGCGCCTGTTCGACATGATCGCCAGCTTACGTTCACTTCCTGATCGGTCCTTTCGATCCACCACCCGTTCATTGCACCGCTTCGTCTTTGGGGGACGACTTAAGGGGAAACAATACACCGGCTTAGGATGGGAGAAAGGGTTCAGGACTTGAATCGTATTGAACGATCATCTCTGCTAGACTTCCTATAATGCATTTCTAGAAGTTGTTATGAATATACCATTCATATTTCTGCGTTGTCAACGAATTATTGTAAATATTCCGACAATTTAACAAAAAGAAAAATCCAATCGGACTTTTCTTACCGTTCTTGACAGAAAGCAAAGACGTTTTGAACGGACTGGAAGGCATAAAGTCGCTCTACGACTTGATTTTCTTCAATTCGCAACAACGCAGGAACACTCATGACACGGGCTTCTTCTAAGAAATCCGGAATGAAATTCCCGTTCGCCTTCTGAATCGATTGACCTGATTCCGTTGCTTCGACGATATCGAGCATACGTTCCGCAATGGCGCATGTCCCGCACATCGGTGCATAGACATACAATAGCCCGTTTTCTGGGACGGTCGTGACCTCTTGCATGACGGTCGCTCCTTTCTTCGTGGTATCTGTCGTCAGTATACAAAAAAAAGAGAGCGGACGAAACGCAAGCGCCTCGTTCACTCTCTTTTCGTTAAGTATTACTCGTTGATCATCGATTTGTACGCTGCAGCGTCCATCAATGCCTCGACTTGTGAAGCATCTTCGATTTCGATGTCAACCATCCAAGCGCCTTCGAATGGTGACTCGTTGACGAGTTCTGGGGAATCCGAAAGGTTTTCGTTGATGGCAACGACTTTACCAGAGATCGGTGCGTATAACTCCGAGACTGTCTTGACCGACTCGACTGAACCGAATGGCTCGTTTGCTGAGATCGTATCCCCGACTTCAGGCAATTCGACGAAGACGATATCCCCGAGTTCGTGTTGCGCGAAATCCGTGATTCCGATGCGCGCCTTGTTTCCTGATACTTCGACCCATTCATGTTCTTCCGAATAGCGTAAGTTGTCTTTTACTTGACTCATTTCCGATTCCCCCTGTGGACTAATTTGGACTAACGTGTTCAGTATACCAAAATCGACTCTGAACTTAATACCATTTTCCTTGATACATTTCTTCCTTGAAGCCGATCGTGACGTCTTTCCCGTCTGTGACGATCGGACGCTTCAACAACATGCCGTCACTTGCGAGTAACTTGTATTGCTCGTCTTCCGATAGCTCTGGAAGCTTGTCCTTGATCCCTTGCGAACGGTATGATTGACCGCTCGTGTTGAAGAATTTCTTCAGTGGCTCTCCACTCTTTTGATGAAGTTTCTGAATCGTCGTTGCAGATGGTGTCTCCTCGACGATATGTTTGTAATCCACTTCGACACCGTGCTGTTCGAGTGCTTTTTTTGCTTTGACGCACGTACTACATTTCGGATAGCCGTACATCGTGACTGTTTTTGTCATGTTCCTCACCTCACCTTCAAGAGTAGCAGATGGATCACTTCTGCTTCAAGCGTGCGAGCGCCCCGTCAATCTGATCTTGGTGATGCGCGTCATGGGCAACGAACGACTCGACGAATGTAAGTGGTCGGAAATCCTCATAGGTTGCTTCAAACTGCTCGTCAGACAAACGATCGAGGTGATTGACGATGTCACGCCGGACGCTGATCGCTTTTTTCAACAAAGCAAGCGGATCGATATGATGAGCATATTCGACCGCCAGTCGATTGAACTGATCGAAATCCGTCTCGACGAGCGTCAACGGTTCGTCCGGTAATTTCGAAATGGCATGATCGTAATAAAACCGGTCCCATAAATACAGATGACTGACGCACTCAAGGACGGTCCACTTGTTAAGGGCAAGCGGCAGATCCCACTCTTCCGGCGACAAACGTTCAAGGGATTGATAGTAGGCAATCGCAAATTGCAGTTCAACCAATTCTTGGCGCATCTCGTTTTCCTCCTCCAACCAAAAACTTCGCCTTTACAGAGATTTTCCCTGCAAAGGCGAAGCGGTAAACCTGACTTAGACCGTATATTTGTTTGACTCGATGAGGCGTTTCGCGATGTCACGTTTCGTACCGATGACGTTGATTGGCTGGTAACGGCTGAATTTTTTCAGCGCTGAGAGCAACATCCGGAGTTCGTCGCCGCTTGCTGCCGCGTAGAGTGTCTCTTTCGCGTCGCGCTCGACAGCTTCGAACGCTTGTTGCGCGAAGACTTCCGTGTAACGGACTTTCAGTTCGCTCTTCTCGATCCCTTTGTCGGCAATCGCTTTATCCGTCCGAACGATTGCTGACTCGAGCGCATAGATCGCACTCATGATGTCGGCTGTGTTCGCTAAGATTTCTTGCTCACCTTGGAGTTTGTCCTGATATTTCTGGACCGCTATTCCGGCAGTCAACAAGAAGATTTTCTTCATCATCGCGAGTAAGTGGCGTTCGCGATCAAGTGGTGACGTTCCGATTTCTGTCGGCATGAAGCTCATCACTTCTTGTTGCAGACGCTGTGCTTCCGCAAGCAACGGCAACTCGCCTTTCATCGCTTTCTTCAGCAATGTCCCAGGCACGAGAAGACGGTTGATCTCGTTCGTTCCTTCGAAGATTCGGTTGATCCGCGAATCACGGTACATGTTCTCGACTTCATATTCTGCCATGAAGCCGTAACCACCGTGGATCTGGACCGCTTCGTCGATGACATAATCAAATGTTTCCGAAGCAAAGACTTTGTTCATCGAGCACTCAATAGCGTACTCCGCGATCGCATCGGCGATTTTCTTACCGTCCTTGCTCTCTTCTTCTGACAACTGATCAAGACTATCTTGGAACAGACCACCCGTCCGGTAGACCGAACTTTCCATCGCATACGTCTGTGCTGCCATCGTCGCGAGTTTTTCTTGAATCAATGGGAACGAGCTGATTGGTGTCTTGAACTGCTTACGTTCATTCGAGTACTGGACTGCGAGATCAATCGCCCGTTTCGATGAACCGACAGCACCAACAGCTAATTTATAACGACCGACGTTCAAGATGTTGAAGGCGATGACGTGACCGCGTCCAATCTCACCAAGGACGTTATCGACTGGTACTTCTGCATCTTGTAAGATCAACGTCCGTGTCGATGATCCTTGATTCCCATCTTCTGTTCCTCGACGCCTGTC
The DNA here is from genome assembly GCF_057772545.1 of Exiguobacterium sp. E17S. NCBI lineage: Bacteria > Bacillati > Bacillota > Bacilli > Caryophanales > Exiguobacterium > Exiguobacterium sp. E17S. The sequence goes on from NZ_JBYLRU010000001.1 coordinate 1,454,573, forward strand.
GAGACGCCTGGATACGATTCTTCGACGAGGAAGGCTGTGAACTTGTCACCGTCGATTTTTGCGTAGACGACGAACAAGCTTGCAAAACCAGCGTTCGTGATCCATTGTTTTTCACCGTTCAAGATGTAGTGCGTACCAGCTTCGTTCAAGACAGCCGTCGTTTTAGCACCAAGAGCATCCGAACCAGAGCCTGGCTCCGTCAACGCGTACGAAGCGATCCACTCCCCTGAAGCGAGTTTCGGCAAGTATTTATGCTTTTGCTCTTCGTTACCGAAGAAGACGATCGGCAACGAACCGATTCCGACGTGTGCGCCGTAGCTGAGGGCGAATGAACGACCCCGTGCGAATTTTTCCGTAATGATCGAAGACGAAATTTTATCCATCTGATAGCCGCCGTATGCTTCTGGAACGTCTGCGCCGAGTAGACCTAATTCGCCTGCTTCGCGGAGGAGACCGACCGACAGTTCGAACTCGTGTTTTTCGATCCGGTCAAGGACAGGAACGACACGATCTTCGACGAACTTCGCTGTCATGTCACCGACCATTTTGTGTTCTTCCGAGAAATCCTCTGGTGTGAAGAGACGTTCTGGTGCTAACTCATCTAATACGAAACTGCCACCTTTGATTAATTCGTTTGTCGTTTGGCTCATTGTCCTGTTCCTCCTTCAACTAGTTCGAATACACCTGCTGCGCCCATTCCGCCACCGATACACATCGAGACGACACCATACTGGACATTCCGGCGTTTCATTTCATGCAAGAGCGTCAATGTGAGTTTTGTTCCTGTACAACCGAGGGGGTGACCGAGGGCGATCGCTCCACCGTTGACGTTGACGATATCTTCGTTTAATCCAAGCTCGCGGATGACACCGAGTGACTGCGATGCGAACGCTTCGTTCAATTCGATCAAACCAACGTCCTCAAGCGTGATGCCTGCGAGGTCCAGTGCCTTGGGAATCGCAACGACTGGTCCGATTCCCATCACTTCCGGACGGACACCACCGACCGCGAATGATTTGAACTTGCCGAGAATCGATAACCCTTGGCGTTCTGCTTCTTCTCGTTCCATGACGAGGACAGCTGCCGCACCATCTGACGTCTGCGAAGAGTTCCCTGCCGTGACGCTTCCGCCGAGACGGAACGCTGGGCGAAGTTTTGCAAGACCTTCCGGTGACGAATCCGGACGAACGCCTTCATCGTGCTCGACGACGAATGTCTTCTCCTCGATTTTTAGTTCATCATTGACGAATTGTTCCGTCACCGTTACCGGGACGATCTCATCAGCAAACTTACCAGCCGCGATGGCTGCTGCCGCTTTTTGGTGGCTCTTCAACGCAAACGCATCTTGATCTTCTCGTGAGACATTGTAGGTCGCAGCGACTTGCTCCGCTGTATGCCCCATGCTCATGTAGTATTCCGGTGCCGTGTCGACGATCGACGGATTAGGTCGGACGACGTGACCCGGCATCGGGACTTGACTCATCGATTCAAGTCCACCGGCGACGACCGCAGTTGCTTGCCCTGTCATGATCTTCATCGCTGCGTCAGCGATCGATTGTAGTCCACTTGAGCAATACCGGTTGATCGTGATTGCCGGTACCTCATGGGATAAACCACCGAGGACTGAAGCGTAACGGGCGATGTTCATGCCTTGTTCCGCTTCCGGTAAGGCACATCCGAGGATGACGTCATCAACCGCTCCCGTGTAACCGGACCGTTTCAACGTTTCCTGGATCGCGATGCCTGCTAATTCATCCGAGCGCATCGACTTGAATGCGCCCTTTTTTGCTTTTCCGACCGGTGTCCGCGCACCGGCGACGATTACTGCTTCCTTCATCCGAATCCCCCCAGTCCTCAGTTACGAAGCGGCTTGCCTTTGACGAGCATGTGCTGCATCCGTTGTTGTGTCTTCATCTCACCGATCAGGCTCAAGAATGCTTCCCGTTCGATGTCGAGCATATATTGTTCATCGACGTGGCTACCGAAGGCGACGTTTCCGCCGGCGATGACGTGTGCCAGTTTACTAGCGATCTTCAAGTCGTGTTCCGAGATATACCCACCGTAGAACATTTCGCGTGTCGCGAGTTCAAGCGTCGCTTTCCCAGCACGACCGACGACTGGAATCTTCGCTTTCGCCGGTGCCGTGTAGCCGGTCCGGTCCAGTTCAAGGACGAGTTGTTTCGCATCATACGTCAAGTGATCCCGATTCATCGAGATCTGATCAACGGAGCGGACATATCCGAGTTCGCGTGCTTCAAAGGCTGATTTTGAGACTTTTGCCATCGCGACGTTTTCGAACGTTTTTTGTGCTGCTTTTTCGATATTGACGAGTCCGTCCGGTGTGTTTTCTAACAGTCGACGGTACGTATTGACGTTTCCGCCGCCTCCTGGAATTAGACCGACACCGACTTCGACGAGACCCATGTACGTTTCAAGCCCGGCTTGCAGGCGAGCTGCCGGAAGCGAGATCTCCGTACCGCCACCAAGCGTCATCCCTTGTGGTGCAGCGACGATCGGACGCGATGCATAGCGAATCTTTTGAATCGATTGTTGGAACTTGTTGATGATCCAGTCGAGTTCGAACCAGTTCTCATCTTCCGCTTCCATCAGCATCATCGCTAGGTTCGCACCGACACAGAAGTTCTTGCCATCGTTCGCGATGACGAGACCACGGTGGTTTTTCTCAACTAAATCGACCGACTGTTCGATCATCTGCATGATGTCGACACCAATCGCATTGCTCTTCGAAGTGAACTCGAGGACTGCGACATCGTCGCCGATATCAAGCAAGCGTGCCCCGTTGTTCTCAAGGAGAACACCGTTTGACTTCCGCACGTCGCGGAGACGGATTTCCTTCGGATTGACCGTTGCTCCAACGTAGTCTTTCGTTGCAACGTCATAATGACGACCGGACGCATCATAGAAACTCGTCTTCCCTGCCGCGAGCATCTCATCGACCCATGCCGGTACTGCGTAACCGTCTTGTTTCATCTTCGCGACCGTCTTCTCGACACCAAGTGCGTCCCATGTCTCGAACGGTCCCATCTTCCAACCGAAGCCCCATTTCATTGCTTCGTCGATCGCTTTGATGTCGTCTGCGATTTCTCCCGTCAGCTGAGCCGAGTAGAGCAATGTTTTCGCGTGGATTGGCCAGAGTAAGGCACCGACACGATCTTGTGCGAAGACGACGGCTTTCAGTTTATTTTTTGCGCCCGGAAGTGCTTTAGCTTGTCCGATCGACGGTTCAGTAAGCGCTCTCTTTTCAACGTACTCGAATGTCTCGAGATTGAGTTCAAGGATCTGTTTTCCGACTTTCTTATAGAAGCCTTGACCCGTCTTCGCACCGAGTGCTCCTTGTTCGACAAGGCGACGCATTTCAGTCGGAACCGCGAACGTCTCCTTCTCTTCGCCTTCTGGCAACAAGTCATAGACGTTGTTTGCGACGTGAACGAACGTGTCGATGCCGACGACGTCGAGTGTCCGGAACGTTGCTGACCCTGGGCGACCAAGGAGTGGACCTGTGACCGAATCGACCTCCCCGATCGAATAGCCACCTTTTTTCATCTCATCCATCGTCACGAGGAGACCGTATGTCCCGATTCGGTTGCCGATGAAGTTCGGTGTATCCTTCGCAATGACGACACCTTTCCCGAGTCGTTCCTCTGCGAATTGTTTCATGAATTCAACGACACTTGGATCCGTGTCTGACGTCGGAATCAACTCGAGTAACTTCAGATAACGTGGTGGGTTAAAGAAGTGTGTCCCGAGGAAACGACGGTTAAATGATTCCGAACGCCCTTCGCGCATCGCTTCGATCGAGATGCCTGATGTGTTCGAGCTGACGATCGCGTCTTCCCGAATGAATGGTTCGATCGTTTTAAACAATTGCTGTTTGACGTCGAGTCGTTCGACGACGACTTCAACGATCCAGTCTGCTTCTTTCAGACGCTCTAAGTCGTCTTCTAAGTTTCCGACCTCGATGAAGTCGATCAATTTTTTCGATGCGAGTGGTGCTGGGTTTTGTTTCAAGAGCTTTTCGCGGTTATCGCGCGCGATGCGGGAGCGGACGCGCGGATCACTCAGCGTCAAACCCTGCTTCTCTTCTTGTGCCGTAAGTTCTTTTGGTACGATATCAAGCATCAATGTCCGTATGCCAGCATTCGCAAGATGTGCTGCGATGCCCGCACCCATCACCCCTGAACCGATGATGACGGCGAATTGGATGTGTTTCGTCAACTGGATTGTGGTCGGCTGACCGATTTGACTCGCCATGATATACCCCCTGATTTTAAATTGAATGAACAACCATTCATTATACTGACAAAAAAAGAAGCCGAACGACTTTGGTATGCTTCTTCTACATCTTCATCATAAATGAATAATGATTCAGTAGCAATAAAAAATCAGTCAATGGACAAATTTTCCTGTTAGACTGATAAAAAGGAGTGGTTGAAAATGAGTCAAACCGAGCATGTATGGAATCAAAAAGCCGCTGACTGGGCGGATCGCGCTGACGATATGTGGACGAACGGCAGTCGGAAAACCGTTTTGCCGTTCTTACGAAAAACAATCACCGGTGGTCGTTTGCTTGATCTCGGTTGCGGTGATGGTGCAGCCTGTCGCTTACTGACACCGGAATTTCAGACAGTCGGACTCGACGTCTCAGATGAGATGATCCGAATCGCCCGTGAGAAGTCACCCGAGCAGACGTTCATCGTCGGAACAGGTGAAGCATTACCGTTCGCTGATCATGCGTTTGATGTCGTCCTCGCCGTTAACTCACTCGAATGGTCGACACGTCCCGTAAAGGTTTTAGAAGAAATCGAACGCGTCGCCCCGCTTGTCGTCATCAGTCTACTCGGTCCGACAGCCGCACCACGGCAACTTGCTTATCGTCGTCTCTACGGTGAGGAAGTCGCGATGGGGAATACGATGATGCCGTGGGAACTGTTGCAGCTAGCAAAAGAACGAGGCTGGACGTTACTCGATGAAGCGGTCATCCAAAAAGAAGGTGCCGTCATGACGGGGCATCGGTTACTGGATCAAGCCCATGCCTTCTCATGTTTGTTTGCTTTTCAGACGACAGCTGTGAGGGAAAGATAAGTATGTCATACACAACCTTTTATACATTTATTTTGATTGCGTTAGGTATCAATCTCTTATTTTATATCGATTCACTTGATGTTTTAGAGCGGTGGCAATATTTCTTATTGTACATGGTTTTTCTGATGGGTATACCTGAACTCGGAAGACGCATTTTTCGACGCTATCAAGAAAAACGATTCCACCCGCAGACCTCTATCTTTCTTGTCATTCTAGTATTTGCAGGCATGCTGTTTTTAGGAAATATCATTTTGCCGTAATGATCGATGAAACTCCATCATCAAAAACCTCACTGTCTTTTCACCCGCTTTCCTCAGGCGAGACACAAGCCAGTCTTCCTCATCCCTCGGATGACGAATTCGGGTCTTGTTTGTCTCTGACAGCGCGAAATGAAACATCGCGCTTTTTCCTGTAGGAGTCGGGTGAAGACATGTGAGGAGGACGCACTCATTTGTTATCCAAAGAACTCAAAAGCGATCGATTCCATTGACGGAAATCGATCGCTTTTGATGTGAGTTCATATAGGACGAAACTAGGCATCTTCGACTCCTACAGGAAAAGGAAGCATGAGCCATGCTTCCGTCAGGGAATAGGAAGACCCGGCAAATCACATGGAATGTGAGATGCCGCGGCTTACTTCCCGCCTGAGGAAAGCGAAGATGCTAGGGACGTCCGGTATACTATGCTTCATCCTCCATGCGTTCGCTGATGTACCTGTCGCAACCACTCTTCAATTAAGACGAGATCCGATTGTTCTTCCCATTTCAGTCGGAAATAGAGTGTCTGTAGCAATTGTTTGACGTTACGATACGTCGTCCACTCCGCATCTCCCCATGTCACGTCACTCTCAAGCCACTCCTTAATATTACGTTCGATGCGTTGTAATAGGACATCTTCCGACAGTCCATGGCGACAAGCTTGCAACCATGCTGTCACCATCCGGTCCGCTTCTTCATCGACATAGAGATAATTGGATCGGATCAACTGACGAATCATTGCATCAATCGCTCCGAGTTCCTCCTCTGAACGACTCGCTGGATGTGTAAACCAAACCGCATAGACATCAGCGATATGTGCCATGCTGTGTGCCCACCCCATTCCGTCAATGAATCCACGGACATCCTTTTCTTGCTCCAGATAAGTTTGTAAGTAAGTGGACAGCCGATCCAACTGACTTTGCGTCAATAAGTGTCGGGTTTTGTCCATCACTAACAATTCAGCGAGTGCTAATGCTGAAAATGATCGCGTCAGAACAGCTGTTGTGTCCGCTGTTCCCATTCTATACATCAATCCATGCCCGCTTAAAATAAAATCGAAAATTCGATTGGTGTCTTCTATCGTAAAGGACTCTGATGCGATGTAGGTCGCTAACTGCGGATAGATCAATCCATCCCGTAACTCAGAATCTGTCGAACCGATATGTAGAAGTAACTCGTCGAGTAATGCAGGCGTTACACTCGCGTTTTGTTGTAGCAGTTCCTTTAACTCTTGTTCTGTTCGCATCATTCCGTCCTCTCCTCCCTGAATCAAAAAAAGACGATGCAGCGTTGCATCGCCTTCTCCACTTATCCTTTGACCATTCCTTTGAGAACGAAGGCAACGTTCGCCGGTCGTTCTGCTAAGCGGCGCATGAAGTAACCGTACCAGTCACGTCCATAAGGGACGTAGACACGGACTTTATAGCCTTGCTTGACGAGTTCGAGTTGACGCTCGACCCGGATACCGAATAACATCTGGAATTCGAACTGGTCTTTTTCGATCCCGTTTTCTTTAGCGTGACGGATGACTTGCTCGATCATCGCATCGTCATGCGTTGCGACGGCAGCATAGTTTCCGAGTGATAATTGTAACTTCACGAGCTTAATGTAGTTGTGGTCGACGTCTTCCTTCTCTGGAAACGCCACCGTTGCCGGCTCTTTGTAAGCCCCTTTGACAATCCGGAGATTCGTCTCGAAGCGTCCGACACGTTTGATGTCATCTTCCGACCGGTAAAGATACGACTGGATGACTGTTCCAATGTTATCGAAAGATTGGCGCAATTCTTCAAACAATTGAATCGTCTTTTCACAACGTGGCTCATCTTCCATATCGATCGTGACGAAGACACCAAGTTCTTTCGCCCGTGTTAAGATTCGTTCCATGTTCGAGCGGATCAAGTCGTCCGAGATATCGAGTCCGAGTGATGTCAGTTTCAACGAGAGTTGCGAGTCTAATTTTTCTTCCGCAATCATCTCAACCGCACGAATACATTCTTGTGTCATCATCTCTGCTTCCGCTACCGTCGAGATGAACTCCCCTAAATGGTCCATCGTGACGCATAACCCTTTTGCGTTCAATTCCTGGATCGCCCGTTTCGATGCTTCCAATGAATCCCCTGCCACGAAGCGACTTGCTCCGAATTTAAGCCCGTATCGCTTGGCGAGACCGTTCAATGTCTTGTTTTGCGATAAGAAGATAAAACCATCCCGTAGTACTTTTTCCATCACTCATGATTCCCCCTAAATAAATGCTAGGCTGTTTTACCGTATCGGTTCACATCTCTGCCTTTATATTATGCCATAAAGCGCTTACATACGCTCTTTCTTTTGTTTATTTTTGAGAATCTGATGGGCAACAATACCAACAGCGAAAAACAAGACATACAGACCAATCGCCACAAAGAACTGCCACGAGAATGGATCGCGAAGGCTTGAGCCGATATTATTGTAAACGAACGCACCAGGAATGATCCCGATATAGTTGGCGATGGCGAACTGTTTAAAGCGGATTTTTGATAGACCGGACGCATAGCTGATCGCGTCAAACGGAAACAGTGGAATCAATCGAACGACGAGCACGACGAGGAAACCGTTCGTCGCAATCCGTTCGTCGAGCACGTTCAGCTTCCCTTTCCCGATCAATTTCTCGACGCCACGGCGACCGAGCAATCGGGCGATCCAAAAGCTGAGCAAACCGCCGGTACCGGCACCAATGACGTCGAGTAGCGTTCCGAGCCACGGACCGTACGTATAGCCGCCAAAGACGGTCAATAGACTTGCTGGGAAAAAGACGAGTGGTCGAATGGTGTAAGCGAGTACGTAAAGCAACATCCCGGTGAGACCTTGATCCCGTACCCAATCCGATAATGCCTGAATATCGAATTGCTCCAGCATTCCAGACATCCGGAAGTACAGGAGCAACCCAAGACCAAACATAAAATACAGCGTAAGCGGGAGCCAGTCCCGGAGCCGTAATTTCTTCATGACATCGTCGCCGGAGCAACGTAGTAGAAAATCGAGAGGAAAATCAGGACACTGCCCGCAAGGACGAACAGATGCCAAATCGCGTGGTTATATGGCAAACGTGCCCAGACGTAGAAGATGACGCCGAGCGAGTACGCAAGGCCACCACCGAGGAGCAGTAAGAATCCTTGTAATCCAAGTGCTTCATAGATCGGCTTGATTGCAAACAGACAACACCAGCCAAGAATCAGATAAGACGCATTCGAGATCCAGACGTATTTACCGGTTGAATAGAGTTTCCAGATGATGCCGAGCGTTCCGACACCCCAGACGATGCCAAGCAACGTCCAGCCGAGCGGACCACGGAGTGTGATCAAAGCGAACGGTGTATAACTACCAGCAATCAACAGATAGATGCCAGCATGATCTAAAATTTGCAAGACCTTATTCGCTTTCGTGTGCATCAGTGAATGCATCAAGGTCGAGAACAGATAAAGGAGAATCATCGTTGCCCCGAAGATACTGACAGCCGTGACGTTCCAAGCGCTACCGGATTTCGTCGCCTGCAGAATCAGCATCACGAGCGCGACGATACTGAAGATAACACCGAGACCATGTGTAATGGCACTGGCGATCTCTTCTTTCAAGGAATCGCCTTTTGCGAGCAGCTCTTCGATCGTTTCCTTCGATTGTTGCTTGATCGTTTGCTTGATTTCTTTTTTCGTAACCAATCGAACACCTACTTTCTAAAACAGAGGACTATGCTTTTGATTATACGCCCTCATGCAACAGCATGCCTATCGAAACATTCTGTCGATTTGATGACAACTGTCATCTGTTTGTCTTTTCCCGCCCATACAAAAATCCACACCGCCTAGGCGATGTGGATATGCCTTACCACTGTTCAATATCCGGGCGGTCCTTGAACGTCGATTTTGTTCCGTGACGTTCATTGAGGACGGCTTCGACTTCTTTGAAGGAGACACCGCGGTCAGCAAGCAAGACTGTTAAGTGATACAACAAGTCGGCTGTCTCTTCAGCTAACGTATCGTTACCGGCGAGGACGACTTCAAACGCCTCTTCACCGAACTTCTTCGCGATCTTCTCGTACCCGGAAGCAATCAAATAGTTCGTATAGGACTCTGCTTCCTTCGCCTCAATCTTCGCTTTGACAGTCTGTTCCAGTTCGTATAACATCGGGCACCTCCACTTCCGTATAGAAACAACTGCGATTTCCGGTATGGCATGTTGGACCGTTCGCTTTGACTGCGATCAAGAGACTATCCTGATCACAATCGATCCACATCCGTTTGAGCTCAAGCGTGTTCCCGCTCGTCTCGCCTTTCGTCCAGAGACGATTCTTCGTCCGTGAGAAGAAGGTGACAAGACCGGTCGCAAGCGTCTTATCATAGGCGGCTTGATCCATGAAGCCGACCATCAAGACATCGTTCGTCTGCTCGTCGACAACGACGGCAGCGACGAGTCCTTTCGAAAAATTCAATGTCGTCATCGGACTTCGACTCCTCGTTCTTTGAGGTAGGCTTTCGTTTCCGGCATCGTGTACGTCGCTTCATGGAAGATCGAAGCAGCAAGAGCCGCGTCAGCGCCTGCCTCTAGTCCTTCCGCTAAGTGATCGAGCGTTCCGACCCCACCGGAAGCAATGATCGGTACGTTGACGACTTCACGCAAACGACGGATCAAGGCGAGATCATAGCCGTCCTTCGTGCCGTCAGCGTCCATCGACGTGACGAGTAACTCGCCGGCACCAAGCGCAACGGCTTCCTGTGCCCACTCGATCGCGTCACGTCCGACCGGTTGTGTTCCACCGTGTGAGAAGACACCCCACGAGTCGCCGGTCTGCTTGGCATCGATCGCGACGACCGTCGCTTGGACACCGAACAGGCGGCTGACTTCTTGAATCAGTTGCGGATTTTGAAGCGCTGACGAGTTCAGTGAAACTTTATCAGCCCCGGCACGAATCAACCGTTTTGCGTCTTCGATCGTCTTGATTCCGCCACCGACCGTAAATGGCATGTAAATGACTTCTGCGACACGTTCGACGATATCAAGCATCGTCTCGCGTCCTTCTTGTGTTGCTGAGATATCGAGCAGGACGAGTTCGTCTGCTCCTTGCTCGTAATAGTACTTCGCGACGGCGACCGGGTCACCGAGATCACGTAAGTTTTGGAATTTAACGCCTTTGACGACACGTCCTTCCTTAACGTCAAGACAGGGAATGATTCGTTTCATCAACATACCCGTAACACCTCTTTTAAGGCGAGGGATCCGTCGAGCAACGCCCGACCGACGACGGCTCCATCCATCCCAATCTCTTTGAGACGCGCAACGTCGTCAACTGTCGTCACACCACCAGAAGCGATCAATTCGACCCCTTCCCGCTTCAAGCGATCGAGTCCATCGACGTCCGGTCCCATCATCATTCCGTCACGCGAAATGTCTGTATACAGGAACGTCTTGATTCCTTTGCCGATCAAGTGCGTCATCGCCTCTTCAAGCGTCCAACCGCTCGCTTCGAGCCAACCGCGTGTTTGAACGATGCCTTCTTTGGCATCCAACGCAACGGCTAGTTTATCACCAGCGAGAGCAATCATCTGCTCGAGCAACGCTTCGTCCTCGAGGGCAACCGTGCCAACGAGAATCCGGTCGATTCCGGCACCGACGTATGCTTCGACGGTCTCGATGTTTCGGACACCACCACCAGCTTCGACGAACAAACCGGTCTCCTTTTTGATGTCGGCGATCAAGTTCAAGTGTAACGGTTCGCCGGCTTTCGCGCCGTCAAGATCGATCAAGTGAATCGCTGTTGCCCCGTCTTCCTTGAAGCGCTTCGCGATCGTTAGCGCATCGCCGAAGAATGTCTGTTGGTCAAAATCTCCTTGCTTCAGGCGTACCGCCTGTCCGCTCATTAAATCGATTGCTGGGTAGAGTTGCATGTCGTCTCTCTCCATTCCTTCAGTAGTTTCAGTCCGACTTCGCCACTCTTTTCCGGGTGGAACTGCATCCCCGTGACTTGTCCTTTTTGGACGATTGCCGGAACAAGACGTCCGTATTCGACCGAATCGACGATCCATTCTGGATCACAGACGGCACCGTATGAGTGGACGAAATAGACGGCTTCGCCGTGGTTCGTCAGCTGGTGCCAGCCCATGTGTGGCAAGCGGACGTCGCTCGGTAGTTTTTCGATCGTTCCCGGTAAGATTCCGAGACCTTCCGTCAGTCCATCTTCGTCACTCGATTCAAAGAGTAATTGCATCCCGAGACAAATCCCAAGAAACGGCTTCTTTTCGGCTTGTTCTTTTAAGAAGTCAACCAGTCCTGTTTCTTTCAAGCGCTCCATTGCCGGTGCATAGGCACCGACCCCCGGTAAGACGAGTGCTTCTGCTTGGTCGAGCAACTCCGTGTCACTCGTGACGATGACTGCTTCGCCGAGCTCCTTTAACGCCCGCTCCACATTTGCGATATTCCCGACGCCATAATCGACGATTGCTATCATTGATCAATCAACCCTTTCGTAGACGGTACGCCTTCGCTCGTCACGGCGACTGCCTGACGGACGGCCCGACCGAGTGCTTTGAACAACCCTTCGATCATGTGGTGGGTATTCGAACCATATAAGACTTCAGCATGAATCGTCATCCGGGCACTCCGTGATAAGCCTTGGAAGAACTCTTCTGCGAGTTCCGTATCAAAGTCACCGAGCTTCGGATTCTTGAAACTAGCACGGAAGACCGTGAACGGACGACCGCTGAAGTCGAGGACGACTGACGCGAGTGTCTCATCCATCGGCACACGGGACTCGCCGTAGCGTTCGATCCCGGCTTTATCACCGAGCGCTTCCGTTAATGCTGCCCCGAGGACGATCGCGGTATCTTCGACCGTGTGGTGGGCATCGATCCACGTATCACCTTTTGCTGTTACCTTCAAACCGATCCGGGCCTGAAAGGCGAATAACGTCAACATATGATCAAAGAAGCCGACACCGGTTTTGATCTCAACCGGACCTCCTGCGAGATCGACCTCGACCTTGATGTCTGATTCTGCACTTACTCGTTCGCTTGCGCCACGCCGCATCGTAATTCCTCCTCTACACACGTTTCTAATACTTGCATCGCTTCCGGTGATCCACAACTGACACGGAATGCCTGGTCAAATAAACGAATCCGTAATCCGGCGTCAGCACAACGCTGCGTAAAGCGTTCGGCTTCCGGATACTCGACGTAGACGAAGTTCGCTGCACTCGGATACGTCTTGCCGATTGGCGCGAGAATTCGTTCGATCGCCTCGCGGCTCGCATACGTTTCTTCTAAGACTCGATCGAGTTCCGGCTCTGCCATGATGGCGATGCCGACAGCTGCTGATAGACCAGAAACATTATATGGTGATTTGATTTGTTCGATTTCTTCGATGATTTGTTCGCTCGCGATGACAAAACCAAGTCGAAGCGATGCGAGTCCGAACGCTTTTGAGAGCGTCCGTAAGATGATCGCTTTCGGATATTCTTCGAGTAAGTGAAGCATCGACTGTTCGAGCGCGAAGTCGATGTACGCCTCATCGATGACGACGTATTTGCCACTGTCGAGCAAGCGACGGATGTCCGCTTCCTTGCGGAGGACACCGGACGGATTGTGTGGGTGGCTCAAGAAGATGATCTCACCGGGTGCTGCGATCAATCCGTCGACGTCAAGCGCCATCTCGTCAAGTAGCGGTACCCGTTCGAACGGCGCCCGTGCCCGGTCAGCGTAGAACTGATACATGACGAAGTCAGGTTCAGAGGCGATGACCGGCATGCCGGGTCCGCCGTAGCGGGCACATAAGTAGCCGATTAACTCATCCGAGCCGTTTCCGGCGACGAGTTGCGTCGGACGGACACCAGCGTACGTCGCGTACGATGCCTTGACTTGATCGATGATCTCGACAGGATATTCGTTTAATGGGAACGTCGCGATCAATTCTTGGATCGCTTCGATCCCGACTGGACTGTGGGTCGTGAATCGTTCGTTTTGGTGTAATCGCATTAGTCTTCCCTCACTTCGATGGCTTGTGCGTGTGCTTCGAGTCCTTCGACCCGGGCAACGGTCTTCGCTGCGTTCGCAAGACGTTGTACGCCTGCGCGTGTAGCTTCGAGCATCGTCTGGTGACGCAGGAATGTCCGCGCTGATAATCCAGACGCAAAACGGGCTGTGCCGGATGTCGGTAAGACATGGTTCGTTCCAGCGACGTAATCGCCGAGCGTTTCCGGTGTCTCGTGACCGAGGAAAATCATTCCGGCGTGACGGATCGATTTGACGACCTCTTGCGGATTGGCAACGGCAAGTTCCAAGTGTTCCGCTGCGAGACGGTTCGCTTCTTCGATCGCTTTCTCAAGTGGAGCGACGAAGACGCCACCGTTTTCCATCGCACGACGGGCAATCTCTTGACGCGGCAATTGCTGTAAACGCCGTTCGATCTCTGCATCCACCGCTTGTTTCATCTCTTCCGTTGGCACGAAGGCGATCGCGACAGCGTCACGGTCGTGTTCGGCTTGCGCAAGGAGGTCGGCTGCGATCCGGTCTGGATGCGCTGTTTCGTCAGCGATGACGACGACTTCCGATGGACCAGCGACGGAGTCGATACCAACAATTCCGTAGACTTGGCGTTTTGCTTCGGCGACGAAGCGGTTCCCGGGTCCGACGATCAAGTCGACGGCTTGGATGCTTTCTGTTCCGAATGTCAGCGCGGCAACAGCTTGCGCTCCACCAATCGTATAGATTTCTGTCACACCAGCGATCCGTGCCGCAACGAGCACCTCGTCACTTAAGTTCGTCATCGGCGTCACCATGACGACGCGTTCGACACCAGCAACTTTTGCTGGAATGGCGTTCATCAAGACCGTCGATGGGTAACTTGCTGCACCACCTGGTACATAGATCCCGACCGAATCGACGGGAACGAACCGTTGACGTCGTGTCACGTCTGCTTCGACGAGTTCGATGTCAGACGGCAGTTCTTGTTCGTGCCATTCGACGAGTCGTGTCGCCATCAACTTCAACGAGTCGATCAAGTTAGCGTCTGCCTGTTCGAACGCTTGTGTGATTCGTGTTTCACTGAGACGGAAATCTTCGAGATCAACCTGATCGAATTGGTTCGTGTAATCGCGGACAGCAGCGTCACCGTCTGTTGCGACGCGTTCGAGAATCGCGCGGACCGCGAGCTCCGTGTCGCGATCGATGCTGAAAGGTTTTGTCGGTGTCATGATCGTGTCACTCCTTCTGTCAATTGCTCCAGCAAGCGGATGACTTCCACCCGCTTCCGTTTTAACGTCCATTCGCTCGTAAAGAATCGAGCGCTGATATCGATGATTTTCTCGTATTCGTTCAGTCCGTTCGCTCGTAACGTCTCACCCGTCTCGACGATATCGACGATCGCGTCAGCAAGACCGAGTAACGGTGCCAACTCGACGGATCCGTTCAACGGTACGATGTCGACGTCGACACCGAGTTCGCTGAAGTAGCGTTTTGCGATGACTGGATACTTCGTCGCAATCCGAACGCGGCGCCCACCTTCGAATTGCAAAGGCTCCTTCGCACAGACGGACATTCGGCAGACGCCGAACGGCAATTCCGCCAGTTCTGATAGTTCTTGATCCGATTCGAGTAAGATGTCACTGCCGGTGATCGCAACGTCGAGAACACCTTGAGCGACGTACGGAATCAAATCCGATCCTTTCATGAAGACGAATTCGTGCTCGCCCCGTTTGACGATTAGTTCGCGTTCAATGGCTCCCCATGTCTCGACGCCAGCTTCTTTCAGATAACGTTCTGTCGCTTTCGACAGCCGTCCTTTCGTAATTCCGATTCGCATTTAGAGCACCTCCGCCAACCGTTCGACTGAGAATCCGATGCCGAACGCTTGTTGTTCTTGTCCGAATTGTTCATAAAGCCGGTCGTAGCGTCCACCGACGAGGACAGGTTCCGTCACGCCTTCGATGAAACCGTGGATCGTGATCCCGTCGTAATACGTCTGTAAGCCCATTTGACCGAAGTCGAGATCTGCATTGACGGCTTCCGCAAGATCAAGCACGGAATTGAGTCGTGTCTCGTCGACGTACGGTAGGATCGTCTCCGCCCCTTCACGTCCGAATAATAAAGGAAGTTTCGCAAGTAAGGCATCATCGAGTTGACCCGCGATTCGCTTCAATTCGATGACGTTACGTAAACGGAGCATCTGCGTCACTTGGTCGCGTAAGTGGTGATCACCGACGCGCGTCTCAATCAAATGCTCGATCAAACCGGCATCACCGATCGAGAGTGTGACTTCTTTTCCCGTCAGTTCTTCGACGAGTCGGACCGCAAGTTGAATTGCTTCGACTTCTGCGATTTGTCCCCGTTCCTCGAATCCGACTTGGAACTTCTCTTCCGGTTGAAAGACCGAGCCACTGTAGAAGACACGTTTATATTGTTCGCGACCACGTTCGCTGAGTGCACGCGCGACACTAGTCGTAAAATCCATCCGAATCTGTTCCCGTCCACCGATTTCCTCAATTAAGGGGGTGATTAATCGGGTATAGTTAGATTGTTCGAGTCCATCTTCGAGCTGACGAATGACTTGCTGGAGCCGCGTTGCCGAGGCACCGACGTAGTCCGTCGCTCCATCCTTGAGTCGAATCGTAGAAAATGATTGCATACTCCCACTCCTTTATCTTATTATCACTGTACCACGCTAAATTATTTAACGATAAGATACCGCGTTTCGGGCATATTGTCAATCGCTTTGCTTGCCAATTCTAAAAAATCGGAGGGTTTATCATGCAATTATTGAAATGGGACGGTCACGTCCACAGTCCATATTGTCCACACGGTACGAAGGATTCACTCGAAGCCTACATCGAGCGTGCGTTAGAGCAAGGCTTAGAACGGATCAGCTTCACGGAACATGCCCCTTTACCTGAAGGTGTGACGGATCCTGCGCCAGATAACGATTCCGGAATGTCGTTCGCGACAGCCGATGCCTACCTGAAGGAATTGACGCAACTCCGCGAGACATACAAGAATCAAATCGACATCCGAATCGGGATGGAGTTCGACTACTGGGAAGGGCATGTCGACGGGACGCGTGACATCATCGCTCGCTATGCTGACGTCTTGACCGACGGCATTCTCTCACTGCATTACTTATACATCGATGAGCAGTATTATGGCGTCGACTTCAGCAAGGAAAGCTTCGGTGAGATCGTCACGAAACTTGGAAGCGTCACGGCCGTTCACGAACGCTATTATGAAGGCATCCAAGCTCTTGTCATGACGGACCTCGGTGCACACCAACCGAAGCGCCTCGGTCACTTGACATTACCGACGAAGTTCATCCAAGCCTATCCGCTCGAGTCGAACCCAACGAACCTCGACGACACGTTACGGAAGATCCGTCAGGCAAACTTCACGCTCGACGTCAACACGGCAGGACTCCGGAAGCCGTTATGTGGTCTTTCCTATCCTTACCCGGAACTCTTGCAAGTCACGCAGTCGTTATCGATTCCGCTCGTCTATGGATCAGATGCCCATCTCGCAAAAGATGTCGGTGCTGATTTCGATTTCAAATGGTAAACAAAAATCCGGATGCCGCAGCGTCCGGATTTTTTTGTTTAGGAATACGGGAAATCCGCAGCGTCGACAGGAGCAATCGATCGTGCTAATTTTTTTAATTGTGCTAGCGACACGTTACCGGACAGGAGGACGATTTGATTGTCTTCGACGTAATAGAGGTTCGTTCTCTTTTGTTTCTGCTGGAAATAAGCTGTCTGTCCGTTTGCAAGCGTCGTTTCCTTCCAGTCCTCGCCTTGAACGTCTTGCTTCGGAACAACGGTTAGCAGAATCGTTTGGGACTTCGTGTGGAAGAACCAGACGCTATCGTCCCCATTAGGAGTCGAACTACTCATAATCGCTTGGAATGTTGAGAACGGTAAATTCAAACCGCGAGTAGAACCATCATCTTTTTTAATGTTTTGAACGTCGTCATGTAAACCGCCTTTTAAAATCCAGTTCTTCTCTTGCTTGGTATACTCTAGTACAGCAAGACGATCTGCTCCTTTTGGATAATGGAGCGTCACGTAAGCATGATTTCCGAGGGCGACACTACTCCAGATATCGCCTTCAGTCGGGTACGCTTTTGTTCCATCTTTAAAGTAAAACGTCACGTGACGACGGAAATCCGCTTCAAACGAATCCTGTTCTGAAAAGTCTTCTGCTTTAATACGTTGTACGATGGCATCCGGTTCAGCACCATCCTCAGCAGTGTTATCATTAATCCATCGCGTGTGAAGCTGATTCAAAGGCGGAACTTGGTCTGGTTCTGCACAACCGGTCAAAATACTTGCAGCTAATAATGCACTAATTACACCAATCCGTTGAAATCGCATGACAATCTCCTTTTCCTCTTTTTTCCTTTCTTTGAGTATCGCATGCTTCAAGATCATACTTTTAAGAAAACTGTAAAAACAGGGGAAGGAGAATCTTCGAATGTATAAATTTCTACAGACAAAAACAGACTAGCCCTCTTCGATTGAAGAGAACTAATCTGTTTCGTGTGTTTCATTCTAAGTTGGCATGTTTCCCGTACATCGTTTGTGAATCGAGTTGCTTGTCTTCCATGATCTGCAGAATCAAAGCATCATAAAACAACAACATCGTCTGTTCGAACAATGATCCCATCGGTTGCACCGTCTCGTCCGCTGACGCCGTTTGTTCTTTCGGAACTCCGGGCAGTTTGACGACTAAGTCGGCTAATCGTGCTAACGTCGACGTCGGATTGATCGTGACAACCGCTACCATTCCACCGAGTTGCTGTGCTTTCTCGACGATTGGAATCAAGGTTTTCGTCTCACCCGATCCGGAACCGACGATCAACAAGTCACCCTCGCGTAAATTCGCCGTGACCGTCTCGCCGACGACATACGCGTCAAGTCCCATGTGCATCAACCGCATGACAAACGCTTTCCCCATCAAGCCGGAGCGCCCGGCTCCTGCGAGAAAGATTCGGTTCGCTTGCAGCACAGCGTCTGCCAGTTCTTTTGTCTCGGTCGCATCGATCGCTTCAACTGTCGAAGTCAGCTCTTCGATAATCGTTTGGATATGTGTCATTTACGCCTCTTGAAGCATCCGGTGCATCGTTGACGCTGTTTCTTGTTTATCATCTTGTCCCGTGATCCCGCCACCGACGATGATCAGATCAGGACGTGCAGCGATGACTTCTGGTAACGTCTCCATCTTGATGCCACCCGCAACAGCTGTTTTTGCATTTGTCACAACCGATTTGATTGTTGCGAGATCCTCAAACGAGTTTTGACCGACTGCTTGGAGATCGTAACCCGTGTGGACACAGATATAGTCGACACCTAGCGCATCCAGTTCTTTCGCACGTGTTGCGATATCTTTCACAGCAATCATGTCGACGAGAATCTGTTTACCTGATTTTTTCGCTTCTTCGACTGCCCCTTTGATTGACATGTCTTCCGCTGCACCAAGGATCGTCACGATGTCGGCACCATGTGCGACAGCTTGGCTGACTTCGTAGCCAGCAGCGTCCATGATCTTTAAGTCAGCAAGGACCGTTAAGTTCGGGAATGCGGCTTTCATTTCTTTGACGGCGCGGAGCCCTTCGTTGATGACGACCGGTGTCCCGATCTCAACGATATCTAGATTGTCTTCCCCGATTTCTTTGACTAAAGCAATCGCACCTGCTGTATCGACTAAATCAATTGCGAGTTGTAATTTCATTTGTATCTCTCCCATTCTTCTCTGTATTGTCGTACCTGACACTTCCTTCAGACGTTCATGAAGGAACAGGACTAAATATAATCCGCAGAAGCATTCTTGAGAAGTACGCACTTTTAATTTACATAGTGCGGTTTTTCATACATAGTGCGGAAAAGTATACTGTCGATCGGAAGAAAGACTATACTGGAACAGGAGGTGGAACGATGCCACATTTTGAAGACCGTCAGTTTAACTGTGAGAAGGAATTGACCCTCTCGATCATCGGGGGAAAATGGAAGATGCTCATTCTTTGGCACTTAGGCAAGGAAGGCACGAAACGCTTCGGGGAACTGAAAAGTCTGATGCCTGGGATCACGCAACGGATGCTCGTCAATCAACTGCGCGAACTCGAAGACCACCACATCATTCACCGGGAAGTCTATCCGGTCGTACCACCGAAGGTTGAATATTCTTTGACACCACATGGTCATAGCTTAATGCCGATTTTAGATGCGATGTATGACTGGGGTAAAGATTATGCGAAAAACGTCTTGGAGATCGACTTCGAACAACAAAAGATATCACCATAAAAAAGATGCTCGCGGTCTCGTCTCTTTTCAGAGATAAGTCCACTGAGCATCTTTTTTAGGATTCTTCTGTCGTATAAATCTTCGACATCGCCAGTTCATCGACGTATTCCCCATCGATGAAGAGTGACGCGATGCGTGTTCCTTCTATGTTAAAGCCAAACTTATGATAGAGCTCGATTGCCCGCAAGTTATCCTTGCGAACCGTCAACTCGAGTCGGATGAGTCCTGCTTCAATCGCAAAGGCATCCACCGCTTCAAGTAGACCTGCACCGAGTCCACGACCCGTATAGGCATCGAGCAATCCGATGACGAGGTTCGCCCGGTGACGAATCCGACTCGGCTCACCACCGACAACGAGCACATACCCGACGAGTTGCTCGTCGACATCCACGACGAAGATGTCCGAGTTAGCAGCCTGACCGAACTTCTCGATGAACGCCTCGGCCTGTTCCGTTGACAGGACACGTTCCTCCGGCTCATACAACATATATTTCGTTTCCCGATCAATTCGTCGCATTAAGTCCGATAAGGCCTTTCCGTCCATCAACGTGGCGCGTCGTATCATTCTAAATTCCTCATCTCTAAAAAATAAACTTATAATCAATAAAAAGATTGTTTATATTGTTAATAAATTTGCTACCGTTAACTATATCTTAAAAAGTTGATAATAAACTATTCTAGATTGATTGAACAATATATTTCCACTTCAAATATATTCGCTTTCTATAATTTGTTTTAATTGAAATGAGTAACTTAACATACCGTTACTGTGAATACTATCTAGCATAGTGATAGTATTATTCAACTCTATTGTAATTTCCTCTTGCGTACTATCACTTGATATAATTGGCATAATCAAAGCTTCAATGACTGCTTTTCTCATATCTTTTAATATTATAGTATTTAGATTTAAAACCTCAATAGATTCAATAGCAGCTATATCAGAATCATACATGGCTCTCACGCTTCCATCTATGCTATATTTAAATCTTTCCTCACAATCATCTTGAGTTGGAGTAACGCTAAGACTCATTTCCCCCTTATGCATACCACAATATTCTAGTTCGCTTCTGCCTTCTCTTAAATTATTAGGATTATCTCCATTACAACTTACATGCAAATTTTTATAGTCTAATCCATGTGTTCTTGTCATTTGAGGTATTACATGCTCAATATGAGACTCCACATCAGTTAAGTTCATTCCACAATAACAGCATAAATTTTTCTGTTCATTTAATAACGAATTCTTTAATATATTTTTCAATGGATATCTCAAGTCACTATACTTAGCTCTACGATTACTTTCTTTCCATGTTGAAAATTCTTGAGGTTCATCTTGAAATTTAATTATTTTTTTCATTTTCTAAAAATTCCTTACGTGTTAATAATGCAGATAATTTTTGAGTTGTTGCAGATTGCTTCCCCATTAATTCATCTACCAAATGACTTAATTTATTTTTAGCATCCCCCAAGTTTCCTACTTCTATGTCTTTAATTATTTCTGACTCTAGATACTTGACATCAACATTTTTTTCGTCAGCGTTCATCAATCCGGATAATATTAAATTGGTATCTAAACCAAATTGTAGACTTTGTTCTCTAGCGACAACTTCGAACGTAATTTTGTTATCTTTGCTCTCTTCTTTGTGCTCCATTAAAAATAACTTTCCTTTATTTACTTCTCCAATAACTTGAGGCGAATGTGTACTTATTAAAAACTGTATGTTTTTAAAAATTGTATAAAACTTATTTAATATTTCTCTTTGCCAACGTGGATGTAAATGCAACTCAATCTCGTCTATTATAACAACACCTGATCCTTCTAAAGGATTATTAAGTAAAGGATTAGCTATAGATAATCTTCTTGCTAAATCACCAATCATTGCTAACGTTGTTTTTTCACCGTGAGATAATTGATTTATCGACAATCTCAAGCCATTCTTTTTTATTGTTAAAGCTGGCTTATTACCTCTTCTCATAATTCTCAACTCAGTAAATCCTGGCATGAAACTGTATATCGCTTCCCTCACATACTTCAACATTTTATCTTGATAATTTAATTCATCTGATAATCTTATCTCGTTTTCTAAATCCTCCTGAGCTTTGTACCATTCAAAAAATGATTTAAAATCCGCTCCTCCTATAAAAGAATTTTTATATATAGAAATTTGTGAAATGTCTATTTTATCTGCTGTATGTAAAGTGCTATCTAATACTGCTCTTTCTACAGGATAATAAATTAAAACTGGAACGTTTCTTTGATTGTTTAAATTTAATTCATCATTCAATTTTTTTATAATCTTCATGGTATTATCTATGGGTTTTAGGGTGGATTTACTAGTAAGGTTTTTAGCTCTACTTTTTATTAAGGTTAGATTTCCTTCAATACCCTCGTATTTAATATTAGTCTTAATTATAAGTCGCTGCTTTCCATTTTTTATATCATCTGTATTAATTACTAATTTTTTGTAGTTTTTTTTCGTAGCATTTTCTATAATACGAGATAATAGTATTGCAGCTGCTGATAGTACTGTAGTTTTTCCTGACCCGTTACTACCAAAAAATACAGCTGATTCAAAGTTCAAATTAATAGTACATTCATCTATCCCTCTAAAATTTTCAAAATCTATATGATCAATTTTCATATGAACATTTCATCCCCTTACTATTAATTATATAATTCACTATAAACTTCATATCTGATGTTTTCTATTATGACGATTAAATCTTGAAATTGGAATAACTAACATAAGCTTTACATACGATATTAACTATTGCCTCTTTACAGCAAGAAAACATCAAAAGAAAAACAAATGACCATAGTACTTTTTATTACACAGTACTGATAACAAAAGCATTTAAATTATCTACAAGTTTTAATAGAATATCTTCTGAGTGATACACTAAAATACTAACGTAACAGATATCTTTTCGTGAACAAATACGTATATTTAATGAAAGTAAAATGGATAGTAATTAAAGAAAAGTTGAATAAAAAATTAACAATAGAAAACATAAAGAAATATAAAATCAGAAATACTTCTTGAATCAAAATATCTAATATGTTGAATTGATTTAAAAAAATCCATCAATTTAATCAACAAATTAGAAAATAGTAAAACTGTGGATACGGTACTGATTTTGCAAGTAATTATAAAAAAGAATTAGGCCTCCTGATAACGAAGAAAATATAGTGCATCACAAGTTTAATCAAGTATTTTTATATGTTTCTTACATCATCAAGTCAGTTCGAAATTTTGTTTTTTTATATTTCCACATCAAAAATATAAAAATTTATTTATTGAATTTCAAAATATAAAGTAATTTTTAAAAGTTAACACAAAAAAACCCTTGCATTTACAAGGGTTTTAAGGACATTTCGAAATCCTTAAGATTTCAGGGTATGGAGACGGTGGGAGTCGAACCCACGTCCGAAGGCATCGTATACTTAAGCTTCTACGTGTGTAGTCAATTTATTGGGATCTCGTCGTCAG
The DNA here is from genome assembly GCF_057772545.1 of Exiguobacterium sp. E17S. Classification (NCBI taxonomy): domain Bacteria; kingdom Bacillati; phylum Bacillota; class Bacilli; order Caryophanales; genus Exiguobacterium; species Exiguobacterium sp. E17S. The sequence goes on from NZ_JBYLRU010000001.1 coordinate 1,477,729, forward strand.
GCTGCCAATTGACAGGCGTCCGTCCGACCAGTCTGATTCCATCTCTTCTCTTTCCCTCCAGACGGAAGGGTCCAAGCGTAGCCTGTTTAAAGTGAGACCCTAGAAATCAGCCGACCAGGCGACAGCTGCTAGGATCCGCAGTTGCTATTACGCTGCTGCGAGTTGTGTGTTAGTTTTGCCAGTTATGGCTGGTGCGTTTTAACGAGGCCGACCCCTCGACACGCCACAGAAGACCGAACTACCCCCGTCGAATCCGTAACGTCCCCAAGATAATAAATTGGGGCTTTCCGAATACTAATATTCTAGCAGAAAAGTGTTACGGGTTCAATACTTTTGCTTATCGCGTAGTGCTCGTTCGATATCACGCTTCGCATCCTTCTTCTTCAGATCGTCACGTTTATCGAATTTCTTCTTCCCGCGTCCGAGCCCAATCAAGCATTTCGCGTAACCGTTCTTGATGTAGACTTTGAGCGGTACGATCGTATAACCGTCCCGTGAGACCGCTCCGATCAAGTTTGTGATCTGTTTCTTGTGCAACAACAGCTTCCGCGGGCGGAGCTGTTCATGGTTGTAGCGGTTCCCCTGTTCGAAGTGGGCGATGTTCGAATTCCAGAGAATCGCTTCTCCCCCGTCGAACCGGACGAACGCGTCCCCGATACTGATCTTTCCTTTACGGACCGACTTGATCTCCGTTCCCGTCAAGACGAGACCGGCTTCAATCGTATCCTCGATCGCATAATCGAACGAGGCCCGTTTGTTGTTCGCTAAGACTTTCGAATCTGTTCCCTTTGGCATGTTCGTTCACCACATTTCCGATGCGGAAGCGCTTATTTGCGCTTCCGTTTCTTATTCGAGACCGCCTTATGGAACGGCGGTTTATCTTTCTTATTCTTTAACGAGAATCCTTTTCCCTTGCTTTGGTCGCTCTTACCTGACCGTTTCTTGCCACGACGATCGTCCTTCTTCTTGTCGTCGCGTTTTTGTCCCGGACGTCCACCGCTTGAGCGAATCGTCTTCGACTCGAACCGTTTCTTCGGCTGCCGTTCTGGCATCCCGACGACGCTGAAGTCGATCGTCCGTTCATCGATGTTGACGTTCGTGACCTTGATCTCGACGACATCACCAATCCGGAACTGTTGCTTCGTCCGCTCACCGATCAGCTGATAGTTCGCTTCATCGTAGCGGTAGAAGTCATCCGTCATCGCTTGGATGTGGACGAGACCTTCGATCGTGTTCGGCAATTCGACGAACATCCCGAAGTTCGTGACACCACTGACGACGCCTTCAAACGTCTCGCCGATGTGTTGCTCCATATATTCGGCTTTCTTCAACGCGTTCGTTTCCCGCTCCGCATCAACGGCACGACGCTCGCGTTTCGACGAGTGATCGGCGATTTCCGGGAGGATCTCTGAGTAACGGTCTTGCGTCTTCTGTGACTTATCGTTGTAGATGACATATTCACGCAACAGACGGTGAACCATCAAGTCTGGGTACCGACGGATCGGTGACGTGAAGTGCGTGTAGTAGTCCGTCGACAGACCGAAGTGACCAATCGGTTCGATGTCGTATTTCGCTTGTTGGAGCGAACGGAGCATGACCGTACTGACGACGGCTTCTTCCGGCTCACCTTCAACAGCGTTCAGGATCGATTGCAATGTCTTCGGTGCGACTGACTCACCCTTGCGTTCGACGTTGATGCCGAAGTTACCGATGAACTTGAAGAACGTATCGAGACGTTCAGCTTTTGGCTCATCGTGGATCCGGTACATGAACGGTAGTTTTTGACGCTGTATGTGCTCCGCGACCGTTTCGTTCGCTGCAAGCATGAACTCTTCGATCAGTTTCTCAGCGACCGAACGTTCCCGGAGGATGATCTCACTCGTCTTGCCTTCTTCGTTGACGAGGACCTTCGCTTCTGGGAAGTCGAAGTTGATCGCCCCACGACGTGAGCGGCGTTCGCGCAAGATCGCTGCGAGTTCCGCCATCTTGTCGAAGTACTCAACGAGATCTTGGTACTTCGCGATCACTTCTTCGTCTTCGCGTTCGATGATTTTCCGGACGTCCGTGTACGTCATCCGTTCCGTCGTCTTGATGACACTCTGGAAGATTTCATGGTTGACGACAGCACCGTTCGCATCGATTTCCATGATACAGCTGAGCGTCAGACGATCGACGTGCGGGTTGAGCGAGCAGATCCCGTTCGATAGACGGTGCGGGATCATCGGAATGACGCGGTCAACGAGATAGACACTCGTTCCGCGCTCACGCGCTTCTTCGTCGAGTGCTGAATCTTCTTTGACGTAATGCGAGACGTCGGCGATGTGGACACCAAGCTCGAAGTTGCCGTTCGCTAACTTCTTGACGTGAACCGCATCATCGAGGTCTTTTGCGTCCGCCCCGTCAATCGTCACCGTCAATTCGTTCCGTAGATCGACGCGTCCGACTAAATCCTTCTCATCGATTTGATCCGGTACAGCGTTCGCCTCAGCGATCGCTTCCGGTGAGAAGTCGACATTGATGCCGTGCTTATGGACGATCGACAAGATATCGACGCCTGGGTCATTCTTGTGACCGATGATTTTTAAGACTTTCGCCGTTCCGGCGTAACGACCATCCGGATACTTCGTGATCCGGGCGAGGACTTTATGGCCATCGACGGCACCAAGTGTATCGTCGTTTGCGACGACCGGTAAGAACGTCAGCTTCGTATCATCCGGTTCGATGTAAGCGATCGATTCGATTCGTCCTTTTGGACTGACGAACGTGCCGACGAAATCAGCTGGTCCGCGGGAGAGAATCTTGAGCAGTTTCCCTTCACGACGATCGCCGCCGTTTGACTCGGCAAACACTTTGACGAGGACACGGTCGCCGTTATAGACATTCTTCAGTTCCGGTGCCGGTAAGAAGATATCGCCTTCTGAGCCGTCTTCCGGTGAGACGAAACCGAACCCGCGTTGGTGGACGGAAATCTTCCCTGCGACTTGACCGATTTGCGCAAGCGTTCCGTACTTGTTCGAGCGTGTCCGGGCGATCAACGCTTCGTCTTCCATCGCGTTTAGCGTCCGAATCAATTCCTTGAATGCTTCCGTATCCGCTAGTTCTAGTTTTTTCGTTAATTGATCAATCGACAACGGACGTTCTTCCGTTGTGATGACCGTTAGTATTCGTTCACGTAATTCCAACGTGACACCTCCAGTTACTTGCTCCAGTTCAATGACTCCAGGAAGTCCAAGATGTCAGAGTGGAGCTGGTCTTTTTCTTTGTCGAGCGTAATGACGTGACCTGAGTTCTCATACCAGATCAGCTCTTTTTGGAAGGCACTGACTCCATCATGGATGATGTTCGCGGAGTCGGTGTTGATCATGTGATCATTGCGTGCTTGGACGACGAGCGTCGGTGCATAGACGTCCTCAAGCGAATCGCGTGTCTCGCGCAGCAGTTCCTGTAAGTCCTTCAAGGTCGGCATCGGTTCGAAGGACGCCATCTCGTGGTCGATCTCTTCTTGCGATTTGCCTTCTCGCTTCTTGAATTCTCGTGCGTACTCGGTGACTCCTGCATACATGACTTCTTCACTTTTGATGTAGGCGGGTGCACACATCGGGATGACCGCTTTGACCGGACGGTTCATCGATAACTTCAGTGACATGACGCCACCAAGCGATAGTCCGCAAACGGCGATTTCGTCATAACCTTTATCGACGAGTTCCTGATATCCGGCAAGGACATCCTGCCACCAGTCGGCTGGCCCGGTCTTCGTCAGCTCTTCGGGTGGGGCAGCGTGCCCTTTATATTGTGGTGCAAGGGACGTATAGCCCTGCTTTTGCAAGTAGCGACCGAGGATGCGGACATCCGCGCTCGATCCCGTGAATCCGTGTAATAGTAAAACGGCACGTGGGCCGGCTTCGAAAAAGAATGGTTTCGGTAAAGTGATTTTCATAAAATGATTCCCCCTCTAACTCTATACCCCATATCCGGAAAAAATGAATATCGAGAAATACAAAAAACGACAGCGCGATCATACGGCTGTCGTTTCAATGCTCACTTATAAAAAGCGACGAGTAACGCCAAGATGAAGAGTAATGCCCCTAAGATAGACGCCACACGATTTAGGACCGCATCCAAGCCACGAGCTTTTTGGCGACCAAATAATTGTTCTGCTCCACCCGTCAATGCTCCGAGTCCGGTCGTACGACCCGACATCAATAGAACGACGATGATGAGAAGAACGGAAACGACGATGAGGCCGACAAGAGCCACGTTATGAATGATCATCGATGATCCTCCTTCAGTAATATACGCTTCTTTCATTATAGAGAAAAACAAGTACGGGAACAAGGAATAGATTTAGGAACTTTTTCCTGCCTGACGAAAAGAGACACCTGAATCGTCGACTCAGGTGTCTCGTCTCTTTATTGTTTGATCAATTCGAGATCGACTGGGATGTTCTTCGCGACTGTTTCACCTTTTAAGTGCTTGATTGCTGTCTCGACACCCATCTTCCCGATCTCCGTCGGTTTTTGAGCGATCGTTCCTGCCATTTTTCCGTCTTTGACGGCTTTGACAGCATCATCCGTCGCATCGAAGCCGATGACTTTAACATCGTTCAGACCCGCTGCTTTTAACGCTTCGACCGCACCAAGTGCCATTTCGTCATTGTGTGCGAAGACAGCTTTGATGTCTTTGTTGTTCTGGAGAATGTTCTCCATGACCGACAAGCCTTTTGCCCGGTCGAAGTTTGCTGCTTGTTTTGCGACGACGTCAAGTTTACCGTCGACTGCTTCGTGGAACCCTTTACCACGGTCGCGTGTTGCGGATGCTCCTGGAATCCCTTCGAGTTCCACGACTTTTGCTTTATCACCGACGAGTTCGATCATGTACTCACCTGCTTGTTTCCCACCCGCGACGTTATCTGACGCGATGTGTGCGACGACGTCGCCTGCTTCTGCATTGCGGTCAACTGTGATGACAGGGATGTTCGCATCGTTTGCTGTTTGGACGGCTGCACCAACTGCTGCTGAATCCGTTGGGTTGATCAAGATCAAATCGACTTTCTTTTGAACCATGTCTTCGATATCGCTTGCTTGTTTTGCTGCATCATCTTGTGCATCCGCGACTTGAAGTGTTGCACCTTGTGCTTTTGCTTCTTGTTCTGCCCCTTCTTTTAACGAGACGAAGAATGGATTGTTGAGGGTTGAAATCGAAAGACCAATCTTGAAGTCCTTCGTCTTTTTCTTCGTATCACCGTTGCTGCTGCCCGGTTGTTCCGTCGAACAGGCTGCTGCGAAGACCATTAATGCCATCATGACGACTGCAAGTAGTTTTTTCATCTGTAGATCCTCCTTTTTGAGTGTGGGTTACGCTGCTTGTTTCCGGTCCGCGAGTACCGCGAACAAAATGACTAAACCTTTGACGACGAGTTGGAAGAACGAGGAGACACCAAGCAAGTTGAGACCATTGTTCAGTGTTCCGATGATCAAGGCACCAATCAAGGTACCGACAATCCAGCCACGACCACCTGACAGGCTCGTCCCACCAAGGACGACTGCTGCGATGGCGTCGAGTTCATACGATGTCCCCGCTGTCGGCTGTGCCGAGTTCAGACGGGACGTCAGGATGATGCCGGCAAGTGCTGCCATCAAACCTGAGAGTGAGTAGATCATGATTTTGACTTTATTGACTTGAATCCCCATCAACTTCGCTGCTTCTTCGTTGCCACCGATCGCATACGTATAGCGACCGAACGTCGTCTTCTTCAAGATGAAGTAGAGAACCGCGAAGGCGATTAACATCGTTAGAACCGGTACCGGGAAGATCCAGAAGTAACCGCGTCCGAACAATTCGAACCATCCACCTTGGCTCAGACCAGTGATCGGTTTCCCGTCCGTGTAGACGAGCGTCAAGCCCCGGAAGATCGTCATCGTCGCAAGTGTTGCGATGAACGGTGCGACTTTCCCGAGTGAGATGACCATCCCGTTCAAGGCACCCATGACAGCTCCGACGATCAATCCAGCCAGAACAGCGATCAACGCTGACGTTCCGTCCGTCATCAGACCCGCGACGAAGGCGGACGAGAGCGCGAGAATCGACCCGACCGATAAATCAATCCCACCTGTCAGAATGACGAACGTCATTCCGAAGGCAATCAAGGCATTGATCGAGACTTGCCGTAAGATGTTAAATAGATTATTCAATGTTAAAAAGTCCGGTTCCATGATCGAGACGACGAGGACGATCGCGAACAATCCTGCGAGTGGTCCAAGCTTTTGTCCGATCCCAAGACGTCTCGGTTTTGCTTCCGTTACCTTGCCTTGCATCAATTCCATATCATTGTCCTCCTGTCGCAAGTGTCATGATGCTTTCTTGCGTCGCTTCCTGTCGTGTCAACATACCGCTCATCTTGCCTTCACGCATGACGTAGACCCGGTCGCTCATCCCGAGAATCTCCGGGAGGTCCGAGCTGACCATGATGATCGCGACACCCGCCGCAGCGAGTTCGTTCATGATGAGATAAATCTCTTTCTTCGCCCCGACGTCGACACCACGTGTCGGTTCGTCGAGGATCAAGACTTTCGGTTGTGTCCCGAGCCACTTCGCGAGGACGACCTTCTGTTGGTTCCCTCCGGACAGTGACTTCGCCGGCTGGTCCATCGAGCTGTGGCGGACCGAGAGCGACTTCAAATACCCTTCTGCGAAATCACGCTCTGCCTGATCCTTGATGACACCAGAGCGTGATAACGAACGAATCGTCGGCAATGAGATGTTCTCGCGCAGTGAAAAGTCGAGGAACAAGCCTTCGCCTTTACGATCTTCAGTCAAAAATCCGATGCCCTGGCGGATCGCGTCGTACGGTGTCTTGATTTTCAGTGACTGTCCGTTCAGTTCGATCGTCCCGTCCTTCAGGCGATCGACCCCGAACAATCCCCGCATGACTTCCGTCCGCCCAGCACCCATCAAACCCGAGAAGCCGATGATTTCGCCTGCTTTGACGGAGAACGAGACATCGTCGAATCGTTTCCCGCTCGCCTGTTTGACCTCAAGGACAGTCGCGCCGATTGACACGTCACGATCCGGATACCGTTCGCCCATCTCACGACCAACCATCTCTCGGACGATCTGTTCGAACGATGTCTCGGGAATCGCGTGTGTCGAGACAGAGATCCCATCCCGTAAGACGGTGATCCGATCGCAAAGCTCAAAGATTTCCTCCATCCGGTGCGAGATATAGACGATTGAGACACCTTGGTTGCGCAGTGCCGTCGCGACGCTAAATAAGGCACGAATTTCCCGCTCTGTCAGTGCGGCTGTCGGTTCATCCATGATGATGACCTTTGCGTCCGTCATCAAAGCTTTTGCGATCTCGATCATCTGTTGCTGACCGACCGATAACGTCCGTGCAAGTTGATCGACATCCATGAAGACGTTTAATTCTGCGAGTTCACGTTCTGCCTGCCGCTTCATCCCTCCTTGCTTGAGAATCCCGAAGCGTGACTTCAACTCTCGTCCGAGGAACAAGTTCTCCGTCACCGTCAAATCCGGGAGGATGTTCAGCTCCTGGTGGATGAAGGCGATCCCCGCCTCTTCGGCAAGCTTCGGATTCTTATATTCGACGTCCTGTCCATCGACGCGGATCGTACCTGCGTCTGCTTTATGGACACCGGTCAAAATCTTCATCAGCGTCGATTTCCCGGCACCGTTCTCTCCCATCAAGGCATGGATCTCACCCGCAGCGAGTTCGAAGTCGACACCTTTGAGGACAGGGACGGGACCGAATGCTTTTTTGATACCTGTCATCTCGATACGCATCGCATGACCCCCTTAAAAGATTACGCCGGAATGGAAGATGACATTTGCGTACGGTGTCGCTTCCCCAGTCCGGATGATGGCCTTCGCCTGCTGTGTCTGTTTCTTGAACTCCTCATGTGAGACGAACGTCGTCTCGATCTTCATCTCTTCCAGTGCCCCGAGCACGTCCGGATTCGCTTCTTTGATCTCTGTTGCCAGTGTCAGCTGTTCGATTGCCATGTCACCGGCGACGACACGGACGACGTCGAGGAATGATGGTGTGCCGAGTTCCAGTGCTAAATCGATTCGGGCGACCCCGTCCGGAATCGGTAAGCCACAATCGGCGATGACGATCGTATCGGTATGACCAAGATCGGTCAGGACTTTGCTGATATGACTATTTAAGATACCGTGTTTCTTCATGCGTCTCCCTCCATCTGTTCCCGTGTCGGCATGCCGCCTTGAGCGCCAAGCGCGCGGATGGATAAGCCGGCTGCCCGGTTCGCGAAACGAATTGCCTCAACGAGCGGTTGTCCTTCCGTTAAGGCGACGGCCAATGCGCCATTGAACGTATCACCTGCTCCTGTCGTATCGACGACCGTCGTCTCGATTGCTGGAATCGTCACGATCGACTCTCCGTCATAGAAGCGTGCCCCGCGACTGCCTTCGGTTACGATCAGTTTATTCGGATATTCCATCAACCAATGTTCGATCGGTTGGTCTTGTCCGAAGATCAAACCACATTCATGTTCGTTTGGCGTTAAGTACGTGACGTGTTCAATCAATTCCGGACTGAGTGACATCGCTGGTGCTGGATTCAAGACGACTGGAATGCCAGCCGCATGTGCTTCGCGAGCAACGGTCTCGACCGTTTCGATTGGAATCTCGAGCTGGAGTAAGATGATTTCACTATCTGCGAGAATCGGTGCGAGTGTATCATCTTCAAACTGCACATGTTGATTGGCAGACTGAACGACGACGATCGAGTTGTCACCTTCAGCGAGCGTGATGTGTGCCGTTCCCGTCCGTTCGCCTTCAATCGTTTGCAAGTGCGTCGTCTGCACCCCTTGCGTCTTGAAGTTTTCGCGGATTGCTTCGCCGTTTGCGTCACTGCCGACGCAACCGATCATTTCGACCGTACTGCCGAGACGCGCGACTGCGACCGCTTGGTTCGCTCCCTTTCCGCCCGGTACGGTATGAAAGGCATCCCCGATGACCGTTTCGCCTGCGCCTGGACGGCGTTTACTTTCGACGACGAGATCCATCGAGATACTGCCGATGACACTGATTTGTTTCATGCTTCCTCATCCTTCCGTTTCGTCGTTTCCCGTTCGATGATCTCAACCGTCAACTCATGATGGACGGCGGCAATCGGTGTGCCTTCAATCCGTTGAATCAGGAGTTTCGCGGCCAGCTCTCCCATTTGGTAGATCGGCTGCGCAATCGTCGTCAACGGTGGTGAAATCATTTGTCCGAGTTCGATCCCGTCATAACCGATCACTTGGAGTTCATCTGGAATCGTAATCCCGCGTTCCGCCGCAACTTGGATTGCTGCCGCGGCAATGACATCACTCGCAGCAAAGATCCCGTTGCAATGATAGTGATCAAACAGGTAGTTCGCGGCATCAAGCGCCCCTTGAAAGTGGAACGGTGACTCGATGCTTGCAACGAGATGTGTTCCAGCAATCTCTTCGAAGCCATCCCGTCGTTTCTTGATCGTCGGGAGTTTCGATGGACCACTGATGACGGCTAATTCAGTTGCACCAGCTTCCAGTAGAAGCGAAGCCGCCTTCTTCCCGCCCTCGTATCCGTTTGACGTCACCGTCGGAATCGCACCTTGTAACACACGGTCTAACGCTACGACCGGCACTTCGAGTTCTTCATAGTTCGGATTGTTCGAGTAGTTCGTCGTGATGATCAATCCGTCGACATGCATCGCCTCGAGTGACTTGATATATTCGCGTTCTTTCTGAAACTGTTCGTCTGTGTTACACAAAATGACCTGAAAACCATGTTGATGTGCCATATCTTCCACAGCCCGTGCGAGTTGTGGGAAGAATGGATTCGTGATGTCTGGAACGATCAAACCGATCAGTCCGGATCGTTTTTGGAACAACGATCGTGCGACCCGGTTCGGTCGATAATCCAATTGTTTGATTGCCTGAAGCACCGCCTTACGCGATTTCTCACTAACATAACCCTTTTCGTTCATGACGCGTGAGACCGTCGCCACGGAGACATGTGCCGCTTTCGCTACTTCCCGGATGGTCGACATGTTTCGCCACCTCTTTCTTTTGATAACGCTTACAAGAATCATCATATTGTGTAACCGGTTACACATCAATCTTTTTTATATAAAATATATTTTATTTTTTTCGAGCCCTTGGATTGAACCATAAAAAAGAAGCCTGACGCGGCGTCAGACTTACGATCATTCCGTATGATCATCACTCTGAATCATGTCTTAAATAAAGACGATCAATGAGAGACCAATCAAAATATTAATGAATCCTAATCCGTCGGTCGCTTTCGTGTACAGTGACGGTTTATCTTTTTTGACGCTGTCATTCAGAAACATCAATGTCACGGCAATGACGGTCGTTACACCGAGTGGTGCATTCAAAAAACTATCGGAATACGTAAATAAGTTATTCGTAATATAGAGACTATTTAAGACAGATAAACCAAATAACACTTTATGCATGAAACTCACTCCTATAATCAACGGAATCTTACGAAACCAACTAAGATCTAATTTCGCTCTCCCTCTATTATAGAATATTCTTCCAATTATTCTTCCTTACACTATTGAAAGAAAGTATTTGGATACGCATAAAAAATAAACCGTGAGCTGGCTGTATATTGCCTCACGGTTTAGATTTTGTCCTCTCAGGAGCACATTAGATTGTTGATTTCCGGAAAAGACGGAGACTCCTGCGGGAAGAGCGGAATAGGCAAGACCCCGCAGGAGCAGACGCGACGAGGAGGCTTGCCTTCCGCCCGCGGAAAGCGACGTCTTGGACGGAAATCAATGAACAATCGGAGTCTAACTGACAAGACTTTCATCTCTTTGCTTTCCCGGCTCTTTTTCGCTCCACGAACAAACGTCGAATCAAAGCAACAACGAACGCAACAATTGCTAGCGGCTCAAATAAATAAATCAATAGGAACGTGACATCGATGACGGCATCCTCCGGATTATAACGGATGATATAGAGCGCACCGGGTAAGATGGCAATCAGTCCGCCAATTCCGAGTGCCGTTCCCAAAATCAGACTCTGACGCGAAAACCGGCTCGTGATTTGATACAAACCGATGAATAGTATGAGTTCCGTAAAATAGATGAGGCGCAACGGGATGTCACCAATCGACGTATCAAGCCCTAAAAACAAAAACCGAAATAGCATGTCGATTCCCCCTTCCCTCTAGTTCTACCCCGAACAGCGTCCTCGTAATGCTTCATTTCCAGTTTCCCTGCATATCCTCGCTTCAATTAGGGAATAGCTAGAGAGTTACAGTCACATACAGAGAGTTGGGATCGGATGAAAGAAGAACACTCGATGAGGGTCGTCAGTTGTCTGAATGATTATTTTGAACGTCATCAGCAGCCCCTTCAGGTCGATCTCTTACGAGGTCTGCCACCTATCGTGCTATTGTTGCGCGATGACGCGAAACGTGCCTTTCCGAAGGAAGCGAACTTGCACGATGAACTGTTACAAGACATCAAACGTTTGATTCAGGAATGTTTGGATCCCGATACACTGCGCGAATTGGGAATCGATGTCGATCTCCCGGACTTTTTCGTGACCCGTGCACCGCTTCATTCTGCCCATCATTATCTCGTTACATTCATCGAAGACTGACTTCATGTTAAAAGCAGCTATTTCTTCTTTCACAAAACATGTGAAGCAAGAGATAACTGCTTTTTTTAGGAATAATAAAAAACCGATAGCGCCAAAGCACTACCGGTCATACTTCCCTTCACGTATGGTAAAGACGACTTAATTCTCAACCTCAAGAATCGCTTCGATTTCAGCTTCTACTTCTTTGTTGACCATTTGCGAACGTTTTTTACGTAATTCGAGATCCATCTCCTGATCGATGAACTGATTCGTATGCTTATCGAAGCAATCAAAGCAGATCGGATAAAAGTCTTTGGCTTCTTTATTCAGAGAATTGAATTCCCACGTATCGAGTTCCAAGTAACTGACTTGGTTGTTCGTTTCAGTTCCACAGATTTCACACTTCATGTTCATTGCCTCCTTAGACGTCGAGATTCGCTTTTTCGAGTTGGCGTTCCTGACGTTCCTTGATACGCTTCAAACGTCCGTGATACTTCATGATGTTCGCTTGAGATTGTTTCGCTTCGTCAGTTGTCGGTTCTAAATCAGCGATACCCCAGAATTTGACGACGACGTCTAATACTTGGTCGAAATATTGGAGTGGTCCATAGTTCGTATCAACAGCAATCGTCTTCATGCGTTCCGTGAAGTCCGGCATGACAGCACCTGGCATCGAGAAGTTGATGATGACATCTTCGAAGAAGACGATGAAGTTCGGGTCAAGCTCTAGGTGTGCTTTGACCGTGTCGCGATAGAACGCATAATGGAGTGCTTCGTCCTTCGCTAGACGACGGAGTAGCGTTGCTAAGTCTTTGTCGTGTGCCCCTGCGATTTTCGCAACGTTGTTATAGAAGACGAGTGTCGCTAACTCTTGCAATGACGTATATGCCATTGTCGCTAACGGGTTCGTGAAGTCCGGGAACCAGCCGTTTTCAACGACGCGTCTTCTTAATTGATGAAGTCGCGTTGGATTGACGTTTCGCGTGACGAGTAAATACGTCTCGAGTAAGTTCGAGTGCTGATCTTCTTCTGCTGTCCATGTCCGGACGAAGTCATTGATGACTTCCATCGAGTTCTTGAATGTATAGTCTAAGTGCGACGTGTACCACGGTAGGTTGACTTCTGTCAGTAATGCTGTCTCGATCGCGACGATGACACCTTCCGGAAGCGTGACTTGGCTTTCGTTCCAAGGAACGCGTTTGAACGACATCGCCTTATCCCACGGAATGAACTCGTGGTAGCTCCAGTCGATGTTTGCTGAACGCTCCTTGTGAAGTCGATATAACTCTTGAATGCGTGGTTCTAAACGGATATCTAAATCTGAATTTAACATGATCGTATCTCCTTTAGACGTATTTGTCATCTTCATCGAGCAAGATGTAATTAATGCCTATAACTATTTAATTTGCACTTATTTATGAGTATAACATTTTAGTCATCTACTAGGATGAATCAATTTTTTGACAGTTCAGTATAGTTTTGATGACAAAAGCGACTTTTTGGTTTGACATTGCTTGATATACAAAAAACCTCCTATCCGTGTGTACGTATCACACGAATAGGAGGTTTTCCTTATAGCTTGTTCAAACGATCAACCTGAAATTACTTCTTGAGGTTGTAGAATGATTTGATTCCGTCGTAGACAGCAACGTCTGAAAGCATGTCTTCGATGCGGAGAAGTTGGTTGTATTTCGCGATACGGTCTGTACGTGAAAGTGAACCAGTTTTGATTTGACCAGCGTTTGTCGCAACAGCGATGTCAGCGATCGTTGAATCTTCAGTTTCACCAGAACGGTGAGAAACGACAGCTGTGTAACCAGCTTTTTTAGCCATTTCGATTGCGTCGAATGTTTCAGTCAACGTACCGATTTGGTTAACTTTGATGAGGATCGAGTTAGCGATGCCTTTTTCGATACCTTCAGCAAGTTTCTCAGTGTTCGTTACGAACAAGTCATCCCCAACGAGTTGGACTTTGTGTCCGATACGATCTGTAAGAAGTTTGTGACCATCCCAGTCGTTTTCGTCACAGCCATCTTCGATTGAGATGATTGGGTATTTGTCAACGAGTTGTGCGTAGAATTCAACAAGCTCTTCTGTTGAAAGGACTTTGCCTTCGCCAGCGAGGTTGTATGTTCCAGCTGCTTTATCGTAGAACTCAGAAGAAGCGACGTCCATTGCAAGGTAAACATCTTCGCCTGCTTTGTAGCCAGCTTTTTCGATTGCTTCAAGGATAACTGTGATTGCTTCTTCGTTTGATTTCAAGTTTGGAGCGAATCCACCCTCGTCACCAACTGCTGTGTTAAGACCCATTCCGCTAAGAACTGATTTCAACGCGTGGAAGATTTCAGCACCCATACGAAGTGCTTCTTTGAATGTTGGAGCACCGACAGGCATGATCATGAACTCTTGGAAGTCCACGTTGTTGTCTGCGTGTGATCCACCGTTGATGATGTTCATCATTGGTGTTGGTAATGTTTTCGCGTTGAATCCACCGAGGTATGTGTAAAGTGGAAGACCAAGCTCATCAGCAGCAGCACGTGCAGCAGCCATAGAAACACCAAGGATTGCGTTAGCGCCGAAGTTACCTTTGTTTTTCGTACCGTCGAGATCGATCATCTTTTTGTCGATTCCAGCTTGGTCGAAGACATCGTAACCGATGATTTCTGGTGCGATTTTTTCGTTGACGTTGTCAACAGCTTTCAAAACACCTTTTCCGAGGTAACGTGCTTTGTCGCCATCACGGAGTTCGACTGCTTCGTGCTCACCAGTTGATGCACCTGATGGTACGAGTGCGCGACCGAAACCGCCATCTTCTGTATAAACTTCTACTTCTACTGTTGGGTTACCGCGTGAATCAAGAATCTCGCGTGCGTAAATCTCTGTAATCATTGACATTTAAATTCGCTCCTTTTGTGTGTAAGAAATATGTGCTGTAATTCTTTCGATCGACGGGATTATTTCTTCAATACGATCGATTTACCAGTCATCTCTGCTGGTTGGTCCGCTCCGAGAAGATCAAGGACCGTTGGTGCGAGGTCAGCGAGTGCACCTGTGAGTGGTTCAAGGAGTTCAACGTCCTCGACCGTCACGATACATGGAACTGGTTCTGTCGTATGCGCCGTCATCTTACTGCCGTCCGCATTGAGGACTTTATCCGCGTTCCCGTGGTCAGCCGTGATGACTGCCGCGCCGCCTTTGCTGAGAATCAAGTCAACGACTTTCCCAAGACACTCATCGACAGCTTCGATCGCCTTTTTCGTCGGCTCGAGCATACCCGAGTGACCGACCATATCCGGGTTAGCGAAGTTGAGGATGATCGCGTCGTGTTTGTCCGAGTTGATTGCGTCGACGAGGGCATCTGTGACTTCATAGACGCTCATCTCCGGTTTCAAGTCGTATGTCGCGACTTTTGGTGAAGGGATCAAGATCCGATCTTCCCCTTCGTATGGTTCTTCACGTTGTCCGTTGAAGAAGAACGTGACGTGCGGATACTTTTCCGTTTCCGCGATGCGTAGCTGTTTGAGACCTTGTTTTGACAATGTCTCACCAAGCGTGTTCTTGATGTCTTCAGGCGGGAAGACGATGTCCGTATCAATCGCATCCGAGTACTTCGTCATTGAGACGAGTAGCAGGTTCTTCGGTGCGTTGTCCGGAAGTTCGAATCCGTCGAAGCCACCTTTTTCTTTGTAGACTTTCGAAAGCTGAATCGCACGGTCAGGACGATAGTTGAAGAACACGATTGCATCGTTATCGTGGATCGGTGCGACTGGCGTACCGTCTTCCTGCACGACAACAGTTGGTTCGATGAACTCATCCGTTACGTCTTCTTTGTACGAAGCTTCAACCATGCCGATTGGATCCTTCGTCGTTGGACCTTCACCGAACGTGATGGCGTCATAGACTTTCTTGACGCGTTCCCAACGGTTATCGCGGTCCATCGCATAGTAGCGACCAGAGATACTCGCGAATTGTCCAACATTCAATTCATCCATCTTCGCTTGCGCGTCACGGAGGAAACCAGCGCCCGATTGTGGGTCGCAGTCACGACCGTCCGTGAAAGCATGGAGGTAGACTTTTTCGATTTCGTGAAGTTTCGCGAATTCGAGCACCGCATATAAGTGGTTGATGTGACTGTGGATTCCACCGTCAGAGACCAAACCGAAGATATGAAGCGCTGAACCGTATTTCTTCACGTGACCTGCCGCATCGTTCATCGCTTGACGCGAGAAGAACGAGCGATCCTTGATTGCGTTGTTGATTCGGGATAGCGATTGATAGACGACGCGACCTGCACCGATGTTGAGGTGACCCACTTCTGAGTTCCCCATTTGACCTTCAGGCAAACCGACGTATTCGCCTTTCGCATTCAACAACGTATGCGGGTATTGACCCCAGTAACGGTCGAAGTTCGGTTTGTTTGCCGCCGTAACGGCATTTCCGAACTCCTCGTCACGCATACCAAAACCATCAAGGATGATCAGTGCGACTGGACGTTTTTTCATTTAAATCGCCTCCAACAGTTTGAGGAACGATCCTGTCTCAAGACTTGCACCGCCGACGAGCGCGCCGTCGATGTCTGGTTGAGCCATATATTCTTTGATGTTTTCCGGTTTGACGCTACCACCGTATTGGATGCGGACAGCTTCTGCTGCTTCAGCACCGAATTCAGCTGCAACGACGTCACGGACGAATTTACAAGAATCTTGTGCATCTTGTTCTGTCGCTGATTTACCTGTTCCGATTGCCCAGACAGGCTCGTATGCGACGACGAGATTTTTCACTTGGTCGACAGTAAGACCTTTAAGGCTGTTTGCTGTCTGTTCGCGGATGACGTCTTCGAACTTGCCGCCTTCACGCTCTTCCAGTGTTTCACCTACACAAACGATTGGAACGAGACCGTGCTCGAACGCTTTTTTCGCTTTGCTGTTGATGAACGCATCTGTTTCGCCGAAGTACTCACGACGCTCAGAGTGACCGAGGATGACGTATGTCACGTCGAGTTCTTTGAGCATGAGCGGGCTGATTTCACCAGTGAACGCACCGCTCTCTTTGTCGTACATGTTTTGAGCACCGATCTTAAGATCCGTACCAGCTGCTGCTTCTGTCAAGTGTGCCAAGAATACTGCTGGCGCACAGACGGCTGCGTCGACTGTCGTCGAAGCAGGTACAGCTCCTTTGACTTCCTCAACGAATGCGACTGCATCCTTGAGCGTCAGATTCATCTTCCAGTTACCTGCGATAATTGGTTTACGCATTGAGAAACACTCCCTTGTGAACTTAGATTACTTGTCGTTTAGCGCTTCGACACCAGGAAGAGCTTTCCCTTCCATGAATTCGAGACTTGCTCCACCACCTGTAGAGATGTGGCTCATTTTGTCAGCAAGACCGAATTTCTCTGCCGCAGCAGCTGAGTCGCCACCGCCGATGATTGAGTACGCATCGCTGTCCGCAAGAGCTTGCGCGACACCTTTTGTACCGTTTGCGTATTTATCGAGTTCGAATACGCCCATCGGTCCGTTCCAGACGACGAGTTTCGAGTTCTTGATTGCCTCTGAGTAGAGTTCAACCGTTTTTGGACCGATATCAAGTGACATGTGATCTGCTGGGATCTCTGTGATGTCACGTGGTCCGACATATGTTTCTTCTCCGAATTCCTTCGTGATGACGCAGTCGATTGGCATGAGGAACTTAACGCCTTTTTCTTCTGCTTTTTTCATGAATTCCTTCGCTTGGTCGATTTTGTCGACCTCAAGAAGTGAAGTACCGACTTCGATACCACGAGCTGTGAGGAACGTGTACGATAAGCCGCCACCGATGATCAACGTATCGACGATGTCGAGTAAGTGATCGATGACACCGATTTTGTCCGCTACTTTCGAACCACCGATGATTGCCGTGAACGGACGATCTGGGTTAGAAAGAGCTTTACCGAGAACTTGAAGTTCTTTTTCGATAAGAAGACCGGCAACTGCTGTGTCGACATGGTGTGCGATACCTTCTGTCGATGCGTGTGCACGGTGTGCTGCGCCGAACGCGTCGTTGACGAAGACGTCAGCGAGTTTCGCGAATCCTTTAGCGAGCTCTTCGTCATTTTTCGTTTCACCAGGGTAGAAGCGAACGTTCTCTAAGACGACGACATCGCCGTTTTCGAGTTTGCTGACTGCTTCTTCTGCAACTGGACCGTATGCTTCTTCAACGAGCTTGATGTCTTTACCAAGCAATTCGCTGAGGCGTGCTACGACTGGTGCAAGTGAGAACTCAGGGTTCTTTTCGCCTTTTGGACGACCCATGTGGCTAGCGAGAATGACTTTTGCTCCACCGTCGATCAAGTGTTTGATCGTTGGGAGTGCAGCACGGATCCGTGTGTCATCCGTGATTTTACCGTCTTCCAACGGTACGTTGAAATCCACGCGTGTAAATACGCGTTTTCCTTGTACATCGATGTCGCGAATCGATTTCTTATTCATACATTCGTCCTCCGTCTCTTACGTATAGTGAGGGGCGAATGCCCCTCCCGCTTTTTTCCGCAATAAGAGCGGAGACTGATATCGTTTCCGCTCTTATTCAATTGCTATTTAATTGCTCGAATTACTTAGCGATTTCTGCGAAGTGTTTGAGTGTACGAACGAGTTGGCTAGTGTAAGACATTTCGTTGTCATACCAAGCAACTGTTTTAACGAGTTGTTTGTCGCCGACTGTCATGACTTTAGTTTGTGTTGCATCAAAGAGTGATCCGTAAGAGATACCAACGATGTCAGAAGAAACGATTTCGTCTTCAGTGTAACCGTAAGACTCGTTAGCAGCTGCTTTCATTGCTGCGTTGACTTCTTCTACAGAAACTTTTTTGTCGAGTACAGTTACGAGCTCAGTGAGTGAACCTGTAGCGACTGGTACACGTTGTGCAGATCCGTCAAGTTTACCTTGAAGTTCTGGAAGAACGAGACCGATTGCTTTTGCAGCACCAGTTGAGTTAGGAACGATGTTTGCTGCTGCCGCACGTGCACGACGGAAGTCACCTTTAGGGTGTGGAGCGTCGAGTGTGTTTTGGTCACCAGTGTAAGCGTGGATCGTAGTCATGAGACCTTCAACGATTCCGAACTGATCTTGGAGAACTTTAGCCATTGGCGCGAGACAGTTTGTAGTACAAGAAGCACCAGAGATAACTGTTTCAGTTCCGTCAAGGATTTCGTGGTTCGTGTTGAAGACGACTGTTTTCATGTCGCCAGTTGCAGGTGCAGAGATAACGACTTTTTTAGCGCCAGCTTTCAAGTGAAGCTCAGCTTTTTCTTTGTCTGTGAAGAAACCAGTACATTCGAGAACGATGTCAACACCGAGCTCGCCCCATGGGAGTTCTTCTGGGTTGCGGTTAGCAAGTGTTTTGATTTCTTTACCGTTGACGAGGAAGTAACCGTCGTGTACTTCAACTTCGCCGTCGAAACGACCTTGAGTCGTATCATATTTGAGAAGGTGTGCAAGCATTTTAGTGTCTGTAAGGTCGTTGATCGCGACTACTTCGATTCCATCGAATTGAAGAATTTGACGAAGTGCCAAACGTCCGATACGTCCAAATCCGTTAATACCAACTTTTACTGCCATGATAATTTTCCTCCTTTTAATGTAAAGCGAGTTATCTATTATTCAAAAGGGGGTTACCCTTCAAAATCGAAGCTGCTGCGCCTTCATCCGTAATCAGGATGATGTCCGGCGACTGTTTGACATAGGCGTTGATCGCTTCTGCCTTCGAATGACCACCTGCGACGACGATGACGTGTTCGACTTGCTTCAAGTCAGCCAGTTGAAGACCAACCGTCTTGACCCGGTGCACGATGTTCCCGTCTCGGTCGAAGTAATATCCGAATGCTTCCGCTACTGCCTGTTCATGTTCCAGTCGGGTCAGGAGATCCTCAGACGCGCGACGACGTTTTGCCATCGTTTTCGCCTCACCAATTCCATGTACCACGATTGAAGCACCTTTAATCATTTGAAGCACATTTTTTATGCTCGGCTCTTCGATCATCTTGACGAACGTCTCTGTGCTGACCATGTCCGGGATGTGAAGCAGATGATAATCACTTTGAGCGCGTGACGCCATCCGTGAGCATACTGTGTTCGCTTGTAGTTCGAGCGTTTCTCCCAGTCCTCCGCGTGCCGGAACGAACGTCATCGGACGGTGTTCCTTATCTGGCGACATCATCGCCGCGACGGAAGCCATCGTCGTACCGCCTGTGACAGCGATCGTATTGTGATGGTCTGAAGAAAGCTCTCGTTTGAGTCGTGCGACGGTCGCCCGCCCCATGTCTCGTTGTACCCAGAAGGTCTCATCGGAATCACCCGGTACGATGACGACGTCCCGTACTCCGAGTCTCTCTTTCAAGGCTTTCGCCATGTCTGAGATCCCTGCGAGTTCTCCCATGATGCTGTGCATGCTGCGAAGAACGTTTCGTCCTTCATCCGTCAAGGACATTCCTTGCGTCGCAACCTCTAGGAGGTCTTGCTGCTTCAAGAAGTCGACTTCCCGCCGTAAGACGCGTTCCGTCAAGCCAAGGCTTGTCGCAAGTGTACGTCGTCCGATCGGTTGCATCAGTCGTACGTAATGAAGGATGTCGTAGCGTGTCTGCATTTCTTCGATCAGATCAGGCACGATTCGTTTTTGGATCTGGACTAACTGCCGAATCATGTATTTCCCTCTCCTCTCAAGTAGCTGGACGCTTTCTGTCCCGCATGTCATAACGTGTCCCACTTGGTACACCGTTATCATAACAGTCCATTTCTCGCCTTGCAAGTCTCGTTTCTCAAGTTTTTTGAAGTAAGCGGTTTCTTATCGTTTCCGTCTCGAATTTGCCATAACTCCAGATTTCCTCATCATGCATGACGACCGGAATCTCGTATAAGAACCGTAGACTGAGCGCTTCATCCTGATCAATGTTGACTTCCTCGAACGTCCATTCCGGAAACTCATCGAGTACGAAGTCGAGTAAGATGGCGGCCTCTTCACATAGCGTACATCCCGGACGTGAATAGAGTGTTAAGTGTCTGTGTCGTTTTAATCCCATTCTGATTGCGCCTTCCTTTGCTGCATCGTTTTTTTCGTTAAACCAAGCGCTGCCCGGTACTTCGCGACCGTCCGCCTTGCGACTGTCAGACCGTCTGCTTGCAGACGATCCGTCAATTGCTGATCACTTAACGGACGATTGCTGTGTTGAATGTATTCGGCGATCCGCCGTTTAATCAAAAAACTCGAATCTCCGCTTGTCGTCCGTGAGACGAACAAGTCTTCTAAAGCAACGAGACCATGGACCGTCTCGACATACTTCGCAGCAATCGCTCGACCAATCGTTGACGGATGATGTCCCGTTGCCTCAGCGACTTGTTTTTTCGTCAGTGGCTCGAGATGCAGTTCTCCCTTGAACCAGCGTTCTTGTCGCTTAAGCAAAACCGAGAGGATGGCTTGCATCGTGACGCGACGTCGTTCGTACGCGCGCAAAAAAGGCGTTGCCTCTTTTAATCCGAGCCACGTCTGATCCGTGTCGAGTGTCATCCAGTCGATTTGAAGTTTTCCATCTAACAGGTGAATCCGTGCTTCTGCCATAACCGATTGTTCTTCTTTAGGAAGATCCGGTGTCCGGCTCAGCCGCGTCAATCGTTTTCGCAACCGCGCTCGATCCTGTTCACTGAACTGCGCGAATACCTGACTCGCCGGTTCATGTCGTAGCCGATCCGTCAGTCCGATCAATTCCGCGTCGTCTAGCTCGATCGCCTGTAACCATTGGCACTCGCGCTCCGAGCGGGCAGCGATGCCGACTGGTTCACATTGTTGTAAGAGTGTCCGTGCTTCTGTAATCGTTGCGACATCGGTCGAGAAGGATGCAGCGAGCTGCTCGTCCGATGTCCGCAATAAACCGTCCGCTTCTAAATACACGATGAGTTGTTCCGCCATATATCCTATTTCCTGTCTGACTGATTCTAAACGTATTTGTGCAAGAAGCTTGTCTTCATAGGATGCCAAATGTCCTGCCATCTGCTCGACCTCTAGCGAAACCTGATTCGGGTAATGACGATGCAACCGTCGTTTCAACCGTCGCC
Organism: Exiguobacterium sp. E17S; assembly: GCF_057772545.1. Classification (NCBI taxonomy): domain Bacteria; kingdom Bacillati; phylum Bacillota; class Bacilli; order Caryophanales; genus Exiguobacterium; species Exiguobacterium sp. E17S. Next base: position 1,499,436 of record NZ_JBYLRU010000001.1, read on the forward strand.
ATTCCTCCTCGAGCTCAGCTGCTGGTTGCTCAAGTACATGTAACTGATATTGTTGTGACGCCGATAATGTCATCTGTTGCGTCTGTTCCTGGCGTTGATCCATCGATTCCCCCTCCTCCACTTCTTATTATAGAAGAAACGTTTTAAAAAACATGCTCTGAACCTTTCTCGAACCGCTCAGGAAAAGAAAAGTCATCCTTCCCTATTGCTTTTCTGAAAAAATGTCGCTATACTATTAATTGTTCAGTACATCAGATGCACCCGTAGCTCAGGGGATAGAGCACTGGTTTCCGGTACCAGGTGTCGGGAGTTCGAATCTCTCCGGGTGTACCATTTATTCAACCACAAGGCAATGCCAGCAATGGCGTTGCCTTTTTTCTATATTGATATGTTTCATTTGCCCTTGTAATGGAAAAATACCTAAAAGTCGCATCGTATCTTTTGACCAATATTGACCAAAGGATTATGATAAGGATAAGTCGAATAGGAAGCTACATACCAACTATAAGGAGGCAAAGACTATGTTAATTCCAACAGTCATCGAACAAACAAACCGCGGGGAACGTGCTTACGATATCTACTCACGTTTGCTAAAAGACCGCATCATTCTTCTCGGGAGCGCGATTGACGACAACGTCGCCAACTCAGTCGTTGCCCAACTTCTTTTCTTAGCAGCAGAAGATCCAGATAAAGAAATCTCGCTTTACATCAACAGCCCAGGTGGTTCAATCACTGCCGGTATGGCGATTTACGATACAATGAACTTCATCAAGCCACAAGTCTCAACGATTTGTATCGGTATGGCTGCATCGATGGGTGCGTTCTTGCTCCAAGCAGGCGCAAAAGGAAAACGTTTCGCGTTACCAAACGCTGAAATCATGATCCACCAACCACTCGGTGGTACACAAGGTCAAGCATCGGATATCAAAATCCATGCGGAGCGTATCATCAAAATGCGTGAGCACCTCAACAAAATCATGGCTGAAAACACAGGACAACCACTTGAAGTCATCGAACGCGATACAGAGCGTGACAACTTCATGTCAGCGCAAGCTGCTGCTGATTATGGTCTCATCGACCGCGTCATGGAACGTGCATAAGTCATCCAGAGTGTCTCCTTCGGGAGGCACTTTTTTTGTATCCATAAAGTCTTGTCGTTTATCGTTGCATACAAAAAAACCTCCCGTTCCTTATAGAACGAGAGGTCGATGATCAGTCGATCAAGTCTGTGATGTCTGAAACGATATCGTGGTTTTCACGAATCAGCGAGTAGATCGCGTTCGCATGTGGCGAAAGCTCTTCTTCTGCTTGTAATTGTTTCAGGAATAAAGATGTTGCGAACGCAACGAGTGTGCTTTTCGGTACACCGATTGATTTCGCTTTTTTTGTTAACACTTCATCAAACTTCGCATCGACTGTCAGCGAAATACGTTTCTTTTCGTTAGCCATTTCAAAAACTCCTTAATTCGAACATTTAGTTGCATCGACTATATATTATAGTAGACTATGGTTCATCCCGCAAGCGACCCTCTTATAAGGCCCCTGTCATCGACTCTCCATTCCGTACTTTTTCAGCGATTTGATCAATCTTCCGCAACCGGTGATTGATCCCTGATTTTGAGATGGAGCCGCTTTCGACCATCTCCCCGAGCTCTTGTAACGTGACGTCTTGATGTGTCACGCGCAAGATCGCGATCTCCTTCAACTTATCCGGTAAGACATCGAGTCCGACCGTCCGCTCAAGAAACTTGATGTTCTCAACTTGACGTAATGCCGCACCGACCGTCTTGTTGAGGTTCGCTGTCTCACAGTTGACGAGACGGTTGACCGAGTTACGCATATCTTTTAAGATCCGGACGTCCTCGAACCGCAGCATCGATTGTGTCGCATCAACGAGCTTGAGGAAATCGGAAATCTTCTCGCTCTCCTTGATGTAGAGGATGTGTCCCTTTTTCCGTTCGATCGCTTTCGCGTTCAAATCAAAGACGTTCGATAGACCACGGAGCGCTGCATTATGTTCTTCATATAGGCTGAAGATCTCCAAGTGATACGACGACGTCGCCGGATTGTTGAGCGAACCCCCGGCGAGGAACGCCCCTCGTAAATACGCCCGTGCTTTTCGTTCATCGTTAAGGATCGTATCACTGATTGAACGAATCATCGTGAACCCCTCTCCGAGGATTCCGAGGTCTTGCAAAATCTTATCCGCCTGTTGTTTGACGCGGACGATGTAGACGTTATTCTTTTTCAGACGCATTTTCTTCCGCACGAGCAGATCAAGATGGACTCCGTATGCTTTTTTCAGCAATGAGTAAATCCGACGGGCAATCGAGGCATTCTCGGTCGAGATATCGAGTGTCAGACCACGTCCGAGACCGAACGAGATCGCACCGTTCATCCGAGCGAGTGCCGCGAGTTCCGCCTTCATCTCGTGATCGGTGATCGGAATCTGCGTTAATTCTTTTTTGACTTCTGAGGCAAAGCTCATGTCAGCTCCTCCTTTCCTTCGAGTTGACGCATCCGTCGAATCGACAACACTTTTCGCATGACGAGGCTAGCGACGGCATCTGAGTCATGACGGATGAAGTGATGATTGTAATCGACGATATCGTCTGCTAGCACTTCAACGCCGGCGAGCTCGAATTGTTTTTCATTATAGGTGACGATGTCAGCGTGATCCTTCTGGTATTTCTTCAGATAACTCGCATCGATCGATTCGTTGTTGACGATGATCGTATCAACGACGCCTTGTCCGAGGAAGCGTTCCAGTGCCGCTAAATGTTCATTCGCTGTGAACGCCGTCGTCTCACCGGGTTGTGTCATGACGTTACAAATATAGACGACCGGAGCTAGTGATTGTTGGATCGCTTCCCGGATCTCATCAATCAGAACGTTCGGGATGATACTCGTATAGAGACTACCCGGACCAAGGACGATGACATCGGCATCAAGAATCGCCTGGATCGCTTCTGGTACCGGACGGACGTCTTGTTCCTCGAGGAAAATCCGTTCGATCTTCTTACCGACCTTCGGGATCAACGACTCACCTTTGACGATCGTTCCGTCCTCGAACTCGGCACATAACGTGATCGTCCGTTCTGTCGCCGGATAGACTTTTCCTTCTGCGTTCAACAGTTGTCCCATGACGCCAATCGCTTCGACGAACGAACCATTACAAAGCTGAGTCGCTGCTGTCAGCATCAGGTTTCCGAGCGAATGCCCGTGTAATCCTTCCCCGGTCTCGAACCGGTACTGCATGATTCGGTCCATCAACGTCTCCGACTTCGATAAGGAGACGATGACGTTTCGGATATCGCCCGGCGGTAACATGTTGAATTCCGTCCGCAGACGACCAGAACTGCCCCCGTCATCGGCGACCGTGACGATGGCTGTGATGTCGAGCGGATAATGCTTGAGTCCACGAAGAAGCGTCGAGAGTCCTGTCCCGCCACCGATGGCGACGACTTTACGTTCCCATTTCATCACTTCTCCTCCTTCGCATGCACATAATCCCGATGATTCGTCTCGATGTGATACTGCGTCGCAAATTCTTTACTGATCGCTTCCGCGAACGTAATCGAGCGATGTTTCCCGCCTGTACAACCGAGGGCGATGACGAGTTGCGACTTCCCTTCCCGCTCGTATTGTGGAATCAGGAACTCGAGCAAGTCGACGAGTTTTTTATAGAACAGCTTCGCTTCCGGCCATTGCATGACGTATGACGCGACTTCCTCGTCGAGTCCCGTCTTTGGACGCAGCTCTGGAATGTAGAACGGATTCGGTAAGAAGCGCAGGTCAAAGACGAGGTCGGCATCAAGCGGTAAGCCGTGTTTGAAACCGAACGACATGACGTTGACCGTGAACGGAATCCGCGTACCTTCCGTGAACTCCTTCAAGAGACGCTCTTTTAGTGCAAGCGGCTTGATGTCACTCGTATCAATCAGCATCTGTGCCTTATCACGGAATCCTTCGAGCAACGTCCGCTCCCGTTCGATTCCAATCAATGGGGAATCCGTCGGTGCGAGCGGATGCGAACGGCGCGATTCCTTGTAACGACGTACGAGGACATCGTTTCGTGCATCAAGGTACAGCATCCGGATTTGTAAGTCGGTTTTCTTTAAATCCTCATAGACGACAAAAAAGCTGTCGATGAAATCACGCGCGCGGGTATCGATGGCAACGGCGATTTTAGGACGCACTTGTCCGATGACTTCGATGAGATGCGGCAGTAACGTCGGGGGTAGATTGTCGACACAAAAATAGCCTAAGTCCTCAAAGCTGTTCATTGCGACAGTCTTCCCAGCCCCACTCATACCCGTGATGATGACCAGTTGCGGTTGATTCTGTTCCATCTTTTCGCCCTCCAGACAACAGTTCCGTGTGTATTTTTTCACTTCTTTCTCAGTATATCATAAAAAAAGAGCCAGCTTCACTGAAGTCTCCTTCAATGAAACTGGTTCGATATTATGCGTGTGAGGATTCTTGTAATTCTTCAAGCAACGCTTCGATGAAATGCTGTGCATTTTGCGCTGCGATCGAACCATCGTTCGTTGCTGTAACAACTTGGCGCAATGTTTTTTCACGCACGTCACCAGCAGCAAAGATCCCTTTGATGTTCGTTTCCATCGCTTCGTTCGTTACGACGTAACCTTGGTCGTTCAAGATACCGAGATCTTGGACGTAGCCTGTAATTGGGTTCATCCCGATGTAGATGAAGACACCATCGATCGGATGCGTCGTTACGTCAGCTGTTTTTGTATTGATCAGCTCAATGCCGCCGACTTTCCCGTCTTGTTCGTTAATCTGTTTAACCGTATGGTTCCAGATGAAGTCGATTTTCGGGTTGTCGAACGCACGTTTTTGAAGAATCTTTTGAGCGCGGAGCTCGTCACGACGGTGTACGATCGTGACTTTTTTCGCGAAGCGTGTCAAGTAGACGCCTTCTTCAACCGCAGAGTCGCCTCCACCGATGACGAAGAGTTCTTTTTCTTTAAAGAACGCGCCATCACAGACAGCACAGTACGAGACACCGCGACCGCCGAGCTCTTCTTCACCCGGTACGCCGATTTTTTTATATTGTGCACCAGACGCGATGATGATCGCCCGTGCGTAGTAATCTTTGTTGTGTGCATGAATCGTTTTGTATGCTTTACCGTCTTCGATGCTTCGAACGTCTCCGTACGCATATTCTGCGCCGAATGCTTTCGAGTGGTCGAACATTTTTTGCGAGAGATCGGGTCCGAGGATGCTATCGTATCCTGGGTAGTTCTCGATATCTTCTGTGTTCGCCATCTGACCGCCCGGAATCCCGCGTTCGATCATCAATGTCGAAAGGTTCGCACGTGATGCATAAAGTGCGGCTGTCATCCCAGCAGGTCCTGCCCCGATGATGATGACGTCATAAATTTTTTGTTCTGTTTCCGCCATGATTCCACCCCATTTATCGTAATCGTTGTAATTTGAGTATAGGTGAGAATCGCCTAAACGTCTAACACTTTGCTTGTAGTGGTGCCAACATCCGTTCATGTGTCCGGATCATCGATGCGACGTGATCGAACGAACAATCGACGAGTGATGCACATTCCTCGATCAACATCCCGTCCCGTAAATCATGGAACAGATAAAGCAGTGATGCAGCAGATGCTTCAATCGAATCGAACGACTCCCCACTTAAGACGAGCTGTGCGAAGCGTTCATAAAAATCCCCTTCGAGACTCATCCGTTCTTCGTCTGAAACGAATCGTTCCGCAAGACGGATCGTCTGCAATGCCCGGTGAATGCGTTCATCCACGACATCGGTCCGTCCTTCCATCTCGATGACAATCTGTTCCGTCAATAAGAGGACGTCTTCCTGGTCTGTCACTTCCGGCATCATCGACAATGCAAGCCGTGCTTCAGCATCGTTCAGTTTGCCAAGAAGAAGTGCCGTGAAGATTCGTGAGACATCATCTTCCGTCTTCAACGCTTGGATGAGCGCCGAGCGAAACTGCAGGTTGTGGCGGATGTCATACGTATCCGTCTCTTCCTTTAACGCTTGTGCTTCATCCGACTTCAAGAAAGCGGCTGCTTCTTCGACATGTCCCGTCTTATAGGCAGAGATTGATAACCAGTGACCAAAGAGTGGGTCTCCCCGGTATCCGCGACGCTCGAGCAACTTCAACTCTTCATAGGCGATATCGTATCGTCCGATGATCGCTAAAGTCGACGCGACCTTATAACGTGTCTCAAGGTGCACGGAACGGACGTGTTCGAGCTGACGAGAGAGACGATGTGCCTCTTCGTCCTGTCCCATCTCGTGTAGCAAGACGAGCGTGTTACAGAGGGCATGCAAATTCCCCGGATTCCCTTCAAGGACCCGTTCGAGGGAAGCGAATGCCTGATCGTTCTCTCCTAAATAGAACTCAACGATTGCAAGGTTGTTGTAGGCAGGCCAGAACGTCGGGTACTGGGCAATCAGTCCAGTCAGCGTCTCCTGTGCCGCGAACAGCATTCCTTTATCGATCTGGCGTTGTGCCTGACCGTGCAGACGAATCAATTCATCCTCTTCGTCGTCTTCCATCTCTTGTTCGAGATCAATCAGTTCCACGAGTGCGGCCGATGCCTCCGCGTGTTTGCCGTTTGGTGCTTGCTCTAAATATTCCATCGCATGTTGTCGCGCTTCTTCATAAAGTGAGACGTGTGCGTAGTTATTCGCTAAATAAAAGAGTGCTTCCGTATTTGATGCGTCGAGTGCGCGTACTTGTTTCAAGACATCATTCGCATGATTGATTTCTCCTGTCTCGAATAAGACACGGGCATAACGGAGCAAATAACGGATGTCCGCCGGCTGAAGTGTCGTCGCCTCATCTAAATGATAGACGGCTTCGTCCAGTCGCCCTTCCCGGTGCGCCTTCCGTCCGCGGAAATAAAAAAGTTCCGCTTGGCGCGCTGTTATCGCAAAGGGGTCTGCTTTGTATTTGGTTAATTCCATCATGATTCAAGCCCCCATAAATAGTAAACTGGTTTCGTAGTTGCAGACACAAGAATACCCTATCTCTAGGAGGCATGCAACAGAAAAAAACGCCGGAGTTCATCCCCAGCGTTTCGCATAAATCGATTCCAGTTCTTTGTAATTCTCTAAGCATTTTCGTACAAAAGCATCCGTCTCCGGATTCAGTCCTTCAAGACGTGCCACATCCTTGTCATATGCCTGCCGTAAGCTCGTCGCATAATCCGGAATCTCTCCGTCATACGCATAAACGACTGCGGGCGAAACCGTGATCTTTTCGTGCTTATGCAAGGCGGTCCGGATATGGAAGAGTGGAACATCGACTTGGTTCGGTTGGTGAAGATCTCCTTGAACGGGATGCTTCTCAACAGCCAACACCTCAACGACGAGACCTTGTGGACGTTCGGCGAATAATCTTCCGAAATACTTTCCTGTCTTATACGTAAAGCGGATGTGCGTCATCTTTTTTCCTCCTTCCTTCTCACAGTTTTGTCACATTTCGTGCCGGCGAAGCGGCTGACTCGAGACGCGTTCGTTCGGTGCAATGTCTCGGTGAACGACTGATCCGGCACCAACGATGGCACCATCTCCGATCGTTACGCCCGGTAAGATCGTCACGTTCGCACCGATCAAAACATTGCTTCCGATGACGACGTCACCTAAACGATACTCCGTCGTCAAATATTCATGACAGAGAATCGTCGTATTGAAGCCGATGATCGTATTATCACCAATCGTGATCCGCTCCGGGAACATCGTGTCTGGCATCACCATCAAGGCAAGCGCCGTTTTCTCCCCGATCTTCATCCGAAGACATGTCCGGTAGAGCGCGTTCTTAAAACGTAGCGACGGAGCGAACCGTCCGATCGTGATGATCGTAAAGCACCACATCACTTTAAAGAACGACACCGTCCGGTACATGTGCCAGAGTGGATTCGTCGTTCCGACCTGAAACCGATCAGTTCGCCGCGCCATTTTGTTCCTCCAGCCAAGCCGCAAGATGATCCATCGAATCAATGATGACGTCCGGCTCGAGGGCTTCTAAGTACGCGCGTCCTTTGATCGCCCAACCGACCGCGACTGTCTTCAGTCCCGCGTTCTTACCACCGAGAATGTCCGTATCGTTGTCACCGACCATGATCGTTTCGTCTGCTGTTGATCCAAGCAACTGCATCGCTTTTTCGAACGGCTCGACGGCTGGTTTTTCTTCCGTTACGTCGTCGGCTGCGATGACCGCGTCAAAGAGTGACGTCAATCCGAACAACTCGATACCGCGGAGGGCGACACGACGACTCTTCGACGTCACGACCGCCATCTTGTATCCTGCTTCATGCAGACGACGTAATCCGTCAAGCACACCTGGATACTCGAGCACGAGCGCGTCATGCATCGCGATGTTGTAGCTACGGTAAAAAGCGACCATCTCTTTCCACTGTTCTGCATTCATCGCCGAGAACGATTTTTCTAGCGTCGGACCGATGAACGGAAGCAGTTCCGCTTCCGTGAACGTCCGGTCCGGATAATAGTAACTGAGCGTATGCTCGAAGCTTTTTAAGATCAATGGATTCGTGTCGATCAACGTGCCATCTAAATCAAACAGTAGCGTGCGAATCATCGATTACTTCGCCTCCTTTTTTGAACCGTCCAAGTAACGAACGGCGTTGCGGCGAACGACCATCATGATCACACCGAAGATGATCAAACAGATTGAGACGATTTGCGCCGTCCGGAGTCCATCTCCCATCAACAGACTGTCCGTCCGGAGACCTTCGATATAGTAGCGTCCGATCGAATACCACACGAGATAACCAAGGAAGATATACCCACGACGTGGATTGAACTTCATCCGCCAGACGATCAACAGAATGACACCGATGATGTTCCAGATGCTTTCATAGAGGAACGTCGGTAAATAGTATGTTCCGTCAATGTACATCTGATTGACGATCCAGTTCGGTAAGTGGAGCGTATCTTGTAAGTACGACCATGTCGTCTCGCCACCGTGTGCTTCTTGGTTGAAGAAGTTACCCCAGCGTCCGACAGCTTGCCCGAACAATAGCGATGGTGCCAAGATATCAGCGATTTGCCAGAACGAGATTTTTTTCTTACGCGTATAGATGATGACCGTCAAAATCGCCCCGATGATTGCACCGTGGATCGCGATCCCACCTTGGCGGATGTTGATGATTTGGTCAAGATGTTGACTATAGTAGTTCCACTCGAACGCGACGTAGTAAATCCGGGCACAGATGATACTGATCGGAATCGACCAGATGACGACATCGACCGCGTACTCTTCGTTGAAGCCGATCCGCTTCGACTCGAAGATCGCAATCAGGAGACCGACGACCGCACCGAGTGCGATGACGATGCCGTACCAGTAAATCGGTACAGGACCGAGTTCAATCGCCACGCGGTCAAACGTTGGTTGTACAGAGGCTAAAGTTCCCATCAAAGACCACCATTCCCATCTTCAATTGCTTGTGCGAGACGTCCCGCGAATTCTTCTGCTGTGTTGATGCCCATGTTCTTCAGACGATAGTTCATCGCTGCGACTTCGATGATGACAGCAAGATTTCGTCCGGGACGAACCGGAATCGTCAGGAACGGAATTTCCGTATCGATGATTTGGAGTGTCTCTTGGTCCAGACCGACGCGGTCATAGACTTTCGATTGATCCCAAATTTCGAGGTTACAGACGAGGCTGATCTTCTTATGCGAGCGAACCGCACCTGCACCGAACAACGTCATCACATCGATGATCCCGATTCCACGAATCTCAAGCAGATGTTGAATCAACTTCGGTGCTGTCCCAACGAGAATCCCGTCACCAGTTTGACGAATCTCAACTGAGTCATCTGCCACTAGGCGGTGACCTCGCTTAACGAGTTCGAGTGCCGTTTCGGATTTACCGACACCACTTGCCCCTTTGATGAAGACACCGACACCATAGATATCGACGAGGACACCATGCATCGCTGTCGTTGGTGCGAGTTCCGCTTCGAGGAAGTTCGTGATCTGTGACTCGACCGATGTCGTATGCCCTTTTGTCGTCAACAGTGGCACGTTCGTCTCGTCTGCGGCTTGGATGATCGCTTCCGGTACTTCAAATCCACGTGTGATCAAGATACCAGGTGTTTCATCCGTACAGAGGACATTCGCTCGTTCGCGTTGTTCCTCGTACGTTAAATTATTGAAGAACGTCAATTCTGTTTTTCCGAGAATCTGGAGACGTTCTGCCGGGTAATAGGCATAATAACCGGCAAGCACAAGGCCAGGTCGGCACAAATCAGCCGTCAGAATCGGGCGATGTAAGCCCTCTTCTCCCGTGACGATGTGGAGATTGAATTGTTTTACGATTTCAGCTGTTCGCACTTTTGGTTGCACGCTTCGTCAGCCCCTTTCACTTGAAGTATTGTACCATATTTTTATTCGATTCATGGAATTGGATTAGAAGCATGATTTCTTGGGAATGGAATAAAGAGTTAATATTTTGAAGGAGGTTTTGCCGTGATGTCAGGCGGTGGTATCGGATTAATTTTAGTCATTATCTTATTTGCGGTTCTAGCGATTGCTGGTTTCGTCTATCTCATCATCTCACTGATTGATATGTGGAAAGCGTATTCGCGTAATCAAGATCAAACAGCTCTCTTATTCTTCATCATCTCGATCATCGGAATCTTCATCAGTGGTTCATTCATCTCCTATGTCCTCGCGATCATTTTCTATTGGAATCGCGCACGTGGAAAGAGTTGGCTCGGAATCGGTCTGATTCTCGTTTCGATCGTTCTTGCAATCATCGGTGTCATTACCTTACTCTCGTTCGGTTACGACATGAATAATATCGAGAACATGAACTTCGACGAGCCGATGATGGATCAGGATTACGATTATTGATGTAAGCTACACCCATCTTCTTATGAGGATGGGTGGTTTTTTTATGTAGCTGACGAAACCCCGCTCGCGTGACTCCTACAGGAAAAAGCGCGGACATCCGCGCTGTCAGAGACAAACGAGACCCGGCTACTCGTTCCTAGAACGACGTAGCCGCGGCTTGTGTCTCGCCTGAGGAAAGCACGCAAAGCGGATGCGACGTCATAAGAAAAACGCAACCTCTTTTTCAAGAAGTTGCGCTGGTATGCTTATAATGCTTGTGGACTGAGGTGAACACCATGCGTGACCGAAATCGTACCTGTCTTCGTATCCGCTTCAACCTCGATTTTTGGTGAGCGACCGCGACCTGATACGAAATGGAGCTTCCGGTTGACGATCTCTTTTTGATCCCGGATTAATTCCATGTCATCGAGGTTGCAATTGAGACCACCGAAGTTCGTCTCAAGCTCCCCGTACACTTCTGCGCCGTGTGGCAACATCAAAGCGATGCTTCCGGCAAGCGACGACGCTTTGACCTTCGCGTTTTGCACGGTCTTCAGCTCACAGCGGACGTTTCCGTTCGCTGTTTTCAGTTCTGAACGTTCGAAGACACCTGTCGTGATGATTTGTCCGTTGGCTGTCTTCGCCTTCAAGACTTTCAACTCCGACTCTTCGATTTCAATCGAACCGTTCGCTGTCGATACTTTGACATCCTCACTGAACAGGTCACGGACGTTGACTCGACCGTTTGCTGTCATCAGTTGAGCGGATGTCGTATCGAGTGACGTCAACGAAATTTCCCCGTTCAACGTCTGTAAGACGAATGATTCGTAATGACGGCGTGGTACTTTCAGATGGACTGTCGCACGGACACTCTTATCCTTCAAGCGGATTGAGAGTGTGTTCGCTGAGACCGCGTGTTGAACAGCGGCTTGAAGTTGCTCAAGCGCCTGTTCTTCCGTCACCTGTTGGCGGCGGAGTGGACGTCCTGTCACCGTCAATTCGCATTCTTCAAGATCACTCGGTTCAACGACCAAGTTCGCATTGAACAGATCGACGTGAACCGTCTCACCGCTGAACGGGAATTGTTTGACGTAGGTGACGTTCGGACCGGACGCCTGATTAAGCGAAAGATCACTGTCCTTGATCCGGCTGACGAGATTATCGAACGCTGACATGACTTTCGTCGTCAGTGAATCGACGGAATACTGGTCGACCCGATCATATTGTTCTGGTTCATCGACGTACTTATGTTCACTTGCAGAAGTAGCACGTTCGTCGATTGATTCGAGTCGCTCGAGTTTATCGAGTGCCTCATCAATCGTTAACTTTCCTTCTTTGACTTGCTCCAATATCAATTGACGCATATCTTGCTTCATGAACCGTTCCCTCCTATTCTTGAACCTCAAACGTGTGTTACATGATACTTTCGTTTAAGTTCCCTTAGTTCCTCCCTACGAATCCTCATCCACAAAAGTTTCACGATTCAATTCGTGCCGCGTCGCGTTCAAGGACAGGTGCGAGGTATCGTCCCGTGTAGGATGCTTCAACTTCAGCGATCTGTTCCGGTGTCCCGGCAGCAACGATCGTTCCGCCACCGTCGCCACCTTCAGGTCCAAGATCAATCAAGTAGTCTGCCGTCTTGATGACATCTAAGTTGTGTTCGATGACGAGCACCGTATCACCATTGTCGACGAGACGTTGCAAGACTTTCAAGAGACGCGCGATATCGTGGACGTGGAGTCCTGTCGTCGGCTCATCGAGAATATAGATCGTCTTCCCAGTCGAGCGCTTATGCAACTCGGACGCGAGTTTAACACGTTGCGCTTCCCCGCCGGACAGTTCCGTCGCGGGTTGACCGAGACGCATGTACGTCAGACCGACGTCAGCAATCGTCTGTAATTTCCGCGTGATCTTCGGAATGTTCTCGAAGAAAGCAAGGGCATCTTCAACCGTCATCTCAAGCACGTCGGCAATCGTCTTGCCTTTATATTTCACTTCGAGTGTTTCGCGGTTGTAACGTTTCCCGTGACAGACTTCACACGGAACATACACGTCTGGTAAGAAGTGCATCTCGATCTTGATGATCCCGTCGCCACGACACGCTTCACAACGTCCACCCTTGATGTTGAAACTGAAACGTCCTTTTTTGTAACCACGGAGTTTCGCTTCGTTCGTTGAAGCAAAGACGTCACGAATGTCATCGAAGACACCCGTATACGTTGCTGGGTTCGAGCGCGGTGTCCGACCGATTGGTGACTGGTCGATGTCGATGACCTTATCGATTTGATCCAGACCGGTGATCCCTTTATGGGCACCCGGTTTTTCCTTCGCCCGGTTCATCTCGTGCGCAATCGTCTTATAGAGAATTTCATTGATCAACGTCGATTTCCCGGAGCCCGAGACACCGGTGACGGCGACGAACAGACCCAGCGGAATGTCGACATCGACGTTCTTCAAGTTGTTTTCCGATGCTTTGTGGATATGGAGCATCCGACCGTCTGGCTCTTTGCGTGTTGATGGAACAGGAATGAACTTCTTCCCGGACAAGTATTGACCAGTCAACGAGTTCGCATCCTGCATCAACTCTTCCGGTTTCCCGGCTGCCGTAACGAATCCACCGTGATCGCCGGCACCAGGTCCGATATCGATCAAGTAGTCGGCTGCCATCATTGTGTCTTCATCGTGTTCGACGACGATCAACGTGTTGCCGAGATCACGCATCGCCTTCAGCGTATTGATCAGACGATCATTATCACGTTGGTGTAAACCGATCGATGGTTCATCCAGAACGTAGAGGACGCCCGTCAGACGCGAACCGATTTGTGTCGCAAGACGAATCCGTTGCGCTTCCCCACCGGACAATGTCCCCGCTGCGCGTGAGATCGTCAGGTAATCGAGACCAACGTTCTCAAGGAACGACGCCCGTTCGTGAATCTCACGAACAATCATCCGCGAAATCGTCTGATCCTTCTCACTTAATTTCTCCGGCAGTTCGTCGAAGAACATGACCGCTTGTTTGACGGACATCTTCGTCACTTCACCGATATGGTGATCGGATACTTTGACGGCGAGCGATTCCCGTTTCAAGCGGTGTCCTTTACACGTCGGACACGCCTTCTTCGCCATGTAGCCTTCCATCTGTTCCCGGATATAATCAGACGACGTCTCCTTGAAGCGACGTTGTAAGTTATTGAGAACTCCTTCGAAGTAGAGGTTCGTATTTCGGACCATCCCGAAGTCATTCTCATAACGGAAGTGAATCTCTTCCTTCGTGTTTCCGTTCAAGATCGTTTCGCGATGTTCTTCTGACAATTGTTCGAACGGTGTATCCATATCGATCTTGAAGTGGTCACAAACCGCTTTAAGCAATTGTGGATAATACTGCGAGCTCGTCGGTTCCCACGCTACGATTGCCCCTTCGTTCAATGACTTATCAGGATGCGGCACGACGAGATCAACATCGACCTCAAGCTTCGTTCCGAGACCATCACATGATGTACAAGCACCAAACGGTGAGTTGAACGAGAACATCCGTGGTTCGAGTTCGCCGATTGAGAAGCCACAAATTGGACAAGCATGATGTTCGCTGAACAACAATTCGTTGCCGTCCATCGTATCGACGATGACCCGACCATCCGCGAGGCGAAGTGCAGTCTCGAGTGAATCCGCAAGACGGGCTTCGACATCTGGTCGCACGACGACACGGTCGACGACGACTTCGATCGAGTGTTTCTTGTTTTTCTCAAGCGTGATCTCTTCGGCGAGATCCATCGTCTCTCCGTTGACGCGAACGCGGACGAAGCCTTCCTTCTTCAAATCGTCGAGCACCTTGACGTGCGTTCCTTTACGCCCGGAAACGATTGGCGCGAGGATTTGCAGACGAGTCCGCTCCGGCAACTCCATCACTTGGTCGACCATCTGACTGATCGTCTGGCTCGAAATCTCGATTCCGTGATTCGGACAAATCGGTTTACCGATCCGTGCGTACAATAGACGCAAATAATCATAGATCTCTGTGACCGTTCCAACTGTTGAACGTGGGTTTTTACTCGTCGTCTTCTGGTCGATTGAAATTGCTGGACTCAGTCCTTCAATCGTGTCGACATCCGGTTTATCCATCTGTCCGAGGAACTGACGGGCATAGGCAGATAAACTTTCGACATAACGCCGTTGTCCTTCCGCGTAAATCGTATCGAAGGCAAGCGATGATTTCCCTGACCCAGACAAGCCCGTCAAGACGACGAGCTGATCGCGGGGGATTTCGACATCGATGTTTTGTAGATTATTGACGCGAGCGCCTTTGATGATAATCTGATTTTTCTTTTCTCCCAACTTAGGCACCTGCTTTCAATTCTAATATGAGGTCGCGGAGCTCAGCAGCTCGTTCGAACTGCATGTCTTTCGCCGCTTGACGCATCTCTTGGTCGAGCTGCTCAAGCAACGTTTCGCGCTCCGGTTTTTTGAGTTTGTTGAACTTCTCGAGTTTTTCGACGGTGTCGTCGCTCTCGATCGTCGTACTGATGACACCACGGACATCCTTTTTGATCGTCTGCGGCGTGATGCCATGTTCTTCGTTGAACGCCATCTGGATTGCGCGACGGCGTTCCGTCTCATCGATTGCGCGTTGCATCGAATCGGTGACTTTATCAGCAAACAAGATGACGTGTCCTTCCGAGTTCCGCGCCGCCCGACCAATCGTTTGAATCAGCGAACGGTCCGAACGGAGGAAGCCTTCCTTATCGGCATCAAGAATCGTCACGAGTGAGACTTCTGGAATATCGAGTCCTTCTCGTAATAAGTTGATCCCGACGAGGACATCATATTTCCCGAGCCGCAAGTCACGTATGATTTCAATCCGTTCCAGCGTCTTGATCTCCGAGTGCATATAGTTGACCTTGACACCATTCTCTTTCAAGTAGTCGGTCAAGTCTTCTGCCATCTTCTTCGTCAGTGTCGTCACGAGAACACGTTCGTTCTTCGCGACCCGGTCACGGATGTTATCCATCAAGTAATCGATTTGTCCCGTGATCGGATGAATCTCGATCGTTGGATCAACGAGACCGGTCGGACGGATGATTTGCTCGACCATCTCTTTTGAATGTTCGAGTTCATACGGTCCTGGTGTCGCCGAGATATAGATCGCCTGACTGACTTTTTCCTCGAACTCCTCGAACCGTAACGGACGGTTGTCTTTTGCCGACGGAAGACGGAAGCCGTGATCGACGAGGACTTGTTTCCGCGCCTGGTCTCCGTTATACATCCCGCGAATTTGCGGCAGTGTGACGTGCGACTCATCGGCAACGAGTAAGAAGTCTTTCGGGAAGTAATCGAGCAACGTATACGGTGTTGCCCCTTCCGGCATCAAGTTCAAGTGACGCGAGTAGTTCTCGATTCCGGAGCAATAGCCCATCTCCCGCATCATCTCAAGATCATAGTTCGTCCGTTGTTCGAGCCGTTGCGCTTCGAGCAACTGATTGTCTTCGCGTAGCTTCGCAAGCTGGACCTCTAGTTCCTTCTCGATGTTCGCGATCGCCTTCTGCAGACGGGTATCCCCCGTCACGAAGTGGGACGCCGGGAAGATTGAGATGTGCTCGCGGTCCGCAACAATCTCACCTGTCAGCGGATCCATATCACGGATCCGTTCGATCTCGTCACCGAAGAACTCGACACGGACACACTGTTCGTCGCGTGACGCCGGGAAGATTTCGACGACGTCTCCGCGAACGCGGAACCGTCCGCGCTGGAAGTCGATGTCGTTACGCTCATACTGAATGTCGATTA
Source organism: Exiguobacterium sp. E17S (assembly GCF_057772545.1). Lineage (NCBI taxonomy): Bacteria > Bacillati > Bacillota > Bacilli > Caryophanales > Exiguobacterium > Exiguobacterium sp. E17S. The sequence continues at coordinate 1,516,081 of NZ_JBYLRU010000001.1, forward strand.
GACGACGGAGCATCTCGTTACGCCCCATCTCATTACCGACACGCAGTGACAAGACGTGATTGTTGTACTCTTCCGGGTTACCGAGACCATAGATACACGAAACAGACGCTACGATCAAGACGTCCTCCCGTTCGAACAGGGCGGACGTCGCCGAGTGACGTAGTTTATCAATCTCATCGTTGATCGAAGAGTCCTTCTCAATGAACGTATCCGTCGATGGAACATACGCTTCCGGTTGATAATAATCATAAAAACTAACGAAGTATTCGACCGCATTGTTCGGGAAGAATTCCTTGAACTCCGAGTAAAGTTGTCCCGCTAGTGTTTTGTTGTGGGCAAGGACGAGCGTCGGTTTCTTGATTTCCTTGATGACGTTCGAGACCGTGAACGTCTTCCCGGTACCGGTCGCCCCAAGCAACGTCTGATGTCGTTCGCCTTGTTTTAGCCCAGTCACCAATTTTTCGATTGCCGTCGGCTGATCACCGCCTGGCTCAAATGGTGAAACGAGTTCAAAATCCATCGTTTGCTTCCCCCTCATCACGTAAAAAATCTATTTTTATTGTACCACTTTACGAACAAACATTCGATTATGAAGTGCTCCTTTTAGGAAGTTACCCTTTTTTTCGAAAATGCAAAAGTTTCTTTTTGCTTCGAGTGTTGATCCTCGATTTTTCTGCCGACAAAAAAATCCCCGTCACGGCTGTTCCGTGACAGGGATGTACTCGTTAATGCAAGGACCGCACTTTAGTGCGACCATGGACCGGCTCGTTGACGAACAGAATACCAAGTTCATGATGATCTTGTTCATAGAAGGCACGTTGCGCAAACCGGATGTCGCCGTTATGGTTCATGACTTCAAGACGCAGATACGGTTTGTGTTTTTGGATGGCTTCGTAGAACGATGTTTCCGAATCGACCTTCTCACCATTGACTTTATAAATCGCTTCGCCCGGAATCAAGCCCATCTCGGCAGCTGGTTTATCAGGTAGCGTTCCGAGTATGACGGCACCACGCGTTCCATTGAGGAACAATGGTGTCTGTGCCCGGTTCAAGCGTTTGACCCGCTGATGCAATAGGATGTGCAGGACGAGCAACAAGACGATCCCGTACAGCCATTCAGCTTGTCCGGTGACGTATGCAAGAACCGTCAATAGAATCGCGACGAGACTCGTAATCAACCGTCCTTGAACGAGCGGACGCATCAATTCTTTCGGCAACTTACCCGTAAAGAGGAAGCTGAAGCCGATTGGTAACCAGAGAACGATCGGAACGAGCTCTGGGAAGCTGTAACGTGGCCACCAAGCTTCAAGCACGTCGCCCGGAACAAAGACGAGCAAGGGCAATAGCCAAAGTTTATTCGCTGACAGCCCACCGATGAAGCGACCACGCTTCGAAACGACGAGTGACGGTGACAGGCGTCGTTGTCCGCGCCACCAGACGAGGAGACATTCCGCGACGAGCGTTAACGTCGCAAGCAATAAAATCATTTTCGGCTCAACCGCTCGAACTGGATCAAGACGTGAATCCATTAGGAACCAGCCGGCAAGTCCAAGCAAGACGATCGGCCAAAGCGGTACGTTCAAGCGAACGATCCCGACCAACAGCAAGACGCTCGAGAGTCCAAGTAACAACAGAGCGTATTGCGGCGTCAGCGTCAATCCGAGCCAGCCACTGGCGACGGATAAGACGAGACCAATTAGTAACCCGGGTAAAAGTGTTTCGAGTACATCGCTTCGTTTACCGTGTGTCCGGGAGCGAAATAGTCCACGTTCCCGTTTGACACGCCGGATGCCGATGACCCAACTGACAAGGAGTGCTAACCACAAGGTCGGACTGGCGATGAGACTAATCGCGGTCCAACCAATTTCATCGAGTAATTCCACGCGCATTCAGACCTCTTTCCATTCCTTATTATTGAGCAGCGACCTCGAGTGCTTTTTTCCGCTGGACGTCATTTTTGTCGTCCTCGAGTTTCTTCAGGAGACGCGTCTCCATCTCACCCGCTGTCTGCTGATCGATTTTTCCAGTGACGTCGAGTTTCGCATCCTTTTGTAAGGCTTCGACGGCTTGCTTCATCGTGTCACCAAAATACCCATCCTGTCCTTTTGGCTCGTAACCGATTGCTTCGAGGACTAAGTGAGCGTTTTCGACCGATTTACCGTAGTCACCGACTGCAAGTGACTTCTGATCAGTCAGGATCTTCGTGACGTTGAAGTATGCTGGTTGCTTGACTTCGATCGTCGGTTCGACCCCTTTTTTGTGAATCCAGTTGCCGTCCGGCGTCAGCCATTTGTTCGTCGTCAACTTCAAATCACTACCGTCCTTCAGATCATACGCACTTTGGACGATGCCTTTACCGAACGATTTCGTACCAACGACCTCAGCCCCGGCACCTTCCTTCAGACCGGCTGCCAGAATCTCGGACGCGGACGCGGATCCGCCGTCTTCGAGCACGACGATGTTATAAGGTTTCTTCTCGTCTGCCTTCCCGAATTCCTGCTGGCGCTCGCCTTTATTGTTCTCGACTTGATAAATCGGAACGTCCTTCGGAATGAACGGTGCAATCATGCTTGAGACAGCCGTTAAGAGACCGCCCGGATTTCCGCGAACGTCGATGACGAGTCCATCGATGTTTTGACTCTCGAGTTTCGCGAGCCCCTTCTCGAACTCTTTAGCCGTCGGTTCTGAGAACTGCGTCACTTGCAAGACGCCAATCTTCTTCCCGTTGACGTCCTCGGTCGACGTATAGACCGTTTCGATCGGAATCGTATCCCGTTTGATCGTGATGTCCATCGCATCTTGTCCACTACGTTGAATCGTCAGGACGACGTTCGTTCCTTTTTCACCACGGATTTTCTTGACCGCCTGATCCGTCTTTTGCCCTTTCGTCGACTTACCGTCGATTTCTAAGATGACGTCACCAGGTTTGATCCCGGCTTTTTCAGCGGGTGATCCCTTAATCGGTGAGACGATGACGATCGATTCACCTTTTTGTTCAAGCGTCGCACCAATCCCTTCGAAGGAAGACGATAGATTCGTATTGAACGATGCTGTCTCCGACTCGTCCATATAGACCGAGTATGGGTCGTCGAGCACTTCCGCCATGCCAGATAGCGCACCGTCCAGCAGTTCTTTATCTGTCACGTCCTCTAGATAATTCTGTTCGATCATTTGACGAACCTGATCAACTTTTTTCCAATCACCCGTCGCATTCGCCGACGACGATGACGTCGAGACAGGATCCGTTCCGCCAGCCGCTAACATTCCGACGGCGCCTGCCCCTAAACCAAGCCCGAAGGTACTGACCGCGATGACTGCTGTTGTAGATTTTTTCACGCTTGATTCCCCACTTCCGTTAAAAAACGCAGTATTTTTTTCAGTATAGCAAAAAAAGATAGGTTACCCTATCTTTTCGGTATTCTATGGGATGTCAAAAGATGTACGGTGCCGGGTCGACTGCATTCGGTTGTCCGACCGCCCACTCTCCCTTATGCAATTCGAAATGTAGATGCGGTCCTGTCGACCAGCCGGTTGAGCCAAGCGTCCCGATCGTTTGACCAGGCATGACCGTTTGTCCCGCCGACACACTGATTGAGTCAAGATGCGCATAGACGGTCGTATAGACCTGTCTGTCAATCAAATGCGTCACCATGACGACATTCCCGTAACCGGTCGCACTACCGGCACGGAGGACGATCCCTCCTGCTGCCGCATGAATCGGGGTTCCTTTCGCATTGACGAGATCGATGCCCGTATGCAACTCCGGTTTCCCTGTCAATGGATTATTCCGCGGACCAAATGGTGACGACACATAACCTTTGACTGGTAAGTGGAATGGTCGACTGACGTCGACATCAGCACTCGTATCCGGTGTTGCACTTGGCGTCTCGGTCTCAGGAACCGACGTCTCTGTTTTTGGTGTCTCTGCTTTCGGTGCTTCTCCTTGTTTCTGTTCCTGCGCCGCTGCCTCTCGTGCAGCTTCAGCAGCTTCTGCGGCTTCTGCTTGACGCTTGGCTTCTGCTGCCCGTGCCGCTTCCTCGGCTTTGCGTTTCGCTTCTTCTTTTGCTTTCCGTTCCGCTTCTTGCAGAGCAATCAATTCGTTTTGAATCAGACGACGCTGATCCGCGAGGATTTCCGCCTCTTCGGCTTTCGAGAACTGCTCTTGTTGCAGTTCCTTGACCTTCGTGTTCAACTGGACGACGAGCTTTCGCTTCAAATCAGACTCCGCGATGATCCGCGTCTGAAGCACGAGTAACTTCCGTTGTTCCTGTTTCATGCTCTCCAGTAATAACGCTTGTTCCGAGCGTTGTTCGTTCAGCTGCTTGACGTTCGCCTTATAGGCTTGCAAGACATTATCATCTTGCTTGATGATCTCACTGACCGTACTGAAACGCGAAATCAAATCACCAAAATCCTTCGCATCGAGCAGGACCTCGATGTATTTGACGTCTCCTTTTTGCTGGACGGCACGCAATCGGCTTCCGAGCAAATCTTCTTGCTGATGCAGTTCCTTCAACGTCTCGGAAATCGCTTCTTCCGTCAGACGCAATTGTTCCTTAGATGCAGCAACAGCCGCTTGTTGATCGGCTATTTTAAGCGCTAAATCATCCAAACGGCTGTTGACTTCATCCAGTTGCGCACGGGCTTCCTTGCGCTCCTGTTTCGTCAAGATCAACTTCTCTGATGTCTGATTCTGTGATCGTTCCGTCTCTTTCAGACGACTTTCGACCTCCTGTTGTTCCTTCAGCAAATCTTCTTTCGACGCGGCATCAACGGACACACTAGTTCCAATCAAAGCTAAGCTCAGGACGGCAGAATAGAATCGGACTTTCATGAGAAGCATCTCTCCTCTATTTTATTTTTGAGTGAATCACTTAAATCTTCAAGAAACGACCGAGTGATGTCGTAGATCCCCATACACCGATGAATGCACCGAGTCCGAGCAGGATCAAGACGACTTGTGCCGACAGTTCACCTGGCGGAATCAGCGAGAAGATTCCCGCATTCACGGTAGCAAGTTGCGGTTGGATCGCGTTGTATGAGACTTCGTAACCGAAGTAGACGACGACGATCGGGATGATGGCACCTAATATGCCCATCAATAATCCTTCGACGAAGAACGGTGCACGGATGAATCCGTTTTTCGCTCCGACAAGGCGCATGATCTCGATTTCCCGGCGACGGGAGAAGATCGTGACTTTGATTGTGTTCGAAATGAGGAACATTGCCATGAACGTCAAGCCGACGATCAGAACGATTCCACCGATCCGAACTCCTTCAAGGAAGTTAAACATCTTTTTAACATAGTCCTTACCATATTCGACACTATCTACATTTTCCATTTTTTTGATGGAATTTGCAAGTGTTTCTGTTTCTTTTGGTGAGGTAGCTTTGACGATATATCGGTCGTGAAGCGGGTTATCCTTTTCAACCGACTGGTAGGCTTGTGATCCTTCGCCAAGTTGCTCCTTGAAGCGGTCCAGTTCTTCTTCTTTCGAACTATAACGAACAGAGTTGACACCCGGCATCTGCTTGAGGGAATCACCTACTGCATCAATCTTCGACTGGTCTGCTTCCCGTTCGACGAATACTTGGATTTCGACGTCTTTTTCGACGTTATCGGAAATCTTGTTGACGTTGAACATGAGCATTGCGAATATTCCTACGAGAAGTAAAGTGACGGTAACAGCACTGACAGAAGCGAATGTCATCCAGCCGTTCCGGACGAGACCTTTTGCCCCTTCCCGTAAATGACGGAATCCATTAAACTTCATAGCCGTACATTCCTTTCTCTTCGTCTCGGACGATTTTTCCTCCGTCGATCGCTAAGACACGATGACGCATCTTGTTAACGATATCCCGGTTGTGTGTCGCCATTACGACCGTTGTCCCACGGCGATAAATCTCTTCGAATACTTCCATGATCTCCCATGCTGTATCCGGGTCCAGGTTCCCAGTCGGCTCATCGGCGATGACGAGTGACGGACGATTGACGATGGCTCTCGCGATCGAGATCCGTTGTTGTTCGCCCCCAGATAATTCGTCCGGATAGTTACGCTCTTTATGTTTGAGCTTCACGAGATCGAGGACCTCGAGGACTTTCTTCCGAATTTGTGATTTGTCTTCTCCTACGACTTCTAGCGCGAAGGCGACATTTTCATAAACCGTCAATGACGGGAGTAGTTTGAAATCTTGGAAGATGACGCCGATTTGGCGACGAAGTTCGGGGATTTGACGGTTCTTCAGCTTACCGACTTCGATTCCTTTAAATAAAAATGAACCGCTCGTTGGTTTCTCTTCGCGGTACATCATTTTCATGAATGTTGATTTACCCGCACCCGACGGACCGACGATATAGACGAATTCGCCTTGATTGATCGTCAAATCGACCTCACGGAGTGCCGTGACGCCGTTCGGATAAATCTTACTGATTCGTTGCATCTTGATCACGTACTTCACATCCTTACTTATTTACTGATGCTGAATGGATAGGTCCAAAAACCTACCGACCACCATTATAACAGGGACAAAATTGAACGCACATTACAATCAAATGTCATTTCAGGCGATTATACCACAAAAAAGAGGCACGAATGACGAACACATGTCGTGTGTGTCATCTCGTACCCCATCATATCCCATAATTACTTTTTATCCGCGAGCCAGTCAGCAACGGCAACGATTTCTTCATCCTCTTTGAGGATTCCAGCAGGCATTTGCCCTTTCCCGTTTTTGATGATCTCTTGGATCTCTTCTGAAGAGTACTTCGAGCCGACCTTCGTCAGGTTCGGTCCGACATTTCCTTCGAGGTTATTCCCGTGACACGATGCACAGTTGTTCGCGAAGATTTTTTCCGCATCAACAGCTGTTTCCGTCTTCGACGAATCATCGTTCATCGTCGACTCTTCCTTCGTACTTGATGAATCGCTAGAGCTTGAGTCGTCACTACCGCCACATGCTGCGAGCGCAAGTGTCGTTCCTAACCCTAACGCGAGTAACAAGTTTTTCAGCTTCATCCGGATATCCCCCTCTATAAGTATCTAAGTAAACGCTTCTGACCTAGTTAGAGTATAACCGTTATCCGGAAGAGTTAATCGTGATTTCACAAAAACTTCACGAGTTCGGAACAATTACGGCACATTCCGGTAGCGTTTGTCGTCCGTAAAACCAAGTCCCAGTACTTCATGCGCTTCACTGACGACGAGGAATGCCGATGGATCAATGTGTTTGACGATCTCTTTAAGCGTTGTGATTTCCCCTTGACGGACGACGACCATCAGCATCGGTTTCCGTGTCCCTGTGAACGCACCTGCCGCCTCAATTTCCGTCGCCCCGCGATCGAGCGTCTCGAAGATCTCCTTCACTAACGCTTCACGCTGATCGGAGATGATATAGGCGAGCTTGTCGTTCGTGATCCCGAGCTGAACAACATCGATCATCTTGATCGTAATGAATAAGGCAACGAGCGCATACAATCCGATCTCGAGCGAGAAGATCGTCGCCGCACTGATGACGATCGTTCCGTCGAGCAAGGCGATACAGAGATGAAGCGGCAATTTCGTGAAGCGATGCAAAATTTGCGCGATCAAATCCATTCCCCCAGTCGACGCCCGTCCCCGGAAGATCAGACCGAGTCCGATCCCGACACCGGCACCGCCGAAGATCGCGGCAAGCATCGGATTCATCGTCGCAGCCGGAACATCGAACCGTTCGTAGACGAGGATGACGACCGGTAAAAAGATTGACCCGACGAGTGATTTGACACCAAAGCCCATCCCGAGGATCATCCAACCGATCGCCAGCAAGACGACGTTCGCGACGAGCTGGAACAAGCCTGGTGAGATCCCGAACAAATCGTTCAAGACGATTGATAAGCCACTAACGCCTCCTGAGGCGAGTTGATTCGGTGCTAAAAATAAACTAAAGGCACTTGCGACGAACAAGGACCCGATTAACAAATACGCATAATCGCGCACGACTTCCTGACGCGTCGATGTCATGACATTCCATTTCCCCTTATCGATTGATTCTCGTGTTTCATTTTAGCGGAAAAGTCAGACAACGACTAGAGAGGCGGAACAACTCACAGTGTTCCCTTTATACCGCACTAAAGGGCGGACTGTAGCGGACGATGCCACTAACACCACGCAACCCATTCCGTTCAAGTGCAAGGACGAGAAAGACCTCTGGCGGAACGGGGAACGGTGGCTCAATGCCGTAGTCGATCGCCCGTTCGAAACCGAACTGTGGATAATAGCTGTCGTGACCAAGTACGACGATGTGTGATTCGCCAGCATCCCGCGCGTCCTCAATCACTTGGCGGATCAATTCAGAGCCGATCCCTTTTCGTTGCCACGCGGGCAGGACGCCGACCGGCGCCAAGGCAAGTGACGGAATGTCATCGATATGAATCCGGCTCAAGAGAACATGACCGACGATTTCCCCTTTGTCGGTCACGGCGACGCGACCGAAGACCGGTTGCGCCGTTTCGTCCTCACGTAACGCATCCACGAGGTTCGCTTCGTTTGGTTGCTCGAACGCTGCTTCATGGACAAGTCGGATTCCCGCTGCATCCTTGAAGCCTTCTTTCCGAATGATCATCAGCTGTTGCTCCCTTCGAGTGGTTTCGTTGCGAGTAGCGTGAACTCGGACGGAATGTTCTCACCGTTCCAGCCACGATGCTCGTCGAATCGTTCTAATGTGAAACGCGTTGCGATGACGCCGTTTAAGATCTCACTCAGCGTAAAGTAACGGACGGAGACGTCCGGAAAACCGGTTTGTTCCACGTCCGTAAAGTGTGTCTTATACGCCAAATCGCCTGATTGCAACGCTTGATCGAAATAACGCGGTCGATACGTCAAGTCCGCATCAATCCAGCGTCCGACTGGATGGAAATCGCTAAGGATCAACTGTCCACCGGGCCGCAAGATTGTAAAGAGAATCTCTAAAAAACGCTCGAGATCAGCAAAATAATGCAAAATCCCGCCTTCTAAGTAAAGGAGATCAAACGTATCGCGATATCGTTCAAGATCGATCGCATAAAGATCACCGACGACATACTCGATTCTCGTCTCAGCATGGTGCGCCAGTTCAAGCGCGTACCGTGCATTCTCCTCTGAGATATCAAACACCGTGACGTCCGCCCCGAGTAACGCTAACGGCACCGCCTTGCGTCCGTTCGAACCACAGATGTTCGCGATTGTCTTCCCGGCGACGTCCTCGAAATGACGACGATGTTTCTTCAAACATGCGGCTGGATCTTGTTTGATGATCGCCGCATATTCTGCCGGTGTTCCGTCGCGTTTCTCCCAAAACTCATACGCCCGGTACTCCCACGCTTGTTTGTTGATCCGACTTTGCTCCTGCATGACTGTTCCCCCTTTGACGGTCAAAAAACCAGTCGAACATCGTCCGACTGGTTGGTTGTCTTACATATTCATCAGACGGAGGTACGCATCGATGAAGCCCATGATGTCACCATCCATTGCTCCTTGCGTATTCCCGACTTCATAGTTCGTCCGGTGATCCTTGACCATGCTGTATGGGTGGAAGACGTACGAACGGATTTGGCTACCCCATGCGATATCCGATTTTTCACCACGGATCTCGTCGAGTTTCTTTTGTTGCTCTTCGATTTCGCGTTGGTAGAGTTTCGCTTTCAACATTTTCATTGCTGCTTCACGGTTTTTGATCTGCGACCGTTCTTGTTGACAAGAGACGACGACGCCCGTCGGAACGTGTGTGATCCGGACAGCCGAGTCCGTCGTATTGATGTGCTGACCACCGGCACCAGAGGCACGGTACGTATCGATCCGTAAATCTTCCGTACGGACTTCGATGTCGATGTCATCGTTGAATTCCGGCATGACGTCACATGAGACGAACGATGTATGACGGCGACCTGACGAGTCAAACGGTGAGATCCGGACTAAACGATGGATCCCTTTTTCGGCTTTTAAGTATCCATAGGCATTGTGCCCTTGAATACGGAGCGTGACCGATTTGACACCTGCTTCATCACCCGGTTGGTAGTCCATCGTTTCGACTTTCCAGCCTTGCTTGTCGCAGAAACGTTGGTACATACGGAGCAACATCGATGCCCAGTCTTGTGACTCGGTACCACCCGCACCCGGGTGTAGCTCGAGGATTGCGTTGTTCGCATCATATTCACCATTCAAGAGGATTTGCAGTTCGAAGTCGTCGAACTTCTTCTTGAGGTCACCAAGTTCTGACTCGAGCTCTTCTTGAAGATCCGCATCCGGCTCTTCCTTGATCAATTCGTACGTCAAAGCAACGTTCTCGTGACCTGCTTCAAGTTCTTTGTATTTGTCGACCATCGCTTTTAAGCCGTTCGACTCATCGATGACTTTTTGTGCCGATTCCTGGTTGTTCCAGAAGTCTGGGTACGTCATCTCGTTTTCAAGTTCTTCGATCCGGGCAATCTTCGACTCGAGGTCGAGTGATGCCTTATATTCGTCGAGTTTCTTTTCCATCCACTCGGCGGTGTTGCGAATTTCTGCTAATTCCATGTGTTCCACCTTCTCTTTCCGTGAAAAGAGGCAGGAATCTCCTGCCTCTCTTTCAGTCGATTCATCACTTATGCCTGACGGCCGTGACAGTTCTTATATTTCTTACCGGATCCACACCAGCACGGATCATTACGTCCGATTTGGTCGTTTGGATTTTTCCGGACCGGCTTTTTCTTGACCGCTTTGTCTTCCTTACCCGAAACCGCGACTTCGTCTTGAACGACTTTTTCGCGTTTGAGGTTTGGATCGAGATCTGCCCGAAGGACGAATTGCGTCACTTCTTCAGCGATTGCAGCGTTCATCGCATCAAACATCATCGAACCTTCCGATTGGTATTCACGGAGCGGGTCGTTTTGACCGTATGCCCGGAGGTGAATCCCTTCACGGAGTTGATCCATTTGATCGATATGGTTCATCCAGTGTTGGTCAACGGCACGAAGAACGATGACTTTTTCGAACTCATCAAATGCTTCGGCTGGTACTTCTGACCGTTTGTGCTCGTAGTGTGCGAATGTCCGCTCTTTGAGCAACTCGATGATTTCTTCGCGTTCTTTTCCGAAGAGGTCGCTTTCCGTGACCTTCTCTTCGATTGCAAGCGTCTGGTTCGCCCACTCCGCAAGCGCACCGATGCTCCACTCTTCCGGAACGAACTCGACCGGCGTGTACTGATGGACGCCTGCTTCGATCGTCTGCTCGATCATCGGACGGACGATGTCTGACACGGAACCCGCATCGAGAATCGCTGCCCGGTCCGCGTACATGACTTTCCGTTGGTCCGCCATGACGTTATCGTAGCCGAGGACTTGTTTCCGCGCATCAAAGTTGTTGCCTTCGACGCGTTTTTGAGCTGATTCAACGGCACGAGACACCATCCGGCTCTCGATTGGTTGCGAATCATCCATTCCGAGACGATCCATCATCGATTGCAACGAATCAGAACCGAAACGACGCATCAACTCATCTTCAAGTGACAGATAGAATTGTGATGCCCCCGGGTCCCCTTGACGACCGGCACGACCACGGAGCTGGTTATCGATCCGCCGTGATTCATGACGCTCTGTTCCGAGGATGTAGAGACCGCCTTTTTCTAAGACACCTTGACCGAGCTTGATGTCGGTACCACGACCGGCCATGTTCGTCGCGATCGTGACCGAGTTCGCTTGACCGGCGTTCTCGATGATTTCCGCTTCACGCGCGTGGTTCTTCGCGTTCAAGACTTCGTGACGGATGCCACGTTTCTTGAGGACGTTGCTGAGCAACTCCGACGTCTCAACGGCAACCGTACCGACGAGGACCGGCTGTCCTTCGCGGTGGGCACGTTCGATTTCGTCTGCGACGGCAGCGAACTTCCCGTTCATCGTCTTGAAGATCAAGTCCGGCATATCGTTTCGGACAACGGGTTTGTTCGTCGGCACCGGTACGACGTGCATGTTGTAGATGTTACGGAACTCTTCTTCCTCCGTCTTCGCTGTACCCGTCATCCCGGCAAGCTTTGTATACATCCGGAAGAAGTTTTGGTACGTGATCGTCGCAAGCGTCATCGATTCGCGTTGAATCTCGACGCCTTCTTTCGCTTCGATTGCTTGGTGCAGACCTTCTGAGTAACGACGCCCTTCCATGACACGACCCGTGAACTGGTCGATGATCATGACTTCGTCTTCACGAACCATATAGTCGACGTCGCGATGCATGACGGCATTCGCCCGCAGTGCGAGGCTCAAGTGATGGTTGAGTGAGACGTGCTCGAGACCAAACAGGTTATCGATGCCGAAATATTTCTCAGCGCGGTCGATCCCTTGCTCCGTCAACAGGACACTCTTCGTTTTGATGTCGACCGTGTAGTCTTCATCTGCTTTCATGATTTTCGCGAATGCATCCGCTTGCGAATAGAGCGCTGTCGATTTCTCGGCAGACCCTGAGATGATGAGTGGTGTCCGCGCTTCATCGACGAGGATCGAGTCGACTTCATCGACGACGGCGTAATGGAGCGGTCGTTGGACACGGTCTTCTTTATAGAGGACCATGTTGTCACGCAAGTAGTCGAAACCGAACTCGTTGTTCGTTCCGTACGTGATGTCACAGCTGTAGGCTGCTTGTTTTTCCTGACGCGACATGCTTGAGAGGTTCAAGCCGACCGATAGACCAAGTGCCGCATAAAGAGGCTCCATGATGTCACGGTCACGTTTTGCGAGATATTCGTTGACGGTAACGACGTGAACGCCGTTGCCAGCGAGGGCATTCAAATACACAGGGAGTGTCGCAACAAGCGTCTTACCTTCCCCGGTCTTCATTTCAGCGATGTCCCCGTTGTGGAGGACATATCCACCGATCAACTGAACGCGGTAGTGGCGCATGCCGAGAACGCGTGTCGAAACTTCGCGACAGACCGCGAAAGCTTCCGGTAAAATATCATCTAAGTCTTCTCCGTTAGCGAGACGCTCACGGAATTCAACGACTTTTCCTTCGAGTTCTTGATCCGATAACGCACCGATTTGTGCCTCGAGCGCTTCCACAGCGTCTGCTGCTTTTTCGGCTTTCTTCAGGACACGTTTCGTTGGTGCAAATAATTCTTTTAGAAAATTAGCCATGCCTTACAGTCCCCTTACTTCGAACGATTCTTTGAACGAACAGAATTCCGAGATTTTTCCTTTATTCAGTGTACCGAATACGACGTCAAATTTCAACAAGCGGACCGAGTAACGGTCTCGGTCTTTCGTCCTAGAGCAAACGTACCTTGTTTAAAAATAGTTTTCCATCATATCAAAAAGGGACTCGCCCGTAAGAGCGAGTCCCTGTTGCATTCATTATTCTGGTTCAATCAAACCGTAACGACCATCCTTACGACGGTAGACGACGTTCGTGTTGCCCGTTTCTGCGTCTGAGAAGACGAAGAATGCGTGTCCGAGCATGTCCATCTGAAGAATCGCTTCTTCCGTGTCCATTGGTTTGAGTGTGAAACGCTTCGTCCGAACGAGTTCGAGTTCTGCCTCGTCCTCTTCATAGACTGGCGCTTCCGCTTCCGGTCCTTCGAGCGTTTTGAAGTACTCTCCGATGCCGCCTTCTTTAGCGCGTCCTCTCCGGTTCAACTTCGTTTTGTGTTTCCGGATCTGACGTTCGAGCTTATCGACGACGAGGTCGATTGCTGCATACATATCGCCATTGATGTCCTCTGCACGGAGCAAAAGGTTTGGCATTGGAATCGTCACTTCGACTTTTTGCTTCTCATTGTTGACTTTGAGATTGACATAAGCCGTTTGCGCTTCCGTAGGAGTTGTAAAATAACGAGTTAACTTTTCAAGCTTTTTCTCGACGTAATCCTTGAGAGCATCTGTGACGTCCAAGTTTTCACCGCGAATGTTGTAGATCATGTAAACTCCTCCTTAAGTAACCGGTTGAACCTATGAATTCGAGATACTTCAGTCGTTTCCTTCTGAATATTCGAAATTCTTTGGTTCGTTTTTATTATAGCACGATAAGTGAAGGAAGACCATGAGAACAATGTCATTCTCATGAACGTTCACTCCTGTTCTTAGCGTACGATAATATTGAAGCATGTTGATGTTAACGTATATACCCGTTTTGATTGAACTCAAAACAAAAAACCGCTTTTAGGCGAATAGCCTAAAAACGGTGGCGGCTGCTATTGGATTAGATCTTTGAAACGTTCGCAGCTTGTGGACCACGATCGCCTTCAACGATTTCAAATTCCACTTCTTCGCCTTCTTCAAGTGATTTGTAACCATCGACTTGAATCGCTGAGAAGTGTACGAATACGTCTTTCGCGTCAGACGTTTCGATGAATCCATAACCTTTTTCAGCATTAAACCATTTTACTTTACCTTGTTCCATTCGAATTCACGTTCCCTTCGCAAACCAGAGTTCGAGAGCAAGCTCTCTACGGCTTAGTCTATCAAAAGAAGGAATTATTGACAATTAAAAATTCTGATTACTTTGAATTCATTCTAAAAAATGAATAATATTCCCTACTTATTGCTCTATATTTTAAAAAATTACATTGTCATTACAGTTGTATTATTGTATTATATCGTTAGTAATTACCTATTTTATCCATTGTCCTATCTTAAGGAGGATGTAGTCGAATGCGACCATTCCATAATGACGAAAAGTATCGAATCACGAAACGGACGGTGGCGATTCTACCGTGCTACGACATGATGAAGCAATCCATCATCGTACTCGAGGATGGCTCGACCATCATGACCCCGCTTCGACCGTATCAACTACTGCAGCTTTCCTGCAGGCAATACAACAGTTCCATTGAGGAACGCATCGTGACAGCAAAACGTGTCGCATCTGTAAAAGGAAAAGTCCCAGTCGTCATTGAACCGACACTTGGCCTCGTGTTTTTCCCAACGAAATCACCGAAACGTGATGATTGCGAGTGGTACGCTTGGAGCCACATGTCCGAAGTCATCGAGGAAGACGGACAGACGAAGCTCAAGACTCGTAATGGCATGATCCTTCCCGTAAACGCCTCTCCTTACATCGTCCGCAACCAAATGAAAGCAACTGGCGAGCTGATGGCTCGTTATCAACAATTGAACGCGATGACATTAGAGGAACGCTTTAATGCAATCAAATCTTAAGCAGTGACCGTAAAAAAATCAGGGTTGGGCGATGAATTCGCTCAATCCTTTTTGGTTTCTGCCGATATATAATGAGATGACAGTTTTAAAAAACAAGGAGGCTTCTCGATGAACATCCAATTGAACCCGGCACGTCCGGCGCAATCCCCTGGTCAGACGCCGCTTTCGGAGACGAAGACCTATAAGGGAACGGTCCTTGAGCAGACCGGACCACATACGGCTCTCGTCCAGGTCGGTCGGGATAAGATCGAGATGACCTTCACAGGCGACGTTCCGACGGGTGATTTCCAGTTCAAGGTCAAAGGACAGACCGCAGAAGGTTACTTGATCGAACAGCTGACACCAGCGACACCGGATGCGGAAACCCCACCTGTCCTGTCCGTTCCATCAAATGTTGATCCTGCTTTGCTAGAAGGCGTGCCGGCTGAACTAAAGCAAGCCGTTGCGAAGTTACTCGCGAGCGGTCAACTGCCACAGACACCGGAAATCGTCGCTCAGCTCGTGACGGCACTGCAAGGCACCTACAAGGACTTAGCACTCGAACTCGTATCGCGACCAGACACGGCACTGCCCGTTGACGCTGATGTCTTAATCGCGAGTCTCCTGGCGACGACGGAAGACTATCCAGACGTCCTCCCGGAACGCGACGCCTTAAAGGAGCAGCCAACATTTGAAAAAGCCGTTGCGCTCGACGTCGCCCGCGTGACGCTACCAACGCAACGCGAGATCGAGACAGCGTCACCCCTGCATATCCGGCAATACATCGAACACCTACCAGCGGAAAAACGCCCGACACTCGTCGCTACGCTCGAACAAGGCGATGTCGAAACTGTTCGCAAACAACTGGCGCCCTACTTCCCGCAAGCGCCGCTTGAGCCGAAGACGAGCGTCCGCGAGCAATTAATTGGTCTGACGGCACGGGCCAGTCAACCGGAACCAACAGGGCAAACGGCACCGGTCCGGTCTGCCTTGACGCTCGTCCGCGAAGTGACACCACGCCTCGCTGAGATCACGAACGATTTCAAGAGCCAACAGCGAACAATCGTCTCGCAACTCCGCCAGATCGAACCGCTCATCGAGACACGTCCGGTCCAGATGGTCGCCGTCATCGAGAGCACGGCGCAACGCTTAAAACAAGTCTTCCAGCAAACAGATGCCTTACTGCATACCCCGATGAAAGATGAAAAACAGCTGATTCATTTCTTATCGAAACTCGAACGAGGCGCGGAACTGGCGCTACTCGGACGCGGAACAGAGGCAAAAGCCGTCTTACAGGAAGTTCGCATTGCGTTCGAAGCATTCCGTTATGCGCCGGCGAACGTCCGTCCGACCTACTTACCGGAGATGCAGGGACTTCCGCCGCAAGCACCAACGCTACCAGCGCAAGTAGCAACAAAAGCCGTTCCATATGAGCCGCAGCAGAACAGTCCCCGCCTCTTGCAAGAAACCGTCCAAAAGACGCTTCAGCTCCAGACAGCGGAACTGAAACTGAGTACACCAGCAGCGAATCCGGAAGCCGCCAAATTGCAGACGTTCCTTGCTGCACAACAGCAAGTCAATAAACCGGACAGCCAGCAACAGTTGAACCAAATTTTACTCGCCTTACCGGTGCAACTCGTCGAAGCGACGGCAGGACTCCACGTTCACTTGCAAAATAAACGCCCGGACGAAGTGATCGACTGGGAAAACAATACGTTATATGTCCAGCTTAATACGCCGCGCCTCGGTGAAATCGGTGTCCGCGTTGAGACCGTCAACCGAAAGATGCAGATCACGATTGAAAATGATTTTCCGGTTCTTGAACAACTGGCGACCCCGTTCCTCGACCGAACGACGGACGCCTTGCAAGCAACTGGTTACCAGGACGTCCGGATCCAGTTCCGTCCGTTCACGCGCGATCAAGTGACGGAGACCGTCAAGCAAGACGAGACGCCACGTGGCTACGACTACCGTATCTAAAAAGGAGAGACCGTTATGTATCAGAAAATCGATTTAACCGGACGCAAGACCGCTGCCGTCCTCCGCTACGATGAAGCATCCGGTCAAGCACCGGTCGTCGTCGCTCGAGCCAGCGGACAAGCCGCCGATCGTATCCTCCAAGAAGCACGGGCAAACGGCGTCGCGATCGAACACGATACGTCTCTGCTCGGTCACTTACTCGATCTTGATCTCGGGACAGCGATTCCCCCGCAACTATACGACGTGATGGCAGAACTGCTCTTATTGATCGAAGAACTCGACAATGCGAAAGGACGACAAACATGACAGAACAAGAACTCTACGCGATGACCCCGCAACAGCTGACGGAAGTCATGTTGACGGGACTCGTCCTTCAATATGACCAGGCTATTCTCGCGCGTGACGCGAACCGCTTTGACGAAGTCAACGAACGCTTACAAAAAGCCTATCAGTTACTCGACAAATTGCAGGCAGGACTGCATGACGACGGTGGCATCATCACCGCACAACTCGATGCCCTCTACCACTATCTTGCCGAGCAGACGTTACAGGTCTATAAGACACCAAAGGTCCTCGACGAACTACTCGAACTGGCAGAAGATTTACGCGTCACTTGGCAAGCGGCACAGACCGTCGATCGACCACTCGTGCGCGCCGCACATCATCAACGATACGAAGGGATGGAATACGAATGAGAATCACGAACAACGTTCAAGCCTTGAAGGCTTATCGCAATCTCAGCATCAACCAGACGAACGTCAAGACGACGATGGATAAACTATCGAGCGGTCAAAAGATCAACCGAGGTGCGGATGATGCCGCTGGTCTCGCGATTTCTGAGAAAATGCGTAATCGCTTGAAGGCACTTGATAAAGCGGAACAAAACGTGCTTGATGGTATTTCGATGGTCCAAACGATCGAAGGTGGACTCAGTGAGACACACAACCTATTGCAACGGATGCGCGAACTAGCCGTCCAAGCCGGGAACGGGACACTCGCAACGGAAGACCGGACAGCAATCCAAGAAGAAATCAATCAGCTGACGAACGAAGTCTCGCGGATCGCACAAACGACGCAGTTCAACGGGAAGGAATTGTTGAGCGGTAAGTTCAACGATGCCGACAGTGCCCTGTTCATCCAAACGAATGCGGGAGCAAACGAAGGCATCTCGATCACGATTGACGATATGCAAGCTCTCGCGCTTGATATCAGTTCAACGACACAAACGAATCCGTCGATTCGACCACTTGATTTTCCGAGTGGTAGTGCACCCGAGTACGCCCTTAGCGTCATGACGGCAACGGACGCGAACGACGCGATCAGCCGGTATACGAAAGCAATCGATACGATTTCCCAGCAACGGGCACAACTCGGAGCGATCCAGAACCGGTTCGAAGCGACGTCATCCGTCCTCAGTGTTAGCGTCGAGAACTTGACAGCGTCGGAATCACGGATTCGCGATACCGATATGGCGCGTGAGATGATGGAATATGCGAAATACAACATCCTCAACCAATCGGGGATGGCAATGATCGCTCAAGCGAACGCTCTGCCCCAAGGCGTCTTACAATTACTCAACTAAGGAGGCTGACCCGATGGATATCCGCCGCATCCAAGAAACGCAACGACTCCAGTCCTTAAAAGGTGGTCCCCGTGAAGTCGAGGCGTCGACGACGTTCTCTGCCTTGATGCAGGAGAAACGCGACCACAAAGGTTACGAGCGCTTGCAACAAAAACTCGCCCTCGTCGAAGAACACGGACAACTGCTCGCTGAGAGCCAGACGATCGAGCATCTCGAAAGCTATAAGGAAAAGATCAAGGACTTCTTAAAAGACGCCCTCGACCAATCACAACAACTCGAAGAGAAGCGTGGCTTCAACCGCCGTGGTCGGACGAAGATCTATAAGGTCGTCGAACAAGTCGATGCGAAGCTCCTTCAGTTGACGGATACGGTCATCTCTGGCGAATCGCGACGACTCGATATCCTCGACCAAGTCGGTGAAATCAAAGGCATGCTCGTCAACGTCTTCGTGTAATCTAGAATTAGAGGAGTTCCCCTACATGCCAGACTTATATCTTAAAAAATGCACCTGCCCCTGCTGCTTAAAAACGACGGAGACGAAACGTGTCCTGTCGCGACATATCCGTGTTGCCTCGACCGACTTTGATGGCTTCATCCGCCATCAAGGCGTCAATGTCTATCTCTATGAACCGATTCAGTGTAGCCATTGTCGGTTTTTCTTCCACGAGTCGTTCGGAAAGTTATCGCCAGATGTTCGAGCGACCTTACAAGATCACATCCTACCGACGCTTCCTGTCTTACCGTTTGCTGGCACAGAGCGGACAATTGAACAGGCGATCCAGCTCTATAAGCTTTGTCTTTATACGGCTCAAGTGACGGAGCAAAAACCAGCAATTCAAGCGATGCTCGGTGTTCGTCTGTCCTGGTTGCATCGCTTAACCGGTCAACAGAACGAAGAACAACTCTGGGCGAGCCGAGCAATTGAAAAATATGTTCTCCTATACGACAACTACACGTCCGTCAAGGAGAGCGGGATTCCGGAAGACGTCCTTCTATTGCGGATTGCGGATCTATACGCTGTGACAAAAGACAAAGACACGGCTCGTCTCTGGTACAGCCGTTTATTCCAAAGTAAGACGGCGACCGACAAAATCAAAAAAGACGCACGTATCCACTGGGAATGGGTGCAAGAGCAGGACTGATCCTTGTTCGTCATCAGACGGGACAAGGATTTTTTTCACCGCTCGTCGAAAAGAGCCAACACACTGTTTCAGGAAAGGAGGTCCGCGATGCGACCAACGTTACCGATTCTTTATTTACTGATCACCTACGGGCTGATGCTACTTGTCAGCGGAACACCGTTCGTTCCGCTGGTCGCTGTTCTTGCGACGCTACTTGCTGTGACGTTCGTCGCGATTCAAGCCAGGCGTTGGTTCTTCCCGAAGCACCCGGAACGCTCGGTCGGCATCGCGATTCTTTTATTCGCAAGTGGTCTCTGGATCAACTTTGTCCTGACCTTCTTCCCGCATCCGCCGGAAGTCGACTCTGCTGCCAACTTGACATTGACCGCCTTCCTGATTCTGACCGCCATCGCCTTTGCCCGATTGATCGACTGGTCTTCGATTCGCCATGCACGGCTACTCTATATTGACGGTGTGCTCTTATTCGGGTTGGTCTTTGTTTTTGGTTATACGGTCATCTTGCGACACTTACCAACGTTCGCTCGCTCTGACATCGAATTCGTCGCCATGCTCGGCTACGCGATCAGTTTCATTGCGCAATTGTTCTTCTTTTTGATTTTGTATGCGACAGGACTTCGTGGATCGGCACACAGACGACTGATTCAGGCGATGATGCTATTCATCTTGGCAAATTTCGGCTATTATACGTTCTTCATTCGTGATGAGTTGACGTTCGCTGCTTGCTTTTTCCCGCTCTATGCGGTCAGTTTGTTTGAGCTAGCTGTCTACTTCAAGGACGTGCCACCGAAGCAACCGGCACGCGACCGACTCGGACGACCGTATTTACCGTACATCAGTCTGCTCGTTCTGTTGGCGGGCATCACGTTCCTCCCGATGGCGCAGGATGTCTACTTCCCGACGCTGATCATCTTGTTCTCATTGTTTATGTTCCGGCAATTTTTCTCCGAACGTCTCAATCGCCAACTACTAACAGAACTTGAGACGTTTGAAGTCGATTTGACACACCGAATTGACCGCCATACAACACAACTCGAGCTCCGGAAGGAAGAATATCGCCGCCTGTTCCTCGCCCACCCACAACCGATCATTCGCTTCGACGGCAATGGGCATGAGAAAGCGATGAACCCAGCAGCAGAACGTTACTTCCCGCACGGCTATGTTCCTGATGCCTTAGTGCATCAGTTGATTGCGGCATTTCTGAAACTGGAGACCGGTGAAAAACAATTGCTGATGCGGCCCGTCGACGGACGGACGTTCGAAGTGACGTTAATTCCGATTCCTGGTGAAGCGGATTTATACGTCATTCTGTCCGACCTAACGGAAGCCTTATCGCAAGAAAAGTGGCTTCAAGAACTCGGTTATCACGATGCCTTGACAGCACTCCCAAATCGCCGTTACTTCGAGGATCATCTTGGAGCGCAGCTCGCAACCTTAACCGAAGGATCGCTTCTATTCATCGATCTCGACGGCTTTAAGCAAATTAATGACCGCTACGGCCACGACGCCGGAGACTACGTCTTGCAGGAAACAGCACGTCGCTTGCAGCTCGATTTAACGCAGGACGACTTAGCGGCACGACTCGGCGGTGATGAGTTCATCGTTTTTCTTGCCCGCAGTCGCGCGGAGACGATCACCTACGCTGAGAACGTCCTCCTTCGCTTGAATGATCCGTTCTTCTTTGACGCAACGGCGATGCAGGTCACGCCGTCAATTGGTATCGCCCGGTATCCTGAGGATGGGCAGACGACGAGTCTCTTATTGATTCGCGCTGACGAAGCGATGTACACCGTCAAGCAGGAAGAGAAAAACGCGTATCGCTTTAAATGAATGGCAAAATGCCCCGTCCAAACAAATGGACAGGGCATTTTTTTCATGAGCTTACGACTCACGACGATATTTTTCTTCTTCATAGGCATCCGGTGCATCGGAGACAGGGCGTTCGAACTCTTCCCATGATTCCGATTCGACGTCCGGTTCAATGAACTGATCGTACGAGCCGTCCGATTGGAAATACGGCTGCGGTACGGGACGCTTCTTGTCTTCCCGCTTGGTCACGAAAGATCCCTCCCTCACACAAGAAAGTTACTGACGAGAATCAAAATACGGTGAAAAACTATGATCGACTTCTTCGTACGGATCAACGTACGATTTACGACTCGTTTGCGTCTGACGCAACTGACTGATTTGTACCCCTAATTTAGCCGTTTCCGCTGATAATTTCAAGTCGATTTTCCGACTGTCAGCGACGAGTTCCTGGATGACGGCTTGATTGGCACCGGCTAGTAGATTCGAATGCGCCGCAATGAATGCTTCGCGTTCGTTCAAGAGACCTTGAATCTTCTCGATCCATTCGTCATACGTCTCTTCATTCGGCGTTTGATCAAGCAGTTCAATCAATCGTTTCGTCTTCAGGCGAAGCGGATCGAGCGGACTCATCGTTGCCGTGCGAGTTTCATCGCTTCTTTCCATGTCTCACGGAATTCTTCCGCAAAACCGATGACTTCGTCAATTGCAACAAGGTCGTTTTTAACGTTGGCATCAATCAATCGTGTTTGCATGTAGTCATACAGACTGTTCAAATCCTTTGATAAGGCGATCGATTGATTCAACGTCAATTGCAATTCGGTAATGATTGCTTGTGCTTTTTGGATATTCGTATTTTTTTGTTCGATCATCTTCTGTTCGATCGCTCGTTTTGCGAGCATTGAGAATTTGATCAAGCCTTCGTATAACATCAGTGTTAAATCTTGAGGTAACGCTGTCGTTACCGAGTTCGTTTGATACGTAGCATAAGGGTTCATCGCGTTTCCTCCTTTTATTATCCTTGTCCGAGATAATTCGCAAGCGTCGCCGATTGACTATTCGCTTGGTTCATCGCTTGTTCCATCGCCGCGAATCGGCGATAGTAACTGTCTTCTTTACGTTTCAGCTTGTCTTCCCACGACAGCATACTCTTATCGAGATCTGCAAGCGATTTTCCGAGGCGATACGTCGTCGCAACGGCACCGTCACGTCCAGCGACTCCAGAAATCTTATCGCGGAGTGTTGTTGCGAATCCTTGAATCTGACGAACGAAGCCATCGAGTCCATTCGGATTCGGAATCGTATTCCCTTGCGCGTCCTTCGTGGGCTCCGGCGCATCAGCGGTGAATAGCTTATAGACACCTTCCGGTTGTTCTTCGAGCATCTTTTTCAATTTCGTTTCGTCGATTTTTAGTTTCCCACCATCTCGGAAATCACTCGTTGAAGTGATTCCGATTTGCGACATGTACTGGAGTTGGATCGTATCCGTACCTGACGTATACGAGTAACCCGTATCGATTTTTGACGAGATGGCGCTTCGGAACTGATTCATACCGTCCTGTAAGTAGCTATCGTTTTTGAGGACACCACTCATCGCTTTTTCTTCCCACTTCTTGACTTCATCCTCGCTGAGTTCCTTACGCTGGGCATCCGTCAACGGTTGATAATCGCGGTATTTTTCTTCACGGACTTTTTTATTCATCTTATCGATGACGTCGTTGTATTTATCAACGAAGTTTTTGATCGAATCAAAGTTTTTCTGTGTATCCAGTGCCGTATTGATCGTCGTCGCTGTCGTCGTGACGTTGTTCAATGTGATCGTTAGCCCGTTTTGTGTGAACGTATTCGTCGTCTGTTCGAGTTGTTGTCCACCAATCGTGTACTTGGCGTTCTGCCCTTCACGACCGAATGTACCGTCCTCTGAATTCACCTTCACAGTATTATCTGATGCATCGACGATCGAAATGTCGGCACCGTTTGGATTCAAGTTACCGGTACTTGTTTTCGTTAAAACGAGTTTCCCTGTCAAATCATTAAATACCGCGTTCATTCCTAGGCTGGTTTTACCATTGATTGCCGCGGTTAAGTCAGAGATTTTTTGTGTTGCATCAAGCTGCAATGTCTCAGTTACCGCTTTACCTGTCGCATCGAAGGTGTTAATTTGGACATTGATTTTGCCATTCGCATCTTTCGTGAACAATCCACTCTCTTCAAGTGTGGCATCACTTTTCTTCCCACTTGCTGCGATCATAGTCACCGAGGCCGCACTAGCCAGTTGATCAATACTGTCAATTGTCACACTACCGGCTGACGCCGCTGGACTTGCTGTTACCGTCAGCGCAGTCGGATTCGAACTGGTGACGGTCTTCGATTGATAGTTCTTCGACAACAGCATATCGCTTGCAGCTGTTCGGAAATCAAGTAATGCCCGGTTCATCTCTCGGTACGCATCTCGTTGCCATGTCAATGTCTGTTTCTTTTGTGATAATCGATCGACCGGTGCCCGTTCCGCCTGCATCAATTGTTTAATCATCGTTTCGGTATCGATCCCACTCGCAAGACCACTCAGTCGAATGCCTGCCATCCAATCAGTCCTTTCCGTTAAATCCGTTTATCGATCAATTGATTAAATTCCATGAATGCCGCAAAGAAATCGAGTTCTTTTTTACTCGGAATTTCTTGGACGACGTTATTATTCGTATCAACGACTTGAATGTAATATTCGTTCAGTTGTTCATGTTTGACGAACTTCAATCCTGTTCGTTGCAGTTCAAGTTTAATATTCGCCTGCTCCATCGCTATTTCAAGTTTCGTAATGTGTTGCGGTGTCGGTAGGACAACGACTCCTTCTTCTGCTAGCGCTTCCTGATTCGCTTCCACAAACACATTGCGTGTCGCTTCGTACGGTAGGACGTTCGAAGGTAGATGAAGGCGAATTTCCGTATTGATGGAATTCATAGTCGGTCACTCCTTTTTCTTCTCTATGTAGTATATCGGCTAAATCAGATATTTTATAAGTATTAATTTAAGGAACATTATTTTCGGGTAAAAAGAACATATGTTTCTACAAAAAGGAGGAACGCTAATGCTGTTACTAAAAAAACTATCACCACAACAACATGCTATTTTATTGGCTAGTATTCTCGGAGATGGAGAAATCACAAAGTGTTATCCTGGTTCTAGACGAAAGAACAACAGCTATCGCGAACACTTCGGAGAGGTACAGCGATTTTATCGAGAATGGAAGTCGCAACAGCTTCCTGATTTGCTGTATATCCCGTCAAAACAATTTAGTGTCACGCTCTCTTCCGTTATTTACAGAACTTTATCCATACTTTTATCCCTCTGATCAAAAAGATGTTCCTTTCAAGTTACTTCCCTTATGTAATCACCCACTTTTCTTATTGATCCTTTATCTTGACGACGGTTCATTGATTGTCTCAAAGCGTATCACATCTAAACAGCAACTGATTGTTTCTCCTATAATCGCACTTTATCTTCAGTCTTTCCCTAAACAGTCACTAACACTCTTTTGTGAATGGTTAAATCATAATTTCCGACTCAACTTCAGATTAGCAAAAACGTCGAATGGTTCTGGGTATTTCTTGCGAACATCTCGTTTTGAGGACACAATACAGTTTCTTGATTATTTAACGCCCTATGTAAATGAGTTGCTTAATTTTTCTTATAAACTCGATTGGAAAATTCGAATGAAGCAAATACAACAAGATCACCTGCATGTCCAAGTCTTAAGTACAAAGCCGAATCGGTACTTCAGTGCTGCAGAAATGGAACAACTGATGAATGACATGGCAAATCAAGTTCCTGTATCAGAAATCGCACAACGCTTAAGTCGATCAACGTGGTCAATCTACGCTAAACTCAATGCCATCAAAAAAGGTCACGGAACGAGTCCGTGACCTGAACAATCGATATGTTCCAATTACGATTAACGGAGTAATTGGAGAACGCCTTGCGGCTGTTGGTTCGCTTGCTACGCGCATTAGCTTTCGCTAATGATAAGACTATATCTTCATCCTAGATGCACTAGGAGCTGGGCACTTCCCCCGCCGTTTACGGAGTACGGATTTCATAACCATCGGACAAGTCCATTAGGTCGTATATCCTAGTCGTTGAACCTTCACCAAGGTTTCCCTACAGGTGCTTGGCTGCTGATTGTCCAATCCTTGATATTTTTCAGAACGGTCACGCTCGCCGTTTCCAGCCACGTTGTCGTACATCAAGGCTCTCAGGAGTTCCAGCAATTCACCCAGTCATGATCTAATCCGTTACCAGATTAGACGCCCGGTAAAATCAATCATCGAAGGAGTTGGAGAACGCCCTGCGGTGTCTGATTCGATTGAGCCAACATTGCTTGTGCAGCTTGTGCAAGAATCGAGTTCTTTGTTTGATTCATCATTTCTTTCGCCATATCAACGTCACGAACGCGTGATTCAGCCGCTGTTAGGTTTTCAGAAGATGTTTTGAGGTTGTTGATTGTGTGCTCGAGACGGTTTTGGTTCGCACCAAGTTTAGAACGTTCAGCAGAAACTGTATCAATTGCAGTTTGAATTTTTGTAACTGCACTTGCTGCGTTAGCATGTGTCGAGACATCTAATGCTTGTTCAGTTGTAGTATTATTAGTGCCGTCTGTGACTGCTAATTTATCACTTGTTCCAGCTGTTGTGATTCCAAGAGCAGAAGCACGCATGTCTGCAATATCGAGTGTCAGACTTTGATTTTCGTTAGCACCGATTTGGAATTTCAAGCTCTTTGATGCATCTGCAATGACTTCTGCTTTTGCCGCTACACCAGCAGTGTCAACTGTAATTGAACCACCTGAAATAGTAGGATTTGTAGAAGATTCCTTACCAGTAGCTTGCGTGATTTCAAGTTTACCACTTACTACCGCTACACTATAGTTATCAGTGAAGTCAGTGTCAGCATTCAAAGCAGTTTCTACGTCACTTAAGGCAGCACCAGTGTAAGTTTTACCATCAATTGTAATACCTGCAGTAGTATCAGTAACGCCGACAGTAAATTTACCAGCTACAGCAGCTACAGCTGCACTACCTGCACCATTTTTACCACCATCAAGTAATTTCTGAGTATTAAACTCGGTAGTGTTACCGATACGGTTAATTTCAGAAGTCAAAGAGTTAATTTCTTTTTGAATCTCTCCACGGTCAGATGTTGTATTTGTATCGTTTGCCGCTTGGTTGGCAAGTTCACGCATCCGTTGAAGAATATCGTGTGTCTCGTTCAAAGCACCTTCAGCAGTTTGGATGAGTGAGATACCATCTTGTGCGTTACGTCCAGCTTGATCAAGTCCACGAACTTGAGCACGCATTTTTTCAGAAATTGCAAGACCAGCTGCATCGTCTCCTGCTTTATTGATGCGAAGACCTGAAGCGAGTTTCTCCATTGATTTGCTTTGAGCAGCAGTAGCACTCGAAAGTTTGTTGTGCGTGTTAAGCGCAGTTACGTTGTGATTGATAATCATTGTAATTTCCCTCCATAGGATAAGTTTTTTGTCTCTTCGAAGATCCGTCTTCTCCGAGATGTGCCCCCTGGCCGGCCCAAGGGTGACACGGTAGAATTAGTCGATGACTGCTTCCACCTTATATATCGTCGTCCACTCGAAATGTTTAACAATTTTCTTCAAAAAAATACAAAAAAATCGCACATCTGGTTTGGATGTACGATTTCCCTATAGTTTAGAGACGTGTCGCTCCAGTCTCTTCCTGTAATTGTTCTGCTACTGCTACAAGCTCTTCCATTGCTCCATTGACTTCACCAAGCGATGCCGCTTGATGACTAGACGCTTGTAAAACTTGCTCAGCGTGCTTCGATGCTTCCTCAACCATTGCAAGGATATTCGCTGTCGTTAAGCCAACTTGATCGATTTCTTGATCCGATTTGACAACGAGTTGATCGACCGATTTAACGCGTGAGTAAACATTTTCTGTAGAATGATGAATCTCTTCGAACGATGATCCTGCCTGTTCAACGAGTCCAACACCTGTCGCGACTTCACTCTGAACATCGGTCATCGCGTTTGCCGTGTCATTAACAAGACGTTTGACACCAGAAATCAAATCCGTGATTTCTTTTGCGGATGTCGCTGTCTGTTCCGCGAGCTTCTTGACTTCTGCTGCGACGACGGCAAATCCACGTCCTGCTTCTCCTGCTCGTGCCGCTTCAATCGATGCATTCAAACTGAGCAAGTTCGTCTGTGCTGAGATATCACTAATGACATCCGTGATCCGTGAGATTTCGCCTGTCATGTCCGTCAAACGACCATTGAGTGTCGCTGACTGTTCCATCTTCTTCGAGATCATATGCATCGCTTCAACAGAATCCGTTGCGAGTGTCTTCCCGTTCTGTGCTTCCGTCTGCATGACCGTCGCTGATTTCAACGCTTCGTTCATCTCTTTCGCGACTTCATCCATCGTCCGTTTGACGGCACCGAGCGCATCCATCGATAAGTACGCTTGATCGACGTTTTCGTTCATCTTCGCGGATAGCTCTGCCATCGCTGAACGAATACTCTCCCCTGATGCATTGCCTTCCTGGACTGCTGCTGCGATTTCTTGCGCGGACGCTGTCAGCTTATCGCTTGAACTGCCCATCTGTGTCGCTTGTTTGCGGATATGTAGAACCATGACTTCGAGTTCATGCATCAATTGGTCGACTTCATCGCCGCGCTTCGCTTCCTCGAAATCGACGTTGAAGTTGCCGTTCGCGACTTCGCGTGCCGTCTCTGTTGCCTTTTCGATCGCTTTGATCGGTTGACGTAGGATCAATTGCGTCAACGACGTTCCAATCAACGATAACAATAAGCCAATCCCTGCTCCGAACCAAATTGCGTTCGTATCCGCGACATCAAGTCCACGGTGGAGATAAAGCACAAGTTGGGCTGAGATACCACTCGTGATGACTGAGATGGCCAAGACCCAAAAGAATAACCGTACCTTCAAGTTGCTTCGTAATTTACGCATAACCGAAACTTCCTTTCCTGTATCTTCTTTCACCGTCCTCTCTATCGGTTTCTTTTGTAACCGTTTTAAGTCAGTTGACCCGATTTTCAAAAATGATTTCCAGTGTTATGACAAAAGTCCACAAAAAGAGAGTGATGGATCAAATCGTCCATCACTCTCTTTTTCTTATTTCCGCTCAATCTCAACATACTTATATGAGATATCCGTTCCGACATTGTGTCGGGCAAGATTCTTCACTTCCGTGTTTTGCAAGAAGGCATTCTTCCGTTGGTAGACCGGTGAAATCGCTTGATCGTCGAGCAACAAGCTTTCTGCTTTACTGAGTAAGGCAAGACGCTTGTCTTGATCGAGTTCACTTTCAGCCTGTTTCAAAAGACGGTCATACTGTTTGTTCGAGTAATCCATCATGTTGAATGGGTTACCAGTCGTGAACAAGTTCAGGTATGTCGTCGCATCCTGATAGTCTGGTGCCCAGCTTGCAAGTGACAGATCGTAGTCCCCTCGTCCTTCACGTGCGAGACGTTCTTTCTTCGGTAGTGACAACAGTTTGACGTCGACGTTCTGTTTCTTCAACGCTCCTTGGATGTACTCCCCTATTTTTTTCGAGACGTCATCGTCTTCGATCAACATCGTCAACTCAAGATTTTGCTTCGCCAGCACTTTGTTTGCAGCTGCTACATCATATGATGATTCGATTTGACGCGTACTATCGTATTTCGGATCAAGTTCTTTCGGTACGATGTAATCCGCAGGAAGTGATCCGTTTCCGAGTAACGTTTCTGTCATCGCTTTTTTATCATATGCCGCATCGATCGCTTGGCGTGTCTGTTTATCTTTTAAGGCATCCGTCTTTTCGTTCATCCGGATGAAGAACATCCGCGAATCACTGAACGTGTTGTACTCTTTTTGATCCTTGTACGTCACGACGTTCTCCGAGTTGAGTGGCGCGACATCGAGTTCACCTGACTCGAACAAGTTGATCGCAAGCATCGGATCCTTGATGATTTTCACGTCGACTTCGTCGATTTTGACGTTCTTCCGGTCTGCGTACTCAGCGTTTTTCGCGAGCGTATAGCCTTGCTCGGCTTGATATTTCTTGAATGTGAATGGTCCGTTGTAGACGTTCGTCTTTGGATCCGTTCCGAACTGGTCGCCTTCAGCTTTGACGATATCTTCCCGGACCGGCATATATGTGCCGAACGTCGTCATGCTGAGGAAGTATGGTGTCGGGCGTTTCAGTTCGATTCGAAGTGTCTCATCGTCGACCGCTGTCGTTTTTTCGACTGGCTCGAGCAAGTAAGCGAACGGTGAGTTCGTTTTGATGACACGCTCGAATGCATAACGGAAGTTCTCTGCTGTGACGGGCTTTCCGTCCGACCATTTCGCATTCGGGTCAAGCTTGAACGTATAGACTTTTCCGTCCTCTGATACGCTATGTGATTTCGTTGCCGCCGGAACAAGTTCGTTGTTCGCGTCGAAGCGATAGAGTCCTTCGTAGATTTGGTTGAAGATGTTTGATGTGATGGCATCTGCCGGGTCGACCGACAGGAGGTCGTAACTCTCCATCGTGTGCAGGACCTTCTTGTCCGCTTGTTTGTCTTCTGCTGGTTCTGTCGTTGCACATCCTGCTAATAGGACTGCCGTACTCGCCGCTGCGATCAATGTCTTTTTCATGTGTAGTGCCTCCTGAGAAATATGATGAGCGTTGGATGATTCGGCATACCTTGACGTACAACAAAAGGCGCCCTCTACGCATAGCTAACAGCTAATGCATAGAGGACGCCTGTATCCGCGCGGTGCCACCTCTGATTGAGACGAAAAATCGTCTCCACTTGTCGTTGGTCCAACAACCAACTAGCCCGGTAACGGGGGCAACCGTCCTGTCTACTCGAAGGTTCAACAGGCTCTCAGCGGTCCATTCTCGTTCAGCTTACCGTGTCAGGCTCTCACCATTCCTGACTCGCTTGGTCGGCAGTGTTGACGATACTTACTCCGCGTCGTCGATGTAATTGATATGGCTTAACTTGTTGTTTACTTTACACGGCTTGTTTTTCGCTGTCAACGAAAAAACTCAGAACGGATGGTCTTCTTGTTTTTCTTGCTCCCGACGGACCGGACGTGGTCGAATCGGTTCGACGTGTTTGACATGTGTTCGTGTAATGATTCGGTTGCTGAACGCTGCGTCAAGTAAGATTGTGATCGCTGCTGCCATGTGTAAGAGCATCCCGACGACCGGAATGACACCGACCGTTGATGCGACGATCCCGACGATGTTCCCTTTTGAGACATTTCCGGCACGTGCCGTCAATACGACGACGACGATGTGAAACGCGAGCATCAACCACAGGGCATTATAACCTGAGAAAAAGACGATTGAACCACCTAAGAGCGGAATCCCAAGTACCGCTTCCATTCCACCTGATACCCACTTCAACGTCCGCAATGAATCCTGTCGACTCTCCATGACGTCGCCTCCTCTTTTTTTCCATATGTCTAGTATACGACGGATTGCAGAAAAGGTTCCAACGTTTTTGTTTAGTTTCTGTATTAATCATCATAAAAAAGAACGATCCGCAGACCATTCTTTGATGATGCATCACACGTCCACTCGACTCCTACAGGAAAAAGCGCGTTCGCGCTGTCAGAGACGAACAAGACCCGGTTCTGCGTCGAAGACGACAGAGTCGCGGCTTGTGTCTCGCCTGAGGAAAGCGAGTGGAAAAGTCGTGATGCTCATTTCAATTAAACCGCCAACACGTGGAACTGATAACCACGATGTACGACGAATCCTGCCTCTTTGTAAAGATCGAGTGCGCGATCATTATCCGTCTCGACATCGAGTTCGAGTTGTGTCCGACCTGTCCGGAACAACGCTTGAACCATCAACTTCAGCATCTTTTTGCCGTAACCATTACCTTGCGCTTCTGGACGAACCGCAAACGCATGGATGCTCGCTTGTGTATCGGAAGCGAGATAAGCACGGATGACACCGACCGGTTTGCCACTGGCGACACCGATGAACGTAATCCGGTCGTCGGATTCAATCGCTTGATAGATCGACTCTGCTTCTTCATCCGTATTCCCGAACGATTTGCCGAGCGTCTCGACGATGAACGGACGATCGTCCGCTGTCGCTTCACGTAATTCGAAATCCGGATCGGCTTTTAAGAACAACTGCGCCTTTTTCAAGACCATGTTGTACTCCGTCATCCGGTACTCAGCACCTAATCCTTCGAGGACAGCTTGACCTGACTCACTTGCATCGTCAATGACGAACGTAAATGCTTCGACGCCTGCTTCCGTTGCCCGCGCCCGTGCTGCTTCAACGAGTGCCGTGAAAATGCCTTGTTTCCGGTAATCCGGATCAACGAAGACATTCAATTCCCACTCCGTCGGTAAGTACGCGAATGCTTGTAAATATCCAATCAATTGCTCGCCATCATAGATCGCGAAATCGTTCTCGCCGACCCAATCGGCTGCGACTTTTAATTCAATGCCATCGTGATTGTTGACACATTTTTCGAGTTGTAATACATCTGTTGTTTGTTTGACGTCTGTGACGTTCCATTCCATATTCATTCACCTCATTTTCAACTATACCGAACGAACAAAAGAAGCACTAGCAAAAGCTAGTGCTCATTGCAGTTTGAATGTCTTCATCATCTGCGGGACGTCCTTGACGATCAAGTTCTCGATCGCTTTTTTGCCGACAGCGCCTTTGACGGCCTCCGTCGGTAAGACGTAGTAGTACGTTTTGCTACCTTTCGTCCCGAGATATGTACCATATCCGATTTCACGGTCGAACTGTTTTTTCGAGAGCTTCTTCGGCTCGTAGTTCAAGTTGACGAGCAGTTGATCCGCGCCCTTAACTTTATAGTACAACGCGAACGTACCGCTTCGCGTGACGACACCGTATTTCGACTTAACCGTCTTGTTCTTGACAAGCTCGACTTTGTCTTGCTGGATCGCTTTTTTCAACGCGTCCGTCGTTTTGACGGTATAGCCGAACGATTCGTTCGCGACGACCCCTTTACTGTATGTCACGTTGCTTGCGGCAAAACCCGTCACCGGAGTCAGACATGCTCCGAGTAAGACTCCTGTCATTGCGATTCGTTTCATGCTGACTCCCCCTTAAAATGATCGATAGTAATGGATTCCCTTTTGTGAAATAGGTAAACTCTATTCTCGAAAAAGATTTGACGGAATTGTCTAAATTTCTTACGATAGGGATAACGAAACGAAATGGGGTTAAAGCGATGACTGAACAAGAACAATTAACGCAAGAACAGCTCGATAACTTGCTCAAAAATGCGTTTGCAATGCAGGTTCCGATCCTCGAGAAGTTCATGAAGGATACACACGATCGCTATGCACTCGCAACGACGTCATTCAAGCGTGACATGGAAGCGATGAAAGAGACGGAATGGCATCAGTTCTTCGCGAGTAAACTGTTACCGCACTTCTTCCTCGAGCACCTCGGATTCGGGGCATCATTCCGCTTCAACGGACACGATAAGGAAGTCGATCTTCCTGAAAACGTCGTCCCGGTCCGTAATGATGCCGATGAGCAAATCGAAAAAGTCGTTCTTGGGGTCAAAAAGGCGATGCAAGATGAGCACATCAAGAATCACGATCTCGTCGCGAACTTCTATAAGGAAACACTCGAACTTGCTTGCCAGATGGGCAGCCGTGTCGGGATGAGCGATGAGTTCTATACGCTCGTCAAACCAAGTCTCGTTCATGCGAACGACGGTCAATAATCGTTACATTAATTCAAGAGAGGTCAGTTCCGGAATGGTTTCCGAAAACTGACCTCTCTTTTTGTATGCCTGATAGAATCCGTTTAAAACTGAACGTAGAACACCGCTCCCCCACCACTCCGGTCACGAACACCATAGTCAAATTGATGACTATCGAGAATCATTCGACTGATCGCAAGACCGAGTCCATGTCCGGCACTGCCTTCTTGTTTAACGTAAACGTCCCAAATCGTTGCCCGGTCTTCTGCTCGGACACCCGCTCCCTCATCCTCGACCGTCAATTGGTCATGCGTTAAGCGAACGGTGACCGTCCCGCCGACGGGTGAAGCAAAACGGGCGTTCATCAGAAAGTTGATCAAGACACGTTCGAACATGCGTGGATCAAGGGACTGCCTAACCGGTTGCAGCTCCGTCGCCAGTATCAGTCCTGCCTGTGTGAACGTCCCGCGCAGGCGTTCAACTGTCGCAATCACGAGTTCATCGAGTGCCACATCCGTTCTTTCAAGCGGCATCCGTCCACCGGCAAGCTTCGAATAAAGCAACGTCTCATCAATCAGATGACCGAGTCGATCCGTCTCCTCGATGATGCTCGTCGTCACGTCGGGCAGTTCAGCAACGGGAATAACACCTGCCGCGAGTGCCTCGGTCTCGTTTCGAATGATCGCAAGCGGTGTCCGCAAGTCATGGGTGATGCCAGCAATGAACGTCTTCTGTAGATGATCCTTTTGTTTAAGTTGCGTCTGCATCTCGTCAACTGCGTCAATCAACTCCCCGACTTCATCCTTCGGTCGTGCCGGTAAGACGACATCCGTTTCACCAGCACCAATCTTTTGGGCAACGGAACGGAGCGTCACAATCGGTCGTGTCAGGTGCCGTCCCATATAGTAAGCGAGCAATGATGCGAGCAACAGTGTCACGAGTAACGCGAGTCCGATTGCGAGATAAACACCACTCAGCGCACTACTCGCCAGTGGTGCTTGCCGGACCGTCGTGATGCGCGTTCCGTCAACCGTCAACTGATACGTCAGCAACCGTTCGTCTTGCACTTCAATGACATCTTCCTTCTTGAGATTATCAAGAAGTGGCAACCGCCCCGCCGGTCCGCGCGCCCCGATCCGTTGCGTCAACCCGTCGGTCGTCAAAAATCCTTGGATGTCACGCGGTATCGGCGTGTTGGCTTCAAGCGCTTGTTTGATGATGTTCGCTTCCCGGGCGAGTTGATCGTACCGTTCGCCTTCTGCGAATCGATTGACGAGAAACGCCGTCAAGACGAAACTAAGGACGCCCATCACGAGCAGCGGACCGACGACAGCGTATAAAAACTTCCGCATCAAAGGACGTCGTTTCATTCAATCGCCTCCAATCGATAGCCGACCCGGTGGACCGTCTTCAATTGTTGTTTAACGACGGGTAACTTATCCCGCAATTGTTTAACGTGTGTATCGACGGTCCGGGTATCACCTCCGAACGCATACCCCCAGACGTCATCAAGAATCTGATCCCGACTGAGTGCCTCTCCGAGGTGTTCGATGAAATAAAGCAACAGTTCGAACTCCATCTTTGCGAGACTGACCGCCCGCTCACCTGTTTTGACTTGGCGTCCCTTCTCATCGATCGTCAAGTCACCAAACGCATGGCGAGCAACCGGACGGACTTTAAGTGCCCGTTCAAGCCGGATCGTCAACTCCTTCAGGACGACTGGTTTGACGAGATAGTCATCGGCACCGAGTTCAAGTCCGAAGACGCGATCATCGGCCTCTCCACGCGACGTCATCATGAAGACGACCGGCGGCTGGACTTGTGATTTGATGCCTGGCACGAGCGACCAACCGTCCCCGTCCGGTAAGCGGACATCGATCAAAACGGCATCAAATGCTCTCGTCAGGCACTGTTTCGCCTCTGCTAACGAACCAGCAATCGTTACGTCATATGCATGGTGCCGGAGGAAACGTGCCGTCACTTGCGCTAATTTTTGTTCATCTTCAATCAATAGTACTTTCATGGTCATCCCTCCACTCTTAGTGTAGCGCCTTTTTGCTCAGATTTGCCTTTCTTCGCAGTTTCTTTGCAACTTCCTCACAACTTCTCTTTCGTGACCCTCTACCATAAAAGGTGAAAGGAGTGATCAACCCATGACATTCAAAAAACAATGGATCACTGCATTGACAATTAGCGCATTAACAGTCGGAGGCGCATCAGCATACGCTGCGACGAACGACGACTCGAACACAACAAAACAAGCGAAACACGGGCACCACTTCGAAGGTATGAAAAAGCACGACATGACGTTACTCTTGAAAAAATTGAACCTGACACAAGCCGAGGCAGATGCTGCCCGCGAGAAAGGACAATCGATCGCTGATCTCGCAAAAGCAAAAGGGATCTCGTTCGCTGATTACAAGAAGGCAGAACTCGCAGCAGCGAAGGAACAACTCGCAAGTCTCGTCAAATCAGGCGACTTAACGCAAACGCAAGCAGACGACATGTTGAAGCGTCAAACGGAACGATTCAGTGGCGTCAAGAGCTACGATGAACTCAAAGACAAGATGCCGATGGGTCGCCACGGTGGACCAGGTTTCTTCAATGAATCATTGATCGCCGACGTCCTGAAGGCACTTGGACTGAGCCAGTCGAAGTTCGATGCAGCGAATCAATCGCTTGCTGCTTATGCGAAGGCACAGTCGATCAAGTTCGCCGACTATAAAAAAGCATTGCTTGCGGCGCAAACAAGCGAACTCAATCAACTCGTCAAAGATGGGAAGATGACGAAAAAGCAAGCAACGGAAATCAAGTCTCGTCTGACCGAAGAATATAAGGACGCGAAGAGCTACGACGATCTTCCGGATCGCGCCGAACACGGCAAGCGTGGTGACCATGGACCGGGTGGTGTCTTCGGTGATTCGACATCCGCGATTTTAAAAGCACTTGGACTCGATGAAGCGAAATTCGAAGCTGCAGAGCAATTCCTGCCTGAGTTCGCAGAAGCGAACAAGATCGCTTATGCCGATTTCGAGAAAGCCGTCCTGACAGCACAAACTGCTGCGATTGATCAACAAGTCAAAGATGGTAAGCTGACAGAAAAACAAGCGAAGCAGATCAAGGAACACATCCAGTCCCGCGCGGATGAAGCTTCAAGCTACGCTGATCTTAAGAAAGGTCCAGCACGCGATGGTGGTCATGGTCGCGGACACGGACCTGGTCCGGACGGTGACATGCCGGGCGCACCGAACCAAGGAACGGATACGGATCCCAATGCCAGTGAATCGTCCGTCGATTTAGCGATTTAAGGATGAGACCGAAGCTCTTTCATGAGAGTTTCGGCTTTTTTGTGTTCGATTTAGGACAGATGTCTTTTAATCATGATTTTTATATACTGGTTTACTTTTTTGAAAAATAAGTCTATTCCTTGAACGAAGGTTGCAATTTCCATTTCCTACACCCGATACTAGTAAAGAGAACGCTAGTATTGCAAGGAGGTGACGTGGATGGCTTTTCATGAAGCGATGAATCGGATTCGTCAATCCGACACAGCCCCACTCTATATCGGTGGACTGGAAGTGTCCCGTCCGGAAACGGCGGAAGCCTTCTTTCAGCAACAGACAGATGCAATCTTTTTATTCGATGCCTCTGGAACGATCATCTATTTCAATGAACAGTTACCAGACATGCTCGGCTATTCCGCTGAGACGCTCTATGAGCATTTCGCCGTGTTCAATCCGCCTGATCAGATTGAAGCGGTGACTGCCTTTTTCACGCGTGCCTTAAACGGTGAGACCGTTCATTATACGGCACAAGGACTTCATGCTGACCAACACCGGGTCACATTGAAGATTACGAACATGCCGGTTGAACAAGACGGACAAGTGATTGGTGTCTACGGAGTTGCGCGCGATATCACACGTGAGAAACAACTCGAAGAAGATGTCTCGTCGATTCGTTCTCAACTTGAACTGACGGAACAGATTCCGGAACTCGTCGTCTTTCACTTCGACGTCAACACACAAACAATCGAGTTTTCTCCCGCTTTGTTGCATTTTTTAGGTCTTTCAGAAATCGACGCGACGACGCTTGACCAAGAACAGTTATTTAGTCGGATTCATCCACGTGACTTCGATCCACTCCGGTTCGAGATGGAACGTTTGATTGCGGGTGAAAAGGAACGTTTTGAAATGGAAGTCTCCCTGCTGACCGCTGACGATACCTATCAGCTGTTGCGCTTGAAAGCCTTCCATCGTCCGCATCATCCAGATCATCTATCGGTCGTCCTCTATGACTTATCGGAAGTCGACGAGGCGCGACGTCAACTCGTCACGGAACGGGCACAGGCACGTGAAATCTACGAAGCCGTTAATGCCGCGATCTCACAAATCGACTTATTTTCGGGACGAATCCTCTTTCACTCACAAGGGTTCCTGCACATCTTTGAAGAATTGCCGCAGGATTTAATTCTTAGTCGTGAGTGGTTGTTCGAGCGGTTGGACGTCCGTGATCACGCGGCGATGAAACAGTTCATTAGACGGTTGGTCGACGGTCAGGCCGGCACGATCCAATACCGCCTTCACTTCCCGGATGGTCGCGTCAAATGGATCGAGGACCAACAGATCCCGGTCTTCCAACTGGATGGAACGATTGCTTACACGAATAGCATCATGCACGACATCACGCTTCAAAAAGCGTACGAGGAACAATTACGGCAACTTGCTTTGCGCGACGTCGTGACACATCTGCCGAACCGGCAAGCGCTCATCGAGACGATCGACGCGTGGCAAGAAAAGAATCAATCGTTCTTCATTCTCACCGTCTCCTTCAACCGGATCGCTGAGATCAACAACGCCTTCGGACACGGTTCCGGTGATCAGTGGCTACAAGGAACGGCAGCCTTATTACAACAAACAAAGCCGGACGAGACGTTTCTTGGGCACCTTGGCGGCGATGAGTACGCCTTGCTCGTACCGACAAGCTATAAACAAGACGTGACGACATGTGCTGAGGCACTACTCGACTTATCGGAAACACCAATCTCGATCGAACCATATGCCTTGTTCGCGCGGATCTCGGTCGGAGTCAGCCGGTATCCGGAAGACAGTACGGACGCTGTCGAATTATTGAAGCATTCCTACACTGCCTTACGTCGCTCACGTCGTGAAAACCACAGCACGATGCACCACTATGCATCGAATCTTGATATCGATTATTACCGTCGTTATCGCCTTGAGCAGGATTTACACTATGCGATCGAACGCAATCAACTGTTTCTTGAATATCAGCCGAAAGTCGACAGCTGGACCGGAAAAATTGTCGGTCTCGAGGCATTGATTCGCTGGCAACACCCGGAATGGGGGCGGATTCCACCGAACGACTTCATTCCGCTTGCTGAAGAAAGTGCCTTACATGTCGCAATCGGAGACTGGGTCGTCGAGACGGCGTGTCGTTCGATGCAACACTGGAAAGCAACAGATGCAGAGCTCGTTCCGATTTCCGTCAATGTCTCACCAAAACGATTCTTGATTCCTGGTTTTGAACATCATATCGAACGGATGCTATCAACGTATCAGCTCGCACCTGAATTACTCGAACTCGAAATCACGGAAGCGGCCTTGATCATGGATGACCCGATGACGAGTCGGACGCTTGAATACGTCAGTCGGATCGGTGTTCGAATCGCACTCGACGACTTTGGAAAAGGCTATTCTTCAATGGTCTATCTGCAACGGTATCCGATCAACGTCATCAAGATTGACCGACAGTTCGCGACCCACATCACGGATGACGCCAAAGCCCAAGCGATCGTCAAAAGTATTCTCTACATGGCAGGTGAGTTCAATCTAACGGTTGTCGCAGAAGGCATTGAGACGCTTCGTCAGCTCGATACGTTCCGGACGCTCAATTGTCCGAGTATCCAAGGTTATCTGTTTAGTCGCCCAGTGCCAGCGGACGTCATGGAATCGTTCCTCCTGCGTGAGATCTTGTATCCGATCGAAGCCTGTTCCTTGTCGAGCGATACGGTTCCTCGCTTCTCTGTCTCAGGAAAGGTTCGCATGTTAACGCATCATGAACGCCCGTTCGAACTGCCTTTTTCGGACATCGAAGCCCATCAGACGAGCACACGTGCACTCTATTTTTCGACGAAGACACCGTTACCGTTGTCGGATGCGACGTTTGAGATTCGCTTGAGTGAAGGATTACAACTCGTCACGTGTACGGTGACGATCACCGGACAGGAAGATGAACAATATATCGGCGAATACACGAATCCGACAGAAGCGGAACAGATCATGCGCTTCTTCCAGTCGTTACGCTATCGCCCTTGACCTCTCCACGAAGACGTTCACACACGTCTTCGTGCTTTTTTGTTATAGTAATCGTAAAGCGTTTTACTTCAGAAGGGAGGAATGGCATGCAGTCACCACTACCTACGAAACATCATCGCCGCTCTACGAAAGGTCAGCTTTTTCGACGATTGTTGATGCTGACGATCGGTGCCATCATCTTCGCGCTTGGACTGAAAGGATTCCTTGTTCCAAATAACATCATCGATGGCGGAATCGTTGGGATTTCGATCATCGGCTCAAAAGTGACCGATACGACGCTCGCCTTATGGCTGTTCTTCTTGAACATTCCATTCATCTTCTTTGGCTACAAACAAATCGGAAAGACGTTCGCCCTGTCGACGTTATATGCGATCTTCGTCATGGCGATCGCAACGAAACTCCTCGAACACATCGGTCCGCTGACGAGCGTGGATTTGCTCGCGACCGTCTTCGGTGGCTTGATTCTCGGAATCGGCGTTGGCATCGTCATCCGCTCGAGTGGATCACTCGACGGAACCGAGATTCTCGCTGTCTCCTTCAGCCGCTCGACGCCGTTTTCAGTCGGTGAGATCGTGATGTTCTTCAACGTCTTCATCCTCGGCGCCGCTGGCTTCGTCTTCGGTTGGGACCGGGCGATGTACTCGTTGATCACCTATTTCGTTGCCTTCAAGACGATTGATGTCGTCATCGACGGACTCGATCAGTCGAAGAGTGTCTGGATCATTTCGGAGAATTACGAAGAGATCGGTCTTGCAATCATGGATCGACTCGGTCGAAGCATGACGTACTTAAACGGAGAAGGTGCCTTCACCGGCGACGGTAAAAAAGTCATCTTTTGCGTCATCAGTCGCCTCGAGGAATCAAAACTCAAAGACATCGTCCGTGACTTCGATGAGGAAGCCTTCATTGCGATCGGCAACATCCATGATGTCCATGGCGGTCGCTTCAAGAAAAAAGATATCCATTAACCGAACGAAAGGAAGGAACACGGGTGTGGAAAAAACATCGTAAGAAAATCATCGGTGGCGTGATCGTCATCGTGACGCTTGCTGTCATCGTCGTCATCGGAATTTCCGGTTATGTCGGCTCCTCGTTGACGCAACCGGAACGGGAAGCCTTGACGACGACACCAAAGAAAGCGGAAGGACTCGACTATGAAGACGTCACCTTCCGCTCCTATAAAGACCGGACACGTTTGTCCGGCTGGTGGATGCCTAGCGAGGACGCCAAACTGACAGTCGTCTTCGCCCACGGTTACGGCAAGAACCGGGAACAAGAAGATGTTCCGGTCTTCCCGTTATTCAAGAAGTTCCACGACGCGGGCTATAACGTCCTGACGTTTGATTTCCGAGGATCCGGTGAATCGGACGGAAAACGTGTCACAGTCGGTGCAAAGGAACAAGATGATTTGCTGACGGCCGTTCGCTACGCGAAGTCGCGATCTTCTAAACCAGTCGTCCTCTACGGTATCTCGATGGGCGCTGCAACATCACTCGTAACCGCTCCAAAGGCGGACGTCGTCGGTGTCATCGCCGACAGCCCGTTTAGCGATCTCGAGAACTATCTCGCAACGAACCTGCCTGTCTGGAGCGGATTAC
This sequence comes from Exiguobacterium sp. E17S, assembly GCF_057772545.1. Classification (NCBI taxonomy): domain Bacteria; kingdom Bacillati; phylum Bacillota; class Bacilli; order Caryophanales; genus Exiguobacterium; species Exiguobacterium sp. E17S. The sequence continues at coordinate 1,557,373 of NZ_JBYLRU010000001.1, forward strand.
CGAACTTCCCGTTCACCCCGATCATTCTGGAGATCACGCCACCTCTGACGGGTCTTAATCCAGAACGCGTCAAGCCGATTGAAGCGGTTCGACGAATCGAGTATCCGGTCCTGTTGATCCACGGGAAGGACGACGATGCGATTCCGGTCACGGAAAGCATGAAGATTCAAAAGGCGGCGCCGCGCTCCGAGCTCTACGTGACGGAAAACGGTGGACACGTCCAATCGTATGCGCACGACCGAAAAGCGTATGAAGAGAAAGTCATGACGTACTTGTCAGATCTGCACTGATGAAAGGAGATTGACATGCAACAGTTATCGTTGTTCCTGACCTTTTTCGTCGCACTGACAGTTATGACAATCGGACTGCTCGTCTCCCGCCGTGCCGGCTATCGTTTACCGTACGGACGAACGATTGTCTTGATTTGGACCGGCTCTGCTCTGATCGGACTAGCCCTTTACTTATTACGTTAAACGAACAGCCGCCCGCTTCCTTGACGGAAACGAGCGGCTGTTGTGTGTGCTTATCGTTTTAGTACGGCAGCGCCGACAATCTTCAAGACTTCCGGACGACTGAGTTTCTCTTTCCCTTTTGCAAGGGCATCGAGCGTCCCATGTGCGAGTGCAAGTGGAATGTGACAGAACTCATAAATCGTCGTCTCCTTCGGAATGGACGCAAGGTAGGCATCGGCTTCTGCGAGATTCTCACGCGCATAAGCAAACATCGTATCCGTCGTCCAACCAGGTGGGAAGTAACCGACACCACGCTCCGCATCCTCCTGTTGGTTCCGCAGGATGTTGACGGCTTGTAAACCACGACCAAATCCGATCGCTTGCTGTTTATCAGTGACGATACCAGCCTTCCAGTACCAAATGTCGGATAACATGACACCGACAAGTCCGGCGACATAATACGTATACTCGTCAAGATCTGCTTCCGTCTCGACCGTCCAGTCACGCTCTGCCCAGACCGCCATCCCTTCTGCCATCTCCGCCGTCGAATCGAGGACCTTCGGACGAATCGCGGCCGGACAATAGGCGATCCACTCCGGTAGACGGAGTGTTACTTCCGGTAGATGCGCCGTATAAGGCGCAATCAACTCGAGATAGGTCGTAGCGGAGAACGTGCCCCGCATCAATAACGCTGTCTCGCGAAGTAACATCGTCTTGACGTCCGTCGCCAAGTCCTCGTGGTCTTCAATCTCATCGATGGCACGCATGCATAGATAAGCAGCACCGACCGCTTCCTGTAAGTCTTGCGATAGTCGACTAATCGGGATATAGAAGGTGCGACTCGTCGCTTTTAATACACGGTTCGCGTCTTTTTTCAGCTGCTTCGTCTCATTCATTCCTGACAACTCCCTCTTTGGCTCAAAAGGTTTCTTTTCTCTTCATTACTATACACGATTCAACGCGTTTCAGCATTTGTTTCATGATAAGAAAGACTCCCCTTGCAGCACATTCGGGCAAAGGGAGTCTTTTCGTCCTCGTTTGAAGTGCCTCGTTCGTTAAAAAGATACGTTCCGATGACATTCAAATGGAATCATTTTTCCTGTTGTTTCAAGAGTTGTCCGATCAATCCAGTACTACGGGACGCTTCCGTGTTCTCTTCTTGGATCGACAAGTAGACTTCCTTCCGGTGGATATCGACTTGCCGTGGCGCCTTGATACCAATCTTGATTTGATCGCCTTCGATTGCAAGAATCGTCAGTTCGATGTCGTCACCGATTTGAATCGCTTCTCCCGTCTTTCGTTTCAGTACGAGCATCAGCGACCACCTACTTCCGTCAGACTACCAATCAGATGACGATTCGCGTATGTATCGTCTAGGATGATTTGTTTCGCGAGCCGTTGTTTCGTCTCCATGACGAAAGGTGCTCGTAAGTTCGTCGTCGACGTCGTGAACGGATCCCGTAATGTGACCGTCGTATAGACAGCGACTTGCGCCGTATCCTCGATTCCGAGTTGCTCTTTTGCTGCCTCTGGTAACTCGAAAACATATTCCGGATCAATCCAGAATGGGTTCGTCACAACGAAGGCACACTCCGGCTGATCAATCGATTGAAACGACCAGAACGGAACGCCTTCTCCGAACGGGAGCAAGATGAAGCGTTTTGCTTCCGGAAAACCTGGTAATTCAGACGCGAAGGTGATGATTTCCGTCTCGTCAATCGTGATGGTTCCAAAAAAATCCGTTTCGATCTGCATGTCGTTATCCTTCCTCATCGAATATGCCGCCAACCGGCCACATATTCAGTTGATTTTGTTCTTGTAGATAAATGTCGACCTGACCTTCTTTTACGGTCAGTTCCGGTCGATGCGTTTCAACATCGATCTTCGGACGATTCGCAGTATAACTTAATCGTACCTCAGCCGGTGTATAGGTCGTCTTGACTCGATCGAGGCTCCGCGGAATGAATCCGAGGGTCGTTACTTCAGCAGGTGGTGTATCATTGGCTTTCGCAATCCGCGCGACAGTTCCACCGCCCTGCTCGATCCGCATCAGTTGATCGCCTTCAGAGGATCGTTTCGCGACAGCTTCCTGCCCTTTTTGTCGTCCATAAGTAGCATACTGCCGAACGGATTCGAGCGCAGGAACGCGCCCCATCTCGATCCAGGCTTGCGTCGAATCGATCTCAAGGCGTGCCGCGACGGTTTCAATCGATAGTTCCCCACGTGGTTGTTCGATCGACAGGGAGGCAGGTGTCTGCTTCTGCTCGATTTGCGGACGCGTGATGTTCATCCCGATTCGTGCCGCCGTCTGACGTATTTCAAGATGCGGAAGATTCATCTGCCTTCCCCCCTTATCGTAAGAAATCGAGTAATGTCGGCTGAATGATTCGTGCCCCGGCGCTGAGTGCTGCGCGGTGTAACGTCTCGTATGACTTCAGCTCCATGATGACTTTTTCCGCCTCAATGTCTTCGTTATCCGACATGACCGTCTTCGCGATGATTTCCTGATCCTCGAGCCGTGATGTGTTCAAATCCATCCGGTTGACCCGTGCCCCGAGATCAGCACGTGTCTCGACCGTTCCGTTGACCATCTCATCGATATCTTTCAACATCCCGGATAAGGTAGCCCCGTTGTTATCAGCGTTCGTTCCGAGTGCATCATAGACTTTTTTCAACGTTTGGAACGTTTCCGGTCCGAAGACGCTGAGTGGTGAAATGTTAACTTGGACTTCGATACCAGAAGAAACTTCATATTTGATGGATTCCGTCTCCTTACCTGTCGGATCACCATCCGTGAAGACACCGTCAACAGGACCAGTTGTACTCGCTAAGTAATCACGCAATCCGTCCATCGAGATGAATGCCGTATCCGTCTTCGTTCCGTTGAAGATGCCTTTTTCATTGTATTTCGTATTCGCGAGCGTCCCAATGTGTTCAATCAATTGACCGACTTCGCTCTGGATCGCTTTACGTTGTGTTGCATCGTACGTATCCGTCGCCGCTTGTGTCGTCAACTCACGAATCCGACTCATCGCTGATGTGACTTCGTTAAGGGCAGAATCCGTCAAGTCCATCCAGCCCGTTGCTTCGCTGGCATTTTTCTTGAACTGTTCGACTTCTCGTACTTCCGTCCGGTAACGCACGCCTTGCATTGCAACGACTGGATCCTCAGACGGACGTTGAATCTTCTTCCCACTGATCAATTGTTCCTGAAGCGTGCTCAAGCGCTGATAGCTTGAAGATAAGTGCCCGATATTCGTTTTCGTCAACATCGTTTGTGTTACTCTCATCTATTCATCACCGTCCTACGAGTCCCATACCGTTGATGATTTTATCAAGCATCTCATCGACGGTCGTAATATTTCGTGCTGCTGCATTATAAGCGTGTTGATATTGAATCATCATCGTCATCTCTTCATCGATCGAGACGGCAGACATCGACATGCGGCGCTGATCCGCACTTTCCATTAAGACAGCAGCACTCTTACCAAGGCGTCCGACCTGATCGGTCGAGACCGCCATATCGCCGATGACGTTTTGATAGAACGAGCCGATCGTCGTCGTCGTTTTCGACTCCGTGAATTCGATGCTCGCTGTCTTCATCTTCGCTAGATTCAATGCCCCTTGACTATCCCCGATGTTGCCGTCCGTTGACGTCGCAATGTTATCAAGACTCGCCTTGATGTCCGAACCGACAGAAATCGTTGCTGCCGTGATGTCACCGCTTGTTGATGCGAAGAAGGCGTTTGATCCCGCTGTACCATCTTTCTTCAAGTTCGTCGCATGCGCAGCGTTAAAGGCGTTCGCGAATGTCTTTGCCATCTCATTGAGTTGGCTTTCCATCTTGACGTATTCCCCGACGGCTTTTCCGTCTCGCTCTTGCCCGTACATCTCGATTAGTCCTGATAAACGTCCTGTTGAGAAGCCACCGAGCTGATCAAACGTATAGGTTTGTGTCTCAGACTTAAAGCCGGTGTACAGTCCCTGGTCGTTCGTCGTGAACGTCAGCGTGCCCGCTTTCGGTAAATCGGAGTCGACAGCAAGCAGCTTATCCCCGTTCGGAAACTTGATGTTGACGTCGATGCGCCCTTCCGCATTGCGCAACGCATTCCCCATCTGTCCTGTTTCGATCGCCTGAGCATCTACTGTCACTTTTTCGAAATCGACATATTGAGCAAGCTCATCGAAGTAACGATCTCGTTCATCGTAGAGTGCGTTCGGCAAAGCACCAAGCGGTTCGACGACATGGATTTCCGTATTGATGTTATGGATTTTTTGTAAGAGGTCGTTGACTTTTTTCGTCGAGACCTCGACTTCACTCTTTAAGTCCGCTTTGACTTGATTGATTGCTTTCGCCATGTAATTGAAGGTCTGCGTGAGAGTCTCCGCTTTTTGACGAACGACACTGCGTGCACCTGAATCTTGCGGGTTCGTCGACAAAGTCTGGAGTGATTCCCAGAACCCATCGAATGCTTTTGAAAGACCCGTTTCCGACGGTTCGTTGATGATATCTTCCATCCGTCCGAATGCCGCTTGTTTCGTGCCGTAGTAGGACACCTTCGTCACTTCATCCCGGTACTGCTTATCGAGCATGACGTCGCGAATCCGCTCAAGCATTTCTCCGCGGACCCCGGTTCCGACTTGTCCATTTCGTCCAGATCCAAGTGAAATCGAAAGTTGTTCCGTCGTTCCCATGACGAGACGCTGACGAGAGAATCCTTCCGTGCCGGCGTTCGCAATGTTATTTCCAGTCGATTGCAGAGCCCACTGGTTCGTCGTTAATGCCCGACGTCCTGTCTCAAGCCCCATGAAAGTCGATCCCATCCGTATTCCTCCTTACGCGTTTCGATTGAAGTGTGTCTGGTTTAGTGCGGACTGTCCGTATGTGAAGTCATCCGCTTCTGGAATCAAGAGTTGGAGATGCCAATCCAAATACTGCAGGGATTGCTCTAGCAACTCCGCGTTTAGTGTGTTGAGCTGTCGCAGCTGACCGATCGTCTGCAACAACGTTCGGAGTGAGTCGACATCTTCCGGATGCGTCGCGATCCATTCCGTCATCGTCACACTCCCCATCAGTGCGAGCCGTTCTTGTTCTAGTGCTTCGATCCGCTTGATATGTACCGGTTCTTCTTTGACGATTTCAGACAAACGACGCATGTCATTTGCAATCAAGACCTGCTTCTTTTCTTCTGCGAGCGCAAGTAAATGAGCATGCGCCTCGTTGAGTTGATTGATGAGTTGCATTCGGTTTCTCCTTCCGAATTGAAAAGGTTCCATTCATATAAAAAACGACCCGCGCATCCGTGCCCCGAGTCGCCTCCATTGTCTACGATGTCCAACTTACAGGTTCAAGAAACGTTCCGCGATTTTTTTCGCATCCGGTTTATAGGTTCCATCCTGGATCGCCTGTTTGAGGGATTCAATCTTTTCAGTCCGTGACGACTGTGTCTCGTTGAAACGCGCACGCGCTTCTGTAGAGATACTGACTTCGTCCGGACGATTCGTACGTTGGTTTTTTGTTCCTTCTACTGATTGAGTTCTTTCGTACGTTTTGGGCATGTTCACCCATTTCGTAGAATCAATTCGCATGTGAACACCTGCTTTCTAGACTACAAGATTCTTAGTTCAAGTCCGATACGTCCTTGGTTTCGAAGAGTCAGAAGAGTCAAGCATCGCCTGGGCGAGGTCACGTCGTAAACGATCACGACATGCGGCACAAATCGTGCCTTCACGGGAGGGCTTCCCGCAACTCTCACACATGATTTCCATCTGGGAAATCTCGGAGATCAATAAGCGCCCTTCCTTGATGTAACGGAAGACGGTATCTCGACTAACACCCGTTCCGATCTCGACATCTTTAGGTGAAGTCCGGATTTTTCGTCGTTCTCGCAGAAATTCGCGTACCTTCTCAAAATCCGTATGATCCTTTCGTATGCAATCAATACACAGTTCTGAAGATTGACGCACGACTAACTTCCCGCAAGATTTACAATTGATGACATCCATTTCCTTCACCTCACATAGAGTATCGGCAGGAATGTTGCTTTCTTAAACACTTCGAAATAAAGTTACAGCAGAAATTTCTTTTGCTCCCGCTTCCTTGAGTCGAAACATCGCTTGGCGAAGCGTCGCACCTGTCGTATAGACATCATCGACAAGTACGATGTTCTTCCCTTTGACGTCACTCGTTACGCAAAACGGATTGCTACGCGCAAGTCGCGCTTGTCGCCCTGCCTTACTTTGTTCTGGACCATCCAAACGACTTAAACACGGAACGATCTTTCCGCGCATCCGACGTGCGATCAGCTCCGCTTGATTGAAACGGCGGTCTGAGAGACGTTCCGCGCTTAACGGAATCGGCACAAGAACTGCTTGCTTGATTTTTACCTTCTTCAAGTCATCGGTAAACATCTCAAGCAACGCACTATCACCGAGAAACTTGAAGCGATGCATGAACTCCTTCGCTGCATCATTGTATAGATAAAGAGGTGCTGTTTGGAGCGTCAGCCCTTGTCTTCGCCATTCTGCGCAGTCTGAACAGCACACTGGACCCGGCTTTCCGCAATCGACGCATTCCCCTCTTTTTACAAACTTTATTTTACAGGTCGGACAGGTCACTTGCCTAGTCCAGAGATTTCCGAGTTCCCAACTAGGTAAATAGACCTCTTGACAGAATAGACATCGATTCATGGTTGCACAGCGTTTGCTTTCTTGATGTGATAGATCGCTTCGTACATCGCATCACTCCGGTCATTGGCGCAAAATAAAATGTCACCATCCGGGTATGCCGACGATCGTCCGACTCGTCCGCTGATTTGAATCAGGGCTGCCGTGCTGAAACCTTGATCAGCATCCAGAATCGCGACTTGAACGTTTTCGATCGTCACCCCCCGCTCAAGAATCGTTGTCGTCAGTAAGATTCCTGTCGACTGTCGAAAACGCTGGACCTTCTCGACTCGTTCCGAGTCTGCAGCATGGACGGTCTCGACGTCGTAGCCCGCTGTCGCGAATCGGTTTTGCCATCGCTCGAGCTCCGCGATCCGTGAGACGAAGACGATCCGGGGTACAGTGCTATGACGCGCCAACCAATCGAACACGATCTGTTCGCTATACGGTACGACGAGCTTTGGAACTGGCAACGGATAGCCATGATAGCGTCGCATCAGCCGAACCGTCGGAAACCGTCGATGCCAAAACGAAGGCGTTGCACTCAATAAAATCAGCGCAGCATCTTTCGTCATCGCGCGCTTGACGTATCGATGTAACGTCCGATCGAGCCGGTACGGAAACGCATCGACCTCATCCAAAATGACAACGTCGAAACAATTCCGGTAATGAATCAGTTGATGTGTCGTACTGACCGTGATGTCCCCCAGCTCAAGACGGTCCGATGAACCACCGTACAAGGAGACGATGGAAGCGTCAGCGAATGCCCGCTTCAAATGTCCCGTCAATTCCCGGACGACGTCTGCCCGTGGTGCAGCAACAAGCACACGGCGTCCGCTGGCGAGAGAGTCTGCGATTCCCGGGAAAAGCATCGGTGTCTTCCCGGCACCACATACGGCATGGACGAGAAGCCGTTTATTAGTTAGAACCGTTCGCTGGATCGCTTGAGCGATTCGAAGTTGTGCCGGCGTCAACGTCAATGGTCCATGTTGTGCCGGTGTCACCGGATCAAGTGCCCGCTGATCCGTCACGAGTCGTCCACAGCTTCGTAGTTTGCCGTAAGCGAGACATTTCCGACAATAATAACAGGCTTTACCACATGTACAGTCTCCTCGCACTGGAAGCGCGCCACATCGTTGGCAACGCCATGTCACGGCTGGTCTGAATCGGTATGTCACTTGTGGTGCGTCGATCCATTCAACAGGTACGAGTCGTCCTCGAAGATCCATCGTCATCTCTCCTTTTCTGTTTCGTCTCTTTCTCGCGGACGTCCGTCATTTCCTTGTGAGCGTTCCACTACTCAACTTGAGCTTTTGACTCGCAGAATTCGAGGTAACGTCATACGTTACGGTTTCAACAAGCGTTTCCATATAGTCATCCATGATTTTTGAGGATTTTGACAAAACAAAAGCAGCAGGTATCCTCATGAAGAGAATCCCTACTGCTTCCGCTCTTATCTTATTCTGCTGCGTGATACCATGTGACACCGATTGCCCCTGGTCCGAGGTGTGTACCGATGACGGGTCCAAAGACACTCATCTCGATGCGTGCCTGCGGGAAAAGTGCCTTCAGTTCAGCAATCTCTGCTTCTGCTTTCGCAGAATCCTCGGCATGGATAACACCGATGACATAACCGGTACCATCACCGCGAATATCTTCCTTCATCATTTCCTCAATCCGATTGACTGCCCGCTTAAACGTTCGAATCTTTTCAAACGGAACGATTTTTCCATCAACGAAATGAAGGACCGGCTTGATTTTCAGGAACGAGCCGACGAATGCTTGCGCGACACTTAAACGTCCTCCACGCTGGAGGTGTTCGAGATCGTCGACGACGAAATAAGCACGAATCTGTTCCTTTAACGTCTCAAGACGCTGGACGATCGTCTCTGCCGTCGCTCCTGCATCTCGCAAACGAACGGCTTCTTGGACGAGAAACGCTTGCGGCATACAGGAAATACGTGAATCGACTGGATGGACGTTGACATGATCCACCATCATGTTGATCGTATGTAACGCTTGGTACGTTCCGCTGATCCCACTTGATAGTGTAATACCAATGATATCCGTTCCTTCTGGCAACTGCTCGAACGACGACACGAGATCACCGATGTTCGGTTGTGAGGTCGTCGGGAGACTGCCCGTCTGGATGCGTTCATAAAATTCCGCTACCGAGATATCAAACCCTTCCCGGTAGGCGTCACCGTCGAAGATGACACTAAGTGGTGCGATGTGCACTTGATGTTCTTCACAATAGGTAGTTGGCAGATAGGCTGTGCTATCCGTTAAGATCACAATCTGGCTCATCCGTGAATTTCCTCGCTTTTATAGTTCCGTCGTGACGCTGCCAAATGTGACACGCCACAATCGCTTTTAAGTGTAGCATTTTTTACTGGATAAAAAAAGAAAGACGGAAGCGGGAGCTCCTGTCTTTCGAGATATTAAACGACGACCCATCCACGACGGATGGATTCGACGACAGCACCGGTCCGGTCCGGCACATTCATCTTCCGGAGGATCGATGAAACGTGGTTCTTGACCGTCTTTTCACTGATGTACAACGTATCGCTGATCGCACGGTTCGAGAAACCGTCCGCTAACAATTGCAAGACTTCACATTCGCGACGCGTCAAGACGTGGAGTGGTGCTTCCGCGACTCGTTTTTCAACAGGTTGTGACGCCATCGTTTGTTTCATCTTCATCAAACGACGGTATTCCTGCAATAAGTTCGGTGTGACTTTCGGATGGACGTATCCACCTTCGCGGTACACGGAACGAATCGCATTGACGAGTTCGTCCGTTGCCATTTCCTTTAAGAGATAACCGACTGCACCGGCACCCAGGGCGTGCATGACATACGTCTCATCATCATGAATCGATAAGATGATGACACGAACGTCCGGATAGACTTCCATCAGACGTTTTGTTGCTTCAACACCGTTGACTTGCGGCATGTTGATATCCATTAAGACGATATCCGGTTGATGGGTTTCGACGAGCGAGATGACTTCTGCTCCGCTTTCCCCTTCCGCTACGACGACGAACTCTTCTTCGAAATCAAGAATTCGTTTAACGCCTTCGCGGAATAACTGATGATCGTCGACGATGACTACTTTCACTTGCTCGTTGTTCACAGTGTTTCCCCTCTCGCTTCGGATTCCTCGATTGGAATCTTGACCTTGATGACCGTACCTTTTCCGGGCTGCGTCTCGATATCGAATTCACCATCGATCAATTCGATCCGTTCACGCATACCTACGAGTCCGAATGACTCGTCGCATGATGCGACGATGGAATCGAAATCAAATCCAACGCCATTATCCTTCACGTGGATTCGTACGGAATGTTGATATTGTTCTATGATAATACGAATGTCACTCGCTTTGGAATGCTTAACTGCATTTTGGACGGCTTCTTGGACGATTCGGAAGACGGCAACTTCATACGTCGAATCGATCCGTTCACCGCCTCCTAGATAATTGAAGTGAACCGGAATATTCGAAATTTCTTGAATATGGCGAAGATAACGCTCGAGCGTTGGAACGAATCCGAGATCGTCAAGCGTCATCGGACGTAAATCGTATATGATACGGCGGATATCGGCAAGCCCATCCCGAATCAACGTCCGTAAACGGTGAATCTCTTCAAAAGCTGCCTCTGCCCCATTATGCTGGTGAATCTTTTCAATCAAATCAGCCCGAATCAAAACGTGGGCAAGCGTCTGCGCCGGACCATCGTGCATGTCGCGCGACAAGCGGCGGCGTTCATTTTCGGCGGACTGGAAGACTTTTAGACCCATCTCCTGTTTTTGCATCGCCTTTTCATATTTTTCATTCATCATCTGCATATCGTCCGTCAAGAAGTTGAGGACGACCGAGACACGTCCAATCAATTGATCTGCCCGTTCAATCGTCTCATCGAGCTGAATCAGTCGGCGTTCGAGCTCATCGCGGCGCTTTCGGCAATTCATCTCATCTCGTTGATTGATGAACGATTCGAGTTGTAACGCGTTCGCTGTCTCGTAGGCCGACCGGACATCCTGTTCCGAGTAGCTGTCGAAGTTCTTACTGACGACGACGAGTCGCGCCTTCGCATCCTTGATATGGCGTTCGAGTCGTTCTGCTTCTTTTATATAGTCGTGCACCCGAATTTTCAGGTCGCGCAGTTCTTGCTGGATTTCGGCATATTGTTCGCGAGAACTTTCCGTGATCCGGACGATTTCTTCCCGACTCTCTTCTACGACGCCGATGATGTTCTGTACGATATCATTCAAGGATAGCCGCTCCCTCATCTCATTCGTCATGGTATTCCCTCCATTCCTTGCCAGTCGTCTACGGTTGTCTCTCTCTTGGAACGTCGTTATGCTAGAAAGAACTAGTTAACGAGGAGGACATTTTTGATTATGACATTATCTAATTATTATACAGTAAAAGAAAACGGTTTCCACGAAATCATTATCCAAAAGTCACGATTCATCACTTATTTAGCTCGCGCAACGACGGAAGAACAAGCCCAGGCGTTCATTTCCGAGCTGAAAAAAAAACATCACGATGCGAACCACAATTGCTCCGCCTACGTCATCGGTGAGCGTAATGAGATTCAAAAAGCGAATGATGACGGTGAACCGAGCGGAACAGCTGGTGTTCCGATGCTCGAAGTCTTGAAGAAGCGTGACTTACGCGATACGGTCGTCGTCGTGACACGGTATTTCGGCGGCATCAAGCTCGGTGGTGGTGGATTGATTCGTGCATATGGTTCGAGTGTCTCTGAAGCATTGAACGCAGTCGGTGTCGTCGAACGAATCGAGCATACCGTCGTTTCTGTCAATGTCGACTACACATGGGTCGGAAAGCTTGAGAACGAATTACGAGCGAGTGTTCATCCGATTGATCAGATCCATTACCTCGATCAAGTCCAGATCGACGTCCTCGTCAAGACAGCCGATGTCCCCGATTTTCTCGACTGGATGACAAACATGACGAACGGTCAAGCCAATTTGTCAAGCGGCTCTACTCGTTACCTCGAACGTGACATTATTTCCTGACCTGCTATACTGATTGTAAAGAATTTTAAAGTTTTTTAAAAATTCAGTTAAAGTTAGGAGTTAATAAAGGTGGAAGAGCGAACCCGCAGTAATAAAAAAAAGATAAAGAAAAAACGTTCGTGGTTCAAGGTGTTCGTGATCAGTTTTCTGGTCGTGCTCGTCGGTGGAGGTGCGACCTTCGCTTACGTCGCGTATAAGACGTTCCAGACTGCAAACGATGCGAATGTCGATTTAGCGCGCGGTGACAAGTCCGAGAAACGAGAAGCAGCCATTGATTTGACGAAAGATCACTTTTCCGTTCTGCTCGTCGGGACGGATGAACGACCTGGCGACACCTCATCCCGTGCTGATACAATGATTGTCGCGACATTCAACAAGGACGATCAAACCGTTGATATGGTCAGCATTCCCCGTGATTCACTCGTCGAGATCCCTTCTGTCGGTTACGAGGATAAAATCAATCACTCTTATGCCTTTGGTGGCATCGATTCAACGATTGAAACGGTCGAGACGTTGCTCGATATTCCAATCGATTATTATGCATCGATCAACTTCAATGGTGTCGTCGCGATCGTCGACGCATTAGGCGGCATCGATGTCGATGTCAAGTTACCGATCGATACACTCGACTCATCCGATAAGCGCAATGGCGTTAAATTGGAACCGGGTCAACAGACGTTGAACGGCGAGGAAGCACTCGCCTATGCCCGAATGCGTTATCAAGATCCTGAAGGAGATATTGGTCGAACAAAACGTCAACAACAGATCGTCGAAGCCATCGTTGATCAGTCGACATCGTTCGGTTCAATCACCAAACTAAATACGCTGATGGACGCGACGGGAGACAATTTCCGGACGAACATGTCGTTGACGGAAGCGTTCCAACTGCAACCGTTCATCAAAAAAATCGGTTCCATCAACCGGATCGACCTTAAAGGAACGGACACGAAAATTAACGGGGTCTATTACTACCAGCTTGATCAAACTTCATTGGCTGACGCGAAGACAACATTGAAGGAACAACTCAATTTGCCAATTGATGAGACGACAGACAGCATCACGTCGGAGGCTGCAGATGATTCGTTCACTCCAAGCAACTGATCATGCGTCACTACTGGAAGTACAACGTCGCGCTTATCAGATAGAAGCCGCATTACTCAATGCGACTGATTTCCCGCCCTTACGCGAAACGATCGATGAGATTGACGTTGAAGCGCCAATCGGTTTCGTTTACGTCATTGATGACGACATTGTTGGTGCTGTCACGATTGCTGACGGGACGATCACTCGACTCGTCGTGGATCCGGCATACTTCCGTCAAGGAATTGCACAGTCCTTACTGCATCACGTGATGGAGCGACATCAGACAAGACACGTCATGACCGGTGCACGTAATCTGCCAGCGCTGTCGCTCTACAATCGTTTCGGCTTTTCAGAAGTCCGGCGCGAGTGGCGTAGTGGGATCGAACTTGTCTTTTTGACTCGACTCTGATGAAGCGGTATAAGCGAAAACAAATAAGCAGCAGACCAATGTCTGCTGCTTATTTGTGCGCTTTAAAAGAAAAGAAATCCGAGAGCGGCTCCGATTAACACGATTCGTAACGGCGACTGTTTATAAAAACGAAGTAAACAGAACAAACCGAAGGCAATCAAGAAATCAAGACCACTCTTGATGCTTGAAGTAAAGATTGGATCATAAAGAGCGGCAAGCAAGATACCGACGACGGCAGCATTGACGCCAATCAACATGCGTCCGACTGCTTGATTCTTCCGAATACGATCCCAGTACGGTAAAACACCGATGACGAGTAGGAATCCTGGCAGAAAGATGGCGAGCGTCGCAAGAATCCCTCCAGAAATACCAGAGACGATCGTACCGAGATACGTCGCGAACGTAAAGAGTGGACCCGGTACCGCCTGTGCAGCAGCGTAACCAGCAAGGAACGTATCCGTGTTCATCAGCCCAGGTACGAGTGTCTGCTCAAGGAATGGCAAGACGACATGTCCGCCACCAAAGACAAGGGCACCAGCACTGTACATGATACTCGTCAGTTGGACGGTTCCCGTCGCAGATTGCGCGAGAAACGGTGTGACAGCAAGTAAGACGAAGAATAAGACGAGTGCTGTGATGCTAAGTAGACGTGGTACGCGAATCGACAAGGATCCACCCGTCTCCGTCTCTTCTTTAAACCAGAAGAACGCAAGAAGACCTGCGAGCAACAAGACACCGACTTGCGCCAGTGGATGTGCGATCAACAGTACCCCTGCTAGCGCTAGTAGCATCAACGTCATCCGTTTGACGCCTGTCGCAAGTTTCATTCCCATGCCAAGGACGGCGTCAGCAACGATTGCGACAGCGACGAGTTTCAAGCCATGAATGAATCCGGCTTCCGCGACATCGAATTGTGTCGCAAGAATCGCGAATAGAATCAAAGCGATACTCGACGGCAACGTAAAGCCAACGAAGGAAATGATTGCCCCTGCTACACCTCCACGGATCAAACCGATTCCCATTCCGACCTGACTCGAAGCGGGACCCGGTAGGAATTGACAGAGTGCAACTAAGTCAGCATAGGCTTTCTCATCAATCCATTTTTTCCGTTTGACATATTCCTCATAAAAATATCCGAGATGGGCGACCGGACCGCCGAATGACGTCAATCCGAGCTTAAATGATACAAGAAAGATTTCAATTAAACGATGCATGTTTCACCTCCATCTTTCATTCTACACAAAAGATGTTAAGTTCTTGTGAACTTCAACGACTTTTCTTTCCATAAGTCCCTTTTCGCCACAATTTCTCCATGGGACCTTGTGGATGAGACTGGAGATATCTGTTTGAAGCAACACCTTGTGCGATCAAAAGTAGGAAAACGAGTAACAGTCCTTGCCATAACGGTGTCGTTCCATGTTGTCCACTGAAGAAAACGAACACGGTAAAGACGACTGTATGCATCAAATAATTCGTCAATGCCATCCGTCCCAGTCCAGCAAACCATTGCATGCGCCCAGCACGAACGAGTAGCGCGACGGCACAAGCATAGGTGATTGCAAGCGTGCGTCCTGAGAGCCAGACGTAAAATAAATTGATTGATCCGTCTGGTACATCAGCATGTGCTTGTATGATTCCAGCGAATGACGGAAGTGTCAGTAGTAAACTAATTCCAAGCGTCCACCACAGGAAACGATTCGTCGGGGGTGCTGCGCTGAAGCGTTCCATCAAATAAGCTCCGATCAAGAACAGGGATAGAATTTCTGGCCAAATGACACCGGAATTCATGAGGGCTTCCGGTAATTGAACTGTCGCGTGATGCGATAAAAATCCGAGAAGATCGCGCGATGCGACGAACGACTGAAGTGTCTTATCCAGCTCGACGACGGGAGCGTCGCCAAATTGACGAGCCCCAAAGAAAATAAGTAGATAGAGCAGAATGGCATAGATTTGAAATGCTATCGCAAACAAGAGTTTCGTGACCGGCTTTGTTTTGGCGAACAATAACAAAATGAAGCCCGTCAACGCATACGTATGTAAAATATCTCCCTGCCAGACGAGCAGGTGCAAAAGACCCATGATGAGCAGAATTCCGAGACGCCTTGCGAAGATCGTCATCGGTAGACCACGTTGTCGCAACCGATTGATGAACAGATAAAAACCGGCTCCAAAAAGAACACTAAACAGGGTATAGAATTTCGTCTGGATGAAGAGATCGAAAATGAGACGAATCGATTGATCCATCTCCCCCATCATCGCATTCGGTCGATCACCGAGAAAACTCGGCATGTTGACGAATAAAATCCCGCATAATGCAAAACCACGCAACACATCCAAATAGACGATGCGTTGATTCAATGATTGATTCATTCCAACACTCCCTTTCTGAAAAAAGACCGCTCACACGGATGAGCGGTCTTTTTTGATATACGTTATTTCGATGTAAAACGTTCCAACAAATTCAACAATGGTCGATAACGTTCGCCAAGCAAACCGAGCGACTCGACGAGAATGTCAAGAACGAGCAATAACATGACGAGTGAGACGAGGGCACCGATCGAATTCGTCTGCGAGAACAGAATCGCCGTCATTCCGAAGATGGCACAGAGTCCATAGATGACGAGCACGGCTTGGCGCATCGTAAAGCCGAGATCAAGCAATCGGTGATGCAGATGGGCCTTATCCGGCGCAAATGGTGGTTTTCCTTGCAATACCCGTCGAACGATCGCAAACAACGTGTCGGAAATCGGGATCCCAAGCAAAATGACCGGAACGGCAAGCGAGAACAACGTCACGTTCTTGAATCCAAGGAGTGATAACACACCGAGCATATAGCCGAGGAACAAGGCACCGGTATCACCCATGAAAATCTTCGCTGGGTAGAAGTTATGAAACAGAAAACCGAACGTACTCATCAATAAGAGAATCGCGACGATCGTCACGTAGACGTTTCCTTGAATGACGGCAAGACTAATCAATGTCAACAAGACGATACTCGAGACACCAGCTGCTAATCCGTCTAATCCATCAATCAAGTTGACGGCATTCGTGATCCCGATGACCCAAAGGAATGTCAACGGAACGCTCCACCATCCGAGATATAACTGCTGGTCGAACGGTAGATTGATGAACTCGATCCGGATCCCACCGTTTAGGACGATGACGGCAGCAACGATTTGCCCCATCAGCTTCAAACGAGCATTGAGTTGGAATCGATCATCCAGTGCACCGGTCAAAATGATAACGAATCCACCGACTAAAATGTGCGTCGCATACGGACTCGAAGGTTGTAAGATGAAATAACCGATCATGAAGGCGATATAGATCGCTAATCCGCCAAGTCGCGGCATGATTCGGACGTGTACTTTTCGCGCGTCCGGACTGTCAACGGCACCGACTGCAATCGCAAAGCGTTTCACGACGGGTGTGATCAGTAAGGCGGCGATAAAACAGACGATGGACGCAGTCCATAACATAGTAACATCACGCTCCTGCGCGAATTATATCATAAAAAAAAAAGAGCCGACGAGCGGCTCTTACATGAAGATTGGTACTTCAGCAGCTGGATCATATGTATAGATACCGCGCCCGACTTTTTTGATGGCAGGGTTTGCCTGTTCGACTTTCGCCATCAATTGGTAGATGTTACTAATTTGGTGACGGTAACGCAATTCAAGCTCCATTTGGATGTCACGTGCTGTCATTGATTCACGCTCGCGCATCAAATCGCTGATTTGGTGCACGTAGACTTCTAGCGGGTACCGTTGGTTGACACGACGTTGTTTTAACGGACGCTCATGCGTGACGGCGACTTCTTGCGAATGTTCTCCCGTTCCACGGCTTAATTCCGAGATCAGATACTCGGCACGCCGCTGTAAGCGACGGTATTCCTCCTCGATTTCCATTAGTTCGCGGTAGATATGTTCACTGTTACCCATTCCTTGCCCCTCTTTCCTTTTTATACATTAATGTTTCAATCATGTTTCAATTGTATGTATTTTGAAATATTTTAAACTATAATTTGTCTTGATAATATATAATTTCTTTAATTATTTAATTATCCTGTAATATTTTCATATCCTTACCGATAAATTGGCTACACCTCATATTAACAGAAAGGAGTGAAAACGGAACATATAATTTCGATATTTAACTATTTTAATAATACTTAAGTTCTACTAATTCAATATATATCTTTCTTATTTTACCGAAAAGGAGACTGGAAATTTAATGGGCAAATTACCTAAAACACTTCGTACCGCTCTAGTACTTTCGTTGGTATCCGGTTGCTTCGCTTCTACTTCTACTGTATCGGCTGCTTCTGGTACAACCTTTACGAAAACTTCGTATCAGACGACAGATGCCTTGAATCTACGCAGTTCGAACTCGACGTCTTCTAAAAAATTGCTGACGATCCCGAAGACGACGAAAGTCACATCGAGCTATCGAAAAGGCTCTTGGTATAAGTTGTCATATAAAGGAAAGACGGGATATGTGACCGGATCTTATCTGAAAAAAATCGAGAGTGGCACTTCTTTTTCGAAGACGTCTTATCAGACGACGGATGCGCTATCCTTACGTAGTGCCGCAACGACATCTTCTACTCGATTACTGACGATTCCTAAGGGAGCCGGTGTACAATCAAGTTTCAAAAGCGGGAATTGGTATAAAGTGACCTATGCAAATAAGACCGGTTATGTTTCTGGTTCGTATTTAAAGAAAGTGACTACACCAGCCAAAACGACGGTCTATACGACGACGGATCGCTTGAATTTCCGTTCGTCTCCTTCGACATCCGGAAAAGTCCTGACGACGATTCCAAGTGGAACTGCCGTCAATTCCCTCGCCGTTAAATCGAATTGGCACACGGTCCAGTACCAAGGGAAAACGGGGTATGTCATGGGAACGTACCTGAAGAAAGGGACTTCCGTTCCTGCCTCGACGACTGGAAACGTCGATTATAGTGGTTCAAAGATGTATGTGTTGATCCCATCAGGCAATAGTGTCGCGCTTCGTGCGAGTGCATCGACGCTCAGTGGTCAAATCGCTCGTCTTGGACGTGGTACTCCTGTCGTCGTCACGAATGCGCGTCATCAAACGAAAGGGTTCGTCGCCGTCCGGACGGCAAGTGGTCAAAGCGGTTATGTCGATGCGACGTATCTGACGTTGTTCCAACCGGCACCATCGAATCGTCCACTTCTCGTCCTTGACCCAGGTCATGGAGGACACGACGCAGGTGCAGTTCGTTACGGCGTGACAGAGCGTGACATCGTCCTTGCTGTCACGAAACAAGTCGCCGAGCGTCTTGCCGGAAAAGTCGATGTGACGATGTCACGCTATACGAACGACTACTATCCGTCACTTGGAGAGCGAAGTGCCCTTGCGAACAGTCATGCAACGACTGCTTTCGTCAGTGTCCACATCAATGCTTCAACGAGTATGCAAGCATACGGAGCAGAGACCTTCTACTATAAAGGCGCCTCTTCGATCAACCTTGCTCGTAATGTCCAACAACGCCTCGTCTCCTACGCCGGCATGCGCGACCGAAGCGTTCACTATGCGAACTATGCCGTCATTCGTGGTACGAAAGCACCGTCGATTCTAGCGGAACTCGGGTTCCTCTCGAACAGCGCGGATCGTGCGAAACTGACGAACGCATCGTATCAGTCACGTTACGCGCAAGCAATCGCAGACGGTATTCTCGCCTCACTTTAAATCAACGCCATATCAAAAAGGATCGCTCAGGGAAGCGATCCTTTTTGCATACACATAACTTTCAAGGAATGTCCTTCACCATCAGGGAATGGTTCAGACAAGGGAGCGACTAGCGAGGATTTGCTCAAGGGATAGCAAATCTGTCGAATCGACACGATAGTCTGCCTCATGGAGCGCCGACTTCGGTCCAACTCCGACGGCATACATGCCGGCAGCGTGGATGGCAGTAATGCCAGCTGTCGCATCTTCTACACCGATGCAACGACTCGGTTCGACGTCGAGTGCTTCTGCAGCACGGAGAAACACTTCAGGGTGTGGTTTCGATTGTGCAACGGTCGCAGCGTCTACGATGTCATCGAAATAGTGTCGGACCTTTAGTGCCTCGACGACCATCAGCGCATTTTTAGAGGCGGACGCCATTCCGATCTTCAGCCCAGCGTTTCGGATTTCATCGAGGAATGCAGTGATTCCAGGAAGAAGATCCTGTTCAGAGATATGTTGAATCAATGTGACGTAGTGTTCGTTTTTCTTCGCAGCAAGTGCTAGCTTCTCTTCCTCCGAAAAAGCGTTCTGTTTTCCACCAAGCGCAAGGATACGCTCGAGTGAATCCATCCGGCTGACACCTTTTAATGTCTCATTGAATTCCCGGTCGAACGGGATATCCAAATCCTCTCCAAGTTGTTTCCACGCTAAGTAATGATACTCTGCTGTATCGGTAATTACGCCGTCTAAATCAAAAATGACCGCTTCGATCGTTGGTGCCATCCGACATCCATCCTTTCTTCCATCGTCCATGAAAGGCAAGAAATCGAATGACTTTGCGCAAACGATTGCACTTGCCTTATGAATAATTTTACTGGTTCTTCCGAATCTTTGCAAGCGTTATCAAATATTTCTGATTTTCTATTTTTAAGCACGAAACACGTTAATATTGATAACGCTTTCAATTTTAAGGGAATGTTTTACTTATTTCGTTCTTTACTATTCGTTTTACATTTTTTAACTGCTATAATGAATCTCATAGCATATGAGGGAGTGACGAAGATGTTTCAACGTGTTAAACAGTTGTTGAATGATCAAAGTCGAAGAATTCATCGTTATGAAAAAATCGTAACGACGATCAATAGCCTAGAACGAGAAATGGAACAAACATCCGATCAAGCGTTACGTGAATTGACCGCCTCATTACGTGAGCGGCTACAAGCCGGGGAACGAATCGATGCAATCACACCAATGGCATTCGCCCTTGTCCGAGAAGCGAGTAAACGAACGCTCGGCTTACGGCATTACGATGTGCAGCTCATGGGCGGTCTGGCGTTACTTGAAGGACAAATCGCCGAGATGGCGACCGGTGAAGGAAAGACGCTCGTTGCTTCACTCGCGAGCTTCACTCAGGCGCTTCACGGAAAAGGTGTCCACGTCATTACCGTCAATGAGTATCTGGCACAACGCGATGCGGAGCAAATCGGTCAGATTCACCGATTTTTAGGGTTGCAGGTCGGAATCAATTCCGCTGAAGCTACGTTTGAGGAAAAACGGATCGCCTACGCAGCAGACATTACATACGGTGTCGGAACTGAATTCGGGTTCGATTACCTGCGCGATCATCTGATCATGGAGCCGACGGAACGTCTGCAACGTCCGCTTCATTTCGCTTTGATCGACGAAGTCGATAGCATTTTAATCGATGAAGCGAAAACGCCACTCATCATGGCGGAACGAGACAGTGTCCACGAAGGGTTACAGCAACTCGTCCGTCATGTCGTCCAGACATTCGAAGACGAGCGGGATTATACGTTCGACGAAGAGATTAAAGCGGTCGCCTTGACTGACCATGGGATTGAGACGATCGAAGAGGCGTTTGCGATTGATCATCTGTTTGCTGCTGAGCACTCCGTCCTCTTCCATTACGTCATTCAAGCCTTACGTGCTCATGTCGTCCTCAAGCGAGATGTCGACTATATCGTCAAGGATCAAAAAATCGCGCTCGTCGACCTCTTCACGGGTCGTCTGATGGAAGGACGCAGTCTATCCGACGGGTTACATCAGGCACTTGAAGCAAAAGAAGGTGTTCCCGTCACGGAAGAGAACCGGACGACGGCACAAATCACGATTCAGCATTATTTCCGTCTCTATCATCAGGTGGCAGGAATGACGGGTACAGCGGCGACGTCACGGGAGGAGTTTCAAAAGACATACGGGATGGATGTCGTGACGATTCCATCGAATCGACCGAAAATCCGGATCGATGCGGAGGACGTCATCTTTGCGACGCGTGACGAAAAATTAGAAGCGATCGCGCTGGCGACAAAATCGGCACACGTCACGGGACGACCAGTTCTGATCGGTACTTCATCGATTGAACAGTCCTTACGCGTCGCGAAGACACTTGATACACATGAACTCACCTACGAGATCCTGAACGCAAAAACCGTCGATCAGGAAGTCCGGATCATCGCTTCAGCCGGACAAGCCGGTCGAATCACGATCGCCACGAACATGGCAGGTCGCGGAACGGATATTTTACTTGATGAAACGGCACAACAACAAGGCGGCTTGTTCGTCATCGGAACCGAACGCCATGAATCGATTCGGATTGACAACCAACTCCGTGGTCGAGCAGGTCGCCAAGGCGATCCCGGATTGACGCAATTTTATCTCTCGCTCGAAGATGAACTGCCACGTCGTTTCGCGCGCGACCGTCTCGCACGCGTGCAACAAAAAGTACGAGATGCTTCCGGTCCACTGGCTTCACGTGACGTTCGGGATCTATTGCAGTTCGCTCAGTCGACGTGTGAATCCGTCAATCGGAGTGTTCGAGATGAACTCGTCCAGCTCGAAGAAGTCATCAGCGAACAACGGCAAGCAATCTATCATCTCCGCAATAGAATCGTTGATGTGACGTCACTTGAAGACATCGTCCAACCGTTTGCCGGACGTGTCTTGCCGTCGATCATCGACCAAACACTTTCTGACGATCTCGTCCCGGAAGAATGGCCACTGGCTCTCGTCACGACAGAACTCGAGCAACTGTTGCATCAACCGGTCACGTTAGAACGACTGGAAACGATCGACGAGATGAAACGCCAACTTGAGCCGCTGATTGCTGACACTGAAGCCTTACTCGTTGCCCATGTTGCGGCTGAAAAAGAGACCGTCAAACGCTTCATCCTCCTTGCACTGGATGAGCAATGGACGCGCCATTTAACAGCCATGAACAGCTTAAAAGAAGGAATCCACCTCCGGAGTTACGGACAAGAGCAACCAGTCCGCATCTTTGAGCGAGAAGGCATGGATTACTTCGAATATGCCATTGCGAGTTTCGAAAAGCAGGTCCTTTCTGGCATCTGCCGCGCCGAACAGACATACGATAGCGAAGGAGAACTGCACCATGCACACGTCGAATGAAGTGTTTCGTCCCCCACTCTATTTCACGGAGGACATGCCGATCGTCAAGGAAGATGAATACGTCTTTCGTCACGTCGCGAAACAACTACCTGAGTTACAGGTCAATCAGATGGCAATCCATCTGTTTCAAGTCTTATCGCGCCGTCCACTTCAAGTCATCGCCTTGTTCCAAAACACGTTGTCCCGGTCGTTCCATCTGAATGATCTCGTCGTCCTTGCACTCTCCGGTGACGAACTCGTCGCTCGGAAAGTCCTCAGTATCGAAGAAGTTCCTGTCATACTCCCGATGGCGACGTTGCCGCTCTGGTTGACGTTCGAAGAAGACGAATGTTTCGTCGACCTCGAGCAGTTGACGGAGCCATTGCAGCTCGTCTTCTCAAGTGAGACGCTGACCGAGCTGTTCATCGAAGACGACTTCACGGAATCGGAACGACGCATCATCCGTCAAGTCGCTTATTCGCACCCGACACCTCCAGCAGATGGCTGGTCGTTATTACCGGTCTCAATCATGCGCGAGCCGGATACTGTGACCGCGACCGTCCTCGTCCGTAATGCCAGCGATCAGACACTGACGCTTGAGGCGCTAACGTTCGAATTGATGGATGACGAGACGCCACTCGCAGACGTCACCCATCCTGGATTGTCCTTACCCGCTCATAGCCAACATGCGATTCGTCTCCGTTTCGCCTGCACCGCAACAGACGTCCCTGCATTCGGTCTCCGTTATCTTCCTCCCTCTTCCTAAAAAAACGTCTCGGCACACAAGATGCCGAGACGTTTTACTTATCCTTTTAAGAGTCCGATGACGCGGACGTTGATCGCTTTTGGTTGGAACGCAAGCATGTTTTCCATGTCTTGCGCAATCCGTTCTTGGACTTTTCCAGCTGTCTTGATGATCGACATGCCGTATTTGATATGCACGGACAGACTGACCGTGATGTCGCCACCGACATCTTCGACTTTTACGAGTTTGACCATCTGTTTTTCCTGCAGTTTCGAATCATCTGCTGTAAAGGCGATGCCTTCCGTTTCTTGAACGGCTACCCCTGCGATGACCTCGATGACTTGTTGCGAGACGTTCACGACACCGTCCGCATTATTTAAATTATATGACATACCTTCCACGCCCTTCGTCTAGTAATCCATCTATCTTAAAGTGTAATGCATTCCGCCTTATTTTAAAAGGTCTTCCCGTTTCTCGACGATCGGACGAATGTCAATCTCAATCAAAGGACGGAGGACACGGACGACGAGCGGGTGTATGATGATACCAACGATCAACAAGGCGACGCCAATCATGATCAGTAAAGCGAGCCACGGTTGCGGTACGAATGCATCCGTCACATATTGACGCCACGCCATGACGAAGAAGACATGGAGTAGATAGACGTAGAGGCTGAGTTCCCCAGCTCGTGTGATGAGCGGAAGACGACGCATCGGGATCAACATCATGAAACCGAGCGAGGCCGCGATCGACAAGACATAGATGACGCTATGCTTGAGTACACCAATCCACGTGTCACTGTCATACTGTTCAGCGTACGGGAAACGATGCTTGAAGGCATTCGCGAAATCGACGATCTCTTGCGGTGTGTCACGCCACGCCTCGAACAATAAGAAGCCCATGACGGCTGCGAACGTCACACCACCAATCAAGCGGACGTTCATCCGGCGCTTGAAGTTCTTCGGCATCTCGAAGATGCGGATGAATTCGTGTTCCGATAGATAGTTCCCGAGCAAGAAATACGGATAGAACATGATCAGCTTCCGAAGTGCCAAGAATCCAGTGTTCTCGAGTTCAAATCCATACAGCAAGGCGAAGGCAAGACCGAACCAGACATATCCACGCAAGTGAACGACATACGGCGTCACGATATACCAGACGACCATGACGAACAGATACCAAAGTGCCCAGTAGGGACGTAGGAGATGCGTACCGATGTTTTCACCAGAAAAGAGCGGCAATCCTTCTCCAAGCGTCGCCCAAGATCCAATTAAGATTTGCCAGACACAGTAGACGGCAAATAGTTGGATGACACGTAAATACTTGTTTTCGCGGAAGAAATAACCGCTTAAAATAATGAATAATGGCATATGAAACGAGTAAATCAACAGATAAACCGTCTCAAGCAACTTTCCGTCATAATCAAACCGTAAATCCGTCAGCATGTGACCTATGACGACGAAAATGACAAGAAAACCTTTGATATTATCAAACCACGGATTCCGATTCATGTTACACTACCCCTTATACTCCCTCGAAAGGAACGAATGTTTATGAAAAAGACACTCCTGATTCTATCTGTCGTCTTGAACGTCGTTCTCCTTGCATTGTTACTGGGACGTAAACCGCTCGAACTATTCGAAAGCGTCTTACCTGCAACGAGTACGACTCCAGTCACGACCTTCCAATACGATAAGAACCCGAACTATGTCCGTCTGAATAGTCTATTCCATACTTATCAATACCCAAAATCAGCGAACGCTGTCATGTTAGGCGACTCGATGACGAATTTTGCCGATTGGCGTATCTTGATGGAAGACCCGACGATCGTGAATTTCGGGATTCCTGGTGATACGACAGAAGGCTTTTTGACTCGCCTCGACTTGATCATTGAGATGAAACCAAAACGCGTTTTCTTGATGGGCGGTATCAATGATATTCGTCACTATACACCGATTCCGCAAATCACTGAGAACATGACGACGATTGTGACGACACTTCGAAAAAATAACATCGACGTCGTCATTCAGTCAACCGTTCCTGTCGCACCGAAATATTCGGACTCCGTCCGAATCAATCGGGACGTCGAAGCGTTGAACCGGAATTTACAAAACCTTGCTCAATCGGTGGATGTTCCATTCGTTGATCTACGACCTGTCTTGACGAATAAACAGGGATACCTGCAAAATCGGATGACGTACGATGGACTCCATCTCGTCGGTGGCGGTTACCTGCGCTGGAGTGATGCGCTGAAACCCTATGCGCTGAAAACCGATTTGACAGCAAATAACTAAACGAAAAAGCGGCTCATCCCGATTTCCGGGATGAGCCGCTTTCGATTATTAGTCTTCTTGGTTTTTGACACCCATGTACGCTGCGACGCTCGATGCTGAGAAAACTGCAACGGCAACGATACCGACAGCAATCCAAATCACTTGATCCATCATTTCTTTATATCCCCCTTTATGTAACCGCTCACTTCTACATTTAGCGTACACGAATTTCGTCAAGAAAGAAACACATTTTCCATGTCTAATGACTAGACGATTCGGGAAAAAGTAACTATAGTAGAAGGACAACTACAAATTGTCAGAAAATTCGATTATTTAACAAGGAGGTGTTTCTGATGGCCACTTCATTGCTTACGCCGAAAGTGACGTTACGACATCGAAGTACTCTCAACTTTGGATATTGGCTTGTCATCGGATGCATAGGATGGGGGATGCTTGCCCTCGTCACGAATGTTGGTACTGTTATTAGTCGTCTTCCTTTATATGAAAGCATTCCCCTCGCCATCCTTGTACTTGGTCTCACGGGTATCGTACTAAAAATGGCGCGTGACGAGTGGTGGATTCGTTATCTTGAACGTCAGACCCAGTATTACATCGGACACGAAACCGTGACCGGTTGGTGTACGACGATTGATAGCATGTGGCTGATCCGCAAGACGATGCGCCGTGAACTTCGCCTGCTCTACAGACAACTTGCCAAGACGAAAGCATCGGAAGAAGTGAAACAGACGCTCGCCCTCCAGCTCGTCGAGCGTGGTGTGCTCATCGTCTATTCTCGACCAAAAAGTGATCATCCTGCTTGAAACAAAAAGAGGACTGCCCCATCATCTTCTATGAAAGAAGTAGATGGGACAGCCCTTTTTTTACTGTTTCAGCCAATCCGTTGCTGCTTCAATCGTTGGCATGACGAGTTGGTGACCATAATTCGACCACGTGACGTCGACTGATGCACCAGCTTGTTTCAAGAGTGCTGATAACTCTTCCGTTTCCTGAGCCGGACAAATCGGATCATTGCTTCCGGCACCAATGAAGACGCGCACATCCGATAAATCAGGTAACGTCACACCACGACGCGGTACCATCGGGTGCAACAGAATCGCTTGTTTGAACAAAGCTTCTTCGAACAACATATTCGCCGCGATGTTCGCCCCGTTCGAGTATCCGACTGGAATCAGACGATCGAGCGCGAAGTCACGCTCCGCTGCCTGATCACGTAAAAACTGAATTAAACGCGCTGTCCGTAAAGCGAGGTCTTCTTCATCGAAGACGCCTTCCGCGAGTCGTTTGAAGAATCGTGGCATCCCGTTTTCCGAGACTTCCCCGCGGACGGACAAGTAGCCTGCTTCCGAATCGAGCAACGAGACGAGTCCGACGAGATCTTGTTCCGTTCCGCCTGTGCCATGTAAGAATAAAAAGATAGGTGCGTCTGCTGTTTTTGGTGCTTGGTATAAATGAATCATACGAGTCTCCCCTTCGGTACAGTAATAGGTGTTACATGATTTGTGATTGCACTGCGATGTGCTTCGAGTTGTTCAGGCAACTTCAAGTCTTCTCCGAGCATCTCGAACGCTTCATCGATTGCGAATCCTGGATTGTCGGTCGCAATTTCATGGAGGATCCGACCGCGGTCATGGAAATAGATCGATGTGAAGTAATTGCGGTCCTTCACTTCAGTCGTCAGCAAACCGAACGCGTTGATGGCGTTCATCCAGTCGAGTTGTTCCTTTTGATCCGTTGCCCGCCACGCGATATGGTGAACCGTTCCCGTTCCCGGACGACCGATTGGCATTTGACCATGAACGACGTCAACGACATTCCCGAACTCGCCTTCTGCGATATACCGGTCAACGGTTTCAGTCCGTTTGCTGAGTGTCAGTCCGAATGTGTCTGTCAGTAATTTTGCTGTGTCTGATGGATCCCGTGATAGTAACGTCGCTCCCGCGAACCCTTTGATGGCGACCTCACGTGTGATGCCGTCGATTTCATAGCGACTGTCTGGTCCTGCCTCGCGTTCGACGAGTTCAATCTGGAGACCATGTGGATCTTCGAAGGCGATCTGTTGCTCTCCGAACCGAACCGTCTCTTCAAACGAGACGTTTTTTTCTGTCAGCCGCGCTTTCCAAAAATCTGCTGCCCCGACCGGAATCGCGTAAGCTGTTGTTCCGACTTGTCCGGCACCGACTTGTCCTTTTGCCATGCCTTTAAACGGAAAGAACGTGATGATCGTTCCCGGTGCCCCGGATTCATTTCCAAAATAGAAGTGGTATGTTCCTGGATCATCGAAGTTGACCGTTTTTTTGACGAATCTTAGTCCGAGAATGGTTCCGTAAAAATCGAGATTTTCTTGTGGATCGCCGACCATTGCTGAGATATGATGAATGCCTTGCGTTTTCATATGATGCGTTCCTCCTTCAGTCGTATCTATTAACACAATAATAGTAACCAAAGAACAAAAAGTAAACTAATAAGCCTTTTCTCGTTTTTTCTGGAACCTTTATCCAATTTAGACCGTAGGACACTAGGTAACAATGGTACACTTGTCGTGCAACAGACGTCTTTAAAGGAGGTTCATATGTTAGAAATCAAACACATCACGAAGCGTTTCGGCGATTTTACGGCCGTAGATGCTCTGACGATCGAGGTGCCGCGCGGGCAAATCTTTGGTTTGCTTGGGGCGAACGGTGCTGGAAAGACGACGACGTTCCGGATGTTGCTCGGTCTACTGCAACCGACTGAAGGATCGATCACCTGGAACGGAGAGCGCATCCCGACTTCAAAGATTGGATACCTTCCGGAAGAACGAGGGCTGTATCCAAAAGTCCGCGTCGATGAACAACTTTTGTTCCTCGCAGAACTCCGGGATATGAAACGGAAGGATGCGAAACGAGCCTTGACGGAATGGCTCGACTATTTCCAAATTCCGCAGTATGAAAAAATGCGCGTCGAACAACTCTCAAAAGGAAATCAACAAAAAATTCAGTTGATCTCTGCCGTCCTACATAAACCTGAACTGCTGATTTTAGATGAACCATTCAGTGGACTCGATCCGGTCAACGCCGAACAATTAAAACGTGCTGTCAAAAAGTTAACCGTCGACGGAACGACGATCGTCTTCTCAAGTCACCGGATGGATCATGTTGAAGAACTCTGCGAACACGTCGCGATCCTCGATCACGGAAAACCCGTCGTTGCTGGCTATCTCCCTGACATCAAGGCGGGATACGGAAAAACACGTGTCCTCTTGACGACAGATGCTCCACCACTCCTGTGGGATAGCTTGCCAGGTGTCCTACAAGTCGAGTCAGACAACAATGGGCATATCGTCCAAGTCTCTTCAAAAGAAGCGGCTGATCAACTTCTCCAACATATCGTCAGTCAAGGACACCATGTCGATCGTTTCGTCTGGGATCAGTTATCCCTACAGGATATCTTCATCGAGGAGGTCGGCAAACGTTATGAACCGTAAATTCCTGACTTTATATCGCTTCAATCTACTACAAAAATTACGTGCTAAAAGCTTTTTGATTTCGACGGTCCTGATGGTCCTGTTCCTCGTCGGCTTCGGTAATATCGAACGGATTCTCGACTGGTTTTCGGGTGACGATCCGAAAGTTGCTCTCGTTAGTGAATTGTCGACCGATCTTCGTCCGGCCTTGAAGAAGGCTGGTGTCACTTCAGACATCACGACGAAGGACTATACGGTCGCACAAGCACGAAAGGCAGTCGACCGTGGTACATTCGATGCCGTGGCAATCGTTCAGGATTCATATGACGTGACACTCGTCAGTGCTAGTCCTGAGTCTGAATTACAGACACAGGTCGCAACGGTCGTCAAACAAGTCCGTGATCAAGCCGTCATCACGGATGCTGAAATCGATCCGAACGTCCTTGCTTCGCTCGCTGAACCTGTTCCTGTCAAACAGGAGTTGACGTCGACAGGTGGGAAAAGTGAGGATGAACTCTTTGCTGCCTCGGCGCTCGTCTATGTGTTGCTGTTCTTGATGTACTTCACGATTGCGATTTACGGTGGGATGATCGTCACGGAAATCGCGAACGAAAAGTCATCCCGCGTCATGGAATTGCTGATTTCAGCAGCGAGTCCGATTCAACATATGCTAGCGAAGATCCTCTCGATCGCTACGGTCAGTCTCGTACAATTATCGATCCTCGTCGGTGTCGGCTACTACAGTGCTCAAAACAGTAGTTTATTCGATCAGTTATCACTCGATTCCTTGAGTGCTCGGACGATCATTTATCTGTTCGTCTTCTTCCTGCTCGGATACTTCCTGTACGCGACGCTCCTCGCGGCACTCGGTTCGCTCGTCAGTCGGGTCGAGGATGCGCAGCAAGTGACGTTACCGGTCATCTTGTTGATCGTCGCTGCCTTCATGATTTCGATGTTTAGTCTGAATGCACCGACGAACCAAGCTGTCGTCGTCCTGTCATTCGTTCCGTTCTTTACACCGATGGTCATGTTCCTGCGCGTCATGTTGACCGATGTACCGCTATGGCAAGTGTCGATTTCGCTCATCTTGATGCTGATCAGCATCTCGCTTGCCTTGTTCGTCGGAACGAAATTCTACCGGGGTGGTGTTCTGTTCTATGGATCGAATCCACTCAAACAGTTGCGCCGGATTTTAAGCGGTCGCCGGTAACAGTTTACAAGACGAATCGTTTCCGCTATCGTTAGGTGAGAAAAAGCCTTTAGGAGGAACTACGTTATGCGGTCTCGTTTTTGGGCAGCGATCCTTTTCACAGCTGCTGCCATGGTCTCGTCACTTGTCATGTTCACGAAATTCCCGCAAGCGAGTGCGACATGGGAACTCGTACTTGCCTATGGAGGCATGGCGTTCGTCTCTAGCCTCTTTTGCTGGTCCTTCGTTGCGGTGCGCCGCCACTCTTCTCGTTTATACGGAAGCTGGGTCGGTGTCTTCATCGCCGGACTGACTGTCTTACTTGTCTGTATCGCGCGATTCGTCTTACGTGGTGATGTGATGATGATTTTCAAATGGCAAGCGATGCTCGGTAGCTTAACTCTCAATTTCGGCTATGTCGGTTGGGTACTCGTCATTGCAAATGCAATCATTGGTTTCATCATCGGTCGGATCCGTCAAAAGACGCGTCGTCCACGCCCGATGCCACAACGTTAATAAAAAGTCGCTGTCTTCTGAACGTCAATCAGAAGACAGCGACTTTTTTTATTTGCGATGATAGCGGGAACGACTTTTCCGGTCGCTGTAATCCGCATAATAGGTTGAACTCGATAAAGAGACACCGTCCGTCATACGATCGAGGTATTCATCG
Source organism: Exiguobacterium sp. E17S (assembly GCF_057772545.1). Classification (NCBI taxonomy): domain Bacteria; kingdom Bacillati; phylum Bacillota; class Bacilli; order Caryophanales; genus Exiguobacterium; species Exiguobacterium sp. E17S. The sequence continues at coordinate 1,588,469 of NZ_JBYLRU010000001.1, forward strand.
AGCTGCATCATCGATGGTAATTTATCCTCGAACAACTCATACGTCTCTTCCGCTTGATCGCGTTGCAATTCCCCTGCTTCCATCACGGCTTCGACGAGCTCATGGAAGATCCGTTGCTCGGTCGCACTCATCGTCTGCTCGATCCGTTTGACGTCCTCATCATACATTAAATCAAACAGGCGCATTCGCTCTTCGAGCTGTTCTTCGACCCACGTCCCGTCTTGTCCGAGCGTCTGTTCATAAGCAAGCTTCATCTCTTCAAGCGGTGTGTTCTGTTGCATGATGAACTTCAATGACTCCCCTGTCCAGATATGCCGTGCCAAATAACTAGCGTCGATGTTCAAGACGTCCGCCAATGCTTCGATGTAGGGTTTGGTTGGATAGACTTCGCTGAGCTCCGTCCGGCGGATGAAGTATGGTGCGACGCCGAGTCGTTCAGCCAACTGTTCGATCGTAATCCCGGCACGCTCCCGTAAAATACGAATCCGGTCACCGTAACCCCGATATGGTGAATGGTCTAGCATACGATTCCCTCCCTTATTCCTATGGTATCATCATACCCTTGAATCCGGTGTCGGATACATCGAACTTTCGGATGAATTCCGAAACAGATGCCGTGGGTAACGCAACCAAATCGGTAGGACACTTAAGAAGTACCCGACCGTGACGATACTGATCCAAAAGACAGCTAAGTTAAGAAATGATCCCGTCTGTAGTCCGGCTTGTGTGACGACGACTTGGAACAATAAAAAGGCATGAAAGACAGAAATCAGATACGGAATGAGCAGAACAGCGCCATACTTCATGAGTAAGTAGCAGCGGATGTTCCTGGAACCGAATCCTAGCGCAAACAACGTCTTCATCCGCTTTTGTTCCTGTTCCGCCGTCATCTGCATCCACACATGCAAAAAACTGGCATTGATGACGAATAACCAGATCGTCAGGAGAATGACGACGAACGTGACGAGTCGCACGATTCGGATCCCGTCCATCTCATCTTCCGTCTCATTGATCAATTGATAGGGCACCGGTTGCTTCTCATCGAGCTTTGCTGCCGACTGGATGTTGCGGACGATTTTCATCCACTGTTTCCAGTCCTTCGTTCCGTAATCATGGTAGGCTGGCGTATCGAAGACGACGATTTGCCGGACGGGTTGCTTGAGTGTCTGAAAGACGGCATCACTGACGACGAAGATCGTCTCGATTTGATAATTGTAACCAAATATTAAATCGTGAGAAGCAGCGGGAAGTAATTCAAAGTCTTCTTTCTCCATCGCCTGTTTCTCTTTTTTCATCGTCGGTGTATTCTCTTCGAGTTGTACCGGACGTGCTGGTACAAAGAAACTTTGACGTCCCGTTGCTGTCCGCTCCTTAAGATCCAGTTGCCGCATCATCTTGTTGTACGACGAGATCGGTAAGAGGACGCGTGTTCCTTCTGCCTTCACTTGGATATCCTGCTGATAGCGATCCGGGAATGCCTCCGTCATCGTCTGCTTGATATCCTTTAATCGTTTCGTCGGTTGAGCGGACTCTTCGTAATAGACGAGCCCGAATTGGTTCTGTGATGATAAGTCGAGTCCAATCAATTGAAACAAGAAAACGAGTCCGACTGCTGTTAGCGCACACGATGTTAGAATCGTTCCGAGGGCAATGAGCGTACTATTCGTTCGCAATTGATTGGCGATTTCCGAGACGATCAGTTTCCGCAGTGACAAGCGACGTGGTCGATATAACTTGGTTAACCACGGTAAGACATATCGACAAATGAAAAACGATCCGATGAAGATGACAAGTGGGAAAAATATATAAAATCCTTCCGTCCGAACAAAGGCTAAGGCATAACCATAGATCAACAGGAGTAACGCTCCGATTTGCGTCAGAATCCAGGCTCGTTTTCGAAATAGCGAACGGGAACGTGTCGGTCGATCGGGACGAAATCGGTAGATCGCAAGGACCGTTGCCGTCAGCAACACAAGGAAGGCACCACCAATCAACGCAAGAATCGCATAAAAGGATAGTTCGAATTCGATTGCTGGTAAGAACATGACTTTGACAACGGACAGCAACAGCATCTTCGTCAAGACATTACCTAAAATCATTCCCGCAGTGATGGCTAAACCACCAACGATCAAGACTTCAATTAAAAAATACTTTAAAAAATGCGACAGACCACTGCCGAGCGTCCGCATCGTCCGTAAATCGTTCTTGCGGTGCTCAAGCATCGTATAGGTCGTCGAATAGATGAACAGTACACTGAAAAATAGGATGATCAGCTCTGCGATGAAGACGAAGAAGATCGTCATCTCGATGACTTGGTTCAATTGACTGAGGATTTTAGCGACGTTTTGGAATGATCCATTCGTCAACAAGTTCCAATAACTTGTCACGATCGTCATCGCGATGATGATTGTCAAGGCATAGCCGTAATACAAGCGCTGATAGCGCCGGATGTTACGTAGGGCGTATTGCAGATAATTGATGCTCATCCCCTCCTAACAACGATAGCGATTCGATGACCCGTTGGAAAAAGACACGGCGTGGTTCATCGCGGAACAACTCCGTTTGAATACTACCGTCTTTTAGGAACAAGACATGATTACAATACGACGCGACTTGTGGATCGTGTGTCACGATGACCATCGTCATCCCCGTCGCGTTCAACTCGGCTAGGACATCCATGACGTGTTTCGTCGCTTGGAAATCGAGTGCTCCCGTCGGTTCATCCGCAAGCATCAGACGTGGTGTATGGATCAGGGCGCGACCGATCGCCGTCCGTTGCCGTTGTCCACCACTGACCTCATCGACCTGTTTATCAAGCAGATCATCAATTTGTAGACGACGCGCCAACTCTTCCATCTCTTCCCGCGCGAGCTTTGTTTTTTTCCCTGACAGCATCAACGGGACGAGCATGTTCTCACCGAGCGTCAACGAATCGAGTAAATTGAATTCCTGAAAGATGATGCCGAGCGTCTCGCGTCGGAAACGTGTCATCTCTTTTCGTTTGAACGTCGCTGTGTCGACGCCGTCAATCAGAATTGATCCCCAACTCGGTTCGTCGAGAGTCGCAAGCAAGTTAATCAGCGTCGATTTCCCACTACCGGACGGTCCCATGACCGCGACCATCTCACCTTCTTCGACTCGGAAATTCACATCCGTCAGCGGTTGTTCCGTCACCTTTCCGGGATAGACTTTCCCTAATTGTTTGACCTCAATCATGTGCGCGACCTCCTACTAATCGAATCCGGCATGTCGTACCGACCCCTTCTTCACTCTCGAGTTCAATCTCATGCCCGAGCTTCAAGCAGACTTGCTGGACGAAATACAACCCCATCCCGGTCGATTCTCCGTAACGTCGTCCGTTTTCGCCAGTGAAGAACGCATTAAAGACACGTGGGACGTCTCGTTTTGGAATCCCGACGCCATCATCTTGAACCGAAAGGACGACTTGCCCCTTTGTCACTTCTGCCGTCAGAACGACTTCACGACCATGTCCCGTCGTGTACTTGATGGCGTTCGTCACGAGCTGTAGGACGAGGAAACGAAACCACTTCGCATCCGTGTAGACGTACACGTCTTCAGCGATATCGAGTTTCGGAAAGACCTGATTTTTAACGAATAATCGTTTCTCTTGATTGATGATGCTCGTGACGAGCGGCTTCAGTGCCAATCGTTCCGCCTTCAAATCTGTCTCGATTGCTTCTAAACGTGACGAATAGAGCATCTGGTCGAGTCCACTGCGCAATCGATCGACCTCTTGACGTAAATCCGCTTGATAGTGTTCTCCTGGGTGCTCAAGGATCAACTCGATGACGGATAACGGTGTCTTCATCTGGTGAATCCATTGATCGACATACCGATGCCGTTCCTTTTCTTTTCGTCGCTCAGCAAACAGACTGTTTCGAAACAATGTCTGTTGCCGCTCTAAAAATTGTTCGACGGCAACGGAAATCGGTTCTTCACTATCACTGCGAATCGGTTCTGCGACCGATTGAACCGGCTGTTGCATCCGTCGTAGCAACGGAAGCATGCTGAAGAAACGATAACTGAGATAGATCAGAAGACCGATACTGTTCAAAAGTACGATATAAAAGAAGGCTGCTGGGCGATACAAATCATAGAGCCATAAGACGGCATATAAAATCAGCATTTGTCCAGTAAAGAATATGATGCCTGGTATCGCGTGCCGTAAAAAGAGCTTCATGGTTCAAGAACCAGTTTATAACCGACGCCTCGCACCGTCTCAAGTCCGGCGACACCAATCTCGGCAAGTCGTTTGCGGACACGCGTGATATTGACGTTCAACGTATTCTCATCGACGAACGCTTCGTCATCCCAAATCCGTTCGAGCAGATCGCCCCGACTGACGATCCGGGGACTTGCCGTCAGCAGCATCTCAAGGATCAACCCCTCTTTTTTCGATAGCTCGATCGACTGTTCCCCGTACTCGACGATATAACGATCTAAGTACAGCGTGACACCTTCTTTTGTCACTGTCCGCTCATCCGTTTCGTTCGACAGCGTGCCATATGCTCGGCGAATCTGACTTTTAATCTTCGCGATGACGACCGCTCCTTGGAATGGTTTGACGATGTAATCATCCGCTCCGTATTCGAGCGCCATGACTTGATCCATCTCCCCGACCCGTGCCGAGATGAAGAGGATCGGCGCCCGTGTCTTCATCCGCAATTGCCGACACCAATAAAAACCGTCAAACTTCGGCAAATTGACATCTAATAGAATGACGTCCGGATTCGTCTCTTCATAGACCGCGACGACATCCCCTCGTCCATCTTCAACGACGACTCTAAAATCATAGCGTTCGAGTAGTTCTTTCAATAATGTGGCAATCTTCATATCATCTTCGACTAATAAAATCGTATGCATCGTTCATGTCAACTCCTTCTCCCTTTATCATAACGAACTCAAAAAGGACTGGAAACGATTATTCCGTTTCCAGTTCTGTGTACCCCTATTTAGTTCATCACGTGACGATGCGGCGGTACGCACGAACCGTGACGATATAGTAGATCAGATAGACGATCGTATAACAAACAATCGCAAGTAATGTCGGTCGAACGATGTTGTAGTTCAACAGTTTCTGCAAGACCTGCATCGCAACTAAACTATGAACGAGTCCGAGCACGTACGGTAAGGAGAAGACGAATCCGACAAGGCGACGGATGATGCCTGTCTGTTCCTTCTCATCGACACCGATCTTCTGGATGATGGCAAACCGTTGTTTCGATTCTTCTGCTTCCGCGAGCATCTTGAAGTAGATGATCGAACCTGTCGCAAGTAAGAAGACGAGACCGAGGAAGCCGGCAGCAAACGCGAGTAAGCCCGTCGTTGCCGTTGTCATCGCGTAGACAGGATAATAAGCCGCCATCTCCGTGTCCGCTTGTTTTCCATATAGTTGTGTCAACTGTTTCATCAATCCATCGTCATGACGTTCATCTGAGAACTGATAATTCGTCAGCGTGAAGCCTTTTTCCGGCATCTTCGCGAACGCATCATCGTTTACGACGAAGGCGAGCCGCTGTTTCTCATAAAGTTGAGCGATTGGTAGATTCGTCGCAGCGGTGATACGAAAGGAATCATGAACGTCCTTGATTTTAACACCGACCGGCGATTTGACTTTCATCTTCAACAAATCGTTTCCTTTGAACGTCTCAAGGACGATCGCTTCGCCTTGTTTCGGTTCTTTGATGACCGTTTTCCCGTTCGCTTTCGCGAGCTTGACGTAGTCCGAATAGTTGACGTAGCTGAATTGTCCCGGTTGGTCTTCATATGCATACGTCGCGTAGTAACGTGTAAACGTCAGAGGGTTCGGCAGATCGGTCATCTCATGGTCGACGTTCTTGACGTTGACCATCGTCCGGCTGTCGATCTTTTGGTCAGACTTCGCAATCAGCTTTTCCGCTTCCGCTTGTTTACTGGCAATCGACAGACTGTACGGGACTTGCTCCTCGACCGTCTGATCGATGAAGTAATAGATCGATGTCGCTGTACCGACCGTCGTCAATGTCACCGCAGTGATGACAGTAATCGTCGATAGCATGACGGCATTCGATTTGATCCGTGACAACAATTGCCCGTTCAGAATTAAATTCGTCCCTTTAAAGTGCCGCGCTTGATTACTTAAGACGCGCAATAAGAAGATCGTGAAGTAACTCATCGTTCCGAACGTCCCGAGAATGACGCAGAGCACCAAGAGCGGTGCGACGATCGTAAAGTGATCCATCAATGGTTGTCCCGTTAAATAGTAACCGACACCGATCAAGACGACCGAAAGAACGGCCAGAATCGGATGGACTTTTGGTAAGGATTCCGCTTGTTGTTCTGCCTTGAACAGTTCAATCAATGTAAAACGATAAATCGTTCGTGCCGAACGTAAGGCGATGATCAGAAAAATCAACAGAAAGACACCAATCGTCTGCATGACGGAAGCTCCGCTGATCGTAAAGGTCGCATCGACTTGCATCGCCATGACGGAAGCCAGCAATTGCACGAAGTACTTCGAAGCGACGGTACCGATCGCAATCCCGAGGATCAGACCAATCACTCCGTACCCCATCGTCTCAAGGAAGATCAGTCGGGCGATTTGCCCACGCTCTAGACCAAGCAATGCATAAAGTCCGATTTCCTTCTTACGGCGGCGTAAGAAGAAGTCACTTGAATACCAGATGAAGATGGCAGAGAAAAGCGCTAGAATGACACTTGCTCCCGTAAAGACCGTTCCCAGTTTCCCGTACAATTCGTTCGCCTGAAGCATCGCTTCATTCGATCGAATCGCGAGGAACGTGTAATAAATAAGAATCGCAAACGTGACGGCACCGAGGTACATCACGTTTTGACGGATGTTCTTCAAATTTTGAAACGCCAGTTTAGACAAGCTCACGGACGGCACCTCCGAGTTCGCGTTGGACTTCCATGATCTGCTCGAAGAATTCCTTCTGTGAACCGAAGCGATGGACTTCCTTGAACAGCTCTCCATCCTTGACGAACAGAATCCGTTCCGCATAAGACGCTGTCATCGGGTCATGCGTCACCATCAAGATCGTTGCGCCTTCGTCGTTGAGCGCTTGCATCGCTTCGAGCAATCCTGTTGCCGACTTCGAGTCAAGCGCACCGGTCGGCTCGTCGGCTAAAATGAGCGACGGATCATGAATGATGGCGCGAGCGGCAGCCGTCCGTTGTTTTTGTCCACCTGATAGTTCGACGGGACGTTTATCGAGTAAGTCGTGGATACCAAGTTGACGCGCCACACGATCGACACGTTCTAAAATCATCTTTTTATCGACGTTCGCGAGTGATAGCGGTAAGGCGATGTTTTCTCGAACCGTCATCGTATCGAGGAGATTGAAGTCCTGGAAGATGAAGCCGAGTTGCTCCCGACGGAAACGGGCTAATTGTTTTTCCTTCATCGCTGTCACGTCTGCTCCGTTGATTAAAATCGAGCCGTCCGTCGGCTGATCGATCGTCGACAGCAGATTGAGTAATGTCGATTTCCCGGCACCGGATGGCCCCATGATACTGACGAACTCTCCTTCGTGGACACGGAGCGTCGTCGGACGCAGTGCTTCGTGGCGCGCTGTTTTCGTTTGATACGTTTTTGAAATCTGTTCTGCTTGTAAGATTGCTTTCATCTGTATTGCCTCCTGTGTTTGATTCGTTACACTCAGTCTAGTCCTTCCCTGCTTTTCTCAAAATGGACTTTGCTTTCACTTCTCTTACAAAACGGTAAGACACGGGAGGAGACGACAAAAAAAGCCCCCATCCGCAAGGAATGGAGGCGTATCGTATCTTATTTATGTGTTGCTTTGAAGAGCTCTGTGTCGCCTGCGACAACAGAAGTTCCTTCAGCTGGTACAGCTGAAAGCGTGAATTGATCGTGGTTCGTCACGATGATCGGTGTGATCGTCGATGGTGCGTTCGCACGGATGTAGTCAAGGTCGAACTCGACGAGGACGTCTCCTGCTTTGACTTTGTCACCTGACTGGACGTGAGCCGTGAAGCCTTCACCTTTAAGGTTAACTGTATCAAGACCAACGTGGATCAACAGTTCAAGACCATCTTCACCTTTTAGACCGATTGCGTGTTTTGTTGGGAAGATCGTTTCAACCGTTGCGTTGATCGGCGAAACAACTTTACCTTCTGTCGGCTCGATCGCGACACCGTCGCCCATCATTTTTTGAGAGAAAACTTGATCGGGTACGTTCTCGATGTTGACGATTTTACCTGTAAGTGCAGAAGCGATTTTCGCGTTTCCTGCGTCGTTACCACCAAACAATTTTTTTAAGAATCCCATGATACTATCCCTCTACTTTCTCGATCGTTTTTCTTCCGAATGGAAGTTTCGATTTTTTATAGGAGTAAGCTGTCAGACAGCTCGCTCACGTTCTCACAAAAAGCATACGTTTGTCCCTCTGGTTTTGCAAGTATTTTTGTGTGATAATAGTTAGAAATCATAAGGAGGCGCTTACATGTTACCATTTTCAGAAATTACATATGTCCGTCCTGACCTTGCCTTGCTTGAAACATCCATGAATCAAGCGATCGCTCGACTGACGGAAGCCAAACAGGTAGATGAAGCAAACGCAGCCATCACTGAGATTAATACCCTCAGAAATCAATTTGAAACGGCAAGCCAGCTCGTCGAGATCCGTCACACGATCGATACACGCGATACGTTCTACGAAACGGAACAAGGATTCTTTGATGAAGCGAGTGCGATCTATCAAGGATATGTCTCAAGCTATTATCAAGCGTTGACGACGCATCCACTCCGCAGCGAACTCGAACAGACGCAAGGCAAACAGTTATTCCTGATTGCGGAAGCGAGCCTGAAGACGTTCTCGGAAGAGATCATTCCGAAACTCCAAGAAGAGAACCGTCTCTCGAGTGAATATACGAAACTGATGTCTTCTGCTCAAATCGAGTTCGATGGCAAGACGTTGAACTTGTCGCAGTTCGGTCCCTATCTTCAATCACCTGATCGTGATGTCCGTAAAGCAGCTTCTGAAGCACGCTATGGCTACTTAAACGAGCATGGTGAAGCAATCGATACGATCTACGACAAACTCGTTCGCATCCGGACAGACATCGCGAAGACACTTGGTTTTCCATCGTTCGTCGAGCTCGGATACGCACGGATGCTCCGCGTCGATTATAACCAATCGATGGTCGAACAGTACCGCGAACAAATCCGTGAGACGATCGTTCCGCTCGCGACACAACTTAAAGAACGCCAGCAACGACGCATCGGTGTCGATCACTTGTACTACTACGATGAAGGATTTGCCTTCAAGTCTGGTAATGCGACACCTAAAGGCGAAGAGTCGTTCATCATTGAAGGTGGCAAAAAGATGTACGCAGAGATGTCACCGGAGACGAACGAGTTCTTCAACTACATGCTCGACCGGGAAGCACTCGATTTGACGGCGAAGCCTGGGAAAGCCGGCGGTGGGTATTGTACCTACATCGCAGACGAAAAACTCCCATTCATCTTCTCGAACTTCAATGGAACGGCAGGCGACATCGATGTCCTGACTCACGAAGTCGGTCATGCGTTCCAGGTTTATGAGAGCCGTCACCTGACAGCTCCAGAGAGTGCTTTCCCAACGTATGAAGCGTGTGAGATTCACTCGATGTCGATGGAATTCTTCGCTTATCCGTGGATGGAAGAGTTCTTCGGTGAAGAGACAGCGAAATACAAGTTCAATCACCTCGCAGGAAGCGTCACATTCCTTCCGTACGGCGTTGCGATTGACGAGTTCCAACACGTCATCTACAATCAACCGGAATTGACACCAGCTGAGCGTCGCGAAGCATGGCGGACGATTGAAAAGAAATACCTGCCGCATCGTGATTACGAAGCGAATGATTATCTCGACTCTGGCGCATGGTGGCATCAGCAGGGACACGTCTTCGGCAGTCCGTTCTACTATATCGATTACACGCTCGCTCAAGTCTGTGCCTTCCAGTTCTATGCTTGGATGGAACAAGACCGGGAAGCGGCTTGGAAGTCGTATCTCGATCTCTGTCGTGCCGGTGGATCGGAAAGCTTCCTTACGCTCGTCGAACGTGCTGGATTGAAGTCTCCGTTCGCTCCAGGTACGGTCGAGGCAGCAGTCGCACCGGTCAAAGCGTATCTTGAACAAGCAGACGATCTCGTGCTCGATCGCGTTTAATTCTTCGCGTGCAAGGTCGTACTGACTAAAAGTCAGAACATCTCGAGCAACATCAATAAAAGAAGAGGCATTTTCCAGAATATCATCTGGAAAACGCCTCTTCTTTTTTGCTACATGATTATAGAACGTATTTGTATTTGTTCATCCTTGACTCCTACAGGAAAAGAAAGTATGACTTCCGCTTTCGTCAGGGTTAGGTAAGACCCGGCACACCGTATGAAGTGCGTGGTGCCGCGGCTTACCTCCCGCCCGTGGAAAGCAAGGATGACAAAAACGTTCGTAAAACGACGTCAGGACTCATTTCACTCAGATAGAAGCTTTTCATGGTACTTCCCGTACCAGACCCGAAACTCGTCGGCTGGAATCGGTCTTGAATAATAGAATCCTTGCGCATACTCACAGTCAAGCACTCGTAAATGATCCGCTTGTTCAAGTTCCTCGATTCCTTCAGCGACGACGTCATACTTCAACGTATGAGCAAGCTTGATGATCGTCTCGATGAGCGGTGCGTTTGAACAGGCATCCGGACCACTGATGAACGAACGATCAATTTTCAGCCGTTGGATCGGTAATCGACTTAAGTACGACAAGGAAGAATAACCAGTACCAAAGTCGTCAATCGCAAGACGATATCCCATCTGGTGCAACGTCTGTAAGGCATCAAACACGCGTGTGTCTGAAAAGACACCAAACGATTCCGTAATTTCAAGTTCCATCCGTTGTTCAATCCCTGGATGAATCTCTCGGACATCGGTCAGATAATCGACGATTCGACCGGAGACGAGTTCTTTGACGGATAAGTTCGCCGAGACACGTAGTACTCCGAGTTCCGTATCCTTCCACTCTTCGACTTGTCGGACCGTCTCGGCAACGACCCACATCCCGATTTCTTCAATCAACATCGATCGTTCAGCAATCGGAATGAAGATTGCCGGACTAATCATTCCCCGTTCAGGATGGAACCAGCGCAAGAGTGCTTCACAGCCATCGACCTGACCTGTCGCGAGATTAATCTGTGGTTGATAGAACAATTGTAGCTCGTTCTTCTCGATCGCTTCTCGTAATTCCGCTTCGAGGGCGACCGATTCAAGATACTCCGCACTCATCCAGGACTCGAACCAGACCGGTCCACCCTCTGTTTGTTGTTTCGCATGCTGCATCGCGATGTCGACTGAGGATAATAAGGAGGTGACGGCCACCGCATCATCCGGGTAGCGGACCATGCTCATACTGATGCTGACATTGACGTATTCTCCGTTGATCTCATAGACATGTTCGATGACCTGCTTTAACTTCTGGTAATCGACGATATCCTGTTGTGCGACCAGCACGGCGAATTCATCTCCACCAATCCGCGCCGCTTGTCCGGTTCCGATGAAATGATGCTTGAGGCGATTTGCGAGATCTTTTAGAATCTGATCTCCCGCCCCATGTCCGTAGATGTCATTGATTCGTCGGAATTGCCGGACGCTGATGGTGACGAGTTCTCCCGGTTGAGGTGCTTTTAGGGCATCTGCCATCTTTTGCTCGAAACCATTCCGGTTCAACAAGCCCGTCAACATATCGAAGAGTGCTAGTTGTGTGATCCGTTCTTCCCGTCGGAACTGATCCGTCTCATCATGACAGGATAAGTAGAGGGCAACACCTGTATCGTCCTCTTTATTGGCGACATGGATGATATTGACGAACATGTTCAAAATCTTTTCATCAAAGAGCATCTTACAACGAATCGTCTGACTCTGCCCTTCCAGCGATCGTCTCAATGCTCGGCGCATCCGATTCAAATCAGCCGGATGAATCAGTTCTTCAATCGTCCACCCCGCTGTCGCGTTCGTTAATTGTCGAAAACGTTCATTTCCGTTCACGATCGTGTAATCCGATGACATCGCAAGGATCGGGTCGGTATTCTGCGAAAAGAGCGATTCGATTTCCGCTTTTTTCTGTTTGATTTCTTTCGTCTTCGCGTCATTGTAATCGAGCAACCCGGCGATGATGGCTGTCATCGTCCGAAAAGCTTGGACGACGGGCTGGAAATCATTTCGCGCCGGTACGTCATAACCGGATTGTCGGCGGTCTTCCGCGAAGGTATTCGCTTCTCCCTTCAATAAAGAAAGATCTTGGCGAAACGCGCGTAATAACGATAAGGTCAACATCAACAACCCAAGAATCAAGACACCGGTTGCGCCAAACAGAAGCCAGGCATTACGAATGATTTGATTACCTCGATCTTGCATTTCTTGCGCGACTTGCTTAAGTTCTTGATCGTATAGACGATACATACTGGATTCATATTGTTCGGCTTGATTCGCTAACGCAACGTACGTCGAATCTTTCGGAGCACGTAATAGATCATCGAGCGTTTGTGTGTAGGCATCCATCTGTTCCCGCATGATTGCGATATCCTGACGTCCTGCGTCATTTTGAAGCGAAATCACGTCATACAAGGATTTGATGAGCGAGTCTTGTCGCAAAGGTAAATCAATCCGCATCTGTTGAATCCGTAGCTGATCAATGGAACTAGGTTCTTCTTTTTGTCGAGCATTCTTCAAGATTTCAGCGGATTTACCCAGTTGTTCTTCCATTAAAATCAGATTGGAGAACACATTATAATAAGACCCTGTTTCTTTACTCAGCACGAGCTGATTGAATATGATTTCACTTTTGAAGTTCGTCATCGTCGTGAAAAAACGATGATTCGATTCGTATCCTTGGCGTTGTAGTTTTTTGATTTCTGTCAGGACTTCTTCGCGTGTCGACTCGGTCGCTTTCATATCCGGAAGCCGGTCCGTCAATTGTTCAAGCGATCGATTCGCCCGCTCTGAAGCTTGCGTCAAATCGGCATCGTCATTCAAAGACGATAGATAGTAGCGCGTCACTTCCTGTTCGGCATGATTAAAAGGTGTCACTTCGGCAATCGTTTTCCCCGATGCCTTGAAGCGATACCCTTCATCTAACGTTTTCGTCAAATGCTGACACGCGACGATCAACGCTACCAGACCGATGATCGCAATCATCCATGAGAACGTTTTATAGTAGGAGCGTCTTCGAAAAGCTTCTACGATGAAGACTGGTGATAAACGTCGCAACACATCGTCCTCCCTAAATTGTCATTATGCTTCTATATCGTCGCCTCCTCCCATTTCGTGAAGTCGTTTTGGGTCAATAAAAAGCACTTCTTCCCACATTTCTGTGAAAATCAGTGCTTTTTTTACTAGTTTTATTCATTTTTAATAACTGACGTTCTCCCGCGCTACTTTTTTAGCAAAATAATCGATGATATCACGCCGTCGAATGATGCCGATAAAATGTTTGCCATCATCAATGACGGGCACGAAGTTTTGATCCGTAATGACTTCAATCATCTCTTCCATCTGCGCTGTAATTGAAACTGGTTTATAACGGACACGTTGTTTAATATCAGTTAATCGTGTCTGTAAAACGTGGTCGTAATCAGCATGCTCGAGATTTGCTTCGAGTGCCCACAAGATATCGCCTTCTGTCAGCGTTCCTGCGTATTTCCCTTTACTGTCAACGAGTGGGACCGACGTAAAACGATGATGTTTCATCTTTTCTAGTGCTTGTCTGACCGTTGACTCAGGATCTAAATATTTCACCTCATCTTTAGGTAATAAGAAAAAAGCAATATTCATTTCTGTTCCTCCCTAGCCACTCTGTGACACCCTTTTCATTTTATCATGAACCCCGCGTTGATTCATTTCTCAAATGATGAAAATCTCTACATAATTCTTTCATATTTAGTTATACTATATTCCAATATTCCAAGTAGACATGAAAACTGACCAGTGACGTTTAGGCACTGATCCAACGAATGAAAGAAACCTCTGACACCGTAAAAACGATTTTCGCTTTGACGAATGAACTCATTGCAGAAATCATCTGTCCAAAACAATCATTTTTGCCTAAAGAAGCAACTAACACGTTACTGGATGTTGAACGACACGATTCAGATTCAAAAGACTCCTCAGTTCCATCCGATCGACTTGATAGTGAAGCCTTTTTCGGAAGGCTTCGTTTTTTCTTGGTTCGTTCTCGACTATCCGCGAAAGAGGACATACACTAGAAGCAATCCACTTTATTTCGAAAGGAGTCGTGTCATGAATCGCTTGTCGACATCCGACTTGACGCAAATCGCAGAGCACCTTTACGGAATGACCGGTTTTTTCGTCACGTACCGAGATCGTAATGGTACTCCGCTTGCACTACGTCCAGAAGCTCCACCTCATCCGGGAACCCTGCCGATTGAGAATGAATGGCCCGTCCTTAAAAAGACTCCTTTACTCTATACCCTGAAAGATGGTACAGCCTACCTCTTTTTGGACGTTCCGGAACAAGGTATGTATCGAATTGGTCCTGTTTTATTACAATCTGCTCTCTTTCGGGCGCATATCCAAGATGAAGCCTATCATCAGTTTTATAAAGTCTTGCCGCGTACGACGGAGAACCGATTGATTGACTGTGCTCACCTGATGTATCGCTTGTTGCACGGGGAACCATTGCCGAAGCGAGAAATCGAACAACTGTCTGATATTCAGGAAGCTGAAATCCCACTCGTTGCGGATGCACCGTCCCATACAGGGGTGACCGCGTACCGAAAAGCATGGCAACGGGAGCAACAAATCATTGACTGGATCGCGACGGGTCAAAGCGAGCGACTCGCAACGACTTATTCGTTACCTGCCTATGGTGAATTCGGCACACTCGCACGGCATCAACCGTTACGCGCTGAAAAGAACCTGTTGCTCGGAACCGTCCTATTGAGCGCACGCGCTGCGATTCGCGGAGGACTAGAACCGGACGAAGCGTTCTCTCTAAGCGACCGGATGATTGAGACGATCGAAGCCGCGACGAGCATTGCCGAACTCCGGAATCGTCATGTCCGGATTACAGTTTCGTTCGCAGAAGCCGTCAAGGAACTCCAAGCGCTGCGGCACTCGCCTCATGTACTCGCTGCGATTCGCTATATTCAGCAACACCTGTATGAACCGTTGTCCGTCTCATCAATCAGCCAAGCCATTCATGTCTCGTCCAATTACTTGTCCGTTCTGTTTAAGGATGAGACCGGTCTGCCACTCGCCCGGTATGTCATCCGGGAACGCATTCGGGAAGCGAAGCGTCTCCTGCGCTCGTCCGACGACTCGTTGCTGACGATCTCAAATAAGTTGCACTTCTCAAGCCAAAGTCATTTCAGTCAAGCCTTCAAACAGACGACTGGCGAGACACCGACACATTACCGGCAACGAAGTGAATTTTAAGAGAGTCGTGCCTTTTTTTCGTTTTGTGATATCCTATTCAACAGGAACTATTTTCGTGAATCCGTTTTTGACGGATTCTTTCATCAAAAAGGAGAATCAACATGAACTCAATTAGTGTCATCATTCCTGTCTATCAAACTGAATCACAAACGAAGGCAGCCATTCAATCCGTTCTCGACCAGAAGGTGTCGATCCCGGTGGAAATCGTCGTCGTCTTTGACGGACCAAGCACATACATCGATGAGCTCCGTTCTCTCTATCCGACATGTACGATCGTGGAACAGGCGCATCAAGGAACTTACGCAGCACGTCGACGTGGTCTTGAAGTCGCAACAGGTGACTACGTTACCTTCCTCGATAGTGATGATATCCTCGCACCACGTGCACTCTATACGTATATCAAAGCTTATGAGAAATCACGCGGTGAAGTCATCATCGGTAAGGTCTCACCTGTCTACAACAAGAAAAAATGGCTCATGCCGATCGATGATGATCGTTATTTCTTCTATACTCGTACGAAGTTCAATTCGCGTCATTTGACGACGATTCACGGCTGGATGATTAAAAAGGACTTGCTCAATGATCTACCTGTTCTTGAGACACGATGGTTCGCCGATACGATTATCGCCCATACCATCATTTCGAAACTGACGAACCTGACATCGGTCAGTTATGTCGTCTATGGTCGAAACTCACGTAGTACGCCACTTGAAGGACAATCGCTCTACCAAGCGCGTGATATCACGACATTATCCGATATCTCACGGATCTACGGTATGTTATCTGCCCATACGAAGGATAACGACGTTCAAAAATTCTTAAATACGTGGTACAAACGTTTCATCTCAAAACGTGGTCGAGCATTGCTTGAGCGCAGTACATCAAAAAGCCAGCAAACCGACGTCTTCCGTCATGTCGCTTACGACTTGAGACGGGCGAAGACACAAAGCAAGTATCTGCAGGCATGGTCGACGGGTTCGTATATCATGTTCCGTTCATATATCACTGCTGTTAAGACAAAGCAGACATTACGGACGGCACGACGTAAAAAAATCAAGAACGGTCTCATGCTCTATCGTCTGTTCCAAAAGATGCCGGTTAAAGAGAACCTTGTCTTATTCGAGAGTTTCCTTGGACGAAGCTATTCCGATAATCCGAAGGCCCTTTATCTGAAATTAAAAGAACAACGCCCTGAACTTGAGCTCGTCTGGATTTTCGCGAATGAGCCTTCAGATGACGTCAAGGAAGCTTGCCCAAACTGGGTGCTCAAAAACAGCTTCGCGTATTACCAAGCGATGGCACGTGCGAAGTACTGGATTTTCAATACACGTCAACCGCTCAGCTTAACGAAACGCGAAGAAACGATCTACCTTCAAACATGGCACGGCACACCATTAAAACGACTAGGTCTCGATATGGAAGAAGTCCACATGGCAGGAACGAACGCGACGCGCTACAAACGGAACTTCTACAATCAAGCACAGGAATGGAATTACTTGATTTCTCCGAATGCCTATTCGAGCGAAATCTTCAAGAGTGCGTTCGGGTTCCAAAACACGATGCTTGAGACAGGTTATCCGCGAAACGATCTTTTGTATGCGGACGATCAAGCTGGTCTCATCAGCGAAATCAAAGCACGTCTTGATATCCCAGCTGACAAGAAAGTCGTCTTGTACGCACCGACATGGCGAGATGATGAGTTCATCGCGCGCGGAAAATACCGCTTCGATCTCCAACTCGACTTGAACGAGATGCAGGCCCGACTCGGTGACGATTATGTCGTCTTGCTTCGGATGCATTACTTGATTGCGCAAAACATGGATATCAGTGGACACGAAGGCTTCGCTTATGACGTCTCTTCGTACGGCGATATCGCAGAGTTGTATTTGATCAGTGATGTCTTGATCACTGACTACTCGTCTGTCTTCTTCGATTACGCCCACTTACAACGTCCGATGATCTTCTTTACGTACGACTTGGAGAAATATGCGTCGACGTTACGTGGATTCTATTTCGATTTCGAAGAAGTCGTTCCAGGACCACTCTTGAAGGAAACGGATCAAGTCATCGATTATATCGAACAGATCGATACGAAATCCGTCGCTTACCAAGAAAAATACGATCGCTTCCTCGAGCGATTCTGTAGTTTGGATGACGGTACGGCAAGTGAACGTGTTCTTGCTGAGTTGTTCCCGAATGCAAGCTCAGCAGATGCTGAAGATGCTGAATAAGGAGACACAATGAAAAAGGAGAAAGATGCGCTTTTGCGCTCTTTCTCCTTTTTCGTATCATCGTCTACGATACGGTGCAATCCGCTCTTCAAATTCAGGGTGAACGAAACTAGGGCGTAACGATAAGACGACCTCACCGAGGAGATGTTCTACCACGTCGTCCCATCGTTCGACGATCTCAGAAGAGGTCTTCGCAGATACATCCCCCTCTTCGAGTAATGCTGTCTCATCCGTCGTTCTCATGAAGACCCACGTATCATCAGATCGTTTGCGCCCCATCAGAGTGATACGTCCACCTTCCATCCGGTATAGAAGGATTCGCTCCCATTGACGCTTCCGACTCGGTACCATGACTTCACGATGTCGCGCGATGATTTGCTCTTTGATCGTTTCCCGGCTAGCAACGAGATTCGGACACAGATGATAAAAATCATCTGTTCGTGGATGCTTGATACCAAAGTGAGGAATACCCGACGCTTCAAGACGCTTCAACCATTCTTCTTTCGCTTGTCGCAGATGTGTCCAGCGAACAAGATGACTTCGGACGCCCCATCCCGTGATCACGAAAGGATGTCGACGCAATTCTTCGACTGACGCAAACAACGTCTGCTTTTCAAAAGAGGTTTCCTGACAGAGTTCTTCGAAACGATTGATCGATGTGACATCATTGCCATGTTGCATCGGGAATAGATTATATAGATGAAAGCGTCCCGATAAGGCTTGTCCTTCGTAGATACCTTCTACGATCCGGATGATTTGTCGCATCGTCTCATCCAATCGACCAATTTGACCCGTCGCTTGTCCTGCCGTATCAAGTTGCTGACGTAATGTAGGATCCACCGTCGCAGAACCTGGATTCAACATCAGGCACGCACCGAGAGACGCCTCACTCTCACCCCACTGGATATATGTATGATAGCGATACAATACGTCTTGCTCTAGCCGGAATGTCGCATACACTTGAACATCGTTAGTCGTCATCATGAACCCTCCTATAATTTTATATACAACTTGATTATTTTACCATATAGAGGTTCTTATTTACTTTTGTTTATACATCAGGTCAATCAAAAAATGCCTCCTTCCTTAACGGAAAGAGGCACTTCAAACGATTTAGTTACGGACGAATAAGGCAACGCTCTCGACGTGAGTCGTATGCGGGAACATATCGACCGGCGTCACTTCAACGAGTGTATACCCGAGTTCTGTTAACAACTTTGCGTCACGCGCTTGTGTCGACGCGTTACATGAGACGTAAACGATCCGCTTCGGTGCGACATCTGCTGCTGCACGCAAGAACTCTTCGTCACAGCCTTTACGTGGTGGGTCGACGACGATAACGTCCGGTTGAATACCGGCTTTAACGAGATCTGGCATGACCTTCTCAGCTGCACCGTACTCGAATGTCACGTTCTCGATCCCGTTCGCTTGTGCGTTCCGGCGTGCGTCATCGATTGCTTGCGGTACGATTTCGATGCCGTAGACGTGCTTCGCTTGTTTAGCGAGTGACAAGGAAATCGAACCGATACCACAGTAAGCATCAACGACTGTCTCATCGCCTGTCAACTGAGCATACTCGAGCGCTTTCGCGTAGAGTTTCTCTGTTTGCAGCGGGTTGACTTGGAAGAACGAATGCGGTGAGATCTCATACGTCAATCCAGCGATTTGATCGCGGATGACGGACGGTCCGTACAAGACGACGTTCTTCTTCCCAAGGATGACGTTCGTATCATCCGGGTTGATGTTGTGCTGGATCGAAGTGACGTTTGGTAACGCCTTTAAGATTCCTTCAACGATCTTATCGATACCACGAAGTTGTTTGACCTTCGTGACAAGCACGACCATCAACTCGTTCGTGTGATAACCATGACGTGCCATGATATGACGGATGACACCTGCTTTTTTCTTCTCGTCGTACGCTGGGACTTTTAAGTCAGCAAGGACTTTACGAACCGCTTGGACGGCTTCGTCGTTTTCTTTGTTTTGGATTAAGCAGTAGTCCATATCGATGATCCGGTGACTCCGTTTTTGATAGAAACCAGCCATCAATTTGTTCGATTGGAAGGCAACCGGTACTTGCGCCTTATTGCGGTAACCCCATGGATCTTCCATCCCGATCGTCTCGTGGACCGGAATTTCAAGACCTGCTAGGCGCGCGAAAGCGTCACGGACACGGTTGTGCTTGAACTTGAGTTCTGCATCGTATGACAAGTGTTGCAATTGGCAACCGCCACACTGGTTGTAAACCGGACAAGGCGGCTCGACACGATCGACACTCTTCGTCTTTTGACGGATGATACGACCGAATCCGTAAGACTTCGTCGTTTTCGTGATTTTGATCTTGACCTGCTCCGTCGGCAATGCGCCCGGGATGAAGACCGTATATCCATCGATGCGCGCGACCCCTGATCCTTCATGCGTCAGGTCGACGATCTCGACGACGTGTTCATCGTTCTTTTGTACTGGAATCATGAATATCCTCCTTAAAAACCTCGCTTCACGCGAGGTTCGTTTCTGCTTCTTGTAGTTGTGTATTGATTTGTTCCATCTCTTCGATCCGGAACTTTGGTGTCATGACTTCGAAATGAGAGCGAAGATTCGTCATCTCGCCTTCGCAAATGCCGCCAAACTCACCATCGATGTTCAAGCTCATCTCTGATGTATTCTTCATGCGGACGAATGAGGTCGTGACATGCTCGATGCAAGGGTCCGAGAAATGATCCCCTTTTAAGGCAAGACGCATGACACGAATCAGTTCGACGAGGTTACATTTCTTGAGAATGAAGAGATCGAACCGACCGTCATTGAGTGACGCGTTCGGTGACAATTTCTCGAATCCGCCGACGGAGTTCGTATTGGATGTCAAGAACAGCATGACTTCTCCTTTGAATATACCCTTTTCATGCTCCAGTTCGACATATGTCGGTCGGATTTGCGGAAGTTTCTCCATCCCTTTGACGTAGTACGCGAGCTGTCCGAGTGCCGTCTTCAGCTTCGAAGGCACTTCGTACGACAGTTCTGTCATGATGCCACCGCCAGCGATGTTGATGAAGTAATGGACGCCTGCCGATCCTTCGATCTTACCGATATCGACCGGCATCGTATGTCCTGTGCAAATGACATCCATCGCTCCTTCGATCGTCAATGGAATACGCATTGCCCGACCAAAGTCATTCGTCGTTCCAACAGGTAGTACACCAAGCTTCGGACGTTTGTTGTAGGCAGCCATTCCGCTGATCACTTCGTTCAACGTACCATCGCCGCCTGCTGCGACGACGAGATCAAAGTCTGCTTCGCATGCTCGTGCTGCTTCATACGTCGCATCGCCGACCGCTTTCGTCGAGTAGACAGATGTCTCATAACCCGCTGCTTCGAGTCGGTCGAGGATATACGGTAAATTTCGTTTAACCATCTCTTTCCCGGAAGTCGGGTTATAAATCACGCGCGCTCTAGGTCTCATAAGATTTTCTCCTTTTTGACTCAACCGTTCATTTGATACATAACTGTTTTATTTTACATGAACTCTCGAGACATTACAAAGCCAAAAAAGACAGCGTCCGTTTCCTCGCAGAAGTAAAGGAGGAACGAACGCTGTTTGATCAGGTACTTATTTTAATTTTTCAAGCTCTTCATAGAAGAGTTGATCCAGGAGGGCAGGGTTCGCCATTCCTTTTGTTTTCTTCATGATTTGACCGATGACGAAGCCTTTCTTCCGGTCACGTCCACCGAGTAATTCCTCGACGACGGCTGGGTTCGCTTCGAACATCTCGACGATGAGACCACGTAGCAATCCTTCGTCTGAAATTTGTGCAAGACCGTTTTCTTCGACGTATGCACGTGGCTCGACACCTTCTTCGATGACGGCTGTGAAGACTTGTTTGGCGATTTTCGAAGAAATCGTGCCACTTGCGATCAAGTCGATCATCTCTGCCAGACGAGCTGGTGTCATCTTGACTGTTTCGAACGTTTCCGTCGATTTATTCAAGTGACCTTGGATCTCACCGATCGTCCAGTTGGCTGCTGCTTTTGGCTCTGCGCCTGCTGCCAGTGTCGCTTCGAAGTACTCTGCCATCTCACGTGTAACTGTCAATTGCTTCGCATCATACGCCGAAAGACCGAGTTCTTCTTGGTAACGAACGCGACGTGCATCTGGAAGTTCCGGGATACCGGCACGAATCACTTCTTTCCAATCGTGATCAAGTACGAGCTTGACGAGGTCAGGCTCTGGGAAGTAACGGTAATCCGACGCCCCTTCTTTGACACGCATGAGGACCGTTTGTTTTTTCGTCTCATCGAAGCGAAGTGTTTCTTGACGCATCACACCACCTGCAAGCAACAACTTACGGTGACGATCTTCTTCGAACTCAAGACCTTTTAAGACGTTTCCGAATGAGTTCAAGTTTTTAAGTTCTGTTTTTGTACCGAACTTCTCTTGTCCGTATGGGCGAACGGAGATGTTACAGTCACAACGAAGTGATCCTTCTTCCATCTTGACGTCCGAGACGCCTGCATATTGCAAGACTTCCTTGAGACGTTCGAGGTAGGCGACTGCATCTTTCGGTGAACGCATGTCCGCTTCACTGACGATCTCGATGAGCGGCGCACCTGTCCGGTTGAAGTCGACGACTGAGTGATTAGCACCCGTGTGGTTCATCTTACCAGCATCTTCTTCCAAATGGACACGTTCGATTCGGAAGCGTTTCGTTTCGCCATCGACTTCCGCATCAATGTAGCCATCGAAGCCAATCGGTTGATCGAACTGTGAGATTTGATACGCTTTTGGCGTATCTGGGTAGAAATAGTTCTTCCGGTCGAATTTCGTTTGATCGGCAACTTGGCAGTTAAGTGCCATTGCTGCACGAACAGCGAGTTCAACGGCTTTTTCGTTGATTTTCGGCAAGACGCCTGGATGTCCAAGACAAATCGGACACGTTTTCGTGTTCGTCTCCGCGCCGTATTCCCGCGCACAACCACAGAACATCTTCGTGTTCGTGCTCAGTTCGGCGTGGACCTCGATCCCGATGATCGTTTCAAAGTTCATGATACATTCGCTCCTTATAACTTCGGAAGCGCGAATCCACCTGTCGCAAGCTCAAACGCATGCGCAGCGCGATAGATCGTCGCCTCATCGAAATGTTTTCCAATGATTTGTAAGCCGACCGGAAGACCGTCGACGAATCCAGCTGGAACCGAGATTGCTGGGACACCCGCTAAGTTGATTGGAATCGTCAAGATGTCATTCGCATACATCGTGACGGGATCATCGAGTTGTGCACCGAGTTCGAATGCTGGTGTCGGCGCTGTTGGTCCGATGATGACGTCATAGTTCGCGAGGACATCGTCGAAATCCTTTTTGATCAACGTTCGCGCTTGTTGTGCTTTTTTATAGTAGGCATCGTAGTAACCTGAGCTGAGCGCATACGTTCCGAGCATGATCCGGCGTTTGACTTCGTCTCCGAATCCTTGTGAGCGGGAATACTTGAAGACATCTTCAAGTGCGTCCGCTTCCGCACGGACTCCGTAACGAATACCGTCAAAGCGCGCGAGATTCGATGATGCTTCTGATGAAGCGAGTAAGTAGTACGTCGCAAGCGCATATTTCGAGTTCGGGAGTGACACCTCATCGACTGTCGCACCGAGTGCTTCGAGTTTTTTGATTGCTTCACGGATGTTAGCTTTGACACCTTCACTGACACCTTCACCGAAGTATTCTTTCGGAACAGCAATCTTCAGACCTTTGATATCACCTGTCAACGCTTGTGTGTAATCCGTTGCTGCGACGTTCGCAGACGTCGAATCCATCTCACAGTGTCCTGCGATCGCGCTCAAGAGATACGCGTTGTCTTCGACTGTTCGTGTCAACGGACCGATTTGGTCAAGAGACGATGCGAACGCAACGAGACCGAAGCGTGAGACGAGACCGTATGTCGGTTTCAACCCGACGACACCACAATAGGCAGCCGGTTGACGAATCGAACCACCTGTATCCGAACCAAGGCTGAACAAGACTTCGCCTGCTGCGACAGCTGCTGCTGAACCACCCGAAGAACCACCTGGAACGTGTTTCGTATTCCATGGGTTGCGAACCGGTTTGTAGGCTGAGTTCTCGTTTGAAGAACCCATCGCGAACTCATCCATGTTCAATTTCCCGATCGTGATCGCTCCTGCTTCATGCAGACGCTCGACGACCGTCGCATCATGAGCTGGTACGAAGTTCTCGAGGAATTTCGAACCACATGTCGTCGTCATCCCTTTCGTGACGATGTTATCCTTAACGCCTATTGGAAGACCAAACAATGGATTCGCTTCGTGTTTCGCGACATCATCCATTCGTTTTGCTTGCTCGAATGCTTCTTCGTTCAATGAAAGAAACGCACCGATTTTTCCATCGACGCGGTCGATTTGATCAAAGGATTCTTGGACGAGTTCAGAAACTTTGACTTCGCCATCCTGAATGAGTGTGTGTAGTGTTTTGACACCATGTTCAAAAAGTGACATCGGGTCATTTCCTCCTTATTCGAACACCGCTGGGACGCGGACTTGTCCGTCTTCCCAATCCGGTGCGAGTCGTTCTACTTCCGTACGAGGAAGTGATGGACGTACTTCGTCCTTACGTAGGACGTTCTTTAAATCGAGGACATGAGTCGTCGGTTCGACGCCTGTCGTATCGAGTTCATTTAATTGTTCAGCGAACCCAAGAATCTTCTCGAGTTGTCCTGTGAATTGTGCTACTTCTTCATCTGTCACGGCAAGGCGTGCCAAATGCGCCACGTGGCGGACTTGCTCCTCATTAATCTTTGCCATGTCATTCCACCTCCGGAACTTTTGCGATATATTTTACACTATTTCTAATCATAGCACTTTTCGTCCAGACAAAAAAGACGATGGTGCATCGGGGGGAGGTCCGCACCATCGTCCTATAGGGGTAGCAAAGCTTCCGGGCGGAAAGCTTCTAGTTATGAAATACCCGCTTTAAATCAGACGAAACAAAAATACTGAATATTCATACTAAGACATCGACGAGCAGATAGCTATTGAAGACGATGACGATCGAGACGATCACCCATGCCAACGCGTTCATGAACCGACTGTTCCGATGTTCTCCCATGTACCGCTCACTCGCAGTCGCCCGAATCAAGGGAATCAAGGCGAACGGAATCCCGAACGATAAGGCGACCTGACTAAGGACAAGTGCTCGTGTCGGATCAAAACCGGAGAACAGTAACAAAATCGCAGGCAACATCGTCACGGTCCGTCGAACGAACAATGGCAGTTGAAGATGAAGAAAGCCGCGCATGATCGCGTCACCTGACATCGTCCCGACGCTTGAAGAAGCGAGACCCGAGACGAGTAAAGCAATCGCAAACAGATATGGCGCAATGCCACCGAGCGTGACATGAAGTCCCTTGTAGATCGCTTCAAGCGAACCCGCTTGATACGTCGTGCCGTAAAACACACTGGCAGCAATGACGAGCATCGCTCCATTGACCGCTCCGGCAATCAACATCGCTCCCCAAATATCGAAACGCTGAATCCGTAACATCGACAATTTATTTGCAACGTGCCCCATCCGTCGTTTCGTTAAATCGGAATGGAGATAGATCGCATGCGGCATGACGGTCGCTCCGAGCATCCCGGCAGCAAGGACGATGCTCGACGTACCTTCAAATCCCGGTAACAATCCTGCCGATAGATCACGAAAGACCGGATGAACTTCAAATACTTCAATCGCAAAAGCAGCGGCGATGATTAAGACGAGTACGGCGATGACAGCTTCGAAATGCCGGAGTCCTTTTTGCTCGAAGCCGAGGATGACGAATGATAGGATTGCCGTCAACAGCGCCGCCATCCGTAAATCGATTGCGAACAGTAAATGAAATCCGAGTGCGGCCCCGACGAACTCTGCGAGATCGGTTGCCATCGCGACGAGCTCCGCTTGTACCCAGTAGAAGAAGCGAGAGACCGGCGATAACTCCTCCCGGATCACTTCCGCTAAACTGAGATTACTGACGATTCCAAGCTTGGCTGATAGGAACTGAATGACGACGGCCATCAAGTTCGAGGCAACGATGACCCAAAGCAGCAAGTAGCCATACTGAGCGCCTGCCGTCATATTCGTCGCGAAGTTTCCCGGATCGAGATACGCGACGGCAGCGACGAACGCTGGTCCAATATATGTCCGTTTTTTCGGTAAATCTTGTGTAAGTGGCTGTGTCGCCATCTCGTTCACCTCACTTTTTGTTTTCATTATACGCTCATTTTGCACAAGTACAACAAATATGTTTATGGTAAATAACAACGTATGAAGTGAATTAAAAAGGGATGTCTCCTGTAATCAGGAAACATCCCTTTTTGTTAATTAGACGATCTTCCGCTCAGGTTCTGAACCTTTTAGCTGTGCTTGCACTTGATCGAATTCATCATAGATCGCTTGACTCGGTTCCTTCGTCACGAGACTACCGACGACGAGCGCAACAGTCGAAGCGAAGAAGGCTGGAATCATCTCGTACATCTCAGAAATGTAGAATGGCAACCCTTCGACATTTTGTTTGATGAGAATCCAGGCGATGACGACGACAGATCCCGTAATCATCGAAGCAAGTGCTCCTGTCTTGTTCATCCGGCGCCAAAGCAAGCTGAACAGAACGACTGGTCCGAACGCGGCACCGAAACCAGCCCACGCATAACCAACGAGAGTCAAGATCGACTTCTGTGCACCGAACGATAAGAGAATCGCTAGAGCAGCGACGACAAGGACCATCACGCGCCCCATGACCATCAATTCACGATCCGAAGCATCACGCTTGAAGAAACGTTGATAGAAATCATTCGTTGCCGCACTCGAAGAGACGAGTAGCTGTGTCGAGATCGTCGACATGATGGCAGCAAGTAAGGCTGCAAGCAACAGTCCCGTAATGAAACCAGGGAAGAGGTCGCGTGATAATTGAATGAAGACATTCTCTGGTTCTCCTAAAGGACTATTTTGTTGCGTGAAGTAGGCATATCCGATCAAACCTGTCACCATCGCTCCAACGATTGAGAACGTCATCCAGATCATCCCAACGCGACGTGCTGACTTCATCTCGTGTAAGTTCCGAATCGCCATGAAACGAACGATGATATGCGGCTGACCAAAGTAGCCGAGTCCCCATGCGAGTAGCGAGACGATCCCAATGACCGTCGTACCTTTGAATA
The DNA here is from genome assembly GCF_057772545.1 of Exiguobacterium sp. E17S. NCBI lineage: Bacteria > Bacillati > Bacillota > Bacilli > Caryophanales > Exiguobacterium > Exiguobacterium sp. E17S. The sequence continues at coordinate 1,615,358 of NZ_JBYLRU010000001.1, forward strand.
ACTCGAGCTTTGAACCGTCCGTCGACCGGATCGTTTCGAGCGTCTCGTTGATCCCACCGCTTAAAGCGAGGGCAACGCCTGGTACGATCAGCAACGCGATGACCATGATCATCCCTTGGACGACGTCCGTCCAACTGACGGCAAGGAAACCACCGAGGAAGACATAAGCGATGACGACGCCCGCTAAAATCCAAAGACCTGTCGTATAATCCAGTCCGAAAACCGCTTCGAACAAACGACCACCTGCGACAAAACCACTTGATGCGTACATTATAAAGAATATTAAGATAACTCCAGCTGAAACAGTACGCAAGACACCACTTTTATCGTGGAATCGTTTTTCAAAGTAATCGGGAATCGTGATCGCATCCCCTGCATGTGCCGTATACGCACGCAGACGCGGCGCGACGAGTAACCAGTTGGCATATGCGCCAAGCAATAAACCCACGACGATCCAGCCACTGGACAGACCAGTTGCATACATTGCGCCCGGTAATCCCATCAACAGCCAGCCACTCATGTCACTTGCCCCTGCAGAGAGCGCCGTGACGACGGGACCGATCGTACGTCCTCCAAGCATATAGTCATTCATGTTCTTCGTCCGATAATACGCAATGATGCCAAGTGCGACCATCAGGCCGAGATATAGCAAAATCGCGAACCACATTCCGTTCATCCTTGCTCCCCCTTTTTTACATGATATAAGAAAAACGGGTATGCAGGTCGCACACCCGTTTCATCTATTAAACACCATTTCAGAACATTTCTGAAGTAGTTTTTGCTTGAAGATGTAAAGTCAAGTAATCCGGTCCGCCCGCTTTTGAATCGGTACCAGACATGTTGAATCCACCGAATGGTTGGTAGCCGACGATTGCGCCTGTGCAACCACGGTTGAAGTAAAGGTTACCGACGTGGAAGTTCGCACGCGCGTACTCTTGGTTCGTCCGGTCTTGCGTGATGACAGCACCAGTCAAGCCATATTCCGTGTTGTTCGCGATGTCGATTGCTTCTTTGAAATCTTTCGCTTTCGTGAAGGCGACGACTGGTCCGAAGATCTCTTCTTGCATCAAACGATCCGTTGGTTGAACGTCCGCGACGACTGTCGGTGAGACGAAGAATCCTGTTGAATCGTCTGCCGTACCACCTGCGACGATGCGACCCTCTTCTTTTGCGACGTCGAAGTACGACGTGATTTTTTTGAACGCTGCTGCGTCGATGACTGGTCCGACGTTGTTTGAGACATCTGTCGGGTTACCGATGCTGAGTTTGTTCGTGTTTGCGACGACTTTTTCGAGCAACTCGTCATAGACAGAGTCGAGTGCGACGACACGTGAACAAGCTGAACATTTTTGACCCGAGAATCCGAATGCCGCTTTCGTGATCATGTCCGCTGCGTAATCGAGGTCAGCCGACTCATCGATGACCATCGTATCTTTTCCGCCCATTTCCGCGATGACGCGTTTGAGCCAGATTTGACCTTCGTTTAGTTTCGATGCCCGCTCGTTGATACGAAGTCCAACATCACGTGATCCCGTGAAGCTGATGAAACGTGTTTTCGGGTGATCGACGAGATAATCACCGACTTCTGCTCCTGAACCTGGTACGAAGTTCAAGACACCAGCCGGAAGACCAGCCTGCTCCATCACTTCGACGAATTTCGCCGCGACGACCGGTGTCGTCGATGCGGGTTTCAAGAGGATCGGGTTCCCTGCCACGATTGCTGCGACAGCTGTTCCAGCCATGATCGCGAGTGGGAAGTTCCATGGTGAGATGATGACACCAACACCGAGTGGGATGTAATCGTAACGGTTGTATTCGCCTGGACGACTCTCGACTTTTTTACCGTCTTTTAAGACGAGCATCTGACGTGCATAGTACTCGAGGAAGTCGATTGCTTCTGCTGTATCGGCATCGGCTTCATTCCAAGGTTTCCCTGCTTCTTTGACGAGGTAGGCAGAGAACTCATGCTTCCGCTTACGGATGATGTTCGCTGCTTTGAATAGGACGTCCGCACGTACAGACGGATTGACGAATTTCCATGTTTCGAAAGCTGTGACTGCTGCTTGCATCGCTTCTTCTGCATGTTCCTGTGTCGCTTTTGAGACACGTCCGACGATCTCTTCTTTGTTAGCCGGATTGACGGAGACGATTTTATCTTCCGTCGTCACATGTTTTCCACCGATGACGAGCGGATAATCTTTGCCGAGTTCTTGCGTGACGAGTGCAAGTGCCTCTTCGAACGCTTTCTTGTTTGCTTCTTGTGAGAAGTCCGTGAATGGTTCGTGTTTGTACGGAATCATCTCTATTCCCCCTTTAATCTCTACTTTAAATCGCTTACATTCTCCATTGTACAGAAGCATGAGTCCGCTTACAATTATTCTAGTCAAAAAAATAGAGGAGCGACCGATTTGGTCGCTCCTCCGTTATCAATTATTCCTTCGCTTGTGAAAAGACGATCTCTTCGTGTTCAATTGAAACTTTGACGTCTTGCCCTTGGAATAACCAATCATCTTGATCCGAGACGACGAAGTGAATGCCATCGACGACTTCTTCGACTGCTGCCCGTTCGACTTCTTCCATATGAACACCAACCGAGAAACCTTGTGTTAAATCCGTTGAGCCACCATATTTTGCGAAGAAGCGAATCGTATCGCCTGATTTTGCTTCCATCTCATCTTTAAAGTATTGCAATGCCTCATCTGTAATATGAATTTTCATATCTATCACTCCCCTTTCGTTTAGTGTACCGATATCCTACTCAAAAAAGCGAATTTCCTGTATGGTAGAGACAAGATTAGCTATGGAAGCACCATGAAACATTCATCTTAGGAGGAATTCGAATGAAACGATCGCTCGTAGTGCTGCTTGCGACCAGTCTCGTACTCGTCGGTTGCGGAAACGATGCCCCGTCTTCTACAGATACCAAATCCCCGAAGACGACGGAAACGAAACAACAGAAGGCTGAACAAGCCGTTCTTGACGTCTATCAAACATACGAAAAAACACTCGGTCAATCCGGGCGAGCAGATTTAAAAGACCTTGCATCGATTGAATATACGGGTGACGAAAAACAACTTGAACCGCTTGCCGTTGGTGCGAAAAACTTGAATGTCGTTCCCGGTAAGGTCGTCAAGTCGTTCCAAAAGGGCGACGTCGCCTATATCATCCACGAATTCAAGGATGCGAAAGGATCGATTCTCCCGAACCGAGGATCGAAGCTGTTATTGAAGAAAGACGACGAGTGGAAGATCGTCCTGACACCGACGACATTCGATCCGTCCGTCTTCTCGACACTTGGTGACATGTTCACTGGATTTAACGCTGATGAGTATGGTGTCAATGCGAAGGCGGCTGATGAGATCGGAAAAACCGATGAAAAAGAGCAAGATGCCGTCTTTTCTCGCGTCAATGCGCAAACCGATTATATGGCGCTCGAGATGAACAGTAACATTCTGATGATTTATGGTGAGGCGCTCAAGAACGAAGGAAACCCTGAGACGCTCGTTGATTACTATCAAGACTACGCAGACTGGTATGAAGAAGAACAGCCACTCCTCATGAAGACGGCGAAAGCCGGGACGGATTATGAGAAGTACTTGATCGCACTCGATCCATTAAAAGAGAGTCTTCAAAAGAAGCTTGAGAAATATGCGGATCAATTAAACATGGAATTAGGATAAGGAGGAATTTTTCATGCAAGCACCTACATTCACCCTTCCGAATGCACAAGGAGAACCGATTTCCCTCGAGGATTATCGTGGAAAAAAAGTCGTACTCTATTTCTATCCGAAGGATTCAACGCCTGGCTGTACGACCGAGGCATGTGATTTCCGCGATGCGACGCAAGCGTTCGAAGAGAACAACACCGTCATTCTCGGTGTTTCTGCCGATAGTCAGAAACGGCATCAAAACTTTATCGCAAAATATGAATTACCATTCCAATTGTTATCAGATGTCGATCACGAAGTGTGTGAGCAATATGGTGTCTGGCAACTGAAAAAGAACTACGGAAAGGAATATTTTGGAATTGTTCGTTCAACGTTTTTAATTGATGAATCTGGTGAAATCGTCAAAGAATGGCGCAGTGTGAAAGTAAAAGATCACGTCGCAGAAGCACTTCAGTACGTCCAAAAACAGAAATGAGATTATGAACCAGTTGTTTCATACAACTGGTTCTTTTTGTATTCAATAATTTTAAAAACTCCTAATTTTATCCTTACATAAAAATAATTTTTCGTGAAAAAACGTTGGTATCACACATAAATTTAATAATTTTGAAATAATCTGAAAATATTCTATTGATTTTTCTGAATATTGTATTTATTATTGATAACAAGTTGATCCGGTGCTTTCCACAGCTTAAGAATAAAAGGCGATGACCCCTCTTATTTTTAGTCGGACACCGGATCGCTATCCTATCGGTTCTTATCGTTTCACCAGATATATCTATTTCTTTTGGGAGGGATTTACTTTATGGAAAAGAAAAAGGCACTTGCACTCGTCGGAGCACTGACAATCGCTGGCTCAAGTCTTGCAGCATGCTCGACGACAGATGAAGGTTCAAAAGAAGGCGGTTCGACATCTGGAGAAAAATCTTCAGACAAACAAGTCTTGAATATCATCAGCGGTTCGGATATTCCAGCACTTAGCCCAACCGTCGCAACAGACTCTGTATCCTTCACAGTCTTGAACAACGTTCAAGAAGGTCTGTTCCGTCTAGACGAGAATCAAGAAGCAACACCGGGTGTCGCAGAAAGTGTTGATGTTTCTGAAGATGGACTTACATACACGTTCAAACTTCGTGATTCGAAATGGTCGGATGGCAGCGATGTCACAGCAAAAGACTTCGAATACGCATGGAAACGCGTCCTTGATCCGAAGAGTGGTTCACAGTATGCGTATATCATGTATATCATCGATGGCGCTGAAGCATACAACACAAGTAAAGGAAAAGCAGACGATGTCGCAGTCAAAGCGGTCGATGACAAAACGCTTGAAGTCAAGTTGACTCAACCGGCTGAATACTTCAAATCGTTGACTGGTTTCGGTTCATTCATGCCACTGAAACAAGAATTCGTTGAGAAACAAGGTAAAAACTTTGCTTCGAAGCCGGACACATTCCTTTACAACGGACCATTCGTCCTCTCGGATTGGAAGACGGATGTTGGCTGGAGCTATAAGAAAAACGATCAGTACTGGGATAAAGATAATGTCAAACTTGAAGAAATCAACACGAAAATCGTTAAGGAAGTCTCGACAGGCGTCAACTTGTACGAAAAAGGTGACATCGATCTAGCTGGTTTAACAAGTGAGTTTGTTGATCAATACAAAGACAAAGAAGACTTTGATACACGTCTTGATGCAGCAATGTACTATATCCAAATGAACTTCAAGAATGACCTCTTGAAGAACAAGGATATCCGTAAAGCGATCGATTCAGGATACGACAAGAAGCAGATGGCTGATGTTCTCTTGAACAACGGTTCAATCCCTGCTTACTACTACGTACCAAAAGACTTCGCGAAAGGTCCAGACGGTAAAGATTTCCGTGATGGCAACGAAGGTTTCGGTTCATATGACGCATCATCTGCAAAAGCATCATTCGAAAAAGGATTGAAAGCCGTCGGCAAGAAGTCTCTCAAACTCGAACTTCTTTCATATGATGATGACAACTCGAAAAAAATCTCGGAGTACCTCAAAGGCGAGTGGGAGAAAAACCTTCCAGGTCTTGAAGTTACAATCAAACAACAACCATTCAAGAACAAGTTGGATCTCGAGTCTAAAGGTGAGTTCGAGCTATCGTTCGCAGGATGGGGACCTGACTACCAGGATCCGATGACATTCCTCGATATGTGGGTAACTGGTGGACCATACAACCGTGGTAAGTACTCAAGCGATAAATATGATTCACTCATCAAGTCAGCTCAAAAAGAAGTAGATGCTGAGAAACGTTGGCAGGCTCTCAAGGATGCTGAAAAAACACTCCTTGAAGAGGATCAAGCAATCTCAGTTATGTACCAAAAAGGTGTTTCGCTTCTTCGTAAACCGTACGTCAAAGGAATCGTTAACCACAAAGTCGGTGCCGATACTTCGTACAAATGGGCTTACATCGAAGGAAAATAAGTCATACCTCAAGACCAGATTCGCTGACGAGCGTGTCTGGTCTTTTTTTCCATATGAGCCGTTTGTCCTATTTTTCTGAATAGAATTAAAATTTCGTGTCATTCTGTTTTCATTTCCATGACTTCCATTTATACTAAGCAAAGAATCCGATTCACTTTATTTACAATATTTTGCGGGAATTATTCATAATTAATGGAAATGTACCGATATATCTAATACAGAGGACTTTTGCCTCAATACTACATCGAACTAGGAAGGAGGACTCACTCATGAAGCAACGTGTACTTACGAGTCAACAGAGTTATACAGAAGAGCAGCTTGAGATGATTGAAGCCATCCGTGCGGTCGGTGAACTCATCCAGGACCGTCCACGCCGTACTGTCTATCGCCGTTATGCTTTAGTTAATGACTGGCCTCAGCCAGAAAACATCATCCGTCAATTTGGTTCGTGGCCAGAAGCCTTGTCTGCCGCTGGATACGAGTGGAATGTCGATCAACAGCCAGAGGAGCTTGAGCGGGCACCGAAATATACGAAAGACGAAATCTTAAAGTCATTCGAACGGTACGCACAAGACGTCGGCTCTACGATCACACTTAAGAAATATCAAATGTGGCGTAAATCTGTCCATCATGCACCGAGTCACTATCACATCGTCAAGATGTTCGGTTCGTGGCACGATGCGTGTACCGCTGCAGGACTTGAAGCAAGCGTCACTTATTCGAAAGCTGAACTTGCTGCTTCTCTGCGTCAAGCAATCGAGGAAGTTGGCTTTGCCCTCTCTTTTGAAGCGTACCGGGAATGGGCGAAACGGAACAACAAACCATCGACGAAAGCCTTACTTCATCGCTATGGTTCTTGGTCAGCCGCGATCCATGCAATCGAAAACGAGATTCGTCTCAGCAAACAACAAGCACAATGAACTTATTCTTTTTCGATCCTTCTCGTTCATCCGAACTGGGAGGATTTTTTACATCAAAAAAGAAGATAGCGTCTCTGCTACCTTCTTCTACTTGATTTAAATGACCTTCTCTTTCCACTCCTGATACGATGCGACACGGTCGCGCCCTTGGAACTTCGCTCCGACGTACATCGCACGGTCGGCATTTCGAATCAAACTCGCGAGATCACCAAGTTCCTTTAATGTATCGATGCCGATGCTAGCCGTGATCCGGAGCGTATGCCCTTCGACTAAGATCGGATTCGCATGCAACGTCTCGCGGATTCGTTCTGCGACGATTTGGGCTGAATCAAGATCCGTATTCGGTAGTAAGATGACGAACTCCTCTCCTCCGTAACGTGCGACAAGATCCGTGATGCGTGTTGCTTGCATCAATAACTTCGCCACTTCAAATAAGACGACGTCTCCAACTTCATGACCATACGTATCATTGATTTGTTTGAAGTGATCTAAGTCGATCATTAAGGCTGAGAACGGATAAAGGTCGCGTTGTTTAATACGACGATCGCCCCACTCTTGAAGGGCACGATAGTTCGGTAATTTCGTCATCGCATCCGTCCTGCTATCGGTCAACAAGCGTTCTCGCTCGTGTGCCCGTTCCACTGCCCACGACAGGACACGAAGGGCACGGTATAGCTCATATCCAAAATCCTGCGTGAATTCACCACTTGCGTTCGAGGCAAGGAGCAACGAGCAGTTGATCGTCTCCGTCGCTTCCGGTTGAATGAAGAGGACCGACTGTGTCTCTTCCGGCAAGCTATCGTAAAGACGAATATCCCACTCCTGTTGCATCCCGTAAAGAAGGACTTCTTCTTTTTCGATGATGTCTTCAATGATTCGTCCTTCGACATGATCGGCTTTTAACTTTCGTCCGTCCTTCAACGAATAGTACACGCTTTGCTTTCCTTCTTTGAAATCAAACTTAATCCAAGCGATATCCGGTTTGACGAATTGATTGAGCTGTCGTAAATACCGCTCGATGATGAACTGGGCATCACCGTCTTTCCAAGCCGCCTCTTTCAATCGCTCGATCTGCTCCCAATGTTCGATCCGGTCTGTTGCTTCAACGGAACTTCCCAGTGCACGCTTGATGATGAATAAGGCAAACGCCGCCATGACGAGTCCGCTATTCCCGTTCCCTTGAACGACGAGTGTGCTGAAGATTCCGTATAACAATTCTGCTGTGATGACGACCGCTTCGAAACGTAGCAGTTGGAACATGACGTCACTTGGAATGTTTTCTCCAAGAAGAAATCGGGATAACTGGTATTGCAATAAGAGGACGATCCAGAGAATCGCAACCATCGCCAGTAACGGTACGATGTTTTCTGTCAGCACGAATGCTTCGCCATGTGTTCCGCCGAGTGCATTATAGGCAAGACCTGCTGGAACGATTAAAAACAATTCGAGTGCGACGTTGAAGGGATAGTTATGTAACATCCGCCGACGTCCGATTGGTGTATGAATCGTTCGCAACTGATAGATGAGCATCGTCAATTGCCCGACACAAATCGCTGATAATAATCCATACGTCAAGAATGTAAAGAGGACGAATCCAAAATGGAAAGTAAAACTCATATGACGACGACGGACAGGATCGACGACGAAAATCGTCGATAAGGCGGCAATCAATAAGAACGTAAACAAATCGACGCTGAGACTATAATCTCTCGACTTCGCAAAAAGATCGATGCCTATGACGATTACGAAAAAAACGACCCAGCTTCGAAGGAGATATTGTTGAAAACGACGCACAAAACATTCCCCTTCCTTTAAGTTATGTAGTTGTATATTACTGGAAATCGATATGCCCATTATTCTACTTTTCGAGCAAAAAGTCGAACTTCGATGGTCTCCTTTGATACAATTGACGCGAGGTGATTTTTTTATGACAAATACATTCACGCAACACGCATTTGATACATTTCAGATCGATGGACTAGAACCACGGATGGAAGCGATTCGCGAACGCATCCAGCCGGTCTTTCGAGACATTGGTCAGGAAGTCGCACCTGACTTAACGGTCGCAACAGCAGAAGATGTCCATGTTCACATCGCGCAACATGCACGTCGGAAGGTCAACCCTCCGAAGGATACATGGATGGCATTCTCACCCGATAAACGTGGATACAAAAAACATCCGCATTTCCAAGTCGGTCTGTTTGATGATCATCTGTTCATTTGGCTTGCCTATATCTACGAGTTACCGAATAAACAACAATACGCATCGAAACTGTTACAGCATACAGAACTGCTGACATCCCTTCCGGATGATTTCGTCGTCTCATACGATCATATGAAAAAAGACGCCGTCTCCGTTCATGAGACGGATATCGAAAAAGGATTACAACGTTTCCACGACGTCAAAAAGGCAGAATTCCTTGTTGGTCGTCATATTCCGGCAGAACAAGTGCATCACCTGTCACGCGAAGAATTACTCGATATGATTCGAAATACCTATTCGCATCTCGTACCACTCTATAAAACGATTAAATAAAAAGGATGGCCGAATCGGTCATCCTTTTTCATTAGTTATATTTTACTAGAATTGACATGACTTGTGTACGGTCGGAATTCAAATTTAGATAAATGTTGACCTGTTTTGAGGAAACAGTCATGACGTTGAATGTTTTATCGAGTTTCGCTGTCGGATACGCTTTTTTGACTTCCTTGACCGTCACAGTCCGCTTGACCTGCTTCGGATCATAGACGATTGCACTAACTTTTGCTTTTGTGTCCTTCACCCCATACGTGGAGCAGTAATGAAGAGCACGATCCGCTGAGGCAAGACCATTTCCGCTTTGACACCAATTCGAGTTCTTTTCCCCCTTATAGGCTTTATGTACTTGGGCAAGTGTTGTTTTTTCAAGAACAACTTTTCCATCGAGTGAACGTGCTTGTTTCGCTTGTGTTTGAATTTCTTGCAGCCATTTGACGTCTGTCTGTTTTGTTGCTTCGACCGGTTGGTTATATGAAGTGCCTGACACGATGCTGACAGTGAGTGCGGCAGTTAAGATGATTCCTAAGACTTGTTTCATGATGATATCCTCCTCTGCGCCTATAAATGGCGTTGATAATAAACTCATTCCCCTATTTCAAAAAATTATTCAGTTTTTATAGTTTTTTTCTGGGAACTTATATTTATTTTTTTGATGAGAAATAAAAAAAAACCTAGTGTCGCCTGACACTAGGTTCTTCCTCATTTCTTATGCATCTTAAACTCTAAGAACAACTCATTGTAATGCGCGAGCATCTTTTTTCCGAGGTTCTCATAGACTTCAAGCGTATCGGTAACTTGTTTATCAGGATAGAATCGCTCATCGGTCCGAACCGATTTATCGAGCAATTTCAAGCCTTCTTTGTTTGGTGTCGAATAGCCGACGTAGTCCGCATTTTTCGCTGAAATATCAGGACGCAGCATGAAGTTGATGAACTCGTGTGCCCCCTCGACGTTTTTAGCCGTCTTTGGAATGACGATATTATCGAACCAGACGTTTGATCCTTCTTTTGGAATGACGTAGTCGAGATTTTCGTTTTCACTCATGATCTCGTTTGCATCACCCGACCAGACGACACCGAGCCCTGCTTCTTCGTTCGCAAGCAATAACTTGATCTCGTCCCCGACGATTGCCTTGACGTTTGGTGTCAGGCGCATCAAGTTCGCTTTTGCTTCCTGTAGTTTCGACTCATCCGTTTCGTTCAGCGAATAACCGAGACTATTCAAGCTCATCCCCATGACTTCACGGGCACCGTCAGCGAGTAGAATCTGATTCTTTAGCTTCGGATCCCAGAGATCCTTCCAGCTCGTCGGTTTCTTCCCACCAATTAAGTCTTTATTGTAGACGATACCGACCGTTCCCCAGAAATACGGAATCGAGTACTTATTGTTCGGATCGAATGATAAATCTAAAAAGCGTGAATCGATGTTCTTGAGATTCGGAATTTTTTGATGATCAATCGGAACGACGAGCTTCTCATCGATCATCTTCGCAATCGCATAGTCGGACGGAACGGCGATATCGTATGTCGTTCCTCCCTGCTCGATTTTCGTCAGCATCGCTTCGTTCGAATCGAACGTTTGATAGACGACCTTGATACCGCTCTCTTTTTCAAACTGTTTGATCAGTGCAGGGTCGATGTAATCGCCCCAGTTGTAAATGTTCAAGACATTTTTACCCGAATATCCCTGTGTCTCATTTAACTGATTCAAGGTGAACAGGATGACACCTGAAATCAAGAAAATCGCGGTGAACAATTGAATCAATTTTTTCAACGGTCATTTCACCTCCGGTCGCGAAAGCTTCGTAGCAGCACGTTGGTTCAAGAAGTAGTAGCCGATGACGAGCAGGAACGTAAACAAGAAGATGACAGTCGACAGGGCGTTGATCTTCATCGAAATCCCTTGACGGGCGAGTGAGTAGATCTCAACGGACAACGTTGTGAAGCCATTTCCTGTCACGAAGAACGTCACCGCAAAATCATCCAATGAGTACGTCAATGCCGTGAAGAATCCAGCAAAGATACCTGGTGTAATGTACGGTAAGATAACTTTCGTCAAAACATCCCAACGACTTGCGCCTAAGTCACGTGCTGCATCAACGAGCGTCGGACTCATCTCCTGCAACTTCGGTAAGACGAGAATGACGACGATCGGTACCGAAAATGCGATGTGGGACAGTAAGACCGACGTAAAGCCGAGCTGGATGCCAAGTAGCGTGAAGAAAATCAAGAACGATGCCCCGATGATGACATCCGGACTGACGATCAAGATGCTATTTAGCGTTAACAACGACGTCTCGACACGTTTCTTACGGACGGCTTGAATCCCGATCGCTCCGAATACGCCAAGGATCGTCGAGATCGCAGCTGACAACAAGGCAATGACGAGTGTGTTCAAGACGATGATTAACAAGCGTGAATCTTGGAAGACTTCCTTGTACCAATCCCACGTGAACGAATCGAAGTTCGTCATATTGTCAGCGCTGTTGAACGAATAGAATGCCAAGTAGAATATCGGAGCATACAAAATGATGAAGACTCCGATTAGATAAAGATTTGCTAGTTTCAGACGTTTCATCAAGTCGTCGCTCCTTTCTTCCGTTTCGTACTCGTCAAGGCAAGGATGATCGCCATCGCGATGATGAGGAAGACAGCGATCGTTGCTCCCATACCCCAGTTCTGTGTCACGAGGAACTGCTGTTCAATCGCTGTACCGAGCGTGATGACGCGGTTTCCGGCAATCAGACGCGTAATCATGAACAGCGATAATGCCGGAATGAAGACGAGCTGACAGCCTGACTTCACACCATCAAGCGTCAACGGGAAGACGACACGCCGGAACGTCGTGAAGTTCGACGCCCCAAGATCACGTGCAGCGAAGACGAGTGACGGGCTCAGTTTTTCAATCGCGTTGAAGATCGGCAAGATCATGAACGGAATGAAGATGTACACCGAGACGAAGACAAAACTGAAATCGGTAAAGAGAATCTGTTGTCGTCCAATCCCAATCGCTTCAAGCGTTTGGTTCGCAAGACCATACGTACTGAACAACCCGATGAAAGCATAAGCTTTCAACAATAAGTTGATCCATGTCGGTAAGATGATCAAAAGTAGCCACAGCTGTTTATGCTTCGTTTTCGTCAACAAATAAGCGGTCGGATAACCGATCAAGAGCGAAAACACCGTAATCAAAAACGCATACCAGAACGAGCTGAGTGTCATCGTCAAATACGTCGACGTAAAGAAGTTCTGGTAGTTCTCAAATGAGAAGTTACCGTCCAAATCAAGGAATGAATAGTAGACGACGAGTACGATCGGTGCGATGACGAACAAGGCAATCCAGAATAGATACGGGATGAGATACCAGTTACGTGATTTTTGCATCATAACACCCCGTCGTAGGATTCCAGACGCTTATCGAATTCTTCTTCCGTCTCGTTCAGTCGCATGACGTGAATCGCTTCCGGATCAAATGTCAGTCCGATCTGCTCACCAACCGTCGCCTTTTTCGTACTGTGGACGAGCCATTCGTTACCGACTTCATCCATACAAGCGATCTCGTAGTGCACGCCACGGAAGAGTTGCGAATCGACGGTGACTTGTAGTTTCCCCTGTGTCACGTTCGTGATTTCAAGATCTTCCGGACGGATGACGATCTCGACCGGTTCGTTCAATTCAAGACCACGGTCGACACATTCGAATTCCTTTTCTGCGAACCAGACTCGGTAGTCTTCCACCATGCGCCCTGGAATGATGTTCGACTCACCGATGAAGTCAGCGACGAAGCGGTTGATCGGTTCATCATAGATATCCGTCGGTGTGCCCGATTGTTGAATGACACCGTGATTGAGGACGAAGATTTCATCTGACATCGCCAGTGCTTCTTCTTGGTCGTGCGTGACGAAGATGAACGTGATGCCAAGACGACGTTGCAAGTCGCGGAGCTCATACTGCATCTCTGTCCGTAATTTCAAGTCGAGCGCTGATAATGGCTCATCGAGCAAGATGACTTCCGGCTCATTGACGATTGCCCGGGCAATCGCGACACGTTGCCGTTGTCCACCTGACATCTCGGTGATTTCTCGTTTCTCATAACCGGACAAGTTGACGAACTTCAACGCATCCGTCACACGTTTTGCGATTTCTGCTTCTTTCACCTTCTTGATGCGAAGACCGAAGGCGATATTTTCGAAAACGTTCAAGTGCGGGAAGAGTGCATAGTCTTGGAAAACAGTATTGACTTGACGTTTGTTCGCCGGTACATCGTTGATCCGTTTTCCGTTGAAGATGATGTCCCCTTCTGTCGCTTCCGAAAAGCCGGCAATCAGTCGTAAGATCGTCGTTTTCCCACAACCCGATGGTCCGAGTAACGTATAGAACTTTCCGCGTTCGATTTCAAAGCTGACTTGGTCGAGGACGGTCTGATCGTCGTATCGTTTCGTGACGTCCTTGAATTGAATAATCGTAGTATCTGCCAATCTAGTTCCTCCTTTATAAGTATGAGTCAGTCGCGGTCACGAGGACCTTCGTCTCTTGTGTTGACTCATTGCGTAGTTGATGGATTTCTGAAGCCTTATAGTAAAGTGTCTCTCCTTGTTTCGCTACAAAAGACTGACGTCCGAGCGTCAATGTGACGTTTCCTGCGAGCACATAGACGAACGTCTCGGCACCCGATGGCTCATACGTCTTGAATGCTCCCCCTGGCGCGAGTGTCAATAGGACTGGTTCCATCTCTTTCTCGTTCGATTCCGGAATGAGCCATGTGACATGATATCCCTGTTCCTCATCGGCATACGTCGTGACATCCTCTTCACCGTAGATGACTTTTTGATTGAGTGTATCCTCATCAAAGAAATCCTTCGGTGAGATGCCGAGGACTTCGAGGAGATGAAACAGCGTCTCGATCGACGGTGAACTGAGTTCCCGTTCGAGTTGCGAGATGTACCCTTTACTCAGGTCTGTTCTTTCCCCTAGTTCCTCTTGCGTCAATCCCTTTTGAAGACGGAGGTTCTTGATTTTTTGACCGATTGAGTACAATCGACGTCCTCCTCTCAGCGGCTTAGTTTAGTATAAGATGACTAAAAGTTTACTAATCACGTACCGATTATAGCGTATTTCATTATTTAATCAACTAAAACGTTCAATATTTTTTAATGTTCATTTGACAGCGAGAACGCTTACACCTACAATTGATATCAGGTACTAATTTAAGGAGGAACTTGTTATGCGGATCGCTTGGGTCACTGATAGTACAACGATTTTACCGGATACGATCGCTCAGCGCGATGATCTTTCGGTCGTCCCTTTACTTGTCATGAAGGATGGAGAAAGTTTCGTCGATGGTGTCGACGTTGATGCAGAGACCGTCTATAGCTGGATTGACTCAAAACACAAGGTAACGACGAGCCAACCTTCGATCGGGAGTTTCACTGAGCACTATGAACGGTTGAAAGAGGATTACGACGTCGGCTTCGCTGTTCACCTATCGAGTGAACTGAGCGGAACGTACAACGCTTCCGTTCAAGGGGCAGAGATTGCTGGCTTTCGTCTGATTGCGATTGATTCCCGTTGCGGTATCTACCCAGCTGGTCAACTTCTAGCAGAAGCGATCGAACTCGTCGAAGCCGGGCACTCGATCGAATCCGTCGAACAGATCATTCTCGAGCGTCGTTTCGACCATCACATTGAATTCACGGTCGCGAACCTCGATCAATTACAAGCGGGCGGACGCATCTCTTCGACGAAGGCATTCGTCGGTAACTTGTTGCAACTTCGCCCGTTGTTCCACTTCGAAGAAGGAAAAATCGTGCCTTACCAAACCGTCCGGACGTTTAAAAAAGCGCATTCAAAGATTTTTGATCATCTTGTCGCAATCATTGAACGGGGGCAGGTCACGGATATTTCACTATTCCACGCGACAGCTTATGAACTGGCACTCGAGTGGAAACAACGACTCGAATCGCAATACGATGTGCGTGTCCGCATCGATGACTTAACGCCGGTTCTCGGTTCGCATACAGGGAATCCAGCAATCGGTATGTCCTTTTTGAACCCGACACGCCGACCGTGATGACTAATGAAAATGATTTTTGGGTAAACCTTCTTTAGAGAATAAAGGAGGTTTTTTGTTTGAAAACTAATAAATGGATTTGGCTCAACTGGGTCGGCTTCATCTTCACGATTGCCGTGAACGCCCTTGATGGTGGAAAGACAGGACGAATTTCCGATTCGATCATCACATTGTTCAAACCGGCTGGGTATGCGTTTTCGATTTGGGGATTGATTTATACAATTTTACTCATCTGGTTGATTTTGCAATCGATTCCGAAATTCAAGGAACACGAACTGGCGAAGAAAATCGGACCGTGGTTCTTGATCAGCTGTCTGTTCAACGCTGGCTGGATCGTCTCCTTCACGTTTGAACTGTTCGTCGTCTCGGTCGTCGTCATCGTCGGTCTTTTGCTGTCATTGATCGTCATCTACTCAAAAATTGATCGTGAGACGAAAGGATTACGCTTCAAGCTACCGTTCTCGCTTTATCTCGGCTGGGTATCGGTCGCGACGATCGCTGACATCTTCCTGACGATCAACGCAGAAGGTGTGACATCTTGGCTTGGAATTGGAGATGCAGGCTGGACGATGATCATGCTCGTCGTCGGAGTCGTCGTCGCTCTTCTCTTCATGTTTGCGAACCGTGATCCGATTTATCCGCTCGTCTTCGTCTGGGCGTATATCGCGATCAATTTCGAGTCCGATAACGGTCTCGTCGATACGACGGTTCTCGGTAGCGTCGTCTTATTGTTAGCCGGTTATATCTTCCTTCTCGTCCGGATGCGCCGCCAAGTCAGCGTGAGCAAGTGACGTTCCTTTCTTGTTCAAACGGCGTATACTAAAGGAAAGGAGTGAATGACCATGAATATCACATTTACACCGTCTGCTCAGGAGCGGATCCGCCAATTACGTGGTGAAGTATCCGGTCAACTGCACCTCTATTACGATACAGAGGGTTGTGGTTGCGGAAACTCTGGTATTTTCAGTATTCGCATCGTCGATGAAGCGACACCGGAAGACATGACGATTGATTCGAACGTCGGTCCCGTTCTCGTCAAGCGGTGGTCGAGTCATTTCCTCGATCAAGAAATGACACTCGATTACAACGCGGAGAAAAAAGCGCTCATCCTAAAAAGTGATGGACAATACTTCAATACGAATGTGCTCGTGACGGATCAAACAGGTTGCGTCCTGACGGTTCGTTCATAAGTACAAATGAAAAAGGGCAACTTCCGTCGTGGAAGTTGCCTTTGTTTGTGTTCGAACAGACAGGTGCTGCGTTGAAAGCTGGATTGCCTGAGTATAGTCGAATGTACTGGATGTCTGTCTGCATCGTGCACGAGCTGGTGAAAACCTCCAGCGCTTTGCGTCCCCCCAGACGTCGCATGCATCATCCTCGCATGCTTATCTAGTATACGAACGGAAGTCACGTTTGGATTGCCTTATCCGACATTTAGAACCGTTTCTTCGATCGTCCGCTGGTTTAGATCCTTCACGTGCATCGGCTTACTGTAATAGTAACCTTGACCATAATCGCAACCGAGACGCTTTAAGAAAAGATGCTGTTCGAGTGTCTCGACACCTTCCGCGACGACTTCGATTCCAAGACTCTTCGCAAGCTGAATGATCATTTCTGTGATCGCTGTTCCCCGTTCGTCATGTGGGACTTCATCGATGAACGACTTGTCGATCTTCAGGATATCAATCGGGAGATGCTTTAAGTGTGTCAGTGAAGATAGACCCGTTCCGAAGTCATCGAGTGCAATCGTCAGACTGAGTTGCTTCAGTTCACCGAGCATCATCATCGCTCGGTCGAGATTCTCCATGACGGATGTTTCTGTGATTTCGAGCTGTAGTTGTAACTCGCTTCCACTCTTTAAGGAATGGTGAACGATCTCTTTAATCATCACGTTATGTGACTCGGACCGGAAGTGCATCGCGGATAAGTTGACAGAGACTTGACGAATGAAATAATCTTCCTTCTTCCAAATCTCCATCTGTGCGACGGTCTCCTTCAACACCCACTCGGTCAAACGGTGAATTAAACTGTATTTTTCAGCAAGCGGGATGAACTCCGCCGGTGAGATGAAACCAAACTTCGGATGATTCCAGCGAATCAAGACTTCCGCCTGATCGACCTTTCCTGTAGCGAGTGCGATCTTCGGTTGGTAGACGAGAGCGAACTCCTTGAAATCCGTCATCGCTCGGCGTAAGGAACCGACGATCAATTGCTCCCTGCGATCGGAGTGTAGCGCATCATCGTACACGATGAATCGATCACGTCCCTCGTTCTTACCAGCACGTAGCGCACTTTCCATCTGACCGATTCGCATTTCAAGCGATTCCTTTGTGTTCGGTAAAATGACGCCCATCGTTGCCGTCAAATGAACCGGCTGATCCTCGAGCGCAATCGGTTGACGCACGTCCTCTAAAATCTGTTCGAAGACCTCTGTCATGTCTTCTTGTGAAACACGTTTGATGAGGAAGAACTGGGTGCCGTTATAGCGAATGCACGCTTCATCTTCCTTCAACGTCCCTAGCATCCGTTCTGCGAACTGCCGGATGACCGCATCGCCCTTATCAAAACCGAATGTGTCATTGACCCACTTGTATCCATCAAGATCAAGTAAAGCCATCGCCATCTCTTGTTTCGCTCGACCGTAATGGGCATCGACCTTCGTCATGTGATGGTCAAGCCATCTCCGATTATGCAGTCCGGTCAAATGGTCCGTATACGCCATCATTTGTAGAGCACGTCGTTCCAAGTGAATATAGAGCCCAGCAATCAAGATGACAATCAAGAAGACGGGGATCGCGACTTCGTTTAAGATATTCGACGTGATTGGAGCGTCGCCGATGATCTCGGCATTAGAAGCTGGGATACAAAACGATGTACCAAGCATTCCGACATAATGCATCGAAGAGATGGCAAACCCCATCACGACCGCGATGGGAATCAAGATCCGTTTCTGATCGACATGTCTTAAGCGATGGAGCAGTAGCAAAGCGATATACGCGACGGTAACGGCAATCAGAACCGATAAGAGGAATAATCCTGTCTCATACCGAACGGTTCCACCGAACTGCATCGCCATCATTCCGAGATAATGCATCGTGGCGATTCCGCCCCCCATCAGTGCCCCCGCTAAAATCACCTTATTTCTCGTAATCGTCGACGAGTACAAGAGATGGAAGGCAATGAAAGCAGCTAAAATGGCAGGAATGACGGATAAGAACATTAAAAACCAATCATAGCGAACCGTAACCGACAGGGCGAATGCCCCCATCCCGACGAAATGCATTCCCCAGATTGATAATCCCATCGTCAATGATGAGAGGAACAAGGCACGCTTTTTCAAGGAAGTCGCCTTCGCTAGACGCCGATTTAACTCTAGTGAACCATATGATCCGATGATGGCAACGAGCACTGACACTACGACGAGTGTCACTTCATAATGTTTCGTTAAGATGATCCATTCATTCATTGTATGAGGCCTCTCCTTAATAGACTGTCATTCTCCTAACTATCGTCTGCTCGGTCTCATTTCTTCAGTAAAAATTAGAAATTCATTCGATTTCTTATCATTTCAACGCGCTTTTGCTTATTCCATTCAGCACCTTGCACAAAAAAAGCGAATCCGTAAGATACGTATTCGCTAGAGCTATCGATTATAATGCGACCGATGCGACGATTTCGCCCGTCGGTTTTTCTAAATCCGGTTCTGGTTCGACCGTGATGGCGACCGCGTCCACCTTGCCGTCTCCTTTAAGTGGGAAGACAGCTGCTGCCTCTCCATCTTTTTCGATGACACCGTTCGCAGTAGGTGTTTCGCCTTCGATCGTCCATAACTGATAAAGTTGCCCTTCTTGAAGGGGTGGTAAATCCTTCAACTGGACCAGCATGTACGATTTATCGTTTTGCGTGAAAATCATGCTTGATCCTTTGATGGACTCTGTGCTTTCGAAGTTCCCCATCCCTTTGATCTCATCCATGGCTAACGTCTCGGGTGTATCCGTGCTTTCTTCCTGTGAGAGGAAGTAGGCGTTCGCACCAAGTGAGAGAATCAAGGCAGCGGCGATACTCATCAACCAGCCGAGTGGGACACTTTTTTTCTTCGTTTGTTGCTGACGTGCTTGTTTAATGTCTACCGGAGTAGTCATCGGTGCTTCCTTCGGAGATGCTGTCTCTGCTGAACCAAGGACTTCTCCAAGAATCCGTGCTTTCATACCTGCAGGAACGGGTCGCTCCGGAAGCGATTCAGCGATGGGAAGCATGAGTTCTTCCATTTCTAAAAGCGCTTCACGACATTCTTCGCACGTCGCAAGATGCGCTTCGAACGCGTCGCGATCTGCTGCGGATAATGTTCCATTGAAATAATCGATTAAGTCATGACAACGTTCTTCCATCTCGTTCCCTCCCATCCATTCGTTTTCGTAATGCTTGAATCGCGCTCCTGATTCGCGTCTTGACCGTTCCAAGAGGTAAATCGAGTCGCTCTGAAATCTGTTGCTGCGTCATACCCTGGAAGTAAACGAGTTCAATCAGCTCTTGCTGCTCTTGCTTCAGTTCACTAACCGCCCCGCGCACTTCAGCAGCTGTTTCCCGCTGCATGACCGTCCGCTCGACCGGCTCGTCGTATCCACCATCTCGTTCTTCGACCTCGATTGTCGGCTGTCGTTTTTCACGACGGAGACAATCAAGTGCCGCGTTACGTGTAATCGTTAAAATCCACGATGAAAACTTTCCTTTTTGTGTATCAAAATCAACACGACCATTCCAAATCTTCATCCACACTTCTTGTATGACTTCTTCGGACAACCGGTCATTATTCGTAAAGCGATGGGCGAATGAAAACAATAACCGCTCGTATTTATCGTACAATGTCTCGAGGGCTTGCTCATCACCGCTACGCATCAGATGATAAAGCGATTCATCGGATTGAGTGTGCATCCTTCTCCTCCTTCTGACGTCAGCCTTATCATATAGTATACGCAAGCTGACACCAAATCGTTTTCGATTTTATCAAATTTCTAAGTAAAAAACTTCACCACATCCATATTCCCTCATTCTATCAAAAATATAGCTTAAAATTCTGTTGAATTGACAGCGATACCGTAATGGGCATAGCATAAAGATACTACATGACGTCAGGTCAACGGGAATCGGAGGAATAAAAATGGATTATGATCGGAAGATGAAGAACCGTGTTAGTCGGATCGAAGGACAGCTACGAGGCATTTTACGGATGATGGAAGAAGGGCAAGATTGCCGCGATGTCATCACCCAGCTTTCCGCTGCCCGTTCCGCGATTGACCGGACGATCGGCGTCGTCGTCAGTTCGAATCTAATTGAGTGCGTCAAGGACGCCGAACAAAATGGCGATGGACAAACCGAGGAACTCGTCAAGGAAGCGGTCAACTTGCTCGTTAAGAGCCGCTGATATAACGCTCGTAGGATAGTCTGCTTTGATAGCAGGCTATTTTTTTAGACGTTTATTTAGTATACCAGCCGTTTGATCCAGGTTTGATTGCGCGTCAAAACAGGTATACTAAATTGTTATTATCTGGACTGCTCGTAAAAGGTGTCCACTTAGGAGGAAGAGTACTTATGACCGTTTCCCTATTCATTGATGTCGCATGTAAGACAGGCGAATCTCCTGTTTACGACGCAAAAACAAAGCGCTTTTATTTCGTTGATATTCCGAATCAACTTCTTTTTTCATATGACCTCGTCACAGAAGCGCTCAAACCGTATACGTTACCAAGCGCCATCACATCGATTGCCTTGACCGATGCACCGGATTTATTACGTGTCACGGCTGAACACGGATTCGGAACGTTTGATCTCAAAGAAGGACACTTGTCTCTTGAGCATCAACTGTCGTTACCCGATTCCGACCGAATGAACGACGGAAAGCTTGATCCGACCGGACAATATGTTGCCGGTAGCATTAATGAAGAAGACGGCAAGACCGCTGGATTGTTCCGTCTGCGTCACGATGGTTCCATCGATGTCTTGCACGAAGACTTAACGAACTCGAATGGACTCGTCTGGTCAGAAGATGGCAAGACGCTCTATCACATCGATACACCGACGAAAAAAGTCTATGCCTTTGACTACGCTCCAGACGCACCACTTTCGAATAAGCGTGTCGCCGTTGACCTTGAAGAGGAAGAAGGGTTCCCGGACGGTATGACGAAGGACGCGGAAGGTCACGCTTGGATCGCACATTATGCTGGATCATGCATCACCCGGTGGAATCTTGCGACAGGCGAAAAATTAGATCATGTCGACTTCCCAGTCGCAAATCCGACGTGTCCGATTTTCTATGAAGATCGATTGCTCGTCACGACCGCTGCTAATGGAGATGATGCACCACACGCTGGTGCCGTCTTCGCCGTAACATTTGAATGATGCGTAGAGGAGGGATCATCTTTTTAGAGGTGATGCCTCTTTTTCCACACAATTCGTCTAGACGCATCTAAAAAAACAGACGATACTAAAGAAGAAGACTATTCATTTTTTGAAGGAGTGAAGCCGATGCGTGTCACGACAATCGAACGTTTACACCAATTGCAGACGACCCCATCCTTTTTCCCGGTCAACTGCTACCTGTTTGAAGAAGCAGACAGTTTAACATTGATTGATGCCGGACTCGGAATCAACGCAAAGGCGCTCTATCACTATATTCGACAGCAAGAGAAACCACTCGGTGCAATCATCCTCACTCATGCGCACGCCGATCATGTCGGCTCACTTGATTTCCTGGCGAACGCCTTCCCACTCGCTGAAGTCTGTATCAGTTACCGAGATGCTGCATTGCTCAGCGGGGATGAGACGCTACGAGAAGGCGAAACGACACCCTTAAAAGGGGGCATTCCGAAAAACATCAAAACGCGACCGGATCGATTACTCGAGAGTGGTCAACAAGTCGGTAGTCTCAGCGTCATTGCTTCACCCGGTCATACACCCGGTTCCATCTCGCTTTGGCATGAAGGAAGCCGGACGTTGATCGCTGGGGATGCTTTTCAGACGCAAGGTGGACTTGCCGTCTCCGGTGATGTCCGTTGGCAATTCCCGTTCCCCGCACTCGCGACATGGGATCCGAACGTTGCCCTTCGCTCAGCTGATCAACTGACGGAACTGTCTCCAGATATTCTTGCCGTCGGACACGGTCCCCTCATTCTCGGACCGAGTTACGAGATGCGACAAGCTGTCGATCGATTCACTCAGGTCTTGCAGACGAAAAAATCATCACCTTTCAAATAATATACGCATATGAAAAACATCCGCGAACGTGTTCCTGACATGTCGCAGATGTTTTTTCGTTCAACAGACAACTCACGTCTGTTCTGTAACAGCATAACGATAGACTCGTGCTTCATAGGGACGCAAGATATCCGGGCTATCCGGATAGTTTGATACGAGCAATTTTTCATGCGGTAAGACGAGGGCGGTCTGCATCGGTTCATCATGCACGTTGAGGACGATCCGCCAGACCTCTCCCTCTAATTCCCGCTCATAGATATAGAGATACGGATCATGAAGCGCTAAGTCTCGGTACGTACCGTAGACCATAATCGGATGATTCTTTCGCATCTGAATCAACGATCGGTAAAAAGCAAGCACGGACGATGGATCGGCTTCTGCCTGCGCGACATTGATGTCTGTATAATTCGGATTGACCGCTAACCATGGTTTCCCACTCGTAAAGCCGGCTGCATGCGTGTCATCCCACTGCATCGGCGTGCGGGAGTTATCGCGGGCGAGTAACTGCATCGATGAGAGTACGACCTCCGGGTCCTCTCCACCAGCAACGCGTTCTTCGTATCGATTGCGAAAGGCGACGTCTTGATAGAGCGATGGATCTGAGAAACGAATCCCCGTCATGCCGATTTCTTCTCCTTGGTACACGTACGGAATGCCGGGTAACGTATGCAACATCAAACCGAGTAATTTCGCACTCTCGACCCGGTACCGTTCACTGCCGAAGCGGGTCACTTGTCGCGTATGATCATGGTTGTTGAGGAACTGTGAATTGACACCTAGTGGGTATAAGACGTCGTACCAGCGTTTCTGAATTTCCTTGAATCGTAAAAGATCCATCGCCTCCATGTCGTCCGCGATTTCGAAGTGAAACAGCGTCCGAAGTTCTTCTCGTTCTTCACTGACATATAACAGACCGTCTTCCGGACCAACGAACGGAATCTCACCGACTGTGAATAAATCTTTTCCCGCAAGGACGTTCGCATGCATCTCCTGCAGGAAGTCATGCACGCCTGGCTGATTTCCAAGGTACGATAGATCAAATGGATTGGCGACATCCTCAAACGACCGTTTTTTGATCAAGTTGATGACATCCATCCGGAAGCCGTCGATCCCTTGAGCGATCCACCAGTTCATCATATCGTAGATCGCTTGCCGGACAGCTGGATGTTCCCAGTTTAAGTCTGGCTGTTCTTTGGCGAAGGAATGAAAATAATACTGCCCACGCTCTTCATTCCACGTCCACGGGCTTGGCGCAAAGTACGAGCGCCAGTTGTTTGGAGGCGTCTCTTTCGTGCCATCCTGCCAGATATACCAGTCTTCCTTATCGTTGATCCGCTCTCGCGACTGACGGAACCAGTCATGCTGGTCACTCGTGTGATTGACGACTAAATCGAGAATGACCTTCAATCCACGGGCATGAGCGGCCGTGATCAACTCCTGTAGATCTCCCATTGTTCCCGCTTTTTCCATGATCTCGTAATAATCGGCAATATCATAACCGTTATCGACATCCGGTGAACGATAACACGGATTCAACCACACGACATCGACACCAAGTGAAGCGATGTAATCAAGCTTGTCGATGACACCTCGCAAATCACCAATCCCATCCCCGTTCGAATCTTTAAAGCTACGCCAGTAGACTTGATAGACGACTGCCTCTTTCCAGTTAGCTCGCTTCATCTCCTCACTCCTCTCCCTACTCTTTATTCCCGCTCCACTTATCTGTACCTGTTTATCCGACAATTTTTTTGAATTTCGAAAAAGTTCTTTTCTTTTGACTGAATATTCGTTATCCTTGACGACAATACCACGAAGGAGGCATTCATCCATGAAACATTTCGCTCCATCCATCGCCATTGATCGGCTTCCTGCTCCTGTCTTCGCTGAACTCGCGAACCGAATCGGTGCTGTGAAAGCTGCCGGACACGATGTCATCACACTTGGTCAAGGAACACCCGACCAGACGACGCCTGTACATATTCTCGATGCCTTAAAACAAGCCATCGACGAGCCAACGAACCTTCAATATCCACCGTTTCGTGGACATGATTTTCTAAAGCAAGCCGTCGCGCGCTTTTATGCGACCGAATTCGGTGTCACGATCAATCCGGCAACGGAAGTCGCAATTCTGCTCGGTAGTAAAGCCGGCATCGTCGCCTTACCGCAGACGATCGTCAACCCTGGAGAAGGTGTCATCGTTCCGGATCCAGGATACCCGGATTACCTGTCTGGCGCAGCACTTGCTGGCGCATTCCCGATTACGCTTCCGTTACTTGAGAAAAATAACTTCTTACCGGATTACGACTTACTTGATACGACGGACGTCGAGCGTGCCCGGATGTTGTTCCTTAACTACCCGAGTAATCCGACGGGTGCGACCGCGACGGCAGAAGCCTTCGAACAGACAGTCGCTTTCGCCGATGCCCATGATATCTGTGTCGTCCATGACTTAGCATACGGCGGCATCAGTTTCGATGGTCCGACGCGAAGCTTCCTGCAGACGGAAGGGGCAAAAGACGTCGGGATCGAGCTATTCTCACTCTCAAAACGCTTCAACATGTCTGGCTTCCGGATTGCCTTCGCGATCGGAAATCCGTCCGTCATCTCAAGCATCGAAACATACCAAGAACATCTCTACGTCAGTGCCTTCACACCGATTCAGCATGCGGCGACCGTTGCCCTCACGAGTGACCAAACGTGCGTCCGCGAGTTAAGTAGCTTGTATGAAACACGACGCGATGCGTTGTTCGCAAAACTCGATGCGATCGGCTGGAGTGGACCACGCCCGGGCGGTTCCTTCTTCGTCTGGCTTCCAGTTCCAGAAGGTTACACGTCCCAAAGCTTCACCGATCACCTGCTTGACGAAGCACACGTCGCCGTGACCCCGGGATCATTCTTCGGCGAATACGGTGAAGGCTACGTCCGGATTAGCTTGATTGCTGACGTCGAACGTCTAGAAGAAGCCGTCGATCGAATCGGAACGCTCAACCTGTTCCGGACACCTGTTGCGGAATAATTCTGAAAAAACATTTGACAGATGGGAATCATTTCCGTTAAAGTAAATCCCAACAGCATAACTACTTATCGAGAGCGACCGAGGGATTAGGCCCAACGACGTCCGGCAACCACCTGTAAGGAACGGTGCCACATCCTACAGAATGATTTTCATTCTGAGAGATAAGTTACGAAATCTTACACTTTCGTCGCTTTTTTCTGGTTGCTCCGCTACTAGGAAAAAGCGACTTTTTTTGTATGAGGAGATGAGCGGATGATTGAATTCAAACACATTACAAAACGGTTCGTTCGAGATCGGACCCCGATTTTTGCATTACGGGATGTCGATTTGACGATCCAAAAAGGAGAAATCTTCGGGATCATCGGTGAGTCCGGTGCCGGTAAGAGTACGTTACTTCGCCTAATCAACGGACTCGAGCATCCGACACAGGGAACCGTCAAGGTCGACGGTGTCTCGCTTGGCGGAATGTCAAAAGCAGATTTGCGTCAACTTCGCTTACGGACAGGAATGATTTTTCAGCATTTCCAATTGATCCAGTCGCGCAACGTCGCGGATAACATCGCTTTTGCACTCAAGGCTGCTGGCGTCAAACGAGCAGATTTCCCGGAGCGAATTCGCGAACTCGTCTCGCTCGTCGGACTCGAAGGATTTGAGACGAACTTCCCGAGTCAATTAAGCGGTGGGCAGAAACAGCGCGTTGGGATTGCCCGGGCACTCGCAAACAATCCGACCGTCTTGTTATGTGACGAAGCGACATCAGCTCTTGACCCCGTTACGACACTACAGATCCTTGAACTGCTGAAGGATTTGAATGAACGACTCGGATTGACGATCGTCCTCATCACGCATGAAATCGATGTCGTCAAACAGATTTGTCATCGTGTCGCCGTCATGTCGCAAGGGGAAGTCGTTGAAGTCGCCTCTACCTATGACTTGTTCAGCCAAGCCAAACATCCGGTGACGCAACATTACGTCGACACGGCGTTACAAATCGAGCTACCGGAACGCATCTTACAAGCGACACCGGGAAAAATCATCCGCTTGCAGTTCACAGGCGAGAAGACCGGCGAGAGTACGTTATCAGAAGCAATCCGCCGTTACGATATCTCAGTCAGCATCTTGCACGGCAAGGTCGACTACATTCAAGACGTCGCCTTCGGTGTCCTGATTGTCAGCTTGACGGGATCATCCGACCAAATCGCTCCTGCCCTTGACTGGCTCGCGACGGAACTTCACGCACTCGAGGTGATTCAGGATGTGGCTTGATCGTATTCAAACGATGTTACCTGAGCTCTTGAAGGCACTCGGCGAGACAGCATGGATGGTTGGCATTTCGCTTGCCTTCGCATTGGTCGTCGGGATTCCGCTCGGTATTCTCTTGTTCGTCACCGACCGCGGATTGTTTTTTCAAAACCTTGCCGTCCGACGTGTTCTTGATTTCGTCGTCAATATCGTCCGGTCGCTACCGTTCATCATCTTGCTAGTTGCCCTCATTCCGTTAACAAAGTTCTTGCTCGACAATACGATTGGTCCGACGGCAGCATCCGTCAGTCTCAGTGTCGCAGCGATTCCGTTTCTCGCGCGACTCGTTGAGACGTCACTCCGCGAAATTCCGCCTGGTCTAATCGAAGCAGCGGAAGCCTGTGGGGCGAAACCATTACGGATCATCGTCAGCGTCCTCTTACCGGAAGCACTCCCTGGCATCATTCAGGGCATCACATTAACGACAATCAGCTTGATCGGCTTCTCAGCGATGGCTGGGATCGTCGGTGGCGGTGGTGTCGGTGACCTCGCGATCCGTTTCGGTTACTATCGCTACGATAATCTCATCATGATCGTGACGATCGTCGTGCTCATCGTCATCGTTCAAAGTATTCAAGCACTTGGCAATCAACTGGCGCGAAAAACAGATAAACGCTAATCATACATACAAAGGGAGAGTGGAATCATGAAAAAACGATATGCCTTTTTAGCAACAGCCTTACTTGGTGCAGGAGTCCTCGCAGGATGTGGAGACAGCAGTGCTGATGAAAAAGACAAGACGATCAAGATTGGTGCGACGAGTGGTCCGTATAGCGACATGGTCAAACAAGCAATCCAACCACAACTCGAAAAGAAAGGCTATAAAGTCGAAATCGTCGAGTTCAGCGATTACATCCAACCGAACATCGCCCTCGGTAGCGGGAACATCGACGCCAACTTGTTCCAACACTCGATCTATCTCAAGACGTTTTCTAAAGAAAAGAACCTCGATTTAAAAGGACTCATCACGGTTCCAACAGCACCGATGGGACTATACAGCAAGACAGCGAAGACACTCGACGACGTCAAGACCGGTGCTGAAGTCGCGACGCCGAATGATCCGACGAACCAAGCACGAGCACTGAACCTCTTGGCAGAACAAGGCTGGATTGAACTCAAGCCGGACGCTGATCCACTGACCGTTTCCGAGAAAGATATCGTCAAGAATCCGAAGAAACTCGTCATCAAACCACTCGAAGCGGCTCAACTGCCACGTGCTGTCGAAAGTGTCGATATCTCCGCCGTTCCAGGGAACTTCGCGCTTGCTGCGAAATTCGACTTACTTGATGCGTTAGCGCTTGAGACGATGGACGAACAATACCGTAACCTCGTCGCTGTCCAAACGAAAGATGCGGACAAGCAAGTCGCAAAAGACTTAAAAGCAGCCGTCGAATCGGACGCTTTCAATACAGTCATCGAAAAATCATTCAAAGGCTTCAGTAAACCTGAATGGGCAAACTGATGTAAAAAACGACCGGAATTCAACGAGATCACCTCTCTTTGAATTCCGGTCGTTTTGTGTTAGAACCGATACCACATCAGTTCTTCATCATGATAGGTATCATCGATTTTCAGCGCCCGCGGTTCAATCGCGTATGATTCAAAACCAAGTGAGCGATATAACGCTTTAGCAGCTTCATTCGTCTGAACGACCGAGAGATGGACTTGCTCGATCACAGGATGCTGCTTTAATGTACGTAATGCCTCTTCTACGAGTTGCCGTCCGACCTGTTGTTTTCGGGCGCGTGGTGTGACGTACATCGCGAATAAATTCGCTCGATGTCGCATCTTGACCGGATCGGAGCAGACAATCGTGACGACACCGACGAGCTCTCCTTCATGAAACGCACCGAACGTCGCTGCTTGTTCACTTTGAAAACGCATAGCGTACTGGTCGACCGGTCGATCTTTTTCTGCATCATAATCAGAACCGAATGCTTCCGGATGATTCTGCAACGCCTCTAATCGTAACGCCTTATACAGTACTGCATCTTCTGCCGTCAATTGACGGATTTCCAAGTACATCACCTCCTATACCTTTAGTTTAGTATAGAACAAACCGACTCATGAAAAAGAGGACGACATCGAGTGATATCGTCCTCTATTCTTCTATTAAGGTGTTCGAAAATTAATCGTGAAGTACGGTGAATCATCTCGGAATGCTACACCGACATCTGCCTGTTTGAAGCTTTTTTGAAGAATATTATCACGGTGTCCTTTCGAGTTCATCAAGCCCCAATGCGCCGCAAAGACGTTCGGATACCCCATCGAGAGATTCTCACCGGCTCCCATGAACTTGATACCGCCTTGTTCCATTCGATCGAACGGGTCACGCCCTTGTGGATCCGTATGCGAGAAGAAATTATTCTTCGCCATGTTTTCGCTGTGACCACGTGTGACCGGCTTCAGTGCTGTGTACGGTGCTAACGGATTCAACTTATAGTCGGCCCGTTCCCAGTTCATCAACCGAAGCATCAGTTTCTCATCTGTCGTTCGTAACGCATTCGACGCCGTACCATAGA
Organism: Exiguobacterium sp. E17S; assembly: GCF_057772545.1. Lineage (NCBI taxonomy): Bacteria > Bacillati > Bacillota > Bacilli > Caryophanales > Exiguobacterium > Exiguobacterium sp. E17S. Next base: position 1,645,103 of record NZ_JBYLRU010000001.1, read on the forward strand.
AGCCTTTTTTCTTCGCTTCGACGTCTTTTGGAATCGCAAGCGTCGCTTTGACCTTATTGCCGTCATGCTGGTCGAAGAAATATGTCACGTAATTGCCTTTCTTCTCGTAGACGGCGGCATGATCCAGATTCAACATGTAGTTCGTGTTGCCTTTACGGTAGGACTTCACTGCGGTCCAACCTTTTTTCTTCAGCGACGATTCCGTATCTTTATTAAGAACGGCGCCTTGCGTCGTCACCCCGTTCTTGAAACGATACTTCCCATAGTCTTTCCCATCCTTCGTCAAGGCGACGAATTCCTCCGTTGCTGTCCGTCTGACTTCCCAGTCGTATCCCGGGTACTCACTGCTATATCGATCAATCAGCTTGCCGCCGCTTTTCGGGTAATCGGCTTCTGCTTGTTCCATTGGAATGTTTTCGTAGCCGAAAAAGGCTACTGCTGCTACTCCGATGATTAGCCATTTTTTCATGCCCTCGTTTCGCCTCCTTCTATTTCATTACCTTTATTTTAAAAGAAAATCATTCCTTCGAACAGTCATCGGCTCTCATTTGTCTAAATCACATCTTTCGTCCACAAATCCGACATATTTCGTGAGAACGCTCCCATTTCAAAAAAGCTTTTGTTTAAACGATTCTTGAAAGAATTTAATATACATTCTAAACTATCTTCCCCTATTGTTGAAATGTGCGAACATTCTTTTATTTCATTCTCAACGAATTTTGATTGCTCTCCGATTATCGACTCGGTATCATTAGAATTCGTAAGCCAAACTTTCAATGCTTTTCCAAATAACAAGATGATATGAAGGAGTTGACCTATGGTTTTACTGTATTTTATTTATGAATCCATTGCTTTTTTACCGATTCAACAATACTTATTTTCCGGCTGGATGATTCTTGTCGCGTTGACCGTATCGTTTAGTTTAGCGAATGCACACGAAGATGTCCGCCTGAATCAACGGCTCGGTTTCGAGTTGCTCGTACCCGGATCAGGTATGCTACTATCCAAGAAATTCATTCCTGGTCTTGCTATCATCCTTTTTTTAATCTTGATCCACTTCACGTATATGTTCCGCGTCATTCCTCTACCGATTGCTTTAATTTCGACGCTCTCTATCAGCACCCTCTCACTTCTTTCGCTTTTAATTCCAGCACGCAAAAAAGCGGACCGCTAAGTCCGCTTTTTAATTTTATTGATATTTTGTTGTTTCAGTTAGTTTATATTTGTTCGACAGTTCGAGCCAAATCGTTTTGCCTTTTTTCGTTTTCACTTGGATGGTTGGATTGTCTTGTGATACACGAAGGGCGAGAAGGTCCCCTTGCTGATCGGCATGTGTTTCTCCGACCTTCTCCCATTTCGAACTTACTTGACGTTCAATGAAGATATGTTTTCCTTTTTGAACAGCACGCCAGTTTCCAACTTCTGCTTTTCCTTTGACCGGTACGGCCGTCTCTGCACCTTGAATCGAGATGATCGCTGGATCATGGTCACTCGCGCTACCGTCTGCTTCCATATACTCTGAGTTGATGTTGACGATATCCGACGACGTATACGATTTCAAGTTATTCGAGATCAAGATATGGTCGAGCACTTGAGCGTTTCCGTTATACACATACGAGTACCGCTCTGATTCCGGCAGATCGTCGACTGTATTCCACAAATTATCACCTTTTAAGATATCAAGTGTTTTCGAGAACTGGAAGTCGTTCAAGTCACCGAGAACGACGACATTCGAGTCTTTGACTTCCGTCTTCAATTCAGAGACGAAGTCCTGAACGATGTTCGCAATCGCATGACGCTGGACTTCACTTTTACGCACGACCGGTTGGTTTTTACCAAAGTCAGCGCCGTCGCCACCTTTTGAGTTGAAGTGGTTGACGATGACATGGTACGAATCACCGTTGAAAAGGAATTCTGCGACGAGCGGTTTCCGTGAACTCGCGAAGTTCGGATCCGTCGGCTGAATACGACCTGGGTTTTTCGTTAACTTACCTTCTTCCACCGCAACGGCTTCTGTCGCGCCACCTTTTTCACCTGGTGCGAGCGATACACGTGCTGGATTGTAGAGGAATCCGACACGAATGTTTCCGCCTGGCTGTCCACCGTCTTTCTTATCTTCTGGTGCGATGTCCGTGTACGCATACCGGACACCTGTTTTCGCTTCGATCGCTGCAATTAATGTCTCAAACGATTTCGAAGCATCAACTGTACCGCTATCCGTCGCACCATCGTTATCCTGCATCTCTGTCAAACCAACGATGTCCGGTGTCTTGAGGAATGTCGCAATACCTTCTGAGACGCGATCGACTTTTCCAGCGTCTGCTGTTGAGGCGAAGTTCTCGACGTTGTACGAAGCGACAGTCAGGCGTGATTCACCTGTTTCGATGTTCGTCGGCTGACGATCCGCTTCACGCGCAACAAGTTTCGGAAGGTCCGCTGCTTTTGAAAGGACTTTATACGCCGAATAGTTGTAGCTCATGACCCCTTCGATCGTTCCGTCGAACGTATCACCAGCTTTTGCACGGAACGACGAGCTACCCATCTCAACGAAGAGACGTTCCGGGTTGACGTTGTCCTTCGTCAGGATTGGAGTTCCGCGTTTCGTATAGACCTTATTCGCCGTCTGCGTCCGAACTGGAATCGTCCGGTTTGCTTGCGGACCTGTGACGATTGCATTCGGTAAAGCGACACGCATGCCTTCTAAGCTTTCATACAAATCAATCGCGTCTTCTTCTGGGTCAAACTGAGAAAAAGAGTCGTTATCAACGACTTGTGTCGGAATCAAGACACCTTCATCACCGAGAACGATACTCGCTGGTAACCCTTCGTTGAGTGCACCCTTCACAAGATTGACCGTACTGATTTCCGTGACTGCTAAGTCAGTATCGAACTTATCGCTGTAGCCGCCAAGCAACCACTCTTTGACATATCCTGTCGTCGCGACTTTTTGTCCAACAGCAGCACCGTGGTTTTTTGCATAGACGAGAATCCCTTCTGATGTCCGGCTGTCGTTGTCCGGATTCGGATCCTGCATGTAGAAGTTATTCGCATCAACGACATACGTGACGACACCTGTCGTCCGGACGAGCTGGTCGGCATATGGTGATGTATGCGCAATACCTTGGATGCTGCTGATTTTCGTGATCGGTGGTGCGATGTAATACTTGAACGTTGAAACAGCTGACGTTTTACCGTCCTTGACAGCAACTGCTTGAATCGTCACTTCATCGTTGATCGTGATGGGTGACGTATACACCGGGCTGTCGACAGTCGGTGTTGATCCATCAACCGTATAATGGATCGTTCCTTCGCCTGACAACGTCACTTGATCTCCACGTTCGACTTCACCCACCGGAGAAGCTGTAGGTGCTGCGAGAACGTCGCCCGCTTCTGTCTGATGACTGCCGAGATTCGTCAGTGTATCAACCGGGAAGCTCGTCCACTGTGATGGTTCGTACGTTTTAGCGCCAGACGCGACGCTAGATTTCCGGACAAGTGTCGTATCTTTTGCGAAATCCGTCGATGAACCGAGTGGTCCGATGATATCAAGAACGACATCACCCTTTTTCAATGCGATCGGATCATTCCCGTTGAAGTTTAATGATCCCGTCGTCAATTGTGCTTTTGCTTTGATATCTGCATTCGCACTCGAGTTCGCGATGACGAACGTCTTTCCTGGATCCACTTTCCCCGATAGTGTAATTTTCGCTTCTGACGGTCCACCATTCGTATACTGAACGAGTGTATAGTCTGCTAAATCAATGATTTGCCCCGACCCATTGTATAGCTCGATTGCCTTGTTGTTGCTTGTTCCTTCTATGTATTCAGACAAGATGACGCCTTCGCCTTCTGCCCCGACAAGACCCGCTTGTGGAAGGATTCCTGCTGTTAATACTCCGGCCAATGCCCACTTTCCAAACGTACTGCCGTATTTCATGATGAGACCCCCTATTGAATTTTCTGACACTTCTTTATAATATCAGATTATATTCTCAATAGTGTATATTTTTCGTAAAAAAAGATACCATCCTTCGTAAACGAAAGTAATGGTATCGCTTACAACTTTTTATTGTTCGTCTTTATGACTTTCGTACCATTTTTCAGCTTGCGACGTCGCGATTGGAATGGCGCGTCCTTCCTCATACCCTTCTTCTAACAGAGCATTTGCAATCTCAATCGCTTTTTTTCGTAGTGGTGGATCAAAGTTCTTGAATGACTCTGGATAGTCGTTCTCATTCCATGGCATATCGTCACCCCCTTCTTTCAGCATTACCCGAAAAAAGGCACAAAAAAAACGCCTCATCAGCGTGTCGTTGTTTTTGGTTGTCATGAGAATCGAGGATTACAGGTGATCAAAACACCTGAAACGACGAAAGCCCTACCTCTCTTTCGTTGTTACGGCTCCTTGGCCGCGCCAGCTGAATCAAGCATTTTAGCAAGAATCATGATGCGTCTGCAACGGACGCATGATACTGGGATTTTTAGAAATAGCTCGGGAATGAGCGGAAAAGTATCGATTGGAAGGTTTATCTTGCTGGGTCAACTTCTCCTCGTAGTATGAAGAAGGACAAAATAAAAGCGATGACTTATGTCTGACTCATTTGTCAGTAGCGGTCTAAAAATCCTGACCTGTCGATTTAATTGTATGATATGGATTGAAGATTCTCACATGAGTGATCATCCCCGATTCATGACTTATATTAATCTATCACACTTTCTTTTATAAAGTCAATCTTTCTTTTGAAAAATCGTTTTCTCCTGTCTCAGAATTGGAGTTGCACCTGCCGTAAAAGCCGAGTATCGTGAAGAGGACTTATTACTATAGAAGAAACGAGGGAAATCCATCATGTCGAATCGACTTATCCATGAAACGAGTCCCTACCTATTGCAACACGCTCATCAGCCTGTCGATTGGTACCCGTGGGGCGAAGACGCCTTCACTGCCGCTCGCGAAAGCGACAAGCCGATCTTTTTATCGATTGGTTATTCGACGTGCCATTGGTGCCATGTGCTGTCTCACGAAAGCTTCGAGGATGAAGAAACGGCACGCCTCTTGAACGAACGCTACATCGCAATCAAGGTCGACCGGGAGGAACGTCCTGACATCGACCACTTGTACATGACGGCGGCTCAAGTCATGAACGGACAAGGCGGCTGGCCACTGAGCGTCTTCATGACAGCGGACCAGCAACCGTTTTATATCGGTACGTATTTCCCGAAGACGCCTCAGTTCAACCGCCCGAGTTTTCGTCAGGTGACGCTTCAGCTAAGCGAGCAATTCCGCCGTTCACCAGAACAAATCGCACAAGTCGGTCAGAACATGTCGCAAACGCTTCGCGACGTATTGCAGCCTACAGCGTCTACTAGTACTTGGAATGAATCCATCATTCACGAGACGTTTGATCAAGCGATGCGCCAATTTGACCGTCAACACGGTGGATTCGGCGGGGCACCGAAGTTTCCGTCGCCAGCCCTGCTTCGTTTCTTGCTTGATTATTATCAATATGCGGAAGACGAAACAGCGCTCCAGATGGTCATGCGTTCATTAATCGCGATGCGTGACGGTGGGATGACCGATCAAGTCGGCTACGGTCTGTTCCGTTACACGGTCGATGCCAAGTGGCAGATTCCTCATTTCGAGAAGATGCTGTACGACAATGCTTGGTTCGCAACCTTATGCATCGAGACGTACCAAGTGACCGGACAAATCCGCTTCCGACGCTATGCGGAAGAAGTCCTATCGTTCACAGAACACGAGATGACCGCACCGGACGGCACTTTCTACGCCGCACTGGATGCGGATAGTGAAAGAGGAGAAGGATATTATTATACCTTCACGGCAGCTGAACTGACGGACTTACTCGGACCAGATGCACTGTACCCGCGCTTCTATCATGCTTCACCGTCAGGAAATTTCGAAGGACGGAACGTCTTTTACCGGACAGGACGAACACTTGAGGCATTCGCACGTTCTGTTCACTTGTCGCCTGCTGAGACAGCGGCGCAACTCGAACGAGAGCGCCAGCTTCTCCTTCGTGCGCGAAATGAACGTCCGCGTCCGTTTCGCGATGATAAGCGATTGACATCCTGGAATGCGATGATGATCTCGACGTTCGCTAAAGCCGGTCGTGTCTTTGATGAACCGCATTATACACGTGTCGCAACACGTGCGATGATATCACTTGAACGATTCGTCCGCACGGAGAATCAACTTGCCGTTCATTATCGCGATGGACAAGCGACCGGACATGGATTCCTCGACGACTATGCTTATTTGATTGACGCACATCTTGAACTGTTTCAATCGACACGACGAGCGCTTCATCTAAAGGAAGCCTTAGTACTTGCAGATGTGCTACAAGGTCAGTTCCAGACAGTAGATGGCTATTTTTATCTGACATCTTCACGCTCCGACGAACTACTCGTTCGTCCACTTGATCTGTATGATGGGGTCACACCGGCTGGAAACAGCGTTGCCTTGCATGCGTTCTTCACGCTCAGTCGCCTCACCGGGCGTCTCGTCTATCAGGAAAGTGCCGAAAGAGCTCTCGCGGCATTAGTAGAGGAAGTCGAGCAACAACCAACGGGCTTTGCCTCACTTGTCAGTACGTTCACCTATCGGCAGATGGAACCGAAGGAATTGATCATCTTGATTCCTGAAGAGTCGGAGATTCCAATCGAAATCGATCAACTGCAACAGATGCGCTTACCGGAAGTCGCTTTATTGATTGGGACGAAGCGTGACCTTCTACCGCTTGTACCACTGCTCGCAGATTATCCTGAACCAAACGTACCTACTGCTTATCTCTGTCATGATTTTTCGTGTGAACGACCAACGACGAATCTGACGGAACTCCTCGCTCGTCTCAATATCTGACCATATTCCCTCTTGTTTAAAAAAACAGGAGGGTTTTTCAAAAAACCAGACCCCTTTTTTCAAAAAAATTCAATATTTTGTTCATAAAAATCCGATATTGTCGATAGTAAGGATAGGCAATAGATTTCACAACTTAGACTTAGACATCCTAGAAGCCGATTCCGTCCATCCGGACGAATATCTACTAGGAGGAAAGATACTTTGAACACGACATCATTCTCGAAGACCTTGAAGGTGTTCGCGAGCTTTCTCATCGTTTTCAGCATCGTTTTAACGTCTTTACCAGTAGCTGAAGCAGCGACGACGAAAGCAACGACCTACCGTCTGTCTACCGATAGTTATCTGTACGACAAGACGGCATCTTCTCGGAAACGCTTGTTGACGATCAAGACCGGAACTGTCGTTTCATCCACGTATGCTTCTGGAGCATTCAGAAGAGTGACATACGCTGGAAAAACGGGATATGTCGCGTCGAAATACCTCACGCTGTACGAAAAGAAACAAACCGTTTCTGGACAGCGCTACCTTGTCCTCAAAAAAACACCGATCAAAAAGACCGCAGTGGATACTGCAACGACGATCGGTACGTTGAACGAAGAGGATGTGTACTACACGTCACAACGTGTGACGAATCCATATGGCGAAACATGGTACCGCGTCAAATATGACGGGAAGACGGGCTATGTAGCTGCCGGCGCAAAAGCAGTTGCCTATAAAAAGGTGACGAACACGACGTCAAGAACGGTCGACGCTTATATCTTGCGCCAATACGCTGGAACAGGTTATCCAAAAGTTCAGACCATTCCATCTGGAAAAGACGTCAAAATCGTTGGTCGGATCGAGGACTGGGTCAGCGTCGAGTACGATGGGAAAAAAGGCTACATGCACCAAGATGCGTTCGCCTCTTCTGAAAAGCAAAGTGTGACCCTGATCCCACAAACACGGTATCAGACGAAAAGTGTGACACCCCTTTACAGTCAAGCGGAAGCGAAGAATAGCTTAGCCAGTCTTCCGAAAGGCACGATTGTCACATCAAGCGCTAAGACGGCAACGTATCATCAAGTCACATACGCTGGTAAAACGGGTTACGTCTTATCCGCTACATTGGCAGAGTACACAGAAAAGACGAAGCTTCCGTCTTCACGCTTCCTGTTGAAAGCATCACTTGCCATCAAGACGACACCTGCAACAAACGGAAAAACACTTGCGACACTAAGTGCTGGAAACGTCTACTACACGAAGACACGTGTGACGAATCCACTCGGTGAAACATGGTATCAAGTATCGAAGGAAGGTAAAACTGGCTTCGTATTAGCGAATCAGGCAACACCAATCGCTTATGAATCACAATCAAACCTTTCATTGAAAACGACAGCCGCGACAACAATCCGCTCGTATGCAGGTCCATCGTATGCTGCAGTGCAAACGATCCCGAGCAATACGGTCATCAAGATTTCTGGACGGATCGGCAATTGGTACCGGGTCAGTTATAACGGTAAAACGGGATATGCTGCTTCCAGCACCTTTACGACGCTTGCAACGAAGCAGAAAATTGCAGGTGCACGCTTTGAACTTGAAAAAGCGGTTTCGATCAAATCTTCACCAGATGCAAAAGCATCCACGCTTGCAACACTTCAGAGCGGTGACATCTACTACACGACACAACTCGTCACATCAAACGGTCAGCAATGGCATCGTGTGAGCAAGGATGGAAAGACAGGCTACATTCCTGTCGGTCAAGGCAAGAGTGTTCGTTATCAATCGGACCGGATCGTCATGCAAACGACGACTTCGACTCCCCTCCGTTCATATGCTGGAAACACTTACGCGACCGTCAAAACGATTCCTTCTGGTACGAGCATCACGGTCACTGGAATGATCGATGATTGGTATCGTGTGACGTACAACGGGAAAACAGGTTATATCGCTTCACGTTACGCTAAGGAAAAAGTCATGACGCAATCGATTCCATCTTCTTCTTATCGCCTTGGACGTACCGTCGAAGTAAAAACGTCGCACCAAGCGACAGCTGACACTCTCGTTCGCCTCTCTTCTGGAGACGTCTACACGACGAATCAAGTCGTCACGACTGGTCGTTCGGAGCAATGGCATCGCCTGACGGTTGACGGAAAAACCGGTTACATTCAAATCAATCAAGGCTCACCTGTCACATATGAAAGCGTCAATAACCACCGCTATCAAGCAACGACGGATACGACACTCCAGTCGGATGCCGGTTCAGCTTATGCGATGGTGACGAAGCTGCCAAAAGCAGCCATCGTTCAAGTAACAGGCAGTCTCGATCAGTGGTTAAAAATCAGCTACGCTGGTAAAAACGGTTACGTCTTAAAATCAACACTGACACCGTACACGGAAACGAAAAAGATTACAGGTGCACGTTTCTTGGCGAATCAATCACTTGTCGTCAAACAAGCACCGGACGATCAAGCAGCAACTGTAACGACACTCTCGTTCGGAAATGTCTATTACACTTCTTCTTTGATCACATCGTACACGAACACCTCGTGGCATAAAGTGACGATTGATGGCAAAACGGGTTATATCCGGACTGGTCAAAATACGTCATCGATCAAATACGAAGCAAAACAAAAATTGTACGTACGGGCTACATCAAACGTGGCTTTACGCTCTTACGTCGGTAGCTCATACAATGTCATTAAGACGATTCCTCAAAATCTCGTCGTCACCGTCTCTGGTCAAATCGGTGATTGGTATAAGATTTCCTACGATGGCAAAAGTGGATATGCATATAAGGGGGCGTTCGTGACGACTTCTTCTAAATTAAACGTCTATAACTCCGTCGCGACACCGTATACGTTCGATAGCTTCATCAGCGCACAGATGAAACTAAATCCACCACCGCAAACGGATATCTACAAAAACAAATTGATGTACGTCAGCACGGGTTACGTCCGCCTCGGTGGTGCACTCGATCCAGTCAATGGAACGATTGCGACTGTCACAGCGACGACACCGCTCAACATTCGTTCAGGCGCTTCGACTGCCAGTCACGTCTATGGTCAATTCCAGCCTGGTCGGATGATTCGCGTCTATCAATCCGTCAGTGGCTTCTATACGACGTACCCACGTGTCTATTCGAACGCAACGAATTATTCGACGATCCAATGGTTGAATGCACTCGAAACAGATGTCCGTAACGCTGCTGATCCACTCAAGGTCGACCGAAATTCTTCAGACTTCTATCAGTTCCTTGATCTATCGAAGACAACAGGTGCGACACCTGCGACACTCGATAAGATGTTAGCGAACGTGACGAAAGGTGAAGGAATCTTTAACAAGTGTAGCAATGGTAGTTGTGGTCAAGCGTTCATCGATGCTGGTCAAAAGTACAGCGTCAACGAAGCTTACTTGATCTCCCACGCTTTGCTTGAGACAGGTAACGGAAAATCGACACTCGCAATGGGTGTAACATGGAATGGACGCAAAGTCTACAACATGTACGGCATTGGTGCGTATGATTACGATGCAATCAACACTGGTGCTGCTTATGCGTATAGCCAAGGTTGGTTCACTCCGGAAGCCGCGATTGTCGGTGGTGCTGAATTCATCAGCACGAAGTACATCCACAATGCCTATGGACAAAATACGCTTTACAAAATGCGTTGGAGTCCGATGCGCCCTGGTAGCCATCAGTACGCAACAGACATGGGATGGGCGGTCAAACAGACGTCACGGATCTATTCACTCTATCAACAGATGGATAGCTATACAGCAACCTTCGATATTCCGGTCTTCGCTCGTTAAGGAGACGATGAAGCTGAGTCTTTAAATCAATGAAATGATTCCAACAAAAAAGGAAAGACCGTTCTAGTGACTTCACTGGAACGGTTTTTCCTTTTTGATTGATGTAGAACGAAAAAGGTCATCCTCCACTCCTACAGGATGAGGAAAGGGAGAATGACCGACTCGTTCGTCTTGTGAAACGACAAACTTCGAAGAGAACCCCTGCATTTACGCGGAAGGGCTCCCCTAGCGTTCCATGTCATCGGCAACGATTTGAATATCGATCCCGCGGACATGACGCATGATTTCATTGATGATCGATCCACGCCGGACTTCCTGCCAACGGGTCCGTGCAGATTGACCGAGGACGATTTGGGTGATGCGATGATGCTTGGCAGCCGCCGTGATCGCTTGGGCGATCGAGCGCTCGCCTTGAATTCGGATCAGCACCTCTGCTCCGAACAAGGAACCACTCTCGCGTACCATCGCAAGCACTTCTTTTTGTTTCGCATTCAATTGATTCTCTGCCGTCGGTAAAATCGTCAGCACATAAAGATCCGCTTTCAGACGACTCGCCATGCGAAAGCCGCGATAGATCAACTTCCGTGCGTTGTCGTTGAGCTGGATACAGACGAGAATTCGTTCTTGTAGCGACGCCGGATCCTTTTCAATCAACAAGCGTGATTGATAGACTTGATCGTCGACTTCGTCCGCGACCTGACGTAGCGATAACTCACGTAAGCTCGCAAGATTCTGAAGCGAAAAGAACGAATTCAAGCTCTGTTCAATCTTTTCCTTCTTATAAATCTTTCCTTGCTCGAGTCGTTCCCGTAACGTCTGTGGCGTGACGTCGACGAGTAGAATCTCATCGGCTTCCCCGAGAAACGGATCCGGGATGCGTTCCCGAACCTCAACGCCCGTCACTTCTTTGACCTTAAAGAGCAAGCTTTCGAAATGCTGAATGTTGACGGCCGAATAGACATTAATTCCTGCTTCAAGAAGTGCTGCGACATCTTGATAGCGTTTCTTTCGTACCGATCCTGGCGCATTCGTATGCGCCAGTTCATCGATCAGTACGATATCCGGGCGACGGGCAATGATCGCGTCCACGTTCACCTCAGGGAATATCTTGTCCTTATAGACGACTTCAAGTAGTGGGACTTGTTCGAGTTGCCCGACCATCTCCGCCGTCTCTTTTCGACCATGCGTCTCAATCAGACCGATGACGACATCCTTACCTTCAAGCGTCAATGTTCGTGCATCGGCAAGCATCTTATACGTCTTTCCGACACCAGGAGCTGAGCCGATATACAGCTTCAGCTTTCCTCGTGTCATGACTTACTCCGATCAAGGGCTAAGTTCAAACGCAGGACGTTGACGTAATCATGTGTTCCTGCTTCCTTCGTGATCAACTTCCGTACTTCTTCACGCGACAGGTCGCGCGCGGTTGCGATACGCTTCGCCTGAACCAAAGCATAATCGACTGAGATGTGCGGATCGAAGCCAGAACCGGATGTCACGAGGGCATCGTCCGGAAGCGAAGCGCCGTCCACTTGGTTCTGTTTCTGTAATTCCGCCATCTTCGTGCCAAGCTCCGGGTTCGACGCTGCTAGGTTATCCCCAGCAGACGCTCCCGCTAATTGATCGACCGCTGATGGACGTCCGTGAAAATACTGTTTCGACGTGAACGGCTGGGCAATCAATTCCGATCCGATGAATTTTCCGTTTTCTTGTACTAAAGAACCTTCAGCTTTATCCGGTACGAGTAGTTGACCGAACAGGGTCAATAAAGCGGGAAAGACGATCCCGCATAACGCCGTGACGAAGACCGTCACACGAATGGCTTGTTTCATGATTCGTTTTCTCCTTAGAGGATGCTTGCAAGCAAGACATCGATGATTTTAATCCCAATGAATGGAACGACGACACCGCCAAGACCATAGATCAGTAAGTTACGACCGAGTAATTGATCCGCCGTCATCGGTTTGTAGGTAACCCCTCGCATCGCAAGCGGAATCAACATCGGAATGATGATCGCATTGAAGATCAAGGCAGACAAGATCGCTGTCGTTGGTGAATCAAGACGCATGATATTGAGCACTTCCATCTGTGGAATCGCGACCATGAACATTGCCGGGATGATCGCAAAATATTTCGCGACATCGTTTGCGATCGAGAACGTCGTCAACGCCCCTCGTGTCATCAAGAGCTGCTTCCCGATTTCGACGACTTCGATGATCTTCGTCGGGTTCGAATCAAGGTCAATCATGTTCGCAGCTTCTTTTGCAGCTTGCGTCCCACTGTTCATCGCGAGGCCGACATCGGCTTGAGCGAGTGCTGGTGCATCATTCGTTCCGTCTCCTGTCATGGCGACGAGGTGACCGGCTGCTTGTTCCTGCTGAATGACACGAATCTTGTCTTCCGGCTTACATTCGGCAACGAAATCATCGACGCCTGCTTCGCGGGCAATCGTTGCTGCCGTCAACGGGTTGTCACCCGTACACATGACCGTCTTGATCCCCATCTCACGCAAACGATCAAATCGTTCGCGCATGCCCGGTTTCACCGTATCTTTCAAATAGATGACACCAAGGATTGTTGCGTCGATCGCAACGACGAGTGGTGTGCCGCCAAGACGAGAAACCGCATCTACTTTCTCTTGTAAATCATTCGGAATGGCGCCGCCTTGCTCCTTGACCCATTCTTGAATCGCTTGCCCTGCCCCTTTACGTACGCGGCGACCATCTCTTAAGTCGAGTCCGGACATTCGTGTCTCTGCGCGGAACGGTACGATCTCTGCGCCATCTAACCAGTGTTGTTCCACCGGCATCGCGCGAAGTTCAGCGAGTTCAAGAACAGAACGTCCTTCTGGTGTCTCATCAGCAAGTGAGGCGAGGATCGCCCCCTCGAACGCCTGCTCAGCAGTACGTCCGCCGACTGGTGTGATCTCCGACGCCATCCGGTTACCGAACGTGATCGTTCCTGTTTTGTCCAGGATGATCGTCTGGATATCGCCTGCTGCTTCGACCGCTTTCCCGCTCATCGCGATGACGTTGAAGCGGGTAACACGGTCCATTCCGGCGATTCCGATTGCTGACAGTAAGCCACCGATCGTCGTCGGGATCAAACAGACAAGTAAGGCGATCAAGATTGGACCTGACAGATCAAATCCAAGGTAGTTCGTAAAGACCGGTAATGTCATGACGACAAGTAAGAAAATCAATGTCAAGCTCGTCAAGAGCGTTGATAACGCGAGTTCGTTCGGTGTCTTTTGACGACTTGCGCCTTCGACGAGGGCAATCATCTGATCGAGGAATGACTCACCTGGATTGCTCGTGATTCGGACTTCGATCTCGTCACTGACGACGAGTGTTCCGCCGATGACCGAGGAGAAATCACCGCCCGCTTCCTTGATGACGGGTGCGGATTCACCGGTGATCGCTGATTCATCAATCGAAGCAAGTCCTTTGATGATTTCACCGTCACCCGGTACATACTCCCCTGCTCGGACGAAGACGATATCGCCTTTGCGGAGTGTCGCCGACGAGACGCTTTGAATCAGTTGTCCGACACGTTTACGTGCCATGACATCTGCTTTTGACGCTTTCAATGAGTCCGCCTGGGCTTTCCCGCGTCCTTCCGCGATTGATTCCGCGAAGTTCGCGAATAAGACCGTCAGGAAGAGGATGATACTGACCGTTAAGTTAAAGCCACGCATCTCATCAATGAAGATCGTATAGCCGATTGCGAGCAAGCAGCCGATCCAGACGACGAACATGATCGGTTGTTTGACCATATTGACGGGATTTAATTTTTTAAAGGCATCGATCGTCGCTTGACGCGCGATCGAGCCACTGATTGCTGACTTCGTTTGGTGTTCCGGCTCCCCGTTCGGTTGGTGTTCCTCGGGCGTCGGATGCATGATTCGTTCCATCATATGCTTTTATCTCCTGTTCACATCGTCAGCCAATCCGCGACCGGTCCAAGTACGAGCACTGGCAAGAATGTCAATGCACCGACGAGTACGACCGTACCGAGGAAGACTGTTCCGAAGAGTGGTGTGTCTGTCTTAAACGAAAATTCATCTTGCGGAACCGATTGCTTCGCTTTAAGCGAACCTACGATTGCAAGCATCAAGATCAATGGGATGTAGCGTCCGAAGAACAACGCGAATGACGTCGAGACGTTCCAGTAGACGTTTGCGTCGCCGAGTCCTTCAAAACCGGATCCATTATTCGCCGTCGCGGATGTGAACTCATACAAGACTTGCGACAGTCCGTGATAACCTGGGTTCGAGATGCCGGCGACGCCTGGTGCAGCGTACATCGAGATTGCCGTTCCGACGAGAATCAGGAATGGCGGCACGAGTAGCGCGATCGCGATCATCTTCACTTCGAACGTCTCGATTTTCTTCCCGAGGAACGTCGGTGTCCGACCGATCAAGAGACCTGTCAGGAAGACTGCGACGAAGGCGTAAAGCAAGACGTTCAGGAATCCTGCACCTGCTCCACCGTAAACAACGTTAAGCATCATATTGCCGAGCTGGATCAATCCAGCGAGCGGATGCAGTGAGTCGTGCATCGCGTTGACCGCACCGGTTTCAGCTGCCGTTGTGATTGAACTGTAGAGCGCCGTTCCGATTTGACCGAACCGTAGTTCCTGACCGTGTGCCGTTGGATTCGCAAGCAAGCTCCCTGCCATCCCGACCGTCATCATGATGAAGAGAAGCGTCATGACACCAAGGAACAGTCGTCCTTGTTTCGCGGAACCGATGATTTTACCGTATGCAATTGGAAGTGACATCGGAATCAGCAACATCAAGAACATCTGGATGAAGTTGACGAACTGGTTCGGGTTCTCGAATGGGTGCGCTCCGTTGGCACCAAAGAAACCACCACCGTTGTTACCAAGCTGTTTGATGACTTCAAATGCAGCGATCGGTCCACGGTAAATCAACTGTTTCGCTCCTTCGAGCGTCGTGACGCTGACCGCACCACCAAATGTCTGCGGTACGCCGAGTAAAATCATCAACATCCCGAACAAGAGTGAAATCGGAATCAGGATCCGGAAGATGAAACGAACGAAGTCGGCATAAAAGTTACCGAGTGGTTTGTTCGCAAGACCACGAATGACGGCGATACAGACCGTGAACGCCATCGTTGGTGCGACGAACAACATCGTCCCGAGGACGAACGTTTGCGAGAGATACGATAAGGCTTCACCCGAATAGTGCTGCTGATCGGTATTCGTCATGAAACTGATCGTCGTATGCAGTGCCGTCGACCAGTCGAGATTCACAGCACCGTTCGGATTCAAGGGTAGACTGCCTTGGAAGCGAAGTAGCAAATATCCACCGATGAAAAATAGCAAATTGACGAGCAAGAGGCTCTTCGAATAGCCGACCCACGATTGATCGTGTTTCTTTTCATCGACACCGAGTAACAACAACAGTCGTCGTTCGACCTTACCAATTTTATCGACCCGACGCTCTGCGACAGGTGCGAAGTATATCCCGATGTAGCGACCAAGCAAGACCGCCGCACAAAGTGCGATGACGAGTAGGATCCAAAATTGGATCATGAATTGAGTCCACATGTTTTTCTTTTCTCCCTATGCGATTAGAATTTTTCTGGATACATCAGACAATAACCGAGATACAAGAAGACGAGGCAGCCCGTCGCTAGTAAAAACCATGTCATTTGCGGTCACCTGCTCTCCACTGGACACGTTCGATCAGATGAATCATCCCGAACGTCATACCGAAGAAGAAGGCAAGCAGTACGATACTCCATAGCTCTCCCATTATGAAAATACCCCCATATTATTCAATATTTTTACAATTAAACACGACAAAAAGGCGATGTGAGGCAATAAACGGCCCCAGCATCGCCTTAATAACTTGGCATACTGAAAAAGAGTCGTTCCCTCCTAAAAACGCCTGCGAGGTTAGCTGTCGGATTCGGGCATACCTAGGAATTCGCCCTACCTTTCCCGTTCGGAAAGGATTCACCCCGTGTCACGTGTCGTGACGGTTGGGTCCCCCGCTTCAATCATGAATTCGGCGTACTTTGAGATCGAAGCATTAACATGTTAGTGTTCGTTGATGAGATGGATATTACTCCGATTTTTTCGGGTTGTAAATAGAAAAGTTGAAAAAAAAATAATCTGATTTTTTAATGACTTACTTTCGAAAAATAGCGTTTTTCACCTCTATGCTATAGAAGAAAAAAAACCGCAGAAATCGATTCCTTCATCTAAAATGGAGGAGCTCCATTTTAGCAAGAATCGTTCCGCGGTTTCATGAACGAACAATGATTATGATTGCTGATTCATTTTAGCATGGACCGTCAAAGGAGCTAGCATCGTCACCCATAGGGCAACCACTCCAGAAACAAGAATCACAATATCGCGTTCGAACCCAAGCGTCAGTAAGGTAATACAACTACTGACCAGGACGAGACAAAGCGTCGCGATCATGACGAACCGCGATTGTTTCAACATTTTTCTCATGTGGCATCTCTCCTTTCCTTCCATATTCCTTTTTATCGTAACAAAGATTCATCGAAAAAGCGTCGCTGACACCCGATTGTGATGTTTCTGTCATCTCGCAAGTAACGATAGAAGACGACGAGAAAACGGATTTGTTACACTGGAGAAGTACTTAAAAAGGGGGAATCGATATGTTACAAGATCATTCATTTCAACGCGTCGACGGAACGTCGGCATCCTTAAGTGACTACCCAGCTCAAGCATGGCTGATCGTCAATACAGCCAGCAAATGTGGCTTGACGCCACAGTTCGAAGGACTCGAGCAATTGCATCAAGACTATCGTTCGCAAGGGTTGACCGTACTTGGTTTCCCATGTAATCAGTTCGCGAATCAAGATCCGGGAACGGACGAGGAGATCCAGTCGTTCTGCCAAGTCAACTACGGCGTGACATTCCCCGTCTTCTCAAAAATTGATGTCAACGGTGAGCAAGCACATCCATTATTCGAGGAACTGAAAGCACAAGCACCAACGACGGACGGTGCAACAGACGTCGAGTGGAATTTCACAAAATTCCTCGTGACCCGTAATGGAGAAGTGACGCGGTTCTCACCAAAAACGAATCCAACTGATTTGACGGCAGCAATTGAACGATTGCTCGTTCAAGTCTAAAAAATAAGCTTCCCTCCTTCTCTCTTGAAGGAACGGAAGCTTATTTTTATGTTGTCCCCGGCTCGAGATGACGGCTGATCATCTCTTCCGCCAATCGTTTGACGTCATCGATGTCGCGCATTTCCGTGAACGGATGCCCCCAGACGATCAGCTCTTCGATTTCTTCAATCGGTTGCGTCGTATAGCGTGTACCGTCGGCAACGAACTCTTGCGCAATCGTAGATTCAAAAGCTGCGTATTTCAGGAGCCACGGCTTTTCACTTAAGATTTTTTGCGCATGTTTTGCTTGCTTGAACGCAACATCGCCGACGAGGACGACCGGATCGAATCGTTCATGGAGCGGATGCGTATATTGAACAGAGATCAGCAATCCATGTTGGTTCGTTTTTTCTTGTTGCCGGACATACGTCCGTGTTAAAAAGTGCGGCACGAGTGACTCCGCACTCTCCTTCGTCTGATGGATGCTCAGACCATGTTCCGTTTGGACGACTTCCGGGAGAACCGGTTCGTATCCACGGTTTGCTAATTGTTGATCGAGCTCTTTGAATAATAGCAGGGTATGTTCGACCAGTGCTCGGACTTGGCGAAACGATAATTGAATCGATTGATTGATCATACGATGACCTACCTTCTCTAAAAGTATGGCAATATACAGTTATTTACCCAAACTTTTCCGACTTCATCCCTGTTTCAGTGAAAGTTCCTCGAGCCACTTACGTGTTTGTTCGCTCATACGAGCCATTGTCTGTTCTCGCTCCAGCGTGATTGCTTGTCCGGCATGGATCGAGCGACAATCGAGTGCGTGCGGCATGTTTTCTTCGACGATTCCAGCAAGGATCAGACAAGGAACGTCAGCTGCTTTTGCCATCCGCGTGACCTCACCTGGTAACTTACCGATTTGACTTTGACGGTCGACGCGTCCTTCTCCTGTCCAAACATAATCCGCTTGCTCCATCCGCTCTGCTACGCGAAGATGTTGCAGGATTGTCTTGGCTCCCGGAACGATCGTGCCGCCCAGCGCATAGACCGCTCCCCCGAGTCCACCGGCTGCTCCAGTTCCTTTGACATTTTCTAGTCCAAGTAACCGCCCGATCCGTTCAAGTTGCTGATCGAACTTTACGATGTCTTCTAAAAGCAGTCCTTTTTGGGGACCGAACAGATACGCTGGACCATCTGGACCATGATAAAGAGCTGTCACATCGACGAGTGCTTCCAGTTGAACAGAATACGCCGGGCATTGAATAGCATGCGTCTCAAGTAACGGATTCGTTTGAAACGAAATCGGATTACCAGACGCATCTTCAAGCCGACAACCGACTTCCGCGAGCAAACCGAGTCCTCCGTCCGTCGTACCAGTCCCGCCTAAAGCCAGTCGGATCTGCGTGATTCCCTGATCGCGTAACTGCTCGATCAAACGACCAACGCCACGCGTATTCATTCGAACGGGATCATCCTCGCTTCGCCGCATCGGCAGTCCACAAATACGCGCGACTTCGATGACGGCGTCTGTCCCCTTGACAGCATACTCTACTTCACACGGACGACCTGCTAGATCGATCGTCATCGCCGTCTTCACGTCATATCCGAGTGCAAGATAGACATCGAGCGTTCCCTCCCCGCCGTCCGCAACAGGTAAGGAATCGATGATCGCTGTCGGATCATACGCCCGGATACCGGAGGCGACAGCTTCTGCCGCCTCGCTCGAAGAAATACTCCCTTTGAATGCATCCATCAAAATCAAGTGACGTCCCATCTGTACGTTCCCCCTAAAAAACTCATATCAAGTTTTGATTGCGTTTCCAATTAATGTTACGATGATACTAATTTTAAATTACCATTACCTTATCTGACATTTCATTTTACATACACAGGAGGTCTTATTTCATGGAACGCTGTTCGTTATGTGGTACACCACTTCGTCAACACGATACGACTTGTTCTCATTGCCAACATCCTGTCATTAAGAAAGAACGACCAGCTGAACCACCCGCTCCGTCCTCTTCACGCACTTGGCTCATTAGCACCTGTCTTTTGCTCTTTCTCGTCGGAGGAGCCGGTTTCCTGTGGTATTCGTTAAAAGATCCCGTTTCGCCGGAAGCCAATCAGACGCCTAGCGTCGAAGCACTCGCTCTTTCTGAATGGTCCGATGAACAAACGGCTTACAATCAAACGTATTCGAAAGATCGGCCACCGACGTCCTATGATGTCCTTCGTTTCGTCCGCCAATACACACGAACGATTCCAGAACTAGCGACGTATTCGAAGAAATACGATTCCATCGAGACATTTTCCGCCATCCAGTTTACGACCTTGAAGGTGTTCGAATCCGAGTTCGACCATCTCGAGCGATTGACGAATGCCGCTGATGCCCCTGTCGCTCCAAGTGTTCTTGCCGTGACATTCCAAAAATTTACGTCAAAAGGTACCACGTATCACTTGCGTACACAGGAAACGTACCAAATCGCGACAGCAACGGGTTCAAAGCCTGTGACCTACCGCGTTCATTATCGTTTGAAAGTGCATACGGATCATCTGCAAATCATTGATGTCAATCGAACGGAGGTGACCTCATGAAACGAGTGCTCCTCTGTCTGCCCCTTTGTCTCCTGATGGCGTGTTCGCCCGAAACATCCAAAATTCAAGATCAGTTCGAACAGCAAACTTACACCCGCGCCGTCGAACAATCGAAACAAGACATCGACGAACCGGCTGCTCGGCTAATGGTTCAGCTTGAGCGACAGCTTGCCGGTTATCAACTGCGTGATGTCTTAAAAACGGCGGAGGCGATCGAACGTCTTCAACTCGCAACGGATCACCCTGTCCGAAAACGAGCAGAAGCCATTGCCCTCAGTGCAAGAGAGACGTTGCAACAGGTCAAACAGTTCGAAGGTACGTATGAAGTTGAACGAAGCACGCTCGAAGATGAGCCGTTCGACGGAACCGGGCGCATCCATGTCTCTTTTGACGAGCAAGATACGTTCATCGCGACGCTTCGCTTTGATCAGTTCGGTCTCCCGGACGCACTCCGAAACGACGAAGAAATCATTCGTTTTGAACCGGATCTCTCCGCTCGTGTCAGTTTATCTGGAGGACAAGTCAGCTATCGCTTCGTCCGTTCGACACTCCGCATGACGTTCGAAGGACCAGGCGGTAAGCGAATCTATCAACTCAAACAACTGTCAGATAAATAACCAGTAAAACGCCGCTTTACTTGAGACGATCCTCGAGTGAAGCGGCGTTTTTTTATGATTTAAATTTAACGTGCTGCTTGAACTTGCTCATACACCTGTTGACATAATTCATGTGTCGCGAGGCTATCAGAAGCTACGACCGACTCGGACGGTTCCCCTTTGACCGTCCGAAGGAACGCATCCAGCATATCGACGAATCCACGGCGCTTTAGCGTCGCTTCCCAGTTATCGAGCGGATACCGAAGCGTGCCTTGTTTCGTCAATTGATCGAGTGTCGTCACGTCCGTTGCGATTCGTTTTTCTTCCGGTCCCATCACCTCGACGCGTTCTTCCGTGATGCCGTTATTGCGGTTCATGACACCGATTGCCGTGATACCGTTTGAGATGAATTGAATCGTTACGTGATGCAGACCGCTTGCGTCTTGCTTACTCTTGACGTGTAGGTCTTCAATTTCACCGCGTCCTGTCAAGAAACGCAGCGTATCCGCGACATGAATGAAGTCGTCGAACAGAAACGGCTTAGCGTCCTCGATGAACGACGTCCGATTCTTTTGCATGAGGACGAGATTCGGATCGTTGACCTCAAGCAAGCGCTGATGCGCTGATGCGAAGCGTCGATTGAATCCCGTGATGAACGGTAGCTGTTTCTCCTCTGACAGACGTGTGAGTTCACGAATCTCTTCGATTTCCATCGAGACCGGCTTATCCACGTAGACGGCGATTCCTGCTTCAAGCGCTTGCCGTGCTTGCTCCGCATGGACGACAGTCGCTGAATGAATCATGACCGCATCGATTCCCTCCTGTACGGCGTCAGCAAACGTCGCGTATGTTCCTGCAAAGCGATAAGCTGCTTGCAACCGTTTTGCTTTCTCGGCATCTCGCGAGATCAGATACACCTCGATATCGGATCGTTCGGCATAGACGGGTAAGTAGGCTTTTTGAGCGATGTCCCCTAGACCAATGACTGCTAATTTCATCTGAACTCCTCCTTTTCCTCTGTTGCTTACATTCCCTATGATACGTCAATTGACACGAAAAGATGGAAATCGGCTCGTTACAGGATTCGAATTCCTTTTTTTGAAAAGAAGTGAATTTCCTTTTTTTGTTTTATGATAAAACCATATTTGAACAAGGAGGGAATGAGTTTTTATGAAGCGCTTGCTCCGTACTAGTCTTACGCTCTTATTATTGTTCGCTTTATGTCTCCCTGCCATACCGGCTCAGGCAGCCAGTTACCAAGTCGTCGTCACTTCGACGATTGGGGCGAACATCCGCTCAAAGCCGAGTACAGCCTCGTCTGCGACGATTGTCCGACGTGCCGCGTACAAGGCAAAATTCACAGCCGTCTCGTATACGAATGGCTGGTATAAGATCAAGGACGGAGGTACATATCGTTATCTATCGAACCAAGTCGCTAAAAAAGTGTCGAGTAGTTCCGTGAAGACGTACAAAATCGTCGTCTACTCGAAAGCTGGAGCGAACGTCCGGACATCACCAAGCACGGCCTCATCAAAGAACATCAAACGACTCGCATCTTACAACTCGAAGTTCAATGCAGTCTCGTACTCGAACGGTTGGTATAAGGTCAAAGGGAAAGTCAATTATTATTACGTCTCTAGCCAAGTCGCCCGAAAAGTGACGACGAGCAGCCCTAAACCGTCAAGCGGCAGTTATCCGGTTGCCTCGATGCGGTACTTCAAGCTTGGATCGTCAAGTTATCAATTGACGAAAGAAAGCTTCGTCCGCCGTTATCCAGCGAGTACGACGAAACTGTTGACGGGAATCGTCGCGTACGATGAAGCAGCACGTAAAGGCACGCTCGATCAAACGTTCACTCTGACGTCTTCGATGTTATCCGTTCCTGCAGGTAGCAGTGTCGCTGGCTTCCGTGCTGGCGATAAAGTCACGATGCGTCAACTTTTGAACGGGATGCTGATCCGCTCTGGTAATGATGCAGCAAAAGCGATCGCTGTCCGGACAGCAGGTTCTGAATCGAAGTTCGTCTCGTACATGAACAGTCGTGCCCGTTCGATCGGGATGAGTGCGAGCCATTTCATGAACCCACACGGCTTCTATCATCCAAGTCATTACACGACGGCTGCTGATATGCAAAAACTCGCGAATACATATGCGAAGTACAGCGCGCTCATGACGATCAGTGGACGAAAATCATACCAGACGACTGTCAAAGGACCGTATGCACGGACATTGACGTGGTATCACACGAACACCTCACTTCCAGGTGATACGCGTGTTTATGCGAGCAAGACCGGTTACACTCCGGAATCTGGCTACACACGTGTCTTCTTCATCAAAAAAGGCTCGACGCGATATGGTCTTGTCACACTGAAAGGATCGTTGTCTCAAACCGAGACGACACTCCGTTCTGTCTTGAACCAATGATCTTTTAATCAACAACCTGATTCCCTTTCCGGGAGTCAGGTTGTTTTTCATTTTGTCTCTAAAATTATGCTTGCGCTGAAAACGAATTCATCTTAGAGTTAAGTTTAGAATCAGACGTCTGACGTCTTAATGAAGGAGAGTTTTACGTGGGAAATGTCAGTTTGTTATTTGGGGGTGTCGCGCTCTTTTTAAATAGTTTGACCTTGTTCGGAAAAGTCGATCTCCGTAGCGCGGGTGTCTTCAGTCTCATCACCGGTTTATTGCAGACGTTCATCGCAACCTATCTCGTCATCGGTGCCGCTGGTGATCCGGCGTTAACGTTCGGATACGCGAGCATCTATCTGTTTGCCTTTACGTACGTTTACGTCGGGATCACGTTCTTGTTCAATCTCGACGGGAGCGGGGTCGGTTGGTTTTCCTTGTTCGTCGCGATTGCCGCATTGTTTTATGCGTTCGTCAGCTTCACGACAAATGACATCACCGGTGGTGTGACCTGGTTGTTCTGGGCATTGCTCTGGAGCTTGTTCTTCCTCGGAATGGGAATGAATCGTCCGATTGATGCGATCACTGCCCGCGTTGCCCTCGTCTTGAGCTGGTTGACGTTGATCGTACCGGCACTGATCGGGCTTCGATTCGGCTACTTCAGTTCGGCATACCAGTGGTTATGGAGCGGCGCTGCTGTTCTGACTGTTGTCTATTTCCTTTACACGATGATGAAATTCTCGATGCTCCGGACGATCCGGTCGTCGTAATAGATACAAGGCATTAAGCCGCTAATATGAAAAGAGGTTCGTTCCCGATCATGTTTTGGGAACGGACCTCTTTTCGTTCGATGTATACAGAACGCTATCATTCATCCGCGACTCCTACAGGAAAAGAAAGTGCCATCAGCACTTTCGTCAGGAATGGATCAGACCCGGCAAATCGCATGTAGTGCGATCTGCCGCGGCTGATTTCCCGCCTGAGGAAAGCGAGGATGATTTTAGCGTTCGTTTCGTCATCAATTAGAACTGATGTTGTTTTTTTGAGTTATTCTCATCATTCTAATGCTTCCTGCAGTTGAGCTTGAACTTCTTTCAACGACTTGTCTGTCGGATGCCAGTAGTAGATTCCGTCCGATTCGATGCCACCTTTCCCGTCGAGCGATAAGGTCTCGACATTTCGTAAAGCATCCCGGTAATCTGTCGCAACGGTCCGAGCGACGGAGAACGGGACGTTCGTCTTGACGTTTTTCCCGAGTGCTTCCAGGACAGCATTAAAGCGACGAATCGAAAAGTCCTCCGTCATCTTATCAGCGACCGCCTGAACGACTTGCCGTTGACGAATCTGTCGTCCGAAATCTCCACGTGGATCATCATAGCGCATCCGCGCATAGGCGAGTGCTTCCTTCCCGTTCAGCGACAGTTCCCCTTTTGGAAACTGCATCTCATAGTACGAGAAATTGATATCGTTCTCGACGGTGACGCCATCAACGGCATTAACGAGATCCGTGAAACCATCTAGATTGATTTCTGCGAAATAATCGAGTCGGATATCAAGCAGATGACTGACCGTATCGAGTGCCATCTGTGGACCACCGAAGGCATAGGCATGATTGATCTTATCGTTTGATCCATTGCCGATGATTTCGGTCTTCAAATCACGTGGGATACTGATCATCTGGCTCTTATTCGTCTTCGGATCAATCGTCACGACGATGATCGTGTCACTGCGTCCCGTCTCGTTTTTTCGTTGATCCACCCCGAGTAAGAGAAAGGAGAGTCCTTTTTTCTGTTCGACAGCCTTCTCTGTCTCGACGCTCGCCTTGACTGGCACCTGTACTTGGACTTCTTGCATCGTCCGACTCGCTTTTTGATAAACGTATCCGCCTGAACCGAAGAGAAGGAGCAGGCATATCCCCGTCAGTGTCAACACGATCCATTTCCACTTCTTCATCATCCATTCTCCTTTTCTTCGATCTGAATTCAGGATGGTCTCTGCGCTTCAAGTACGAGCAAAGCATTGCGCCAGCTACCGAACAAGGCGGTGATGACACCGATGCTTGGTGCATCACGACCGATGCTGAACCGTTGGTAACTTGCGATCGTCAGATTTTCCGTTTCTTGCGCGGCTGTAGCAAGTACGTCGAGTACTTCCTCTTCTCGCCAGCGTTTCCGCGGGAATTCGATGCCGATGATTTCAAGGGCGTTTGACCAAGAGCCGTACCGGCGGGCAATCGTTGCGACGGTCGGACGATTTTGACCAGCCGCCCACTTTGTGTAGGTCTGGCTCGTCAAGACCGGCAAGGCACCTTGCGCTTCAAGTAATGACTCGATGATCCGTTGTTCCATTTCCTGGACGCGTTCCTTCAAGATATCTGCTTCTGACAATGCCTGCTGCCACGAGTTGAATTGATGGACGATATCCGTCAGGCTAGGTGCTTGCTTTTGCTGCGCCCATTCGCGGTACGTCGCGCTCGTAAAAGGATTGAGTTCCTCCCGTGCCTGACGCAAAGCATCAATGATTTCCGACTTCGTGAACGTCAAGCGGGCATGTCCGATGCCAGCTCGTTCCAAGGCGATTTGCCACGACCCAAACAGCATCAGGATTTCCGCGACGCTTGGATGAGTGGTGTTTAGTTGCCAGCGGAAATAGGTATTAGCCGTCAATTCATTTTTCCCGTTCGCAGCGAGACGGAGTGCGTGGATCGCTTCCTCCATATCGCGCATGACGATGTCCCCTTCCCATATATTCATGACTGGACGTTCCGGCGTACGGTCGTCTGCAAGGCGTGACGAACGTTTCGGATGACGACGGCTTGTTCGGTGAACGTCATTTGTGAAGCAGACGGGAGGCAGATCCCGTCTTCAAACAGGCGACGGCTGATATCATCCCCTTCTGCTGTGACGAATGGTACGTCGCGATAGACGGGCTGTAAGTGCATCGGTTTCCAGACCGGGCGGGATTCTGCGTTTGCTTGTTGCAGCGTCTGAATCATTTCATCGCGTTGCGCTTGACCACCTGGTAAGAGGAAAGCACTGAGCCAACGGTTGGCGAATGTTCCGGTCTGCTCGACTTGCGACGTGACGCCATCCGGCGCAAAGGCACGATCGTAACGATCAAAGATTTTCCGCCGCGCATCGACGCGTTGATCGATTACTTCGAGCTGTCCGCGTCCGATCCCAGCAGCGACGTTGCTCATCCGGTAGTTGTAACCGACTTCCGTATGCTCGTAATGGAGGACCGGTTGTCGTGCCTGTGTTCCAAGATAGAAGGCGCGTTCGATCAAGGCTGGATCATGTGCGACGAGCATTCCGCCGCCTGACGTCGTGATGATCTTATTGCCGTTGAATGAGTAGATCCCGAACGTCCCGAACGTCCCCGTCATCCGTCCGTTGACGCGTGTCCCGAGTGACTCTGCCGCGTCTTCGATCAACGGAACATCGTACTCTTCACAGAGCGCAGCGATTTCCTCGATTTGCGCTGCAACGCCGTACAGATGAACGACGATGACGGCTTTCGGAAGTCGCCCCCGTGTTGCCGCCTGGATCAAAGCGCGTCGGAGTGCGACGGGTGACATATTCCACGTCTCCTCTTCCGAATCGATCAGGACGGGACGGGCACCAACGTAGCGAATCGGATTCGTCGAAGCGATGAACGTCAAGGACTGACAGAAGACGTCATCCCCCGTCGTGACACCAAGCGTCGCGAGTGCCAAGTGAATGGCTGCCGTACCACTGCTCGTCGCAAGCGCTGCGCGAGCTCCCGTGTATGCTTGCATCTCTCGTTCGAAGGCGTCGACGTTTGGTCCAAGCGGTGCGACCCAGTTCGTCTCGAGTGCTTCCGTGACGTAACGTGCTTCTCGGCCACTTAAGTGCGGGATGGAGAGCGGGATGTGTTTCATGATGTTTCCTCCCTTCGAGGTGACAGCTGACGGAGCGGCGTCCGGTAGATCGGGAACCATTGTCCTGTCTCGACTTCCGGATGTTGTCGTTTGATTTGTCGTTCGAGCCGGTCATAAATCGTCGGATCAAGAATCGATGTCCCGAGTCCGAAAAACGTTCGATTCGCTTCACCAAAAGATCGTTTGTAGGCGAGTAAGCTATCCTCATCGGATCGTGTCGTTCCGCCACCGAGATGCAGCGCTTGCAGACCAGCTTGTTTTGCCCAGCGAATCATCTCCGCGAATAAGAGGTGATTCGGGCGAAGCGACAAGTAGGCAGGATCTGAAGCACCGAGATGATAATGTGCGAACTGTCGACCCGTCAAGACGATGCATCCAGCGATGATTCGTCCCTCTTGTTCGGCAAGCAACAGGACATTTTTGATCCGTCCTTCGGCGAAGTGATTGAAGTAGGTCTGATCAAAGTAATACCGCGCATCGGCTTGGTGTTTATCCATCGTCATCTGGTAAAGACGGGCGAAGTCGTGGTACTCTTCCGGACGTCCGAGGCGAATCGTGACCCCTTCGCGGCGTGCCTTCCGGATGTTGCGGCGTGTCATTTGCGAGAATCCACCTTCGATCGTCTCGAACGGATCCGTCAGCTCAAGTGTCACGGTCGGCTGCAAGATATCCGTTTGATGGCACCAGTGTTGACCGAGTTCCTGATTGTGAAGCAAGGGGTGGAAACGAACCGTCTCGGTGACGATGCCGGTTTCACTACAGTATTGTTCGAATCGCGCGCGGGCTTCGCGAATCTGATCGAGTGACCAGATACCCGTGAAATAAGGACCACCGTAGCCGTATGGCGTCGTGATGTCTTCAAAGAGTGTTCCTGGAATTGGTCGCCGCAAGTACGGATAGATCAATGTCCCGAACTCCGTCGGATAATAAAATAATTCAGGAATCTCGTCGTGTTCCTTCGCAAGTTCGAAGTAAGCATGTTCGTAGTAACAGTCAAGTTGATAGGTTGCGACGAGCGCGTCCCATTCTCGTGGATCTCGAATCAATCGTTCATCGCTTAGCGACATCATGCGGAACACCTCCGTCGAGACCCTTGAACTCACCCATACCGGTCTGGTGAGCCGTCGAGTTCCCTTCTGACGAGATGACCATCTTGAACGTCTTAAGCAGGATGTAGAGATCCAGTCGGAACGTATGGTTCGCCGCATACCATTGATCTTGTTCGAGGCGTTGTTGCCACGTCGTTGCGTTGCGACCGTGAATCTGTGCCCAGCCTGTCAGACCAGGCAAGACGTCGTGACGTGTCATCTGCTCCTTCGTATAGTGGTTCAAGTAGCTGACGAGCAAGGGACGCGGTCCGACGAAACTCATCTGTCCGCGGAGGATATTAACGAACTGCGGAATCTCATCAAGGCTTAAGCGACGGATCCACTCGAGCGATGCTGGAATCCGGTCCGCATCCGGAAGGAGATTCCCCTCGGCATCCGTTTCATTCGTCATCGTGCGGAATTTATAGATTTTGAACAGCTCGCCCTTATAGCCAGGGCGGACTTGATTGAAGAAGATCGGTCGTCCGAGCTTCGTGTAAATGACTAAAGCGACGACGGCATAAACAGGAAGTAGAATGAGGATGGAGATAAGACTAACCGTGAAGTCGAATAGGCGTTTCATGATGACGTCCTCCTTTTACATAGCTGAAAAGAGATCAAGTTGTCGTTTGATGACGTCGGCTTCGTTGAAATGTTTCATGGCACGGTCAAATCCATTCCGTCCCATCTCGTTGGCACGGTCCGGGTGTTCGACAAGTGTGTTCATTCGTTTAGCAAGTTTTGCGATGTCGCGAACTTCGACGAGATATCCCGTTTTCCCCTCGACGACCTCTTCGCGGCAGCCGCGGATATTTGTTGCAATGACGGGCTTTGCGCTCGCCATCGCTTCAATGATTGATCGTGGAACGCCTTCGCGATGCGACGGTAAGACGAAGGCATCGACTTGTTGGAACAAGCTCGGTACATCTTCGACGAATCCGAGGTAATCGACGTTTGGAATCTCACGAATCCGTCGTAAGAAGAGATGCTTCGTCGTCTGATCGCGCTCGCTTGCCATCATCTCACCGGCAATGACGAGACGAGCTTCCGGATGACGATAGACGACATCCTCGAACGCATCGAGCAGTTCGAGAATCCCCTTCTCTTCGACGATCCGACCGATGAACAAGAACGTAAACGGTGCGCCTGCTTCACGCGGGCGTGGATAGAAGCGCGTTAAGTCGATGCCATTTCCAAGGTGCATCAGACGCGTATTTGCTTTGAAGCGTTTGCGCTGGGCGAGTTGATAATCTTCCTCGCTTTGAAGGAGCAGATAATCGGTTGCGAAACGCGCCAGCCACTTCTCGACGGAGTATGTCAGCTGATACGTCATCCGCCCCATCTTCTCGTGGAAGTAAAAGCCGTGTGCCGTATAGACGATATGCTTCGTTCCGGCCCGCTTCGCGGCAACGCGCCCGAGGGCGGCGGCGACCGGTGTGTGGACATGGACGGCGTCGTAGCCGTCCTCCTTCAAGATTCGTGTGATTTCACGGATCGTCCGCCAATTACTCGTCCAGTCGATCCGGCGCTCGATCGGAATATCATGCATCCGGAATCCCTTCGCTGTGAGTTTTGCTGAGGCACCGGTGTCGGCACAGGCGATACCGACGTCGTGCCCGGCGTTTTGTAAAGCGAGTAAGAGCGGCTGCAACATCGTCTCTGCCGTCGTATCAAGAGCACAGACTTGAAGGATTTTTAGAGGCGCCATACGTGGACCCCCTCTGGCTGTTCTGACCGTGGCAACATCCCTTTGATGTCGACGACGATGCCGCGTCCGACTTTGAGTAGATGTTGTGCAAGATTCCAACCGCCTTCGACGTATTCTTCGTGCGAGACGGCGAAGATGACGACGTCCGCCGGTTTAAGTTCGCTCATTTCGAGCAAGTCGATGCCATACTCACGTTTCGCCTCACTCTTTTCGACGAGTCGGTCCGTTACTTGGACGTCGATGCCGAACTCTTCGATTTCCCGGACAAGGTTCGCGACTTTCGAGTTGCGGATGTCGCTGACGTTCTCCTTGAACGATAAGCCGAGGATCGTGACGCGAGCGCCGAGGACCGGCATGTTTTGTTTAATCAAGTTCTTGACGAGCGCTGTTGCGATGAAGCGTCCCATCGTATCGTTGATCCGGCGTCCTGCAAGGATGACTTCCGGATGATAGCCGAGTGACTCGGCTTTCATCGTCAGATAGAATGGATCGACGCCGATACAGTGACCACCGACGAGACCTGGACGGAACGGAAGGAAGTTCCATTTCGTTCCGGCTGCTTCGAGAACCTCGAGTGTATCGATGTCCATCCGATCGAAGATGATTGCCAGTTCGTTCATCAAGGCGATGTTGAGATCGCGTTGTGTGTTTTCGATGATTTTTGCCGCTTCCGCGACCTTGATCGACGACGCACGGTGGACTCCGGCTTCAACGACCGCTTCGTAGACTTCAGCGACGATGTCGAGTGTTTGTTCATCCTGGGCAGATACGATTTTTTTGATCGTCTTGAACGTGTGCTCATGGTCGCCCGGGTTGATCCGTTCCGGTGAGTAGCCGACGAAAAAGTCGACGCCAGCGCGTAAGCCGGATGCTTCTTCAAGAACGGGAATGCAATCTTCTTCCGTCGCTCCCGGGTAGACCGTTGACTCGTAGACGACGATGTCGCCTTTATTGAGCTGGCGACCAACAAGATGTGAGGCCCGTAAGAGTGGTGTTAAGTCCGGCTGGTTCTGCGCATTGATTGGTGTTGGAACGGCGATGATGATGAAGTCGCTTGCTTGCAGTGCTGCTGGATCAGAGACGTAATCGACGATTGCGTTCTTCAACGTAAACGGACTCAGTTCGAGTGTTGCGTCGATGCCTTCTTGCAGCTCTTGGATTCGTTGTTCTTTGATGTCAAAGCCGATCACGCCTGTTTTTTCACCGAACGCGACGGCGACGGGAAGTCCGACATACCCGAGTCCGACGACGGCAATCGAACGGTTGGCAATGGGAAGTGCACCGGTATGGGCTGCTGTCGTATCTACGATGTGTTTGACTGCCTTGTTCATGGTGGGTTCCTCCTATTTCATCGACTGTTTGACGATCAACGTTTTTCCGTTCGGTTCTTGTTTGACTTGTTCGACCGGCTCGAGAACGATCTTCATTCCGGAGCCGAGCAACTTACGCATCTCGTTCAAGAGGATCTGTTCGTGTTTCGGATGGAAGCGTTTGGCGTCTGGAATATACCGGAGTGTCACGTGATTCAACGCGTGCTGCTCGACTTGAAGTCGCAAGACCGAGTTCGGTAGTTCGCGGGCAATCGTCGTGATGTCCCCTTCGAACACTTTGCCCCGCTTTTCGCTGACGATGTAACTCGTTCCCCGACCATCGATCGAAGCGATGACCGGTCCGTTTAGTCCACAACTACATGTCTCGTCACTCAGTGTCATCCGGTCACCGATCCGGTAACGAATCAGTGGCGTGCCGCGTGTCGTAAAACACGTGACGACGACTTCGCCGTCCTCTCCATACGGTTCGATGATGCCCGTCTCATGATGCAGATGAAGTTTTCGATGACTGCATTCTGAAATGATCGGTGCGCCTTCCGATGAACCGTATTGATCAAAGACCGGTGCGTTGAAGGCTTCCTCGAGAACCGAGCGCATTTCCTCCGTCACCGTTTCCGACGTCGGGAAGATGGCGATCAGCGAGCTCTCCAGTCGAATGTGATGCTTTAGCATATAGCGGGCGATTTCAACCATCGCCGTCGGTGTGCCGTCGAGCGCTCGTGGCTGAAAGCGATTCAGTTCCTCGATATAAGCTGGAAAGTTCTCTTCCTTCATGTGAAAGATTGAAAGCAATAACTGATTGAGTGGTCGGTTCATCCGCCAGAAAATCGGTTTCTTTTGATCGACGGCCGTCAGTGTCCGACCGGTGAAGCTCGCTCTGCGCATCCCGGCATGGAAGCCGTGACGTTCCTTGAAGTAGTCGAGATGCGCCATCCGTTCCTGGACGTCCTCGCGCATGAACGCGACTTGGAGCGACTTTCCGCTCGTTCCGCCCGTCCGTCCTCGAACCGGCGCATCGACGCGGGACATGAACGCATCGTTGTTTTGGCGAAGCGTCTCTTTTTCAAGGATCGGAATCGTCTTCAGCTGCTCGAGTGACGTCAACGGTAACTGGATGTCATGTTCGTGAAAGAGTTGTGTGTAGTACGGTGTATGCGTCACGACGAAAGCGAGGAAGGCATTCAGGCGATCGAGTTGTTCCGCTTTATAATCCTGCGTCCGATCCTTCATTCGAAGTTCCTTCATCTTCTGTTCATAGAAGGGACCGTATCGTTCTTGCATCAACTTGCGACCGTATAACGATGTCAGCCAATTTTGTATGAAGATCGGAGAGCGGTAGTAGAATTCCTCCTTAAGCGCCATCTTGGATTTCCTCCTTCAGCAAGTAGTGACTCTCATACCAGTCGATGAATGCGTTGACGCCAGCTTCGACCGTCGTCTGTGGTCGGTACCCAATCGTCTCGAAGAGTGAGGAGACGTCAGCAAAGCTTTCTGGAACGTCGCCTGGCTGTAACGGCATCCCGTTCTTGATCGCGGTCTTACCGAGGCGTCGTTCAATCAAGGCGACGAATTCATTTAAGCGAATCGGGCTATGGCTACCGATGTTGTAGACACGATACGGAACGTTACTGCGATCCGGTAAGGGATTCGAGGCATCGAACGCTCCGTCGACTTCCGGTTCAGTCTGGAACAGGCGATAGATACTTTCGATGATATCGTCGACGTAAGTGAAGTCCCGTCCCATCTCACCATAGTTGTAGAGATCAATCGGTTCGCCCTTCGCAATTGCCTCCGTGAACTTGAACAGTGCCATATCCGGGCGTCCCCACGGACCGTAGACGCTGAAGAAGCGAAGTCCTGTCGTCTTGATCCCGTAGAGACTGCTGTAGGTATGAGCCATCAGTTCGTTCGCTTTTTTCGAAGCGGCGTAAAGACTTAGCGGATGATCGACGGCATCCGTCGTCGCGAACGGCATCTTCGTATTCGATCCGTAGACGGAACTGGAGGAAGCGTAAATCAATTGTTCGACTGGGTAATGCCGACACGCCTCTAGAATCGAGAGAAAGCCGACGATGTTTGACGTCATGTAGACGTCCGGTCGATCGATGCTGTACCGTACCCCTGCTTGTGCTGCCAGGTGGAGAACGAGATCGATCGATTCCTGTTCGAAAATCTGCGCGACGGCTGCCGTCTCTTCGAGTGAGACCCGGTAAAACGTGTAGTTCGTTCCGAGTTCAGCGAGCCGTGCTTCTTTTAACGTCGGGTCGTAATAGTCGTTCACTTCATCGAGTCCGATGACCCGGTAACCCTCCCGGATGAAACGACGTGCGGCGTGAAATCCAATGAAGCCTGCGATACCTGTAATTAAGATCGTTTTATTCGGCACGGTGTTCGACCTCCTCGAAGTAGTGGCGCGCTTGCCAGCGCATGTAGTGAACGGATGTGTAGACGATGAGTAACATCGGGAACAACTTATACCGGTGTCGGATGGCCGTTCCGACATTGCCGGTTCCAAGACCGAAGATGACGGCGTTAAGCGCAAAGAGAAGGAAAAAGAAGAAGAGGACGCTGCCGAACGGATGCTGACGGATCAGTTTAAAGGACCGGACGATCGCAAAACAGGCGATGAAGTAGAAGACGGCGTCAAGGAAGAAAATCAGAATGTTCATGACGCTCGACCATTGCCACGGGAACGGTGAGAACAGAAAGTAGATCGTCCGAATCGGTGAGTAGAGAATCATGTCAGCTGGACCTGTCACCATCAATCCGTTCAGATAAGCGGAGCCGCCACGGTCGTAACTCATCCCGCTGAATAACTGTCCGTTTTCTGAGACGTGAGTGAACTTCGCGAACAAGACGTCCTGGAAGCTGTAGACGATGAAGCCGACGATCAGCACTTGAAAGATCAGTCGTTGCACCTTAGTCGGTTCAAAGTCCATTCGTCGTGTCTCATGGCTATAAAACGAGAAATAGACGAGTAAGACGATAATCCCGACAGCAAGACCGGAGTGAAACATCGTACTGACGAAGTAGCCGAGATACGCGAGCGTCATATACCATCCGGACTTCTCTTCCGTCCAGCGCACCATGTAGTAGAGTGTGTAGACGATGCCAAGGGCGACAATCTGGTCACGCAAGAGAATCGGTGAGAGCAATAATCCTTGTGGGAAGAACGCAAAGATCAGTGTTGCTGCGAACACGTAGCGTTCCGGTAAGCGTAACCGTTGCAGCGTCTTCGCTAGGATGACGACAGCGACGACACCGAGGATGACGTTCAAGAACTGAGCGAGAATCCGTTCCGGACCGAACATCAGGTAGAAGATTCCGAGAAACTTGGAATAGGTGCCGCGAACGACATCATTGAAGGTCGACGGATCGGTGAAGATTTGGACACCTTCGAGATG
Source organism: Exiguobacterium sp. E17S (assembly GCF_057772545.1). Taxonomy (NCBI): domain Bacteria; kingdom Bacillati; phylum Bacillota; class Bacilli; order Caryophanales; genus Exiguobacterium; species Exiguobacterium sp. E17S. The sequence goes on from NZ_JBYLRU010000001.1 coordinate 1,679,913, forward strand.
AAAGGCTTCCGTGTCGTCACCACTGTGCGGCGGTAAACGAAACATCTCAAGATCGATGAACATCAGGACCAGTCGGACGAAGAAAGCGGTGATGAAAACGAGAAAGAGTGGCGTCGTCTCTGCTTGACGGAGTAGATAATAGAGAAACAACACCGCGTTGATGAGCAGCAAGGCGGTCACGTAGGTGTCCGGGAAGAGCGACCGGGCGAATTGACAAACGAGCGCTTCGATGACTATGAGTAGTAGGATTGGTCGCATCTTCTTCCCTCCTTAGCTGCTTTGTTCGACGACGAGCGTGACGTCCCGTGGATATAAGGACCGATACAGTGCCGGTAACAATAGGACGATTTGAGTGACAGCGCAGAGGGTGTAAGCGATCGTCGCACCGTATAGACCATACAGCGGAATCAACAAGCTACAGGCGATGAGATTGACGACGACACTGCCGAAGATCGAGATCGTCTGGATTCGGAACTGCTGGAAGCCGGTCAAGAGTGCCTGAATGACGGTCGAGTTGTAGAAAAAGAGTGAGGCGACCATCATCAAGACGAAAATCAGATGGTATTGAACGAACGATGCATTATAGAAAATCGTCAAGCCCCACTTACCAAAGAAGATTGCTCCGATGATCAACAGGATCCCGACGACGTTCGTCATCAGTAACATCGAACGAGTCAGCTTGCGCAGTTCCGGTAAACTTTGGCGTTCACCCGTCTCAGACGAGAAGTTCGGTAGCAAGACGGCAATCAAGGAGTGGATGAACAGACTACCAAGTACGAGTAGATAGGCGATGCTGGCGTAATAACCGAGCTCTTCCGTTCCGATTGCGTGACCGACGAACAATCGTGGGATGTTTGCGTTCAAGGCGATCAGGAGAGCGACGAATCCGAGTGGCATCGCCTTAAGGAACAGCTCCTTACCTGATCGGTACCGTAAGTCGAGTGCTTGATTGTCAAAGCCGCGACCGACGCGGCGAATCGTCGGTAAGTCGTATGCGAGTAGCATGATCAAGTTTCCGGCGATCAAGGCGAGTACGAATCCATGAATCGAATGGGTCGTAAAGAGGACAAGTGCTGCGCCCGAGACGTTCAAGAGACTCCGGAAGATTTTCGAGACGGCGACTTCCTTGAAAGCAGTGTGTCCTTGCAAGAAACCATAAGCGAGATCAGCGAATGACTCCATGTATTTATTGAGGTAGACGAGCAGTGTCAGGAGTAAAATGTCCGCTTCACCGAAGAAATAATAGACTCCAAGGAGGACGAACACACCTGCCGAGAGGAGTGAAAAACGAGTCTTGATGAAGAGCCAGAAGTTCGTCAGTCCAGCCCGTTCTGCCGTCAGGATCGTACTGGCGTTCAGCCAACAGAACATGACGATCGGTGCGGTGATGGCAAGGGCGTAGTTGAAATAACCGATGTTGAGCGGTGTACTCCATTTGATCAGGAGCGTCAAAATCATCCATTGATGAAGCGAATACGCCGTATCGGCAATGAAGATGAGATTGAAGCGGGACAGCCGGGCCGTTTTCATCGTTCTCCCTCCTCTCTATTTGCGAGCGATCCGCATCGTCGGTGCGACCGGGTCGGCATCGGTTTCGTTCGTGACGTCTAACAAATACTGGCGAAGTACCTCGTCCTGACCGAGCGCTTGAGCGATTTCCCGCAAGTACGGGTCGACAGATCCAAAAGGTCGAGTCTTCCCGACAAGGATCTTGTCAAAGACGAGTTCGTCATGCACTTCATCGCGAGCGAGCAGTTCCTCGTAGAGTTTCTCGCCTTTTCGAATGCCGCTGTAGACGATCGGAATCTGCTCTTCCGTGAAGCCACTCAAGTGAATCAAGTTCTTCGCCAGTGTCGTGATGTGGACTGGTTCCCCCATATCGAGAACGAACACTTCGCCACCTTTCGCGAGGACACTCGCTTGAATGACGAGACGACTCGCTTCCGGGATCGTCATGAAGTAGCGTGTCATCCGGGGATCGGTGATCGTGATCGGTCCGCCTTTGGCGATTTGTTCCTTGAACAGTGGAATGACGGAACCACGGCTCCCGAGGACGTTGCCGAACCGGACGACGGCGAACGTCGTCTCGCTGTTACGCGCCATCTGCTGGATGACCATCTCGGCGATTCGTTTTGTCGCCCCCATCACACTCGTCGGGTTGACGGCCTTATCGGTCGAAATCATGACGAAGCGTTTGACACCAGCTGCTTCCGCCGCTCGAGCGACGTTGCGTGTGCCGTAGATGTTGTTCTTGACGGCTTCGCTTGGGTTATCCTCCATCAGCGGTACGTGCTTGTGGGCTGCCGCGTGATAGACGAGATCTGGTTCGAACCGTCGCATGACTTCAAGCATCCGATCACTATCCTGAACATCGGCGATGACGGATTCGAACTGGATGTCTCGGCTGAGACACTCGAGCTCCCGGCGGATCAGGTAGATGCTGTTTTCGCCGTGTCCGAGAAGGATGAGCCGTTCAGGACGGAAGCGAATCAGTTGCCTGCAAATCTCGGAACCAATCGAACCACCAGCACCGGTGACGAGGACGGTCGCGCTATGAACGCTTCGTTCGATTTCCGTAATATCGAGTTCGACCGGTTCTCGACCGAGTAAATCGGCGATTGAGACTTCACGGATTTGTTTGATCGAGACCTTTCCGGACGCCAGTTCGACGAGCATCGGTAACGTATGCGCTTCGACTTGGGTTTGTTTGATCCGGTTCAGCAATTCAACCCGTTGCGGATAAGGTAACGATGGGATTGCCAGGACGACCGCTTCAATTTTTTGTTCCTCGATGATGCATTCGAGTTGGTCGATTGCTCCGATGACGGGAACACCGTGAATCCGCATCCCGCGTAGTTCAAGCGAATCATCAAGTAAGCCGGCGACGTTTAAGATGTGCGACTTCTTTTGCTTCAGTTCTTTTGTGATCATCTGACCGGAAGCACCGGCACCGATAATGAGTGTTCGTTTGCCGAGCGTCTTATTGTCAGGAACGAGTCTTAAGCTACGTCCACGAATCAACAGACGGACGAATAAGATTCCGTTCAAAACGAGACCGGTCTGCAAGAAGATCGCTCGTTCGACCGCAAAGTCGAACAACGCGTATTCAAGACCAAGTAAGACGAAACTGCTGGCGAGAACGACGACGAGGAGAACGGCGAGATCACGAAGACTCGCGTAACGCCAGATGATTTGATAGAAGCGCATCCAGTGTGCAACGAACGTAAGGGCGACCCACTGGATGAGAGCGATTTCGAGTGCGTCCTGCAACTCGAAGTTGACGGTGAGATGGAGCGGATTAAAGAAGTAGAACGTAACGACAGTCGCGAGTGCGATGATTCCGGCGTCGATCAGGCGAAGGAGTCCGATCTTCAACTGCCGACGGTACGGGGTGAGCGGGGAATGCTGCATGACGGTGTCTCCTCTCCTCTCTCATGAATGACTGCGGGGAATCGCTTTCGGATAACTATCAGTGGATTCGCGTGTCGCTTCCTTTTTGCTTAACGAGCGAGAATAAACGATCAAGAGTCCGAGCATCAGACCAAGGACGCCACCGATGCCTGTATTCATCAGAATGTTCGGTGACACGGGTTTCGTTGGAATCCGTGCGCTCGAGAACACTTCCGTCTTACTCGTGTTGATCAGTTGCGGGAGGTAATCCTGGAAGACTTCCGTCATCGTATTCGCCTGGATAGCTGCCTGCTCCGCTGAACGATCCTTGACGGATAAGGCGATGACTTGCGAATCGAGATTGCTCGAGACCGTCAGACGATCCGTCAAATCGAATAACCGCTTGTCGGTGACGTTCATCTTTTGGGCGACCTGATCGACGACCTCTGGGCTTCGTAGGATATCTTGATAGGTACTGACGAGTGTCGGCGTCGATGTCGCCTCTGCGTTCGCTTGAGGAACGACGAGGATGTAGGCTGTCGCCTCGTATGTCTTCGGGATGACATACGTGCTAAGCGCATATCCGGCTCCCGCAAAGAGAATCATGAAGAGTGCGAGTAACCACCAGCCGCGTCGGAGCGTCGTCAAATGATCTCCGAAGGTTTTTCTTTGATGCATCGAGCTCACTGTTGTTCACCTCTTTCTGACTTGACCGAATGGATGGACATTGGTTATGTCTACACCTTATTTCCAATCGGTTCCTAAAACAATTAGAGCTTGGTGGAAATGATTATATTTTTTTCGGTAGCTATCTCGCTTGCGTGACACTAGTTCACAGCATGAATTCATATCACGAAAAAAACGCGATTCACGAAAAAATGATCACGGTTTCCTTAATATTTTTTCATTTATCTGCATGATGTTTTGAAAGATAAGGGTAAATACCAATTTGATGATTAAAAAGTGCTTAAATCGGTAATAAGTCCTATATGAAGGGTGGATAGTCTTTAGAAATCATGTTAAAATCAGCCAATATACCCACATCGTTTGCCTTATCCATCCTAGTCGTTTGGATCATGCTCGATGCTTGGATTCGTCCCTTATCGTTTACGGACGAAGTGTTGCCGAAACAGTGGTCCCTTTGGTTGCTTCCCATCTATATCGTTCTGTTCAGCGTCTGTTGGTTCATTTTACGACCGTTCTATCGTGCCAATCGAGCGACTGGGCATCAAATTGTAATCATTTTTCTGATTTATCTGACATTTCATATCATTTTTTTCTTTTTTAACGCGAATACAGATCGTGTTCTCGCTTCGCTTTACCTCATCTCGACTTGGCTATTCGTTGGCATCGTCTCTTCGCTCTCGCGTACATCGATCGAACAATGGCAACGGCTTTTGTGTCACTTTCTTTATGGACAGGCCGTCTTTCTCGCTTCCTATGCCCTCATCGTCTCATTTGGTTCAGAGTATGTCCCGGTCGAAAACCTGCAATGGCTTCGGATCGGTCCCTTATCGTTTCCACAATTGTACGTCGGGGAACAAAGCTCATTCCTTCGCCTCGCTGGTCTGATGAACAATCCGAATACGTTTGCAGCGTGGCTTGTTCCAGGCGGACTGTTTGCTTGGTTCTATCTACTCAAACAGTTCCCACGTCGGCAAAGCTTTCTACATGCTGTTCTCCTCCTTCTCATCACCATCGCCCTACTTCGAAGTGGTTCGCAGACAGGAATCTATTCTTTTCTCCTCCTTGCTCTTTTGACGAGTATTCGAATGGTTGAAGGAACGAGACGCAGGATGCAGGTGACAGCATGTTACGTAACGGGAAGCTTGATTCTCCTAGCTGTTTTTGCGTTTCAAGGACTGCTTCCCCGTTTGCTCAGTCTCAACGGACGATTTACGCTTTGGCAAGCAGGATGGCGCGCTTCCACTGATTCGCTTTGGTTCGGACACGGGATTGGAAGTGCCCCACGCGGTCTGCAGGAACAACTGAACGAACAAGTTCTCTATACGTTCCACAGCACACCGATCACCCATCTTTATGAATTCGGACTCATCGGTTGTTTGCTGTACGGTGCAGTCTTTCTGTATCTGTTCTATCGACTGTTTCGGATTCAGACGACGGATCTCACGTTTCTCGCCCTGTTGCTTACTGGCTGGCTCGGACTACTTCAATTCACGGAAAGCATTCTCGTAAGACCGAGTGGATTTTATTTCATTTGGCTCAGTCTTCTCGCTTATACGTCGCTTCGTCGACTTCCACCTCACGACAGTACCCACACCTAGAGCACCTACACGAAAGGGGTATGACATCATGAAGAAATGGACAGAACAACAAGTCATCGATAGCCTAATCGAAGCTAGTATCGAATATCCCGCTCTCGACGCAAAGACGTATGCACGTTGGTCGATTGGAAAAGATATTCCGTCGATCACGACGATCATCAATGTATTCGGCTCTTGGCGTGAAGCACTCCAAGCGGCCGGTCTCTCATCGATTCGTCCGTACTTTTCAGATGAAGAGATCCTTGCTTTCATCAAGGAAGCATCAACACGCTTACACCCTTTCCATAGCAACAGCTACCGGGAATGGGCAAAGGCGAAACATGGACCATCCTTGACATTGATCAACTTACGTTTCGGTTCTTGGTCACGTGCGCTCGAAGAAGCACAGATCGAGATGACACGTTCCATCTCGATGACGGAAGAACGCATCATCACAGCCTTACTCGAAGCTTCCGATGTCCTCCCCCGTCTGACGACACAGACGTATGCCATTTGGGCACAGGAAAATGGACATCCGACAGTCGCGACGATTGCCCGTAAATACGGTTCATGGGCAGATGCCCTCGCTTGCCTCGACATCGCACCGCCTCGCCGGAAATGGGTCGAAGAAGATGTCCTTGAAGCACTGCGGCAGGCGCAAGAAGAATTACCTTCCCTCAGTATCATTCATTACCGGAAATGGGCAGAAGGTCGCTCGGTTCCGAGTACCTCGACGATCAACGCCCTCTTCGGTAGCTGGACCTCCGCCGTGCAATGCCTCAAGCGTGCACGCGTCTCTCTTTCTTGATTCTGCTCTTCTACCTAAAAGGAGTGACCCGGTATCACTACCAGGTCACTCCTTTTTCGCGCGCTTATGGTTTTTTAATTTGCTCAAGCAGAGACGCAGGCAACAGCGTCACCGTGTCGTGTTTCAATAAATAGATGTCTTCCGCATAAGCTCCGATGCGTCGGGAATTACGTTGTCCCTGCAGATTGTTTCGGATCGCTTTCGGAAAATTGACGCCGCATTCATAAGCATGTGGATATCCCCCACCGAATCGCGGATTGATCTCTGATAAGTAGAGCGTTCCGTCAACATCAAACAGGTCGAAATCAAGCGGACCGACAAGACCGGTTCCATGTAAAACGTGCTCGACCAGTTCAAAGACATCGTCGCGTTTGATGGAGCGACTCTTATCCGTTTCCCCTGCACGCATGACGAGTTTCTCCTTAATGAAGATATCCGTCACTTCATGCGTCAACCAGTCGACATAGACGTCAACACCGAGCTCCTGCCCTCTTAAGTATTCTTGAATCAATAAATCCGGATGAACAGCAAACAGTCCTTCAACGACTTCAAGAGAGGAGACCGCCTGAACATGGAGACTGGCACTCCCATTGCGTGGTTTGACGAAGACCGGGAACTGGACCTCCCCTTGCGCAAGTGCGCTCCGGAATGCTTCGAGCGTCACATATGTCCGCGCATGCGCAATCCCTTCCGCGACACAGTACGTATACATCGCGTATTTGTCGAAACAGAGACGACAGGCATCCATCGGTGAGACGAGGACCGTGACACCGATTGCTTCAAACCGTTCCGCCGCCGCTGCGAGCAATTCCAGTTCAGGATCAATCAATGACAAGAGCGCCGTCACCTGTTCGCGCTGACACAACTCTAGCAAATGATCGATATAATCCGGTGCATCGATGCAGGGAACGAGATGATGGCGTTCTGTCATATAGAGACCCGGTGCGAGTGAACTACAATCCGCAGTACTGACGTGACCGTCCGGCATCTCACGGACGAAATACTCGACTAGCTTCGTCCGGCGACCGACGCTCGTCATCAACAAATGGGAAGTCTTCATAGGGCAGTCTCCTTCGTTAAAAGTGATGCCTGTTCTTTTCGTGCTGGAAGGAAACACTTCCTGCTTGGCGTCGTACTTTTTTCCTATAGATGAGGATATAACATCCGATTCCAATCAAGGCGCCAGTTCCATCGAGTAAGACGTCTTGGATGAGTCCCGTCCGGTCCCCTGTCAAGATTTGATGAAATTCATCAAAGACAGCGACCATGATCGCTAACGAATAGGCAAACAAGACGGCAAGTCCTGGTGTCAGACGACGACGTGTCAAATCAATCAATCCGATCCCTAATACGAGAAATGTCGAGACATGGGCAGCTTTTCGGATGAAAAACTCAATGAAGCCACTTCGTCCAAGGGCAGCGACACTAACTTCTCCATGATAGGAAAAGGAGATGAAACGCAGATGATCGACGAATCCTAACGGAATGAATCGCGATAACCCTGGTTTGATGGATTGCGCTTGATACGGCATCGAACTTGAGATGAAGAGGATTAACAGGATGGCGAGCACGATATAGCCCGACCATGTGATTTTTTTCATAAAAACGCTCCTTTTTTGAATATCGTCTTAGGATAGCACGTTCCAGAAAAATAAGGATATTTAGTATTAAATTTATTTTACTATTTTAATCCATATATTTTTTTCGCTTCCTTTAAAAACTAATATTTACATTTATGAGGTTTCTTTTATAATTATAATGGTTAATTAGTACTATACACGATGACCCGAAGAATAGGAGTGGAGTGCCATGAATCGTGCACTGGGTAAGAAAATCATGCAATTGCGTAAACAACACAAGTATACTCAAAAGTTTTTAGCTGAACGGTGTGGGGAAACAGCAACGGACATCTCCGCTTACGAACGTGGTCAGCGCATGCCCTCTCCTCAAGTCTTGGAACGACTAGCACTTGCCTTAGACACGACGATCATTGATCTTATTGATCCGAAATATGTACAGCATCCGTCATTGAACGAGTTCATGCAACAAGCGCTTGAACCGACGCAACCGCTTGATCTAAAGCTCATTCTCGAGGATCTGCTCGTGCATCTTAGTTTGTCGAAAGAAATTTATTTCGACGGTCGCTTGGTAGCCCAAACCGTCCGGGACGAGATGGCAACATCGATTGATCAAGCGTTGAAGCGTGGTCTCGCCTCGATTGAAGCCTGACAAAAAAAGGTACCGGAAATCACATTCCGGTACCTTTTTCTATTCGGTTTGGACGATATGGTTGATGTACAATTGTCCTTCTTCATATGTCGCCTCCAACAACTGACGAAAAAACGTGTTCTCACTCGTTTTCTCGGATACGAATACGCGTGCGTAGCGCTGATGCGCCTGCGCGAGTACGCTGAATTTCAGGGTACGGACCGGTGAAGAGAAGAACAATTGTCGACCGGGATGTCCAAAGGCGTCAGTTGCTTTCGATTCTTCTAAGAAGTGAAAAGATTCGTCTGGAAACAAGGTCTCAATGAACGATAGACAGCTTTGCTGAAAGGTACTTCCGCTCTGATTTTCCATGATGTGCCCGGCTCCTCTTTCTCATGATGTACTTCGAATCGTGAAAAGGAAACTACTCTATCACATTACCCAGTCTTTAGACCTATCCAAACCAGTATATTACATATATTTTTAATTGTATCGTTAAATTATATTATTCGACTACTGTTTTTCGAATTCCAGTACCAGCATCGTTTTTCCTTCATACAAAAATTGTCCATGATAGCGTGATAACATCGCAAATTCAAACAACGTGTTTGGTTCGTATAGATATTCGACCGCATAACTGACCTTTTCCTCTTTCCCCGATTTGAGGTAGGCGTTAAACAATAAACGTTCGCCATCGACTTGATAGCCATAAAACAGCAACGTCTTTTGAAAACGTCGCGTCGCAATCGGATGCGCCATCGATTTTAGATGATCGACACGATACAAGGACACGAGCAGTCGTCCACTTGGTCGTAGCAATTGACGGATGTTGCGGAAGAACAACAGCAGCTCCCCACGCGTATAACGTAAAATCGTCGTTCCCGGTAAGATGATCCGGTCAAAGTACTCAGGACCGACGACGTCCGTCACGTCATGACTCCAGCCGTAAATCTTATGTTGATACTTCTCTGCAATCTGTTTCGTCCGTGCAGCTTCCGGTTCGATCAGATAAAGATCATACCCTTCATCCGATAAGAGATTGAAGAGCGCCGGATCAAACGTTCCATGAAACAGGATCCGCTCTCCTTTTCGTAAATAACGTCGATACAGCATCAACTCATCGACCTCAGTTAACTGTTGCGCTTCCTGATACAGTTGACCGAATCGTTCATCTGCCTGAACATGATTCAGCACCTCGACGCGCGAGTAGCTCCCTTTACGCAAGAATGGACCAAATAAGACATCACCCATGATACATCAACTCCTTGTAGTGCTGAATCGCTTCTGCATAATCTGCGCCGAGTCGCTCCGGTAATATGTCGAACTGTTCCTTTTGATCCGCTTCGAGAATCCAGAGGAATGCTTCGTTCGTCTCAAATAAACGTAACGTCGTCCGGTCGAACGCAAAACAGCCTTCCTCGTTTTGAATGCCGATTAACGTCAACGGTCCGATCCGCCCGGATGTCCGAGGTAATTCGAGATCAGAGTACGGTGTGATGAAACGACTCGTTCCCTGAAACGTTCCGGCAAGTTGATACAGCAACGGAAACAGCTCTAATTCAGTTTGTGATGCCAGCGCGTCAGGTTGAGGTTGCTGCTCCCAGAAAGACTCGATATCAACGGATAGGTCTGCGCTCAACTGAATCGTCTTCTGTCGATCGGCGTAAATCCCGTCCGCAAAGAAGAACAGTCGATGCGAGACGCGCAATCCACTTAACGTCGCATAATCGAGGATCCCTATCGATTGTTCATTTTGAATCCGTCCCGTTTGTTGCCAGTCCACTAATCGCTCTGATAGCGCGTCACGCGATAAGACTGTTAGTTGCGAATCAAGCGAGGGCGAGAGACGATCGGAAAACGTCAACAGAATCGGTGTCCGGCTCATCAGTTCGATGATCGGTAGGTCGTGGCGCATCGGATGATCAAAATAGATGACACTGTTGATCGTCATCGCATGGAAATTGCTTGCCGGAATCTTCTCCAGTAATGAGCTGTCCTCGATGTAGACATGACGTAACGGTTGCGGATGATGTGGTACCGACGCTGGGTACACACCTGTCATCAATGAGAGGAGCGAATGATGGACAGCTGGAACGGATGCAGAAGCAGACATGTCTTCCTGCGGCAAGAAGAGACCATTCAGGAAATCCGGTTGTCCGAACAAGACTTCTCCATTTGGACGAATCAAGTGGAATTGGACATGCAACATCTCGTGTTGCAAATACGCGACGAGTCGCAATGTCCGTTCGCCTTCCCCTTGGAGGACGAAGACGTAATGCTCATACTCCTGAAAATCCATATAATCGAGTAAATCATGGAACGTATGTGTGTCGTAATCAAACGCGTCGAGCGAGATACGGTGCGTTTCACAAAACGTCTGCAGATCGAGCGATGGTAGAGAACGTTGCAGCCAGCCGTCTTGTTCTGATAAAAGCGATAATCCGATCATGTCCTCTCTCCTTTCTCATCAAATGATTGAAAAAAGGGCTTCATTCTAATAGCCGAATGAAGTCCTTTTGTGTGGATTAAGCCGATTTAACATTTGCCTTAGGTTTCGTAGCAGTCCGGTCCATTTCCCGATGAGCGAGGGGGGCGACGGAGACGGTAGCAGGATTGAGACACCAAGCGCATGAAGTCATGTTACGTCGCGTTTCTTTTAAGATGAGTGTCATGGGTGTACCCCTTTCTGAATCAAGTGAGATGGTCGTTGAAACATTGATACGAAATCAAGTAAATCAGTAGTATCTAGTTCGGTTCGCTTCTATAATAGAAGTTGGTACCCTATATCAGTTCAATCTCCACGAAAGGACGAGGAGCCGATGGATCAATTCATGTCACCGCAAATCGGCTTAGCATTACGCCGACTGCGGAAGAAACATAATCTGACACAAAAGGATTTAGCGAACGGAATTTGCAGTCAAGCAGAGATCAGTAAGATTGAGAGTGGCACACATTCACCGACGGTCGAATTGCTGTATGCGTTATCGCGTCGATTACAGGTGCCAATGACACTTTTTTTAAGTGAACATAGCTCGGTAGAATCTCTTCGAATCATAGACGATGAGCTTTTAACAAAATTTCAAAATAACGATCATATGGAGATATACAAATTATCTAAGAAGCAAATGGAATTAATCAATCCTAACAGTGAATTAGCAGCATTGTACTCTTATTACATGCACTTAAGCGCTGTTAAGATAGGTAAAATCGATTATCGAACCTGTGTCGTTGAACTTCAGAGATTATCCGAAAAATGTATTAAATTTTTCTATTCACCAAGAATGATCTTTCGTATAAAGTCTGCTATTGCTACGATGTATTATGAAAACGATAATCTAAATCACGGTTTTAAAGCTTACGAAGATTTACTTTCTTTAAGCTATGATAGTGATGAATTGCTTGTTGAAAAAATACGACTTCTTTACAACGTATCCAAAGTACTAGTTGCTATGAAAAAGAACGAGGAAGCTTTAAAGTATGTCGAAGACGGAATTTATCTGAGTCTTCGTTTTAAAGACATGTCTCTTTTAGGGCAACTATATTACCAAAAGGCTTATGCATTAGAAATGATTGATCCTTTAAATTCTGCTTGTAGAGAAGCCTATTCAAAGGCGTATACATTATTCGATATTTTAGGAATGAATGAATATAAACAAATACTAGTCACGAATAATAAAGTATAGCCCTTTCGTAGTTATTATTAGCGTGCTTGAACATACTCCCCTGGGAGAAGGTCTTTATTACCAGCGACGTTCTTCACTGAATATTCGCCTGGAAGAAGATCTTTCGCAAGGTTCTTCACTGAATATTCGCCTGGAAGAAGGTCTTTCGCAACGTTCTTCATTGAATATTCGCCTGGAAGAAGGTCTTTCGCAACGTTCTTCACTGAATATTCGCCTGGAAGAAGATCTTTCGCAAGGTTCTTCACTGAATATTCGCCCGGAAGGAGGTCCTTCGCAAGATTTTTCACTGAATATTCGCCCGGAAGGAGGTCCTTCGCAAGATTTTTCACTGAATATTCGCCCGGCAAGAGGTCTTTTGCAACTTGTGTAGTGTTATTTGATACTGACACACCAAGTCCTAATACTAATAAAGCACTTGTGCTTGCTACGACTAATTTATTTTTCAAGTTCATTTAAATAACCTCCTATTATTTTTCGTATGGCTTCGTAACAACATCATATAACCTTAGACCCCCTCTGAATATTCGAATACGAATAATTATGGTATTTTACACATTATTTTCACTTTCTATGACTTTCGACTCGAGTCATATGTCCTGAATACTGTGTGTTTTTTACAAATCATCCATCAATGTGTCGAACTTGTGTATGAAAATAGATTTTTTTGAATATTCCATCATTATGAAATTCCATAACAGATAAAAAGAGAGCTCATCCAACTCCTACGAGTCGAACGAGCTCTCTTTATTTTGAGGATTGTCGTAACGCAATGACGTAAAAGATACCGAGGATGACAATCACACCTAGTAGTATTGAACTAATCGTCGTTCGTGTCGACGTATCCGGCATCCATATCCCAAGTCCTAAATTGATTGCTGCGATAATTAGGACGAGCCAAACAATCGTACGTGGTCGCATATCGATCTCCTTTCTGGTCTACTCTGCCGTCCGATCACCGAATATGCTATGGTGAAGATAACGAAGGAGGTTCTGTTTCATGAATAGACTTGCTGTATTTTGTGGTTCCAAAGATGGTGCTCACCCAGTCTTTCGCGAGGAAGCGGGTACGCTTGGTCAAACGCTCGCCGCGCGCGGCATCGGACTCGTATACGGCGGTTCCCGCGTTGGGACGATGGGCGCTGTTGCGGACGCTACGCTCGCTGCTCAAGGTCAGGCCATCGGTGTCTTACCTCATTTTCTACAAGAAAAGGAACTTGCCCACCCTGGACTGACTGAACTGCATCTCGTTCACTCGATGCACGAGCGAAAAGCGAAGATGTCAGAACTCGCTGACGGCTTCATCATTCTTCCGGGTGGTCCCGGTACGATGGAGGAATTTTTTGAAGTCTTTACGTGGGCGCAACTCGGTCTACACGAAAAGCCGTGTGGTGTACTCAACATCGAAGGATACTATGATCCCTTAATCACCCTATTTGACACGATGGAACGTCAAGGATTCCTGATTCCGGAACACCGTGCGATGCTGATCGTCGAGTCAAATCCTGATTGTCTCCTTGAACGCTTCGCGACGTATGAAGCTCCCCATGTCAAAACCTATATGGATCGCTCACAAACCTGATGCAAACGGAGTCTTTGACTCCGTTTTTTTGTATGGATGCTTAACTCTTCCGATTCTACTTCTCTCTCGTTACTCATTTTCTCTACACTGACGTAAGAATCCTACTTTACCGCACAAAAAAACCAGATGCGCATGCACCTGGCTTAACATTAAAAGAACTTCAAGATTGCATCACTGAGATTCGTCAAAGACGGTGTCTCATCAATGACCATCAAACTCCCGGCTGCAAGGACGAGTAACCCAAGACCTGATAAAATCCACCCTGGATGTTTGACCGTGTCCTCTGAGTCCGTGTTTTCTTTACCCGATCGCGCATTCGCTGCTTGTTCTTTCAAGCGATCGCGACGGTATTGATGCTGTTCCTCTTTCGACCACTTCTTATACTCTGCGAGGAACTTCTTATACTCCGGTAAGACATCCTTCGTCGTTCCGTCGAGGCGGACTTGACCGTACTCGAGCCAGACGACCCGCTCACAGAAGCTCTTGATTTGCGAGAGCGAGTGACTGACGAAGATGATTGTCTTCCCTTCCTCCTTGAATTCGTTCATCTTATCGATACAGCGGTTGTAGAAAGTTTGGTCCCCGACCGATAACGCTTCATCGACGATCAGGATATCAGCGTCGACATTGACCGCGATCGCGAAGCCGAGACGCGACTTCATCCCACTCGAGTACTTCTTGATTGGCTGATCGATGAAGTCACCGATATCCGCGAAATCGATGATGCCGGGCATCCGACGCTCGATTTCCGCATCATCCATCCCGAGCATGAGACACTTCAAGCGAATGTTCTCCCGCCCCGTCAGGACGTTCTTCAAACCTTGTGAAACAGCGATGATCGCAACTTCACCATTGATCGCGACGTCTCCTTCGTTTGCATAGATGATGCCTGAGATCAAGTTCGATAACGTCGATTTACCAGATCCATTGATACCGACGAGTCCGACGACTTCTCCCGATCCGATCTCGAGCGAGACATCGCGTAGTGCAGTGAATGTTTTAACGCTCTTGCTTTGATTCTTGAACAAGAGCTTGAATTTTTCTTTCGTAGTCGTGACCATGTCGAAGCGTTTCGTGACATGGTCGAGTTTAATCATAGACATGGCGATTTCCTTCCCTTAGACGAGCTCAGTGAATGATTTACGGAACTTGATGTGCAAGAATGTTCCCGCTGTGAACAACAGGAGTGTCACACTCCAGAAATACAGACCGGTCGGCCACTCCTGCCAGACCCAATGCCCTCCGAGCAAGCTTGCTCGGTATCCCTCGACGAGATAAAAGACCGGGTTCAAACGAAGGACGCCGTGTAAGAAGTCCGGGAACCGTTCAATGTTCCAGAGGATCGGTGTCATATAAAAGAGCATCCGCATCATCGATTGCAAGAAGAGCTGAATGTCCTTGACGAGTGTGATGAGTGTTGAAAAACAAAGTGAGAACGCATAGACGAAAATGTACGTCGCGATCATATAATACGGCAACTGAAGTAACTTCCATGTAATCGGGATACCGTTTGCGATAATGACGATGAAGACGATCAAGAGCATCGCGAAATGTTGATACATCCGCGATAGGATGACATACGATGGAATCGCGCTCATCGGGAAACGCATCTTCGTCACCATTGCGAGACGACTATTGATCGAGTTCGAGCCACGAAGTAACGCGTCATTGATGAAGAACCAAACGACGATTCCGCAAAGGAGCCAGACGATGAATGGAATGTCACCATCCACGTTTTTATTTCCTTTAAGACCGACACCGAAGACGAACCAATAGATGAAGATTTGGAGACCCGGATTGAGGAGCTCCCATAAAAGGCCAAGGCGTTGTTCTGCATGCGCTGATTTGATTTCATATCGCGCCAACCGGCGAATCAAGGGGAAATTCTCCACCTGTTCCCGGATGATACTTCTCATTTCTTTCAGCATAAGTGTAAGTTCCTTCCGATTCATGATACATGTATTTTATTTTCATATTCGTTGATTCCACTCAAAAAAAGACAGATGCCGTCCGCGATTGCTCAAACGAACGCTCTCTCCGCGTGAACGGGTCCTTGCCCGGTCGATTCTGACTCGCCTCCTTCGTCCACTCATTCGTGCATGGCAGAAGCAATACTTCCTATATACACTTAATCAATTCTAGCTATCGTGAAAAAGCGTGTCAATGTATTGGACGAACCGACACCAAACTGTAGTTTTTCAGGCACGACAAAAACCGGCGGGTCCACCACCGGTCATCTCCTAGTTTGTTTCCTTACGCATGATTAAAATGTGGAAACTCAATCGTCGTCGGTGGTGATGCGAGCCCCCATACGAGGAGGACGGTGATCACACAAATAATGCCGACGAGGACACCGCCTCGAATCGTATCATTCATCTATCGTTGCCTCTTTTCATCCGAACTGTCTGCATACTGATATCATACAATATTTAGCAATTCAGGACCACTAAAAAATCGACATTTAATGGTAATGTTTAACGATTGGTAATATTCTTTCGTTTCATTTTTATTTGAGACAAGATATAATGAAAGCGTTATCATTTATCTTTGAAGACGAACGTTCGGATTCTAAAGCTTACGAACAAACGACTTCCGTGGGTTGTCTTGTCGTCGGACCTAAGAATTTACGTTATTTACAAAAGGTTCATCCCACGAAGCTTTCCGAACCCTTTATAGTAGAAGAAGAGGTCAACGATCGCATCGCGACCTTGCATTCATACCCCACTCTTGAAGGAGGATTTTTACGTATGTACAAATCAAAACCGCTTTACGCGGCAGCTGTTGCTGTCGCCTTGACGACATCGGCAATCGTGCCAGTTGCTCAAACGACAGTTTCGGCTGCAACGCATGTTAAAGTCAAAACGGTCAAACTCAAGTCACTCGTCTTCACGAAAGGTGCTCCGGTCAAACTCCCTGCTACATATAAAGGTGAGAAGATCACGTGGAAATCTTACGATCGCCACGTGTTCAACCGTTATCAAACGGTCAAAGGCACATACGGTAAGAAAAAGAATCCGATTGAAGTCAAAATCTATATTCAGAACTACGCAGTAAAGATCATTGAAAAAGTGGAAGCTCAAACGATCTATGTCGATCAAAAGCCAGAATTACCAAAAACACTAGGCATTCTTTATGCAACAGGTCGCATTCAAGACAAACCTGTCCGGTGGTCGAAGGTCGATACGAGCGAAGCGGGTGTGAAATATGCGGTCGCAAGTTATACACGTCTCGGAAAAACAGTCACATTAAAAGCTAAGATCACAGTGCTCGACGTCAACACGGATGACTTCTCGATTGGTTTAATGCATACGAACGATACACATGCAAACCTCGATGATGCACCAAAGAGAGCAACGGTCATTAAACAATTAAGATCGTCTTATCGAGCAGAAGGTATTCCTTCTCTACTTCTTGATGCTGGTGACGTTTTCTCGGGATCACTCTACTTCAACAAGTTCCTTGGTCAAGCTGATCTTGAACTGATGAACTACATGAAGTACGACATGATGACATTCGGTAACCACGAGTTTGATCTCGGCGATACAGATAACAACATTGCTTTGAAAAACTTCGTCACGAAAGCACGATTCCCGTTCATCACGGCGAACGTCGACTTCAGTAAAAACGAACTCTTCAACGGTCTGCAAAAGAAAACGATCACAGCCGGACCAGAGCGTGGCAAAATCTATCAAGGAATCATCAAGGAATATAAAGGACAAAAAATCGGCTTCTTCGGTTTAACGACAGAAGAAACGGCTGATATTGCAAGCCCAGGCACGGTGGCGTTCGCGAACTATATCGCTAGTGCTAAAGAAGCTGTTAAAAAACTTGAAGATCGCGGTGTAAATAAGATTGTTGCGTTGACACACATTGGTTTTGACGATAACGAAGCTGTTGATAATGATAAATTATTAGCTAAAAATGTTGAGGGGATTGACGTTATTATCGGCGGTCACTCTCATACACAATTAGACTCTCCAGTCATTTTTGATAGTGAAAACACGCCAGGAAAGAAAGATACAACATTAGTCGCGCAGGCATTCCAGTATGGCAAATTCCTAGGTAACTTAAACTTAACGTTTGATTATAAAGGACAACTCACAGATTATAAAGGATCATTAATTGAAGTCGGAAAAGCAGAAGCAGATGTGGAAGCTGCTAAAATCCTTAAACCGTATGCCGATCAAATCGCTGAGTTGAAAAATGAAGAAGTTGGCGCAAATATCGTCAATGCTTTACCAAATCCTCGCGTCAAAGGTGAGAACTTGATCAGCGTTCGTAATAGCGAAACAGCGCTTGGTAACTTGATCACAGACGGTATGCTCAAAAAAGCGAAGGAGTATAATCCAGAGACAGTCATCGCAATGCAAAACGGTGGAGGTATCCGTGAAGCAATTGATGCCGGTCCACTTACAGTCGGTGAGGTCTTGACGACGCTACCGTTCGGTAACACACTCGCAACAGTCAAATTGACTGGTACAGAGATCAAAGAATTGCTTGAAATCAGCGTTGGTGTTGCACCTGTCGAAAACGGCGGTTTCCTACATGTTTCTGGTATGAAATTCGAATATGATAGCACAAAAGCTAAAGGTGAGCGTGTCACGAAAATGGAAGTCAAAAATGGTGACACGTACGATCTTATTGATCCAGCAAAAACGTATGTCATCGCAACGAATGCATTCACAGCTAAAGGTGGGGACGGTCTGACTACATTTAAGACTGCCTATGAAAACAACCGCGTCACAGACCTTGGTCTCTCAGATTGGGAAAACCTACGTGATTATGCAAAATCACTTGGTCAAGTCGATTACAAAATCGAAGGTCGCATCGTCGATACGTCAAAACTTCCAAACTAATACGAACAAAAACAACCGCAGGTCTTCTCGATTCGTTCGAGAGAGCCTGCGGTTGTTTTATTATAGTGTCTGCGCTGAGTTTTGCTTCAACAGCTCAATGATTTCATCAAGTTCATACTCTTGCGCCAACATGAGTGGCGTGAAGCCATCTGCGTTTTTTATCGATGGATCAGCACCATGCTCGAGTAAGAGCTTGACGGTCTCTTTCCCTTCCCCTTCAATAGCATGATGCAGAGGCGTGAACTTGTCGGCATCTTGTTGATTGACCTTTTCGCCTCGTTTCAAGTACAGGTCGACGAGCTCATCATTGTTACTAAAGACTGCCGTAATGAACGGTCGCTCGCCGAACTCATTGACAGCATCGACATCACTGCCCGCTGCAAGCAATTCCTTGAAGACCGATTCGAGTCCCGTGCTCGATTTCCGGTATCCGAGATAATGCAACGCCGTATCGCCATCGGCATCGACTGCCTTCATATCACTTTCCGGAATCAATCGATGAATGTCTTCGAGTTTCCCTTTTTGAATCGCTGCCATCAACGCTGTCTCGTTGAGATCCTGACCATTTGTCTTCGCCGTGACGTTCTCGTCACTCGCTTCTTTTTTTGCCTCAATCGCTCCTCCGTCTAACAACATACCTGCAGTCGTACCGACGAGGAACAATGCGAGTAGAATGCTACCTGCGACGACGAAGCCTTGACCATATCGAAAGAGTGGGCGCGGACGTTCGATTGGCTCACCCGTTAAGAGCAACCGTTCGAGTAAAGAAAGTTCGGTTCGTAACGCTTCATACAATAAGATGGAAAACGTCCGCTGTTGCCGTTTCTCGTCGATATAGCCCCCTATCTCTGTCGTTGCTAGGAGTGTTGGTCCGAGCACATCCTCAAACATGGCTTGTCGCGCGTACACGGGTGAAACAAGGGGTAGCACCATCTGATGACGGGTCCGAGCACATGCCCGCATGTAAGCCGGACGTAAAAACGGGACCCAGCTCCCGATCCACAGTAGAATTTGCTTTTCCTGATGGTTACGCTTGATCCGCGCTAGTTCAAGCAAGAGTCGAAAACGCCGCGTCTCGCTCAATTCTTGATACGTCGCCGGAAGAACAATTAAGTATTTTTGAAATAAACCGATGACGTAAGGTCGCTCCGTGTCATCTCGGAAGTAGATTTCCGGGACACGCCACAGTTGCAATTGTTCTGCATGCTTAGCGACTTGCGCAACTGTTTCCGGATATTGTTCAGCGCTCAATCGAACACTTTCACTTCGAATCCGGGACACGCGATACCATTGGCGCATCCATAACAGGCACAGGATACTGAGCATCACCAGGAGAGCATAGATACCAATTTTCGCCGTTTCAAACACCAATCCGATAATCCCTCCGACCGTCAGAATTGAAACCGTTAATAACAGGCTGAAATAAACCGTCTCTCTCCGTGTCACGGCCGTTCTGATTCGACGTGCTTGATCGATTCGTTCATTCTTCTGCTCCATAAGTCACCTCCTTGCTTTCACGTTTTACCTACCTCTTCTTATCTTACCGGTAATTCCCTTGAAGTTCCAAGGGAATCCTTTCCTAACATACCAAAAAAGTTTTCTGACAACTTATATTTTAAGTGTACCAATGATAACGAAATTATCTTACCTTATTATTCATTTAATCTGGAATAAAATTTCAAACAATATATTAATCAGCTATTTTTATTGATTTATCAGCATTTACACGCAATTCACACAATAAATCAACCTGCCATTTGGACCATTAACTTTTTGTTGATAGGTGGTACAATAGTCACTTTTTTATATTGCAGAAAAATTTGGAATACCATATAATAACTAACAGGAAGAAGATTATGGGAGTGAATAATTTGGGATTATTTAATTTAATCAAAAAAGACTATACGGTCCAGTATCAAGTATTACGCGGAGATGAAATCATCGATACGGATCGATTGAACGTTCGAGCTAGCGATCATACGACAGCACGAAAAAAAGCCGACAACATGTTAAGAAAAGAATTCGGACGCACTCAGTACAAAATCGAGTGGGTACAACGATTCTAATCGCTAAAATAACCCATCGCCTCAGTCGTATGATTGAGACGATGGGTTATTTTCATGCCTGCTGTTTTTCTTGTTCGCGAACGATCTGATCTGCTTTTAGATATAGTCGCATCATTGTATACAACAGGATACCGACGAGTGCTCCACTGCCATCAATCAATACGTCACCGACGAGTGGGGTTCGTCCGCCCGTCAATAACTGATGAAATTCATCTAAGACACCAATCGTCATCGCGGTCGTAAAAGCGAAAAACGCAGCTGGTATCGCCGCATATCCGCGGTCTCGCAAGAGATGAACGAAGCTGATGCCGAGAATGAAGAACAAGCCGGCATGCATCCCCTTCCGGATGAAAAACTCAAGAAAAGCAGCCGGTCCAAGTGACGCGACGCTAATCGGAACTTCGTAGTGGAAGGACACGAACGAGAAGGCATAGACCCAGTCGAGCGGAATATGGCTCGTCAAAAACGGAATAAGCGATTGTTGCTGATACGTCATCGAACTAAAGACGAACAAGGAAAGTAAGATGGCTCCTCCTATATAAGCGGCAATCGGTATACGGCGCATCATGCACTCCCCTTTCTATTCGTTCATCCTAACACGGATGAATCGGATGGGCATACGCCATAAGACGGACCTATTTCTTCAATGATACCATGAAGTACATTCAAATTACTTTTTTTGGAAATAAAAACGTATCAAAAAACACCCCATCCAAGTGGACGAGGTGCAGTTCCTTACAACGATGACGTCTTTGGTTCGCGTAAGAGGTGTTTGATGTCATGGAACGTCACGAACGTTCTGTTCTTCGCATCGTATAGTTTATAGCGAAGCGACTTCAGGCTCGAGAATAAACCGATCTTCGTCGCCTTCTGAAGTGGTGGTGTCGAGACATGCGCTTTTTCGAGATGATAGTTCGGGACGCGCGGGCTGAGATGGTGGACATGATGGAAGCCAATGTTTCCTGTCACCCATTGTAAGACCTTCGGCAACTCGTAATACGAACTACCTTCGATTGCCGCCTTGACGTAATCCCATTCACTCTCATCCTCGAAGTACGAGTCTTCGAACGTATGTTGAACGTAGAATAACCAGATTCCAAGGACGCCTGCTGTGAACATCGTCGTTCCTTGGATGATCAAGAAGGCTTGCCAGCCGATGAAGTAAATCAGGATACCGTACAGGACGATAAGCGACGCATTGATGACATGTGTGTTGATGCGTTCTTTTTTACGAGCATCCTTCCGGTTGAAGCGGCTCGAGACGAGAATCAATAAGAGCGGTCCAAGACCGAACATGACGAGTGGATTCCGGTACAGACGATACTTGAGACGTGTGAAGCGTGACGCTTCGATGTACTCTTCAATCGTCATAACCCAGATGTCACCGACGCCACGCTTATCGAGATTTCCACTTGATGCGTGGTGGATCGAATGCTCTCGCTTCCATTTCTCATACGGGAATAACGTCAAAATTCCGGTGATCGTTCCGACGACAGCATTCGCTTTC
Source organism: Exiguobacterium sp. E17S (assembly GCF_057772545.1). NCBI lineage: Bacteria > Bacillati > Bacillota > Bacilli > Caryophanales > Exiguobacterium > Exiguobacterium sp. E17S. The sequence goes on from NZ_JBYLRU010000001.1 coordinate 1,702,274, forward strand.
TTATTCTTGAAGAATGAACCGTGCGTACAATCATGGAAGATGATGAACATCCGGACGACGAATCCAGCGGCGAGGATCGCCAAAGGAATCGCGAGAAACACAGATAGCTTCAGGGCCTGATATGCCAGAAACCATAGGACGAGAAATGGCAGGATCGTGTTGATCATCTGCCGGACGCTGGCTTTGATGTCCGCCTTTTCAAACGGCGACACATGTTTGCGCAGCTGGGCAATCTTTTCTTTACTCATAGTGGTGCTTCCTCCTCGGGTTGTTTCAGCGTTCACGACGCTAAGTAAAATAGTGAAACTAAAATATGAAACCAGTGAGCGGTGGTCGTGACGGTGCCTCTACAACACGATTTAAAAGCGGCACTCTAATTGTTTAGCGCTAAAATATTTTTAATACCAGGTAATTATATCACATATCATAAATGGTCTACGGAATATTTTTTTAAAATTTAAAAAGCAGAGACAAATGCCTCTACTTAATCGATCGATTTGAGTGGATTGACAGCTGGCCCCTCTAGCACCTCTCCTGTCGGACCGAATCGTGAACCATGACACGGACAATCCCATGACCGTTCTGCCTCATTCCATTTCGTATCGCACCCCATATGGGTACAGGTCGTAGAGACGAGATGAAGGTCCCCTTCCGAATCCCGGTATCCACCGACCGTCTTCCCATGATAGGTGACGAGTCCACCTTCGTCCGGCTGTAACTCGTCAGCACGACGACGCGCCTTCGTCAGCTTTCCTTTGACAAGCTCGATGGCGACGTCCGCGTTGTTCTTGACGAACTGCGTTGCGTCCTTCGTCTTTAGCTTCGAACGGGTCGGGTCAAATAAATGGCGAAAACGATTGGGTGTTCCCGTTAATAAATCGCTCAGCAACAATCCGGCTGCGATACCGTTCGTCATCCCCCACTTCGCAAAACCGGTCGCAACGAACACGTTCGGATCATCTGCCGTCATTTGTCCGATATAGGGGATTTTATCGAGCGTGATCAAGTCTTGTGCTGACCAAAACTGCTCGAACGACTCGACATGAAACTCACTACGTGCAAAGTCAGCAAGATGTTCATAGCGTTGCATCGTCTCCGTCTCGTGACCGGACAAATGATTCTCACCGCCAAACAAACCAAGCAGACGCCCGTCTCCTGTTCGCGTGTGACGCAGAGAACGACTCGGTTGATCGTCACTCATGAACATCCCGTCCGGAAACGCCTCGTCGACCTGCCCCGATACGATATACGAGCGATGGACTTCGAGTTTTGAGAAGTATAAGCCCTTGAAGTCATGAAACGGAAAATGGGTCGCGATGACGACCTTCTTCGCCTCGATTCGGTGACCGTTCTCCAGGATGACAGTTGGCGTCCGATTCGATTCGAGCGATACGGCACGTGTCTGTTCATACAATTTCCCACCTTGATGAACGATTTGTCGCGCAAGTCCTTGAAGATATTTGACGGGATGGAACTGCGCTTGATCGCGCAGGACGACCGCTTGCTTGACATCGTACGGCAACTTACTTCGGACTTCTTCCGTCGCCTCACCACCATTTAATCTCAATCGTTCATAGGCACGGACTTCCCGTTCCATCGCTTGCTCTTTTGACGTTGCCGCGTAGAGATAAGCGTCTTGCGTTTCGAGTTCGCAGGCGATGTCGAGTCGTTCCACCTGATGACGTAAAAACGAGATCGCTTCCTCGTTCGCCTCATAATATAGTCGCGCTGACTCCTCGCCGACGGTGCGTATCAGCGTGTCATAGATCAAACCGTGCTGTGAGGAAACTTTAGCCGTCGTATAACCCGTCGTTCCGGCAGCAACGTCACCCGCTTCGATCACAGCGACATCATATCCCCGTTCCGTCAGTTGTATTGCCGTGACAAGTCCAGCAATCCCAGCCCCAATGACGACGACATCATGCTTGGCATCTTGATTTAAAACGGGATAGGAAGTAGCAGGTGCGCTTTGTTTCCAATAAGACGATGGAAATCCAGATAAGTAAGGCATTAAAAAACTCCTTTCGAAAAAATACGACAGATCGACATGGTTAATCGTTCCCTGAACGGCACAAAAACATGCGTAAATCATATTGTTTTAAAAAGAAGCTCTAATTTAAAGGAATTAATTTACTTCTGTAAAAAATAATATGGAATAATTAGGTTTTCATTCGTTTATAATAAGGTTAAGAAGCATAAGAGAGGAGTTTACTTCATGAAACTGGGGCGCCATATAATTGAGACCTTTCGTCGTTTTACGCTTGCAGCAAGTATTGACGAATACGACCTTGCCAGTGTGCTGACAAAAGAAATTCCAGAACTGACAGATATCTGCGTCACAATCCGACCGACTCACCTTCACCTTCAAGCCGCTGTACCGTTGACACGTTATGGTCTAGAGCGTGACTTACCGGTCGAATTAACGCTCCAATTGCGGGCAGTCGATAAACACACCATCACGTTCGAAGTCTTTGACGTCTGTCCTCATGATACCGAATCCTTCAATGAAACCTACCTCATTCGTCCACCTTATCTGCGTTATGCAAACCGACTTCTAACCGTCGATCTTTCCTTCTATTTTCCTTTCCGTCATGCCCGTTACCGTTCGATTCGTCACGTTAAACTGGAAGAAGGTTTTCTGCTTGCCTATTTATCTCATTAAAAGAGCACCCTCTCCTAAATTAGGCGAGGGTGTTCATGTTTGTTAAGAACTCAACTTATCCGCATGACGCTCTAGCAGTCCGAGGCGACGAATCTTTTTCTCCTCGACGACGGCGACAATCGCGAGGGCGATCAAACCGAAGAGTAACGCCGCATTGAAGATGACAAATGTATCACTCCAGCCGTGTAATGTAACCGAACCAATCGTTAGACCGTTCGTTTCTGGGTCAGCGATTTTCGCTAGACCGACTTTTGCGATCGAATCACCGAACAAGTAACCGAACGTACCGACCATCCCGTTCGTGACCGTCGTCGCTTGTTTTGGTGCGAAGCTGATGACCGAGACACCGATCAAGAGCTGTGGTCCGTAGATGAGCGCACCGAGTGCAAATAGTGACGCGTAAATCATAAGTTCACTCGTACCGTAACGATAGCCGAGGACCGCGACAGCCGTCAGTAAGAGACAAATCGCTGCGACGAGCGCCCGGCGTCCTTTCAGTAAATCGGACACGTAACCCCAAATCATACTGCCACATAAGGCGCCGATCTCAAAGAAGAAGATCGTATTGACTGCACTCTCTGTGCTGAAGTGCAAGTGTTCCGTGACATAGAGCGGCGCCCAGTTATCAATCCCGATTCGAACGATGTAAACGAAAACGTTCGCGATACAGAGCGTCCAGATCCAGGGGTTCGAGATGACGTACGTCTTGAAGATTTGCCATTTCGTCATACTTTCAGCAGCGATATTTTCCGGTTCAATCGGTTCCTCGAAGATTTCTTCACTTCGATTCCACCCGAGTTCCTCCGGATCATCCTTCCCGATGAACAGACCGACGATTCCGATGACGAGCGCGATCGCAGCTGGGAAGATGAACATCCCGACGACACTTCCGTTGAAGAAGACGTTCGCTCCCCACAGTGCGAGACCACCGGCAATCGCTCCACCGATGTTGTGCGAGACATTCCAGAAGCCGAGGTAGCGCCCACGTTTTTCAAACGGTGTCCAGCGCGCGATTGTCGAATACGACGACGGTCCCCCGACCGATTGGAAGAACCCACTGAGTCCCCATAAAACCATCAAGAGACCGACCGGACTTCCACCGGCACTCATCAAGAGTCCCATCGCAGTGACAATTAGAGAAGATAAGATCAATAAGAACGAGATGACACGTTTCGTATTTTTCCCGTCAACGAAGTAGCCGAGCAACGTTTTTCCGATTCCGTATGTAATCGAGAAGGCGAAGCCGATATAACCAAGTTCCGTCGTCGTAAAGCCCAGTTCCTCTTTCAAGAGCGGTTGCGCTGCCTTGAAGTTGTTTCGGATGAGATACATCGCCATATATGAGAAGAAGACGACTAAGAAGGCCTTTAAGAATTGTTGTAACCATTGTTTCCGTTGTACTTCAATTGGTATGCCGGCATTCGGCAATTTTTTGATGCTGAAGAAGCCCATCTTCCATTTCCCCTATCTGAATCAAAGTCTTCGCATCATTTGTCTTGGAGCTGATTGAATCGACGGAGATAGTCCCGGTAATCGGCGACGATATCCTGTCCGACATTTTGCTGGATCGGTTGTGTCTTCGCGATCGCATAGGTCGGCGTACCGAACGAGACTTTCCGAAGGATCGCCTGACCGTCTGCTGAGAGTACGAAACGCATGAAGGCGTTCGCCTGCTTTTGTTGCGTCCGTCCTTTCAGCTTTGAAATCGCGTTGATCGAGTACGTATCGAGTGGAATGCTTTTGACCGGATAATACTTTTCACGCAGCGATTGTTGATCCCCGATGAAATTGACCCCAAGCATCGCTTCCCCACTGGCGACATACGACGTCGGTGCAAAGCCGTTCGCCGTGAATAGTCGCGTTCGCTCGATTAGCTGGCGTAAGACATCTTCCGCCTTCGTTCCGTATCCGTCAAAGACCGCTTGCAGGATCGTCGCACCGGTACCAGAATGATTCGGATCCGGCAAAATCAACTCGTTCTGATATCGCTTCGCCGTCAAGTCAGCGAGCGTTTTCGGATAAGTTGCTGCCCCGAACCGCTCGTTCCAAACGTCTGTATTGATGACGATTGCTAAGCGTTCGACTTCATAGCCGATCCAGTAGCGGTCCGGATCTTGTAGTTCTGCTTGATCCATGTCGCTCGGGAACGGTGTCGACAACCCGCGTTGCTTGAGCGTCTGGTGAGCATCCCACGTTCCGCCGATGATGACGTCGGCACGCGGATGATCCGCTTCCTTCGTCACACGCCGGACGAGTTCTTCCGTCGAGAGACGCACGAACTCATACGTACAACCCGCCTGCTCACAATATGACGACAGCAAGGCGCGACCGATATCCTCTTTCGCAGAGACATACGCCGTCAAATGCGGAACGGTTTCCCGTGCGGCTGTCCCCTGCTTCGTCTGTTCATTGTTGCGGACAATCCAAATGCTCATGAGACAAATGATACTCAGCAAGAAGAGCATTCCTTTTCTCATCGATCTGCCTCCTTCCCGGTCGGCAGGAGTTGTCCTTTTAAATAGAAAGTGTTTCCATTGTCATCATCCATGTACTGGACGCTGAACAATGTCTCGTACACGGTGATATTCATTAAGTTGGCACGCATGTTCTGCTCATTCTTGAACCGCTGGAGCTTGAGAATGCGCGGCTGTCCCTGACTGGCATCGAGTGCCTGACCGACTTCTTCATAGTCCGTCATCAGCTCCGCCTGCGCCAGGCGACGCTTAACGTCTTCTCGCTCACGTGCAGTCAAAGAACGAGACCGTCCTGCTGCATACACGGTCACGGCTTCCGCCTCAGCGAACTGACGCGCGAGCTGTTCTGGTTCGTGATAGGCGTTCAAGAAGCGTGCTTTTAATGTCGTCGTCTGGGTGCTAGGACGTTGCGCGACACATTTTCCATTCAGCGTCATACTTTCCCCGAGCGAGAACGTCCATGTCGTTCCGTTCAAGAAACGGAGCGTTCCGGTAAACGTCGCCGTACCCGCCGGACAAGTCCCGTTTGTCACCGTCTTCATTTGCTTCAATAGCGTCGTGATGCGCTGGACTTCCGTTCCATCTTCTACCGTCTGCTCCCCCCATGCCCGGTGACGTAACGTCAACTCGGTCGGGAGCGAGTCATCGGAAGCATTCAGTCGTTTCGGTCCATCGAGGACGTGTAAGCGTCCGAAGACCGTCTGCTGAAGCAAAAGAAGACCGAGGGCAAACAAGATGCCCATTAGGAAGAGATAAGCGATGGTCGATGCTTTCATGATTCCTCTCCTTGCTTGATTCTTAGATTACGGGGCAATTGTTTCGTAAATCCGGTCGAATTGTTTCGTAAATGTATCATTTGTAAGCGATTACATCATGTCTGATTCGCTAACCGGAAGGTCAATGTGATACGTGTTCCGCTTACATCACTTTCAAGTGCAAAATCGCCACCTTGTTCCTGCATCAGACGCCGACAGAGCGGTAGACCGAGTCCATTTCCACTTGCCGTCGTCAGACTATGTTGCTCCTTCTTCCATTCGGCAAGCACTGCTGGATCAACACCAATTCCGTCATCTGTCATGAGGAGTTGTAGGGTCGTATCTGTACTGACGGTCGAAAACGTCACCGTCATCGCGTCACTGTATTTGACGGCATTCTCGAGAAGATTCAACAAGATTTGTTTCGTCTGGTCCGGTTCCCCGAGCACGTAGATCGGCGGAACATCCTGCTTAACTTGAATTCCTTGTCCATCGAGACGCAACTGCATGATGAATAAGGTATCTTCGAGCAATGCATCGAGCGCGAACATCGTCGACGTCATGTGACGTTCGTTGCGTTGTTGTTTCGCCTGTTCGAGATTATGCGAGACGAGTCGCAATAAGCGCTGGCTCTCGACTTCGATGTAGTGATAACAATGTGCCGCTTCGTCTGGCGGTAGTTTCGGAATCAACTCGACATAGCCCATGATAGCCGTCATCGGTGTTCGGAGTTCATGGGTGATGTGATCGATGAACGTCTGTTGGTCGCTTCGTTGTTGTTCGAGCTGTCCGATGTTGTGCTGAATTGCGTCAGCAAGCGTCGAGAAGTCAGCCGCCAGTCGGTTCAACTCCTCATATGGATACGTCGGTAACGCGTGCGCATAGTGTCCTTTCGTCAAGGCGTGCGAGACGCTCCGTAAATCATCGATCGGCCCGATCAACGTCTTTGCCATCCGCCGCGCTGTCCAAACAGCAATCACGATCAAGATCAGAAAGACGCCCGTGAAAACGTAGGTGAATTGCCGCAGCAGTTCGGCTTCCGTCCGCAGATCGACGAGAAAACGGACCGAACCGATGACATCTGTCTTACCGTACAGCGGACTTGAGAAGAATAGCACCGGAACATCGGTCTCTTTGAGGAACAGATAACTCGATTTTCCTTTTAGAGCTTGATCAATGTCTCCCGCGAGGAGCGGCAATTGATCACGTTCCGAATCAGCGAGCAGTTCCGCGTTTGGTCCAAACAGCTGGACGCGCGCATCGAATCGGTCTGCGAGATAGGAAGCGATCGGGACTGCCGTATCGGCGAGCGAGTCCGTCTCTTCGCTCGCGAGGTAGTTCATCGTGTAGAGCTCCGCTTCCCGACTCAGTTTTTGGACGGACTCGACGGCGTTCTCATACAGATTCGATTGAATGAAGGCATAGAGAATCAAGAAGAGGACGAGCAATGCCGGAACTAGGAGCAAGACGAAGTTTTCCGTGATGACTTGGCGTAGCTTCATGCGTCGATCCACTTGTAGCCAACACCGTAAATCGTCTTGATTCGTTCGCCTTGTGCTCCGAGTTTCTTCCGTAAGCGCTGGACCATGATATCGACGGCGCGGGTCTGACCCGAGAAGTCAAAGCCCCAGACTTGTTCGAGCAGTTCATCTCGCTCAAAGACCCGTTTCGGATGCGTTAGGAAAAGTACGAGCAATGCATACTCCCGGTACGTCAGTGGCAATGGTTGACCGTCGAGCCGAATGACTCGTTCTTCGGGATCAACAGATAAGAACGGATCAGTTGCGACAGGTACGGATGGCGCGACCGCCTTCGTGCGTTTCAATAGGTTTTTGACACGCAAGACGAGCTCCGTTCCATTGAACGGTTTGGTCATATAGTCATCCGCTCCGAGCTGCAGACCGATGATTTTATCGTTCATCTGATCACGTGCTGTCAGCATCAAGATTGGTAAGTCAGGCGTCGTCTGTCGAAGTTTTGGAATCAATTCGAAACCGGTCGTATCCGGTAGCATCAAATCGAGGACGATCAAATCAAAGGGTTGTGTTGTCTGCAAGGCGAGTGCTGCTGCTCCATCAGCTGCCGTCTCGACCGTCTGACCATCGAGTTCGAGTTGCAGTTTAACGAGATGTCGGATGCTCGCCTCATCATCGATGACAAGAATATGCATAGGAATTCCTTCTTTCTAGACTAATTTTTCTGTTCCCTAGCGTATCATGGAATCGTTTACATGGTCATTTAAAATTTAATACTACAAATTCTCTTCTCTAAGAAATACAAACAATTTAGTTTTTCATAAATATTTATAGTTATTTTCCGAACACCCCAGCGGATAAGTAGAGTTATCCGCCGGGCGCAACGCTCTATTTCTTCAATCATGCCAACGGTTTCTTTAACTTTCGATGAGCGTAAGCCGTGTGATTTTCCATCCTTCCGTCCATTCGCTTCAGATAAACCCGCATTCTAGCGCGATCGCTTTCAGGATAACTCTACTTATACTAAAACTACCGCGGAATACATAACAGATATGCATATCTGAAGAAACGGATACTCATGAACGATTTACTACGTAACTGGATTCCCCTCGTCAACTCCCTCCTGTCCCGCCTCTCGATCCACCCGAATGAACATGATGAATGCCGGCAAGCTGCCCTCCTCCGACTTTGGAAATCAATCGAAGAAGGCAAGGTCATGACCGTCACCTTCGCCCGGATTCGGGCGAAGGGCGCGATGCTCGACTACTTAGCGACCCGTAACCGGACGCTTGCGACTGAAGTTGCGGTCGAGACGATGCCGGAGCTTCCTCGGACACCGAACGTCTCCTTTCATTATCTCCTCAGCGAACTTAAACGGGATCTGTCGAATAAAGAGTACACGTTTCTCGAAGCCTTGATGCACGGCACGGAAGAGACGCTCGGTTACTCACCGGCACGACTCCGTTCATTGAAGTCGGAACTCCGGCAGAAAGTCCAGTTCCTTCTCGGATGATGATCTATTACCAAGAACGCTTACTCGCGATCATCGAACAGGCGGACTATCGTCCCTTGACGAAAAAAGCCTATCGCTCCGACGTACGGCATCTCTGTCGTCACGTCGAACGGATCGACATTCCGTCGCTGCAACGCTATGGTAAGTTCCTGCGCGACACTTACGCCCCAGCAACTGCCGCTCGACGACTACATGCGCTCTCCATCCTGTTCGATCAACTCGTCGCGGAACGTTCGCTCGGGGCGAATCCGTTGGATCGCGTCAAAAAACCGATTCCTGCACCCTACCGACGACTTGCCTTCACTTACGACGACGTCCACCGTGTCCTCGAGACGATTCGTGACGAGACCGTCTACGCCTTTAGCTTTCTTCTCCTGCACACGGGACTACGGTTTTCGGAAGCCCGTGACTTACAGCTCGCAGATGTCGATTTTGCACGCGATCAGTTACTCGTCCGGAGTGGTAAAGGCAATCAATCCCGTCAAGTTCCGCTGCATCATGCGTTGCGTGATGTCCTGACGCGTTATATCGAGACGATTCGTCCTGATGTCCTGCCGCTGTTTTGTGAAGATAGTGGACGACCGGTCAATCCTGCAAAGCTTCGCCGTGTCTTAAAAGAAGCAAGTGAACGATGTCTCGGACGGATTCTGCGACCGCATGACATCCGGGTCACGTTCGCAACGACACTTTATCATGTGCATCAGACGGACATTCTGACCATCATGCGCTTACTCGGTCACAGCGATGTCCGGACGACCCAACACTACGTTTTACCATTGCACGATATTGCCCATACGTCAGTCAATCGCCTCAAGCGGACAGACGATTAAGAACGTCCCGGACGTGATTCGTCTGGCTACGGATATATCCTTCCGTCGTCGAGATGCTGGCGTGACCAAGCAGACGCTTTATATCGAGTAACTTCAACCCTGCCTGCTGATAGAGATAGGTCGCATAGGCGATCCGTAACATATGCGGACGGATGTGACGCTTCAAGGACGTAAATCCGACCTTGCGAAGCGCCTTCCTTGCCGCATGTTCATTGATCATCCGTCCCGTGACGGATTGAAACAAATAGCCGGTCGTGCGACCTGTAAGAAACAGAACGATCTTTTCGCGAAGAGCTTCCCCGATTGGAACGGTCCGTGTCCGCCCACCTTTCCCTTGACGAACATACAGTTCATTATTCGCTAAATCAAAATCCTGTACCGTCAACAAACGGGCCTCCATGAAGCGGAGGCCCGTTTGGCTGAGCACCTCGAAGAAGAGGCGATAGGTTGGATCTTGAATCTGTCGAATCACGGGGATCAACTCTTCACTATCATAATAGGCCTCATCTTGAAGACGTTGATGGACGATCGGACGGATCTCGACCATCGGATTCTTCTTGATCCGTCGTCGCTCGACGAGGACATTTCCGAGCCGGTGTAAGGCATGATACCGTCGCAGGATCGTCGACGGCTTGTAATGTGCTTTCATCCAGTGAAAGTAGCGTCGTAAGGACGCGACTGACCAATCAATCTGATGCAAGCGCATTTGCCGAAGATCACTTCGGTATGCCTTGATCGTATGGGCTGATCGCGAGCAGTCAGTCAATAAATACTGATCGAGATAGTCATAGTGGGTCATAGCTGGTTCCTCCTTTTTGTAGGGACTGACATGACAGCCAATGGAGTGCACGATTGATTTTCGATGAAATATCAAGAATCGCTTTCCCTAAACAATCAATGCACGAAAAACAAAAATAAGGAAAAAAGTTACAATCATATTGAATCTATGTTCTGTAGAGCAGAAGAGACAGCATACCTTTCTTTACCCTGAACGACAGCGCATTGATTCCCTCCACTAATCGATAAAGGAGCTTACATATGAATACGGATAACGACTATCTTGGCAATCCATCAGATATTCTCGTCACGACGTATGTGACGGAAGAAGACTTGCGCGACATCATCGCAACCGAATTTAAAGATTTTTGGCACCCGAAACTACGCATCACGCCACATGAGCTCGTGATTACCGGATCGACCGTCTCAAAAGAACATCGATTTGCCCATCATAAATCGTTCACCCTCACGATTGCCCCGTTTCGCATCCGTCATAACATCATCTCGTTTCATATCTATGACATCAGCCCAGCATCCCAAGAACAGACGATTTTGAATCTGCTAAAGGCAAACCCAAACTTGTCTTACAGCTATCACATGATTCATGTCCATCTTCAACCATGCGACTTCGGAAATCCGTATTTCCATACGCTTCAGTATACGAAATTAATGGATCATAAAATCCTCGTCGGTCTTCATCTATAATCGATACGCTTTGAATTTCCCTCACCTGCAGATGTTATTTGAAAAAAATGTATATGATTGAATGAAAAAGGGTATCTAGATTACACCTTTACCATTCGATTAAACATTCCACTCTGCCGAGGTGACTCCATCCATCATGCCAAACCATACGATGCATGCTCATACTGACTTTTTACTTGTCACGTTATCTTATCTGATTGCCGCAACATCCGCCTACATCGCAATTGAACTCGCGGGACGCGTCAAAACGGCGACCGATCGTTCGAAACATCTTTGGTTGATTGCCGGTGGATCAATTTTAGGTCTCGGCATCTGGTCGATGCATTTCGTCGCGATGCTTGGTCACGGTACCTTGAAGGATGCGACCTACTCGTTCCCGCTCGTCTTTCTGTCGGTCATCATCGCGATGACGGGATGTATCCTTGGCTTTTATCTCGTCGCCAGTCGCATGTCCCGTGAATCATTCGTTCTCGGCGGTTTTTTGATGGGAAGTGCGATTGCTGGCATGCATTATGTCGGGATCGCCGCTTTACAGGGAATGACTCTGCAGTATCATGCTGGGTACGTCTTACTCTCGATCTTGATTGCGATTGCTGCTTCTTGGACCGCACTCTGGATCGGTTTCTTTTCGCGTTACGCAAAGCAACAGATGTTGGTGCAGACGAAAGTCTTCTTTGCTCTCATCATGGGCATCGCGATTTCCGGGATGCATCACGTTGGGATGCTCGGTTTAGAGTTTCAGATGATTCCATCGTTCACGAGTGATCAAGTCATCGAACCAACGATGCTGTTGACACTTGTTTCGATCGTCACGCTCTTTTTGTTCATCGTCTTCTTCGCTTCCGTCTTATTTGACCTCCAATTACGTAAACGTGACTTCATTCAAGCGACGATTCTTGAATCAACTGAAGATGGTGTCGTGACGACGAATCCTGATGGTCTGATCCAATATGCGAACTCGCTGTTCCATGATTTTTTCCCGGAACGTCATCCATACTTAACGGAGCATGACGTAGCTTTACGTCTTGATGTGCCCGATCATACGAAACAGATGTTACACGTCGACGAACGCATCCTTGAAGTCGTCAATCATCCGCTGAAAGGGGAGAACTTGAATCAGACACTGTGGTTCTTCCGCAACGTCACCGATCAAGTCTCGTCCCAGCAGCAACTCGAACACCTTGCCTTTCATGACCGGTTGACGAATTTACCGAATCGAGACAAAATTACACTCTTCATCGAAGAACAGATTAGACAAGAAATTCCTGTATCCTGCCTCGCGCTCAGTATGGACCGTTGGCGTTCGCTGAGTGATATGCTCGGACATAAAGGTGTCGAGAGTCTGTTGCTGCAAATTGCAGAACGTCTGCAAGCGACGATTCACGCGCGTGATGTCCTAGCACGCCTTGATTCATCCGAATTTCTTGTTCTCCTGGTTGACGAACGCTGTCAGCTGGCGACACAAAAAGCCGAAAAGTGTTACGCTGCCTTATCGCAACCATTTGATATCGATGGGACCGTCATTACGCTGACGATGCGCGCAGGGATTAGTCATTACCCGGAAGACGCAGAAACAGCAGAAGAACTGATCGAGTACGCGAAACTGGCACTACACGCTTCGTTTACTGAAGCGCAAAACACGATCAAGGAATTTAAGGTCGAGAATCGAAACGATATCTTACGGACCGTCCAGATCGAAAAATTCATGACGGAGGCACTCGAAGCAGAAGCCTTCGAGCTCGTCTATCAACCAAAGATCGAAGTGATTACGAAACGCATGACCGGTGTTGAAGTGTTAGCGCGCTGGACGCATGATGAGCTTGGCTTCGTCTCACCAGCTGAGTTCATTCCAGTCGCTGAAAATACCGGAGTGATTCACGCCTTAGGTGACTGGGTGTTACGCACCGCCTGCCTACGCTGGGTCGCATGGCAAGATCAAACACTGGAATCATTCTCGATTGCTGTTAACGTCTCCCCACTTCAGTTCGCGAGTCAAAAGTTCTTACGCCGTGTCGAAACGATTCTCGCAGAGACAGGAATGAATCCCGCATACCTGGAGCTCGAAATCACGGAGTCCGCCGCCTTATCCTATGAGACAGCGACCTATGAAAAATTAGCACGACTGCAAGAACTCGGCATTCGTGTTTCCCTCGACGACTTTGGTACCGGGTACTCGTCCTTCAAGCAGCTTCGATCATTGCCGATTCAGTTGTTGAAGATTGATCGTTCGTTCATCAGTTCGTTATTTGACGGTAAGAATCAACAGGCCATCGTCCAATCGATGATTCAACTCGGACATAATTTAGAGATGGAAGTCTTGATTGAAGGGGTGGAGACATCCGACCAAGCGGACTGGCTCGCGCAAGAAGGCTGCGATTATTTCCAGGGCTATTATTTCAGTCGACCGTTAAAAGAAGAGGATCTTTTTCTTTATCTAAATACACCTTTATCGAGTGACAGCGCATAATAAATTTATGTATGCGAAAAAGTAATAGAAGTATCCAGATTTATTATCTATTCCAATGTGCTTAAAGTAAAAGCGAAAGTAAAAGCGCTAGATTTATTGCAAGAAACGCAATACGGCTCTCTTCTTCATCTAATGCTTGATTCTGAGAAAATTAAAGTCGAATTAGGTGTTTAATCCTCCAAAAAATTTACTCGAAATAAATGTGACACACTGATTCATCATCTAGTGTGTCGCTTTTCAAGTATCATTTTTCGTATTCACCTAAAACTGATTTACTTGATTAACACATGAATTGTTTCCGTGTAGGCTGGACCTTGGATGTCGTCATGGAAAACCGATTCCGACCGAACATGATAAAAATAAGTCCCAGGAGAGCTGGTCTTCGTTCTGATGAGGAATGCTTCTGGTTTATCACCGTCCACTCGGAATAGGTACTTGCGAACTTGCTTTTGAACTCCTTTTGAATCAATTTTGAACATGAGAACATTTGTAAATTGACGTTGATCATCTCGATAAGGAGATTTAAAAAATACGGTATGGTAAGTTGTCTTTCCTACACGTTCTTGACTCCACGTATAGCTATGTCTTCTCATTCCTTCATTCTTTTCTAACCCTGGAAAAGTAAGTTGTGTATATCCCATCGCAACGATTTTTGCATCTGCTATTTTAGAATTCGTGAGTACTCCAATAAAAACTAAACTGAACACCAAAATCATTCGAAAATTTCTATTTATTTGTCTCATATTTCTATCCTCCTTATTTACTCTTTTTGTAGTGATGAGATTTGCTGTCGTAATATTTTTTTGATTATTCTATATATATTTTTGTTTATTCGAACTTAAGATGTAGTTATAGAAATCCTTTTTTGACGTTAATCATCCCACTATTTCTTTTTCCGAATCAAGACTTTTTTAGAAACCGATTGTGTATTATCAACCTCATTTTTCAGGATAATTTTAACTGATTTAGTTCCTTTTTTTATAGGAACGACTAGCTTCACTTTGAAGGTTCCGTTATTTGAAGGCTTAACTGCGTATTTTTTATCATTAACAATCAACTCAAAAGATGTTTTACCGGAATTTGTTCCTTTGATTTCTTTGTCTCCAACATATACATTTTGCAATTGCACTTTTGGAAAATTTGTATTCATCACTTTGAACGTTGACCATTGTGAACCTTTTTGACTAACGTTAGTAGCTCGAACCATAATTTTATTAATCGCATTCTTCTTGAAAGGAATTTGTTTTTCAGGAGTATTAACAAAGTACAATTGTCCTACAGGTGAAAATATTTTTTCTTTAATTAATTTGTCATTTGAAAAATATTTAATTTCAATCTTGTTTAGTCTGTCATCTGAAAGCAAACCAAATCCGGGATCTGTATCTGCAATATACTTTGACGCTAAGCGAATCTTAGGTAGAGTAACATCGTCAATTCTTTGATAATATGCATCTTTTATCAGACTATTTTCGCTTGTGATAGTTGCTTCAAAATTCCCAAAATAATCAATTCGAAATGGAGATTTTTCGTCTAACTTAATTTTAAAGATGCCGCTAGCATCTGCTTTTGTCTTATAATCTCTTCTCATCATATAAGAAGACTCATAATTTCGAAAAATAGGTACGTTAAGAAGAACACTAGCAAACGGACTTGTTCGACCTACTAAAGTTGTTGAGTTACTTTTTCCCGTATAATATTCCGGTTTTAAATTTCGTTTAAATATTCCTTTTAGTACAAGTGAATTAAAATCATTGTCTGTTTTTGATAGTGTTAACGTATAGTGATCACCGTCTTGAATCTCAGTAAAATTAATTTGTTTCAATTCCTGTCTCCATTGATCGAACATTAGCTGTTTGAAGTCCCATTCTCCATTTGATTTTTCAATTAAGAGCTCTGCCTTCAAATGAGCATCTTTTCCATACATAGGGTTAAAAACAATTAATTCACCATTTTGAAACTTTAAAGTAGGTTTTGGAATTTCTCTATTATCTATTACATTAAGGTGCTTAATTATTTGGTAACTGTTATCTTTCATTTTTAAAGATATTTGATATCCTAAATTATAGGAGTTTGGAAGCTTTAAATTAATCTGACCTGCTGCGTCTGAAGTAAAGTTTATCGCCAGCCCATTATCTGCTTTAATTTCGAACTCTTTGTTTGGAAGTGTTTTACCTATCAATTCGGTATTTTTAGAAGTTAGGGGTTGCACCAATGAAAACGGGAAAGATTCGACATTGAAACCGGTATCGAAAAATACTTCGATAGTGGATTGCCCGTTTCGGATGACCTTTAATTCGTGTGTCGGATTTTCTGAGAGCAACAGAGAACAGCTAAATATACTCATCGCATCCAATGAACAGTCTTTCTGATCTAGCTGTACTTGCGCATCAGAATAGGTTTTTACTCTAACCGTATTGTCTCTAATATCATGTGTGAAATAAATCGGCTTCTCTTTCTTTGGTAGAAAAGGAGCAATTTGAATTTTTCGATTATATAAGGGAACGTTCGATCGCGCATCTTGTATCGTAAACGCTGCTCCTTCTTCTAATTCGGATGGAGACAACGGAATGTGAACATCAATTTTTCCATCTGATTCTAGTTCAATAAATTGCTTTATATTACCCTTCTGGTCTAAGACCTTTAACAGACCGTATGGCCAAGCTTTCCCTTTTAATCGTGAGCCTTCGACATCAAATGAATCAAGACTTAATGCTTCTGATTCATTTGCCTGTTTCGTCACTACCTTACTTTTTTCACCATTTCCATATAAATCGTCTCGACCAAAGAATTTCAGCTCATCAGATTGCTTTTTGGGTACCCGTAGTGAACCATTCCCGGAATAAGTTTGTCCTTCATAGATTACATAGATTTTGTAATCGTCTTTACTTTCGAACACAAACTGATTGTCCTGAATTCCAAGATAGGAAGGCGGCGGAATGCGATTCGGATCATCTATATCAGCGTCAGTCGCGTTCTGAGTGATTGTTTTTTGCTCGAATCCATCCTTGTCTTTTTGAAAGAGAACAATTTTTTCATTTTCGACAGATTGTTTCAATGAAATTGAGAATTCTCCTTTTTTATTGCTTTTCACCGTAAATAATTGATGCTTGAATTGAAGATATGCTTTATCCTCCGGTTGAATCTTTCCATAAATCGTTGAACTACTTTTTTGAAAAGGAAGTATAGTAAAAGAAGACTCTGTTGCTTCGATTCTAGACGGTAGACATAATAAGATGAGATATATACTTAATAAAAGACCTACTCGCCTAATTTTGATTTTGCTAATATTTTTCATGTTCTGTTTCCTCCACTAAATATTAATTTTACTAGTATCACGCAATCCACAAGCTTAATAAGAATACACATCATCTCATTTTAATTGTTAATAAAATTCCATTTTAAATTATACATGTCAACAAAATTATTTCCCTGATTTATAATTTAAAAATATATAACAAGTTATCTGCATCATGTATGATTAATATCTCCTACTAATTGAACAATTTAATTATTTCAACTTCCTACCTAAAAAAAAGATTTTATCCGCTATTGATTCCCCCAATAATTCTAACTAATTCTTTACACATGATTTTAATGTTCTATTTTTAATTAAACCACTTCTATATTCGCTTACAGAGAGATTCAGTAAACTAAAAAACCATCTAAGAATTAAACTCAGATGGTCTTCCAATAGTAGTATTATTATATTTTTACTAACATCAAACATCATTAATCTCTACTATACAAATCTCGCGTATAAACCTTCTCTTCCACATCACTCAACTCTGAATGCATTCGATTCGAAATGATGATATCCGATTCTTGCTTAAACGCTTCAAGATCACGAATGACACGTGAGTTATAGAACGTATCTTCCGTCAAGACTGGTTCGAAGACAGTCACTTCAATTCCTTTTGCCTTGATCCGTTTCATGATGCCTTGGATGGATGACGCACGGAAGTTATCCGAATCCGTCTTCATCGTCAGACGATAGACACCGACGACTTTTGGATTTTGTTTGATGATCGTATCCGCAATGTAGTCTTTCCGTGTCCGGTTCGCTTCGACGATTGCACCGATGATGTTGTTAGGAACATCCTCATAGTTCGCAAGCAGCTGCTTCGTATCTTTCGGTAAGCAGTACCCACCATAACCGAATGATGGATTGTTGTAGTGATTCCCAATCCGGCTATCGAGACCGACACCTTCGATGATTTGCTTTGTATCTAAATTTCGTACTTCCGCATATGTATCAAGTTCATTAAAGAACGCGACACGCATCGCAAGATAGGTGTTTGAAAAGAGCTTGATCGCTTCTGCTTCCGTCGAGTCAGTCAATAAGACAGGGACGTCTTTCTTCACTGCCCCTTGCAGTAATAAGTCAGCGAACTGTTGCGCACGCTCTGACCGTTCACCGACGACGATACGCGATGGATAGAGGTTGTCATGTAACGCCTGTCCTTCACGCAAGAACTCTGGTGAGAAGACGATGTTCGATGTATCAAATTTTTCTTTTAATTCTTGTGTATAACCTACTGGTACGGTCGACTTGATGACCATCGTGGCATCCGGATTAATCGCAAGTACCGTTGCGACGACGCTTTCGACTGTCCGTGTGTTAAAGTAATTGCGCACCGGATCATAATCTGTCGGCGTTGCGATGACGACGAATTCTGCTTCTTTGTAGGCTTCGAAGTTATCTGTCGTCGCGTGTAAGTTCAATTCCTTATGTTGAAGGAAGTTTTCGATTTCTGCGTCAACAATTGGTGACTTACGGTTGTTAACCATTTCGACCCGTTCTTTAATGATATCAATCGATGTGACTTCATTATGCTGGGCGAGTAATACGGCCATCGATAGACCAACGTATCCTGTTCCTGCTACCGTGATTTTCAATGATCTCATCCTTTTCACAACTTTACATTGTAATATTCTTTATACCAATCGACGAATTTCCCAAGTCCACCCTCGATACTTGTACTCGGCTTGAATTCAATATCTCGTTCTAGTTCCGAAACGTCAGCGTATGTACGAAGAACATCTCCTGGTTGCATTTCCATGTATTGTTTGTTCGCTTCTTTTCCAATCTTCTCTTCCAATACATTTATAAATTTCATGAGTTGAACGGGCTGGTTATTCCCGATATTGTAGACACGGTATGGGGCAAAGCTCGCACCTAATTCATCCGTACTTTCATCCCACTCCAGATTTGGTTCCGGTGCTCGTGGAATTAATTTTGTAATTCCTTCTACGATGTCATCGATATACGTGAAATCGCGTTCCATTTTCCCATGATTAAAGACCTTAATTGATTTTCCTTCAATAATATCTTTTGTAAAGGAGAAATAAGCCATATCTGGGCGTCCCCATGGTCCATATACCGTGAAGAACCGAAGACCCGTTGTTGGAATACTATATAAATGACTATATGTATGAGCCATTAATTCATTCGATTTCTTTGTCGCGGCATATAGGCTAACAGGGTGATCGACGTTATGATTAGTAGAAAATGGTGCTACTTTATTTCCACCATATACAGAACTAGAGGAAGCATACAATAAATGCCGAACTGGATAATGACGACACGCTTCTAAAATATTCAGAAACCCTGTTAAATTCGAATCGAGATACGCATATGGATTTTCAATCGAGTAACGCACACCCGCTTGAGCAGCTAAGTTAATAACATATTGAGGGCGATATTGTTCGAAGACTTCATCCACCTTATTTTTATTTATTAAATCACATTCGATGAAGGTAAAATTGTCTAAACGCTCTAATTGTTGAAGGCGATCTTTTTTCAATTGTAGCTCATAATAGTCATTTAAATTATCCAGCCCAAGTACTGCATGTCCGAGACTCGTCAACCGATTAGTTAGATGCATCCCAATGAACCCTGCCGCACCAGTTATAAGAATTGTACTTTGATTCATCGTATCTCACCCACTTATTTGTTTTTTAAAACGTTCTAACGCATTACTCCAAGTTGGAATATCATAATCAATTTTTTGAGCTGAAGTCAGGTCTAAAATTGAATGTTTCGGACGTAGCGCTTTTTGAGGGAATTCATCTGATGTACATTCGTGAATGACCGTCTGTTTTTCTTTTAATATTTCTTTCGCAAATGTATTCCATGAACATACATCGTCATTCGAGAAGTGATAAATTCCACCTCTTACATTCTGATTTACGATAAACCACATGAAGCGTGCTAGGTCTTCTGAAAATGTAGGTCTTCCGAGCTGATCAGAAACCACCTTTAACTCATTTCGGGTTTCCGAAAGTTTCAACATCGTGTATACAAAATTATGACCATGGATTCCGAATACCCACGATGTCCGAATGACAAATCCATCTTCTCCTAACACCTCTTGAACAGCTTTTTCTCCAGCCAATTTTGCTTTTCCGTACTCATTTAAAGGATTGACAGCGTCTGTAGTTTCATAAGGCGTTTCTTTTGTACCATCGAAAACATAGTCCGTACTCACGTAAATCATTTTTGCCTTGACTGTTTTAGCAGCTTTTGCAATAACCTCAGTCCCTGTAGCGTTCACTAACCAGTTCTGTTCTTTCCCCTCATCCTCTGCCGCTTCAACATTCGTATATGCAGCAGCATGAAGAATCCAGTCTGGTTGAATCGAGTTCACGATGGTTTGAACTGCTCTCTCATTTGTGATATCCAGTTCTGATTTTGTAAAAGCACTAATCTCAAACACTGAAGCGTCGATTGATTCAACAAGATCTTTTCCTAATTGCCCGTTGGCACCTGTTATAATGACTTTCTTCATTTAACTAGTGTCGCTTTTTCTTTGAGTGGACGCCACCAAGCTTCGTTTGCTAGATACCAGTCGATAGTTTCAATAATTCCTGTATCAAATGTATATTTTGGTTTCCAACCGAGTTCTGTTTCTAATTTAGCTGGATCAATCGCATAACGACGATCATGTCCTAAACGATCTTCTACATACTTCACTAAGTCAGAAGAAACATTCAAACGTTCCACAATCAAGTCTACGATTTGGTTGTTTGTTCGTTCGTTATGCCCACCCACATTGTAAACTTCACCTGACTTACCATTATGGAAAACTAAATCGATTGCCGCACAATGATCGGTTACATGCAACCAATCTCGAATATTTTCACCATCACCGTAAATCGGTAATTCTTTTTGATCCATCGCATTGGTAATCATCAATGGAATGAGTTTTTCAGGGAAATGGAATGGACCATAGTTATTCGAACAGCGTGTAATATTGACATCCATGCCGTATGTTTCAAAGTAAGACCGTACCAACATATCTGCCCCTGCTTTAGAGGCCGAGTAAGGACTGTTTGGTGCAAGTGGAGTATCTTCAGTAAAGTATCCTTCTGCACCTAGAGAACCGTACACTTCGTCTGTCGATACTTGTACATATTTTTTTAAATTATGTTTCCGCGCAGCATCAAGTAACGCAAGCGTTCCTTGGATATTTGTTTCAACAAACACTTCTGGATTCAAAATACTGCGGTCAACGTGCGACTCAGCTGCAAAGTTGATGATTCCGTCTACATCATGCTCTTGAATTAATCGCTCTAACAATTGACGATCAGTGATGTTCCCTTCTACAAACACATGATTTGGATTGTCCATAATATCAGCTAGGCTGTCTTTATTGCCTGCATACGTAAGTAAATCTAAATTAATGATTTTATAAGTAGGATATGTATATAACATATGACGGACAAAGTTACTTCCAATGAATCCAGCTCCACCTGTAACGATAATATTCATGATTATTCCCCACTCCATTCAAAATTGTTTTCTGCTTGTTCAAACGTCGGATGTTTTGTATCTTTATCCGAAAGAATTGGATCAGAAATTGGCCAGTTAATATCTAGTGCTGGATCATTCCACTGAATTCCTCGGTCGTGTTCAGCTGAATATAATTCGTCAACTTTGTAGAAAACATTTACGTCCTCAGTCAATGTACAAAAACCATGTGCAAACCCTTTTGGAACTAATAATTGTCGTTTATTGTGTTCGCTTAGAATAAAGCCTTCCCACTCTCCATAAGTAGGAGAATTTTTGCGCATATCCACAACGACATCGTAGATTGCGCCTGTACCTACACGAACTAATTTTGTTTGCGCTTTTGGATTTAATTGATAGTGCATACCTCGCAAAACGCCAGCTTCTTTTGATAACGAATGGTTATCTTGAATGAAATTATGTTTAATACCCGCCGCATGAAATGTTTCTTCGTTATAGCTTTCCATGAAAAAACCACGGTGATCACCAAATACTTTTGGTTCAAGTAATAATACGTCTTCTAATTTACTTTTAATTACTTTCATAATTGAATACCTTCTTCCTGAGTAAATCGGTCTTTCACAGTGTTAGCGACATGCAAAAGGTATTGCCCATACGCATTTTTCTTTAAAGGTTGTGCTAAATCAATCAATTGTTCTTTTGAAATGTAACCCATGCGATACGAAATTTCTTCTAAACAAGCAATCTTTAATTTTTGTCTACGCTCAATAGTTTCGATAAAAGTAGAAGCTTCGAGAAGTGATTCATGAGTTCCCGTATCTAACCACGCAAAACCACGGCCAAGAAGCTCAACACGTAATGAATTATCTTCTAAATAGCATTTATTTAAATCAGTAATTTCAAGTTCACCTCGGGGAGACGGCTTTAAAGATTTAGCGAATTCAACCACCCGATTATCGTAGAAATACAATCCAGTAATGGCGTAATTACTTTTAGCGACTTCAGGCTTCTCTTCAATTGAAATAACATTTTGCTGCTCATCAAATTCAACAACACCAAAACGCTCCGGATCGTGCACATGATACCCAAACACAGTAGATCCTGACTGTAAGGAAGAAGCTTTTTGTAGAAGCTCTGTGAAGCCATGACCATAATAAATGTTATCACCTAACACAAGAGCAACTGAATCATCACCAATAAAGTCTTCACCAATAACGAAAGCTTGGGCTAAACCATCTGGAGATTCTTGAACTTTATAAGAGAGTGCTAATCCTAGCTCTTTTCCATCTCCAAGAAGTTGTTCAAATCGTGGAGTATCCTCTGGCGTAGATATGATCAAAATCTCTTTAATTCCAGCTAACATCAGCGTTGACATAGGATAGTAAATCATCGGTTTGTCATACACCGGCAATAACTGTTTAGATATTGACTTTGTAAGTGGATAAAGGCGAGTTCCACTGCCTCCTGCTAAGATTATTCCTTTCATTACTAACATTCCTCCGTTTTATCAATAAATTTAACACTAAGAAAATAAATCAAATAAAATATCAGACCAATTAGAAATCGCTCAAAATCTCCTTTGTATAACATTGAAGCTATAATAAAAGTAATTACACTTATATTCTGAACATATATTTGTTTAAATTGACTTATTTTTAATTTTCTTTCCACACAAATTTCTAATAAAATACTTCTTAAAGCTACACTTACGATTAAAACAATTAAAATAAATGTTACATTTTCGAAGAATTTAATAACAACATTAATAGAAAATACAGAAAAAACCAAAATGAAAAGATTAACAATTAAAATCTTCTTTTCTTCTCTATAAACCTTTAGGTATGTGTTATAAAGTATATTCACTTTAGACTCATACAACACAATAGGCAATATAAGGTAAATATATTCAAAAGATTTTCCGTATTGCGGTAACCATATCTCTAAAATCATTATCAATGGAATATAAATCAAAAAATTATTGGTAAGAAAATTCCTAACTGCTTTTTTAAATTCATATATATTTTTTTGAAGCATCTAAATTAATTCTTCTTAGATGGGGAAACAATATTAATCCAATCTGATTAATGAACATTAGGAAAAAGCTTACTATTATTAAGGCGAAAGAAATTACACCAAATGTTTTTATCCCCCAGGTGCTTTCAATAGCTAATCTAGGATAACCCATTATTAATAATCCTGATATATTTGCAAATAATAAAGGGATACCAATATAAATATTCCCCATTATGTTATTTATTGTAATTTTAATATTTTCCAATCTGTAAAATATAAAATCACGAAAAATATACAATAGATATCCAAATGAAACCATTTTACTACCTGTAAAAGCTAGTATATATAATTCATAGTTATTAACATTATTGAAGATTAATATAAATAAACAAATTATGAAAAGACATTTTTCGATAAGTATAGAAATTACATATTTTTTTATTTCATTAGTAGCTTGAAGAATATACATCAAAAAGAAAGATCCATTAGTTACTGGAATTAAAAGAAATGTAAATAATAAAACATGATTTTTTTCTATAGAAACATTAAAATAATTGGTTATACTTATTAGAAAAAAAACTATTAACATTTGTATCACAAAAGCCACTTTAAACTGAGACGATATTCTTTTTATATTTATTTCGTTTAACTTCTTACCGCCCTCTTTTAGATAAATCCCATCATTTAAACCTAAGTGAAAAAAACCTATGTAAGATGTATACAGTAAAAAAAGTTGCCAGTAACTAAAATCAACAATTCCCATAAATTTCGGAACAATTAATATCATCAATACGTTAACTGATAAAGTTAGCATCTGAGCACTAATTGAATATATAAAATTTATAAGCAATGGATTTTTTGCCTTTTTTAAATTTAGTATCATAACATTTAGCCTAATTTCTCTTTTTTAATTTTTAATGGAACTTTTTTGTCAACAATAAAATAATATAATATAACTACACCTAGAGCTTTTACTAATCCATTTAAAGATAATACCAACATGAATAATCGTTCCTCGATTGCTCCTTCCGATATAGGATAATAAAACATTGCAAATATTATTATTAAACTTGTTACTCTAGAAGTATTTTTAATAATCATTAAAAATACTGTGTACAACATTCCAATGAAAAACTGAATAAAAATCATGCCTAATACTGAAAAATCTTGAATATATCTTCTTAATGGTGTGTAAACATTAACACTATCATAGCCAATATAGAAATTTTCTAACGGCGCTCTAAGTTTAGGAAAATCTAGTCCTATTTGATTTAACGATGCATACAAACCAAATAAAGTGTTGCTTCCTATCCAGTCGCTAGGATATATAGTATTCATTTTCAAAAAGACATCTAGACCTACTATTGATCCGCCTATATAAAGTGATAGAGTACGAGAAAAACCTAAAAAACTTTTATCAGTCAAAAAACCTAATACAAAGAAAGCAAACATGAAAAAAGAATAGATACTAAAGAATATAAAAGTAGCTTTGTATTTTTAGAGTTCCATCCATTTTTTTTCTTATATAGAATAAAAAAAGTAATTAATGTCATAGTTAATATTTGAATGAAAATCTGTCGACCTGTCGTAAGAATCATTTGGAGACAAAAGAAAATAACTGGCAAATATATAAATTTACTAAGTCTATTTTCTTTATAAAATATCTTATTGTATATGATATAAAATATATAAAAATATGCAATTGAGTTACTAAATGCTAGCCCTATAGATAAAAACGTATTAAATCCATATTCTGAAGTTTGACTTCTTGCATATTTCAACATCATTGTCATACCTTCATTATTCCCACCTAGAATAGATAACCTGTATACTTCTATAAATGTCCAAATAAATATAGCTAACATGTAAGTAATACTTAAAAATAAAAACAAATTGCTTAAGTGAATCTTTTTAAATATAATTTCTGATTTCACAATATTATTATCTTTTTTTCTTGAATTAAATAAAAAGCGTATAATCATTTCGCCAATTCCTAATGAAATAGACGCTATGATAATAATAAATACTGTCTTTTGTGAAATATCAATGTGCCAATTTGTATAATTTAACATCACTACTGTACTACTAATCAAATATACTGAGTTTGAAACAAACCATGGTGAAATTATATCTTTACCTGACAAAAAATAAGATATCACGGTCAACATAAGCAATATAATTATAAGAACAAAAATCATATTATATTCCTTTCTTTTTTGTCATTTTGGTTCCATCGATCACACCACGAAAAATATACTGAATTTTTTCTATTTTTTGTTGTTCAAATATGAATGTTTTTATAGTCAATTTTGCAACACTTAATAACTTTTTTATTTCAATTTTTTTTCCTTTAGTCGATAAATAAACTAAATTTCTTGCTATATAGTACTTTCTATATTTATTATGATTTTGAACTGTGTAATTACCAAATAACGTCTTTATTGTTTTGCTGATACCTATTTCATGATTTAAAATCACATTATTGATTTTAATTACAAAGTATCCATTAGCTAATACTCGTTCACAATATTCAAAGTCAACATAATCAATGAATAATACATCATCGAATTCTCCAATTTCTCTCCATAATTTTACATTAGTTAATGCAGCTGATGTAATCGCATTTTTTACGTAAACATAGTCTTTATTATCAATTTCTTTTGACTTAATGTATCCTACGTTTCTATCAAATATATTCGGAGATATTATTGCCACTTTTTTCAAATTTACGTATTTTTTATATTCTGCAATTATGTTACTAGGCGATATTGAATCTTGATCTAAAGTTAAAACCCACTCTACCTTATTTTCAAATGCATAGCTCATTATTTGATTTAATGCTGTTGCTATTCCTAAATTTTTATTGTTTTTAATGACTAAAATTTTGTTGCTAATTTTCGACACAAAAGAAAACAACTCATTTATGTTTTTAGAGCTGTTATCTACAATAACAAGATTATCTACCTGAGTTATAATACTATTAATATTTTTTTCGAGTAGATTTAGTTCAGGATTAAATGTAACGATTCCAGCAATTATTCTCATTATTTACTCCTTTACTCACTAATAAACTCTTAAAATGATTTTTATTTTAGTTAAAATATTTAATACAACACTGTTTGTTTTAATTTTTTTGTCAAGTATGAGATTAAAATAATGAAAAACATTTTTTTTGTAATTAACAATTTTTTGTAATATCTCTTTATTTTCATCATTTAAGCTATTTTCATTTTTGGATGATAAATTTTCTAGTAATATTTGAGCTGTTTTATAATTATAATTTTTATTTCGTTTGATGATTTTTAATTCTTTTTTTAATCTTCCAATGAGTCCTTGATTTATTCCTGTAACATTATTTCCATGTTGTCTATATTTTATATAGGATTGTTCATCAAAACATATTTTAGCATTTAAACAAATACAAATTTTGTATAACCATGCATCATGACCACCTATAGAATGCTTTATTAAGCCTGTAGATATTAATTTATCTATAATATTTTGATTGAACACCATTGTACAACCAGATATATTAAATCTACTTAAAACAGTACCTAGTAACAGACTACTTTCGTTGTAACTTTTATATCCTATTTTATTTAGATTGCTATCAACTATTTCTAAACTTGAAAAATACAACTCGTATTTATTTGATTTTTTATTTTCTTTTAACATATTTATTGCACTTATTAATTTGTTATCGTACCAATAATCATCTTGATCGCAAAATGCATAGTAATGTGAACTATTATTACTTAGTTCTATTAATTTCATAAAACTTTTTTTATAGCCTAAATTTTTACCAGGAAATAAATATATTTTATCGTACTTTTCTTGATATTCTCTAATAATTTCAAGAGTTTTATCTGTAGAACCATCATCTCTAATAAAAATTTTAACATCTATATTTTTTTGATGAAGGACGCTCTCTAATTGTTCTTTCAAATATACTTCTCCATTGAATGTAGACATTAATACACTTACAGACTCCATTACCTTATCCCTTCTTAACTTTAGGTAGTTTAAATTTTTCCCCTAAAATAAAATCAAATTTATCTTCTGAGAAATATATATATCCAGCCCACGGATAAAATGTTAATTCACCAAAATAAATATTATTATTGACCCAATAAAGATCTACTCGAACATGAGGAAAATCATTAGAAAGTTTCTCAGCAATTTTAATCATTTCATCTAGTCGTTCAGGTCTTTTTATATTTTTTCCTATGTTAGGATAATCAGTGCTTGTTTTTATAAGATTCCAATCAGCATTATATATGTTTCGTTTGTGACCTATATCTCTATCAACATCAACAACTATGTATTCCACTTTTCCATTAAAACAAAAGATTTTGTAATCGTTTATTCCAGAAAATTCATTATTTTTATCTTCTATTAATTCTTCAACAATAATTTTAGGTTCTATATTTTTATAAGCCCACTCTCTACTAGCCGAAAAAATATTTCGTTTCATCCATTTATTTAATTTATTTTTAGTTGATTCGATGTCAAATTCTTTTTTATCTTTGCATATATAATTTGTACCACTACCATTAGTTGTTTTTATTATAAATTTATCCGGTAGATCATCTAAATTTATCAAATTCGGATCATTATAAACTCCGTATAAATCAACTAAAATTTCTTTCAATCCTTTACTTTCTACATATTCACGTACAGAAAATTTATCTGCACATTTTGTCATCAGATCATCGCGATAATTTAGTTTATACCACTGTACTTTTTCAGAGTATCTTTTTGGTGAATTTAAATTTAGATTTTTATTTAGTTTTATCTTGTGTTGAATTTTTAACATTATTCTATCAGGTATGAATTTCATTAAATTTAATATCGTAAATCTAGTTTCCTGATTTCTAATTATTTTCTTGTATTCCATTTATCATCGCTACCTTTACAAAGATATATTTTTTATTTCAGACATATATTTATCAACAACAATATCTCTATTAAAATGCTTTTCAATCTTTTCCCTTGAATATTTACTCATTTGTTCTCTCGAACTATTAGATTGAGTCGTTATAAAAAAGTTTATTTTAGATGCTAAATCTTCGGCATCTTTTCTTCTAAAAATGTAGCCATTTTTCTCTATATCTATTGTTTCTCTACATCCAGGTATATCTGATGCAATTAATATCCTACCCATAGCACCTGCTTCTAACAATACATTCGATAAACCTTCTCCTCCATGCGATGGTTGAATTAAACAATGCACATCTTCGATAAAAGGCTTTACGTTTACTTGATATCCTAAATAATTAATTATTCCATCCTTAGCATAGGAATCGATTTTAATAGCTAATTCTTTTTCAGTAGGCTCTATAAATCCTACCAAGTCAAATCGTACTTTTATTCCTTGATTTTTTTTAATTATTTTTGCTGCGTTTAAATATTCTTCAATTCCTTTATCCTTCATTATTCTACCTACAAATATAAATCTAATTTCTTCTGTATTTGGTAAAGGTTTTAACATATACTCAGTTAAATTTACTCCTGATCCAGGAATAACTTCGTGTTTACTTTTGACAATTCCGTTAGATAAGAGAATATTTTCATCATTAGTATTTTGAAAATATATTTTAGATGAGCTTCTTAATCCAAGTTTATATAAAAATACTAATACTCTTTTTAATCCTGTAGAATTTTTAAAGCCACTTCCTAATCCAGTAATGTTGGTTAAATAAGGAATCTTAAATAAATTGCAAGCAATTCCTCCATATAAGTTAGGTTTAATTGTATATGTAAGTACCACACCTGGTTTATATTTTTTTAAGATTTTTAAATAATGATTAAGTAATTTTAAATCTTTAAACGGGTTCGTTCCTCTTCGATCAACGTTAGTTTCAATAAATTTACAACCCCATGATTCCATTATAGGAACTTTTTCCTTATCATAAGGCATTGACAAATAAACCTCATATCCATCTTTCAATAACTGCTGAATCAATTCTTTTCTAAAGTTATAAATTACAAAAGCGTGGTTCCCAAGTAGCATCACTCTTTTATTCTTCATATTTATATTCATCCTCACCTAGTTGTAGCTATGATCAATACTATTTTTTATAGATGTCTCGAAATCACAAACTCTGTAATCGTCGGAGTTTGATAACACTTTTTTATACATTTTATTTCCAAATATTTTATTGATAAAATTGACTTTCTTACTAATGAGTTTTAATCCATAGTTAAATGAGGAGCTAAAATAAACCTTATGTCCACTGTACTTTGCAACGACTTCAATAATTTCTTTTGTACTCACATAGTCAATATTCTGTGGATAAAATACTCCTGCTTTTTCCTTTAAAATGATCTGTTCAATTAAGCAGTTCAAGTTATCAATATAAATCATGCTTCTTTTGTTATCTAAATCAAAAAAAACAGGTGTGATTTTTGCTAGTTTAATCAACTTTTTAAAGTTTCCTTTGCAACCTGGTCCATATACAACTGGTGTACGGATTACTGATGTCTTAAAATTTTCACTATTCATCGATTGAATTTTTACGTCGGCCTGTAATTTACTGTCTCCATAAAAATCAGCAGGAATTGGTATTGTATTTTCATCAATTAGGCTGTATTCACCGATTTTATTATCTAATCCATAAATAATAATACTGCTCATAAAAATAAACTGTTTTACGTTCTCTTTCTTCGCTTTTTCGGCTAAATTTATCGTCAAATCTCTATTAATTTGATAGTACATCTCTTTAAATCTAGGATTGCGAGATACATGTGCAATACCTGCAAGGTGTAAAATGGCATCGTAACCGTTAAAATCGATTTCGCGCCAGTTTTCTCCTCGTACAGATATATACTTTAATTCAATTTCATTATTACTTGATTGAATCCACTCTTTGAATTTCGTTCCAATATATCCGTTCTCACCTGTGACAAGTACCTTTTTCATTAGTGTTTACTCCTTTGTACTTGCTGCTTCTTTTGCCGTAATCGTTCCAGTACCGCCTTCAACTACTCCATCACTTTTCAATACGCTAAAGATTGTTGCAATGAAACAGCGTGAGTCCATGAGAATCCCCATTCGTTGAATATACTCACCATCTAGTTTTGCTTTGATTTCAATTGGTAATTCATCGCGACCGTTGATCTGAGCCCATCCCGTTAATCCTGGTAATGTGTCATTTGCTTTATACTTATCACGCTCATCAATCAAATCATATTGATTCCATAAAGCAGGACGTGGTCCAACAAAACTCATCTCACCTTTTAGGATATTAAACAGTTGTGGTAATTCATCTAAGCTTGTCTTCCGTAAAAACTGCCCAACGCGTGTAATATAGACATCCGGATCAGCAAGTAAATGAGTCGGTGTATCTTGTGGCGTTTCAATATACATAGTCCGGAACTTTAAAATGTTGAAATGACTTTTCTTCAAGCCAACTCGTTTTTGTTTGAAGAAGACTGGTCCTCGTGATTCAATTTTTATCGCCCCCATAATGCATAAAAACACTGGTATCAATACGATACATGCCACAAGCGCTAGAACGAATCCTAACAACCGTTTCACTGTCATATAACTCATTTGCTTTAGCTCCTTATGTTTATACTAATTTTTGTTTTTTTAGCGCAACATCGTTTGCAATATCAAGTAGAGTATTGCGTAGTTGCAATGGATTCAGTTGATGATTTTCGACCATACGAAGTAGTTCTTCAATCGGTTCAGCTTGCTTCGTTCGGCCCACAAAAATTTTCGGATAAATCGCTTCTGGATCGACTTCTCCATCTTTTAATAATTCCTCATACATTTTTTCTCCTGGTCGGATACCCGAGAATACGATTGGCATCTCATCTTCCGTAAAACCACTTAGTTCAATCATATTTTTCGCAAGATCAACGATTTTGACTGGTTCGCCCATATCAAGAACGAATACTTCTCCACCATCTGCTAGAATCCCAGCTTGAATGACTAGACGACTTGCTTCTGGAATCGTCATAAAAAATCGTGTCATCTCTGGATGAGTCACTGTAACAGGTCCACCAGCCTCTATCTGCGATTTAAAGAGTGGAATGACTGATCCACGACTACCAAGGACGTTACCGAAACGAACGACGGCAAATTTTGTCTGACTTCGTTTTCCTAAATCCTGAATGATCATCTCTGCAATCCGTTTTGTCGAACCCATCACGTTCGTTGGGTTGACGGCTTTATCCGTTGAGATCATGACGAATCGTTCTACCTGATGACGGTCGGCTACTTCTGCAACATTTTTTGTACCATAGACGTTGTTTTTTACCGACTCATACGGATTTGCTTCCATTAAAGGCACGTGTTTATGAGCCGCTGCATGAAAGACGACGTCTGGTCGATGTTGCGCAAATACTTCGTCTAAACGCATCCGATCTTGCACATCAGCAATAATTGGCACTAGATTAATCGCTGTCTGTAAACCGCGAAGTTCCCGTTCAATCAAATAGATACTATTTTCACCATGACCGAGTAATACTAACGTCGTCGGATTGAATTGAATGATTTGGCGACAAATTTCTGATCCAATCGATCCACCGGCTCCTGTGACAAGAACCGTCCGTCCTTCAATCTCACTTCGGATTCCTGAGATATTCAGTTCGACGGGCTCGCGTCCGAGTAAGTCTTCAATCGATACATCACGAATTGCGTTGACCGAAACCTTCCCCGTCACGAGTTCTTCAATCATCGGTAAGGTCTGGACATTCTTACAGAGTGTCTTTGCTTCCGTGATCAGTTCAATCCGCCGTTGCTGTGACAACGATGGAATCGCTAAGACGATGGCCTCAATTTTATGTCGTTCGATGACTGCCTTTAAATCCTCCGTCGTTCCTGCAACTTCGATTCCTTGAATCACGAAATGCATATTTTTTGGGTCATCATCGACAAAAGCGACCGGCTTCAATTCATGAAATGGTGAAGCATACAATTGACGAACCAATGCCCGCCCTGCACGTCCAGCTCCAATTACCAATGTTCGTTTTCGCGATTTGATCATGCGACGAGGCAAAGCATATTTCCGCCAATGTTGTCCGATTCCAAGTAGACGTAAGCCTACCCGGATTGCACCTAATAGTAGTAATGAAATACAAAAACTTAATAGTGTGATTCGTTCTAACACTTGTCCAAAGAATAGAACTTGATACACTATTAAGCCGATTGAGCTAAGTCCAAGTGACAAAGACAGTGTCATCGCCTCTTGTACACTCGCATATTTCCAGTTAACACGGTACAGCTTCATAAGAAACGCTACTGTGATGAAGAGTAAGGCAAATACCGTCGCCGATTGCACTAAATCACGACTGTCGATCAATAAAAATAATTCCTTAGGATATAAGAAAAAATATGTAAAGCTCATCGCAACCATTAATGCACAGGCATCCATACATGCTAGTAAAATCGTTCGGTAATAGTAATACTTTTTCACGAACATTCACTCCCTTCAACTAATATTTAAAATGCTGATTTTTAGACAAATGATTTCGATTTGTGTGCTTGTAGCAACTCTTCCATCATTCCTGCTACGTCTTCGCCTAAATCTTCACGGTTCAAGGCAAACTCGAGTGTCGTTCGAATAAACCCTAATTTTTCACCGACATCGTAGCGTTTGCCATCAAATTCGTAGGCAAAGACCCGTTGCATTTCATTGAGTCGTGTAATCGCATCCGTCAATTGAATTTCACCACCTGAACCAACTTGTTGTGTCTCAAGATATTTAAAGATTTCTGGCGTGAGTAGATAACGCCCTAAAATCGCTAAGTTTGACGGAGCGGTTCCTGGTGCTGGCTTTTCGACGAAAGATTTCACCTTATGTAATTGCTCTGAG
This sequence comes from Exiguobacterium sp. E17S, assembly GCF_057772545.1. Taxonomy (NCBI): domain Bacteria; kingdom Bacillati; phylum Bacillota; class Bacilli; order Caryophanales; genus Exiguobacterium; species Exiguobacterium sp. E17S. The sequence continues at coordinate 1,735,519 of NZ_JBYLRU010000001.1, forward strand.
ATGCTTGAGCTTGGATCAACGATGCCATAACGATGTGTATCCTTTTCAAGAACTGGCTGCACACCGATGATTGAACTATTTGTGATTTCATACTGTTCGATGAGCTGTCGTGTACACGGTACATCTGCCTGCACGATATCATCACCAAGCATGACGACGAACGGTTCATTACCGACGAATGCTTTTGCTTGAAGAATCGCATCCCCAAGACCTTTCGGCTTCGATTGACGAATAAAATGAATGTTGATCTTTGTCGTTTCTTCGACTAAGTACAGTAGTTCTGACTTATTCTTCGAGATCAAGTTCGCTTCCAGTTCCGGCACAGAATCAAAATGATCTTCAATCGCTCGTTTTCCTTTACCAGTGATGATCAAGATATCTTCGATTCCTGATTCAATTGCCTCTTCGATGATGTATTGAATCGTTGGTTTATCAACGATTGGTAACATTTCCTTTGGCATCGCTTTTGTCGCTGGCAAAAAACGTGTACCGAGTCCAGCTGCTGGAATAACTGCCTTTTTTACTTTAATCACATAATCATCTCCCATATATAATTTTAGTTTCCCAAATTATATCTAACGTTCCATTCTTTATGTAAAATACAATAACACAGGACACATGTCACTTTCCATAAAGTTTTCCATATTTTAATAATGTAAGCGTTAACATAGAAAAAAGAGAGTGCCAATTCACTCTCTTTCCCTTACCTTGACAAAAAATGTTACACCCATTGTCCTTTCCAATTCTTCTCGACAGGACTCGGGGGATTGATTGTCACGAGTTGGTTCAAGAGAACGGCTTCATTGTTTTCATAAATCTCATCGATCAACCAATCTTCGAACGTTTTTTCAAGCATTCGTTCGCATTGCTTCCAGTAGAACGGACGCTTCTCGAGGTGATGTGCATCACTTGCAATAAGATGGGCTAACCCATTTTCGAGTAAAGCAATCGCAAACCGCTGGACGTCCTTTCCGTATTTACCGATTAAACTAGCACACGTCACCTGGCTGATTGCACCGTTTGAAATTAATTCAAAGAGCAATGATGGGTTTTGAATGATTGCTTTATTTTTTTCCGGATGAGCAACTATTGGGATATAGCCATCCGAAATCAATTCAGCGAAGACTTGGCGGGCATAAGATGGAATACCACTTGAAGGAAACTCAATCAAGATATAGCGTGACTCATTAAGTGTCAGTGCTTGTCCTGCCTCTAACGCTTCCATCAACTCACCAATCAAACGAATCTCATGACCCGGATAAACGGTAAGTGGAATATCACGTTGTTTTAACAAGACGTTAAATTCATTAACTGTTAACTGCACATCAACCTCTTCCGTTTCGAATTGCGGATGATAGAGATGGGGTGTCGCAATGATTCGCGACACTCCCTCTGCGACGGCTTGTTCGGCTAACTGTAAGGCATGTTCGACACTAGCCGGACCGTCATCGACGAGCGGCAAGATATGACAATGGATATCAACCATGTAGATGTCCCTCACTCATAGGAATAGTAGTATTGATATGCTGAATCATCCGTCAGTTCACGACGGTTTAAGACGACACCAAGGATTTTTGCCTCCGCCAGTTCAAGCTGTTCTTTTGCTTTTAAAACCCGTTGACGATCAGATGTTGTACAACCAACGACAAGAACAACACCATCCGTTAGTTTCGAAGTAATCCGACTATCGGCGACTTGCAACAGTGGTGGTGCGTCAAAAATAATGACGTCGAATTCTTCGCGTAGTTGTTCAGCTAGATGCTCCATCGCTCGTGACGACAAAAGTTCCGCTGGGTTTGGCGGAATCGGACCCGCCGTCAAAATTGATAGGTTATCGACTTTCGTTGGTAAGATGGCTTTTTCTTTTTCTGCTTGGCGTGTTAACAGACTCGAAAGTCCAAGCCCATTCGCTACACGGAACGTATAGTGGACCGTCGGACGACGCATATCGGTATCGACGATTAAAACCTTTTTACCTTGTTGGGCATAAGTGACGGCCAAGTTTGATGACGTCGTTGATTTGCCTTCTCCTTGTGTTGCTGATGTGACGAGAATCGCTTGAATCTCACGATCGACGGCCATGAACTCGATGTTCGTCCGAATCGTCCGGTACTGCTCAGCGACAGGTGACTTCGGCTGTGTGACCGTAATCAGCTTTCGTGCGTCTTTATTCATTTTGCTCTTTTTAGCCATGTTGTTGAACCGCCTCTCGTTTTGCTGCTTTTGACGATGACTTGAATACTTTGCTATCGATATCCGGGATGCTACCGAGAACCGGGAGATCAAGAATCTGTTGGACTTGATCTTCTGTCCGGATACGACGATCGAGTACTTCACGTAAAAACGCAAGACCGACACCGAGCAAGAATCCAACGACTGCTGCAATTGCTGTGTTTAAAACAATGTTCGGACTAACAGGTGATGTCGGAATACCTGATTTCGATAAAACAGTAACGTTATCGACGCTCATTAATTTTTGAACATCCGAACTGAAGACCTCTGCAATCGAGTTGGCCATGTTTGATGCGAGTGCTGCATCCGTACTTTGAACCGAGACGTTAATGACCTGTGAATTTTGTTCACTTTCGACCGTGACCATATTATTTAATGCAGCTACATTTGTTGGTGCGTTCGGAACTTCTTTCTGAACCTGTTCTAAAATCGCTGGGCTTTTGATGATGACCCGATATGTATTAACTAATGTGACAGACGACTGGACGGACTGTGCATCGATGACTTCGTTTTCTTGTTTCTTCGGTGTGACGAGAATTTGAGTTCCTGCCTGATACGTTGGTTTAATCAAAAAGCTACTGACGGCAAATGAGATGAGAGCGGCGACAATCGTCAACGCCAAGATGCGCCAGAACGATTTACGTAAAATCGAAAATAATTCCTGTAAGCTAATCGTTTCATTCATGGTCTAATTATTCTCCTTTATTTGTCTAATTCAGTGACTTTCCTACATCAACTAGGACTCAGTATAACAAAATTTTGGGAAATGGTTGATGTTTTTTTAGGAAATGTCATACGTTTATTGAAAAACATTGCGTATAATAAAAGATGAATTGTTACTTTTTACATTCATTTCCGTATCTCGACATAGGAGGAATTTCTTTATGCATCGCTCGCTACAGGCGCTTCAATTCTATACTTCTCACTCAAAAGAGGATATCGCACGGCTTCATGAACGGATTCGTTCGAGCCTTGCTTCAACTGAATCCTTGACGGATACGATGATCCGAATCACCGGTCAACCACCACTGATTCCTTATGACGAAGATACTGTCACGGTCGACGAATGGAATGCATTCCTCGCCGGAAAACATCACGAAACATTAGCTGATTTTTATGGTACGTTGGTCGCACGTCCGGTTCTCGATGAAGATGGACCGCTTCCAAATAAGGAAGAAGAACCATTACCGACACTTTCACGTAGTCATCGCGAACCGGAACCAAAACGCCGTAAAAAAGAAAAAGTCACTAAGTCTTCTCGATCTAAGCGATCAATACCATGGGGCTGGATTGCACTATTGATTCTTTGTTTCTTACTTGGAGCGAGTGGCACTTATGTCTACTCGACATACTTCGTAGGATCTGCAGATACGACACCTAAAACGACTGTCGAAAAACCGGTCACGGTTGAGAAAACAAAGGAAAAGAAACCAAAAGCAACAGAAGAGACTGCCGCTGTTGATGATGTTTTATATGTTAAAACACGCTCCAGTAACATCTACCGAGAAGAAGCGATGACGACATTACTTTATGAAGCAGACTTCGGAGACGGGTATCGCATCGTCAAGAAAACAGACGGCGTGACCGAAATTGAATTATCCGAGGATTTAACAGGATTTATTAAAACGTCCGATACGACAAAACGACTCGAAGGTGAACCGCTTGCTGACGAAACACTCTTAACGTGGGCGAACGATAACCTCGATACGAGTTTTGTGACCGGCACCCTCATTGACCTTATCGGCAAAAGTAGTGAAGAACTGAATAGTCTTTATGGACCAGCCGATCGGACTTTCAATGACGAATTGCATGACTACCTATTTTACGGAAAGCATTTCTTTGTCTTGAAGGACAACAAGGTCATCGCCATTGACTGGACGGAGACGACTATTACCAATGAGCAATTAGCCTCACTTGCTCCACTTCAACTCGAAACGGAATCGACAGGACTCGTCACGAGTAACTCCTATCGTCTTCAACGTTTTGCCAAAGAGGGGACGACAAGCCGGATTCGTCTAGCTGAACAATCGTTCTAAACAAAAGCACCAAATCCTAACGGATTCGGTGCTTTTTTCATTCCATATCGAGTGAATAGCGTAATGCCGTTTGTGTCTCTTTTAATGAATCTTCTGTCGGGTGCCAGTAATAGATCCCGTCGCCTTCTTTTCCACCCGTTCCTTCGAGTTTCAAGTTCTTCTGGTTACGGAAGGCATCCATGTAATCAAAAGCGAGTGTCCGCATCGGTTTGAACGAGACATTTGTCTGGGCATTTTTGCCAACGACGTCCATGATGGCGTTAAAGTTACTGACTGAAACGTCGGACGACAATTTGTTCGCGACTTGGGCAATGACTTCCCGCTGACGCATCTGACGACCAAAGTCACCTCGTGGATCTTCATAACGCATCCGTGTGAACTTCAACGCAGATTTTCCGTCTAAGTTGACTTTACCGACTGGGAAATGTGTCCCACTGACCGTAAAGTCCAAATCATTATTGACCGTTACCCCACCGACTGCATCAACCAACGACGTAAATCCTTCCATGTTGATTTCTGCATAGTAGTTGATTGGGATATTAAGAAACTTTTCGACTGTCTTGATTGCCATCTCCGGTCCACCAAATGAATACGCATGGTTGATCTTATCATTTGTTCCTTTTCCGACGATATCAACCTTTGTGTCCCGGGGAATACTGATTAATCGGCTTTCGTTTCGTGTCGGGTTCAGTGTCATGACCATGATCGAGTCACTGCGTCCACGCTCACCCGGGCGTTGGTCGACACCAAGCAATAGTACTGAAACCGGTTTTTGCTCTTCGACAACTTTGTCTCCTGTATTCTTGACGGGCGATTGAATTTTTTTGACCGTTTGGTCGACTTGATAGTATGTATAGCCGATGAATCCGCCGACACCGACGACGAGGACAAGTGCAATCAATAGCATAATTTTAAGTGGCGTCCAACGTTTTTTTACCTTACGTCTTTTTTTAACTCGTTCCAACTGCGTCCATTCCCTTCTGTGTTTTGCTTCTCGTTAATATCGGTCGTGTATGACAAGACTTACAGTCCGAGTATAACGAAATTTAAGGGTGATTTGTCAAAAACGGGAAAAGATGAAAAAAAGAGTCTTCCAATTGGCAGACTCTTTTTTGCTTCACATCAATCTTGTAAGCTCTTACTGCGGCGCATCATAGCAACGATTCTGTTGCCGATACTTTCTCAAACAGAAAGACTTCATAGATTTTTTTCTTAAAGTTGTAATCCAGGCTGACAAGCATCCGGTTTTTTGGATCTGTCGTCTGGAAAACATATGTTTTCATCATGATCGGATCAGCGAGTCCCTGCTTGATTTCCGCTTTTGAAGCGACCATTGAATAATCAAAGTTTGCCCAATCCATCCAGTCACCTAGCCCTTTACCAGTCAAAACGGCATCGAGTTGTTGTTCTGTCATGCCTTCCGACAGTTTCGCACCTTTTACTAGTTGCATTTTGCTTTCCCGGGCACCCAATTTTGTTTTAGCCGTTATGTTAATTACTTTTGAAGTCAGACGGTAAACCGAGTCCTTCGCTTTCGTCGTAAATGATAACGCCGTATAGGTTGGCGCTACTTTCACTTTCGTATCGTAAAAATTGTAAGTTGCGAACTTCTGACCGTCTTCTTTATCCGCAAACTCTGGCTTTTTCTTTAAAATTGTTGATCCATCTTTTTTCGTTAGCTGCGTTTTATAGCTTTTACCGTAGAGGACTTTTGCAACCTGCTCCATCGTCATACCGGTTTTGAGTGCCTCAAATTGGTTCGTTGCCGTGATTTCGACTTTCGTCGCTGCAGAAGCTGTTCCACTAAATAATGTCGTTCCTGCGATTACTGTTGTTACTGCAACTTTAGTGAATGTTGTTTTCATCTGTAAGTCCCCCTTTTAGAATGTCGCTGTCTCGTGATCCACAACGACGTACGTTTTCTTTTTCGCATCATAGGCCAAATCAACATAAATCCGTGATTTCGTTGATTTTTGGAAAACATAAAGCTTTCCTTTATGCGTCTCGATCTTATACTCTTTGATTTCCTTTGTACTGAAGACGCTCCGCGCATCTCCCTCACTTAGTCCAGCCCATTCACCAAGACCTGAACCCGAGAGCACACCATCCAGCTGTTTCTCCGTCATTCCTGTCTTGATCTTAGCGCCTGCGTTTAACTTCCGTGTACTCTCGCGATATTCGGAATACGTCTTACGTCCTGTTTCAATATTTTTCGAGACGAGACGATAGACTGAATCGTTCTTTTTCGTCATGAAGCCGAGCGATGTTTCAGTAGGTGGGATTTTTGCTTTCGGATCATAGATTTCGTAATAGATTTGTTTACGATGGTCTGCTGTGAATTGGAGAGCTTCTTTCATCTTCAATACTTGTGAACCGCTTTTCGTCGTTAATTGTTTTTTGTAGTCTTTGCCGTATAAGACTTTTGCGACTTGCTCCATCGTCATACCCGCTTTAAGTGCTGTGTATTGATTTGTCGCTGTTGTCTCGACTTTCGTTGCCGCCGATGCCGTTCCACTAAAGAGTGTTGATCCCGCGATGATTGTCGCCACTGTGATTTTCATGAAGGTCGTGTTCATACTTTACTCTCCTTTTTAATACTGACTATGATCTTCGACACGATACGCTTTCTTTTTCGTGTCATAGATGAAAAAGATGTATTGCCATTTGTTTGTCGCTGTCGGAAAAACGTATGATTTCGTATGAATGATCGTTACTTTTCCTGCTTTGACTTCTTTTTTTCGAAGGACGGATGTCGTATCGACGTGACCGAGTGTCCCGAATTCCCCGAGCCCTTTCCCTGTCAATAATCGATCAACTTGTTGTTCCGTCATCCCGTTCTTGATTTTCGCACCCTTGATCAGTTTGCGATCACTCGTCCGGAATCCGGCTGCTGTGTCACGCTTGAACTCCATTTGTTTCATCGTCAGCCGGTACTTTGTCCCACCTGTTTCCGTCATGAACATCAGGACACCGATTGCTGATGGGAATTCCACTTTTCGATTCACAAGATCATAGAGAAGGACGTTCCGATCCCATTCCTCCATCTCGATTTCTGTGTTCAATCGTAAGACTTGTGAACCGTTTTTTATCTTCAGTTGCTTTTTATACGTCTTGCCGTAGAGGACTTTGGCGACTTGCTCTACCGTCATCCCCGGTTTTAAAGCACGATATTGTTTTGTCGCGATCGTCTCAGCTTTTGTTGCAGCTCCCGCCGTTACTGGATTGAGGCAAACTATTGCGATCAGTACCATGAGAAGCCATCGTTTGACGTTCCACTTCTGCATCCATTTCACTCACTTTCTGTTGCACGTGCTTTAGTTTTTTTCTTAATCGTCCGAATATTACTGACCTGATAGGTTCTTTTTTGTTCGTTATACGTCAGTTCGATATGTTTCCACTTGTTTGTCGTCGATTTAAAGACATATTCTTTGATCCGAGACACTTCAGCAAACCCACGTTTTTGTTCGTCCAGCGTATAAGCAGACGCTGTATCCATATGACCGAGCATCGTCCAGTTGCCAAGACCCTTCCCCGTCAATTTTGCATCTAGCTCTTTTTCCGTCATCCCGTTCTGAAGCGCGGCACCTTTGACGAGCGATCGTGTACTTTCGCGATACCCCGTCTTCGTCTTCCGTTCGATGAACAAGCCTTTCGCCACTAAGCGATACTTCGTACTCTTCTGTTTCGTCATGAATTGTAAGACCAGTTCAGTCGGGGGATGTGTTGTTGTCGAATCGGAGAGGACATGGATTAATTGCTTATGTCCTTCTTCATCCCCTTCGAAGTTGATTGGAAGTTTAAGAACAGTCGATCCGTTTCTTTTCTTCAGGTGTTTCTGATACGACTTGCCATACAGGACTTGCGCGACTTGTTGCATCGTCATTCCATTTTTCAAGCCCTTGTACTGTGACGTCGCAAGCGTTTCTGCTTTTGTTGCTGCAGATACTGTTCCTGGAACAAACAGACCAAGCAACAGTACTAAACAGAGTGACCCTATCATGATGCGTTTCATATCTGTTTCCTACTCTCCTCGATGACTCCATGAATCATCCTTATTCATTTTTCGTATTTCAATGAAATCCCGATTTCTGTATCCACTTCATATCGCTTTTTCTGCTTGTTATAGGACAAGGTGACGACCTGCATCTTTTTCGAATGTGGTCGATGGAATTGATAGATTTTGTAGCGCCCCGTTTTCATCGGACTTTCTTTGATGACGGACGAAACGTTCCAACTCCAATACATCGACACCTGTCCGAGCTTTTTGCCGGACACCAGTTGGTCGAGTTGTTTCTCCGTTATCCCGTGGCGTAATGACGCTGACTTCATGAGTGTCCGGCTATTTTCATACAACCCGTTTTCCGTATCGGCTTGGTAGTACAGCGCTTTTTGTGTCAGATAATATGTCTTCTGGTGCTGTTTCGTACTAAATTCAAGAAACGTTGTCGTTGGAAGGTTTTTGGAGGGGCGATCAAGTACGTATCCAAGGGACCGATACCCTTGTTCGTTATCAGTCGTTCCCGGTTTTTTCGTAAAGATGACGCTACCATTTTGCTTCTTGATGTATTTCCGGTACTCTATTCCGTATATTGTCTTCGCGACTTCCGTTAGCGTCATACCGAACTTGAGTGCTTTGTACTCTTGTTTGATTTGCAGTGCTTCTTTTGATGCTGCTTGTCCTTCGAGTGTCCCGCTTACACAGAGAACACCAATCAGGAAGACACATAGGATACGTTTCATCGTTTAACCTACTTTCCTTATTTCACGAGCTGAACGGCACGATCGGCATTCAAGCGACCGTATCCGTACGTCGTGTCACGGCCTTTTTTCCCGAGGTCCTTTGCTGACTTCCGAAGAATCGATTCGACGTCCGTCACTTTGATACTTGGCTTTAAGCTATAGAGGACACTCGCGACCCCTGCGACATGCGGTGTTGCCATCGATGTGCCGCTCCAGAAGATCGATTCGCCGTCTTGCAAATAACTCGCGATATCTTGCCCCGGTGCAACGAGATCGAGTCCTTCGCCATAGTTCGAGAACGATGCTCGTTTATCGAATCGGTTCGTCGCCCCGACCGAAAAGGCATATTTCGAGCGTGCCGGATAGGACAGTTTCGATGCGCCTTCGTTACCGGTTGCTGCTACGACGAAGATTCCTTTCTTACGCGCTTCCGCTAAGGCATCTTCAATCGCTAGCGAGACACCACCACCGCCAAGGCTCAAGTTGATGACTTTTGCTTTTTGTTTTACGGCAAACAAAATGCCTTTGGCGATATTCGAGTTCGACGCATAGTTATTGCGCGAGATGACCTTGATCGGAATGATGCTTGCTCGATCGTTGATTCCTGTCATTCCGTAACCATTGTTTGATGTTGCAGCGATGACACCGGCGACGTGTGTCCCGTGCCCGTGATCGTCATAAGCAAGCTGACGTTTATGAACAAAATCATATCCGAGATCCATCCGGACGCGTCGGCGAAATCCGCATACGTCGGATTGATGCCCGTATCGACGACCGCCACACGAACGGTCGAGCGTGACTTGTTGGCAATCCGCTTGACCATCGCTTGATAACCGATGTCCGCTCCTTTAACGCCTCCGCGTTGTCCCGTATTTTTCAGCGCCCACTGGACGGACTGGAACGGATCGATACTGAGTAACTTCATCGGTTGATCGAGTTCGACGTACCGGACGCCCTTCGTTTTTTCAAGTTGGCGTTTGGCTGCCATCGCTTGGATGAAGCTTTTGTAGGAGAACTTTTCAATACGTAACGTACTGTCAATCGTTTCATGATCAGTAGCCCGTGACGTCTGTGATAACGTATTCGCTTCCGTCGCCCCGTTCAGACGAACAACAAGACTCGTCGCTTGTCCGGTTGTCGTTGATTTTGTCGCGTATTCGCGAATGGGTTCAAGGCGTTCGAGTTTATAGGGAATCGTAAACGCTTTATTCTTCGTTCCCGTTACTTCAATGTATTGTCGTCCACTCCATGTCAGCGGGAAAAAGAGTGTCTTTTTACTATTTGCATACCGCGCATATGGATCTTTTTGTTTGTATTCCGTCTGCGACGTATAAACGGTCGCTTTTTTGGAAGTGTCAAAGGCGAACTTCAAGTGTGTTCCACCTGACAGATACGTCTTCGTATCAAAATAGAATAAGGCTTTCCCGCTCGCATCAAACGTTCCTTTGATGTAGCCTTTTTTCGTTTTCGCTTCGATGGCTGGCACTTTTTTCGCCGTTGTTGCAGCTTCTGTCGTATCCCATGTATATGTACCAAATGCACTCACGAGGAGAGCACTGACGATGACCTTTTTCATTTGATTTCACTCCTTATCGTTGTATCCTTTTTCATTATAATGGAAAAAATTGATTTTCCTAGTTCTTTTTACCTCTATCAATCAATGAATTGACTGAAAAAAAGAAGCCCTGTTCGCACAGGACTTCTTGACTGCATTAAGGCAACAGTTTGACGGCGTTGTCGGCATTCAAACGACCGGCACCATAACTCGTATCATAGCCTTTTTTACCGAGATCCTTCGCTGATTTCTTGAGGATGCTTTCCACACTGCTCGCCTTCAAAGACGGCTTCAGACTGATCATAAGACTCGCGACACCTGCGACGTGTGGCGTCGCCATCGAAGTCCCACTTCCATATAACAACTCTCCATCTGCGAGATAGCTTGGGATCGAGACGCCTGGAGCGACGAGGTCTAGGCCCGTTCCGTAGTTCGAGAACGACGCTTTCGTATCTTTTCGTCCGGTTGCACCGACCGACAAGACATATTTCGAACGGGCCGGATACGCGACCGTTCCGCGTCCTTCGTTTCCGGAAGCGGCGACGATCAGGATGTTCTTCTTGACTGCCGCTGCTAATGCCGACTCGATCGATTTCGAAGAAGAACTACCGCCGAGACTCATGTTGATGACTCGGGCGCCTTGTTTCGTCGCATGCTGGATACCTTTGACGAGTCCCGAGACCGAACCAGCCCCTGACTCATCGAGCACCTTAATTGGAATCAACGTCGTCATCGGATTGATACCGGTCATCCCGTACGTATTATTTCCTCCCGCCGCAATGATTCCGGCGACGTGTGAACCGTGTCCGTTGTCATCCCAGGCTGTCTTATCGCCATTGATGAAATCATAGCCGAGATCCATCCGGACTTTACCCGCGAAGTCGGCATACGTCGGATTAATGCCGGAGTCGAGGACCGCGACTTTCGTTGCAGACAGATTCTTGCCTTTAATGCGTTTTTGCATAGCGACGAAGCCGATGTCTGCTCCTTTCAGTCCCTTCTTTTGTCCCGTGTTCTGCAAGGACCATTGATGTTTTTGATAGGCGTCGACACCGAAGGCTTGGATCGGTGCGTCAAACTCCGCGAACGCAACACTATTCGATCGCTCGAACTTTTTCTTCGCTGCTTCAGCGTCAGCATAGGAATCATAGACGAGTCGTTCGATGCGGAGCTCAGACGCTAGTGATTCGACTTTTGAGGCACCGAACGATTGTGCCCGCATTGCACCATGACGTGTCTGCACGAGTAACGCCGGTTTGACTGCTTTGACGGCAGCTGTCATCGATTCCTCGATTGGTTCGTAACGTGAGATGTAGGCAGGAACAGAATAACGATCGCCCGGATAGCCTTCGAGGACTAAGTACTGTCGTCCGCTCCAACTGAGTGGGAAGTAGAGCGTATCGTCTGTAACTTGGTAGTAGCGGTTGTAGACACGACCTGCTTCCGCGTCAGCTTTACTGGCGAACATCGTTCCGTACGTATCGTAGTCGAGCTCGAACTCGAAGTGCGTTCCTTTCGCAACGAAATCCTTCGCATCAAAATACCATACGGCAAACCCATCCGAGTCAAAGCGACCTGTCAAGGCACTGCCAGCTTGTTTCGAAAACGCTGGAACTTCCTTTGCCTTCATTAGTGTTGCCGGACGAATCGTTTCCTGCTTTTCAAACGCATTGACTGGAAGCGTACTACAGATCAAACCAAGCGCTAAGCTCCCTGCTATCCATGTTCGCATCATTGTTCCTCCCTCTAGGTCTTTCTTACTAATACCCGGATTAGATGGAATTATGTGGAATATAGCGAAACATTGACGTGAATCGAAAAAACCTCCTCCTACCGAAGTAGGAAGAGGTTCGCATTTCTTAGTTTAGTCCGAGAAGAACTGCTTTCTCGTAACCACCAGTCAAGACAGAGTTGTCATACGACTGAAGATCTTTGTTGACGACGATGACGTTCGACAACGTTTTCAGCGTACCAGCCGGGACTTTGATCTTCACGATGTCAAGTCCGTTCGATACGATGTCATCTGAGTCAGCAAGCGAAATCGTTGTTCCGACCGGAAGTGCTTTTCCGTTCAGGACATAATTTGCTGTACTTGTCGCATCGTACATACCAGAGTACTGAACGCCCTCTGTGAATTTGATGCGAATGACATCTTTCTCGTTTTTCTCATTAGCAGTGACCTTAAGGATTTCAAATGGTGATAAGACTGGTGTTGGTGGTGTTTTCATGAGTTTGAAATCATGTGTCGCTGTCGCAACTGTGTTACCGACATCATCCGAAAGTGATTTGACGACGACTTTCCACTCTTCACCGTAACCTTCCATGTCAACAAGCTTTTGTAGATTTTCGTTTGCTGCGACGCGGAAGTTTTTGTCTGTTGTATCCGTGTAATTAAGGACCGAACCATCGATTGTAACGATTTTTCCGTCTTTGTTTTTACCAATGAATTCAACAGTTGTCTTCGGAGGTAAGACTTCACCATCACTATTAATGAGTGGCGTGTTGTACTTATCGAGATCGCGGATTTTAACAGGCTCACTCATCATAACAACGAAATCATTACTTGGCGCTAAGCGATCAATCGTGTTAATCTCAGCACTCTTCAGATCTGGTGAATTAAGAGGAGACCCATCATAGTTCAAATCAAGCACGAGTGCGTCATTCTTCTCTCCATTCGCTTCAGCCTGAATCGCATCTTTCGCGAGCGTGATGCGGAATTTATCGTTGTAATAGTTTTCTTTCGTATTGACGGTATCATAGATTTCCGTCCAGTCCTTCATCAACTCGATGACTGCTTCGCCAGTCTCTTTGTTATACGACGTAACATCGACATATTTGCTGAAGTCTTCATACTTCTTCGTATTTGAGTTGTAACGCTCAAACTTCAATTCATTATCAAGCAACGCTAAGATGTTCGCTTTTTTAAGATTTTTACTGAACATGAGACGGAATTGTTCAGGCGACTCAACTACAACACCAGCTGTCGGTTTAACCGTGTCTGCTGCAACTGTGAAGTCAAGGTTTTGAGTCGTACCGATATTCGTTTCATCAGAAAGCGCTGCATAGTCGTAAATGCTTGATACTTGAAGTGAGTGTTTACCCGCTGCGAAGTAACCTTGTTTTAGACCCGGATAGTTATCTTTTAAAGTGATTTTGACTGTATCGCGGCGATCGACACCCATTTTATTATCAAATCCATAATGGAGGACGTCGAAGTACTTCCCGCCGTACTGACCGTCGATTTTGAAATCAGCTGTAGCAACAGATTCAGAGAATTTCACTTCGAGTTGATTCAACCCTACAGCCTTAACAGAAGTGACTTCAGGCTGACGAGCATCTGTTAACTTGAAGCTTGCTTTTGATTTGACTTCTGTATCCGTGTTGCTCGTGATTTTCGCTGTCAGCTTAACGACTGCATTATCTTGGAGTGGTGTTTCTTTGTCCAAAATCAACTCGAATGCTTTTGGATTCGAAGGAACTGCTTTGACACCGATGACACGTTTTGTTCCCTCAAATTGCTCGATTTGGATGTTGTCGTTTGCGAGATAATCTTCTTCATGAAGACCTTGCATGACTTTATCGAGTCCAAATGATTTAAGAAGAAGTTCACGTGAGACCGCTTTATCAAGGAAGATCGTCACGCGATCTGCTTGGTTCGACTCAGCTGCAAGAACATTGATCATCTCAATTGGAGCAGGCGTCACAGCGATCGTGCTGAATTTGACTTTCGTTTCTCCTGCAATCTTACCGATTAGGTTTTTGTAATCACCAGCTGCTGTTTCAATGATTTCTGCTTTGATGATTGCTTCGATATCTGTGTTACTGAATTCAGACGTCAACAGAACTGTCGCTTTACCGTCTTGAATCGTGACACGATCTTTTGCGAGAGCACCGAATGATGTCGATAATTTCAAGACGATATCATCTGCATTTTTATCCACTTCACCAGTCGCTTTGTTTTTAAGAGCGAATGTCACTTCCGTGTTATCTGCTCCGTTCGCAACGATTGTCGAAGCTTTTGGTGATACTTCAAGCATCCAGATATCTTCAACGCCTTGTGTCATGAAGCTGAGCGAACCGAGATCTTTCGCAACGCCACCCACCATGATACCTTTTGCGTCAACTGAGTAGTCCATACCATACTCGAGTCCTTCAACTTCAAGCAAGGCTGACTTCTTGTCTGGGCTGAGCGTAGCTGATTTGACTGTCGCACCTGCGATTTTGAAGTTGTCTGCTGAGACAGAATCAACAGCACGCGAGAATGAGACTTCGACTTTCTCTTTTCCGATTGCTTTTGCTGAAGCGAGGACCGTGTTTGCGATCGTGAAGTCCATCGGAGATGATTTGACATCGCCGACTTTGACGACGTAGCTGTGTGTTCCTTCTGGAATACCACCTTGCGATGCCATGAACTTCCCTTTCGAGAGCGTTCCTTTTGCGAGGATTGGAGTCGCTGACATGTCTTTGCCTGGGTAGATCAAGAGTTCTGCCATTGCGCCCACTGCTGGGTACATGACGTCTGCTTTGACTGAAAGCATCTGATCATCGACGCTTCCCATGACATTCGAGATGCTCGCTGCCTTGACTTCGTAGTTGATGTAACCTGTTACGACAGAGTTAGCACCTTTGTACGAGTAAGCCAATTTATATTTGCCTGCTTTTGAAGTCGATGGTGTTTTGAGGTTGAACTTACTGATTGGGCGCTTCACGATGATACCTGATTTGTACTGGATGCTAATCGTGCTTGGCAATTGAACTTTTCCACCAACAGCAACCGGCTCGAGGACTGGTTCGAGGACATCAACTGGGTAGTTTTGAAGTTCGACCTTGAGGATCGCTTTCTTCGTCGTACCTGCTACCTTACCGTAAAGGACTTGGTATTTGTTGATGTATTTCTTTTCGAATTTGACAGAACCGCTCCATTTGACTGAGCGCATTTCGTACTTGCCGTTTGAAAGTTTGACTTTGACTTTCGTCGGAAGCGTCAATTTCTTGACTGCGTATTTCGAACCACCAGCGTGTTTCATCAAGATTGGAGAGATGTATTTAACCGAGACCTTCGATGCTGCATCAGCAGCAACCGGTGCTACGACAGACGCCGTGACTGCGAGCGCAGCTGCAGCAGCGTACAATTTGTTCGTTTTCTTCGAATAACCCATGTTTACTATTCCTCCTCTTTTCTAACAAATCAAAAGCGAAAATCCCAATTAGAAATCTACAATATAAGTAAAATATAGAAATATTTTACTTATGACAGTCGAAAAAATTCTTTAGTCGTCTTAGGAGGAATACGTTCTGTTCACGTGCGATTTTTCGTCTATCATCAAGACGATCTAACCGTGAGCCATATGTATCCGATTGGGATGAACTAAAGAAAACTGCCGAAACCGCTTCAAAGAGCCATTTCTATCATAGATTCGTATGTCCTACTGTTTCGTTTTTGAGAATCAGTAGAAACGCTACAGGTCAAATATACAAAACTGGGAAGAACGCTACAATAGATTTTTTGTAAAAAATAGGTGAATAGTAGTAAGATAAAATATATTTACATAGGCTGTGCATGGAAATTAATTTTTGGATTCACCCCTTTAAAGAAAACGCTTACAATTATTATATTTTTGAATAACTTTCGTTTTTCTAAAATATAATTTTGAAGTTCAGGATACAAAATGATCTGCTTTTTCGATTACTCGGAGGAATGATTCCCGGTGCAAGCGATGGACATCATCAGCCCACATTTCAATCTTCTCTCCACGTCGCTTTAATTCAATCGGTAATCCGCGGCCAATCCAATCGAGCTGCCGTTGCAAGACATGACGTTTTCGTCCTTCCTGTCGCTCCGCCTCCGTGAACTGACGCAGGTACTGCAAGACGTAACCGAATCCGAACTCGATTGGAATCCGCAGTTCTGCTCCTTTATCACGGATTCGGATGATCCCGGCTCCATAATGGATGGCTCGAAACAATTCCTCATTGATACGCTGATACCACGTTCCTTGTGTCAGACAGTGTGGCTCCAGTGCCCCTTTTTTTCCACTCGGTAAGACTGCGAAATAATCAATGACCATGTACCTGCTCCTTTTCATTAAGAATAGGTGAGTCCGCGAGGGGCTCACCTATCATGACAGGTCAAACGGTTCGATTGTTCGAAACGGATTTGAATCTTTTCCCATCATTCAACATCGAAAAAGCTTTCCGAATACGCTATACTAAATTACGGGAATGGGAGGAATGCTCGTGGCTATCATTATCTTTTGCCTCGTCTGTCTCATTGCGTATCGGATCCGCAAGCTTCCCGAAGCACTACGGACGATTTTACTCATCCTCGGTTTAATCAGTGGATGGTTCGCGCTCTTTGAGATGATCAGCTTCATCGAAGCTAACCCGTACTTGGCTGCAATCCCGATTGGACTGGGACTTGCTTACTGGTACTGGTACCGTAAAAAGAAACAAGCAAACGACAAAACCCCTTCCGACTCGTGAAGTGGGTTTTTCTTATGGTCGAACGAAAAAAAGCGATGTCTCCTCAATTGGGGACATCGCTTTTCGTGTTCAGGACTGAACTTTCCGTTCGATTGCTGCGATCTTCTCTTCAATCTCAAGCAACTTCAGTTCGTGCTCAAGTTCGAGACGACGTTTTTTGCGTTTTAGACGATCGAGTTCTTCTGCGAGTGACTCGTTCGATGCTTCCGGCTTCGGAGGGGCTTGCTCCATCGATTGACGGAGTGGGTCAAACAAGTTCGATTTCGCAAACTGAGCCGCCTCCGGTCCGAACATATCTTGGATGAGTGGGAGAATCTTGTTCATCGCGGTTCCTGGAATCTGCGACTTCTCATCGACGAGACGTTTCAGCGCCAACTCATCGACGAGATACCCTTTTCCGTCCTGTTCGGCATGCAATTCGCCCGTCCGAATCCAGCGACGGACCGTTTCTTCTGAGACACGTAACAATTCACTGATCTGTTTTGTCGTTAACATCGTCATCCCTCTTTCCTTCTAGTAGTATCTTCACTATACACACATGTGTGCGTGTGTGTCAAAGAATACACACATTAAAAAAGAGACCCTCTGATCGAAGGTCTCTAATCATTATGCTCCCCGACGAACGAGTAACCAAAGACCGACGATGGCAAGTCCTGCTCCCGTTGCTGCGTATGGGAATGGCTTGTCTTCACCTGCTTGTGGTAATGTGCCCGTTGCTGTTGATGTCGTCGACTGTTTCGTCGCAGCATCGACTGCTTTGACTGGTGTTTCTGTCGACGTTGGAGTTGGGTTTGGCGTCGGTTTCGCGACCGGTTCTGCTTTTGCGATTTCTGCGAGCACGATCGAACCGAGGCTACCTTCTTCGATCGTCACACCGGCTTCTGGTGATTTCCGCTCGAAGTACTTCAACAACTCATCAATCATCTCTTGCTCTTCTGGCGATAAGGCGTCTTCGTCACTCGCCAGCAATTTCATTGCTTTCGTTTGCTTAGCGAATGACTCATATTCTTCAAATATCTCTTCTTCCATGTCTTCTAGCAAGGTATCCATGTCAAGATGGTGCATCGCTTTGACCGTATAGCCTTTTGCGACTTCTGTCTTGATCGTGTACGTCCCTGGCTCGAGTTGGATTTCCATCGAATCATCTTTCGCGACTTTTTCCTGATAGATATCTTTTCCTGTGATCGCATCCGTCACCGTATACGTCGCAGGAACCGTTGATTCGTCAAAATCTGGCTTTTGGTTTCCGTTCGCATCAAAGAAGTTAACGACAGCCAACCAATGCTCGAACGCGCCGTCAAGCTCTTCATCGCCGTAAATCCCAGCGTCAATCACTTCCGTCTGACCTGCGACGAGACGGACTTTCTTCATCCCAAAGTCTTCATCGACATCGGAATCGATCGTCCGGTCGCCACCGACGTTTTGCTCGGAATAGAAGTAATAGCCCATGTCATATCCGTCGACTTCGACTTCATATGTTCCTGGTTTTAAATCCTTGAAGCTATATAGACCATTCTTCGTGTAGGCTTCGTCGATGACATCTTCATTCCGGTCCATCAAATAGACGACGACATCATCGAGACGTGTTTCTTTCTCTTGGCGAATGCCATCTTCGTTCTCATCGAACCAGATCGTTCCTTCGATCGTTGCCGTCGTCGGTACCTCGACTGGTGTCGGTATCGCGTCATCACCTGTCTCTGGCTCGTCTGTCGTCGGCTCTTCCTTGACCGGTTCTTCCGTCACAGGCTCTTCCGGTGTCGGTTCGTCTGTCGTCGGTTCATCCGTTGCCGGATCTTCTTTGACCGGTTCTTCTGTTACTGGTGTCTCTGGAGTTGGTTCTTCTGTCTTCGGCTCTTCTGGCGCGACAACCTTACCGAACTGGACAAGAATCGTCCGTTGTCCATCCGCTGAGACGACCTTGACGACAGGTGCCGTCTCTGCCGTGAACGTCACGACCGGTGTCTCTTCGATATTGACGTCTTCACCTGTCACGCCATCTTCAAAGACGAGTGCCGTCTCCGACGTGATATCAACGATTCCTGTGCCTTCAAACGTCAACGTATATGGACCCGTGCCCGTCCCGGTGACGTCCCACTCGACAGTTTCTGCGTAGACCGGTAACTTCAGTCCGAACGCGACGACGAGTGCCATCAAAAGTAAGCTAAGTTTTCTCATGAGTGTATGTATGCTCCTATCGTAATTTAATATTACCTCCCTAAATAGTAAACAAATCCGCCAAAAATAACCAGAAAAAATCTTGAATTCCTGCTATTTTTTTATAATAAAAAAGCCTTGTCGAGAGACAAGGTCTTAGACGAGCTGACTACACGCTTGCGCACATGCCGTACACGCCTTCGCACACGCTTGGCAATGGTCATGATCGTGTTTACTACACTCAGCGGCACAGGCTTCACATATCCCCTGGCATGCCTTTGCAAGAACCGCGACATTCGAGCTGTTTCGAGCGATTGATTGTAGCAAGAGGCTACAGATATCCGCACAATCCCGGTCGAGTCGAATACAATCCGCCATATGTCCAACATGTTCTTCCTTCAGACAGGCATCAAAACAATGATTACAAGCAAGAATACAATCTGTCAGTCGTTGCTGTAACGTGTGATCCATAATAATTCCTCCTTTGTATATGTTTTTTGTACCCTGACGAGCCGAAATCAAACAAAAATAAGACAGCACATGGAGCTAGAAGCTCGCTATGCTGTCTTATTTGACGATCTCAAGCGGAATCTCGATCCCACGGCCTGCTCCTGCATCAATGATGAGGACCGGAAGACGCTGGTCATCGAAGACTTCTTTTTCGATCGTCGTATTGGACGTATAGGTCCGGATTTCCCCCATCTTCTTCGCTTCGAAGGAGACGAACGGAAATGGAATCGATTGGTTGGCGACTTCGAGCCGGATATCGACCTGTTGGTCATCGAGTCGAATGTCATTCGCTGTCCGGATGACGAGACGCATCCGGTCATTTTCCGTCAGGGTGACCTGTGCGGAAATGTTCTCGGTCTGTCCTGCACGCTTAACAGGATCCACGATGACCGTCGGGGAAGCGGTCTTCGCTTGTTCTGCGCGCTGACAACCAGGAACGACGAGTAAGGAAATCGCGAGGGGGAGAAGCCAGCGTTTCATGTTCGCTTCACTTCATAGCAAACGTCAGTTCAGCGACACAGGCGACTTCCCCATCGACTGTGGCTGTGGCACGACCTTTACCGATTGGTCCGCGGACCTTCGTCAATTCGACTTCGAGGCGGAGCTGATCCCCGGGCACGACTTGACGTTTGAAGCGGCATCCTTCAATTCCTGCGAAGAAGGCGAGCTTCCCTTGGTTCTCTTCCATCTTCAATACGGCGAAGGCACCAACTTGGGCGAGTGCTTCGACGATCAAGACGCCGGGCATGACATTGTATTCTGGGAAATGGCCATTGAAGAATTCTTCGTTCGCCGTGACGTTCTTGATTCCAACGGCACGTTTCCCCTCTTCGACTTCCAAAATGCGGTCAACGAGTAAAAACGGATACCGATGCGGAATGACTTCCTTGATTTGTTCGATCGTATACATATTCGACAGCTCCCATCACTGATTAAATTAAGATTTCATCCAAAAATCGGTGATGCGGGTCCATGTGTCGAGCTTTAACACATCCATTGCCTCGCCACCACCAAACGTCGCATAACCCACCATTGCGCCGACGATCAGTGCTACGACGATAAGAACGAGAACGATCAGTACACGTACGATGATCGGAACTCGGCGTGTCGAATATGCACGAAGACGTCGCTCTGATTTGTGCTCCGGATTGCCGGTTTCCTGGTTTGAAGCCTGTTGCTTCTTCTTCAGGCGTTCACGCGTTGGCTGATCCGTGCCTGTTTGGTTTTGTACCATCTTGATCACCTTTCATTGATTCAGTCTGAGAACAGTATAGCATATTAGTACCTGGTATTAAATAGTTCCAAATTCGCTACAAAACGTGTTCCGCAACTAGTGTAACACGATGAGACAGGCAATTCCTCTAAAAAATTTTAGTTTGTGTATATAAGGAAGGCGAAAAACAGTTTCCCACGTTCTGCGGTTTTTTTACACTTTTTTAAATCCAAATGAAACTGTCCGGCGTAAGCTTTCCAGAACGACGCAACAACGGTCCTTGGATGGCACGAAACATCACTTCAATAACTTTTAAAAAAATTTAAAACTTTATGCAATCCAAATCACCCGACGTTGCGTAAGCTATTCAGAACAGGCAAGAAACACCTACCAAATAAACCAAAAACTGAGAGGAATGATTTAAGATGAAACACACGAAAAAATTCGCAGCATCAGCAATGGCAGCAGCACTCGTACTACCAGGAACGGCAGCATTCGCTTCCGGTGGCGGAGAAGACATGAAACAAGATGCACCGAAAAACGTCACGGTCAAAACGAAAGCCGCTGACCTTCGTGCTACACTCGATCAATTACTCTCTGAGCACTTCGTCCTCGCAGTCATGGACATGAAGAAACAATATGACGGTTCAAAAGACGCACAGTACTACGAAGCAGCACTCAAACAAAACGCACTCGACATGACTCCAGCAATCGCTTCAGTCTACGGTGACGAAGGCGCGAAACAGTTCGAGAAAATCTTCGTTGATCACAACAAATATACGACAGACCTCGTCAAAGCTGTAAAAGCAGACGACCAAGACGGCATCAACGCTTCGAAGAAAGAAACAGAAGAGTTCGTTCAAGATCTCTCAAGCTTCCTCGATACAGCTACGGAAGGTAAACTCCCGAAAGCAGCAGCTGAAGAAGTCCTCCGTGCTCACGAAGCAGACGTCTACAAAACATTCCAGCAATATGCAGCTGGTGACTACGAAGGATCGTACAACACGTTCCGTGAAGGTTACAGCCGCATGTACGATATCTCAAAAGCTCTCTCTGTTGCAATCACAACACAGATGCCTGAGAAATTCGACAACACGAAAGCTGACTCAAAAGCAGCAGATCTTCGTTCAACACTCAACAGCCTTGCTGCTGAACACGTTGCTCTTGCAAACCTCAGCATGACAGCTGGCGTCGACCAAGCGAAAGACTACGATGCAGCAAACTGGGCTGAAGACATGCACACAGCTGACTTCAAAGCAGCCATCAAATCAATCTACGGTCAAGCCGGTGCAGATCAATTCGAACAAGTTTGGACGAAAAACCACATCGAAGCACAAGCGAACCTCGTCACAGCAGCAATCAATGACGACAAGAAATTGATGGGTGACGCACAAGACATGCTCAAAATGTTCTCGAACGACTTCGGTGCATTCCTCGGTGCAGCGACAGAAGAAAACCTTCCAACAAAAGCAGCACAAGAAGCGGTATCAGGTCACGAGACTTACGTCCAAGATACGTTCATGCAGTATGTTGAAGGCGACTACAAAGGTTCTGTCGACACATTCCGTGAGTCTTACGCTTACATGTACGGCGTAGGAGCTAACCTCGGTGATGCAATCGTTAAACAATCACCAGAGAAATTCATGGATGGTACACCAGGATCAATGCCTAACACAGGTAATGGTGGAATGAGCGACAATAACTCAGCTGCAACAACTGGTGCGATCGCAGTATTCGGTCTTGCACTCGGAGCAGTCGGTCTTGTCCTCGCACGTAAACGTCAAAACGCCTAAGAAATTGGGTATAATCAATAACAGGATAGCGACATGCTATCCTGTTATTTTTGTACATAGAGGGAATCCCTTCTCTCGGAAAGGAGATACGCGTTTATGAAACGTTGGTTATTACCGGCGAGCATCATCTTAATGGTCGCATCGGTCGGAACGTTATTGTTCCTCTTGTTCGGTCAAACAAAACCGGATACATCAAACATCACGCAAGGTGATCCAAAAACAGAATCCGCGGCCTCTTCCGAGACGAAGGAAGAAGATCCGCTCAAGCCGTCTGAAATCTTCAAGAAGGAGTTCAAGGACCTCTCCGCAACAGAGGTCGAGCTTCCGAAACAACTCGTCATCCCGAAGCACGACATCAAGACGAAAGTCGAACAGGTCGGGCTCGATAAGGATGGTGCGATGGCGACACCTAAAAACGAACAACAAGCCGGCTGGTACAAGTTCGGTCCGCGTCCGGGTGACGTCGGCAATGCCGTCATCGACGGTCACACCGATACGAAGACCGGTCCAGCAATCTTCTATAAGTTGCATGAGCTGAAGAAAGGTGACCCGGTCGAAATCACCGATGCATCCGGACGGAAGCTCGTCTTCCGCGTCAAAGAGCTCGTCCAGTACGATCACTTAAAGGCACCACTGAAGAAAATCTTCGGTCCAGCCGATACTCGGAACCTGAACTTGATCACCTGTATCGGAACGTACGATCAGAACCAAGGCACGTACGACGATCGTCTCGTCGTCTTCACGGAACTTGACGAAAAAGCATCAGATCCAGTCAAGACACCACCAAAACCGGCGACGAACATTCGCGTCAGTGGTGGATTCATCAACTGGTATGCGTCAACCGATGAAGACGTCGTCAAGTACAACGTCTATCAAGAGAAGGATGGAAAACGTAAAAAACTCGGTACGACAGAATCGATCGAGCGTAAAGCGTTCCCACTCCCTGAAGATGCAACTGGTCGTTTCGTCGTCACAGCGGTCAGCAAAGCAGGTATCGAATCAGAAGACGCGTTCAGCGCCGTCCAGAAATGACAAAAACGGGATGTCTCCAAGTCGGAGGCATCCCGTTCTTTATTTTGCTGCCGGTAATGCAATCCGGAGTTGTTTATTACCGGACATCGTCTCATAGAACAGACTGAGTCGTCCTTCCGTCACGCGGAGTTGCTCCGAAGGGATGAAGACGATTCCGATCCGGCTCTCATCCGGTTTATATTTACCGTTCAAGGCATTAAATTGATCTGCAATCGTCACGATTTCGTCCTCTGTCTCATACTCCCCGATCTTTGGTAAGATTTCAATCTCGTCCGCCGACTGATTCGTCACTTTGACCGTGATCGCAAGCAACCGCCCCGGCTCCCCCATCACTTGGAGGAGCTTTTGTTTTTCGACCTTCATCTGAACGAGCGGTGTTTGTCGCGTTTTTTCCGTCGTATCGACGTCCAGCGTCTTCATCTTCAATCCTGCCATCTCATAGACGACACCGAGTCGATCTTCGCGATCGAACTGCTTCAGCTGTGCTTCATCGAGTCGGATCGATGTCCGTGGTTTCGTTTCTTTTACCGGCTCCTCTGCCTGAAACCAACCGAAGAGCGGGACCATGAATTTCGTTACGATGATGAGGACGAGCAAGCCCGACATCACATAAAACAATACTGTCTTCACACGTCGCCTCTTTTCTAAGCCTCGATCCGTTCCTTCATCCATCCCCGATCGAGCCCATGTACACCGGGACGCCCATGTGTCGCAAGGTACTGGCAATACTGGACCGCGAGATACTCTGCCTGAAACTCGACGTAGCGCGTACCAGGCAAGCTGTTGACCTCATAGAGATAGATTTTCCCATCCGCCCCGATCCCGACATCGATCCCGAGCGCATCGAGCGGGTAGGCATAAAACGATTCGAAATAAGCCGGGAACCGTCGCGCAAAGTCAACGATCCGTCGCGAAATCGCTTCATGTTGATCCGGATAGTTCTGCTTCATGAAGATGTCCATCCGCGTCGTCGAGAACGCTCCGTGACTGAGATGGCTGACCGATTCTTGGTGATTGTTGCTGACGAACGGAAAATATTTGACGAGTTTCCATCGACCGTTCGCTCCCTTCGCGACATGGATCCGCATGCAATACGAATGCCCATGGATCGTTTGTGAGGCAATGAACGGCTGGACGATCATCGGATTCCGTCTCGTCTCTTCTTCGATGCGGCTAATCAATTCCCCTGTCGAACAGACGGTCGACTCGAGCAGATGGCTGAACCGGTACTGGTCTCCCTCTGGTTCGATCGTATAAATCCGTTGCCCTTGTTTTCCGTTCGCCGGCTTGAAGACGATTTTTCCGTACTTTTCAATCAGCGGGAAAATCGCCTTTCCTTTCTTTACCCGGTGCATCGGAATCAAGACATCCTGAAACGATCCTTCTTGCGCGAGTTGACGTAAGACGACGTTTTTATTGCCAATCCGGTGCGTCGTAAAGGGAATCTCGGCTGCAAGTCGATTAAACAATTCCTTATCTGCATCACTGAGCGGCAAATGATTGTAGATGACGTCCGGAAATTCATACATACCTGGGTGCCAGGCATCTTCGTCAAAGAAGAGTCCGCGGATCGTCCGATTTTCGAAGTCGACATCGCGCGGTCGGAAAAAGAAGATGTCAACGCCCATCGAGGCACCGATGACGCAGGCAATCTTATCGCGAAACTGCGGATTCTCGTTCAAGCGTAAAATTCCGATTCGTGTCATGACGCATCCTCCTCGACGGGTTCAAAGTAGATCAAATACCGTTCCGTACTGTCCGTGACGTTATAAAACGGATAACAGGTCGAGACGACGAGCGACTCCTGCTTCGTTGACTCAAGGACCCGCGTGTCTTTGTAATCGACAATCTCGCTCGATTGCATGACGTAGCGATAGGACCCGTTCGCGAGATAGAGGACGACCTCATCGCCCTTCTTCAACTTACTGATTTTCGAGAATGTCGTATCGTTATGCCCGGCGAGGAAAATCCGGTCGCCTTGACCTGGAAAGGCCGTCTCCGGATGATGTCCGACGCCTTTTGCGAGTGTCGCATCATCGACACCTTCAAGCACCGGTAACTCCATCTCAAGTGACGGCACTTTTAAATAACCGACCGTCTCACCGGTTTGAAAGAGGACGTCCTCCGTCTTCTCCTTTGATGGTTTGCTCGTTGCTGCTGATTTTGATGTCGTCGATGACGTTTCTTCCGCCTGCACGACATCTTTTGCTTTTGCGAGTTCCGTCGTCAAGGTTTGCTGGACCGTCAGTTTTTGATACCCGACGTATCCAAGTAAGGCAAGTCCGATGACGAGTAACAGCGTTGATACGCGTCGCATCATGACGGCACCTCCTTCAGCATTCGTGTCCATGCCCGGCAATACCCAGATAAGTTATGCTCGACGTCATCGATCCGAACCCGCATCGAGTGGTGCCGGATATAAAAACTTCCGAGAATCCGATCGGGTTTCTTCATATACATTGCGACTTCCGGATAGAAAAAGCCGTTTCGCTGATAAATCATCCGTCGTTCAATCGTCTGGTCGAGCCAGTCGAGCGGAAAATCAGCTAACAAGTCGGCTCGTCCGAGCGCTTCGATCCGGTCAATCATCTCGCGTGCCGCAAGCATCAGTTCAAGGAACGTCGGATACGTCGTCTCCCGGTGATGAATGAAGTCGAGTTTCGTGGAGATATTCTTGAGACCAAACTGGAAGTAACGCGCTTCCGGCAACCATTTCGTCAACTCATTCGCACTGTAGCTCAACCAGTGATCGTGGAACTTCCAGTACGATTTAGCGATGAAATGCTCGAATGACTGGACGACACTGTCGAGCCAACGTGGATTGGAATCGAGTGCGTATAGCCGCATCAAGGCGTACGTCGCTTCTCCTTCGTAGTAGATGATCCGAAAGGCATCCTTCAACGTAAACGACGGGTACTCGAGTACATGCAGGTATTGACCTGATGGTTGTTGCAGTGAAAGAATGCCGGCTGCGAGTCGTTGACTAAGTCGTAGATCCTCCGTCATCTGAAACGTCTGCATGTATTCCGTCAATGCTAAGATCGCTGCAGCATTCGCGCCGAGTTTGATTTCGTTTGATTCGCGATCAAGCACGAAGGAACGCTCCCCTTCATGTACGATCAGCTCCTCGACCAAATAACGTTTTGCTCGGTCGATTGCTTGGTGTAATCGTTCGCTTGGTGTCAGTCGATATGCTTCAATCATCGAATAGAGTGTACTTGCATGACGTAAGCTGTTATAGAACTTGATCGGTTTATCAAAGCAGGGAAAATAACCATATTGGAAGCGACCATTCGCCCGGACTTGGCGAGCAAGATACTCACTCGACTGGGCGACGATCGTCTTGATTTCAGAAGGAAGTGGACTTGTCGTCTCACGGATTTTTTCGACATCACGTATGACTTCAAGTACATATGGTGTTTCGTCTGCGAAGACACCGAGTGTATCAAAGAGGAGGCATGGACTTGTCGGTTGAAAGGCAATCCGCTCCGTCCGCCCTTGTTGGTGCGCATAATTGCTCAAGTTCGTTAGATTGATGTGTAGTTCTTGATGCGTCGGATCTTTTGTGAAAACGGCATTTCCATTCAGTTCTTCTTCTAGATAGGCACATTGCATCTTACGATCAAACGTGATTCCGTACCGGAAGTAATTTTTCCGTGTGTCTTTCACTCGCTCGTTTAAGGTCTCAAACGAGAGTGCCTCAAAGTTTCGGGCGATGTCGAGCTTCAACCACGCTACTTCTGGTTGTTGGCGGAGCCAATTGCGTGCTTGATCTTTTACGGATTGTAGCCCTTTACCTTGGAATCGAACGACACGGGCTCGCTCCGATGCTTGTCCGAGTGAGACGAATAACATCATCTGACGATTCCAGTAGTAGATATCATCGGTCTTCATGTGTTGTTCCAGTACATCCATGGCAGCGGTGAATCGGTTGAGCAGATCCATGTTCAGCTTCACTCCTATTCTAAAAGGATGAATCGCAGTGAGGCACAGATGGCCCCACTACGATTAACTACAGCATGACTTACTCTTGTGGACGGCGACGGAACAATTTCGTGAACAATCCGGCAGCTGTCGCGAGCATTCCCATGAGGGTGATCAAGAACAGATTCTCCGAAGTGTTCGGTAAGGTACCACCGACGATGCGTTTCACCGGTTGAGTGATCGGTTTTGAAACGAGTGGTGATTTATTGATCGGTGCACTGACTGTGTTCGCTGGCAATGTCGGCTTGACGCTTGGTCCATTTACAGCGCCAGTCGAAGGAGCTGGCTTGACGTTCGGACCTGAGACAGGGCTCGTTCCAGGAGTTGGTGTGACACCCGGACCATTTCCTGGTGGAGTCGTTGGTGGCGTGACGACTGGAATCGGGATGATAACATTGTCATTGTCGTTGTCATCGTTCGGATTCGAGACGTTGTCTGGATCCTCTTTCCCACCATTATCGTTGTCGTTGCCCTTGTCTCCACCATTGTTATTATCATTGTCACCATCATTATCTTGATCCGCATCCGCATCAGCGTCGGCATCAGCGTCAGCGTCAGCATCGGCATCGGCGTCCGCATCGGCGTCAGCATCCGCATCCGCATCGGCGTCAGCATCGGGGTGCATTGCTTCGATGGACCGAACCCGCCTTGCCACTCACTGAAAAACAACTTGCACCGCGGACGCTCACCTACAAACAGGTGGGAAACCGCATCTTACAGCTCGATCTCTATTATCCACCGGGAGAAGGACCGTTTCCAGTTGCCATCTATGCACACGGTGGTGCATTCGTTCGTGGAGAGCGCGATGACATGTTCTGCTTTAGTCCAATCGTCGACCGTCTGCTTGAACTCGGAGTTGCCGTCTGTAGTATTGAGTATCGTTTGTTCGAAGAGGGCAGTTATTTTCCGGATAACCTCGAAGATGTACGGGATGCGTTATGTTTTTTGAATAAGGAAGCAGAGGGTCTTCGCATTCTAAGAGGACGGATGATGGTATGGGGAGACTCAGCCGGAGCCGCACTCATGCTGACGACGGCACTTGCCCCATCTGCTTTCGTTGGTGAGCGTGATGAGCGCCACATGCCATTGATCAGTGGTGTGATCGCTTTATATCCACCGACGAACTTTTTGTTGTTTAATTTCATTCAGACTTGGATTGCCCACATTAAGTTCTACAAGGGGGGACGAGAAGAATGGCGAAAGCTGATGACGCACGTCTCACCTGTCACACATTTATCGTCGGATGCCCCGCCCATCATGCTCTTGCATGGGAAAAAAGATCCGATTGTTCCGTTTTCTCAAGCCTTGCATTTCGTTGAGAAGGGAGCGGATGTCGGAGCTGATGTCCGTTTATTTTCTTTTCCGAACGGTACCCATTCGCTTGCCAGTTTTGCTCAGACGGAAAATCCATTGAAGATCGAGCGATTGCTCGAACGAATTGAACGTTTCACCTGTCAGGTGCTACTGTTGCCACCGCGACAACTTCCGAATGGAAAACATGATACAATCAGTCATATTTCTTAAATGAGGGAGACAGAGACATGACTGAAATTTGTTTAGTGCGGCATGGTCAGACGGATTGGAACTTAAACGAACGGATTCAAGGAAGAGAAGATATACCGTTGAATGCAACAGGAAGAAGACAAGCGGAACTCAGCGCCGCTTATCTAGCGAATGAAAAATGGGATATCTTATTAGCAAGTCCGTTGTCCCGTGCTGTTGAGACAGCGGAAATCATCGGGCGTGCTGTCGGTTTGACGATTACGGCGACAGACGAGAGACTCGTCGAACGCGAATTCGGAGCCGCTTCCGGTGAACCGGTCGCAGCGATTTACGAAGCCGTTCAAGCGAACGATACGACACTTGTACCAGGTCTTGAAACGGAACAAGCCATCCAGGACCGCGTGTTCGAGGCGCTACAGGAAGTGACACGCATGTATGAGGGGAAACGAATTCTAATCGTCTGTCACTCGCATACGATCAAGGCAGCCTTATCATCGATTGATGAGACGTTCAGTTACCGGACACCTTTGAAAAACGCGTGTGCGAATTATATCCAGCATACGGATCACTATACGATTGACCGAATCAACGTAGCGGATCACATCACGGATGAGGTCGAAAAACCTTAAGAAACGGGTGTGTTCGGATGCTCTGTCAAATATTGCTTGAATGTTTCTTTAGCGATGCTTGTGATATGGGCGCCACGTTTCGAACGACGATCCTTATACTCTTGAACGAGTTCTTCGCCAGCGAATCCATCTTCGACGACTTCGCGTAAAATCGATTCAGATAAATCATTTTTCATCATGACCATTTTACCCGTGAAGACATACGAGACGTTTTCGCTTAAGACAGTCCGTTCGAGAGGCGTGACGATCATCGCGGCAGGGTCATTATCAGGTCGTGAGATCGTGATTTCAATCAAAGCACGTAAATGTTTTGTGAACAATTCATCGACGATCGGCTGATCCGTTGGAGGAACGACGATTTCTGCAACCCACTGTGCCGTCTGTTCGGTACTGACCGTCAATCCGTCCTGAATGGCGACGGGAATCGTCGTATCACGTCCTGACTCATCCATTAAAATGCGTAATGTGCATAACTTAAAGGTTTTCATGAAAAAATGCCCTCCCTTGATCGCTTACGATTTTCCTACAGTATACCGTGAGGAATGTAAGACGGGAAACTTTTCCTGACGAAATTCGTATGAACTATGTTTAAATAAGACTAGATACTACTAAACAGGAGGATCGTTCATTATGCCGCAAGTACTCATTGGAATATTAGGAATCCTGGGTATCGTTCTACTTGCCCACCATATCATCATGTATTGGCATGCTGAACCGACAGACCGCCCGACGCTTGCATATCGCATTGCGCTCCTGATTGCCTGTTTGCTACTCATTAGTGGAAGTGATCATTTAATCAGTATTTTCTACGCGGATTCCTTAGCTGAATTCGGTCAACGCATCACGTATATCGTCTTCATCGGAGGTGCACTTGGCTTCGCATGGTACTTTCGTAAGAAGATGGAACAAGCGCCAACAGAAATGACACCTGTCGGAAACGAAGCAGGATTAACATGAGAAAAAGCGCCGTTCATTCCGATGGAGGAAGAACGGCGCTTTTTGGCGTTTTATTTTAATCCACTTGCCAGTCGAGTATCCCGAATCATGTCGAGTTTGAGCTTCCAGAGACGATCGCTGAATGTGACAGCATAAATCTCTGGCAAACGCAGCCGTTTGTACTCTTCCCACAGACGACCGATCTGTGTTTCGTGGAAGTGGCGGCTCTCTTCGATCGTCGGAACCGTATAGACCAGTTCTCCATCTTTGAAGATTGGTTCAAGTAACCGTTCGACCTTGAACTGTTCGATGCGATTTCGGAACGATGGGTCCCGGACGTCGATGAGATCGACAGCTTCAAGTGTCGACGGATCTTCGTCCATCAACGTCACGTAATCGCCTTTGAACTTATCCGTCACCGGATCGATGATGCGATACACTTCCTTGATATGGGGCGTCGTCGTTTTTGCTTTTGACGAGGATACTTTAATGACGGGTACGAGCTCGCCATCTACTTCACGCGCGACCAGTTTATAGACCATTCCAAGAGCTGGTTGTTCGTAGGCTGTGATACCGCGTGTTCCGACGAGGAACGTATTGGCTTGGGCACCTTGGATGCGTAAGTCCTGGATGACGTACTCATCGAGGTCCCCTGATAAGACGATGTCGACTTCCGGGAAGCCGGCTTCGTCCAGCATGTTACGGGCACGTTTTGACAAGTAAGATAAGTCGCCAGAATCGATTCGGATGCCACGTAGTTTATGCCCTTTGGCTTGGAGCTCCTTCGCAACCGTGATGGCATTCGGAAGACCACTCTTGAGCGTATCGTACGTATCGACGAGTAATGTCGCCTGATCCGGATAATGAGAAGCGAATGTCCGGAATGCCGTCAATTCGTCATCGTGGAATTGAATGTCGGCATGTTCCATCGTTCCACCACACGGAATGCCGAAGTCGCGTCCTGCTGAAGCAAGGCTTGTGACGTCAAAACCAGCCAGGTACGAAGCACGCGTACCGAAGTAAGCGGCATCGATGCCTTGCGCGCGACGGGCACCAGCTTCGAGGAACTTCGCTCGGGGAGCCGATTGACGAATACGTGCGTACTTCGTCGCGATGAGCGATTCGTGGTTCGCGATGTTCAGAATCGCGGTCTGTAAGAGCTTCGCTTCAAAGATGCGTGCCTCGATCCGAATCAGTGGTTCGTTCGGGAAGACGATTTCGCCTTCTTTGACACTTGAGATTGAGCCATTGAACTTGAACTGACGCAGTTCATCCTTGAACTCATCCGGGAAGCCAATCATCTCTTGCAAGTACGTGATATCTTCTTCCGTGAAACGGAGTGTTTGAATATACTCGATGATATTTTCGAGACCCGCAAAGACGACATAGCCTCCTGCGAACGGATTCGAACGGTAGTAAACATCAAAGACGGCACGTTCATTATGACGTCCTTCTTTCCAATAGATATACATCCACCGTGGTAAGTACAGATCGGTATGGAGTGCAAGATTACGTTGTAACATGACGGACAGATCCCTTCTTATTCGCCGACGACTTCTGCGCCGATCGATTGTTTAAAATGTGTAAGCGCCCACTCGTGACCAGTCGCGTTAAAGCTTGCGACCGCATCGGCATGGACGACGATACGATACCCGAGATTGTAGGCATCGACAGCTGTATGAAGGACACAAATGTCCGTACAGACACCGACGAGGTGGACTTCGCGGATATCGCGTTCACGCAAGCGTAAATCAAGGTCCGTCCCGGCAAACGCACTATAACGCGTCTTGTCGATGACGTGATCGGCGACCCGTGCCATGGCAGCGACTTTCCCGAACAGATCACGTCCATGTGTTCCACGGATATTATGTGGCGGGAAGAGGACGGTTTCCGGGTGGAATGTATCGCCTTCTTCGTGAATATCGTTGGCGATGACGACGTAGTCTTCCGTTGAAAACTCCTCCATCAACGTAGCAATTCGATCTTCAATCGCTTGTCCTGGTTTTCCACAAGTCAGCTTTCCTTCGTCAGCAACGAAATCGATCGTGTAATCAATGACAATCAGAGCGCGCATATGCGTAAGCCCCTTTCCGATTTTGAATTAGTGTTCTCTTTCACATTGTACTCTATCTCACACAGAAGGCAAAAGGAAGAAATCGGATACAAACAGGTATAGAGAAGTAAAAGAATGGGGTATAAGGTATAGGACGAAAATGATAGTAGAGGAGGAGAAAGGGATGGCTAGGTTGAATGAGTATGAAGTGGAAGAGCGTCTTGAGCGGTTGCAAGATTGGAGTGTCGTGGATGATGAAATCGTCCGGACTTATACACTTGCATCGTTTCCTGCGGCACTGGATTTCGTACAGGAAGTCGGAAGTATCGCTGAAAACTTGAATCATCATCCACGAATCGTGATCGACTATAAGAACGTCACACTTGCAGCGACGACTCATGATGAAAACGGATTGACGGAAAAAGACTTTCAACTTGCGGAGGCCTGTGATGCCATCTAAACTTTCGATTACATTCGGTAGCGGTTCGTTCGTTGAACAAATTCGTTCCCGTGATGCTCATATTCGTGTCGCTAGCGGAAGCGGCGATGCCATCCTCTGGATGGAGACGGACTCGAAATCACCTTTTCAAAGTGGCAATACCTATACGTTGCTCGAATCACGTGGCAATTTTTCGGACGAAGGCAGTCTCTTCTACTGGTCGATTCCGGCAGATCAAAATAGCGGGGATCTATTCGTACATCAAGTGATGTCGAATCCGAAAGTCATCGGAGCAGAATATGGTGGCTTCCAGGCATTTCGGATTGGACGTGTCGAGAAGGGAACGGATCTTGCCTTATTGATTCAGTTCCAAGAGACAGGGGACGGAGCTCGTTATGCAAAATCAGTTGAACGTCTTACGGTAGACCAGTATGCTGAAGAGGCAGGGAAGTCGTTCGCGCCTTCTCCCGTCATGAAACGGTATCAAATCGTACCACCAACAAATGAGTGAGATGCAGGGGGACTAACAGATGAAGAAGAACTATTTTGTCGTAGCAACACTTGGTGGCGCACTTGTCGGCGCTACTTTATCACTACTGCATAAAGATACGCGCCAAGCGCAGTTTGCAGCAGTGAAACGGACATTCAGCGGCGCAGGAACACAATTGTCTGCTGTCAAACAAGATCCAAAAGGGCGCTTTGAGGAACTAAAAGCACTCTATACGGATAATCAGGAGACAATCCATAATCTGATTGACGACGTGAAGGACTTAGCAGAAGTACTTCGCAAATAAGCAAAAAAGGACTCGCGAGTGTAGCGGAGTCCTTTTTGTATGCTGGTTTACAAGTAGCGGAAGAATAATCCGAGTACGGCAAACGCGATGATGATATAGAAGAAGATCCGACCGAGTTGACCAGAACCGCTTACGAAGACAGGTCCACCGCTCGAACGACGACCGGTTTGAAACGGACGTGTGAATGGAACGGCACGATTACCAAAGACGAACCCGAAGAGGAATCCGAGGACGAAACCGTACAAATGACCAAAGACAGCAACGTTCGATCCGAGCAACGTAAAGACTGCCGTGACCGCAGTAAAGATATACACAAGACGTGTATCATCTGCTAGGATGACCGTCCGCTTGAATCGACTCAAGTAGACATAAAAACCAAGCAAACCAAGAATGGCACCCGATGCTCCAGCTTGACCATAAAACGGTTCATTGATTTTCGTGAAGTACGTCAAGATGTTTGCAAGCGTACCAACGAGCAAGTAAAAGGCTGCAAATCGACCATGTCCGATCATCCGCTCAAGCGGTGGAGCGAAGATGACGAGAGCAAACGTATTGAACGCAATGTGCCAAAAATCGTAATGCAAGAACGTTGCTGTGACGACACGCCACCATTCACCTTGCTCGATTAAGAGATTGATGGATGCCCCTGCATTTAGAGGAGAGAATGTCAGGTTAAGGAGTGGGCCCAACTGTTCGATGACAAACAGGGCGACTTGGATTAAAATGAACAACGAAACGACCGGATAAGAACGTGTGAACGTTTGTAGGTTTTCCGTTCGACTAAACATGACAACACCTCGCTTCATCTTCATTCTATATGAAGATGGCGAAGAATAGAACTGTGGAGGCGTCTCGGATGATTTATGGAATTGGAATCGATTTGGTCGAACTGAATCGAATCATGCAAACGCTCGAGCGACAGCCACGTTTTGCCGAGAGAATCTTAACACAGGCAGAGCAGGAACGATTTCAATCGCTCTCGGGACACCGTCGCATCGAGTATCTTGCTGGACGTTTCGCCGCAAAGGAAGCGTTCGTCAAAGCATTCGGAACCGGCGTCGGAAAAGAAGTCTCTTGGCAAGATGTTGAAATTTTAAACGATGAGACAGGGCGACCGATCATGAGTGGACCATTCGATGGCGTCATCCACGTCTCGATCACACATTCAGAGCATTATGCATCTGCGCAAGTCTTATTAGAGAAGAGGGAATGGGATGTACCGACCAACTTGGATTGAAATCGATCGGGAAGCGATCGCACATAATATACGCGAAATTAAAACACGGATGGGTGAACAACAGGTGATGGCGGTCGTCAAAGCGGACGGCTATGGTCACGGGGCAGTGACAGTCGCTGAGATCGCTCTTGAGAACGGAGCCGACTTACTCGCTGTCGCACTCCTCGAAGAAGCGATTGAGTTACGCGAAGCGGGCATCCAAGCACCGATTCTGATGCTTGAAGCCTTACTACCGGAACATGCACCAGTCGCTTCGAATTATGATGTCGCCGTTCCTGTCTTTTCAGCCGATTGGCTTCAGGAAGCGAAACGTCATTTGACGGAAGTCGATCATCTCCGCTTGCATATCAAAGTCGATACGGGAATGGGGCGACTCGGATTGCAACATGTCGATGAGTTGAAGCGAATTCTTGTTGAGTGTGATGATGATCTCGTTGAACTCGAAGGGATCTATACGCATTTCGCAACTGCTGATGAGCTGAGTAGTCGGTTGTTTGAACGCCAGCTCAAGACGTTTTTATCGTACGTCGCACTAGTACCGGATATCCGGTACGTCCACTGTGCCAATTCGGCGGCAGCGATTCGCTTAGCAGGTCAAGCACCGTTTAACGTCGTTCGAGTTGGTATTGCATTATATGGGGCGATGCCGTCGGATGAGATGGCAGGTCATTATGAATTTCTAAAACCAGCGTTTTCACTGAAAAGTCGTCTGATGCAGGTCAAACAAGTTGAACCAGGTCAAACGATCAGTTACGGAGCGACCTATACCGCGCCGACGGATGAATGGATCGGTACCGTTCCGATCGGTTACGCGGATGGCTGGTCACGCAAGTTCCAAGGTTATTCGTTGATCGTAGACGGTCTACCGTGCGAAATCGTCGGGCGTGTCTGCATGGATCGGCTCATGATTCGTTTACCGCGAGAATATCCGATTGGAACGGAAGTCATCTTGATTGGAGAAGGGGCACCGATCGAGGAAGCAGCCCATTGGCTCGGGACGATCAACTATGAAGTTCTCTGTCAATTCTCGAAGCGTGTTCCACGTCAATGATTCGTACAAGACATCAATAAGATGGCAAAAATATGTTATTTGTTTGAATTTTGATTGTATTTTCTGAATTCGACTGATATATTGAAGTAGAAAGTGAGTCGTTCGTTAAGGTTTCAGTGAATCTGGAGGTGCCATTATCTTGGTCCAACAACGGGAAATGCAGTTTGTTGAGCGAAATGTAGCGAAGGAGACGATTGGGATGAAGTCGAACCATACGACCGAAGAACGCAAGCGTCAGCTACGTGAGGAATTGAAGCGTGGTTACGAAGAAATGGCAGCAATCAATTTATCGATCGTTGGCGAAATGTTCCAGATTGAAACGGAGGCGGAGTTCTCACTCCTACGTCAAGTAAGCGGGGTGTAAGCTTTGATAGTCAAACGTGGCGACGTGTTTTATGCAAATTTGTCACCTGTGGTCGGATCGGAACAAGGGGGAGTTCGTCCCGTGCTTGTTCTACAAAATGATATTGGTAACCGATTCAGCCCGACAGTCATCGTGGCTGCGATCACGGCACAGATCGACAAAGCCAAACTACCGACCCATGTGGAAGTATATCGAGAGCGACACGGATTAGAACGTGATTCGGTCATCTTACTTGAGCAAATCCGGACAATTGATAAACGCCGTCTAACGGATAAAGTCACACATCTAGATCCAGACACGATGATGAAAGTAAATAGTGCCGTCGCAATCAGCTTAGGCTTGGTTGATTTTTAGGCACTTACATAGAAGCGCAACACAAGAAGAGTCGATACTAGCGTATGCGACTTTTTTTGACCTCTTTTTTTATAAAATGGGTTTTAAAGTTTTCTTTACGGGGAAACATACCCAAGTGACCTTTTTATAAAGGGATGAGGTAGGATGAATAGCAAGACCACATAGACAGATTTTCCTTGAGGAGGAACTTGAAGATGGATTTAACAATTAAAACAGAGCAGCTTGACGGTCAGACGCATCTTTATATCGCAGGTGAGATTGATACGTATACAGCACCAAAGCTTCGCCAAGAACTAGTCCCGGCAGTTGAAACAAACGATGTCGTCGTCCATTTGGATGAAGTACACTACATGGATTCGACAGGTCTCGGCGTGTTTGTCGGAGCACTCAAAGCAGCGAAAAAGAACGGTACATCGTTCACGCTCGTCGGCGTTTCTGAACGCATCCGTCGTCTATTCGAAATCACAGGTCTTTCAAGCATCATTACAATCGATAGTGGTGTAAGAGGTGGAACGCAATGAAGAACGAACAACTAAACATGACATTACCGGCAAAACCGGAATATGTAGCCATTGCCCGTCTGACGGTTTCAGGTGTCGCGAACCGGATGGGATACACGTATGATGACATCGAAGATATCAAGATCGCTGTCTCAGAAGCATGTGCGAACGCTGTTCAACATGCATACGAAGGAAAAGAAGATGGTAGCATCGCCTTGACATGTAATGTCTATCCGGATGATCGTCTTGAGATTGTCGTCAAGGATAACGGCATTACGTTCGATAAAGATGAGGTCAAACGCCAAAGTGAACCGATTACGGATGCACACGATCTCGATTCCTTGCATGAAGGAGGACTCGGCATCTTGATGATCGAAGCATTGATGGATCAAGTAACGATCGAGAAAGCGAACGGCGTCACTGTCCATATGACAAAATATATGAATAGAGATGAGGTGGGTCAAAGTGCCAGCAAAGTCTCAACAACGCCATCACAGTGATGATGAAGTACTTCGACTGATTGATTTGTATCAGCAGGACGACCAAGATGAGGAAGTGCATGCGGCATTACTCGAGCGTTATTCAGACTTGGTAGAAGCTTTGGCCCGGAAGTTCTCGCGTGGTCGACCGATTCATGACGATCTCGTTCAGGTCGGAATGATTGGGTTGCTCGCAGCGCTTCGTCGCTTCGATAAGGAATTCGGTCGCAGTTTTGAATCGTTTGCTGTTCCGACGATCATTGGTGAAATCAAACGTTTCATCCGCGATAAGACGTGGAGCGTTCACGTTCCACGTCGCATCAAGGAACTCGGACCGAAAATCAAGAAGGCAGTCGAGGAGTTGACGACGGAGTTGCAACGCTCTCCGCGCATTGATGAGATTGCGGCGCGTCTTGAAGTATCGGAAGAGGAAGTCCTCGAAACACTTGAAATGGGTAAAAGCTATCAAGCGTTATCCGTTGATAGCTCGATTGAGGCAGATCAGGAAGGTAGTACCGTTACGTTACTCGATCTTGTCGGGAATCAAGAAAACGGCTACGACTCCGTCGATCAGCGTCTGATTCTTGAAAAGGCATTTGCTGTCTTAACGGACCGCGAACGTTCGATTCTCGAATGTGCCTACTACCGCAATATGAGTCAAAAAGAAACGGGCGAACTACTCGGCATTTCACAAATGCACGTTTCCCGTCTCCAACGACGCGCTTTACAGAAGTTACGTGAAGCGATCAAAGTCGAACCAAATGAAGTATTCTCAAAAGACTGACCTCGTGTCAGTCTTTTTTCTTTTCCATGCGTTCTTCGGTATAATGAATGAGAGGTGAAGCAGATGGAAAAGAGAATCGCAAGTGAACTGAATGTACGTCCTGCGCAAGTGAAGGCAGTCTTACAATTGACGGAAGAAGGCGGTACGATTCCGTTCATCGCCCGCTACCGGAAAGAACAGACAGGTGAGCTCGATGAGGTCGCGATTAAAGCGATTCTCGATCGACATAAACAATTAACGCAACTTGAAAGTAGACGGAGCGACGTCCTTGAAAAGATTGAGGAACAAGGTGCACTGACGCCGGAACTTCGTCGAACACTTGAAGAAGCGACGACGTTACAGCAAGTCGAAGATATCTACTTACCATTTCGACCAAAACGTCGGACAAAAGCGGAAATCGCACGGGAAGCAGGGCTTGCACCACTTGCTGACTGGTTCCGCGACAAGTCTGCTTATGATGAAGCGACATTCCATCGCTTGAGCAATGGGCTGGATTCGGAAGAAGCGCTGACTGGGGCACAATCGATCATTGCCGAGGAGTGGGGCGAACAAGCGACGGTGCGTGAGTTCATTCGTAAGCAAATGCGCCGTTCAGCAGAAATCGTCACGAAACAGAAAAAGGATGCAGTCGATGAAAAAGGCGTCTTTGCACAGTATTATGCCTACAGTGAGCGGATCCAACAGATCGTTCCGCACCGGATTCTTGCGATCAACCGTGCGGAAGCATTGAAAATCGTCTCTGTGAAAGTCGTGTTAGAGGAACAACAGGTTTTACCAACATTACTTCGTTCATACGCACAACTGGCGCCAAAGAAACGTGATATCGTCGAAGCGGCGATCACGACGGGCTATAAAAAATCCGTCTTTCCTGCCATCGAACGAGAAATTCGAAATGAACTGACGGAAAAGGCAGAGCTCCAAGCGATTGATGTCTTTGGTAAGAATCTCCGCCAACTCTACATGCAACCACCGATGAAAGGGAAAGTCATGTTGGGACTGGATCCGGCTTATCGGACAGGATGTAAGTGGGCAGTCATCGATCCGACAGGTGAAATGAAGGAAGTCGGCGTCATTTACGTGACGATGTCAGAGCAAAAAGCAAAAGAAGCACGTCAAACACTTTCGCAGCTCGTCGATACATATGGGATTGAGTTGATTGCGATTGGTAATGGTACAGCTTCACGGGAAACAGAAGCATTCGTTGCGGACTGGATGAAGGGGCAAAAAGATATCGCCTTTACGATCGTCGACGAGGCAGGGGCGAGTATTTATTCCGCTTCAGAGATTGCCCGGACCGAGTTCCCGGAGCTTCAGGTTGAACAACGATCCGCGATTTCGATTGCACGTCGCCTGCAGGATCCACTCGCTGAGCTTGTCAAAGTTGACCCGCAGTCTGTCGGAGTCGGTCAATATCAACATGATGTCTCGCAAACGAAACTGAAGGAGACACTTGATTTTGTCGTCGAGACGGTCGTCAACCAAGTCGGAGTCGATGTTAATACAGCGTCAGAACCGCTATTGAGTTATGTCGCAGGAATCACGAAGGCGACAGCGAAAAAAATCGTCGAACGCCGCTCGGAACTTGGGACGTTTAAGACGCGTCAGGAATTATTGAAAGTTCCTCGTCTTGGTGCAAAAGCCTACGAACAGGCAGCAGGATTCTTGCGAATTCTAGAAGGTACGCATCCGCTCGACCGGACGCCGATTCATCCAGAGCAGTACAAAACAGTCGAGAAGCTATTTAAGACACTTGGCTTAACTCTTGATCAAGTTGGAACGGATGCGGTACGGGAACAATTGTCTACATTGTCATTACCGGAGATGGCACAGACGCTCGAAATCGGAGAACCGACACTACGTGATATCATCGAAGCGTTACAACGTCCGGGTCGTGACCCACGGGAAGCGCTTGATAAACCGTTGCTTCGCCAAGATGTTCTATCGATGGATATGATCCAAGTCGGAATGGAGTTCCAAGGGACGGTCCGGAATGTTCTTGATTTTGGTGCGTTCGTTGATATCGGAGTGAAAGAGAATGGTTTAATTCATATCTCGAAGCTCAGTCGTAAGCGTGTCAAACATCCACTTGATGTCGTCGCTGTCGGGGATATCGTGACGGTATGGGTGACGAATGTTGAACCAGAGCGGGGACGCATTGGTTTGACACTGGTTTCGCCGAAATGACGAATGAACAATTACAACGATACGTCGAGCAACTGTCGCTCGACGTATTTTCCTTACCGTTTCGACATGAAGCTTATTTTAATCCACGGCTGAAGACGACAGGTGGTCGCTATTTCTTAGGCGATCATCATTTAGACTTCAATAAACGATATATCGATGACATGAAAGTCTTCCGCGGAATCGTGATTCATGAACTGTGTCACTACCATTTACATCTAGCAGGAATGGGGCACCGTCATCAAGATCAAGACTTCAAGGAATGGTTAGAGCGCTACGGTGGGCTTCGATACAGTCCCAGAAGACAAGAAGACGAAAAAAAATCCTATCTTTATGAATGTGAGAAATGCAGCACATTATATAGAAGGAAAAGACGCATGAATACGAAAAGATATCGATGTGGTCGATGTCGTGGAAAGATTTTTTACAAAAGTAGTTGACGTTCATTTCGGAGCATGATAAATTATAGAAGTCGTCAAAACGACAGCAACTAAACAACTTATCGTCGCTAAAAACTTTTTTAAAAAAGCATTGACGGAAAGAAAAAAAGTTGCTACTATATAAAAGTGTTCCGAACAGAACGTAACGTTCCGCAATAGCTCAGCGGTAGAGCAACCGGCTGTTAACCGGTAGGTCGTAGGTTCAAATCCTACTTGCGGAGCCATTCTTTTGGAGATGTACCCAAGTGGCTATAAGGGGCGCCCCTGCTAAGGGTGTAGGCCGGGAAACTGGTGCGAGGGTTCGAATCCCTCCATCTCCGCCAGACCTCTTATGTGAAAATGTTTCTTGAGAATAATTATTAATTACGATATGGCCCGTTGGTCAAGCGGTTAAGACACCGCCCTTTCACGGCGGTAACACGGGTTCGAATCCCGTACGGGTCACCATATGGAGGATTAGCTCAGCTGGGAGAGCACCTGCCTTACAAGCAGGGGGTCGGCGGTTCGATCCCGTCATCCTCCACCATTTCTTTTTAAAGAGTTGTTTACAACTTCAAATTGCGGTCCTGTGGTGTAGCGGTTAACATGCCTGCCTGTCACGCAGGAGATCGCGGGTTCGAATCCCGTCAGGACCGCCATTTTTGGGCTGTAGCCAAGTGGTAAGGCACTGGATTTTGATTCCAG
This sequence comes from Exiguobacterium sp. E17S, assembly GCF_057772545.1. Lineage (NCBI taxonomy): Bacteria > Bacillati > Bacillota > Bacilli > Caryophanales > Exiguobacterium > Exiguobacterium sp. E17S. The sequence continues at coordinate 1,777,679 of NZ_JBYLRU010000001.1, forward strand.
CACGCGAAGGTTCGATCCCTTCCAGCCCAGTTTTTATGTGTCATTAGCTCAGTTGGTAGAGCATCTGACTTTTAATCAGAGGGTCGCAGGTTCGAATCCTGCATGACACACCATTTTTAATTTCATATTTGCGGTCGTGGCGGAATCGGTAGACGCGCTAGGTTGAGGGCCTAGTGGTGGCAACATCGTGGAGGTTCAAGTCCTCTCGACCGCACCATATCGCACCCTTAGCTCAGCTGGATAGAGTACTTGACTACGAATCAAGGGGTCGGGAGTTCGAATCTCTCAGGTGCACCATATTTTGTTTGCTTTGACGGGCCTATAGCTCAGCTGGTTAGAGCGCACGCCTGATAAGCGTGAGGTCGGTGGTTCGAGTCCACTTAGGCCCACCATTTTCAAAACAAACAATGACGAACTTTGAAAACTGAACGATGAGGCAAAAATCGTATTCTACGGAATACAAAAACGAATGAAGCGCAAGCTTCGTCAATCGTGACTTCGGTCACAACAACGAGCAAGTCAAACACTTCATGGAGAGTTTGATCCTGGCTCAGGACGAACGCTGGCGGCGTGCCTAATACATGCAAGTCGAGCGCAGGAAACTGACGGAACTCTTCGGAGGGAAGGCAGTGGAATGAGCGGCGGACGGGTGAGTAACACGTA